>NZ_CP131607.1:0-15998 GCF_030685555.1 Candidatus Photobacterium acropomis | reverse complement strand
AAATAACTTAAATAAGTTACGATTGTTATTAACGATACACTTAAAGACTCAACGAGATCATTGTGACCATTAAACAATTAGTACTTATTACCGCAGCACTAATTCCAACTTTTAGTGTTGCCGATACTTACCAAGGGAATACAACTATTCAATCTTTCAGCAAAGCAAAGAAGCACATGCAGAGAGATATTTATACCAATAAAGATCACATGGAAACGCTTTATTGCGGAGCCTCTTTTAATAAAAATAAGTACATAGAATTACCTAAAGGTTTTACAACCGAAGTACACAAGAAACGTACCGAACGCTGGGAAGCAGAACATATCATTCCTGCCGAGAACTTTGGACGAGCTTTTAGCGAGTGGCGTGAAGGTAACGAAGTCTGTGTAGACAGAAAAGGTAAGGACTTTAAAGGCCGTAAGTGTGCAGAAAAAGCGAATAAAGAGTATCGTTTGATGCAATCAGATCTATACAACTTATATCCAGCCGTTGGTGCCGTTAATGCAACACGACAAAATTATAACTTTGGGATGTTAGCTAACACCTCAAATAACAGTTACCGCACATTTGGTAGCTGTGAAATGATCATTGATTCTAAAGGTAAGAAAGCGCAGCCACCTGAACGTTCGAGAGGTATGATTGCACGTACTTATATGTACTTTGAAGCAGCTTACCCAAAATACAAAATGAGCCGCCAACAACGTCAATTGATGGAAGCCTGGGATAAGCAATATCCTGTCACTAAGTGGGAATGTGAACGATCAAAAAAGATTGAGAAAGTACAAGGTAATAAGAACTCTATCTTAGAAGAACGCTGCAGTTAATAGTTACACAACTTACGTAAGTTGCATAAATTGCATAAGTTGTGTAAGTTGTGTAAGTTGATTTTGTTTACAATCCAGCACGCCAATCAAGCTGTAGCTTCAATAACTTTTTAGAACTTCTATAAGCCTTAATTTCTTTATAAAATTCTCGACCAAAAAAACAACTAGAAAAGAAAAATAAAACCCATACAATCCATATAAACTCATAACCATAAATATCATTTAAATATTCTTTAAAATTTTCAGGGAAAATAAAATATGACAGAGAAGAAACAAGGTATAAAATAGCAATCAACCCGATGATTGACAGGTAAAAATAATATAATAAAAGAGAATATTTATTTTTATATCTACGTTTATACTCTAAAGTGAAACTTTCACTATCAAAGTCAGATATATCCCGAAAAAATTTCTTTGATAATCGATACTCATCTATTACAACAAACGATTTAGGAATAGTTAAGAGATATTTAACAATATCAGGATGAACTTTATTATCACCAATTATGGCCTGATAACCTCTAGCAATTACATATTCGTTTTCCAACGTATCCAAATCATTAAGAAAAGATTTAGCCACGTTAAAGTCATCTATTGTTTTTGTTCTCTTATGTTGCCTGAAAAAATAAAAACTACATAAAACAGAAATTGTTGTCGCAATAACTGAAACAAACTTAAAAATAAAAATATAACTCATAAACAACCTTTAAATCCTTTTTAAATAATCACTCAATGTACTTGGTGCAACATCTAATAACTTTGCAGTAGCTCTAATTCCTAACCCCATAGCCCGATACTTTTCTATCTGTTCGCGTTTATCATCGAGCTTTAAGCGTTTGGCAGGTCCTTTCGGGCGCCCCAATATTTGCCCTTTAACTTTACGGGCCGCTAACGCTTCTTTGGTTCGCATTCGGATAAACTCACGTTCTATTTCACCGGCTAACCCTAAGATGGTGGCAACAATTTTGGCTTGCATAGAACCATCAAGCTGCATGTTCTGTTTAGCAATATGGACGCTGATTTTCTTTTCCATACACAGTTCTAAGATCTCTAATACTTGCAGCGTGGAACGTGCCATACGGGTTACTTCAGCAAAAATGATCACATCGCCTTCAGATAACCCTTCTAACAAGCCCCCTAAACGCCGCTGACGCCATTTTTTTGCCCCAGACACACAATCCTCTACAAAAACCAAGTTACTCAGCCCTAGGCGGTTTGAGTACTCTAAAATGCCATGTTTCTGGTTGTTTACGTCTTGGGTATCACCTGATACCCGCAAATAAGCGTAGTTAGCCATGATCATTCCTTGATTGGACAAGAAACATCACGCTAAACAAACAGGAGAAATTGCACCACAAGGGAAGAAGAAAATTGCGATGGTGTATTCTAATTGGGTTGTTTACCCAATCAGCGTACACCCATAAGACAGAATTAGCGCAGAATAGGCCAGTTACCCAATCAGCGCACACCCGATACCAGCCTTAAAAGCAGCAAAGTGTATTCTAATTGGGTTATTTACCCAATCAGCGTACACCGTTAATAGGAAAAACAAGGGAAGATAGACGACAATACCCAATCAACGCACACCATAAAACAGTGATATACGTCACAATGGTGTGTCCTAATTGGGTTGTTTACCCAATCAGCGTACACCTAATCATCTAGGATAGATTTTTCTAAATTATTGGTCAGCTTCTTAGAACGCTTGTCAATGCAGTAATACTGCTCACCGTTCTTGGTCATGAAAGAGCCACTCAAAAAGCCAATAGACTCTAATTTCTTTAAGCCTGTTTTGATCTTACGGTTAGCTTCTTTAGTGCAACTTTCCAAACGTAAACGCTCACGTAAGCGAGTAAATGACACTGGAATAGGATTTTCAGGCAAGGCCAATAAGTACAGATATAAACACTGTGCCACTTCGGCGCGAGGTAATTTAGACAGCACTTTCATACTGACTAACACTTGGTAATCAAGACGATAAAGATCCCATAGGGATTCATCAGCCATTAGCTCAACAATATCTTCATCACCGTCATAACTGGCCTTAAGCAACATACCAGTGTGTACGGCCTTTTCAGCCCCTTTACGACGAAAGGTTAAGCTCTGGCTTTGGATACGCTCTAAGGATTCCCCAATTTGACGACGTAGGTTTTTATCAAAACGGCGGCTAGGGTAGCCACAGTATTTGGCAAATTCACTGAATTTGAGGCGGATGATGTTAGATGATAAGCCTAATTTGCTAAAGGCTAAGACAATGCCACACCACACTTTGAAATCGGTTTCGACATTAAGGCGAGTGCCACGAACAGTGACAGAATCATAACCTTCTTTCTGACATAGCTCTAAGTTAGCCAGATCAGAAGTTAAATCCATCATGTTACCGCTATTGATGTTAACTTTACGACCAACAGGCGTGAAAACACCAGTACGTAACAATACGTTAGGCTGAACACTGGTTGATGTGCTTGATACAAGCTGCAATTCTGGTGTCGGTGCTACTTCCGTGTGCGGTAGAAGGGTCTTATCCTGAGCCATATTGTCCACATACCTTAAAATTCAAACCCAATTAGAATACACCACTTTACCCAATTAGAATACACCCACAACCCAATTAGAATACACCCATAACCCAATTAGAATACACCCCACTCCTCTGTAGCCCTTGGTACATAAGGGCTAGCGCGATCAGGGATCTTTATAGGATCTATATAGGATCTATATATTGGATCTATTCACTGAATATGTGGATAACTCTTCGAGTTAACACACATACTCAATGAACAAGCAAAAATTAATTTTCTTTTTGTTTTTCTAACAGAGCAATTTGCGTTTTTTCGTCCTGTGCTTCCAGTAATGCCAAAGCAGCTTTTACCACTTGTGAACGATTGCAACGGAACGAACGTACTTTCAGCGATAATTCATCAACCAGCTGATCTTCATGTTCAGTTAGAGAGAAAGTCACACGCTTAAACTTCTTTTCACGCTTAGAAGTTGTTTCTTTGGTTACGATTTTAATTTCAGCACCACTGGCAAAAGCATCAATTTTCTCTTGCTCAGTCACACGTTCACGTTTTTTAACCACGGAATACCTCCTCCATTAATGCGCTGATCTCGGCTTTAGCTTTTGCATCTTTCCATTCAAATACCGATTTACCTTCTGCCACACAATCACGGAACGCTTTACGATCATAAATAAGTGTTGTGGCCATACCGAACTCTGGAAAATCAGAGAGGTATTCTTTGGCGTCATCCGCTTCTTTGATCACAGGGTTAGTCGGACACATGTTTAGCACCAAGTAACCTTTTAGTTTCGGATTAATGTCTTGTGCTTGTAAGAACACATCGGTGAGGTGTGGCAAAGTGTCTAGATCATATTGCGATGGACGAGAAGGAGAAAGCAGCACATCGGCAATCACCATACCGGTACGAAGTTCACGGCTATCACGTCCTGCAGTATCGGCAACCACGTAATCGTAATGGACTGCCAAATCTTTCAAGGTTTGGTTAATGTTGCCTGACGCTTGTACGTGAGGGATATGTTTTAGGGTTTCTTGCTCCTGGCGATCTTGCGCCCAACGAACGGCAGAGCCTTGAGGATCGGCATCAACCAAAATCACATTATGACCTTGATTCACTAACCAACCAGCCACGTTTACCGCTAAGGTGGACTTACCACAGCCGCCCTTTTGGCTACCAAGCAAAATAATCTTTCCCATCATCTTCCCTTACGTAAATTAAGTAACTTTGGTAAGTGTAATAACTTACGTAACTTATGCAAGTTAAATAAATGCAAGAATTGAAGTTATAGTGCGTTAGATTGTACGAGAGAAACATCATTACCCTGTAACTCATAAAATACGTTTTACATTGCAACAAATACACTGATCGCGCTATCTCAAAACGTAACATAAGTGACTGTTTTTATTTTGTAATGTGATTGGCTTGTTTATAGCGAAAGGAGCCATTAACGCAGAGCGATAAGGACGGTCGATAACCTTTGTCACTGTTGGCGCAGTGCAAAAGGAATACATAGGGAAGTGAACAATCCCCTTCATTATGCTGCTTTGATGCAGTCGTATCAACTCGTCCTCTACGATGCTCATCACAAAAAATAAGGTAACGTATTCAGCCTTTGTCGTTGCGGGGAACACTACGCCAGCGACATTAAATAAATGGGTGGTTATTGGTTTTCAGCACAATAAAAAGTAATGGAATACGTGACAACGTAATGCCGTCTTGACGGGGACGTACAGCATTTATGGTGCAGTTAAGTGCTGTGATAAACAGGTATGGCGTAATGGGTGATCACACATTACCAATTATTTTAGATGCTTGGTTGTTAGGTCTGATTGATGTCATTCGACACACACAAACCAACCAAGAAATGAAAGGGAGTAACGCCCCGATCTGCAGCGGTACTGGCGAACCGTGCGACTATGCCCAGCCCAAACTAATCTGTCGCAGAACAATCGCACCTGATAACGCATTACATTGAATAGCCAACACGCTTAAAAGCACTCAGAAGATGGAACGGTTTTTGATTGATGCTAACGCATAGGTATGGCATCACCCAGCCCCCGTCTAATGATTACTATTACCTGTACGAAATAAACGACCGTTATTTTCGAACAATCTTTTTCATCAGAACACTACTACACATCATAAAATTGTTTACCCCTTATGTTGCTCCGCTTCGCTTCGCAAGCGTTCGGAAAAAACTGCGGTTCTCCGAACGCTAAGTTTGCGTTTTTTCCCCGAATTTTCCGCTGACAAACGGCACAGTTGCAGCACAGGTTGAAGCACACCGAAAGCCGCACTGCGCCTTCGTTTTTTGCAAAATGCATACGTTAAGCTGAGTTTTTATTTCGGGGGGAATAATGCGATTTCTCAAACTGCGCACTGACAGCAAACGCCAGCGTAAAGACGGTAGCCGGTACATCACACCACTGATCGTCGATGCACCACGCAAGTTTGCCCCAAGCCACCGCAGACAAGAAACCTGCATTCGCCGCAAAGAGTGTCAGTTGATCACAGGGGCTCACGACTCAGGGAAAAGCCGCTGGTTACTGCGCCTTAAAGACAACCGTAATGAGATTTGGGGCAAGAAAGCCCAGCCCGTAGTGCTTGAAGGATTAATGCCGCTCTCTAGCTGGATTGAAGTGAAAGGGATCGACAAATGGTACAGCGAACGCGAAACCGAAGAAGAAAGGCCCACACCATGGCACAAACTCAACTTGCAGTTAAAAGCCGAGCTGCTGGCTGAATACCTGCTTGAAACCCAAGCCATGCTATTCATTGATGACGCCCACAAGCTAACAGGCCGTAAAGCCCAAATAGCCAGAAAGTGCCTTATCTCTGCCAAGTTATGGATCATGACGGCCAGTGAAGAAGGCCGTTTGCCAGCCTCCATTCGCCCGATTGTCGAACGTCGCGATCCGCAACGTACCAACCTTGAAAGTGATGTGAGTTACGACACCACCAAAGCCCTGATCTGGTTTTTAGTTGCCATGTGTGTGGTTGCTGGCGCATGGGAAGCGGGTGCCGTGATAGGTGGATTACAAATGTTAGGTAGCGGAAGGAGATCTACCCGTGCAGATTAGAGCCATTACCACTGCCACTTTATTGCTCACACACCTTTCCTTAAAAGCAGATGAGGGGACAGAAGAAAGCGCATGGCCTATCGACTTACCTTGGCAACAACCGAGCGAACAAGCCCCGAATATTCAACCGTTCGAGCTACCAACCTTAAAAGGCGAGAGCCCTGATTTTCATAGCGCGATTCCAGCAATACAAGGGGCGCCCAAGGTCGATCCCGATACCATTTACCACGTAATTACCCGCTGTTACCCCGAAAAAACCAAATTCAAAATAGACGTAAACCTTGTGGCAGGTATGCGCAGCAGCGTCGACCAATATGATCCCAGCGATTGGCCTGACATAACCGATCACTACATTGGCATTGTTGGGGAAATGCCGCTCTATTCCACTACCGAACAATCCCGTGAAAGAGAATGGGAGCATAAACGTCGTGTCGCCACTGCCAAACAGGTGGCTGATTTTGTTCAAGCCTTAGCGAACCGTAACTACGCCTACCGTGAAATGGGGTTATACCTGGCAATGGAAGCCCGATCCCAAGCACGGGTAAAACAAGGTTTGGCCAACATTACCGAACAAGTGGGATTTTTAGAGAAAGTGGCCGCAGCACAACGTGACATTTTAAAGCACGAAGCCCAAGTAATAGAAAACCGCCTTGCACTGATCTCGATGTGTGACAACGGCACCAGTGAACAAGTAAACCAGTACCTTAAAAAAGTCGCCTACCTACCGCCAGCCAAAAGCAATAAACAAGGTAACAGCCAATGAAATGGCTCAACCACACCTTAATCGCAGGGGCACTGTGTGCTGTGGTATCGCCCCCACACGTCGCAGCCTGTGTGGCAGGAGCTACCGCCCCCGATTGGATGGAATATGTTTCTAAAGCTTTGGGTAAGCCCGTTAAACACCGAGGACCGACACACATCTTCACCCATTGGCTAATAGCCGCGATCACCTTCACCTTTGTTTGGGATTATCACGGCCTGTTAATGGCCTTTGCATGGGGAGGCGTCAGCCACATTTTAACCGATGCCATGACAGTAAGCGGAGTGCCGTTTTCCCCTTACAGCGATAGACGATTTCACTTATTTGGTGGGCGATTTCGTACCGGCGATCCGATTGAATACGCTATTTCTGCTGCGGTAATTATCGCTTGTATTGGGGTTAGCCATATCACAGGCAGTGGCAGTTTTAGCCCGTTCTTCTTCGATTGGGGCAGTTATTACAACCAAGGTTTAATAGATGCAGCCGAGTGGAAAGCCAACCGCTTTAGACTGATTTAAGTTACATAACTTATTTAACTTATGCAAGTTACATAAGTTACGTAAAAAGGATTTAATACTATGAAAAATAAAGGATTAACCTTACTCGAATTAATCATCACCATTAGTGTATTGAGCATCATCATCACCATGGCTGCCCCGAGCTTTAACAACTTATTTGCCAGCAACACAATGAAGCGTACCTCTACCGAGCTACGTGGTCTGATCGTTGCTGCTAAATCTGAAGCCGTGATGCGCGGCACCGATGTGTACCTTCACACCATAGGTTTAACCAGCACCAAAACCCTCACCGATAATTGGTGCCTAATTGCCACCACCGATGCCACCATTACCGATTGTGATCACAGCAATGTTTTATACAAAGTCGACGGTAGCCAAATGACAGGGCTGAACATCCAACGTGACGATAACTACGCAACAATCCGAATAGATAAGATGAATGGACAGCCTGATTTTAACAACAGCACACTACCCATAGATTGGATCACGTTCGAGAAAGAAAGCGGCAAAGCCCTAACCATGCAAATGAGCTGGATGGGCCGACTCTATGAATGTGGTGAGGGTGGGGAATGGTATGGGGCTGAGGCGTGTTGATATGAAAAAAGCCGCTAAAGAGCGGCTTTTTGATGTTAAGCATCATTTCTAAAAACTTTATTAACATCATCTGTTTTTATAACATTTATATTTTTTATTGTACCTTGCATCTTATGTTTTATAAGATCCATTATTCTTGCTTCAGTGTCATTCTTACAAATAACTAAATAGGTATAATCTGGCTCAATATCTAATCTATTTCTTCGACATAGTCTTTCTATAGTAGCAATAGAACCACTCCATTTCTGGGATAACTCAGCTCTTATTGGAGAAAAGCACTCTTTCTCTATATTTTTAGATAAATTTTTAGGTAATTTTTTTAAATCTTTTTCTTTCTTTAATTTTTCAGTTTTTTCTTTTACTAATGAAAAATAGCACTCACTTTGATCTCTTAAATCACTAGCCTCAATAATGATAAATTTATCATCATCAATATGAAGATAATCACCTTTATTTAACATATTATTAGTGAATCCTAACGCCACAGATATTCCATCATTGTCATCTAGCTTAATAGCATGAAAACCTGCTTTTTCAAACTCTCGATCCTTTCCTCTAGCATGAGAAATTTCACCCATGAAATCTTCTAAATTTATTTGCATCAATTTATACCCAAAAGCAATAATTTCATTTGTCATCCATATAAAGTTCGAAATATGATGATGATAATGTTGCCCTGGCTTCTTTTACTTGTTCATAAGGGCATGAAGAATCAAATTCAAGCATTGTTCCATCATTATCAATAAAATTAACTGATAACAAATCATCAATATTTTTATCAACAAACTTTTTGAAATACACTTCAATATACTTCAATATTTCAATACTATGAGTATTAATAATTACATTTACGCCAAACTCTGAAAGTTTAATTAATGATTTAATCATTAATACTTGCCAATCAGGGTGAAGGTTTGTCTCAGGCTCATCAATAAAGATATAACTTCCTTCATTAACGACATTATTTGCAATTAAAGTGTTCAACATACCAATGTTTGTCATACCAAATGAAACTAAGTTTTTTGATATTTTATTGCTATCCCCTTCAATAAAACTTAATTCATTATTTTCAATTTTAAATTCACCATTTAACTCACTTTTTATCTCATTATAAACATCTGGATAAAGTGTGACTTCTTTACTTTTTAGCTTTAATGATGAATCAAGATCAAAGAAATACTTTGGAACACCAGAAAGGTAATTGTTACCAGACTTCATTTTGGCTTCAATTAATGCATCTCTAACACGCCAATATGCAGGTGATTCAAAGAAAACTGATTTAGGTTTTTTCCTAAAGAAATCAATCGCCTCTTTTCCTAAAGCCACACGAACGTTATCATCTTCATCAATAGATATTTTAAATAATTCATCACATGATAAACTAACTTCCTTGGATTCATAATGAATTAATTCACTTACATTTTGAATTTGAAAGTTTTCACGAAGTTCATCTTTAATTTTATCACTAAGAATAGCATTATACGTACTATCTAAACCATCACACAGAAGCAATAAGAATGGGAAATAGTTTTCAGCATAATCATAGTAATTATTACTTAATTCCTTTATATCATTAAATTTTTCTTTAAAGTTATGATTTAGTAGTAATAGGTGTTCTCTTAAAATGGTAATATCATTATTTTCCAATTCAAATTCTAGTTCACATTCAATATCTAATGTTTTTTGAACATCTTCAACACTACTAATTAAACTATCAAAATCACGAACTAAATTAGGATTAGAAATAAACCCTTCAGTTTTTTCTAAAATTTTCTTTTGGAATAAAGAAATATTTTTAAATTCATTTAAACTGTTATAAATATATTTCTTTACTGAATAGTTCTCAATTGAACTAAATATTGAATATAATGACTTAGTAAAAAAACTTTTACCTGTGCCATTTTGACCAGTAATTACGGTAAATTTATTTATCTTGAATGTTGCATCTTTAATCTTACCAAGATTTTCAACCTTAAACTCAAGCACTTTTCGATCCTAAAAAATTAATACTATTAGTAATTTACGACAAATTAATTAAATGAGCAAAATATAAAATTTTTATTACTTTTTCACCACCCTCGCTATTGTCGCCCTGCTACACCCTAACTTCTCCTGTATCTCTGAGTAACTACGCCCAAGGCTTAACTGATCTCGTATATCTTGATGCAATGACTCATTCACACGGCGCCCACGGTACTTACCTTCCGCTTTGGCTTTCGCAATACCTTGCGCTTGTCGTTTATGGCGAGTTTCGTAATCATCACGGGCCATCGCTGCACCCAAATCCAACATAAACTCAGTTAAGGCCAAGGTAATGCTATTTTTCTCCCCCGCACTGAACACCGCATGAGTCATAGGCTGATCTACCACCACAATCACCAAGCCTTTTTCCATGATACGGGCTTTTAAGGTTTTCCATTCCAACCAAGGTAAACGAGTAAGACGATCCATCTTTTCAATCAGTAACACATCACCGGCTTCGCTATCGTCGATCAGTTTGTTGAGTTCTGGACGTTCCAATTTGGTACCGGATTGGTTTTCGATGTAGTAGCCAGCAATACGACTACCAAATTTGGCGCCAAAGGCTTTGAGTTCTTCTTTTGCTCGTTGGGCATCTTGCTCGGTAGTTGAGGCACGAAGGTAAGCACGGATCAGCATGGTTTTCCCTAAACTGGTTTAATTTAAGTTAGTTTCTCAAATAAGTTTAGTATAAGTGGTTTCGCAAATGAAGCGGTAAGGGTTGAGAGGCTGTGGGAAGTAGTTTCGTTAGGGTATAAGTAAAAGAGACCTAACTGCTTTTCACCCAAAAACCGCAATACAAAACGCAGTGATTAGCCACTTGTAGCATTTTATTTTAAGAGATAATTAATAAAATTTAAGCCGCTGAATAGCGGCTTAAAAAGCTTAATTAGCTCTCGTCTCTACAAGCGTTTCTAGATAGTCTTGGCAATGCAATTCTCCATCAATTGAGTCTATGCCAAGGATAAAACGTAGGTATTTGATGGACTGTTTAGTAAGGTCATCCAACTCCCAGTTTTGACATTCAAGGAAAGCACTGTATGGTTTTCCTAATTGTTTGTTATATTTATATCCGTTGCCTGTCTCAAATTCAGATTCAAATGTAAATCTAGTAGCATCTACATTTTCACTTTTAGCACGTATTATCGCTTCCCAAATTTTTTCATTCAGTGTCCATGCACTATTCTTACCCCCATTCTTATCTGTTTTAGAATCTACATCGTGTAGTACCCAATGAGGAATTTTGAAGTGTGTAAGAATTTTCTGAAAAAACGGTATATTGTTTTTTGTACCACAGTTCACTACGTGCACGGACTTATTAGCCAACCCTGAAGCAACCATCCTTGCCATAAGAGCTCTTATCGCCACAGCTTCGGTATCACCTTCAACTAGAACTACTTTATCGTTAAAAAATGCCTCACACACATGGGGATTAAAGTAGTTGAGCATTTTTATGCAATCTCTTTCATCTGGTGTGAATAAGTCATGAGAAACCTGATGTAACTCATTAATTTGATCTTTATTCACACATGCTCTAACTAAAGTAGTATGAGGCTTAGAAAGATCTACCATTATAGGCGCATGCGTTGCTGCTAAAATTTGGAATTCAGAGTCATTACCTAATGTATAAATCAGATCTCTAATACAGCGGATAGCTTCAGGATGCAGATAAAGTTCAGGTTCTTCTATGAGCAGAATCCTAGACTTTACTGCTATATGTTCTTGATCCTTGTTTGTGCCACGATCAAACTCAAAATTATGCGCTTTTCGCTGTTTAGCTGTCTTCTTAATTTCTTCTAGCTGCTTTGCTAGTCCCCTAAGTGCACTGATAATGAACTGTCGTCGTACTCCATGACCATGAGTCATAAAGTCCATCTCTGGTTTACCGTCTTGGCCGATGCTGACTACTGTACTTTTTTTAAATAGTTCAGAGATGTTAGTATTACCCTCACTCCCCAACAAAAATTTCAATGACGGAAATACTTCGGATAAAGCTAAGTTTAGATTTTGCTGTATTTGCTGAGAATATTTACTATCAGTTATTTCTTTCTCAAGCTTTTCAACAGCTTTAATAGCCTCTAAATAAACAGGTTCGCTTGATAGAGATTTTAAAATTGTTTCTTGGACTAGACTTTGCAACAAAGCTAATATTTCTTCAGGAGCGGTGCTGCCTCTTATCCAAACAGGCGTTGGACAGGCATTTTGCAATAAGGTATCCATCCCGCCAGCACCGCCGTTACTCCATTCCTTTAATGGATCTTTTGTTTCTTTACTTCCGACAGCATCCTCAGAAAGCCATTTTTTTCTAACTTTTGCGATCCCCTCTTCATCCCACAATTTTGTTAAAGCTTTGTGCTCCCTATCTACTTCTGTTTCCGCTTGTACCCATGCCTCAATTTCAATCGGCTTAGATATATCTTTCCCATGGAAGTCATTTAGCTTTGCTTTTCTACTAGCAGTGACCAACATGTCGTAAGCTTCAAGGATTGTGGACTTTCCTGCATTGTTTTCACCACAAATAAAAATGATATTATTACTATCAAATTCAACCTCAACACCGTCACCATCAGCACCAGTGCCAATCCCACGAAAGTTCTTTATTTTTAGTTTCTTAAGTCTCATAAAACACCACAACCAATATTAAATTAGTAGTATATTAATATTAAATAAGGTGTAAAAATGCATGTACTTATCACATAGTCAGCTAAATATATTACAAGGCATTTCTGCCATAACAAAAAATCACTTTTCTCTACTTCCCAACTTGACGTTTATCTATACAATCCAGCCCTACGTCGTATAGAAAAATAAAAGCAATGAACAACACTAACGAATTTCACTTACTACTAAAGCAAAACCGTGAAGAACACGGTATGACGCAAGTCGATGCTGCTAAACACTTAAAGGTAGCAAGGCAAACCTACTTAGATTTAGAGTACGGAAAAACACTGCCACGACTAGATACACTCTTAGCAATATCATCGCTTTTTAATAAAAGTGTTGCCTACTTTGCAGGAGAACGCCCCTCATTAGATGGGTTTAATACCATGGAGTTATTTGCAGAACTTCAACAACGGTACACCAAACAAATACCGATCATCTCGAACGAAGTGATGAACGAATCATGATAAAAAAGCCTGCGCTAGCAGGCTTTTTTATCGCTTTTGATCTTGCTTTACCACAACGACAAGCCCCCCGTAGACCGCCCGATAACCCCAGTAAATAAAGCCTGTAACCAGATAGGTAAAGCCAAAGACGTAGACACCTTTTGTTGGCTCTGAGCGGGATACCCTGGGCGGGCGGGGGAGGTTGTGGGAGTCGATGTGCGAAGCGCGAGATAATTGGCCCGCAAGGCCAACACTGCAGACGACCAACGATCACAAAAAGCAAAATGCCACCGAACTGACGTGAATGTTTGCAGGCAACGCCTGCTAGGGTGCAGCCACGCTGCGCCTTTGCTTTTGATGTTCGCTTGTGGCTAAAGCGATCACCGATGCCAAACTGAGCGCGGAAAATTTAACATAATTGCCGTTTTATGCGTTGTGCCCAGTGCCCGCCAGCTTGCTGGGGTTAGGCACGTAACATTTCGCATAAAAACCATTATGTTAAGGCTGCTTTGTTACCGAGGGACGAGGAACAAACAGCCGTAATTATGAAGCGCCAGCACCCACGAAACCCAAACGCACGGTAATGGCGAATCACAAACCTATGCCGTTAAACCTAAGAGCGTGAGCCATTACGGTGCGACAGGCTCTTGTTTGCGCGAAGCGTAAACTTCCCCAAGATTGGGGATAGGGGTTGGAAGCAAGCTCCTAAGCTAGCCAGCGGCAGAATGAATGGAAAACCGCCCCGACAACACCATGACGTTGCCTTGGTGTGAGCGATGCTTGCATTGCGGCTTTTCACACGAAGGCGTTTTAACGTGATGGTATAAGGGCGTGGTTTGAAATGAATGTCGCGTCTCGCTGGCGGGCCTTATCCTCGGAGTGTCCACAAGTGACAAATCCATCAAATAAAGCCCATATTTCAGGGCCTCGCAGGTAAAGCGATATTCAAGATTAACTAACCTGATAAATTAATATCAACAAAATACGAAACGTGTTGTAACAGTTTATATTTTTTATTTTTTATAAACTAATTTATAAATGGCTAATTTATATAACTATGAATTAAACAGATGACCATTAGTAGTAAAAACGCATATAAAAGGTTAAATGACGAACGCTTATACCAACAAATAAGTGATGAGTTAAAAAATAATTACAAACTTAATGGTTTATGGGTACAAGCCCTATCTGAAACAGAATATGATGAACAAAAAGCTAAAGCGTTATATATAGCGTTACGCTTCCAATATATTATTGATGAACAAACAATACTTGAAGAACAAACAAGGCTTGAAGAACAAGCAAGACTTAAAGAACAAGCAAGACTTAAAGAACAAGCAAGACTTAAAGAACAAGCAAGACTTGAAGAACAAGTAAGACTTGAAGAACAAGCAAGACTCGAAGAACAAGCAAGACTTGAAGAGCAAGAAAAACAAGATGATAAAATATGGTCTATTATATTTTATACGGTTATCGCCACAATTATTATCTTGACTATTATAGCCTCTTAACAAAAATAAAAAGCCCTGCTATGCAGGGCTTTTTAACACCTATCACCACTTACAACGACGTATACAACCCCGTCATTTCTGTGAAAGCATTCTCTAACATGTCGCAGTAAATCCCCGATTGGCGTGTGACTTCGATGTATTCCAGCTGACCTCGCTTTTTACGAAAGCTGATCACCGTGTAGGTATCACACGGATCCAAAATTACCCGTAACCGTGTCACTTTATTGATTGCCCCCGTATCGCTAGGTAAATCAAATTGCAGCCCAGGTTCGGTGAGGCCGACAAAATGTTTTGCGCCGGTCATGGTAATAAAACGGTTACCGCCGAGCTGGCTTAAAATGGTTTTGGCTATTGCCATATAATACGGCTCACTCATAGCGCCCCCTCCTGCTCGTAACTTTCTACCGCTTCAATAAAACATTCCAGATCGTGACAAGTACCAATCACTGGCCCTAATGCTGGGTATTGCTTAAGTACAAAGTTAAGCGCATTCACCATCTCCAACACGCTAGGGTTACATTCTCGTAGCCGGGTATAGAGTTGATGCAAACGTTTATCAATGAGGTAATCGCGGGATCTGTCACTCATCGTTGTAGAGCCTGAGTGGTGCAGCGGTGATACGCTGCTCGGTTGATGTGCCTTAGTGGAGCTTGGTGAGTGTGAGTTGGAATGTGCCATCGCTTTTCTCCTTATGAATGGTTCTCATCGCCGTTTTCGCCTAACGTTTTTCGAGGCACTGCAGGTTCTTTAAAGCAAGGGCGCGTAGCGTGTATTTCACCCTTGTTTTAGAGGTTCTGCTGTGCAACGTTACAACCCGTGAAAAAGCGATGAGAACAATAAGGAGAAAACAAAAAGCACATGGAAACGGCACCCACCTTAGCGACACTTGGCACAGCAAACGAAAGCTTTTGACCTTTAGCCCTGATTGTTACCCGAACGGGCCAAGACATTTGCGAAGTGTTGTTTTGGCTTGGTTGAACCCTTGATACAAGGGCGGAACGACCGCAGGGGAAAGGTGTGAAATAGAGCAGGAATCGCTACACAATTAGTTACATAACTTACGTT
>NZ_CP131608.1:0-1497612 GCF_030685555.1 Candidatus Photobacterium acropomis | reverse complement strand
TTAATTTAGTGAATACCTGTGATCAGCTCTATGTGACAGAATCGACGACTGAAGGCGGGAACTACAGCTATTCTGCTGTAACGCCGGTGCAACCGCTCACTTTTGAGTTTAATAACATTGTGACGGGTGTTAACTACAACTTATTGAACTCATTAGCTTTTGACCGTGATAGCGGATTAATGTACTCCACCTTTAATAACCAAGCGGGTAATACATCGGGTAATATTGAGTTAGTGGTGACAGATACTTCGGGTACTAGCTTTATATCGCTTGGTGAAATCATCTCTGATGGTACTTATACCATCAATGATCTTGCAGGTGGTGGTGTAACGGTAAATGCTGGGGATCCACTGCCGTCCAATATTGGTGGTAAATATCCTGCCAATATGGGGACCATTTCACGAGATAATCAATTCTATTACATCACTAATAATCGTTGGGATAGTTTGATTACGATTAATCTGTTCGAAATGACATACAGTGCGAAACCTATTCCAGCCGCACTAATCAATAACAATGCGTTACGGATTGGCTCTGATTGGGCGGTATCAGAAGTGGATGGTTTAATCTATGGTGTAGATTTAACAGGCAATGGTTTCCAAGCCAGTGGTGCGGAAACGGAGCCAACGACACCAACCTTATATGCTTATGATCCGGTCGCAAATACTGTAACAAGTCAGCCGCTTAACTTTAATGGTGCGAAGGCACCAAATTATTGGACCGGTGCGGTAGCGACCGATGATTTGAACCATTTGTATGCAATTACGCTAACAGGGGATCATGATACTGATGGCGATGGTAGTTACGACTTAAATGATCGTGTTGCAATGTACCGTATTAATACCATTAATGGTGATGCTTCTTACATTATCCCAAGTAGCTATTCAGGTGTTGGTTTCCATGATATGGCGGGTTGTATAGCCAGTATTGATAAGGGAGATGCGCCGCAAAGCTATGGTGAAGCGGGTCACCGTAATGTCGATGTTGATATTTCAGGTACACCAGATCTGATCTTAGGTAGTGTGTGGGATCCTGACTTATATGACTTCTACAGTGCAGATGCCACGGGTGATAATACAACAGGTGAAGATGATGAAGAGGGGGTTGTTATGCCAGCCGATATCATTGTTTCAACCTTAACCACTTTATCTATCACCGTGTTTGAGAAAGACGGTAACAGTTCATATCTCAATATCTTCGTTGACTTAAATGGTGATGGTGACTTTACCGATACCGGTGAAGTCGTACTGTCCGATTACACTGTGAGTAGTGGACATAATAATGTTCCAGTCACATTAGATGCGGCTTACACGTCAGGGTATAACGGTGACACCTTCATCCGATTCCGTGTGTGTGATGCGCCATCGCTATGTGATTCACCATTAGGTACGGTTGATAACGGTGAAGTTGAAGACTACATGTTCAACTTGATCAACCAAATTGTATTGAACGGGACTGTTTTTGAAGATAACGGCATTGGTGGTATGACTGCGCATAATGGAAGATTGGAAGGTGATGAGCAGCGGTTAGCCAATTATGTAGTGAAAGCCATTTATAACGATGCACCAATTCCTGGTTACACCACAGGCCAAGAAATCATGCAGACCGTGACCAATGGTAATGGTCGATTCAGTTTGGTATTGGGAGTGGAATTTGCCAATAAAGATCTTCTGCTTGAGGTTGTTCCCCAATCGGCATGGATAGACATTTCAGAATCGGATGTTACCGATCCTGTGTTGGGACTTGTCGGCAAAGTAACGAATACTTCAATTACTGATAGCCAAATGCTCATCAATGCTAATGCCGGTGATAATTTGGATAATTTGGATTTTGGTAAAGTCACCATGCCAATTTTAGAACCTGATAACTATACCGAAACAGAACCTGGTGTTCCTGTGTTTGTTAGCCACAAATTTAATACCAATACTTCAGGAAATGTGAGCTTTACTATCACTAATCAATCACCATCACCGTCAGGTTATTCTTGGAGTGATGTGCTGTATTTTGATACCGATTGTGATGGAGAGTTAGATGGAGGAACCGATTTAGTTGTTACCAATCCAACAGCAGTGAGTGCTGATGGTACTTCTCAAGTGTGTTTAATTGTCAAAACGTTTGTGCCTGCCAATGTGCCGTTAAATGGGATTTACAATTATCAACTTAATGCGGATATGACGTTTACTAACAGTGCGATCACTCGTCAATTAAGTGATATTGACACGGTTAAAGTCAGCTTTAATGGCTCTGGTGAGTTAGAGGTTGAAAAAACAGTCAGAAATATCACTCAAAATGACACTGAGGGTCGGAGTAACCAAGCGAGACCGGGAGATACACTAGAATATAAAATCTACTTTATGAATAACGGTTCAGGAAATATCGATACCATTAAATTGTTTGATGGTGTGCCAGAATTTACTTCATTAGCTGAAACGGTGAGTTGTAATGCTCCTGCAACATCACTACCAGCGAGTATCGTGTCATGTAATGTGCTTACTGCTGATGGAACGAATGATGCGGGTTATGACGGCGGTATTGAATGGCAACTTGGTGGTATTTTAGCACCGTCAGAACGTGGTTATGTGACGTACCGTGTGACTGTTAAATAAAATAATTGCTAATAAATAAGAATTAAATAGCAATGCAAAATAAAAAAAATGCTAAACACTTTAAAGTAAGTTGAGTAATTGACTTATTTTAAAGTGTTTTTTTTTGGCTTAACACTTGCACAAACGATGTGTCATTTATTTCTACAATGGTGATAAATTGTGGTCATGAAAATAAGAACAGGGATTTGGATATTAATATTACTTTTCATTGGTAGTATTTTATTTACATATCTATTATCGAAATTAAATAAAGGTGAACCACAGAAGTTAACGGTGGTTGATAGCCAAGTAACCAATAAGTCTTATTTTCAAGAATATGGTATTCCCATTGTTGAGTTTAATAATCTTGAACAATTGGTATTCAGTTTAGAAAGCAAAAAAGGGATCCAGATCCTTGATATTTTTTCTCATGGTGAGGTTGGAAAAATCACCATAGGTCAAGATGATATTACGCTAAAAAATATTCAGCAATATAAGCCATTATTAATGGCATTGGGTAAACAGCTCGATAAGAATGGACACATTAATATATTGGGCTGTGATATTGCGAAAACAGATGAAGGCAAAACATTAGTTCGTAAGTTTGCTGAATATACTGGCGTGTCTGTGGCAGCCTCTATTGATCCGACAGGAAGTCATTTCAAAGGTGGTGACTGGGAGTTAGAGTATTTAACACACCCTGCACAGTTTAAACTTTCGTTTCTTTCTAATCGCTATTATGCCTATTCTGAAATACTTTACGATCCTGCTACCTATGATCCCGTAACCACTGATACGGATGATGATGGTGTGATGGATGCTGTCGATATCGATGATGATGGTGATGGGATCATCGATGAAGTTGAGGCCGCATTTTGTGTTCCTGCTGGAACAAATTATATGGGACCAACGTATTTTTCCAGTGTAGGCATTGAAGGTGTCGCTGCGAGCCCAGTTCCAGCCCCTGAAGAATGGATAGATGGTGATGATTCTGGAACAGGAGGAAATGGTTGGGAGCCTTTTACATGGGCTGATATCAATATACCTATTCGTTTGACATTTAACTTACAGGCTCCATTGACTGCTGGTGGTTTTGCATTAGCGAATGACTATGGCGTTCAGGGGGATGGTATTCGTGCAGCAGATGTTATTTTATATGATAGTGATAATAATATTATAGCGACAGAATCGTTTACAGGGTTATCAACTAACAGCACTATTACCGTGCAATATGCATTCAGCCAACAATATGAAGATATTGCTTATTTTGTGATTGAAGCACCTTGGACAGGCCCTGGGGCAGGTGGGGCGGCACCTAATTTCCAAATTCGAGAAGTGGGTTTGTACACATCGAGTGACTATTGTGGCTACTACGAAACTGACAGTGATGTTAATCCTGATCACCTAGATTTAGACAGTGATAACGATGGGATTCCCGATAATATCGAAGCGCAATCGACAACGGGATACATACCTCCAAGCGGTGATGATATTGATGGTGATGGTTTAGACGATGCTTATGATGCCAATATTGGGAGTACCGATCCGACATTAAGTGCGGGGTTAACACCTGAAAATACTGATGGTACTGATAACCCTGATCACCGAGATCTGGATTCTGACGATGAAGGTGGCAATGATACTTATGAAGCGGGTTTAATTTTATCAGGTACAGTGGGTCTCAATGGCTTAGATAGCAATTATGAAGCTGCTGATGACTATACGGATGTTAATGGTACTTTTGATAATACCCAAACTGACAATTTTCCTGATTTAGACAGTGATGTATTTACTGGTGGTGATGTAGATTGGCGAGATGCAAGTAATCCTGATTCCGATTATGGCGATGCACCAGATGCCGGCGTAGGTAGCGGTATTGGCAATTACCGAACCTTATCCAGTGATATTGGTGCTTTTCATTACAACCCCGTTCCAACCTCTATTTTCCTTGGTGAAACTGCCCCAGATGATGAAAGTGATGCAACACAATCAGCAACCGCTGATGGGGACGACACTACTGGTACTGACGATGAAGATGCTTTAGGTGTCACTCAACTTTACGAAACCAGTACTTCCTTTACTTATAATCAGCTAGTTAATAATAACTCAGGCGCAGATGCTTATGTCTATTCGTGGATTGACTGGGATAACAGCGGAACATTTGATCGAGATGAATTTGTTGAAGGTGGCACTGGGACAGGTGATGCGATAGTGGTGGCAACGGGTAGCACCAATGCCAGCCAAGTCATGCAGTGGACAACCTTACCAACGTTAACGTCAGGGGATACTTACTATATTCGTACTCGTATCAGTGATCGCATACTGGCTGATACCGTAACCGGAACAGATGAAGATCCCCGTTCTTATGGCTTTGGTGGTGAAGGGGAAATCGAAGATCAAGTATTAACTGTACAAATTGAATCATCATTACCACAATTTCTTTGTAGTGTTTCAGAAACTGCTTCAACAGGGCAAGAAATTACCCAACTTCCAAATTATAACGATGACCCCGCAGATGGCTTCTCCGGTACCAGTATTGTTGGAGATGAACTTTACTCCAGTGCGGCAAATGCTGCTGGTAACCCCTTAAAACGATTTGAATTAGAGATATTGGCACCGGGGCAAGTTTTTAGTTATCCCGTTGGTATTGAAATTGAGTTTCGCCTTCGCAATAGCAATGGTGGTGATTCTGATCCGATGTTTTGGCTGACTGATCACACCAATATGAATGGTGTGTTAATTGGTGATAATGCACTTTGGGTTGGCTCTCATGCGACTTGGAATGGCTCGAATCAAACCATAAATTATACTAATGTTGCTGTTAATCCAATGTCGGATGCTGCCGGAATGATGACAGCGTCGTACAAGCGTTATCGGATGAAAATGTATGTGCAAAGTGATAATTCTACGTCGATTCAGCTAACAACCATGCAAGATGATGGCACTGTGATTGAAACTTCACCAGTAAGAACGGGTGTTTTGTCTTTAGATCCAAATAACGGCATCTACTTCGCTCATACCACGCATTTTAACGATCCTGCGTCGGAAAATTATGTCTTTGGTGGTACCACTTTTGTGGCTACCAATGGCGGTGTTTGTGATTACGGTGATGCACCAGATACGAGTGTTGGTATCAACCAAGGGGATTATCAAACCTTGGCACTTAACAACGGCCCAGCCCATTCCGCTAATGGCGTTATTTACTTAGGCTCTATTGCACCTGATACTGATGCTGATGCTTTTGGTAATGGTACTGATGCAAACGGTAATGCCAGTGATGATGACAGCGAAGGTGCAGTCCCAGATGATGAAGATGCTTTCAGTACAACCTTATTGTTATATGAAACCTCTTATTCAACCACTATCGCATGTAATGATTTCAGTGCGGGCAGTGGTGATCATGGTGCGACGGTGCATGCGTGGATAGATGCGAATGCGAATGGTGATTTTGAAGTCACCGAATATGCATCTGCAGCTTGTAATGATACATCGTCATTTGCTGATGGTAGTGCTGCTTTGTCATGGACAGGACTTACCTTAGTCACGGCTGATAGTTATATGCGTTTTCGTATATCAGACACCGCACTAACAGATGCTGATGGATTAGGCAGTGATGATCGAGCTTACGGCATTGTCATGAATGGGGAAGTAGAAGATCATCTGATTCAAATCCTTCATCCCGATGATATGGACGGTGGTGATGCGCCTGATAGTTATTTAGTCGAGTTTGCCGAAGGTGGACCTAAGCACATTCAATCTTCCACTTTGTATTTAGGAGCAGATGATGTGGATGGGGAAGCCTCAACGGCCAGCGATTTAGCCAATTTGGATGATACAACAGGTGCAGATGAGTTAGGGATTTCATTGCCTGATTTATTATTGGGAGAAACAAGCTACACGGCAACGGCAAAAGTCTTTAATAACACAGGCGCAGATGCCACCTTGGTTGCTTGGCTTGATCATAATCAAAACGGCACTTTTGAAGCATCTGAAGCACAACTCCAAACTGTACCATCAAATAACACCTTGACGGATTATCCGATCACTTGGTCTGGTCTATCACCTATTGGTTATGGCGTATATAACCTGCGTTTTCGTTTAGCACCTGCAAGTGATGGTTTGACGACGGCAAGCGTTGGAGGAATTGCCACCAATGGTGAAGTGGAAGATCATCAACTGTCAGTGTTGGAGTGCTCACAAGGCACAGGCAACGAATGGGGTATCTATGATCAAGTTGGCGCAGGAGGCACGACCTTCCCTGGAACTTTCCAAGGTGTCGGTTTTACGGTGACATCTGAGATTGCTCCGAACCTAGTAACGGCTAATGGGAATATTTGGAATTACCCAAATTATTTTTTACACCCGACGACAGACGATGCTGCTGAATACACGCCAAGATTTGAGTATGCAGGCACACATACCGTCACCTTCGACCAGCCAATGACTAACCTCATTATGAATCTCTACTCATTCGGTGCTGGGACGACAAGACCAACCATGACATTTGATACGGATGTCCGTGTAATCTATAGCCCAGATACCTTGCAACATTCTCCACGGGTTATTCAAGCCGCTGAGTTTCCTCGTGGTGGTTCGGGTGCCAACGGTACAATCTTAATTGAAGGCACGGTCCAATCCTTCTCATTTGACGTTGATATTCCAGAATATTGGTGGACGATTAACTTCAGTGCGGGTGACTGTAAAATAGCGCAGCCGAAAGACATTGGTGATGCTCCAGACATGACCTCAGGTATTGCAGTACAAGATTATCAGACATTATTAAGTAACCAAGGCGCGGCACATATTCTTGCGGATACCGATGCTGATACACAGGTAGATATCACTTTAGGTACAGCGTGGGATGAAGAAACCCAATATTGGAATACCGCGACTGTGATGCAAAACCTCACCGCGAACGCAGATGATGTGAATAATATCGACGATGAAGATGGGGTTACTTTCCCAGCCAATTGGACGCCGGGAGAATCTGTCAATGTTGATGTTACCCTCACCAAAGATCCCGATACGACCTTAAATGGTCTTCAGGTGTACGCATGGGTTGATTGGAATTTAGATGGTGACTGGGATGATGCGGGCGAGCAGATCATCAATAATGCTACCGCAGCAGAGGGAATAAATACGGCTGCGATAACCGTACCTGCCGGTGCAAGCCTTGGTTATTCTTACGTTCGGGTTCGTGCCTGTTCAACTGACACCAGTTGTAACTCACCAATAGGTGAAGCCAGCGATGGTGAAGTTGAAGATTACCGTATGTTTATTTCGACCCTTATCCCTTCTGCGACTTGTGACACTATTACGCAAACGAAAAGTAATGGGGCGAATTTTGATTATGTTGCATTTGACCCAACCACTGATCCCGTACAATTTTCTCCACTAGCGAGTCCATTGTCTCTTACTGATTATCCAAATATTCTTGGTGTAAATGCGCTTGGCTATAACCGAGTGAATGGGTTGTATTACGGCTTATTTAGAGATGGTAATAGCGTAACGGAAGATTTCATTCTCTTTATTACTGATCGCTTCGGGACAGATTTTATTCCAATAGGGAAAGTCTATGCAGATGGAGCGCAAAGTTTTAATCATGCCGGTAATGGCGCCGTTAATTTTACGGATGGACAAGCATTATCCAGAACGGGTTCTGGGACGAATATTTCTGGAATTAATCGTGGTGATGTATCACCTGATGGTCAGTATCTCTATGCATGGAGTGGGACTATTGATGCGTTGATCCGTATTGATCTCTCTACTCAACAATTTACCGCAATTTCCTTATCTGCTACGCCAAATCTTGATGGTGATATTGTTTTTAATCCAAATAATAATCTGCTGTATAGCATCGATTTAGCGGGAGGTAATTATACCGAAATCAACCCATCGAACGGTAATGTCACTACAAATGCGACGACCTTTAATGGTTTGCTACCTGTTGATAATACGGGTGGTGCTAATGCTGGGGGGATGACATCTGATGATGGTGTGAATCTGTACGCATTTGCTAACGGAGGGGATCACGATACGGATGGTGACGGCACGCATGATTTAATCGACAAAACAGCAGTTTATCAACTCAATGTTGTAACCGGAGAACTGATCTTTGTCTCTGAAGGGTTAGATGTCTCATTGACAGGTAATGATGCGGCAGGGTGTTACTATTCTCGTGATTATGGTGATGCACCAGCCAGTTATGGTGATGCCTACCATAGTTATTCTGACACAGGGGCTGATGGGGATAGTGTGTTAGATGGCGATCAAGATTTAGCCTTAGGAGTGCAATGGGACAGTGAATTTATGAATGCATCATCGAGTGATGCAACAGGCGATGATAACAAAGGGCTTAATGATGAACGCGGGGTAACAATGCCGGCAAGTATTACGGTTGAAACCTCAACCTTGATCCCTGTGTCAGTGCCGCAAGCCTCAGGTTTCCTCAATGTATTTGTTGATCTTAATGGTGATGGTGATTTTGCTGATACAGGCGAATTAGTCTTTGAAGATCAAGTGATCAATGCTGCTACCACAAATCTTGATTTTAATTTAGATGCCAATTTAACGTCAGGCTACGACGGTGATACTTTTGTGCGTTTTCGTCTCTGCAGCACCATAGCCACTTGTAATACTGCAACTGGCGGAGCTGATGATGGTGAGGTTGAAGATTATATTTTTGATTTAATAAACCAAATTGTATTGAACGGGACTGTTTTTGAAGATAACGGCATTGGTGGTATGACTGCGCATAATGGAAGATTGGAAGGTGATGAGCAGCGGTTAGCCAATTATGTAGTGAAAGCCATTTATAACGATGCACCAATTCCGGGTTACACCACAGGCCAAGAAATCATGCAGACTGTGACCAATGGTAATGGTCGATTCAGTTTGGTATTGGGAGTGGAATTTGCCAATAAAGATCTTCTGCTTGAGGTTGTTCCCCAATCGGCATGGATAGACATTTCAGAATCGGATGTTACCGATCCTGTGTTGGGACTTGTCGGTAAAGTAACGAATACTTCAATTACTGATAGCCAAATGCTCATCAATGCTAATGCCGGTGATAATTTGGATAATTTGGATTTTGGTAAAGTCACCATGCCAATTTTAGAACCTGACAACTATACCGAAACAGAACCTGGTGTTCCTGTGTTTGTTAGCCACAAATTTAATACCAATACTTCAGGAAATGTGAGCTTTACTATCACTAATCAATCACCATCACCGTCAGGTTATTCTTGGAGTGATGTGCTGTATTTTGATACCGATTGTGATGGAGAGTTAGATGGAGGAACCGATTTAGTTGTTACCAATCCAACAGCAGTGAGTGCTGATGGTACTTCTCAAGTGTGTTTAATTGTCAAAACGTTTGTGCCTGCCAATGTGCCGTTAAATGGGATTTACAATTATCAACTTAATGCGGATATGACGTTTACTAACAGTGCGATCACTCGTCAATTAAGTGATATTGATACGGTTAAAGTCAGCTTTAATGGCTCTGGTGAGTTAGAGGTTGAAAAAACAGTCAGAAATATCACTCAAAATGACACTGAGGGTCGGAGTAACCAAGCGAGACCGGGAGATACACTAGAATATAAAATCTACTTTATGAATAACGGTTCAGGAAATATCGATACCATTAAATTGTTTGATGGTGTGCCAGAATTTACTTCATTAGCTGAAACGGTGAGTTGTAATGCGCCAGCGACTTCGTTACCAGCATCTATTGCGTCATGTAATATCATTACGGCAGATGGCATTAATATCGTAGGTTATGAAGGGGCAATTGAATGGCAATTAAATGGTATCTTAGCACCTGCTGAACGAGGATATGTGATATACCGAGTTACTGTAAAATAATAATAAATAGTGATATTGAGAATGTGGCCATTATTCTAACAGATAAGAGCAAATTACATAAATTGATATTTAATGTCTTATAAATAATTACTAACGTATATTATTTCATTTTACACATCTTAAAAATTCATACTGTATTAATATGTCTGAATGAAGTGATGTGGTACATAGCTAAATATAAGTTCATTTAAACGAAGTTCTGATAATGTAAATGATCTTATATTTGGCTATTTATTTTATTAAAACATCAGATATGCAATGTGCTGATAATTACTTTTAAGGAATCTCATTATGTTGAGTTCTCTTTTTTTTAAGCTTATTAGATGCTTATCCACGACGAGCTTGTTTTTTAAATTCGGTAGGCTTATTAATAAAAAAACTTTCTCTATAATAATAAGTGAGAAACTTTCTTTATTATGTGATTACTTGTATTGCTTTTTTTATAGGGTAAAAAATAAAACCTCGTTTAAATGTAATTATTTAGTCTATGTTTTTATTTCCTTAGCATTATTCTTCTCCTCTCCTGTTTTTGCTACACAATTCTTACGTGTCAGTCCAAGTAATCTAAGTTTAAATACCAATACATTAACCGAACTAACGGTGGGACAAGAAGTCACCATTCTTAATAATAATATTCGTTATGAATATTGGGATGATCCTTTTACCGGTGATAATCGAATTAATCACTGGATGCGGGCGAAAAGTGGTCCAAGTATCAGTGGTGGTAAAATTACCATACCTTCAAATTCTGATTATTACTTACGTTATATTCTCGACAATAAGATTATTCAAAGTTATTCAGGTACCGATCCCAATATTTTTTCTCGCACTGGCGTAAATACGATTGATGAAACTAGGAATGTTCGCATCGTTTTAGGTCGTCAAAGTGCGAATAATCCGCCTAATTCTTTCCCATTACCTTTCAGTGTTCTTGAGTTTTGTAGCTCTCCTACTAGCGATCCAACGCAGTGCTGGAATGATCCGCAAACAGAAGCCAATGGTTGGCACAGAATCACCATGAGCGGCAATCTTACCATTACTTTAAATGCCCTTAATACTGATGATTTTGGTGATGCACCTGATAGTTATAAAACCACGTCTGCAGATGATGGTCCTAATCATTTAGCTTCTACCAGTTTATTCATGGGAACGACAGCAACAGATGCTGAAGCGGATGGTACAGGAAGTGCTTCAGCAAATACGGATGATCAAACCGTTACGGATGATGAAAATGCATTTACAGTGTCGAGTATTGATCAATATGCACTAACACTAAACCAAACTATTTCTGTAACAAATACAACAGGATCGGACGCATATCTCTACGCATGGTTTGATTCAGATAACAGCGGTACTTTTGATGTTGATGAGTTAATCACAACAGGTGGTGGTACCGATGGGGCGCTGGTTGTTGCCAATGGTGATACCAGTGCTGAGCTCAACTGGAATATTAATGATAATTTATCGACTGGCGATCATTTTATCCGACTCCGTTTGTCGTCCACGTTGTTAAATTTAGGCGCTAGCACAGGATCTGCGGTGGATCCTCGATCTTATGGTGTGGGTGGGGACGGTGAAGTGGAAGATCACCTTATTACCGTTGCTCAATCTACCGCACCTGGCTTGGTTAGTGGTGACTTTGATAAAGATGGTGTGCCTGATAGCCGTGATTTAGATGATGATAATGATGGTATTTTAGATATCGATGAAGGTTGTAGCATTGTCCATAGTGAAAACTTTGAACGTTTTTCTGATGCATTTAATGAGATACCGACATTGCAATTTGCCATCAATGAAACAACGGCAGAAGCAACAGGTTTTGAAACAACAGGGCAATACACGCTTGAACCAACCTTAGTACCGCTTTATTTAATGGGCGGGATGACACCGACTAACTCGCAAGGGCAACCTGTTGGATCGTATTTAGCGGGTTCTGGTTGTTCCGAGACAACCACATTATGGGAAGAAGTCAGTGGTAATATGTTCCTGATTTTTGGGACACATGATTATCAAGGAGGAGCAGTTGATCCTAATGATGTCTGTGAAGCCGATGATCCTAAATTACCGGGTTATGTTTATAAACCTCTTAATGATTTACCAGTCTTACCTAACACTAATTATGTCTTTAGTGTTGATGTCAAAATATCTACAGATAATTTGCAAGGTCACTCTGCAAATACAGTGGGAAATGCAGAGCCTGAGATTCATTTCTATGTAGATGGTGTATCAGTGGCTCAGTATGTTCCTGATCGTTCAGAATCTATTACAACAGCGGAATATAAAACCTTTAGTTTCGTTTGGAATAGCGGCAGTAAAACCTCAATCGAGTGGGGGATTTACAATACAACAACTGAAAGTTCAGGTAATGATTTCTCAATAGACAATATTGTTTTCCGCTCGCAAAATACGGCGACAGCGACGTCGCATTGTCAGGATATTGATGCTGATGATGATGGTATTCCAGATAATATTGAAGCACAAACCACTGCAAATTATATTTTCCCTGCTAACGATGATGCGACGACTTATCACAATAACGTGGGGGTAAACAGTAACTACTTAACGACCAATAATGGTGCTTTAGGGTTAAGTCCAGTTAATACTGATGCGACTTCTTCTATTCCTGTGCGTGTTGATACGACACCTGATTACCTTGATACCGATTCTGATGGCGATGGGGTGTTAGATATTGCTGAAAATGGGCCGGATAGTATTCATCCGGGAGCAGGTGCAAGCACAGATACTGATGGTGATGGCTTGTGGGATATTTTCGATGGTATGGATAGCAGTGGTGCGACTGCATGGCATCCTGCTGATGAGCTCTTGTCTTCATTACTTGCACTCAGAGTTGCTTCTTTTGGTGATGCAGATGGAGATGCTGCGCAATTTGAACCATTAGCCCAAGATCTTGATTTCCGTGATGGTGACGAGCCTAGCCAGCAAATACAGTTTGATCATGGTGATGCGCCAGCCAGTTATGGTAGTGCCTCTCACACGGAAAATACCGAGACTGTGATATTAGGGACGCTCATTGATTATGATTCCGGTGATTGGGGCGATGGTACTGATGATAATGGTAATGCCACTGATGATGACACAGTCAATGATCCAACGGGTGGTGTTGATGATGAAGATGGCATTGCGACATTACCTGATGTCAATGTCGCGACAGATACCTCTTATACATTAGCGGTTGATGTGAATAACAGTCATCCAACCAATGATGCCACGTTACATGTTTGGTTTGATTATGACGGTAATGGCACGTTTGATGTTGATGAGTACCAAACTGCCACCATTACCGCAGCAACGGGGGCGACAACAGAAAATATCACATGGAATGGCTTAGCGGGCATGAGTACAGGTACTCGTTATGTTCGTGCACGTATCACAACGGATACACTTACCACTGCTGCGACGGGTAGCGATCCTGATACGCGGGCAACAGGCGTCGCTGCGGATGGGGAGGTGGAAGATTTCCCAGTGACCTTTATATACACTCACCCAAGTATTGTTAATCCAGCCTCAACGGATACTGATAATGATGGTGTGATGGATGATATTGATGTCGATGACGATAACGATGGTATCTTAGATTGTGATGAATCTTTAAATGCTACTGACCCATTCGATGGTTCTGAATTCTTAGAGTGGGACGCTGTTAATTACGATATATCTAATGGTTTAGCTGATGTTGCAGCATATCGTGTTTTAAATGATACAACTTGGATAACAGGAAGTTATGGCGCAAATAGAGTTGTTGCGACTGCCAAATATGATAAACCCAATGCAGCTCATCCAATGGATATTTTAATCAGTGGTGGGGACAACTTAGCAAGAAATATCATTGAAAATACACAAGGTCTGAGTAACGTTGTTTATGAAAACGGATTTACCGCAGGCAACGGCCCTGATTCAAATGTATTCCGATTTACAACAACAATTCCTGCGAATATGGCAGGGGATTATACTTTCCAATTAGCGAGTTCAGACGAAGATAATGGAATTGCAGTGAATGGTGTCGTATTAGGCTTCGCTGGCTCCAATTACACGGGCTCAAATAATCAAAGTGTTTCAGTCACACTTAGTGCTGGAGATATCTTGGTTATTGCTTACCGTAATATTTTCCCTGTCCATCAAAATGGTAATGTATTTGTTACCTCAACAGTACAACAATGTTTGCCTCTTGATAGTGATGACGATGACATCCCCGATCATTTAGATTTAGACAGCGATAATGATGGCATACCTGATAACGTTGAAGCGCAAACAACAGCTAATTACGTTGTACCTAATAACGATACATTAGGCGATTACACGACTAATAATGGTTTAAATACCGCTTATATCACGGCTAATTATGGTCAAGATGGCATTACGCCAAATAATAATGACGGTACAGATGAGCCAGATGTCCGTGATACCGATTCGGATAACACAGAAACCGATGATACTACCGAGGCTGGCTTAACCTTATCTGGGGTGGATACCAACTTTGATGGTATGGATGATGCTATTTTACCACCGCCAAATCCAGGTGATATTTGGCAATCAGGTATTGTGAATGCATCGACGGGTACGACGTTTACTTCTTCAGCAAATCTACTCGCATACTATCCTAGCTATGATGGTATAGAGATGGACTGGCGTAGTTCTCTTGCTCCAGACTATGGTGACGCACCTGCACCGTATAAATCTGCGAGTCACTTATCTTCAACAGGATTAGCCCAAACCTATTTAGGAACCGTCTTACCAGACTTTGATACTGGTGATTGGGGTAACGGCACTGATACCAATGGAGATGCGACGGATGATGATACCGTTGATGATCCTGCGGGTGGTGTTGATGATGAAGATGGCGTCACCTTACCTATCTTAATTGATAGTGCGACAACCTATAGTGCGAATGTTGTCGTGACGAATACTGTCGCAACAGACAGTTATCTTTATGCTTGGATCGATTGGGATAATAGTAATACTTTCGATAAAGACGAACTTGTTGATGGTGGTGAGATCACTGTACCGACAGGGATAATACAACAATCACAATCACTGACGTGGAGTACATTACCTGCTATTTCACAAGGCACACCATATTATGTGCGTGTACGTATCACCACTGAAAGTCTTGCTGATACCGCAACAGGTAGTGATGAAGATCCTCGTTCATTTGGTGAAGTTGCTGATGGTGAGGTTGAAGATTATCGTATTTTAACCAGTCAAATAGACTTTGGTGATGCACCGGATTCGACCACAGGCACAGCCAATAATGATTATCAAACCACATTAGCCAATGGTGGTGCGAGTCACTTACGTGCAGATACGGATGCGAATAATCAAGTTGATATTACACTTGGTACTGCGTGGGATAGTGATTCTGGCACATTAGAAAATACAACAGCAATGGCCGATGACAACGATGGTATTGACGATGAAGATGGCGTTACTTTACCGACTCAGGCATCACCAGGTGATAGCATAGATATTGTTGTCACTGTGACTAAAGAGGCCACATCAACACTCAATGGATTACAGCTCTATGCATGGATGGACTGGAATGCCGATGGGGTATGGGATCCAGCGACAGAAACTGTGGTTAACCAACCTATTGCCGCACAAGGCACATTAACGTTCCCTACGACAGTGCCAACAACGGCAACGTTAGGAAATATGGCATTACGTGTCAGAGTGTGTTCAGCTGATACGGCGTGTAATTCACCGTTAGGGCAAGCAACCGATGGTGAAGTCGAAGATTATCAATTCATGGTAATGAACTTCCCTGTTAATGATGTGTGTGATCGTTTCTATGTTACTCAGGCGGCAAGCAATCCGAATTACAGCTTTACTGCGGTGACACCTGTACAGCCATTGAGTTTCTCCTTCACGACATTGAATGGCAGCGTCGTCATTAATGGACTTAACTCACTTGCTATTAACCGCGACACTGGTGTGATGTACTCCACGTATATAAATGGTGCGGGTAATTTAGCGATTGTAACAACTGATAGAACGGGTGCTAACTTTGCTCCTATTGGTGAAGTTCGCTCTGATGGGAATTACACCATTAGTAATATTGCTAACAGTGTCTCTAGGACGGTCACACCTGGTGGGGCGCTACGTCTAACAGGAGGTTTCTTAAACTTCCCACCACCATTGAGTTTCCCGAACATGGGTACGGTTTCACGTGATGGGACAAAATACTATGTCACCCATTCATCTTGGAGACATTACCTAATCATTGATTTACCAACCATGACGTTTGAGGCGAAGCCAACACCTGCGGCATTAATTAATAACAGTACGGGAGCATTACGAACCAGTGCCGATTGGGCGATTTCAGAAATTGATGGCAATATCTACTCTGTTGATTTAACAGGAAGAAACTTTGAAGCTGGGTTTACTGCGACGCTGCTTGAGCCAACACAACCTAAGCTCTACATTTTAGATCCGGTAAGTAATACGGTAACGTCCGAAAATATCAATTTCTTAGGTAAGCCGCCAAATGCGTGGAGTGGTGCTGTTGTAACCGATGATTTGAACCATCTGTATGCCATGACGAACTTTGGTCATCACGATACTAACCAAGATGGTGTTTACGATATCACCTCGAATCGTGTGGCAATGTATCGCATTAACTTAATCACTAAAGACGGTAACTTTATTGTGGCTAGTGATCGAACTGTATTGGCATTCCAAGATGCATCGGGTTGTATTGCCAGCCGAGATAAAGGGGATGCACCGGAAAGCTATGGTGAAGTAGGTCATAGAAACCGTGATGTGAGATTACAAGGTACACCTGATTTGATCATGGGTACGGCGTGGGATCCTGATCTCTATCCATTCTATACGGCAGATGCCACAGGGGATGATGTCACAGGTAGTGATGACGAAGATGGTGTCACATTACCAGCTGATATGTATGTGGGTGCTTCTAATGATATTGATGTTGTTGTGACAGGTGGTAGTGGTCATATTAACATCTTTATGGACTTAGATAATGACGGTACCTTCATGAATAATCCTGGTGAACATGTGGTACAAGACTTCCCAGTTACAGCGGGTACTAATACGATCCCTGCCTTCTTACCTTCAGGGATCAGCAATGGTCATGACGGTACTACCTTTATCCGTGTCCGTCTCTGTAGTGCAGCCAATCAATGTATCGCACCTACAGGTACGGTAGATAACGGTGAGGTTGAAGACTATACCGTTAATGTTATTCGACTCATGACCATTAGTGGTGTGGTGTTTGAAGATAATGGCGTTGGTGGGGCTACCTCTGCACATGATGGCATTCAAGATGGTACCGAGCGAGGGCTGGCGGGCTTTAAAGTACAAGTTATTTATGATGGGCCAAATATTGCGGGTTATAACACCGGTGACATTGTCGCAACAACGTTAACGAGTAGTGATGGAGGCTATTTCTTTGAAGTTCCATTGGCGGTAGCGGGACAGCCTCTTATTATTCGGGTTAGCTCAAAAGCTAATTGGATCGACATTAGTGAAGCCGATGTGAGTGGTATTCCACAGGCAACCAGCACCAGTGTGACTGATAGCCAAATAACGGTGACACCACAAGCGGGTGATAATATTTCAGGTATCAACTTTGGTAAAGTTAGTGAACCATATATGGAGCCTGATAACTTTACAGAAGTAGAGCCGGGAGGTTTAGCATTATTCAGCCATAAATTTACTGTCAATACCGAAGGTAGCGTGAGCTTTAATATTGCAAATAATACAACGGGTCCATTAGGAATCGCTGGTTGGTCTGCAATACTCTTTATTGATAATAATTGTAATGGCGAGTTAGATAGTGGCGATAACCAAGTGGTGAATCCAGTTGCAACCACTGCAGGTTCATCTATTTGCTTAATATCTAAGGTACAGTCACCAACTAATGCGCCTGCAAATAGTAATTACAACTATGATATTGAAGCGGATATGACTTTTGTTAATAGTGCTGTGACTCGTGAGTTAACTGACACTGATACAGTGAGAGTGACATTCACTGGTAGCGGTCAGTTAACGATTGAGAAAACCGTACAAAATATTACAGAGGGTACGCCTCCAGGGACGACTAATAATGCTAAACCGGGAGATATATTAGAGTACGTTATTATCTTTAATAATTTCAGTAATGCTGATATTAGTGATGTGAAGTTATTTGATTCAACCCCTGAGTTTACCGAGCTTAATCAAGCGGTGCTATGTTCTGATGCAACCGTACCAACGGGGTTAACATGTTCTGTCTCGACAACTGACGGTACTAACCAAGCTGGATATCAAGGAAATATTCAATGGCAAATGACAGGAACTATGACAGCTGGGAGTACAGGGCAAGTTAAATATCGAGTGAAAGTTAACTAGTTATTCTAATATAAAAAAAAGCGCCATGTTTATTGGCGCTTTTTTTATTGTCTATTTCAATTAATTAAATAGATATTAATGAGTCTTTAGTATCAACTTCTATTTTCTAATAAATGAAACAGTAAAAATAAACGACACTTTATAAGCACGATATTAATTTATAGTTATTGCCTTTTCATAAGGATGAGGTAGATGAATAAACAAATCCTCTTCTTTTATAAATTATTTATAAAAGCACTTTGTATTTACTTTATAAGTTTCAATGTCCACGCCGAGCAGCCTCGTGTTGTTAATAATACTGGTTTCTCTGATGGTGTTTTTCAAAACTGTCCAGCCGTTGGAAAATATTATTGTATGCGTGTTTTTGCAGGTAAAAATGGCGATAACTATTTAAATGCAGGAGGAGGATGTGCAACATATAGTGGTTCTTCCACTTTTTTTATGGGGGATGTAGTTGTTCAAAAAGGGACGATTAGAACCTTAAATGCCGATGATAGGGCAACCTTTTATTTTCCTAATGGCATTACAGAACAAGTTAACGGTGGACACAATAGTGGAGGAAACTGTGAAACGGGATCTAATTGGCAGCGAACACCTAATAGAGATGTGATTCCTCTTGGTACAACATTCACCGTGGCTGCTGATGTTCGTGTTGGTGGTGGGGGGGAAGCATGGGGACAAATGGATGTGTATTTCGAACCCTATTTGCAAGATTACGGTGATGCACCTGATGCTTCAAATGGGGTAGGTGCAGGTAACTATCGTACCCGCCAAGGGGACAACGGTCCGTCACACCGAGCGCTAAAAAGTGAATATACGGTTTATCTTGGTGTGAATATTCCCGATGATGATGATAGTGGTTTCCAGAATGCCGATGCGACAGCCGATGACAATACAGCAAGCAGTACTTTCTATGGTGTTGCTGGGGATGACGAAGATGGTGTGACTTACCCTAGTGTTCGTTTTGTTGATACCACGTATTCTATTACCGCAGATGCAACCAATACATCGGGCTCTGATGCGTATTTATATGCATGGTTTGACTTTGATAACAGCGGTACTTTTGATGTCGATGAATTAATTACCAATGGGACAGGACCGGGCGGTGCATTCATTGTACCAACGGGAACGAATAACGTAACACAGACACTGACGTGGAATTCGCTTGCCGATCTGACCGCTAATGGTTATTACTTTTCCCGTGTTCGTATTAGTTCGACGTTAATTACTACCACAGCAACAGGAAGCGATGAAGATACTCGTTCATTAGGGGCATTAAACAATGCAGGGGAAATTGAAGATTACATGACCTGTGTTGGTTGTGTCGATATTACCGGGCATGTTTATGATGATGTGAACGGTGATAGTGATATGACCGATCAGCTCCCTGTTAGCGGTGTGAGTGTTTATGTTTATACCGATGATGGTGATGGTATTCCTAATGCTGCTGATGGTAGCCCAACCTACACCACAACAACAGATACTAATGGTTATTATTCTTTCTTACAGATTCCTGGTGTCACCTATTTTGTGTCTCCTAATCCGCCAACTACAGGCAGCGCAATCGCTGATCAAACTTATACTACAGCGGTGACTGATAATTTAAATGGCACTTTTGCTACCGGTTATTGTGATGCAAATGGTGACGGTGTCGCTGATGCAACGCCAATCAATACAACAGGTTCATGTTTTGGTGGTTGGGATGGTGATCGTGCCACCAATAATGGGACGGGTAATCTTTCTTTACGTGAACACATTACACGAATTGAATTTTCGGGTATGTCACAGGCGGTGAATAATTTAGATTTTGGATTTTCTTATAACGTTGTTACTAACCTAAATAACACTGCACAAGGGTCGTTAAGTCAATTTATTACTAACGCTAATACCATTGCGGGTGCTAACGAAATGCGTTTTGTACCTGCTGTACCTGCTAATGATAGTGATCCAAGCGGTGATTGGTGGATAATTTCACCGAGTTCGTCACTGACTGCGATCACAGGAGCTAATGGTGCGAATACCACGATAGACGGTACCGCATATAGCTACACCGATGGAATAACGGTGGTGGATTCTAATACTGGTAATTATTCCGCATCACAAACGGTAGGCAGTAGTATTGATTGTACTCCTGAAACCATTCCGCCATTAGCCAAACCCGAATTGCAAATTGATATGGCAACCAATGCTAGTGCTTATAATGCGGAGTTGCTCACTATTAGTGCTGATAATACGACAGTGAAAAATTTATCACTGACGGGGGGCTCGCTCGGTATTAATGTAAACACGGCTAATATTACCGACACCTTAATTGAAAATAACCTTATCGGTATTGATCCTGCGGGGAATGAGGATGTGATTGGTGATCAAGGTTGTGGTACATCGCTAGGGTGTGCAGGTATTGCTGTTTCCAATGCGGGGAATAGCGCTTTAACGGGGGATAGCGGCATTATTCGTAATAACGCCATTAAAACAGCCCATAATAACATTTCATTTAATAACTTAACCTCACAAACCAATGTGATTAATTGGCAAGTGATCCACAATCAATTATTAGGAACGACGTCAACAGCAGCGACACCATACCATAATGTGGTTATTGCCCGAGGCGCACCAAGTTACTTAAATATTCAAGGTAACTTATTACGAGAAGCGACGGGGGACGGTATTAATCAAAGTCTGACGTCTGCGGTTGATTTGAACCAAACCATTACAAGTAATGATATTCAAAATGCTGGTGGGGATGCGATTCATTATCAAAGTGGTCGACACTCCGTGATCTCATGTAATGTACTCCATAATAATGGTGGTTCAGGGGTATCAATTGACGGTAATACTAATGTAAGAGGGTATTTAATTACTAAAAATAGCTTTAGTAATAACGACTCAAATTCGATTGATTTACAAAATGGCGCTACTGGTGACGGTGTCACACTAAATAACGATGTATGTAATAACAGCTCTGGGGCTGGTGCCAATAATAATTTGGCACGCCCTGAAATTGATAGTGCCGTTTATGATGGCACAAACTTAACGGTAACGGGCAGTGTGTGTGGTACTGGTGAATTTGTCTTTGAAGTTTATAAAGTCAATGCAGGCACAGGTGATACAGGGAGTGACACCAAAGCAGCTGGTGAGGGGGAGACTTATCTATATAGCATTACTGGTGTTGTTGGCTCGAACTTAACTGATGTAACGGCTGTCCCTGGACTGGTTAACGGTGACGAAATTACTGTTATTGCTTATCGTGTAACAACCGGTGGATTGGGGGCGTTGCAAGATACCTCAGAATTCAGTGCGAATGTCCCTGTTGATATGGATATTACTCTTAACGGGAAAGTGTTTGAAGATAATGGAAAAGGCGCAACAACAGCACATAATGGTATTCAAGCGGGTAGTGAACGTGGATTACACGGCTTTATTGTTAAAGCTATTTATGATGACACGGCAATACCTGGTTTTAACCCTGGGCAAGAAATTAACCGCACGATTACTTCTGGTGATGGGAGTTTCACGCTGGTGATTCCAGTTGATATATCAGAAAAAGATATCAAACTCATTGTGGTATCACAGGCGGCTTGGATCGATATTTCAGAAAGTGATGTTACTGATCCTGCACTAGGTTTAGTTGGTAAAGTAACAAATACCTCATTACTTGATGGTGAAATGTCAATCAATGCAACGGCAGGCGATATTTTAGATAACTTAGACTTTGGTAAAATACAGGAGCCATTATTAGAGCCTGATAATTCTGTCGATGCACTGGTTGGATTACCTGTTTTCTTACGCCATAAATTTATTATTAATACATCAGGTACGGTGACGTTTAGTTTAGTGAATGCGCAAGCTGCACCGACAGGATTTAGCTGGAGTCATATTCTTTATCAAGATATGAGCTGTAACGGTGTATTAGATATGCCAGCAGACATTGCCGTTGTTGCTCCATTTAATATGGATGCCGATTCTTCACCCGAAATATGTCTCATTGTTAAATCTATGATGCCAGCGAATACACCAATTAATGCGATTAGTACTTATGATTTACAAGCTGACGTTACCTTTAGTACTTCTCCTATTACTCGACAGCTATCAGATACTGATACCATCAAAGTCAGTTATAACGGTGCAGGGGATTTAGAAATTGAAAAATCTGTAGCCAATATTACAGATGCAAGTGCTGAATCAACCAGTAATACGGCAAAACCAAATGATGTTTTAGAATATCGCGTTTATTTTAAAAATAATGGTTTAGGTGATATAACGGATTTGGTTATTTATGATGTTGTTCCTGATCATACTGAGCTATCCAGTGTAATAGTGTGTACAACCCCTGCAGTTTTATTACCTGGGACACTGACTTGTGATTCTATAATTACACCTAGTGGCACGAATACTATTGGTTATGATGGTGGTATAGAGTGGCATTTAGGTAATGTATTGGCTTCTGGTGAAAGCGGTTATATTAGTTATCAAGTTAAAGTTAAATAACATATACCCAAGTGATTTCGCTCTGAATCAGGCATATTGAAGTCACTTGGGTATATATCAAAGTTACTCGGGGTCTCTTTTAAAAGTAAAAAAATCTCCTTTTTATAAGGGGATTTTTTTTGCATTGCAAGATGCTGTTAGTCTTAATAATGATATTACATATTTTTTAGTTATTGAAAATTAATGTGTTTTTTATTGGTGTAATTTATGCATTATCACTTTTATGCGGTCGTGAGGGGGTGATATGTATAAGTTTATTGCTATTTTTATCATTTTTATATGCTCTTTCTTTAGCTATATCAATAAAGAAAATCATTTGGTTGATCGGATGGTGTTTGTTGATCGCCAATTAGCTGAAGAATCGTCATTTAATACACTTAATATTCCTCATGTTCATTTCAATGGGCTAGATGATCTCATTAGTCAGCTTAATAATAAAAAAATAACAACCATTGATATCTTCTCTCATGGTGTATCTGGTGAAATAAAAATAGGTAACGATATTATTACGTTAGATAATATCAGTCGCTATCAATCACAGCTGGAAGACTTAGGTTCACAGCTTGGTCAAACTGGTATTATTAACTTACTGGCTTGTGACTTAGGTGAAACAGATGAAGGGATTGAGTTACTGAATCAATTTTCTCAAATATCCAATGTTACAGTACTGGCATCATCGAATAAAACGGGATCCTCAGATCTCGGTGGTGATTGGGAATTAGAGCTTTCTTTTGGTAAGAAAGATATTACGTTTACACCTTTACCACAATACACATCTTATACAGGTGTATTAGCTGCTGGTGATTGTGATACATCCGGTTTGGCTGGCGCATCAACCTTTACGAATACCCAATATGCAACGATCAGTGGCTCTCCATTAACCATTCACCATATTGCTGCTGGTGGTAATGGGGTTTTTAAAAATAACCAAAGACAATCATATCAGCAAAATTCTTATTCATGTGGTGCTACATTCCCTTATATGCATGTGACAGATGGAGTATCAGGAGAATACTGTAATTATAAAGATTTTCTTATGAGTGCTGTTACAGGTACAGGGACCGAAGCCGATCCTTTTAGTGTATGGTCATCACGATATTGGGATCGCAATAATAACAATGTTTATGATAGCAATGACATTAAAATCATTACCCAAGTGACTTATGTTAATGGTGAAGATTATTTTGACCAAAGTTATTGTTTAGAATCTGCTGATAATTCAAATACGTCGAATATTGCTTTAGCGCAAGGTTTTGATACTTATTTAAATGGTGGTGACCAAGGTGCAGCATTTACTATTCCTTATGTTGACGGAACATACCAACCGGGGAGCCCACCATATACCATTGTTGGTGTAGTAAAAAACTACTCTCCAACCGATCAATTTATGGGGTATTTTGAATTAGATCGTGCATGGGACCGATATTTTTCAGGCCCGTATAGCACAATGATCAATACAAATTTCAGCAGTGCACCATTTCAGTTAGATAACACATTAGACACTAATACAGGAACCGATAATGGGATTGGTGTGCAATGGGACTTGGGCGTTGTTAACAGTGCAACAGAACATTCGGTTCGCTTATTATTTAGTACGTTAGAGGAGGCTATTTTAAGTGCAAGTGTCAATGACTATGGCGATGCGCCAGATACAGCTGCCGGAACGGGAGTAGGAAACTATCAAACGTTATCGAGTGATAATGGTGCAGGTCATAGTTTTTATGACTCAGACTCAGACACAGTGAATGATATTGTCCTTGGCCTTTTGTGGGATGACGATGATGGAAGTTTACAAAATGTTAATGCGAATGCAGATGATCTTAATAATTTAGATGATGAAGATGGCGTAACGTGGACGGATAGTTTTATTCGTGGGGGGAATACTAATATATCCGTGACAATAACGAGAGACCCAGAGACAACAGCAACAGGTCTTCGTCTTTATGCTTGGGCGGATTGGAACCAAGATGGCGATTGGAATGATGTGGGGGAACAAGTTATTGCAGATACTGCAGCTTCTGCCGCCACGCAAAACTATCCTATTGCTGTGCCTGCCACAGCAACGTTAGGTAATACTTATCTTCGAGTTCGTGTCTGTTCAGACATTGACTGTAATTCCACAACAGGTGTAGTGAATGATGGTGAGGTAGAAGATTACCTATTGACAGTAATTGCTCCTCAAATTTCAGGTTTTGTTTTTAATGATAATGGCACAGGTGGTGGTACGGCCACTAATGGTGTTAAAGATGGCGGAGAGACGGGCGTTGGTGTAACGGTGCCTGTTGTGGCATATAACACAACAACTGGTTTGTGTTATGCCGCCAATGCTGATGCGACCACAGGGGCTTACACGATCACCGTAGGTGCTGCAGGCACTTATAAAGTTTATGAAGCGATAAATGAAACCAATATAGCCTCACCAACATGTCCTCCGACTCAACCTATTGTTGATCCTGTTACTGGCACCAGCGGCGGTGGTACCATTGGTGATCCTGCTGCATATATATCATCAACACCCAATATAGTCACAGTGACAGCGGGTGTTATTACTAATGTGAATTTTGGTGATATTTCAGTAAGTAACCAATTCCCAACTTGTGATACCAATGCATATTTAACTAAAAACTCACCTCGAGAGTTGTATCAGGTGAATTTAGTAACAGCTTCTGAAACGCAATTAGGTTCAACACACTCTCCGACATACAATGGTATTGGTTATAGTGTTGCACAAAATTTATTGTGGGGGGTTTACGCGAATAGTGGGTCAACTAATTCAGATATCGTAGCTTTTGATAGTCAGCATCAGCCAGTTTTAATTTTAAATGTGCCTGAGATTAATGGGATCAGTTTTCCTGCTGGCGATGTAACGGATGACGATATCCTTGTTTTGGTTTCTGGTGGTAGTGATGGAAGACGTTTTTATTTTATTGATGTGAATCCTAATTCTGAAACTTATGGGCAATATTTAGGGCGCTCAGCTCAAACTAATATATCTCTTGGAGATATTGCGATTCACCCACTTGATACCTCAACCGCGTGGGGGGTAACAGGTAATAAACTTCTATATCGTTTTGATTTAACTATTAATACTTCTACCAACACTTATGGTGCAGCTGTTACTAATGTAGGTCAAACCAATATGTTGACGACAAGTGCAGTAGGGGCTGTGTATTTTGACAATATGGGCTTTATGTATGCATCTAATAACAATGATGGTGCATTATGGCGATTTGATTTATCGAATTTATCAGCACCAGCTGCAACGTTAGTGAATGCAACCTTTCTTACTAATGGTCAACCAGCAAGCGGTAACGATGGTGCACGGTGCCGTTATGCTCCTGTGCCGATAGACTTTGGTGATGCACCGAATACATACAGTACAAATCTGACAAATAATGGTCCTCGCCACCAAACAGACATTGGTGTGCCATATTTAGGCGTTAACAACCCAGATAATGAAAATGATGGTCAACCAACCGCAACATCAAATGGAGATGATATTAATGGCTTAACCCCTGATGACGAAGATGGTTTTAATCAGCCATCTATTACCACCGTCTTAACTGGGGGCGATAATGTTGCTCTTAACGTCCCAGTGGTGACATCGGGTAACGATAACCTCTATGGTTGGATTGATTTCGACCTTGATGGGGTGTTCAGTAACGATGAAACTGCCACGGTTGCCGTGACCGCCTCTGGTAACAGTACCTTGAATTTCACCGTCCCTGCGGATGTGCAAATCTTTGATAGTTTTGCCCGTTTACGGATTTGTTCTAGCAGTGAAACCTGTAATCTTGCCACGGGTAGTTCAGGTGACGGGGAAGTGGAAGATCACCCTATCTCACTAATGCCGCCGGGCGACTTGTCGTTAACATTAGCGCTTGATCCTGGCGTCAATGTCACATTAGGTATTCCGTTTAATGTGGTGCTCAGTGTTGAAAACATGGGCACGACGCTCGCTTTAAATACCCAAGTCTATTTACCGATCCCAGCTGGTTACAGTTTCGTTAAAGCTTATGCCGGGGATGGGGTGACTGAGATTACAACGTATGATCCGGTCACTGGCATATTAGATGTTGGTTCGGTGGGGTTTGGTTTTAATGATTATGCGGTGATCCGCTTAGCACCGCAGTCATTAACAGCCCCTGCGATTAATGCTGAAATCAGTCAAGCGAGTATCAATGATATTGATTCCACCCCGAACAATGGGTTTGGCAATGGCGAAGATGACACTGACGTGGTGACCCCGGTTATTTCCAACACGCTACAGCCGAATGTGTGTGATGCACCTGTGGTGTATGAAGGGGGGGATGCTTACCTTGCCGCTAATGGTGAATATATTGTTACTGAAGCACAACAAGCGCAAGCTGGGTATTTATGGAGTCTAGGTTATATTGATTTGAACCAAACCATGTATGCAGAGTTAGCTGTTTACCTTGGTGATCGTAATTGTAATACAGGATGTCCCGCAGGGCTTGAAGAAGGTGCTGACGGCATGACTTTTGTGTTATCTGCTGATCCGCGAGATTTAAATGCCTTCGGTGATGTTGGTGGTGCGTTAGGGGTGGATAATATTTTTGGTACACAGGCTGTCACCCCTTCGATTGTGGTTGAATTTGATACCTTTGATAACAGTATTTATGGTGAAACCAGTGATTTTGTTAACGGGGCTAACTTCATTGATCATACGGCTGTCTACCTTAACGGTGATGTTTATAATCCAAGTGCAGCAAATACACTCGTTGATGAAACAGCAGTCTCAGGCAATGAGTTAGAAGATGGTCGTTACCACATAGCCCAATTTGAATGGGAGCCGACCACTAACCAATTCACCTATTATTTAGATGGGGTCATGGTGGGGCAATTTACCCGTAATATCCGTAATGACATTGGTAACAACATGGTACGTTTCGGGTTTACTGGCAGTACTGGGCAATCTTATAACCTACAAAAAGGGTGTTTCACCAATGCTCCCGATGTTTTAGGGTCTGACTTTGGTGATGCGGTAGATACCACCGCAGGCACCGCCATTAACGATTACACCACCATTTACGATAATGATGGGGCTCACCACGTACAAGTTGATTCGGATGATAATGGCTTTATTGATTTGCGTTTGGGTAACTTGTGGGATGCAGATTTAGGGGATCTGCAAGATATCCTCTCTCGTGCTGATGACAATAATAACCTTGATGATGAAGATGGGGTGACCGCACTCACTGTTGCAACGATTGGTGAGAATTTTGATATTGCCATTAACGTGGTAGAAGATGCCGCTCGAGCCAGTACAGGGCAACGCCTCTATGCGTGGATGGATTTCAACTTAGATGGTGATTGGGACGATGCGGATGAGCAAATCATTAATCAGCCAAGTGCGGCAATTGGAATCAATAACTTCAGTGTGCTGATCCCCGCAGGGGCCATCGTTGGGCATACCTATTTACGTGTTCGTCTCTGTAGTGATGTGGACTGTAATAGTCCAGTTGGGCGAGCCAATGACGGTGAAGTGGAAGATTACCGTATCTTGATTTCAGATCTGGTGGGCAATAACCAGTGTGACTTGATCATGCAAACCATCAGACCGATTGCCTCAACGGATTACACTTACACCTCACTCGATGTGCCAAGTAATCCGATTACCTTCTCAGATATCACGAATCCAATCGCGATCACCAACCAGAATAATATCGCCAATATCAATGCGATTGGTTTTAACCGCGTCAATGGCTTGATTTACGGTACCTTTACCGACATGTCCCATGCGGACAGTACCCACCACCTGTTTGTCACCGATAAAACTGGGACCAGCTTCATTGATTTAGGGGAGATTCGAGCAGCCGCGCCGAGTACCATTCGTCGTTTGCAAGACGGGGATACCTTTACCTTTGCGGTAGGCGATTCATTGCGTAATACCGGTTACGCCTCAACGGCAGGGCCAACCGTCACATTAAGTGCCCCAATTGCAGGGGATGTGACCTCGGATGGGAGCGAGCTGATCATTTGGCGCACCACTTGGGATTCGATCGTGAAAGTGGATGTGGAAACCCAAACCTTCACCACCGTCTTAATTGATATAGCCGCTCTCGGTGGCTCATATGGCGGTGGCCCAATTAATGTCGGTGCGGATTTAGCCATCAACAGCATGACAGGTGTCGGGTATCTCCTCGATTTAGAAGGGGACACCTTATACACCATCAACCTTTCCACCGGGGCCGTAACCAGTGACACCTTAAGTTACTTTGGTGCAGAGCCAACAGTAGATACTAGCGGTAAACTGCAAGCGGGGGCGTTAGTGATGGATAACGGCATTAGCCTGTATGCCATTACCAATGGTGGTAACCATGACTCAGATACCAACAACGCCATTGATTTAAATGATCGTGCCGTGGTGTATCGCGTGAACGTGGTGACAGGGGAAGTGGAATACGTTACCGCCTCCGATCAAGGCAGTTTACAAGGTAATGATGGTGCAGGGTGTTATGACTCGACGGATTACGGTGATGCCGCCGCCACCTATGGTGAAGCGGGGCATCAATACTGGGATGCCGCGACAGATGGAACAGCAGATCTGTTGTTAGGTAGCCGTTGGGATCCTGAATTTGGGCAGTGGCTCAGTGCAGATGCATCAGGGGATGATACCAATGGTCAAGATGATGAAGATTTATCAATACCGGGACAAATCATTGTAGAAACCTTTACTAATCTCCCAATACAAGTCGTGGGGACGGGCTACGTGAACATTTGGGTGGATCTGAACAATGACGGTGACTTTAGTGATCCGAATGAGTTCTTAATTGACGATGAGTTGGTCACCCCTGGGCTCAATAATATTCCGGTCATTCTCGATGCGAACAGTGCGGAAGGGTTTAACGGTTATACCGTGATGCGGGTGCGTTTATGCTCGACCCAAAATACCTGTGACAGTGTATCGGGGCTCGTTGCTGATGGTGAAGTGGAAGATCATTGGTTTGAACTGCTCAATCGTATCGTGTTAAACGGCTTAGTGTTTGAAGATAACGGTGTGGGTGGGGCAACAGCCGCTCATGATGGCATTCAAGATGGCAGTGAAGTGGGTTTAGGTAACTTTACCGTCACCGTGACCTTTAATGATACAGGGGTAGCCGGCTATGCCACCGGAGATATCATTGCGACCGAGGTCACCTCAGGCGGTGGTACTTATCAATTTATCATCGGGGTGGATTTCTCCGGTAAAAACCTGTTACTGGATGTGGTGAAACAAGCAGATTGGATCGATATCAGTGAAGCGGATGTTACCTTGATCCCCCAAGTGAGCAGTAACAGTATGATAGACAGTCAAATGGCAGTGAATGCCAGTGCCGGGGATGAAATCTTTGGCTTAGATTTTGGTAAAGTGCGCGAGCCACGGATGGAGCCCGATAACTTCAGTGAAGCGACCCCGGGTAGTGTGGTGTTCTTCCCGCATAAATTTACCGCCGCCACCGCAGGTAACGTGAACTTTAATGTGATTAATCCAAGCACGTCACCGACAAACACCGCATGGAGTACCGTGTTGTATCACGATGTGGATTGTGATGGCACATTAAATGGGGTAGAAGCGCAAGTGGTGAACCCGGTAGCGGTGAGTGGCAACAGTACGATTTGTTTACTGAGCAAAGTGACGGTACCGGCCAATGCGACCTTAAATGCGCATTATCACTATGACATAGAAGCGAACATGGTCTTTGCTGATACCACGGGCACAGGGCATGGCATTACCCGTCTTGTGTTGGATAAAGATACTGTCAGGGCGATATTCAGTGGTTCAGGGGAATTACGCTTAGAGAAAACGGTACGCAATGTGACCCAAAACGGTCCTGTGAGCACCAGTAACCAAGGCCGCCCGGGGGATGTTTTAGAATATGTTGTTACCTATTCTAATGTTGGTTCAGGTGCTATATCAGACGTGAAAATCTTCGATGCTACTCCTGATTTTACTGAATTAGCACAGCCTGTGTTATGTAGCGATGGTACAACTCCAGCATCACTAACCTGTAATGCTGTACTTAATGGTGCCAATTTAACGGGTTATCAAGGCAATATTCACTGGGAAATGACAGGGAACTTGGCGGCAGGAGAGTCGGGCACGGTAGTATATCTTGTCGTTATTCAATAATTGCGATGCAATAATAAAATCATTATTAAAATAGGATTCGTTTGTTAAATATCTCATTGAATATATACATGAGTTTTTTGGAATAAAAATTGCTGAGTTAAAAATAGTTCTAGGCCACCAATATATTATATAGGTTAGGGAAAGAAGGGTGACTAACAATGCCTAATAAAAATATTTGGACAAAGGTAATAAGGTTATTTTTACTCTGCATAACGCTCTTATCAAGCTCAAAAATATTTGCGGCTGAAGGGGTCGGATTAGTTTATCAAAGTGATTTATTATCGATTGGTGGCATGGGGGGGGGACCTTTCCCAGTGATAAACTGTCCATCTGGTCAATTAATGACAGGGTTCGACTTTTATAATTCTAATTCTGGCGGTTCGCTTGATGGTACTGCATTAAGAGGGCGTTGCTCTTCCGTTAATGTTTCTGGTGGTGTGGCGACATTAACTTTTAGTGGCGTGACTGCATGGGGAGGACCGGCATCAGGTACTCTTTACACAGGTAATTGTCCTGCAAATCAAGCTGTAGTGGGGGTGGATGCTCAAACAACAAGTTGGCCCGTAATGGGGTGGTTTCGTCTTTATTGTGCATCTGTGTCTTTTAATGGTGGAACAAATCGGTTAGAAATCGCAGCGGCACCAGCATCACCGTCCACAGGGCTCATCGGGCCTAATCATCCATATGCGGGTGGTACCTATTACAATCGTGTTGTTGCACCTGCAGGTCAGGCACTAGCGGGTTTTGATGGCCGTTCTGGAGCAGCATTAGATTTAGTCTCATTCAAAGCTTATTCATTTGTTCAAGGTAGCTTAACGTTAAATGCCATTGTAAACCCTGGAGGTAGTGCAGTTCCTGGTGATTTTACGTTAATAGCAACAGATAGTGGAAGTGTGGCGGTAAATTTTAGCTCTGGCGATACGAGAGCTATGACGCCAAGTTCTTATACATTAAGTTGGAATGGTCCAGCAGGTTATACACTCAGTAACCTGAGTTGTGCGACGACATTTACATTAAACAACGGAGATGATGTTACCTGTACATATACATTTGATCCTCCACCTTCAATCAGTGGTTTCGTGTTTAATGATAATGGTGCTGGCGGTGGTACAGTAAGTAACGGTATCAAAGATGGAAGTGAAGCGGGTGTAGGTGTTGCGGTTCCCGTTGTTGCTTATAATGCAGCAACTGGACAGTGTTATGCAACTACAGCAAACCCTACAACAGGGGCATATACAATATCCCCTCCAGTGACAGGTACTTACCAAGTTTATGAAGCCATTAATGAAACCAATATCGCATCACCGACCTGTCCTCCAACGCAACCAACCTTAAATACCTCAACTGGCTCTTACACTGGTGGCACTATTGGTGATCCTACTAATTTTAACTCTAGTTCTGCCAATGTTGTGTCTGTAACAGCTGGCGTTGCTACAAATGTGAACTTTGGTGATTTTGCCATAAATTCATTTCCGACATGTTCAAGTTTTGCTTATTTAAGTCAGAATAATGGGGGATTAAGGGAACTTAATACTGTTAGTTTAGCAACAGGAGCAATAAATAATTTAGCTCCATCAATTACTATTGGTGGTGGTGTCGGTTATTCAATGATAACCCAGACATTAATGGCAATATCTGGTACGAATTCAATTTCAATATTAGATGGCGCATATAATACTTATATATTACCAGTATCAAATGCAACCTGGCCAAGTGAACCAAATAATGGTGATATTGATGATGATGGAATTTTATATGCACATCGACTAGGAAACTTTTACCTGGTTGATTTAAATCCAAATAGTCCAAATTATTTAACTCAGGTTGGAGTATTACCTACTATTAATACTAATTATAACGATATTGCTATAAATCCAGTTGATGGCTTTATTTATACAGTAGCAAGTGATAGCTCCCGTACGTTATATCGTTTTGATCCAAATACAGGTACTCGCACAGATTTAGGAGTATTAACGACTATTCCAGATAGTGCTTATGGTGCAATGTATTTTGATAGTGACGGGTATTTATATATTGCAGAAAACGAATCTCCAGGGCGCATTTATCGTATTGATATTTTAGACGGTACAAAATCAGCGGGGAATTACACAGCGACATTATTTACGCAAACAAATGCAGAAGCTTTTGGTAATGATGGTGCTCGATGTCCTTATGCTTCAATTCCTCTAGATTGGGCAGATGCACCTACAGTTGATGGTTATGCGACTGAATTGGTGGATGATGGTCCTCGACATTTTATTGAGGCAGCTATTCCCTATTTAGGTGCTAATTCTGCTGATGATGAAAGTGATGGTCAACCAACAGCTACTGCTAACGGGGATGATACTAATGGCTTAACCCCTGATGATGAAGATGGCTTTACTCAACCGTCGATTACCACCGTCTTAACTGGGGGCGATAATGTTGCTCTTAACGTTCCTGTAGTGACATCGGGTAACGATAACCTCTATGGTTGGATTGATTTCGACCTTGATGGGGTGTTCAGTAACGATGAAACTGCCACGGTTGCCGTGACCGCCTCTGGTAACAGTACTCTGAATTTCACCGTCCCTGCGGATGTGCAAATCTTTGATAGTTTTGCCCGTTTACGGATTTGTTCCAGTGGTGAAACCTGTAATCTTGCCACGGGTGCAGCCGGAGATGGTGAGGTGGAAGATCACCCTATCTCACTGATGCCACCGGGTGATTTATCCTTAATGCTTGATATGCAGCCGAGTGTTAATGCGACCTTGGGGATCCCATTTAATGTGGTGGTCAGTGTTGAAAATATGGGCACCACCCTCGCTTTAAATACCCAAGTTTATTTACCTATTCCTGCTGGCTACAGTTTCGTCAAAGCCTATGCCGGGGATGGGATGACTGAAATTACAACTTATGATCCGGTCACTGGTATTTTAGATGTGGGTACGGTGGGATTTGGTTTTAATGATTATGCGGTGATCCGCTTAGCACCGCAGTCATTAACGGCTCCTGCGATTAATGCTGAAATCAGCCAAGCGAGTATTAATGATATTGATTCCACCCCGAACAATGGGTTTGGTAATGGTGAAGATGATACCGATGTAGTGACCCCGGTTATTACTAACACGCTACAGCCTAATGTGTGTGATGCACCTGTGGTGTATGAAGGGGGGGATGCTTACCTTGCCGCCAATGGTGAATATATCGTGACAACGAGTACACCGAATCAGGCAGGGTATTTATGGAGCCTGGGCTATATCGATTTAAACCGCACCATGTACGCAGAGTTGGCGGTATATCTCGGTGATCGCAGTGCCAACACAGGGGGGCCTGCGGGTGAAGCTGGCGCTGATGGGATGACCTTTGTTCTCTCCGCTGATCCGCGTGATTTAAATGCGGTGGGGGATTTCGGAGGGGGACTCGGTGTTGACAATATCTTTGGTGGTCAGCGTGTTCAGCCATCCATTGTGTTTGAATTTGATACCTTTGATAACACTTTCATTGGCGCTACTGATGATGCGCTTGGTGGTCAATACATTGATCATACTGCGGTGTATTTAAACGGGGATATTTATGCGCCAAGCCCAGCGAATACGTTAATACCCGCTACGTCTGTGGCTGGGGGCGAATTAGAAGATGGGCGTTATCATATTGCTCAATTTGAATGGGAGCCTACTACCAACCAATTTACCTATTATTTAGATGGGGTCATGGTGGGGCAATTTACCCGTGATATTCGTAACGATATTGGCAACAACATGGTGCGATTCGGTTTTACGGGTAGTACCGGTGATAGCTTCAACTTACAAAAAGGGTGTTTCACTAATGCCCCTGATGTTTTAGGGTCTGACTTTGGTGATGCGGTAGATACCACCGCAGGCACCGCCATTAACGATTACACCACCATTTACGATAATGATGGGGCTCACCACGTACAAGTTGATTCGGATGATAATGGCTTTATTGATTTGCGTTTGGGTAACTTGTGGGATGCAGATTTAGGGGATCTGCAAGATATCCTCTCTCGTGCTGATGACAATAATAACTTTGATGATGAAGATGGCGTCACTGCACTGACTGTCGCCACCAAAGGGGAGAATTTTGATATTGCCATTAACGTGGTAGAAGATGCCGCTCGAGCCAGTACTGGGCAACGCCTCTATGCGTGGATGGATTTCAACTTAGATGGTGATTGGGACGATGCGGGTGAGCAAATCATTAATCAGCCAAGTGCGGCAATTGGAATCAATAACTTCAGTGTACCGATCCCCGCCGGGGCCATCGTTGGGCATACCTATTTACGCGTTCGTCTCTGTAGTGATGTGGACTGTAATAGTCCGGTTGGGCGAGCCAATGACGGTGAAGTCGAAGATTACCGTATCTTGATTTCAGATCTGGTGGGCAATAACCAGTGTGACTTGATCATGCAAACCATCAGACCGATCGCCTCAACGGATTACACTTACACCTCACTCGATGTGCCAAGTAATCCGATTACCTTCTCAGATATCACGAATCCAATCGCGATCACCAACCAGAGTAATATCGCCAATATCAATGCGATTGGTTTTAACCGCGTCAATGGCTTGATTTACGGTACCTTTACCGACATGTCCCATGCGGACAGTACCCACCACCTGTTTGTCACCGATAAAACTGGGACCAGCTTCATTGATTTAGGGGAGATTCGAGCAGCCGCGCCGAGTACCATTCGTCGTTTGCAAGACGGGGATACCTTTACCTTTGCGGTAGGCGATTCATTGCGTAATACCGGTTACGCCTCAACGGCAGGGCCAACCGTCACATTAAGTGCCCCAATTGCAGGGGATGTGACCTCGGATGGGAGCGAGCTGATCATTTGGCGCACCACTTGGGATTCGATCGTGAAAGTGGATGTGGAAACCCAAACCTTCACCACCGTCTTAATTGATATAGCCGCCCTCGGTGGCTCATATGGCGGTGGGCCAATTAATGTCGGTGCGGATTTAGCCATCAACAGCATGACAGGTGTCGGGTATCTCCTCGATTTAGAAGGGGACACCTTATACACCATCAACCTTTCCACCGGGGCCGTAACCAGTGACACCTTAAGTTACTTTGGTGCAGAGCCAACAGTAGATACTAGCGGTAAACTGCAAGCGGGGGCGTTAGTGATGGATAACGGCATTAGCCTGTATGCCATTACCAATGGTGGTAACCATGACTCAGATACCAACAACGCCATTGATTTAAATGATCGTGCCGTGGTGTATCGCGTGAACGTGGTGACAGGGGAAGTGGAATACGTTACCGCCTCCGATCAAGGCAGTTTACAAGGTAATGATGGTGCAGGGTGTTATGACTCGACGGATTACGGTGATGCCGCCGCCACCTATGGTGAAGCGGGGCATCAATACTGGGATGCCGCGACAGATGGAACAGCTGATCTGTTGTTAGGTAGCCGTTGGGATCCTGAATTTGGGCAGTGGCTCAGTGCAGATGCATCAGGGGATGATACCAATGGTCAAGATGATGAAGATTTATCAATACCGGGACAAATCATAGTAGAAACCTTTACTAATCTCCCAATACAAGTGGTGGGGACGGGCTACGTGAACATTTGGGTGGATTTGAACAATGACGGTGACTTTAGTGATCCGAATGAGTTCTTAATTGACGATGAGTTGGTCACCCCTGGGCTCAATAATATCCCGGTCATTCTCGATGCGAACAGTGCGGAAGGGTTTAACGGTTATACCGTGATGCGGGTGCGTTTATGCTCGACCCAAAACACCTGTGACAGTGTATCGGGGCTCGTAGCTGATGGTGAAGTGGAAGATCACTGGTTTGAACTGCTCAATCGTATCGTGTTAAACGGCTTAGTGTTTGAAGATAACGGTGTGGGTGGGGCAACAGCCGCTCATGATGGCATTCAAGATGGCAGTGAAGTGGGTTTAGGTAACTTTACCGTCACCGTGACCTTTAATGATACAGGGGTAGCCGGCTATGCCACCGGAGATATCATTGCGACCGAGGTCACCTCAGGCGGTGGTACTTATCAATTTATCATCGGGGTGGATTTCTCCGGTAAAAACCTGTTACTGGATGTGGTGAAACAAGCAGATTGGATCGATATCAGTGAAGCGGATGTTACCTTGATCCCCCAAGTGAGCAGTAACAGTGTGATAGACAGTCAAATGGCAGTGAATGCCAGTGCCGGGGATGAAATCTTTGGCTTAGATTTTGGTAAAGTGCGCGAGCCACGGATGGAGCCCGATAACTTCAGTGAAGCGACCCCGGGTAGTGTGGTGTTCTTCCCGCATAAATTTACCGCCGCCACCGCAGGTAACGTGAATTTCAATGTGATTAATCCAAGCACGTCACCGACAAGCACCGCCTGGAGTACCGTGTTGTATCACGATGTGGATTGTGATGGCACATTAAATGGGGTAGAAGCGCAAGTGGTGAACCCGGTAGCGGTGAGTGGCAACAGTACGATTTGTTTACTGAGCAAAGTGACGGTACCGGCCAATGCAACCTTAAATGCGCATTATCACTATGACATAGAAGCGAACATGGTCTTTGCTGATACCACGGGCACAGGGCATGGCATTACCCGTCTTGTGTTGGATAAAGATACTGTCAGGGCGATATTCAGTGGTTCAGGGGAATTACGCTTAGAGAAAACGGTACGCAATGTGACCCAAAACGGTCCTGTGAGCACCAGTAACCAAGGTCGCCCTGGGGATGTTGTGGAGTACGTAGTGACCTTTACCAACATGGGCGTTGGTGATCTCACCGATGTGAAGATATTTGACTCAACCCCGGATTTTACCGAGCTATCACAGACGGTGCAGTGCAGTGATGGGACAGTACCAGCTTCACTAACTTGTAATGCTGTTACCAGTGATGGCACTAATAGTCCTGGTTACCAAGGCAATATCTCGTGGGAAATGACAGGGAGCTTGGCGGCAGGAGAGTCGGGCACAGTAGTATATCGTGTCGTTATTCAATAATTGGAATAAAAACAATTAACCAAAGGACACTGGTTAATTGTTTTTAGACGGTGGTTTTATTTAAAAGAAATGGAACTTGCTATTGATTAATATAGGATTGTTTTTAATAAAAATATTCTTATGTGTTTTTTATAATAATCTTATTTTTGATGTTGATATTCTTTTAAAAGTATATTTGATTGATAATGAAGGAATGCTATGAATATTATTTTTCGATATTTAAGAAATATATATATTATATTTATCGCTATATTTTCTCATTATTTATCTGCTGTTCCAATTTATTGGACAGATTGGCAATCTGGTAATGCTGGAGCAGGTACTGCATCAGGGCAAATTATTACAGCAAGCTCGACAGTAACTGTTTCTTACTCACAACCTAATGGTTATAGCTTTATTCAAACGGGAACAGGTACCGATTTCTGGGTTAACCAAGGTGGTGCAAGAGATCCTGCGACATCACCTTATACCAGTGCTTTTGTTGATAATATTCCTACTCCCATAGACATTATTGCGTTGGCGTTTCAGGGTACGAACACACTGACATTTTCAGAACCTATTGCAAACCCTGTTTTTTGTTTTGTGAGTTTAAACGGTAACGGGTATTCATTTGATCGAGACTTTGAAATATTAAGTCAAACTGGTAGTGGAAATGCCTGTGGTTTTTTTGGGTGTGGTAACGTTATTAAGCAAGTCGTTGGTCCACTATATCAATTAAATGCGACAAGTGGGGAGCCACATGGTTGTATTCGCTTTACAGAAGAAGCTGCATTTTCAACTGTATCTTGGACAAGTCAAAGTAATGAAACATGGAATGGTTTTACTTTAGGGATACAGGGAACAGAAGCTGAGGTGTTCGCTGAAAAGGATTATGGTGATGCACCTGATACATCTGCGGCAACGGGTAACGGTGATTATCAAACATTAGATGCTAATAATGGGGCAAGCCACGCTATTGTTGATACAGATTCAGATACTCAGGTTGATATTACACTAGGTATATTATGGGATGGCAATGATGCTGGTAATGATGGAACATTACAAAATGTAGCAGCTACTGCCGATGATCTTGATAATATTGATGATGAAGATGGTGTGTCATGGACGGGAAGTTTTATTCGAGGAGGTAGTAATAATCTTTCTGTGACTATAACTAAAGATCCAGAATCAACGTTAACTGGATTAAGGCTTTATGCGTGGGTGGATTGGAACCAAGATGGCGATTGGAATGATGCTAGTGAACAAGTCATTTCTGATGTTGCAGCAACCTCTTCAACGCAGAGTTATCCTATTCCGATTCCCTCGACAGCGACTTTAGGTAATACCTATCTTCGAGCTCGTGTTTGTTCTGATGCTGATTGTAATACTCCCAATGGTGCAGCAGATGATGGTGAAGTCGAGGATTATTTACTTACTGTCGTCGCTCCCCAAATATCTGGCTTTGTATTTAATGATAATGGTAGTGGTGGTGGTACTGCTACAAATGGTACGAAGGATGGTGGTGAATCTGGATTAGGGTTTGCTGTTCCTGTTGTCGCCTATAATACAGCGACTGGGCAGTGTTATGCTACAAATGCGGACGCAACGACGGGAGCATACACTATTTCTGGAGGTGTAGCAGGTACTTACCAAGTTTATGAAGCCATTAATGAAACTAATATTGCCTCACCGACCTGTCCACCCACACAATCAACATTAAATACAGCTACAGGTGCTTATTCTGGTGGCACTATTGGCGATCCTAATAACTTTCACTCTAGCTCTGCAAATGTGGTTTCTGTTACAGCAGGTGTAGTCTCAAATGTGAACTTTGGCGATTTTGCGATCACACCTTATCCTACGTGTAGTTCTGATGCCTATCTATTAAGAAACAATCCAACAGACATTACTGGTGTAAACCTCGCAACAGGGGTAGTGACACCATTATTTAATGATGTATTACCAAGTGGAACTGGGGTATTTGGTGGTACTGGCTATAACGTTATTACTAATACATTATTTGGTGATAATACGAATAATGACAATACCGTGTTGATGGTTGATGGGGCTGGTAATGCTTTTGTACTCCCTATTACTGGCAGTACGATGACGGTTGGTAATTATAACAGTGGCGATATCGATGATGATGGAGTGCTGTTAGTAATGACAAGTAGCGGTACATCATTATTCAAAATTGATGTTAATCCTAATAGTACGACCTATTTACAGCAAATAGCAGAAATAGCGGTTTCTGCTCCAGTAATGGCGGATATGGCAATCAACCCTGTTGATAATATGCTGTATACATTAACACCATCAGGCAGTTTAGTACGTTTCGATCCAACGACGGGGGCGAGAACGAATTTAGGCTCAGTTGGCACTGAGGGTGTTACAAGTGTTGGTTGGGGGGCTGTGTATTTTGATGATCAAGGCTTCTTATATGCCTCTCAAAACCCTAGCCCTGGTCGTATTGTTCGGATTGATATATCTAACCCTACACTACCAGCAAATAGCTATGTTGCTGTTGATTTTACTCAGATGAATGCTTCAACCTCGCAAAATGACGGTGCTCGCTGTCGTTTCGCTGATTTACCATTGGATTGGGCTGATGCACCCATAGTTGATGGTTATGCGACTGAATTGGTGGATGATGGTCCTCGTCACCTAACTGACATTGGTGTGCCATATTTAGGCGCTAACAACCCCGATAATGAAAATGATGGTCAACCAACAGCTACCGCTAACGGGGATGATACCAATGGCTTAACCCCTGATGATGAAGATGGCTTTACTCAACCGTCGATTACCACGGTATTAACTGGCGGTGATAATGTTGCCCTTACTGTACCTGTGGTGACATCGGGTAATGATAACCTTTATGGTTGGATTGATTTCGACCTTGATGGGGTGTTCAGTAACGATGAAACTGCCGCGGTTGCCGTGACCGCCTCTGGTAACAGTACTCTGAATTTCACCGTCCCTGCGGATGTGCAAATCTTTGATAGTTTTGCCCGTTTACGGATTTGTTCCAGTGGTGAAACCTGTAATCTTGCCACGGGTGCAGCCGGAGATGGTGAGGTGGAAGATCACCCTATCTCACTGATGCCACCGGGTGATTTATCCTTAATGCTTGATATGCAGCCGAGTGTTAATGCGACCTTGGGGATCCCATTTAATGTGGTGGTCAGTGTTGAAAATATGGGCACCACCCTCGCTTTAAATACCCAAGTTTATTTACCGATCCCTGCTGGTTATAGCTTTGTTAAAGCCTATGCTGGGGATGGGATGACGGAGATTGCGACTTATGATCCGGTCACTGGTATTTTAGATGTGGGTACGGTGGGATTTGGTTTTAATGATTATGCGGTGATCCGCTTAGCACCGCAGTCATTAACGGCTCCTGCGATTAATGCTGAAATCAGCCAAGCGAGTATTAATGATATTGATTCCACCCCGAGCAATGGGTTTGGTAATGGTGAAGATGATACCGATGTAGTGACCCCGGTTATTACTAACACGCTACAGCCTAATGTGTGTGATGCACCTGTGGTGTATGAAGGGGGGGATGCTTACCTTGCCGCCAATGGTGAATATATCGTGACAACGAGTACACCGAATCAGGCAGGGTATTTATGGAGCCTGGGCTATATCGATTTAAACCGCACCATGTACGCAGAGTTGGCGGTATATCTCGGTGATCGCAGTGCCAACACAGGGGGGCCAGCGGGTGAAGCTGGCGCTGATGGGATGACCTTTGTTCTCTCCGCTGATCCGCGTGATTTAAATGCGGTGGGGGATTTCGGAGGGGGACTCGGTGTTGACAATATCTTTGGTGGTCAGCGTGTTCAGCCATCCATTGTGTTTGAATTTGATACCTTTGATAACACTTTCATTGGCGCTACTGATGATGCGCTTGGTGGTCAATACATTGATCATACTGCGGTGTATTTAAACGGGGATATTTATGCGCCAAGCCCAGCGAATACGTTAATACCCGCTACGTCTGTGGCAGGGGGCGAATTAGAAGATGGGCGTTATCATATTGCTCAATTTGAATGGGAGCCTACTACCAACCAATTTACCTATTATTTAGATGGGGTCATGGTGGGGCAATTTACCCGTGATATTCGTAACGATATTGGCAACAACATGGTGCGATTCGGGTTTACGGGTAGTACCGGTGATAGCTTCAACTTACAAAAAGGTTGTTTCACCAATGCACCCGATGTTTTAGGGTCTGACTTTGGTGATGCGGTAGATACCACCGCAGGCACCGCCATTAACGATTACACCACCATTTACGATAATGATGGGGCTCACCACGTACAAGTTGATTCGGATGATAATGGCTTTATTGATTTGCGTTTGGGTAACTTGTGGGATGCAGATTTAGGGGATCTGCAAGATATCCTCTCTCGTGCTGATGACAATAATAACTTTGATGATGAAGATGGGGTGACCGCACTCACTGTTGCAACGATTGGTGAGAATTTTGATATTGCCATTAACGTGGTAGAAGATGCCGCTCGAGCCAGTACAGGGCAACGCCTCTATGCGTGGATGGATTTCAACTTAGATGGTGATTGGGACGATGCGGGTGAGCAAATCATTAATCAGCCAAGTGCGGCAATTGGAATTAATAACTTCAGTGTACCGATCCCCGCCGGGGCCATCGTTGGGCATACCTATTTACGCGTTCGTCTTTGTAGTGATGTGGACTGTAATAGTCCGGTTGGGCGAGCCAATGACGGTGAAGTCGAAGATTACCGTATCTTGATTTCAGATCTGGTGGGCAATAACCAGTGTGACTTGATCATGCAAACCATCAGACCGATCGCCTCAACGGATTACACTTACACCTCACTCGATGTGCCAAGTAATCCGATTACCTTCTCAGATATCACGAATCCAATCGCGATCACCAACCAGAGTAATATCGCCAATATCAATGCGATTGGTTTTAACCGCGTCAATGGCTTGATTTACGGTACCTTTACCGACATGTCCCATGCGGACAGTACCCACCACCTGTTTGTCACCGATAAAACTGGGACCAGCTTCATTGATTTAGGGGAAATGCGAGCAGCCGCGCCGAGTACCATTCGTCGCCTGCAAGATGGGGATACCTTTACCTTTGCGGTAGGCGATTCATTGCGTAATACCGGTTACGCCTCAACGGCAGGGCCAACAGTCACATTAAGTGCCCCAATTGCAGGGGATGTGACCTCGGATGGGAGCGAGCTGATCATTTGGCGCACCACTTGGGATTCGATCGTGAAAGTGGATGTGGAAACCCAAACCTTCACCACCGTCTTAATTGATATAGCCGCCCTCGGTGGCTCATATGGCGGTGGCCCAATTAATGTCGGTGCGGATTTAGCCATCAACAGCATGACAGGTGTTGGGTATCTCCTCGATTTAGAAGGGGACACCTTATACACCATCAACCTTTCCACCGGGGCCGTAACCAGTGACACCTTAAGTTACTTTGGTGCAGAGCCAACAGTAGATACTAGCGGTAAACTGCAAGCGGGGGCGTTAGTGATGGATAACGGCATTAGCCTGTATGCCATTACCAATGGTGGTAACCATGACTCAGATACCAACAACGCCATTGATTTAAATGATCGTGCCGTGGTGTATCGCGTGAACGTGGTGACAGGGGAAGTGGAATACGTTACCGCCTCCGATCAAGGCAGTTTACAAGGTAATGATGGTGCAGGGTGTTATGACTCGACGGATTACGGTGATGCCGCCGCCACCTATGGTGAAGCGGGGCATCAATACTGGGATGCCGCGACAGATGGAACAGCAGATCTGTTGTTAGGTAGCCGTTGGGATCCTGAATTTGGGCAGTGGCTCAGTGCAGATGCATCAGGGGATGATACCAATGGTCAAGATGATGAAGATTTATCAATACCGGGACAAATCATTGTAGAAACCTTTACTAATCTCCCAATACAAGTCGTGGGGACGGGCTACGTGAACATTTGGGTGGATCTGAACAATGACGGTGACTTTAGTGATCCGAATGAGTTCTTAATTGACGATGAGTTGGTCACCCCTGGGCTCAATAATATTCCGGTCATTCTCGATGCGAACAGTGCGGAAGGGTTTAACGGTTATACCGTGATGCGGGTGCGTTTATGCTCGACCCAAAATACCTGTGACAGTGTATCGGGGCTCGTTGCTGATGGTGAAGTGGAAGATCATTGGTTTGAACTGCTCAATCGTATCGTGTTAAACGGCTTAGTGTTTGAAGATAACGGTGTGGGTGGGGCAACAGCCGCTCATGATGGCATTCAAGATGGCAGTGAAGTGGGTTTAGGTAACTTTACCGTCACCGTGACCTTTAATGATACAGGGGTAGCCGGCTATGCCACCGGAGATATCATTGCGACCGAGGTCACCTCAGGCGGTGGTACTTATCAATTTATCATCGGGGTGGATTTCTCCGGTAAAAACCTGTTACTGGATGTGGTGAAACAAGCAGATTGGATCGATATCAGTGAAGCGGATGTTACCTTGATCCCCCAAGTGAGCAGTAACAGTGTGATAGACAGTCAAATGGCAGTGAATGCCAGTGCCGGGGATGAAATCTTTGGCTTAGATTTTGGTAAAGTGCGCGAGCCACGGATGGAGCCCGATAACTTCAGTGAAGCGACCCCGGGTAGTGTGGTGTTCTTCCCGCATAAATTTACGGCCGCCACCGCAGGTAACGTGAACTTCAATGTGATTAATCCAAGCACGTCACCGACAAACACCGCATGGAGTACTGTGTTGTATCACGATGTGGATTGTGATGGCACATTAAATGGGGTAGAAGCGCAAGTGGTGAACCCGGTAGCGGTGAGTGGCAACAGTACGATTTGTTTACTGAGCAAAGTGACGGTACCGGCCAATGCGACCTTAAATGCGCATTATCACTATGACATAGAAGCGAACATGATTTTTGCTGATACCACGGGCACAGGGCATGGCATTACCCGCCTTGTGTTGGATAAAGATACTGTCAGGGCGATATTCAGTGGTTCAGGGGAATTACGCTTAGAGAAAACGGTACGCAATGTGACGCAAAACGGTCCTGTGAGCACCAGTAACCAAGGTCGCCCTGGGGATATTGTGGAGTACGTAGTGACCTTTACCAACATGGGCGTTGGTGATCTCACCGATGTGAAGATATTTGACTCAACGCCAGATTTTACCGAGCTATCACAGACGGTGCAGTGCAGTGATGGGACAGTACCTGCTTCACTAACTTGTAATGCTGTTACCAGTGATGGCACTAATAGTCCTGGTTATCAAGGCAATATCTCGTGGGAAATGACAGGGAACTTGGCGGCAGGAGAGTCGGGCACAGTAGTGTACCGTGTGTCTATTCAATAATAAGCGAGTAATGCAATAGGTACAGTATGTTGAATTCGCTTCGAACGCTATTGTAATACTCAGTACACATATTATTTTTTCTATGACTGGTTTTATTTAGGGAATTCCTGATTTTAATCCACCTTAATATCAAAATTTATGTTTCCAACAGTATGGAATTAATTAGCATATAAATATTTTTTATATGCTAATTGTATTGATTATTATAAGTGATAATCAATTTAAATAATAAGAAATAATATTATTTTTAAAAATTCTATCGTGTTTTTTCTTGTTTTAAATAAATGAGTTTTAACTTTGATATTCTGTTTTTAATTTTATTTATAGGCTTTTTTGAATATTGGTTTTTCTTGTAAATAAGATAAATAAATTAGATTTGTTGTTTAAAATTATTCTTGTTGTGATTTGTTTTACTTGATTGAATTTTGCAAATAATAAATTTTCAAATTGCATTCAAATCACTTATATAAAAATAAAATCGTTTAATAATAAAAGACTTTTTGTTGGCACGTAAATAGCATTAATCCTATTGCAATGTAAATTAATTAATGAGGTGTATTGTGAAAAAGCTATTGTTAATTGTTTTTGCTGCAGTGGTGATGTCTTTTTCTGTATTTGCTGAAAAGGAAGTTGAACCACTGTCAAGCCAAATGGACGCATATGTTGTTACTTTTAATAAAGATGGAGATGAAGAGTTAAAACCAGCTGTTGAAGTTTATCCTAAAGATAAGATTGAATATAAATTAACTTATACTAATAACACAGAACAAGAGTTAAAAGGTTTAGTTATTACTGGACCAATTCCTCAAAATACCTTTTTTGTTTCCGGCACAAATAACACAAAAATTAATTCTGATTTTGTTGTAAGTATTGATGGAGGCAAAACATTCGAACCGGAACCAGTAAAAAGAATAGTAATGAAAGACGGTAAAGAAGTTGAAGTTATTATTCCGCCAGAAAAATACACGGCAATTCGCTGGATGCCAAATGTTCCTATTAACGCAAAGGAAAAACAAATTTTCACTTATCGTATCGAAGTTAAATAACCGATAAGTGATTGCACTACCCCATGCTTATAGCAAGGGTTTAGCTACATTATCGTAAATTAAATTAACGACCTTAAAAGGTAACCACTTTATGAATACGCATTTAAAACCTATATCTCGATGGGTTGCAGCGGGTCTCATAATGATAGGTGCAGGTACACTTACTAGCCAAGCCCTTGCATCTACAACTCAAGCTGGTGTTGAAATTAAAAACGAAGCGAAAGTTGATTATGAAGATGCGTTGGGTAATACCTATCAGGCATTTTCTAATGAAGCAGTAGTAAAAGTAGCACAAATTTATTCAGCTACGTTAAAAGATGACTTTGACGATACAGCAGCCGCTGGTCAGATTAAGTATATCGTTCATGAGATAACGAATACTGGTAATGGTCCTGAAGACTTTACACTTTCGTATGCTCAAAACTTACCTGGTACTGATCCACGTGGCCCAGATGATATTGATGCCGCAAGTATTACTATGTACTGGGATGAAAACGGTACGGGTAGACCTGATAATGGCGAAGCTGCGTTAGCGAGTGACTCTGTTGTTACCATTCCTGCTGGCGAAACTTATTACTATATCTTAGCGGTTGAAGTACCAAGCTCTGCGGCTGTCGGTGATAAAATTGGTGTCACATTTACAGCTCAAGCTCATGAAGGTACAGGTGCTCCAGTTCCTAATGCTGTGACAGATATTGGTGCGAATAATGATGGTGCCGATGATACAAATGGCGACTTAATCACTATCACTAACGATGCTGTTATTAATGTGAATAAGACAGCAAATGAAATCAAAGGTGGTACAGAGTCAAGTACAGGTATCGATGTCGATGGTGATCCTGGTACGGATTTAGCCGTAAACATCATTAACTACAGCATTGTAGCGTCGAATACAGGTAATACTGCTGCAACTGATGTACACATGTTTGATGGTATTCCTGATGGTACTACCTTGATTCCAACGTCACTTTCTAGCCCAGGCTTAATTGCTGCTGATGGTGATACTGTGGTGACAAGTGTTGCTAACTTAACGGATGAGACCGCATTAGGGGTTGATCTTGACCAAGACGGTGGTACGTTAGAAAACGGCGGTGAAGCTGCAATTGCTGGTGGGCTAGATCTTAATCATAATGGTGATGCAACTGATGCTGTCGTACCTGGTGTATATGCTATCGATAACTCATTACCTTCAGGTGCAACGGTTTCAATGAACTTCTCGGTTTGGTATTCACCAAATCTTGTTGAAGGTGGATCATCAATTGATAACCAAGCTTATATCTGTGCTAACTTAAATGGTGGTGCGGGTGATACTGATTACGTTGATGATAACGAGTGTGGTAGCACAACTAAGCCTGGTCCAATCACGACGAATCCAACTCCGATTACAACTGAAAATACCTATGGCGGTACGATTACCGATACTGGTACGAACGGTCCATCCACCAGTGGAAATGGTGGTGATGATGATGGTACTGATGATGGCGTACAAACTGTAGATAATGCTTCTGCAGGTAGTGATGTATTCTTCTATAACTTGATTACTAATACAGGTAATAGCACAGATACATTTAACCTAACGATAGCGAATGGTCCTACTAACCCATACCCTGCAGGCACGACCTTTAAGTTCTTGGACGCAACAGGTGCAGGTCCATTAGTTGATACCAATAGTGATAGTATTGCTGATACTGGTGCTATATCACCTTCAACTTGTGTGGCAGCAGGCGATCCAGCAACGACTATTGATGGTATTACAGTTGCTTGTAACCAAACATTAGTGCGTGTAGTGGTAAGTTTACCTGCAAGTGCGAGTGGTGGTCCGTTTGAAGCGACGACAACAGCAACTTCAGTGAATGATAATACACAAACAGACTCTAAGATTGAGCGTTTGACAAGTGTTACTCCTCCAACAGTTGATATCTCAAATACACCATTTACTCCTGCAACCATGGCTGCAGCAACCAATGTCGACCCTGTTGATGTTTCTGATGGTGTGTTAGATGCAGATGGTACACCTGCTGATGATATCGCGACTGTATTTAATGATCCTGCGTTAGGTACAACGGTGACTGCGCCGTTATACATTGCTAACAAAGGTGGCGGTCAAGACTCATTCACGCTAGCAGCAGAAGGTAGCTATGATGCAGGTACCAATTCTTGGTTAACAGCATTACCTGATGGATGGGTTGTGAAATTCATCGATATGGGTATTGATACCACTGGTGACGGTAACGCTGATATTCCAGGTACTGGTCAGCAAATCTTCTCAACTGCACAAATTCCACCGAATTCTGTACAGTTCATTAATGCTGAAATTACCATTCCTTCAGATCCGCTAAAAGCACTTGCAGATAGTCAACAACCATCAGTTATTGATGCTAATACTGATGGTGATCTAGATTATATTATCTCTATCAAAGTAACATCTGCAAATTCAGGTGCAACTGACCGTAAGGTGGAAGCAATTGATGTTCAATCAGCGAAAGCGATCGCTATTACTCCACCAACAGGTCAAAACCAAGTTGAGCCAGGTGGTTCTGTTATCTACGACCATGTGTTAACTAATACAGGTAACACAACGGAAACAGATATCAAGCTAACCTCAGTTGATGACAACGGCTTCACTCATATCATTAAGATCGATACTAATGGTGATGGTGATCCTGATACAGCACTAACGGCATTGTGTCCTGCACCTCGTAATCTTTCAGTTGAAGGTAGTGATGGTACAGTTCAAACCATTGAGCTAACTTGTCTACCTGACAATACACCAATGTTCCAACTAGAGCCTGGTGAAAGTATCCCAATGGAAGTGACGGTATTTGGCCCTTCTGATGCTGCACCAGGTAGTGTGAACTTAACAACAATTACAGCTGAGTCTGATTCAGATAGTACGCTAACTACGTCTGCTGAAGATACAACTGAAATTGTTCGTGGTCAGGTTCGTCTATACAAATATGCAGCACCAGATGCGACTTGTGATGGCACCGCTGATACTAAGTTCACGCAGTACTTTGAAGGTATCGAACCTCAACAATGTGTGATTTGGATGCTGGTAGCTTGGAACCAAGGTCAAACTCCAGCGCTAAATACAGTGATTTCTGATGCTGTACCAGAGAATACAACGTATGAGACGACTCAGCCGCTACAAGACTGTCGTCTAACTACAGATGTAGCTGTTTCAGTAACGCCTACAGATGCAGGATATCCAATTGACACTACACAAGAAGCTGATTTAGGTAACCTATGTTACCCAACTGCAGCAACGGGTGCGGATGTTACTGGTGCTGAAACTGGCGGCAACGTTACATACGATGCAGCTACGTTAGCTCCTGGTGATAAAGCAGTAGGTATCTTTACTGTTAAAGTTGATTAATAACCAACTCATTATAAGCCTCCCTTAATTGGGAGGCTTATTAAACCTATTTATTTAAATACGTTTAATAAGCCTATCTTTCTTTGAATTATTAGCCAGTGGAGAGCGCTTATGGCACTCTTAAATTTTATGTCTAAAATGAAAAGCTTTTTTATATTCATTTTATTATGTATGAGTTCATATGCATTTTCTATTACAAGTGCTGGTACTAAAATATTGAATCAAGCTGAGATGACATATTTTAATACTGAATTGGGAGAGGATGTAAAGGTCTTATCTAATTATTCATACGTCACTGTTGCAAGTGTATATAGTTATACTATATCGCCAACAGATAATGGTAATTCAGATCCTGAAGTTACTCGCTATGTACCTATTGGTGGTACTGCAAGTATTCCCGTTACTATAGAAAATACAGGGAATGAGGAAGACTCCTATGTATTAAACGTTAATAATTTAACGGGTGATAGTGGGGATATATATACGGAAGGAACTGAGATAAAAATATATATTGATGAGAATGGCGATGGATTGCATAATTTTGGCGAAAAGGAATTAGAAAAAAATGAAGATGGTTCATATATTACTCCAACACTTGCCCCTGGAGAGTTTCTTCAATTAACGTATGTTGTCACAACGCCAAATTCATCATCAGAAAATGATAACTTCTTATTATCACTTAATGCGCAATCAAGTGGTGATCCTGAATTAATTAAAAAATCAGAAGCCGAAGTTATTGTGGTCGATGGACCTGCTTTAAATCTAACTGTTGGTTCTGATCCTGTTTGTCAATCTCCAGTTAAGACAGGTGAAGATATTGAATATAAGGTTGTATATAACAGTGTGGGGACAGAACGTCCGCAAGCAGCAACTGAACCTTATGTATTCTCAACACAAGATAGTAGCGGTGCTTTAGTTGAAGTTAGCCATCCTGGCGTACTTATTACGGTGAATAAAGCAGCGAATGTCACTATTCAGCCTGATCGTATTGTTAATGGCCAACCTAAGCGCGATTATACGCCAATTATTTTAAGCTCTCCGTTGTCTGAATTTAATGGCGGTATTGTACTGGTAGGTTTGCATACTGGTGAAATTACTAATGGTGATGACCGTTTATTAAACTGGGTAGATTATTCAACTTGGGATGGTACTGGTATTGTTGAAAAAATGGGTTTCTTGGTAACACCTGAAAATATGGAACCAGGTACCACAGGCCATTTCACATATTATTCTAAAGTAAATAATGTGAATAATTCGCCTGAATTTAAGGTTTATAGCCAAGCAAGTGTGAATTTATTAGCGGGCGACCCACTGATTGTTGAAAGTAATATTCAGTGTAATACGTTATCAGGGGTTGGTTTACAGTCTCAAGGTAAGCTGATTGATTTTGAAACAGTGAATACATCAACGGTTGATCTGGCTGGGGATGGGATTAACTATTCTAATAATAATCACTTCCTCCCGACTGATTTCTATTTCCGTGAGGGAACTCCTAACTATGATACAAAATTGGATGCTATTCATGCCCGTATCAATTTACCTATCGCAAATTTAAGTGCTTCAGAAATTGATATTATTGGTCCTAAAGATTCTCGATTCCCTGTAAAACTTCGTTCATCATTTGGTGATGAGTTCTATTGGGTATTTGCTGAAACAGGCCCTGATACAGGTATATTCCGAAGTGTGATGCCAATTAGTGCTGTTGAACCAGCAGATCCTAATGGGCCAAGAACAAGGGATGCTAATTATTGTCATGAAGCGTACCCTGGGGTTTGGAGAACAGGTGAGTTAAGCCAACCTGAATTACAAGCTCAAATTAACGATATTATTAATTTTAGAGCCAATGGTTTAAATGGTAGAACCTTTAATAATTGTGGCATTGAATCAAATCCAAATGACAAACTCACTGTAGAAGTAAGAGATACCCAAAATAACACGGTATTCCTTCAAGATGTCGCAACAGTTAGTCCACAATTCACTGTCTTTGATTCGACCCATTTTAAATATGATAAGAATGGCGATTTAATTCCTGGTATTGAAGGTGCCGTAGTTAAATTCTATCAAACTGTGGATGGAAAAGTACCTGAAGTATTAGTTGACCCAATTGTTACTGCGGTCTCTGATGAAAATGGGCGTATATTCTATCCAAAACTACCAATATCAGATGAAGGCTACTTTATTATTGTTGAGCCGCCAGAAGGATATACTTGGCCAACGCAATATAAAGATCCTCAAGTATTTATTTCTTATAATGTTTCAGCGCCATCATACGGTGCAAATGGATTTACCGGAGAAGAGAATTCAGGTCTATTTTATATCAACTCGTTTAATGGTCTGAATATATTTGATATCCCACTAGACCCAGCTAATTTAGATCGTCGTTTAACGTTAGCGAAAACAGCAGATAAAGATACCGCTGAAATTGGTGAGTTTGTTAAATACACCTTAACGCTGAAAAATAACTTACCTGAAGCCACTATTTACAATACTCGTATTGTTGATGAACTACCTTACGGCTTTAAATACATGAAAGGTAGTGCGCGCCTTAATGATGAGCCATTGGAAGATCCTGTTCAAACGGGCACATACAGCATCGAGTTCAAGCTTGGTGATGTTGATGGTGCAAATGTTGCGCCGCACAATGGTACTTATGTTGTTACCTACTTACTTCAATTAACTGCAGGTGCTGTTGATTCCGATGGTATTAACTCAGCACAAGCCGTCGGTAATACCTTAGCTTCAAGTATTATTAGTACCCTTGATGGTGGTCAGCCATTAGCCTCTAATATTGCAAGGTACCAGTTGGGTATTACACAAACAGGTGTGATGTCTGAGCGCGGTATTATCTTCGGTAAAGTGTATGTTGATGCTCATTGTAATGATGAGATTAAGAGCAGCCCTTGGCCAATTGGTGGGGTGAAAATTTACCTAGAAACCGGTGACTATGTGATTACTGATGAAAATGGTCAGTACTCAATGTTTGGTGTTGAGCCTGGTAATCATGTACTTAAGGTAGATAAACAAACCTTACCTGAAGGGATCGAATTACAACCTATTGATACTCGTAATGCCGGAATGGGAGATTCACGCTTCGTTGACCTACGTCGTGGTGAATTCCATAAAGCAGACTTTGTTGCACCATGTCCGAAAAATAATCCTGAAGCTGTGTTTAATGAGCTAAAAGGCCGTAATAGCGACATTAATGGTGATTGGTTATTCAATACTGCAGAGCAATTTAAGGGATTAAGAACCAGCGGTGTCGAAGCGAAAGGTAGCGCGCTAACTTCCGGGATTATTAGTGGCCCACAATCGGCAAATACATCTGGTAATAATACGGCTAACCTGTCACCGATAATGCAAACGTTCAATGGTTATGCGTTGGAGTTCCGTTCTGGCACTGAACGTTCGATGAAAGAGCTGTATACGTTATTACCATCGGGTATTCAAGATGAAGCGTATGTTTATAGTGCGGGTGGGGATGATGCATCACTTCGATTTGGTTTTGCAGATAAACCAGAGTTATTAACGCCGCTTAAACAGAAACTACAAGACAGTAGTTATGTCACCAAAGTGGTTGATACCACGTATAACAAGATCCCTTATGCGGCACGTATCAATATTGATAACAAGTTAGAGGACAACATCCCATTACCAGAAAAAGACGCAGCGAAGATCACACGTGAAGAAGCGAAAAAAGGAACGTGGTATTGGCCGAAAGGAGATTATAGCTATCACGGACGCTTTATCGTTGTTGTGCCAGCAAGCGTTACCCCATCACTATATGTGAATGGTAGCCGAGTGAGTGACACTCAACTTGGTGAGCAAATCCGTAACGAGAGTGAGAAAGCCCAAATTCTTGGCTGGTACGGTGTGAACTTAGAGTCGGGTGATAACCTTGTTGAAGTGAAAGCGAAAGATGATTTTGGTAACGAGCGTACACTGTTAAGTAAAGTGTTCTCTCATCCTGATTCGGCTGATCGCATTAGCTTAAGTACCAATGATCAAGTTTTACGTGCTGACGGTGGTCGCTCTGTTATTCCTATTGAAATTAAACTGTTCGATAAAAATAACAAGGTAGCACGTGGTACTTACTTTGTTACCTTGAATGCTGATCGCGATAACAATTGGTTAGAGCCTGACATTCACCCAGATGAGACAGGTCATCAAGTACGTGTCGTGAATGGTGAGAAAACAGTCTACTTACGTAGCTCTAATACAACGGGTCCTATTGATGTCACTGTTTCTTTAGATGATGTTGCTGATACCGTTCGTGTTTATCAAGTAGCTGCAGAGCGTCCACTCTTTGTTTCTGGTTTACTTGAATATACCGGCCGTTATGGACGCATCAGTGGTGAAGAGCCATCTCGTCAAGCGGAAGGCTATGAAGATGATAGCTACAGCGATGATGAGCGTGCTGCTATCTTCATGAAAGGTAACGTTAAAGGCGGTATGCATTTAACCTTGAGCTACGATAGTGACAAATCTGATGAAGAGTTCTTACGTGAAATGGCTCCTGATAGTTACTATCCACTACCTGGTGATGCAAGTATCCGAGGCTATGATGCACGTAGTACCAGTAAATGGTTTGCTAAGTTAGAAAAAGATCGTCACTTTGTGATGTGGGGTGATTACACCACATCGGATGGTGCAGATGTGGCTGACTTAGGGGTTACGAGCCAAGTACTCAATGGTTTCAATAGTATGTATAACAATGGTCGCTTTATTGCTCAAGCTTACGCAGCAAGGCCAGAAGACTTACATAAAGTGGTTGAAATCAATGGTAATGGTACTGCCATGTTCTACAACATTGGTGATGAACGCATTATCCGTCATAGCGATACCATTACTTTAGTAACCTATAGCCGTGATAATCCAGGCTTGGTGCTAGGTGAGCTTAATCTGATCCGCTATGTTGATTACACCATCGATTACTTTAACGGCGATATTACCTTTAACCGTGTTATCCCAAGTATTGATGAGAACCTTGATCCAATTAAAGTACGTATTTCTTACGACTTAGAAGGAGATGGTAAAGAGTACACCATCGCGGGTGGTCGAATTTCTTACCTATTTACTCCATCACTTGCATTAGGTCTATCGTATGAGCAAAACACACATGCATTAGAAGGGTACAAGTTAGGAAGTATTTGGGCTAACTACAACATTGATAGCCAAACACAATTAACGGCTTCTGTTGCGACCATGACCCATGAAGGTAATGAAAGTGCCAATACGATTATTTCTAATACCCCTGTTGCCGGTGAGAAACTAGAACGCGGTTCAGCAGTGAAATTACGTTTGAAGCGTGATTGGAGTGACTCAAGCCAAACTGAGTTGGAATATGCTTATGCAGAAGAAGGTTTCACCAATATCACAGGTGGTATTACCCCTGCACGTCAAGAAGTGCGCTTACGCCACCGTCAGAAGTTGGTTGGTTTAACTAACTTAAATGTTGAAGCATCACATTCTGAATCATTAACCACTAACGATCAGCAGCAATCAGCAGGCGCAACCATTGATACCAAGCTGTTTGGTACTGCATGGACGACGCGTTTAGGTTCTCGCTACATCAAAAATGAAACCGATGCTGGCGATAAAGAGCAATTCACTACTGCGATTGTTGGCTTAGGTCGTAGCTTTAACTTCTTCAATCGTGCGGGTCGATTTGATACGGAATATGAACGTAGCTTCAATAGCAATGCTCAGCAACGCTTCAATATCAAAGCGGATTGGAATATTCATAAGCAAGCCAACCTATATACCAATTATGAGTATATCGATTCACTAGGTGGGATCAGCAACTTAGGTAGTGGTACCACGAGCTTATTAACTGCTGGTATCGATGTAGATTGGCAACATGGTGGCAGTACCTTTAGTGAGTTCCGTCAACGTGGCGCATCAGATGGCCGCATTCTGGAAGTTGCTAATGGCTACCGTGGTAAATTTGAAGTTATCCCTGGGTTAAGTATTGATCCTGCTGCGGAATATATTGAAGTGATTAAAGGAGAAGGAACATCAGGTATCGCCGTGTCATTAGGTGTCGCTGATATTCGTAATCCTAATTATAAAACGACCGGACGAATCGAATATCGCCATGGCGATGACGAAAACTACTACGGCCTACTTGGCGCATGGGTAACACGTTTAAGCCAAGATTGGAGTGGTCTGATTCGTGAAGAGTTCCGTTATGTTGATAGCGATAACTCTGCTAACTCATGGAATCAACACTTCAGTGCAGGTATTGCTTACCGTCCACGACTAACAAACGTCTATAACATGCTAGGTGTCTATGAGTGGAAGATTGACCATAACGACGTCACTCGAACTGCTCATATTCTATCCACACACCATAACTATCAGCCATCAGCAGACTGGTTACTATCAGGCCGCTTAGGACTTAAGTGGGAAGACTATAACGAATACGATTATAGCTACGATTCAGTATCCACCATTATTGATGGACGCGTGATCTACTACATTAATCGCCGCTGGGATCTTGATTTACATGCCGGCATCTTAGGTACTGATGGATTAAGTAGTCGCCGTTACTCTTATGGCTTAGGAATCAACTACCTAGTAATGAAAAATTTACGTGCGGGTATTGGCTACAACGGAATCGGGTTTGAAGACAGCGATCTCGACCCTCAAGGTTATAACCTGCAAGGTTTTTATTTCAACATGATGTTCAAACTTGATGAAGGCTTGTTTGGCTGGTTGAGTGAATAGAGGTAACTAACTAATGAAAGTAAGATTATTTTTATTGCTTGTTTGTACCTATATGAGTGGGTGTGTAAGTGATAGAGCAATATATGCAGACTACGGTCCTTTAGCTTGCCAAAAAGCGTGTCCACAGATTGTGATAGATGCTTGGCCAAGTGTTGTAAATTTTGGTTTTGATAAATCAGAGTTAACACCAGCTGAAATAAGCCGTTTAGCGAATGCAGTGAATGTTTTACAACAGAATCCATCTTTTAATGTTGCTGTTGTTGGCTCCACAGATCCTGAGGGTTCAGAAGAATATAATGACGCACTTTCTATGCGTCGCGCTCAGGTTGTTGGGGATTACTTACAGAGTCAGGGGATATCATCATCACGAATGACCCTGATTGGTACAGGCGAAAGAGAGCTATTTATTCATAGTGATAGCCGAAGTGATAACCGAGCAAATCGCCGTACCCAACTTATTTTACTCGATGCGAATCATGAGCCAGTGACAATGTTCTTTGATAAATCGAAGCTGCCACTGGAGCCAAACATTATGAATCCAGTAAATAGCTTATAATCGGCGGAGGAGCGTCATATGAATGTCTTCTACAGGTTTATCATCAAGATTTTGATGCCTGTTTCGTTATTGATTAGTTTTTATGCATCAGCATTAACTGAATCAGGAACAGTGATAAAGAACCAAGCAGGTGCAACGTATCGAGACAGTGCTGGGATCGAACGTAGTACAACGTCAAATTTAGTTGAAACTGTTGTACAACCTGTAGCGGCCATGACGTTGACGTTTGATCAGTCTAAATTGGCTGCCGCTGGTGGTCAGGTAACCTTTACTCATGTGTTAACTAACACAGGTAATGTGACCGATACGTATGACTTTGATATTGTTTTACCTGGCGGTGCAGTGATTGCAGGGGCGTCTATTTACCCTGATAACTCGCCAAACGATGGTGTTGAGGATGCAGGTGTAGCGGCCATTGATCCAAATACAGACATCATAGGGCCATTAGCACCAGGTGAAAGTTATTCCTTTGTTATTGTGACAGATATTTCCGCAGCGGCTGCGTTGAATTCATCGGATTCATTAACCATTACAGCCACCAGTCAACAGGTAGATGTGAATGGTGTACCTGTTGCGACGGGGATGGTGGGTACTGAAACCAATACCGATGATGTTACTGTCACCGATTTACCAATTATTGATATCACTAAGTCGATCAGTGCTGATAATGGCGCGGCGCCAAGTGGTCCTTATACAGTAACCTTCACCTATACCAATATTGGTATTACTGATATGGATCCAGCCAATACCAATGGTGTTATCTTGAAAGATGAGTTACCTGAGGGGATGCGCTTTAACGGTGGTGTGAACTGGAGTGTTTCTGGTACTCAGTTAACAGCCTCGGGCGTCACTGCAGGTGGTAGTGGTACTGATGGTACATCTGATTTAAGTTTCACGACTTGTGTCAATGATGCCATTAACTGTCCGACTCGTGACATTGTTGAATTTACAATGGATGGTCTTGCATCAAATGAATCAGCCACAGTTTCATTTGAAGTGATGATTGATAATGGTGCTGAAGCTGGCATCGTTTATAACACGGGTGTTTATGGATTTGATGCTGATAATAGTGGACAGGTAGATCCTGGCGAAGTCGAATCTACCAATACCAACACAGTACCGTTTAGGATCAATGCAGAATACAGCGTGATTGCTAACAACGGTGGTTGTGATACTGGTACGGATAATAACTGTGATGGTAATGATGATACCAATCACGAAATTGTCAATGTGCCAACTGCGAAGCAAGGTGAGCGTGTTTACTTTACTAACTACATTTGGAATACAAGTAATGCTGAAGACACATTCAATATTACTTATGAGAACTCTACTTTCCCTGCAGGCACCAGTTTCTACATTTATAAAAGTGACGGTGTTACACCGTTAGTTGATACTGACAACGATAGTAATCCTGATACAGGTGTGATCCCAGCATCAGGGCAAACATGTCGTAGCTATCAAGTAACGGATGTTAATGGCAACTGTGGTTATAAAGTTGTGCTTGTTGCGACACTGCCACCAAACGCAACAGGTGGTCCTTATGAAGTGGTGAAACGTGCAACCTCATCCAATGACATCTCTAAGACCAATACAGTTACGGATCAATTAAGTGCCATTGAATTAAGCACTGTTGATTTAACTAATAACTTCCGTGCAGAAACGCCAACTACAGTTGAAGATAGTTGTGATGCAGCTGATGATAATTGTGGTTTTGGTGCTGGCGCTGAAACCGCAGCAGTGACAACCAATACGGTAGAGCCAGGTAAAACCACTCGCTTTACTTTATATGTCACTAATACTTCAGCGGTAGCTGATGGTTATAAACTTGAATACAGCGATAGCGATTTCAGTGCTGGTGATTTACCGGCTGGATGGACTGTTGTATTTAAAGATTCAACTGATAATGTGATCACAGGGATCCCTGTATTAGCACCTGATGCAGCATTTCTTGTTTATGCTGATGTGACGGTGCCTGACACAGCGGCAACGGTCACCCAATCGATTTACTTTAAAGTCACTTCTGAAACAACCGGTGCAACAGATACCAAGCATGATGCTGTCACCGTTGATAATAGCGGCCTATGTGTAGGCTCATCTAATAACTTATCGGGTGTGACACATGTGGGTGGCTCGAAGGTTTACACTCATACATTAACGAATAACAGCAATGATCCTGTAGGACCTGTGACGATTGCGGTAGCGAACAGTATTACTGGCTTCAATGCTGTAATTTACGAAGACACTGATGGTTCTGGTGATTTTAATGGTGCGGATGCGTCGATAACATCAATTGCAAGCATTCCAGCAAATTCAAATGTTTTGTTCTTCGTTAAAGTATTAGTGCCTGCGAATGCACAAGAGGGTGTTATTAACCTTACGACGATAACATTAACTAGTCCTTGTGGAGTATTAGAAATTATTGATTCAACAAGAGTCTCTAATACCAATATGGAGGTTGTGAAAGAGCAAGCGCATGATACCGACTGTAATGGTACTGCCGATTCACCGTTTGTTACTTCACAGTTATCTGTTGAGCCTGGTAAGTGTGTCCTTTATCAGTTAATAGCAACTAACGTCGGTATTAAAGATGCACTCAATGTTAGCATTGAAGATGTATCACCAACGTTTACCTCATTTATTGTGACAGGTGGTGTGCCATCAATTACGTCAGGGTCAGTTAATAATATTTTGAATGGTAGTACAGGTGCAATTATTGGTAGCGCTGGCACTGTTATTCCTGGTGATTCAGTGACATTGACTTTTGGTATAAAAATAGATGAATAAGAATTACTGATTCTCGTTATTTATTAACGGAAACACTTGCTTGGCAATTATTCGCCAAGCAAGTTTTTTTTCTTTTTAAAAGGGAGGTAGATGAAAAATGGAGGAGAAAATAAAAAGAGAAATAAAAGGAAAGGATAATTATTCTTGCGCTAAAAGTTCTATCGCACGTTTATTGCCATGATTTGCAGACTCTTCTAACCAAAATTCCGCTTGTTCATAAGATTCTTCAACTCCATCACCGTTAGCATACATACTAGCTAAGTTATACATGGCTTTATTATTGCCAGATTCAGCAGACTTTTTATACCAATAGAGTGCCTGTTTATAATCTTGCTGAATTTGATAGCCTTGATCGTAGAGTTTTGCTAATTGAAATGTCGCTGGTTCATAGTTTTCTTCTGCTGCGAGAGTGAGTTGCTTCAATGGGATATCATAATTGCTATTGATTAAAAAAGGGTATTTAAAACTGAGTGTCGCCACTTCATATAGCACTTTAGGATCGTTGTCTTTTGCTGCTTCAGTATAGTGGAAGTAACTTTTTTCCAAGTCTCGTTTGGTATTATGGATACCATGACGATAAATTTTCCCTAATGTTTGATGTGAATATTTATGATCTTTACTGGCTGCATCATGAAGAAGTGTCATGGCTTTATCGAGATTTTTATTTAGTTGTAAGTAGGAGATAGCGAGTAAATATGCATTACTCTCATGCATTTCAATTTTGTTGCTTTCCATGATCTTGACGGTATTTTTAAAATCATCATGAATAAAATAAAGATAAGCTAAAGAATAAGAGGAAGGACCATGTGATTTTTCATGATTAATAAAAAGGAGTCGCTCAGCCTCACTGTGGTTGGCTTTTCCCCCTCTACCATCAATAAGCATCAGTGCGAGATAATAACGAGCCAGAGTATGACCATTATCGGCCGCCTTTTTATATAACGCACGGGCTTCTTCTGGGGATAAAGGGAGTAATTCACCTTCTTCATATAAGGCTGCGATATAAAACATTGCATTGGGATCATCAATAGCTAGTTTTTTGATAGCGGAAATATGATGTGTTTTTTCATATTGATAGGTGTCAGGGCTTTCGACTTTTTCTATTCTTTCTTCTAATGTTATTGCTGCAGGAGTCGCTTGTTTAACTTTTTTTTCATCAGCATGCTTTTTTATTACTGTCGATGTTTTCTCTTTTTCAGAATTATCAATAGAACATCCTGAAAATAATATTAAAGCAGGTAACAATAACCTTTTCATAATTGATTTCTCCTATCCCTGTACTATTGTTAATTTTAGAACATAAGTTAAGGGATGTATTATGCGTAACCTATTTATTTTTCTATTAAGTGGTCTATTAACAGCGTGTTCCTCAAGTAATTTAACTTCCTCTTGGGTTGACACAACTTATACTCAATTTCCTATAAAAAGTACGATCGTCGTTGCGATGTCTGACAACTTGCGCGTAAGAAGAATATTTGAAGATGATATGTCTAATCAGCTCCGTGCGAATGGTGTAAACGCAATACCAAGTTCGCAAATTTTTCCTAATGAGCTTCCATCAAAAAGTGATATTGAAGCTTATGTAAAGAAAAATAATACACAAACCGTATTTGTGGCTAAGCTGATTAACATTGAGGATAAAGAGGTTAGATACCCTGGGAATACGGGCTTTGGCTATGGTCGAAGTGTGAGTTTCTATAACTATTACAACACGTCATACAGCTATATTTATGACGATAGCTACTCCGTGTCTTATGAATTCGTAAACGTTGAATTTACCTTGTTTGATACAAAGAGCCATGTGCCAGTATGGTCAACCTCATCAGAGTCGGTTGATCCTACCGATATGAATAATATTATTGATGAGTTAACAGGGATATTAATCTCTAATATGAAAGATAATAACGTGATTAAGTAGTTGTCACATTATTAAGAAAAGCCTCGCAATAGCGAGGCTTTTTTGTTGATTAAATAAGCAAGTTAATGATTAGTGATAAAATATAGCCATTAAATAAACTGCAATATCCTTTATTATTTCTCACATCCATTATTATTTATAATACAAATTGATAAGAATCAATTATCACACATAATAACTCTATTACTATGTCGAAAAATATATTGTGAATGATATAAATCTATCTTCAGTGTTTAATATTTAAACGTATTTAGTCAAAAGTTTAAATATTAAGTACTTATATCATTGCTACTAAAAATGATTATTTACTTCAATAAAGGCAGTTCAATGGCGTTACAGCCTCAACATTTAGAAAAATATCAAGCGGTTATTGGTTTAGCAGGACATGTTGATCACGGTAAAACCGCACTGATTGAAGCATTAACGGGCATAATCACGGCTCGTCCTCATGAACAAGCATTAGGCATGACGCAAGATCTTGGTTTTGCCCATTTTAAAGATGATGCCGGTAATACCATTGGCGTGGTTGATGTGCCGGGCCATGAACGTTACCTAAGAAACATGGTTGCTGGGGTATGGCATCTAAATGTGTTGTTGTTGGTTATTGCCGCTGATGAAGGTTGGATGCCCATGACTACCTCCCACTTGCAAGTTGCTCATGCAATGGGAATTGAAGACATTGTGGTTTGTATTAACAAACGCGATAAAGCCACGCCAGAGCAGTTAGCGGAGATTGAAGAGCAAGCGTTAGATAACGTGCTGGAAATGACAGGGCTATTACCTGAAATCGTAAGCGTGTCAGCGCTTAAGAACGACAATATCCCTGCGCTACGTTCACTACTTATTGAAACCGTGAAAGCCAATATTTGTCGTAAACAAACATTAGTGAGCAATCAGGGTAATACTGAAGTAAAACCCGCTGAGCCATTAATGTATATCGACCGTGCATTTGTTGTGAATGGTATTGGTACCGTATTAACGGGCACCTTGGCGCAAGGGACATTAAACATCGGGGATAAGGTGCGTTGTTATCCTGCTAATATTTTGGGTACCGTTCGCTCACTTCAGGCTTATCATCAGCAGCATCAAAGTGTTTCTGCAACATGTCGTGTGGCAGTGAATGTAAAAGGGATCAGCCGAAAAGATGTGGGTCGTGGGCATGTGCTAACTTCTACACACATGACAGCGTCGATGCGAGAAATGTGTATTGTTCGCTTAAATAAAACTGCTGAGAACTTAAAGCAACGTAAACAACGCCATGTAGAAGTTGCGATGGGGACTTGGCATGGTGCAGCACGTCTGAGTTACATTCCTAATACCAAATTAGCTCGATTAGTGTTTGATAGACCATTACCACTGATTTTTGGTCAACGTTTAGTGATGATCCAAAAAGGAGGTTGCGGTTTGCAACATGGGGCTGAGATCGTTTGGTTTGAGCCTGTGATGGGTTATCAAAAGCGTCGTTTATACCAAGCGCTAGATAATTTACCTGAATATTTAATACCAGAATCTCAGCGTGAGATGTTACTTGCGCTGCAAGGTTATTTTGAAACGACAGATGTTGATTTTACATCTGAGGTCGAGCAAACCTACATCGCACCGTATTGTTTTGATAATCAATGGTTAATTGAGACTTATCAGCAGATTGATGCGTTGTTAGCGGCTGGTATTTCAATGGCGTCAGCAGAGCTTGCTACCCGTTTACGTGTTAATGACGTGGTGATTGACACACTAATGCAACAGCTTAAACAGCAAGAAAAAGTGCATATTAGCTATGGCAAATGGTGTCTAGGTGAGGGGGATAATGAAGATGATCTCCCTGCTGTGGCACAAGAGATTTTGCAGCAGATCCGCAGTTTTGGTAAAGCAGGGCTTGAGCTGAATAAAGTTACCGTGGCTGGTGGTAAAAAGTGGTTGCGTCAGTTAAGCCATCAAAAATACATTACCGCATTAGATGACACGATTTACTTTGATATGGGATTGTATCTTGATTTAGTCAAAGCTGTGATTGCCGATCATCAACCGCAAGATCGTATCTCTATGGGTGATATTAAAGATCGCACCGAGTTGAGTCGTAAATACTCTATTCCATTAGCAAACAGGATGGAAAAAGATGGCTGGGTACGTCGTGATGGCGATGAGCGCATTATTTTAAAAGCGTGGACGGCATAAACCGAATATCGTAACGCTAATCCTATATCATGTCTGAAGCCTATTGTTTTCAAATTAACCGAAACAATAGGCTTTTTGTTTTTCAATATAAGTCAACGGATGCTATTAACGGTATTTATTTGATCCGGTGCAAATTTTTGTAATTAAGATTTCTCTCATTTTAAATTCGATACTAGGATTCTTAGTACGTTATTCCTCCTTGGAATAACGTATTAAGAATGAGTATCCAAGAAATAGGGAGTAAATTCAGCAATGGATCCACTAAAGACATTCACACTTACTGCATTGGCGTTAATGGTATCTGGTCAGGTAGCTGCGACCGATTTTAACAAGGTAAGTGAGATCCCCTTTAAAGATGAAAACTTTAAACAATGTGTGCTTGCACAACAAATCGAAGATCCTGCTGTAATAACAAAGCTATCTTGTAGCCAGTTCGCTATTAATAATATTGATGAATTAGCATACTTCCCTGCGTTAAAAGAGTTACAGATCTCTGGTCCTGAGCTAAAACAGGTAGATTTAAGCCATAATCCAGAACTAGAAAGCGTCTTTATTACTAAATCGAAGATCGAGAAGATTGATGTAAGTAAAAATCCTCAATTAAAAGAATTAGGGGTTAGCTTTAATCAATTAACTGACATTGATTTAAGCCATAATCCTAAGCTTACAGATTTAGCGGTTGTAGCAAATAAACTCACTACGTTAGATTTATCCAAAAATCCGCAATTAAAATATCTATTGGCGGAGCGCAACCAATTTACAACGCTTGATTTTAGTCAGAACCCTAACTTAGTGCAGGCAGGATTAAGTGAAAACCAACTTACGACTGTTAATGTGAGTAAAAACAGCAAACTCAAAAGCTTATCACTAATGTATAACCAAATGGTTGAGTTAGATGTTACTCATAATACAGCGTTAGAAAAATTAAGGTTAACTGATAATAAACTCACGTCTATTGATGTGAGTAAAAACCCGAAATTACGCGCATTGTGGGCAACAGATAATACACTGACAAAATTAGATATCAGTGCTAACCCATATCTTGATGATTATGAAGCAGATGACGGTGTTGAAGTGATTAAATAGAGCTATTAACATAGCGCACAACATTATTACATTTATCAAAGAAGCGTTATTTATGTCTTTACCACCATGCCCAAATTGTCAGTCTGAATATGTTTACCAAGATCAAGCGAACCTTGTGTGTCCTGAATGTGCTCATGAATGGAATCCAGCTGAAGTTGCAGCAGAAGAAACCATTGTAATGAAGGATGTGAATGGCACCTTATTGCAAGAAGGCGATAAAGTAACCTTTATAAAAGATCTTAAAGTGAAAGGCAGTTCATTAGTACTAAAAATTGGTACCAAAGCTGTTATTAAACGTATTGTTGAAGGTAAAGATCACCAATTAGATTGTAAAGTGGATGGTGCGGGTGACATGATGATCACTGCGCAATTTGTAAAGAAAGCTTAATATCTAATAATATTTTTATTACTCATAGTTATTGTAAAACGTTATTTTTAGAACTCATTTCACTAATAAAAAGCAGAGACTTATATCTCTGCTTTTTTGTTTTTAAATCGTAATATAATTTGAAATATTATTATTTTCTGTATTAAATAGTCTAAGTCGTTGCCATTTATAAGGATTTCAAATGAGTCAATTAAAGCTAGGAAGGCAGGTTATTTCTGATTTAAATTCCGTTGAATATAAATGGATTTAAACCCTTAATTACGATGGTCTAACAAAAACTGAAATAAATCAGTTGATTAAGCGTTGCTTGGGCGGTGATGATGAAAGCGCAGATATACTACGTCGAATAGCAATGAAAGAGTGTTCACCACTGTACTTATTAGATTATCTTGATAAATTATCAGTGAGTGTAGTGGATTGATAATTATTTTTACTCGCTATTTATATCTAATAGCGAGCGGAATAGATCATGAAATGCTTTTAGCTACGATAGAATGATAAAGTACTAGCAGAATATAAAATCATTAGTCGCTGATATTATGCCTTAGCATTTTCTTTATGTAGGGCTATATAACGTGTAACACCAATGTTTGCCGCTTCAATTGCACCAGCAAGAAAACCGGGAAATTCCGGTGCCCATTCGCTAGCAATGCCTGTTATATTCCGAGCCCACGCCCCCTGAAAAGGAGCATTAGCAGGAGGCAAACTATGGGTCATCTCTTGCGCATCAAATGAGGTGGCGGTGAATGTTTCTTGCGCCCAATCTTGAATGATATGTGCTATTGGGGTAGCAGCTTGTTCACCAAATAATCGAATGAGTTGTTGCTGGCAATAAGCTTTTAATTGGGCTTCTCCAATCATTTTTCGCTGTGCGACAGGAATGCCAATAAAGCCAAACAGTGCCGCATTGTTATCCTGATTGGCTGAATGATTAGCCTCTGATGCATCATGAATTTCAACCATAGGACCAACCATACTACGTGCACTGCCTGATAGCCCTTGCTCTCGCCAAAATGGACGCTCATAAACCGCAATGTATTTAGCATGAGGTGCCATCCATGTCGCGGTGTTTTGCCACTGCGTGATCAATTCTTTAGGTAGTGATGGTGAGAACACGATATTGTGGCTGACTAAACGTGGTGGAATAGCCAACAATACGTGATCAACATTAACACTATGCTCTGTATCGGCATGGCTTTCTTGGCAGTGAACCGTGATTAAATCACGCTTGTGCTCTATTTGTGTTACTCGTGTTGATAGGTAAATATCAGGGTTCCTTAGTTTAGCTGCCAGCGCCTTAATAATACTATCCATACCGCCAGTTAATCGCATAGAGGTAGGGGAGGTCACAAAACCTGCTAATTCACGAGGGGCTTGCTCCAACGATTGTTCGACTAACATATTGCCATCATCGTTTTGAGCAAAAACGGTTAAGCCTAAATCAGCAATCACTTGTGCAAATTGTGGCTGAATATCGGGCCAAAACCATGTCGGGCCAAGATCGAACGAGTATGGCTCATCATTGGGCTGAAATCCCATGATCCTACCGCCTAGAATGTCGCGAGCTTCGAGTAAGATATAATCTTGGATCCCTTGTTGCTCTAGTAAATAGGCAGCATAAAGACCACTTAGCCCACCACCTAAAATGGCTACTTTTTTATGTGTCATGATCATGCCTCACTTTCAATATTCACAAATTCACCTTGTTTAATGTACACCGTGGCACCTTGCTCACCGGCATACACTTGAGGTGTTGAATGTTGTGGTAATCGTAACCAGCTACCTTGGTGATATGTGATCCCATCACGTTTAACACTACCTTCTACAACCAATATTTCCGTTGCTGCCACTGTTAAATCACACACTTGGTTATAGGTGGGGACTTTTTCTAAACTGGCTGTTTCATAACGATCATGAAACAAGACACAAACGGCTCTGCCATTGATACATTGCCAGTTCTTAAGATCCTTGGTGTTGATACGTTGTGTCTTGGTATCTTCTTCACGCATTTGCCATAGCTTGACAAAAATCGTCGTGCCTTGAGTGCTAAATGGCGTGTGCGTTGAAGATGGCGGATTGCGTAAATACCAGCCTTCAGAATAATCACCAGTGCTATCGGAAAATGTCCCTGATAGCACTAAGATCTCTTCGCCACCAGGGTGAATATGATGAGGAAATGATGATTGTGGTGCATAACGAACCACGGTTGTCGCACGGGCTTTCTCACCACCAATGCGATCTAACATCATGCGTTCTACGCCCGGTTGGGTCGATGCCACCCAATGGTAACGATCGGCACTAATGGTGACAGGGCGAGTAAAATCAGCGTTAACATGCATGGTAGTCTCCTCGTAAACGTAGTAGTGAAGGGTAATGGTCGTCATACCATCACCCTTAGTGATACAAAACACGTTATTAATAACGTTTTGATTTAACGTAATTTATTGGTTTAGTTACGGCCTGCCATTACACCACCATCGACATCCCAAACAGCACCTGTGACCCAATCCGCTTTATCAGACAGTAAGAACGTCACGGCATTGGCAACATCAGCAGGCGTACCAACACGACCAATAGGGTGGAAGTCGTTAAATCCTTGCAGGGCAGTGTGTACCTCATCTTTAGGAATAAAACCTTCATAAATTGGGGTTTGTACTACTGCCGGTGATACTGCATTGACACGAATATTGTTTGCAGCAAGCTCCATCGCTAAGTGTTGCGTCAGTGCATGAAGTCCTGCTTTTGCCATTGAATAGGCTGATGATGGTGTGGCAGCAATGGCTTGTTTGCCCCACATAGAGCCAATGTTCACAATGGCGCCTTTACGATGATTGGCTATCATATTGGCTGCGACTTTTTGAGTGATGAAGAAAAACGCACGATTAAGCTGCATGTATTTATCGTAGTCATCACCCGTGTGTTCAATAAATGGTTTAGGGAAAAATACACCGGCAGCATTCACTAATAGATCGATATCTTGGTGCTTCTCATCAATAGTGGCTAACAGTGAGTTAACCCCAGCCTCACTTGTCAGATCTGCGGTTAAGGCTTCAACAGAACCAAATTGCGCAAGATCGTGTTGTGCTTGCTCGGCTTTTTCTACTCGATGACCAACGACAACGGCACGACCGCCTTGTTCTAATACCTGACGGGCAGTTTCAAAACCCATACCGCTCGTACCACCGATCACTAGTAGTTTTTTACCTGCAAATAGTTCACTCATGGCTTTACTCTCTCTTTTTCTCGTTGTCTTTATTATTCACTCTCAACAAAAGAAAAACTTTCATGTTAGTCTTAAGTTATCCGAGTCATTTTTATGATTGAGTAGCATTGTTTAGCTGCTCATTGGCTTTGATGACATTTTTGTTGTTTTTGATGATTCCGACAAATGAGATAATCTGTCACTACGCTAAAGAAAAACTTTATCGCTATGAAATTACCTATACATTTAAATGCGTTGAAAGCCTTTGAAGCCAGCGCACGCCATCAAAGTTTTTCTGCGGCAGCGGAAGAGCTAAACGTCACCCCTGCTGCGGTAGGGCAATTAGTGAGAACCTTGGAAGAGTGGTTAGATACGCCATTATTTCACCGAGCAAATAGCGGAAAAATTAGGTTAGTGCCAACGGAAACGGCAGAGCGTGCATTACCGGATATTCGAGCAGGGTTTGATAAATTAGCATTGGGGTTAGATCTGCTTCAGCAAAGCCCGACATGCGGCATATTAACGGTCACCGTCAGTCCTGCGTTTGCTGCTAAATGGTTATTGCCACGGCTTGATCGCTTTCAAGCACTGTGTCCTGAAACGGATGTGCGGCTAGATACTAATTTAAAACCGATCGATTTCGTTATTCAGCGTGTCGATATTGGTGTGCGTTATGGTACGGGGAATTGGCAGGGGCTGGTGGCAGAAAAGCTCATGGAAGAAGAAGTATTTCCTGTCTGTTCACCACGATTATTAGAGCAAGCTGAAAGACTAACAAAGCCTGAGCAATTGCTACAAGAAACCTTAATTCATGATTTATCAATGGATGAACATACCGGATTTCCAACATGGTCGGCATGGTTAGAAAAAGCTGGCGTAGAGAAACATCAATCAGTCCATAATATTCAGATCAATAACTCAGCAGCAGTATTACAAACAGCGATTGATGGTAGTGGTGTGGCATTAGCACGAAGTGTCATGGTGAAAGATGATTTAGCAGCAGGGCGGTTAGTACGGCTATTTCCTGAGATCCAATTTGATTCTCCACTGGCTTATTATGTGGTGTATAAGTCGGAAGCTGTGGCGCTTGCCAAAACTCAAGTGTTTCGTGATTGGTTATTTGCTGAAGCGAAAGTTGAATAAATGTGCTGGTTTTGAATCGAAAATACGATTGAACACGTAAGGAAAAATAGTGAGTTCAACGAGAATTCAATGTGCACAAGAAATGCAATCTACCATCGAAAGTCTGTGTGGTTTGCCAACGTCCGTTTACTTGGCGTAAAAAATGGCAACAGTGTTGGGATGATGTGAAGTATTGCTCTGAGCGTTGTCGACGTTCAAAGCAACACATCTTAAAAAGCAGCAAGGCTGATTGAAAACTCGATAGTTATGATCAGCCTTGCTGTTTAAGCGTTTGTATTAACGTTAAAAATCTTCTGCGACTTCAAATACCACACGTTCGTTGGTGGTTGGGTGATTAAACGCTAGGTATTGGGCATGCAAACATAAACGCTCACCTTTTTGACCGTATAAGTCATCACCGACAATGGGCATATTCATCCCTTTAGCATGGGCTGAATGAACGCGAAGTTGGTGAGTTCGACCTGTTTTCGGGAAGTAATATACTTTTGTTTTGCCATCTTTACGTTCAAGCACTTGCCATGTGGTTTGTGCGGGCTTGCCGTATTGGTAACACACGATTTGACGAGGGCGATCGTCTAAATCCACTCGCATAGGAAAATCAATCACGCCTTCATTCGCTTCACTTGTCCCTTCCAATAGGGCAACGTAGCGTTTTTCTACCGTACGTTCGATAAACTGTTTTTGCAGTGCTTTGTGGGCATCTTTGGTTAATGCAATCACGATCAAGCCTGATGTCGACATATCTAAACGATGAACAATCAACGGACTATCGCTATCAGGGAACATGGCTTGCATTCGGCTATAGACTGAATCGATGATGGTTTTACCTGGTACCGATAGGAACTCTGCCGGTTTATTGATGATCACCATGTCATCGTCTTGATAGACAATGCTTAACTCTTTACCTTCTGCTGGGTTTTGCTCTAATGGGTTATCGTCGATGGCAATGCCTGACAACATGTGCGCTAAAATCGGCTCACATTTGTTTTTTGATGCTTCATAAAAGTATTTATGTTTCAGCATTTGTGGCGCAGGTGATTGTCCCCACCAGAAATGCGCCATGGCTAATGGAGTTAAGCCATTAGCAAATGCATATTGAAGCAGTTTGATGATAGCGCAATCGCCCGCACCTTGGGGCAATTCATCAAATAGCTGATTAAGATCTTTGTATTCCCCAAACTGGTTCACAAAGCGGTATTGGCTATGAATACTTTGTTCTAACTGTGCTGCTAATTTAGCTTGCTTGGCTTTCAGTTCAGCAAGCACAGTGGTATCTGTTTCAAGCTGCTCGCTCAGTGATAGCAGCGTTTGTTGCCACTGTTGGCGCAATGCTTTTTGCTGATGTTTGTCGTAAGCGCTTTCACGGGCTAAGCGATGAAACTCCTCGGTTTTAAAGCTTTCATCATCACTTTGCTCGGCTGCTTTACGTTGTAATTTTCGCTGTTTGCGCTGTTCAATCATCTGTAAACGAAAGGCTTCAGATTCTTGCTCTGCTTGTGTTTTGGCTTGGCTATATTGTTGCTGTAATTTAGCAAAACGAGGTGAAGATTCTACACTCGTTATTTCAGACGCTATTGCTGCAAGCTCAGTTTGTCTTGCATGGATCTCTGGATCGGTTTGCTGCGTATTAAATACAGGCGGTACAAAATGGGGCAGTTGAGTTTGCCCTGCAATAGCACCTGAAAATGCTGATAGATAACCGATTTCGCCTTGTGCGTTTTGTACCACTAATACACCGAACATAGTGCCAATAGCATCAGTGTGATTGCCTTGTGTTAAACCATCTATCCCAAAATCGTGTTGCCATTCGGTTTGTGTTTCTAGATGTTGTTGCAACTCTTGTGCAGCTAATACACTGAGTGGATGTGGTTTATAACAAAAAGGATAAGTAAAACGTTCAGGTAAGGCGATAGCCTCAATCGATGAGCGAAATGGAGTAAAGATTGAATCGTGCATGGTGTTATCTATCGCAAAATGGGATGCGGATTTTATCACTCTATGCTGGAGAGTACGAGTGATAGGGTTTAGCTAAAGGCGTTAACTGGCATGTTCAAGCAGTAACAATACGTACGATATTTTTATCTGCGCTATCGCTATCACATAGGTGATATTCAATTTCAAAAAGAAAAAGAAGAAAAACAAACAAAAAAGAAATAGGATTGTTCAACTTGCCTGATTTTTCAGCGTACAAATAATAAAAATTAAGGGCTTTAGCAATGAAACGAAATAATGTGACTGTTTCTTATATAAATGAAAGTGGTCAAGAGATAAGAGTTAGCATAGCTGAATTGAATATACACCTTGAAAACGAACAAACGTTGACTATTTCAAGCTCTCTTAGACAAAGTGAAAAAGGAAGCACAATATCAGATCATAGTGTGAACGATGAAGATCGTAGAGAATATTCTGTTCTTCAAGTAACGCCTTGCGCATGTAACGTGATAGAGGTAAGTACTTCAAAAGAAAGTTGTAAATCTTAAATCAACGTTGATCTGTACCCGTAAAGTTAGATAGTTAAGAACAAAACACATCTAAGAAATTTGGTAGGGTATATATCGAATTGAGATGTAAGAAAACGAAGGAGTTAACGATGGCACAACAAAAAGCGATTTTAGCGGGCGGTTGTTTTTGGGGCATGCAGGATCTCATTCGTCGTCAAATAGGGGTTCTGACTACGCGTGTTGGCTATACTGGAGGTGATGTAGTAAATGCTACGTACCCTAATCATGGTACTCACGCAGAAGCCATTGAAATCATATTTGATGATAGCCAAACCAGTTTTGATAATATTTTGGCCTACTTTTTTCAAATTCACGATCCAACAACGACTAATCGTCAAGGCAATGATATTGGTACCTCTTACCGTTCGGCAATTTTCTATACTTCTAATGCGCAAAAAATAGCTGCAGAAAAGATGATTGAGCGTATTAATGCGTCTGGTATTTGGCCGGGAGTTGTTGTAACTGAAGTAGAGTCTGCCAGTGATTTTTGGCAAGCAGAGCCTGAACATCAAGATTATTTACTTCACCGACCTAATGGTTATACCTGTCATTTCCCTCGTCCTGACTGGGTATTACCTAAAGAATAAGCCCCTCATATAAAGTAAAAGCATAGATAAAGACTCGTTATTGAGTCTTTTATTTAATTATTCCTCTCAAAATAGCGAAAGATCTTATACTGAATGGGCAATGATCTTTTATTCCTGCTTTATTTGTGTATTCAGTTTCCAGTCACTGTGTAACGCATAAGATAGGATTTTCAAGAATAGAGAATGGCTATTAGGAGTCATAGTTATGAAACCATTACTGTTAGTTGCTTTAACTGTTTTAGCTTTTCAAGCGCAGGCACAAGATAAATACGTATGTAAGCGTGGCGACTCTGAACGCGTAATTGAAGTGGTATACACGAACCCTGGTAGCCAAGTTCCTTGTGAAGTTCATTACATCAAATCAACAGGCACAGAAGTGTTATGGGATGCGAAAAATGAAAAAGGCTATTGTGAAGCGAAAGCTAAAGCATTTGCTGAAAAGCTAACAAAACTGGGTATGACCTGTTCAGGCTTAGAGGCAGCATCAACCCAACCTACGGCTGCACAAGTACAGCAAGATGCGGCAGCGCCTTTGGTTGAGACACAAACGTATTCAAATTCAGCACCTGAGACTCAAGTGACACCAGAATCTCATTCACAGGAATCTTCAACGGCAGAGTCTATTCCGCATTCAGATCCTGCGCCAGCACCAAATGTAGAGACAACTTCGGCAACAGAAACCTCTGCAGCAACAACAACTGCTGTTGAAGCTTCTGCATCAATGCCAACCGCGGAAGAGAGCGCAACGCAGCCCGTTACCAATGCTGCTGAAAAAAAGCAAGGTCAGCCTGAATAATTCAGCCTGAATCGTTCTGATGTTTTAATGAGCGAGTATGAATATCTCGCTCTTTTTATTTCAAATTGATGGCTGATCAATGTTACCTTCACACAGTTAACTAACATAAGTGATAAGCAATACCGTTTGAGATGTTATGAACTTTGAAGAAAAGCCTTATTTACGAGAAATTGAATTAAAGCGCGACAAAATTGATAGCTACGATCAATTTCCTTTTTCCATTCCTGCCATTAAAGAGCTGGATTTTATTGAGTTTCACCCTGATGTAACATTTTTTGTTGGGGAAAACGGGGCTGGGAAATCAACTTTAATTGAAGCTATCGCTGTTGCAATGGGGTTGAATGCAGAAGGCGGTAATAAAAATACAGGCTTTGCTACCGAGCAAACACACTCCGAGTTAGATCGCTATATCAAAACAGTAAAAAGCTTTAAACGCCCTAAAGATTATTATTTTTTACGGGCAGAGAGCTTTTATAATGTAGCCACGTATTTAGATCAGCTAATTCCGCCGCCACTACAAGGCTACGGTGGTCAGTCGTTACATCATCAATCTCATGGTGAATCTTTTATGGCGATGATTTCCAATAAACTGCGTGGTAATGGTTTATACATTATGGATGAACCAGAAGCTGCGCTGTCGCCTGCAAGGCAAATGGTGGCACTGTCTGAAATTCACCGTTTGGTTGAAGACGGTTCACAGTTCATTATTGCTACTCACTCACCGATTCTACTTGCCTACCCAAGAGCGAAGATCTATCAGTTCAGTGATAGTGGTATTTACGAAACCGCTTATGAAGATACTGAGCATTATGAAATCACTCGTAACTTCCTTAATCGTCATCAGCAAATGATGAAAATACTAATGGAAGAAGAGTAAGTACTGAAATATTTATTCGCACCGAAATATATCGGTGCTTTTTATTTTTATTAATTATCCACTTTATTGTTTTTATAAATATTCATTCTCTATTTATTTGTATTGGTAAATATTAGGGCTATAAATAATATAGTACTTATACTTTGTCTTACTTAACTGAATAATAATTATAAAGTTACTTGGAGGCTGTATGCTAATAGGCAGGAGATACTTTACTGTTGTCATAGCAATGTTTTATAGCTTATTTAGTTCTATATCTAAAGCTAATGATGATTTACCACAAGGGCTAGCTGTTAATATACTTAGTCAACTTCAAAATAGTGAACAAGTTAATTATGTTAATGCAGGAAATTGGCTAATTGATACAAACCAGAATATAAATAAAAATTTTACATCTAGTTTGATACAGATAAAAACAAAAGTATTGAAATACAATAACTCTACCTTGGTTGATTTTAGTCGCATTACTGACGAATCAGAAAAAGAATTAGCAAAAGAGTTATTTAGAAAACAAATTGGTATTTCTTTCCCAGATGATTTGTTAATTATTACTAAACATAATGGTGAATTGATGTTCTCTCCAATAGTGGGAGATGAGGATCCTTCTATTGCGTTATTAGAATCTAATATTAATAACGTAAACGATATTGATTTAACTGAACGAATAGGAGAGGTACTAAGTACAGAAGAGCATAAGTCCTTACCTCATTTATCATTTTATTTGAAAATAAATAGGAAAATTACTCCTCAAGAATGTACTTTTAGTTCCTCAACAATGTGGCATGAGCATGGCAAAAGACGGTTTTGTAAAGATGCCAATATCTCACTAATTTACAGAGTGAATTTGCAACGTTCGTTTGCGTATGGAACTGATGGGACAGAAACGCCAGACGCAAAAATTGTTCGTATAAGTTTAGATGATCATAGCTCTGGTGCGGGTATTCATCTAAATGATTCATTGGAAGCTAAAGTTTATTTTGCGCCATACCGTCTGTTAATAGGGTATTTTCGCGAGTGGGCGACCAGTGCGATTGCACAGGATTATTCTTTTTTATTTAATTCATCAAATAATAAAGCGGTAATATTAAGGACGGTGCCACGCAGTAATCTAAATGCTAATTATGAGAATAAAGAAATATCTGGGTTTACAGTGGGGGTAACAGTGGGTACTGAGGCGAGTGCTGCGGGACCTAAAGCTACGTCAAGTGTAACTGCCAGCTATACACAATCAAGATGGTTAACTTTTCAAACAAAAGATTACCGTGTTGAGAGAAGTACTACAGGTAGTCAAAATGTGAGTTTCAAATGGAATCGTCATCATTACGCTACTGCAGAGTCATTACTAAACCGCTCTACCGATGCGTTATGGGGGATGACCTACCCAGCGGATAAAAATCGTATTAATCCTATTGGTTATAAAAGCTTCATTCCTAAAATGGATGTTATTTTTACCGCTGAACCTGATGTTGTAGGTACTACCGACTTTACTATTGATTCCTCAGTTAATATACGCCCTATCTATCATGGTGCTTATAAATATTACTATGTGGTTGGAGGACATCAGACTTATTATGGTTTAGAAAATACACCTCGTAGGAGAGTTAACAAAAAGTTTAATTTCACTGTTGATTGGACACATCCTGTATTTCTTGGCGGTCGATTAGTGGATTTACAGTTAGGAGGATTTAATGATCGCTGTATTGAATCATCTTCAACGGGACGTATATCAACTAGCGAGAAATGTATTGAAGATAAGGTTTCACAGTCCTTTATTTATGATAAACATAGCCGTTATGTAAGTGCGTTGAATACTAATCTATGCTTAGATGGTCAATCATTGAGTCAACTCAAAGCCTGTGATTTGAGTTTAAGTCAGCGTTGGAAGTGGGTGAAAGGTACTGATAAGTTAAGTAATCTTTATGATGGTCGTTTTCTTGGTCACAATAAATCGACAGGTCAATTAGGCTTATATACAGGAGCTAATAATCAGGTCAGTCTACGTACAATGACCGATTATACTAACTTTCTTAAGAGATCTTCCCAGTAACTATTTTGCTTTTATTAATACGTTATAGTTTTAAAAAAAGAGAAAGCTGGCATCTTTTAAGTGTCAGCTTTCTCTTTATTTTTATTTAAGAAAGTTAGAGATGTCATACCCACATGCCGTGAAGGTAAATTAGATTAATCTGAACCAATGTTCAAATTTACCTAACAAAATGTACCATTTAAATATATTTGTCATTTTTTAGGATTAAAAGCTCTCTTGTTTTAACTTAAGAGAGTATAAAATGAAAAGTAAATTATTGCTTATTGGTATGAGTTGCGTTATTACAAATAGTGCTAATGCTTTTGATATCTCATTATTGAATGATACGACTCGTGCTGATCTCACTCCATATATTGCTGGCGGGCCTGATTCTTCAGATGGTTTTTTAAATTTGAATGAAACACGCCATTTTACAAATGAAACCCCATTTATTCGAGATCGGGTTAAAGAAGGTGACAAGGTTTCTTTAAGTGTGTGGGACCCTGAAAATCAGCAGCAAATAATGTGTGGAAAAGTGCGTTTTAAAGGCCGCAAACAGTTTAGAGTTATTGATAATGATGGTGCTCTTGTTTGTCAGCAAGCAAAAAAGACGGAATTTAAAACATTATCTTGGAATGTATGGACTGGTCCTGCTGAAGAAACTCCTGAATTACAAGATCATATCAAACGTGTTGTTGAAGATATTGCCGCCATTAATCCTGACGTATTTTTATCAATAGAGACCTATGGCAAAGGTGCGGCAATTCAAGAAGCAATGGCAAAAGCCAATCATGTCCCAGTTGAAGATATTCACTATTATACAATCACCTGTGATAACCCTGAAGATCAATCCTCTTGTCAAAGAGGTAAGGGGATAGACAATCTAGCAGTATTTTCCAAATATGAAATTATCGATAGTTTTATTTATAACGGTGAAACGGTTGGCAATTTTAATTTTGGCGGCGTAAAAATTAATGTAGAAGATAAAAAGACAGGCCTAAAACAACCTGTTTGGGTTCTTGATACTTGGTTATATTACAAAGACGATATTGAAAAACCGCTAGACGATTATTATCTTGCTAAACGTGATGGTAAACCTTTACCTGAATCTCCTGTAAAAGCGGATAAAAATTACCGTTTACCTCAGGCTAAAGAAATTATTGATGCTATTGAGCCACTATTAAGTAACGCTGATGATACACCTATTATTTTAGCTGGTGATCATAATACTGTCTCTCATCTAGATTTTGATAAAAAATGGAAAAAAGCACATTACGGCGTAGCCCTTCCATTTAAAGTATCAAAAGTATTTACGGATGCTGGATTTAAAGATTCATACCGTGAGATCCACCCTAATCCAGTACTTTATCCGGGCTCATCTTGGTCTCCAATGTGGCGTACTTCTGATGCCCCACAACGAATTGATTATATTTATTACAAAGGTGAAAAATTACAGGCAATTGATTCTGTCATGATAGATAGCCCACGAGCAGGTTTTAGTCATTTAACATCAGATCACGGCGCGATGTTGACTTCTTTCTCATTAAGTTCATTCCCGAAAAAGGATATCTAAGTCATGACAAAGCAAAATATTAAACGTGTAGTAACCGCTGCTTTGTTGGCAGCCAGTTCTTTTTCAATACAAGCGCAAGAGTTATCTGTATTGTCTTGGAATAGTTGGGTTGGCCCAACTCAAGATGGTTTCTCTAAAAATCATGCAAAACGCGTAGCGCACGATGTAGCAGCAGTTAAACCTGATGTATTTGTTTCTATTGAAACTTACGGTAAAGGTAATTTATTACGTAAAGCTTTTGCTAAAGCGCATGATGTAAGCATCGATGATATCTATTATTACACAATAAGTTGTCGCGATAATGAAGGAAAACCCACCCTTCAAGGTATGTGTGAAGAAGGTATACATGGTGATAATTTAGCGGTCATGTCTATTTATCCCATCGCTGACGTTAAAGTTGTAAAAGATGTCATAGATTACCCGCATGTTAACGATTGGAACTTTGGTGCAGTTAAGTTAGATGTGAATGGGCAATTTGTATGGATTGTGGATACTTGGCTTGATTCTGCTGATTCAAGTGAATCGATACTAGATGATTTATATGAAGGAGCTCGTCATGATAGTCATATTGATCATGGAAAAATCGCTAAAATTTTTCAACGCGATAAAGTACGTTTAAATCAAGCTCGTGAGATTGTTGAGAAATGGATCCCTGAGCTTATTGGAAATGCGGACTTAGAGCCTGTTATTTTAGCTGGTGATCATAATACGAGCTCAAGGCTGGATTGGAGCCCTCAAAATAAAGATGTGCACTTTGGCATTACAATACCGTATCAAGTTTCGAAGGTCTTTACTAAAGTAGGTTTCAAAGATGCGTACCGAGAAATGCATCCGAATGTGTTGACTCACAGTGGTAAATCTTGGTCACCACAAGGGGGGAATATCGCGCCACATCGCATTGATTACATTTATTATAAAGGGGCTAAATTGCAACTAATAGAGTCAGTCACTATTGATTCTATTGCTGCTGGAACCACAAATGATACAACCTCTGATCATAGTGCGGTATTTGCTCGTTTTAAAATAGATAATTAGATTGGTTTAATTGAACACTAAAATAAAGCCCCTTATGCCTATTTCTATATTGAGTTGAAATGACATAAGGGGCTTTGGTAATTATAAACAAGATAATATAGAGCGACTTCTAGGTAATATTTCTTCTCCGCTGAAACTGTCGTAAATATGTATATCAGCCTCTGCATTTAGATATTTCGACGGATTTTTGATCTCCCTTAATTTTATGTAGTTCTTGTTTGGCGACACTTTCTCTATCGCTTCAACGCGGTAATAGGTATTGGGCTTAGCCAAAATTTCTGCCTCATAGGGTTTAAAGGTGTAGGCATTAATGGCACGACCTGCTGTTTTTAATTCGATTTTTAACTGTGCAGCTGACATCCCTGCATTTACCCCTGCTGATGAAAAGTTCCTTGCGACACTCGGTATGGTTGAGGTCGATAGAAAGGCTTTTTCATGCAAGATGTCACCAATATTGAGTTTTTCGAGTAGATTATTATTGATAGATGATCCTCGATACACAGTTCCTTTGAAATTGGGTAATTTGTTCATTGCATTTCGCAGATGATAGACACGATCTTTGAACATCTCACCGTAACCTGGAAGAAGAAACTCTTTTGGCTCTCCAGCACGCATATACTCGTTAATAACATCATGCTCTACACGACCATAATTTTTCATGGCTGAGTATTCATCTGAGATCAGCTTTTGTTCTGCTTTAGCATGATTGGCCACTGACCAATCCATAAGATCATCGGCCATTTGTTCTTGTTGAGCAGGTGATAAATCACGTCCTTTAAACTCGGAAAAATCTTCTGCAAATACTGAGCTATGAAAGATAAGTGATATAGCGAATATTAAGATTATGCGATACATCGTTGGCTCCTCGTTTTAATATATTGGATTGTTAGGGCTTAAATCACAGGGAATGTTGCGCTCATTTTGTTTGATCACTGCAAACCTAATGGTGCTAAATAGCGCCAGTTGTTGTTTTGTGACACTGTCAAACCAGTCAGAGAATGGTGTTAACCAATACAATGAGTCGTCACCTGATATCGCAAGCAATGCTTCTTTGAGCTGTGGGTAATGGATCATGCATTGGCGACCAGCTAAACGAGAGAAGCTTTCGTTAACTTGAACCAGTTTTTTTATTTTTTCATTTAGCTCAGAGCCAGTATTAAAGACATTATCAATGGAAGCATGTAGACGCACGTCGTAGCTTATTTCACGATCATGGCCCGCCGGGTAGTAATAAGCCGAGTCAATGTCGTCAATATTTTGATAAACATTTAACGTTAGGTAGCGCAGCAAATGGGCAGGGAGTGGTTCAGAAAACAACGCTGTCACGTTAGTATCTCCAGATGCGTAATGCCCAGTAGAGATATTTTGAGCATGGATAATCGCCACATATCGTTGAAAGTCACCGATCTGTGATGCTAACCATTCATCACCATTGCTATCAGTTACATTCATGGCTTCTGCAATACGTTTTTTCACGATACTTTTTGCTTGCGGTAAAGAGGCAGCAAGATTGTGAATATCTAAGTTAGATGCCTTTAACGCTGAAGCAATTAATGGGGCATATTTATCCAAATCAAAACTGCCCGGGTATAGGTAACTGTAAAAACCGTTGACATGGTTAGCTTGCCATTCGCTATTTAAGGCTTGTGGGATCAGGCTTCCAAGCTTCGCTAATCGTTTGGAATGAACGTTATAGCCAGAGTTTTTATTCTTCTCAAACCAACTTGCAATAAGGTGTAAGGAAGCATTTCGTGAAAGGTTTTCTTTTGCTAAATACTCTGACGACCAAGCAGCACAGGCACTTCCTGTCCCACACTCTGCTGCAAGCGCGGCACTGGAGCCAAATAACCAATGCATCACACGTGCTTTATCAGAAGCAGCAGTACTAGTGATACGTTGTTTGTTGGAAAAGTTAATGATCTGTTGTTCTAGCCACGCTTCTTCATGCTGCGCGTTCCAACCTTCTTTGATCAATGTTTCTAAAGATTGCAGGAAGACTTGCTTAATTTGTTTTTTATTTGGCATTGTCATTTGAGCGATCACCTCATCTTTAGAGGCATCATAATGCTCAATTTCAGCAGGGATCCAAGTATATTCAGTACATCCCATGAAGTGGGGATCACCGCCAAGCATGCCGATACGAGTACATTTTTCGTAGCCTTTTTGTACAACAAAATATTTGCGTCGACGTTCGTCATTAGTGGCTGGCCTGCCAAAAATACTGCGAGACATTTCATCTATTGCTAAATATTCTGCTTGATCTTTAAAGTAACGATGAGCATTGGTAACAGCTCCAGATTCAAATAAACGATCGATAGCGCTTAATCCAGCACTGCGCATTTCGTTTTTCAATTGAGCTCTTAGCTGGTCAATTTGTACGTTTGCAGTGTCTACAATTTTGATTTTTGCGTTGAGTACTTGCCGATATAGCTGATGCAGTGTTTGTCTATTTAGACCGTTAATTTCTCCATTTTTCAGCTCATCTAGCTTGGTAATGGCTAAGTCTAAGTGTGTTTGTTGGCATTGTTGTAGCTGGGCTAATGCACGATTGGCTGCTTTTTTGCTTGGTACAAAGATTGGTCGTACATTGCTTGGTTCCTGCTCGGGGTATAGTGCCAGCAGAGTATTGATCTCATCGCGACAAATTGAACTCAGATCAGAAGCAAAAAGCTTGGCATTCTCGCCTTCTAACGCGAGCTTATTAAAGATGGTCTTCTGAACTTCGCTATCAACAGCGGCAATCAAAGTTTCAGCCAGCTGGCTTTGGGCTTGTACTGCTTCTTGATAATGTTGCTGGTATTTCAACGCAATGTCTGAGGCATAATTTTGTGCTGTCGCTTCAAGCATGCGTTGTTGGCCAGAAGCAAGATCTGCCCAGTGTTGTTTATCTTTTTTATCTTGCTGGGTAACTATATCGTTATGGACTGTAAAGCTATAGTGATCACTTGCAGCAACGCGGTTCCAACGTGCAGTTAAGATTTGACGATCAATTTCACGTGCTGGTAGTTTGAGCACGCCAAACCAGTCAATTAAGCTCATTACACTGGTAAAGCGATCATATGAAGTTTTCGTTTCATCTTCGAAGGACTGTGCTACTTCATGAGCCCATAATCCGACCGCGACTGTATCACCAATGGGGCCCAATGCTTCGAGTACGCCTTTAGTTAAACCTGCGGTTGAACGGCCTAATGTTGTTAATAAACTTGCTGCTTCTTCTGTTTCAAGTAGGGCGGCATTTGTAGGTCCTACTTCAAGTAATGAGGCTGTCGTTGGGAATACACTGTCAGCTTCGGTAAGGGAAGGACGAATATCAACAGTATGATCAGGAGCAGACAAGAATAAGTCATCAGACGTTAGGTTTTCACTAAAGTTTCTATAGTTGGATTTGCGTATTTCGTGAAAATTTTCACGTGTTACGACGTTATATTCATCGCCAATATTACAGACTTCAAGTGCGTCCACACTGGGGGAAATCATGGCACATGCCAGCGCCCATTTTTTCAACTTCATATTATTTACCTTAATTAAAGTGGTACTATTAACTATTTTTTAAAAGCAATAACCCTCAGCAGCATAGTTGCAACTGAAAATTAAATATCATGAGGTGAATTACCTTTTAAGATAAAGGTAATAAGTGTAATCACCATGCAAAAATAACGTATTGAAATGATGTATGAATCAATATTTCGTTACTTAGTGGGCTTATGTATTTAGAGAAGGTGTTATTTAATGTGATTTATTACTGTTTTTAGTTATCAGTATTTAGGTTCCTTTTATTATTTTATTAATTAATTTTTCATCATATAGATGTCTGGAAAATAAGACAATAACATATGCGTTATTTTACTTGTAAAATAAAGTCGAATAGGTAGGAAAATATTTATAGATTAAATTTCTATAATATTATTGTTTTGTCTTTTATTTTATATATTGCATTTAGGGTTTATTGTTTTTATGAAATCCATGGTTGGTGTTGCTATTTTCGATATTCCCTTATCTAATTAACGTTTTACCGATGTCTTCTCTTGTTGTTTGCTGGTGGCTATATAAAGATTGTTTTATTACTAAAAACCATAGTTTTTTGACTTAGGGGAGATGTTAACTTCACCAAGCCACTGAACACTGCTGGGCTAAGAATAATAATTTTTATTCAATCACCCTATAAATAAAAACTAATTATGCTTAATTAAATACTTCAACTGTAGCTACAGGTTTTTGTTTTTATTTTATTTGTATTAAAAAATATCAATGCTACAAATATGGTGAATGTTTACGTTGTTTAAATATAAACTTTAAATATGGTTGGGCTTTTATATGATGATATTCAGGAGTGTGAAAGTTGTTATAAGTTTAATAATTATTGGCTTATGCTGTAGCTCAGCATTGGCATATAATGAACAACCGCAAGGCTTAGCTGCTAATATGTTAAGTCAACTACAAGATAGTAGTCAGGTTGATTATATTAATGTAGGAAATTGGCTAATAGATAATGGAGAGGAGAATAATGAAAAATCTTCATTGTATTTAGAAAAAATAGCAACAAATGTATTGAAAAACAATAAACGAGTCTTCGTTGATTTTACGACTATCGAAGATGAGTCGAAAAAGGATAAAGCTAAACAGTTTTTTGCACAGCAAATCGGTGTTTCTTTTCCTGAAAACTATTTAGTTATCACAAAACATAAAAATGAATTAATGTTTGCTCCCATAGAGGGGATAGATGATCCTTCTCTTAAATTATTAGACGCTCATGAACAAGAAAAAAAGCGTTTCAAAAGGGATGTGAACAAGGACTCAAGTAAATCTGAACATGCTTCTTTGCCACACATCTCGTTTTACTTAATGGTAAAACGTAGAATCAGTGCAGAGGAATGTACTTTTAGATCGTCAATACTTTGGAGCGAATTTGGTAATAGACGTTATTGCTATAATGCTCATATCTCTTTGATCTATAGAGTTAACTTACAACGTTCACTTGCGTTTGGTAGTGTGGCTGGTGAAACGCCTGATGCAAAAATAGTTCGCATTACTTTAGACGATAGTGCGTCAGGAGCGGGCATTCATCTTAATGATTCTTTGATATATAAATATCATCAGGTTCCGTACTTTCTTATGGATGGGTATCTAGGTGAGTGGAGTTCAAGTGCTATTGCACAGGACTATAATTTTTCGTTTAGTGCATCAAATGATAAAGCGGCAGTATTAAAAACGGTTCCACATAATAATCTTAATGCTGATTATGAAAAAAAAGAGGTATCAGGATTTACTTTGGGTGTAACTGTTGGAACTGAAGTGAGTGCAACAGGTCCTAAAGTTAAGTCAGATGTAAGTGCTAGTTATATTCAGTCAAGATTTTTAACATTTAAAACGCAAGATTATCGTGTTGAAAGAAACACTAATGGTCATCAGAATGTAAGTTTTAAATGGAATCGTCATAATTATGCAACAGCTGAGTCATTATTAAATCGCTCTACAGATGCAATATGGGTTAGAACTTTTCCTGCAGACTTCAATCGAATAAATCCTATTGGTTATAAAAGTTTTGTTCCTACTATGGACGTTATATTTAAAGCTGCTCCTGAAACGACAGGTTCTACTATTTTCTCTATTGATTCTTCAGTTAACATACGTCCTATTCATCATTTAACGTATAAGCACTTTTATTTAATTGGCCAGCATCTGAAATACAATGGCACTGAAAGATCACCTCGTAGAAGAATTAGCAAAAATGTTAGTTTCATGGTTGATTGGAAGCATCCTGTGTTTACCGGTGGTCGATTAGTTTATTTACAGTTAAAGGGCTTTAATGATCGTTGTATTGAGTCTTCATCGACTGGCGTGCTAATGGCAAGGGTATGTAATCAAAAGAATGTTTCTCAATCATTTATCTATGATAAACACGGGCGCTACGTCAGTGCGAAAGATACCAGTCTATGCCTAGATGGTGAGAACTTAAGTTATCTTAAACAATGTGATATGAGATTAACTCAACGTTGGCAATGGGTTAAAGGTAGTGACAAATTAATGAACGTCTATAGTAATAGTTATCTCGGATATAATAAGTCGAATGGTCGATTAGATTTATATTCTCAAGAGACTCAACATATAAGTTTGCGAATATTGACAGATCATACCGACTATTTTGAGAAAATATCTCAGGGCTAGAAGTGTTATTAATATCTTTATTAATTGAAACGCAATACAGTAGAAAGCTGACATTATCATGTCAGCTTTCTTTTCATGTTTATTCAAAAAACGCTGGGTGGTAGGTCACTTCACCTACGGGAATTGAATTTGTTATCGGCAGGGCTAAGAAATACTCTGCTGGTACTCCTGTTAGAGTTAATTCTGGCAGGGCTTTAAAACCAAAGCGATTATAATATTCAGGTTCACCTAATAGTACGAATCCTTCAGCACCACGCTCTTTTAACTGGGCTAATCCTTGGTTAATTAACGACTTACCAATCCCATTGTTTTGTTGCTCTGGCAATACTGATACAGGTGCTAAACCGTACCAGTTGGTCGTTTCACCATTGATAAGTACAGGAGAGAAAGCGATATGACCAACAACTTGATTGTTTGCCTCTGCTACTAACGATAGTGTTAAAGCGTTAGCGTCACGTAGGCGATTGACGATCAAGTGCTCGGTTGGCTCTGCGCCCGGTTCATGATGAGGATGATCTTTAAATGCGCTGTAAGTCAGCGTTTCAATTGCAGTAATATCTGAATCTTTTTCAGCTCGAATGATCATATTTAACCTTTGTTCTTTAATACAAATAATTGATAGCCGTATTGGCCTAAATAGCGCTCATGGATCTGGATTTCGTTCTTAATATCTGCGATAGCATTTGACGTGAAATGCTGTCTATCCAATTGAGCGATCTTGTTTTGTAATGGTGCTAGGTAGTTTGTCCACGATTGATCACTTTGGGTAAAGTGGTTAATCACGTCAAAACCTGCTTGCTGCATTTGTTTGACTCGCTGTTCGCTGTTGGTCATAGCTGGGTAGTTTTGTTGCCAGAAATTCACTGCTTCTTGGCTAGGGTTATCGCTTAACCACACCAAGTCGCTGATCACCAAATAACCATTAGCCTTAATTAATGGTTGCCATTGTTTAAGTGCTTGCTCAACACCCATGATGTAAGCGCTGCCTTCAGCCCACAGCAGATCAAAACGTTGTTCTTCAAAAGGCATGGCGGTCATGCTGGCGCAAACAGTAGTGATACGATGCTCCAGCCCGCTTTCAATTGCTATTTTGTTTACACAGCTTAAGTTGTATTCATCGTTATCTAACGCAGTAATATGAAAATCGCCATGTTTAGCCAATAGGGTAGTGACAACACCTTTACCACAGCCGATATCTAACACTTCACCGGATGTAATGGGTAATGTTTTAAGTGCTTTTAGTGAGTCATCATCACAACTAGGGCCAAGTCGCTCTAAATCATCAAAGATCGCTTCAAAATCTGCCATGTATTGCTCATGTTCGTTCATATCTTTCGACAGCCATTTTAATCGCAAAGCTTGTTTTTCACTGAAACCTTGCTTCATTAGCCACTCTAAATGCGCTGAAGGTGCGGCTGATTCCATTGATTGGTGCCACTCTTTCATCGAATTCATACCCAGCATGGATGAGAGCAAATCACGGGCTTTCTGCTTTTGTGCGATCTCTTCATCGAGGATATTCAGCCTTTGTAGCAATAGTTCTCGGTCGATTTGGGCATCTAAACAGGCTTGGCACTCTTTAAGTGAAAGTCCACCTGCTTGTAGTTGCTGTAACAGTTTTATCCGTTGCACATCTTTGTCGGTATAGCCACGATAGCCATTGCTTAAGCGTGTGCCAGCAATAAGTTTAAGCTTTTCGTAATAGAGTAAAGTGGAACGGCTTAAGCCCACTTTTTGCGCTAATTCAGAAATACGGTACATGGCAGCTTCTCTTTAAATGATATGCGCACTATAAACTATGAAGCTTTAGACAGGTCAAGGATTTTGAGAGTGATATTGCGAATTGAGATGTAACACATATTGAATAAGTGCTTTGTGTTTAAAGCGAGAGTCGAGATATGAAATCTGACTATAAAATTGCTTATTGTTGATAAGGGTTTTTTAATTTTTGAAACAAGGATAGGTTATAGAACGCATGAAACCGTTTCTTATTGTTAGCGTTATCTTTGCTGCTGTGACATGTAGTGTGAGTGGCGAAGAAATTAGTGATTTAGAGGGGTTATTTGTTAATGAGCCAACCGTTATCACCCAATATTCTGATGTATATATGCGATTGTTACGTGAAGAAATGGGTGATTTAAGTGCTTATCGAGGTTCAGAATGTGCTTTAAATATGCATCTAAACGATAAAGGTTTGGTTGAGCGTGTCGAAATGCAATCACAGAGTAAGTTATGTCGAGTGGCATTTAATGCTATTTGGGAAATTACGTTTTTTCCATTGCCTGCTGACAAACAAGATGCAGATAAGCTCAGAGATATGAAGTTATTGGTGTCACCACGATAGAATTGAGCTAAAAAGCCGACATCATGTCGGCTTTTATCGTTTTACTCTTCGCAACCTAATCAATCATCTTCGACTTCATGCGTCCAGAATAAGATCCCTGATGCGATAAGAGTTAATACAATAGGAACAATTAAGGCGTAGCGGAAAGAGTAATCCATCACGTGTGTACCAACAAGTGCGCCTATAAAGATAGCTAACCATGAATTGAAATGACGGAAAAAGGTGCTGCTAGTGCCTTTACCCATTAAGAGCATGGCAATGGATCGCCCTGTGTTAACTAAAAATCCAGTCACGTAAGTAAGAGCTGTGGCTTTTTCAATGGTAAAACGTAACGCAATGTTTTGTACGCCCATGGCAAAACTAAGCAGGAAGCTAGTCACGATAGGGGAGTAAATAGGCTCGGCACAAAGGGTGATGATCAGCACCGCTGACACTAATGCCATTATCGTACTGCGATAAAAAGGTCTGTTAGCGAGTGCTATTGCTTCACCGACAGCAGCACCGAATACAAACAGTAAGATCACTCCGATGTAGTGCCATGCTTGTGGCATATTGCCTGAAGTTAGCAAGATACCTACGTGGGTGGTGTTACCACTCATAAAAGAGACAAATAAACCATTTTTTAAATGGAGAAAGCCAATGGCATCAACGATACCTGCAATAAATAACAGGTAGAACGGCATGGTTGAATGAAGACGTATTTTTTTAATCATTAGTATGTTGTTTCAAGCGTAGGTGGTTATTGTTATCCATTGGGTAAAACAATCCCTTATGTTCGTCGTTTTGTGTCGACATTGATGTCGAAATAAAGTGTCGATACCCGTGTCGAGGGGCGCAGATCCTACGCCTATTTTTATTCTTTGGTAATACTAACCTTAGACCAGGAAATGAAATCTTAGATAAGTAAATGATCTTTAGAAAATAAAATCAATAAATACCTTATTGGTATGATAATTGCTTTTGGTGATGCTTTTTGCAATTAACTGGAAAGATCATGAAAAGCTTTGTTGTTGCAGATCCCGACAAGTGCATAGGCTGTGGCACCTGCATGGCAGCGTGTTCAGAGGCACATAAGAAAGTCGGACTGCAAAGTCATCCTCGTCTTACCGTGGTTAAGCATGACAATGCTACGGCACCTGTGATGTGTCGCCACTGTGAAGATGCGCCTTGTGCGGCAGTGTGTCCGGTACAAGCTATTTCTAAACAAGCAGATCGTGTCGTTCTTAACGAGTCGCTTTGTGTTGGCTGTACTTTATGTGCAGTTGCATGTCCGTTTGGTGCGATTGCCTTTGATGGTAGCCGACCAATCGCGATGGCGAACAGCTACGATACTTATATCCCATCAACACCTCGCTCAAGTAATCCTTCTACCTCCATTCCTAGCACCTTTGGCCAAGATATTTTGGCATGGGAACCCGGCGTGAAAAGCATCGCTGTGAAATGTGATTTATGTGGTTTCCGTGAAGAAGGCCCGGCTTGTGCGCAAGTATGTCCGACACAAGCTATTGTGCTAATCGATGAAAATAAAGTGATGAAAGCTCGCCACAGTAAACGTGAAAACGCTGCTGACAGTGCGGTTTCTGTGAAATGTGGAGCTGTGAACAAATGAATCCGTTAGTTTTAGTTTTGTTTGCTGTGATCAGCTATGGCGTTGCGGCATTAATTTCTGGCCTAGGTCGTCATGATGAGCGTGATAGCTTACGTTTAGCAGGCGTGATCAGTGCCTTTGGTGGGGTGTTTGGCGTACTTGCTGGTGTTTCAACTATTGTTGGTCACTACGACTCGGCAGATGTGGCAGCGGCAGCCAACTGTGTGGTGAATATGGATATGCTTTCAGCCTTAATGGTGGTGGTAATATCCATAGTGACCATGGCAGCATCGATTTACTCTATTAACTACTTAAAAGAGTATTTGGGTAAATCTGGCTGGAAGATCAACATTCTTTTCAACATCTTTGCTGCGGCAATGACGGTGTTAGTTATCTCGTCTAACGTGATCACTTTTATGGTGTTCATGGAAGTGGTCTCTATTGCTTCATGGTTAATAGTGATCAGCGATGGCAGCCTTAACAGCCGTAAAGCGGGTCTGAATTATTTCATTGTTGATCATATTGCGAGCCTGTTGATCATGGCGGCATTTTTGATCTTATCTGTGAATGCACAGAGCTATGATTTCAGTGCTTTCACGGCTGTACCATTAAGCGCAGGTCTTGCTTCATTAACTTTCCTACTGGCATTAGTTGGCTTTGGTATTAAAGCGGCTGGCATTGGTTTACATGGTTGGTTAATTAAAGCTTACCCAATTTCTCCATCTTATTGCTCGACACTTATTTCCTGTGTAATGGTGAAAATTGGTATCTACGGCATCCTAAAATTCAGCATTCTATTTCTTGGTGCGACCCAACTATGGTGGGGCTTCTTGGTGCTGATCTTCGGTGCGGTATCGTCGGTGCTAGGTGTAATGTACGCATTAGCAGAGCATGATATTAAGCGTCTATTGGCTTACCACACCATTGAAAACATTGGCATCATCTTAATTGGTGTTGGTGTGAGCATGATTGGTATTGCTAGTCATCATCCAGTGCTTGCGCTATTGGGTTTACTTGGCGGTTTATACCACTTATTAAACCATGCGATTTTCAAAGGCTTATTGTGTTTAGGTTCTGGCTCAATTGTTTATCGTATGCATACCAAAGACATGGACAAAATGGGCGGTCTTGGTAAAACCATGCCAAAAACCGCACTGGCGTTTTTAATTGGTACTTTAGCAATTTGTGCATTGCCACCATTTAACGGCTTTGTGTCTGAGTGGTTTATTTACCAATCACTATTTAGCATGGGTAAAGTAGGTACAGCGAGCAATATGCTGTTTGGCCCATTAGGTATGGTGATGCTGGCACTAACAGGTGCATTAGCTTGTATGTGTTTTGTGAAGGTTTACGGTATTGGCTTTACTGGCGCACCTAAAACAGAACATGCTGCTAATACTCGTGAAGTGGGCGCAGCCATGACGACAGCAACCACGATGCTAGCGATTTTATGTATCGTATTAGGTGTTGGCTCACCTTGGATTGCACCTTATTTCTCAGCAATTGCATCTTCCATGCTTCACCTAGCTCCAGCTCCTGTTGCAACAGGCAGTGCGATTTATCCTGTTGTTGCTAACCAAGCGATCCTATCAACACCTGTGATTGCCATCATGTTGATGGTCTTTGCCCTTGTTCCAGCTGCATTACTGTATGTGTTCCGCCAACGTCGTTTAGAGCGTCGTCAACAAGGCGATCCTTGGGCATGTGGTTACCAATATGAGCAACGCATGACAGTGTCAGCTGAAGGTATTACTCGCCCGATGCGTCATATGTTTAGCTTTATTTACGATAACCGTCCAAAGCAGTCTTTGGTTGATCGTCATGTCTTACCACACCTATTTGCGGTAGCTGATGGTAGCCAGCTTGATGGTCGAAAAGTGTGCATTCTGTGCTGTGTGGCTGCGCTGTTTGTGGTGTTGTTCTTTCCTCTAATTTCAGGAGTGGCTTGCTAATGTCTCCACTTGAAATGCCGTCAGCTGGTTGGATCACACTGGCTGTTATTCAGGCTTTATTAATGCTATTGCTTGCCCCTTTAGCTACCGGTTTTACCCGTGTTATTCGTGCGAAAATTCACTCTCGCCAAGGACCGGGTATTTTCCAAGATTACCGTGATATTTATAAGTTGCTGCAACGTCAGTCTGTAGCGCCATCGAATGCGGGATTCATTTTTTGGATCACGCCTTGGGTATTAGTGATCACCATGTTGTTGATCGCTATGGCATTGCCAACGGTGACACAAGTATCACCGTTCCCGATTTCTGGCGACATCATCACTGATATTTACTTATTAGCGATTTTCCGCTTCTTCTTTGCGTTATCAGGCATTGATTCAAACAGCATGTTTGGTGGTTTAGGCAGTAGCCGTGAATTAACCCTTGGCATCTTAGTGGAGCCAATGTTGATCCTGTCGATTGTGGTTGTTGCATTAGCAATGGGTACAACCGATCTTGGTTATATCAGTCACGCAATGGCAAACGATAGCTGGCATTCACCGTTAGCAATTATCTTGGCAGGTCTTGTCTGTGCATTTGCGCTGTTCATTGAAATGGGTAAGTTGCCGTTTGATAGCGCAGAAGCCGAGCAAGAGCTACAAGAAGGTCCTGTTACTGAATATTCAGGTGCAGGTTTAGCGATGGTGAAATTAGGTCTAGGTCTAAAGCAGCTCGTTGTTGCTCAGTTCTTCTTAGCGATCTTCATTCCTTGGGGTAAAGCCCAATCATTAGGTTTCGGTAGCTTATTAGGTGCCACCGTTATTCTATTCATCAAGCTATTGGTGGTTTTCTTCATTGCAGGTATTGCAGAAAACACCATGGCACGCTTTCGCTTTATGAGCATTCACCGTGCGTTATTCCCGGTATTTCTCGTTGCCGTATTGGCACTTATCTTTTTAATTTTTGGTTGGTAAGAAACAGTAATGACAAACAATACATTTGAACAATATGCCACTAAGCCGCAGTCAAATCGGATTGGCAAACAGTATGTCGATGGTGTGAATCATTTCTTTCCATCAGCCATTATTGATGAAGAGTGGCAGACTGATAACCAAGTGACGATCACGGTAAAAATGACCTCACTAGTCGAAGTGATGAAATGGCTTTACTACGATCAAGGCGGCTGGCTAACCGTTACGTTCGGTAATGATGAGCGTAGCCTAAATGGTCACTTTGCGGTATATCACGCCCTTTCTATGGAAGGAGAAGTGAAAAGCTGGGTAACGGTAAAAGTATTAGTTGATGCTAATAGCCAAGAATTTATTTCTATTACCCCAACCATTCCTGCGGCAGTGTGGGGCGAGCGTGAAGTACGTGATATGTACGGCTTACGTCCAGTTGGTCTACCTGATGAGCGCCGTTTAGTACTACCAGATGACTGGCCAGAAGATCTTCACCCATTGCGTAAAGATGCGATGGATTACCGTCAGCGTCCACAGCCAACCACAGAAACTGAAACCTATCAGTTCGATAACCAATTAGGTGACGACAGCAACCGCATCGTGCCTGTAGGTCCACTGCATATTACCTCTGATGAACCGGGACACTTCCGTTTATTCGTTGATGGTGAAGACATTGTTGATGCGGATTACCGTATGTTCTACGTTCACCGTGGTATGGAAAAACTGGCAGAAACACGCATGGGTTACCATGAAGTGGCACAGTTGACTGACCGTGTGTGCGGTATTTGTGGTTTTACTCATAGCGTGGGTTACAGCAATACCATCGAAAATGCATTATCAGTCGATGTGCCATTTCGTGCCAAGATGATCCGAACTGTTCTGCTTGAAGTTGAACGTCTACACAGTCACTTATTAAACATTGGTTTATCAAGCCACTTTGTTGGTTTCGACTCAGGTTTCATGCAGTTCTTCCGTGTCCGTGAAAAGACCATGGAATTGGCGGAGCTACTAACAGGTGCGCGTAAAACTTATGGTATGAACTTGATTGGTGGTGTACGTCGTGACTTTTTGAAAGAGCAACGCCTTAAAGGTATTGCGATGGTGAAAGAAGTACGTAAAACCTTCTCTGAGCTGGTGGAAGTGCTGCTGGCTACACCTAATATCGAAAGCCGTATTGCAGGTGTCGGTATTTTATCAAAAGACATCGCTCGTGATTACAGCCCTGTAGGTCCACTGATCCGTGCTAGCGGTTTCAAGCGTGATGTACGTATTGTTCATGGTCAATCATTAGAGTCCTACGGCAGTGTGCCGATTGAACTGCAAAGCATGGAAAACGGTGATGTGCAGTCTCGTGTGATGGTGCGTATCCGTGAAGTGTTTGATTCATTAAACATTGTTGAATACGGTCTTGATCACCTTCCACCGGGCGCAATTTTAACGGAAGGCTTTAACTACGTACCAAACAAATTCGCATTAGGCTTTACCGAAGCGCCGCGTGGTGAAAACGTACACTGGAGTATGACAGGGGATAACCAAAAACTGTTCCGCTGGCGTTGTCGTGCTGCAACGTATGCAAACTGGCCAACCCTTCGTTATATGTTACGTGGTAACACCGTGGCTGATGCACCGTTAATTATCGGTAGTTTGGACCCATGTTACTCATGTACTGACCGTGTCACCATTGTTGATACCAAGAAGAAGCGCAGTAAAACCATTCCATATAAAGCGATTGAGCAATACAGCATCGACCGTAAAAACTCACCGTTCAAACTGTAGGAGGCGTTGTGTTTAAGTTATTAAAGACCGTCTTAAAAACCGGTGAAGTGACAACCAAATACCCATTCGCACCATTGGAAGTCAGTGAAGACTTCCGTGGTAAGCCTGAGCTAGATGCAGATCAGTGTCTGTCTTGTGGTGCGTGTATGCGTGCTTGTCCTGCCAATGCCTTGGTGATGGAAACCGATGAAAAAGCAGGGACTCGCCGTTGGGAATTGTCGATGGCTCGTTGTATCTACTGTGGTCGTTGTGAAGAAGTGTGTCCAACCAAAGCGATTAAGCTGTCGCAGAATTTTGAATTAGCGGTAACACGTAAAGAAGATCTGTATGAACATGCGGTATTCCAACTGGCGAATTGTCGTCAGTGTGAGCGTCCGTTTGTAGCGAAAAAACTATTGGAATATGTGCTCGATACCTTAGCGCAAAGCGGTGTATCACAAGATCAACTGCATTTACGTCGTCAACAACTCGAAACCTGTCCTGAATGTCGTCGTTGTAACAACATGCTTGATAGCGAAAACGTCAGTCATCTACGTTACCTTGAGGAGGAAATGTGAAAGGTATTAAACAGCTAAATGGTACAGCCCATACCCAAACTGTTCCTGTTCCATTACCGCCTAATAGCCAGAAATTAAAAGATGCGCTGATTAAGCAAATTCGTCGTTCGGCTTATGTCTACCGTGTTGACTGTGGTGGTTGTAACGCCTGTGAAATCGAAATTTTTGCAGCGACAACGCCTGTTTTTGATGCTGAGCGTTTTGGTATCAAGGTTGTCGCATCACCTCGCCATGCTGATATTTTGCTATTTACCGGCGCTGTGACCCGTGCCATGCGTGCTCCTGCACTTCGTGCTTATGAAGCAGCCCCTGATCCTAAGATTGTGATTTCTTACGGTGCTTGTGGTTGTGATGGCGGTATCTTCCACGACCTATATTGTGTGTGGGGCGGTACTGACAAAATCGTACCTGTAGATGTCTACATTCCGGGCTGTCCACCAACCCCTGCGGCAACAATTTACGGTTTTGCAGTCGCATTAGGTCTGCTTGATCAGAAACTTAAAGCGAAAACGCATAACCCTGATGAGCAAAAAGCGAGCCTTAAGCACACCGAAATTCCACTAGATATTAAGGTGATGATTGAGCGTCAAGCTCGCTTATTAGCAGGTTACGTTCAAGGTCAACGTATTGCCGATGAAGTGATGGATGTGTTAGCAACCTGTAGTGCCGATAACGTTGATAGCAAAATTGCGGATTACCTAGCAGAAAAAGACGATCCTCGTTTAACCGAAATCGTCAATATTCTGCTGAGTAAAACCATGGCTGCATTGACGGGTCAAGCAGCGTGTCATTCTGAAAACAAACCTTGCTGTGGAGGCGATCATGCCTAATAGCAAGGCGTTAGATCTACCTGAAGCATTAACGCAATCTCGTCACCTTGAGCAGAATGTGTATTTCTACAGCTTAGGTCGCAAGTTTGTTGATGAAAGCTACGATGTGCCAGAAGAAGCCAAGCAAATCATGTACTACAGCTTGGCGATTGGTCACCATCTTGGTGTGGTTGATTGTTTAGATGCCGTATTGAAATGTTCAGGTCATGAGTACCTTGAGTGGATCAGTGGATTAGACCAAAACGGTGAAGCATTTCGTAAAATGAAAGGCTTTTTAGTGTTTGGTGAAATCACGATTTACCCAGAGCATTTAAACATGCTGGCACTGGCGTTTGATCGTATCGACAGTCGTACTCAAAACGAAAAGTCACAGCAACTGACCAGTGGTTTTATTGATGCGCTGGGGGCGATCCATCGTGAGCCAACCATGTACATGATGATCCGTGGAGGACGCTAAGCATGATAGAAGAAATTAGCCTTTCTTCTGTGATGGGCGAGAGTGTGTCGAATGACGGTGTCGATCTGTCGGTCAGCAATATTGTGCTGACTGTCGGCAACAGCATGATGGCAGATGACGGTGCAGGTCCTTTGCTAGCTAAAATGATGAAGGATAATCCTATTGCCGATTGGAGCGTGTTGGAAGGTGGCTCAATGCCTGAAGATTGCTTACATTTGATCCGCAAAGCAATGCCGAAACGGGTGATTGTGGTGGATGCGGCTGATATTGGCGAAGAAGCAGGAGAAGTGCGTGTCATTGATCCTGAAACCATCGTTGATATGTATGTGGTATCGACGCACAGCTTGCCGCTTAACTTCTTAATCGACGAGCTAAAGACCTTTGTGCCAGAAGTGATCTTTGTTGGTATTCAGCCTGCGATTGTTGCTTTTTCATTCCCACTGACGGAGATGGTCCAACAAGGTGTCGAACAAATTTATCGACAATTGCCAACATGGCAAGGCTCTGGCGGTTTTGAACATTGTTAGCGTTAAATTGCATGGGTGACGATGCCCAATCGTTTACCTGTCGATAAAGTGTCGATGAGATGTGACGAAGCGTGTCGATAAGGGTTATCGATACGTATCAAGCATGTTCATCCCTGTAAATAAAGCCTGATCACGATCAGGCTTTATTTTTTTGTCTTAAATATTAATGAGTTGAGTTTTTGTTGTTCTGGGTGTAAAAACTGGCATAGCTCATGCTTATAAGGTATCGCAATGCAAAAGTGTATTGCGATGTATCGACATCAACAAGGGATACACCATGAACCGATTTGTATTTGCAGATCCCAACTTGTGTATTGGATGCCGAACTTGTGAAATCGCTTGTGCGTTATCGCATCAAGCTGAAAATACGGCTGCTGGAATGGAACCATCGGATTTTTCACCACGTTTAACTGTCGTGAAAAATGCCCATGTAACTACGCCTGTAATGTGTCGTCAATGTGATGATGCGCCGTGTGCTCAGGTTTGTCCCAATAACGCCATCGTTTTAGAAGATGGTTTTGTCAAAGTGATTCAGTCACGTTGTATTGGTTGTAAAACCTGCGTTATTGCATGTCCTTACGGTGCAATGAATGTAGTAACAACGATGGTTGAAGAGACAAAAGGCGCTGCGTTATTTGCACGTAAAGTGCCGCAAACCCAAGCATTAAAATGTGATTTATGTCATCACCAAGAGTCTGGTCCTTCTTGTGTTCAAGTTTGTCCAACGGGTGCGATTCGAATCATTGAGCCTGAGACGTTGACTGAAACCAGCCAACAGAAACGTGAAGCAGCGGCAATGAGCGCTGTGGTAGCAACAGGTTGCTAGGTGATTGTTTAATCACAACGATATTGACGTTTATTATTACAACCCAAGGTTAGTATGAAGAAATCAATTGTTGTTTGTCCCTACTGTGGTACTGGGTGCAAACTAAAATTGGTTGTCGAAAATAACAAGGTAATAGCAGCAGAGCCTGCAGATGGCCGTACCAACGAAGGTCAACTGTGTTTAAAAGGTTACTATGGCTGGGATTTCCTTAACGACACCAACTTATTAACACCACGCTTGAAGCAGCCGATGATCCGCCGCTCACGTGATGCAGCATTAGAAGCTGTGTCATGGGATGAAGCGCTAGATTTTGCTAGTGAAAAGCTAATGGCTATCAAGCAGAAGTATGGTCCTGATGCGATCATGACAACAGGCTCTGCCCGTGGTCCAGGTAACGAAGCTAACTATGTGATGCAGAAGCTCGCACGTGCGGTGATAGGGACGAATAACGTCGATCACTGCGCCAGGGTGTGACACGCTCCATCAGTCTCCGGTCTGGAGACAACAGTAGGTAATGGCGCAATGAGTAACGCTATTCCCGAAATTCAAAAAACAAAATGTTTACTCATATTCGGTTACAACGCAGCGGATTCTCACCCAGTTGTAGCAAGGCACATTCTTAAGGCTCGCGCTAATGGTGCGAAGATCATTGTTTGCGACCCACGTAAGATCGAATCTGCACGTGTCGCTGATCAATGGTTAGCGTTGAAGAACGGTTCAAACATGGCGCTTGTTAACGCATTAGCAAATGTCATTATTGAAGAAAACTTATACGACAAAGACTATGTAACCAATAACACTGAAGGGTTTGAGGCATTCCGCGAGCTTGTTTCTCGCTACACACCTGAAAGCGTTGAACAAACCACTGGCCTTAAAGCAGAAGACATTCGCTTAGCTGCACGTACCTACGCCGCAGCACCAGAAGCAATGATCCTTTGGGGTATGGGTGTTACACAGTACGGTCAAGCGGTAGATGTAGTACGTGGTTTAGCAGCACTTGCATTGCTAACCGGTAACTTTGGTCGTGAAGGTGTAGGTTGTGGCCCTGTTCGTGGTCAAAACAATGTGCAAGGTACCTGTGATATGGGTATGTTGCCACACCAATACCCAGGTTATCAGTCAGTAGAAGATGCTGATGTACGTGCGAAATTTGAAGCGGCTTGGGGTGTTCCATTATCAGCGAAGCCGGGTTACCGCTTAACTGAAATTGGTCACAAAGTAGAGGAAGGGATCTGTAAAGCATTCTATGTTTTCGGTGAAGATCCAGCCCAAACTGAAGCCGATCTTGCTGCAATGCGTGAAACCATGCGCAAGATGGAATTGGTGATTGTTCAAGATATCTTCATGACACAAACAGCAGAATTTGCTGATGTGATCTTCCCGGCAACAAGCTGGGGTGAGCATGAAGGTGTGTACAGTAGTGCCGACCGTGGTTTCCAACGTTTCTACAAGGCAATTACGCCACCAGAAAACGTGAAACCTGACTGGGAAATCTTCAGTCTGTTAGCAACCCGTATGGGTTACCCAATGTCTTATCAAAATACCCAAGAAATTTGGGATGAGATGCGTCAGCTTGCACCGTTATACACAGGTGTAACTTACGAAAAGATGGAAGGGTTGAAATCTGTGCAGTGGCCTTGTCCAACAGAAGATCACCCGGGTACACCGTTCTTGTTTGAAGGCAATACATTCAGTACACCATCAGGCAAAGGTCAGTTTATCGGAGCAGAATGGCGTGCGCCATTAGAGCAACCAGATGCTGAATACCCATTGGTACTATCTACCGTGCGTGAAGTAGGCCATTACTCTTGTCGTTCAATGACAGGTAACTGCTCTGCATTACAAACACTGGCAGATGAACCAGGTTATGTGCAAATGCACCCTGATGATGCGCGTCAATTAGGTATTGATGATCAACAGTTGGTTTGGGTGTCATCACGCCGCGGTAAAATTATTTCACGTGCGAACTACAATGAACGTGTAAATAAAGGCGTTGTGTACATGACTTACCAATGGTGGATTGGTGCATGTAATGAATTAACTATTGAACATGTGGATCCAATTTCAAGTACACCTGAATTTAAATATTGTGCCGTTAAGGTAGAAAATATTGACGATCAGGCATGGGCTGAAAATCATGTACAAACAGAGTACACGAAATTAAAAGCACGCTTGAAGAACCATGTTGTTAATGCTTAATGACAAAAAATAGGTTTATTTGTTTATTTTAATAAGAGAATAAACCATTAATGAAAATAAGGTTTCCAAGATGAAATATTGCATATTTAAAATCTGGAAACCTTATTATTTATTAAATAACACTATATTGCTGTCACTTGATTAAATTGCTCAAATAATTAGCGTTCGTGCTTTTTGCATTATTAGTTCGCACTTATATTTATTATTTATTGATTAATATCAATACTTGGTTATTAAAATGGTTGAGAATTGTATTACAAATGCTTGAATTATTACTCTCCATTCGAGCGACATTATCAGCAAGAGTTAATGCCAACATGGAACGCTTTGAAAGTGATTTGATGACTTTTTCTAAAGCCTTACTATCAATCAATGATATTTCAGGCGTGATGGATTTTCTTAATAACGAAGATCTATTATTTATCAATGTTGAACGTGTGAATCTAATTTTAAAGCAAGATTTGGATAGCCAACCAAGCCTTTACTATTTAGATCAAGACAAGCAATGTCAGCAATTTGATTACACAGAATCAAGCCTTGCCTTACATGGTGCAGCTATGTGTGATTACTGCCATCATTTAGATGGTGAAACGCTATATCAAACATTTCCCCAATTAGCGAATCATCCTGCCTATGAGGGTGTGGCTAATTATTGCAAAATTCCGCTTTCTATTTGTAATCAGCCATTAGGTGCGATCGAATATATTAATTTATCGATGCCGAGTGATAGTGAAAGCGAAAAACAGTTCAAATTATTCAATAATATGATTTCAGCGATGATTGAACATATTATTGAGCATCAAACAGCTTCAACAGTAACCGAAAAACTAACCACTGAGAAAAATAACTTTCAGGTGTTAGTGGATGTTACTAATACTGTGATCAGTCAAAGTACCAAGAAAGAACTTATCGGCTCATTATTACGATTTTTATATCAACATTTTGGTATGAGCGATTTATCGATAATTCAATTAAGTGATGGCCATTATAACCAACACTCAGCCAGCTTTATTGATGGTGAAATGGATTATCAGTGTCATTTCTTTACCAATGATCGCATGATTAAAAATGCAATTAAAAATAATAAACATGTATTTTTAACGGCTAACGATATTGCCAAGATGCAAGCGGATAATAATAGTCCGTATTTTCCTGAGCGTGTAAAAAGCGCATGTGTGATGCCACTGATATTCCGTGGTGTCACCGTTGGTTATATCAGTTTTATGACCTTGCTTGAAAAGAACTATCAAGCGGCTGACGTTGAGCTATTTCAACAGATCGCAGCCCGTGTAGCTTTGGCAATGCATAGTATTAAAACCCATCAAGCGAGTATTCCTAGCCGCCCAACGACTAAGTTCGTCAATATTGCTGATGATATGGGCGATCACGTTATTTTTGACGACATCATTAGCCAAAGTGAAGTGATGAATAAGGTATTAGAGCAAGTGGCGTTAGTGGCTAGTTGCGATAGTACCGTATTGATCTTAGGTGAATCAGGCACAGGTAAAGAGTTGATCGCTCGCGCTATTCATAAGCTAAGTATGCGCAGTAAAACTCGCATGGTGAAAATGAACTGTGCTGCGATCCCTGCTGGTTTATTTGAAAGTGAATTGTTCGGTCATGAGCGTGGCGCATTTACTGGCGCAATTAGCCAGCGTGTTGGTCGTTTCGAACAAGCCCATAAAGGCACACTGTTTTTAGATGAAATTGGCGATATGCCATTAGAGCTACAGCCTAAGTTATTACGTGCACTGCAAGAAAATGAAATCGAGCGTGTGGGTAAAAATGAGCTGATCAGCGTTGATGTTCGCATTGTGGTGGCAACTAACGTCAACTTGCTCGAAATGGTAGAGAAAAAGAAATTTCGTAACGATCTTTACTACCGTTTGAATGTATTCCCAATCGAGATCCCGCCATTACGTGAACGCGCGGAAGATATTCCGTTATTAGTGAAGCATTTCACTCGTGAACTCGCTAAAAAAATGGGTAAAACCATTACTGCGGTAGCTGCAGAAGATCTCGATATTATGCGCGCTTTCCCGTGGCCGGGTAATGTCCGTGAATTACGTAATTTTGTTGAACGTTCGGTGATTTTAACCCGAGGAAACGTGCTTAACGTACCTGTTCAGGAGCTAAAAACAAGCCACACGCTTTGCGCTGATTCTATGGTGGTTAGCGATGAAACCTTAGCTGTAACAAAGACTGTACCTGTTGTGAGTGCAGCACCGTTATCTGATGACAAAATGGCTTCGCAATCAGCGTCACCAGCGGTAAGTAAATCGATAAAGCCAACCATAGATAAAGCTGCAGTGATCGCGGCATTAAAAGCTTGTCATGGTGTAGTTGCAGGGCCTAATGGTGCAGCGAATCAATTAGGTTTAAAGCGTACTACCTTGTTATCTCGTATGCAGAAAATGGGCATTAATTGCCAAGATTTTCGTGAAAGTCCAAGCGTTTAATTTCAGATTTTATTGATTATAGGATCACTATTTTGACCACCTTTGATGTGACATCAACCGATGACATTAGTGATGCTTGTCAGCGTCAAATTGTTCGCTATCGCAAAGGAGAAAGCGATTTTAGCGAGATGGATTTCATTATTGAAGAAACGCCTGTCGCACTGGCATTTAATGGTGTGGCTTACACCGTGATGATGTGTACACCTCATGATTTAGAACAGTTTGCGATTGGTTTTTCACTATCGGAAGGGATCATTGATCATCACCGTGATATTCACGATATGGCCATTACTCACCACGATAACGGGATTAATTTAGACATTGAGATCGCTAATCGTTGTGCTGAAAGACTTAAACAAAAGCGTCGCTCATTAGCAGGATTAACAGGCTGTGGGATCTGCGGTGAAGAAAAATTAGAAACCGTGTGTCGGATGCTAATGCCACTGCCAACTAGCACTGAATTTGATTTAAGCCATTTAGAGCAAGCTTTACGCCAGTTACTGGATCATCAAGCACTTAACCAGTTAACAGGGGCGGCACATGCAGCAGCTTATCTAGATAAAGATGGGCAACTATTAGCGGTGTTTGAAGATGTGGGTCGTCATATTGCGTTAGATAAGCTGGTTGGTTATATCCACCAAAAACGCTTATCGGGCGGGGCAGTATTAGTGACCAGCCGAGCCAGTTTTGAAATGGTGCAAAAGGCAGCATCAGCAGGGGTTGAAGTGTTATTAGCCGTATCGTCAGCAACCAAGATGGCAGTGGATCTTGCGGATCGCTTGAATATCACCTTGCTTGGGCATTGTCGCCGTGGTCGAGCCGATGCGTATGCTCACCCAGAACGTGTTTTTGGCATGATTTAATGTCGTGCTTTGATCGTACTTAACGCTGAGTCATGGCGTGAAGTGTTTAACAACATTACCGGATATGCCGGTTAATTATTAAGAAGATACTGATATGAAAATGAAACATCTAATGGTGGGTTTGCTAGCTACCTCTTTTTCTCCTCTTGCTTTAGCACACCCAGGTCACATTGGTCCTCACGCATCTGCGTTCATGAGTGGTTTTGTTCACCCATTCACAGGTATGGATCACCTAAGCGTAATGCTAGGTGTGGGTCTATTAGCGGCAATCATGGGTGGTAAAGCCATTTCTCGTCTACCTCTTGCATTCATCTCTATCATGATTGTTGGTGCTGCGCTGGGTGTTTCTGGTGTTGTGATCCCGGGTGTTGAACTAGGTATCGCTGTTTCAGTTATTGCTATGGGCGCAATGCTACTTGCTGGTGGTCGTCTTTCTGCAAAAGTAGCAACAGGTGCTGTAATGGCATTTGCACTATTCCACGGTATGGCTCACGGTATGGAAATGCCACTTGGTGCTCGTACAGCTGAATACTTCATTGGTTTCGTACTAGCAACAGCGACACTACACGCTTGTGGTGTGGTACTAGGTAAGTTCATTGCAAACTCTGCAGCAAACCGTCGTGTAACAGGCGTACTAGGTGTCGTAATGGCGGCATTTGGTGGCATGTTAATGCTGTCTTAATTGCAGGTTAGTAATAGTGACAGACAACATTGCACGACAATATATTCATATTACCGGCATTGTACAGGGGGTCGGTTTCCGCCCCTTTGTCTACCAACTAGCGACACAACATGCGCTAGTTGGTTCGGTGATCAATGATTCGGAAGGGGTAAAGATTGACGTTCAAGGCTCGCTTTCAACGTTAGCGTCTTTCTCTGCTCAATTAGTTGAACAAGCACCGACATTAAGTCGCATTGATGATGTGACGATCACCGAACGACCATTATGGTCTGAATTGGAAAAGCCGATTACTTTTGGTATTGAACAAAGCCAGCTACGTGATAGCACAACAGTATGTATATCACCGGATCAAGGGCTTTGTGATGCTTGTAAGCGGGATATTTCCAATGCAGATTCTCGCTATTTCCAATATCCCTTTACCAACTGCACCCACTGCGGTCCTCGTTATAGCATTATTAAAGCACTGCCTTATGATCGCGCAGCCACCAGTATGCAAGACTTTGCGCTGTGTCCTGATTGCGCCAAGGCGTATAAAAACCCGTTAGATCGTCGTTATCATGCCCAACCGATCAGCTGTGATTGCTGTGGCCCTTGGGTCACGCTTTATGATGCCAAGCTACGAGTAAAATCTTGTGCGAAATTACCACTGATTGCCACTAAACACACGGCGATTGAGCAACTTGCACAACAGATTAAAAACGGTGACATCGTTGCCATTAAAGGTATCGGTGGTTTTCATCTAGCTTGTGATGCGACGAATCCTCAAGCCGTTGCTAATTTACGGTTATTGAAATATCGCCCATCAAAGCCGTTAGCGATCATGGTATCTGACGCTGGTATTGCTAAAGAAGTGGTTGAAGGTTGTGATGCTGAATGGCAAGCATTAGAAGCACAAGCAAGACCGATTGTACTCATGCGTAAGCGAGATGCCCAATGTCGTCAAGATGTGAAACTTGCTGACGATCTTGCTCCTAACGTGCCATATCTAGGCGTCATGCTTCCTTATACGCCATTGCATTATTTGTTGTTTGCAGAGCTTGAGAAACTAGGGGCAAGCCGCGCATTGGTAATGACCAGTGCTAACTTATCAGGCATGCCAATTGCGACAGAATTAGCGCAAGTGAGTGCTCAGTTCTCTGGCAGCATTAGTGCGATTTTGGATCATAATCGCCCGATTGTGAGCGCATGTGATGATAGCCTTGTTCACTATGCTGGCGGAAAAATCCGTGTGCTACGTATGGCAAGAGGCTATGCGCCAGTAAGCCATTTCGGTATTGGTAGCGAACAAAGCACAGGCAATATCACCGTAGCTCTAGGTGCAGAGCAAAAATCAACGATTGGGTTAGCACTGCCGAAACAATGGCTATTATCACCTTATATCGGGGATTTGGATGATCTTGATACCGAGCAGCGTTACCAAGATACCTTTCATCATTTAGCCGCACTGTATCATGTTAAACCGCAGCAATTGGTATGCGATAAACATCCCGGTTATCACTCATCACAATTTGCGCAAACTTACCACGCTAAAGCGAATTTAACTACGCCACTGTTGAAGGTACAGCACCATCACGCCCATGTATTAGCTGTCATGGCAGAGCATCATTTAACCGAGCAAGTATTAGGTTTTACTTTTGATGGTACAGGTTGGGGCGACGATCAAACCGTGTGGGGTGGTGAAGTCTTACTTTCTACACCACAAAGTTACCAACGTGTCGGACATTTACGCCAATTTCGCTTAATTGGTGGCGAAAAAGCAATAAAAGAGCCTGCTCGATTACTGCTTGCCATATTATTGGAATGCTACTCATTGGCTGAAATTAAAGTGATGCAACTGCCAGCATTCAGTGCTTGGAGTGAGTTTTACTTTAATAATCTCTATCAGTTATGGCAGTCAGGTAGTCAATCGCCATATACCTCATCGGTGGGGCGTTTAATTGATGCATGGGCAAGTTTATTAGGCTTGGTGGATAAGGTCGGTTATGAAGGCGAATGCGGCTTACAGCTTGAACACGCTGTCATGTATGCATGTTCAGAGTCAGCGTTATCGTTTGATATCAGTAAAAACAATCTTATCGACTGGCAGCCGTTATTTTCAGCGCAATTACTGAAACAGATCGCCACTGATAAGAGTGATGCGTTACGTCACGAATTAGCCCTAGGTTTTATTAACGCAATTGCCAACGTGATCATAGATATTGCCCAAGATTACAGCCAGTTACCGATAGCGTTAGGCGGCGGTGTTTTTCAAAACCGTGTATTAGTCGACAAGGTATTTGCGCTGGCGAAACAACAGGATTTATCCCTTTTTTGTGGCGAAACGCTTCCTGCTAATGATGCATCTATTGCGGCAGGGCAACTGTGGTATGCCATTTTCCAACATAATAATTAGAGAGACATGCTATGCATGAGTTATCACTGAGTATGAATACGGTGGACACCGTGGTTGAACAAGCGAAAAAGCAAGGCTTTCATCGTGTAACTCGGGTGACACTAGCTATTGGCACATTATCGTGCATTGAGCCCCATGCATTGGCAACAGGATTTGAATTTGCAACACGAGGGACGATTGCAGAAGGCGCTAAGTTAGCCATTGAGCCAGTACAAGCTCAGGTATGGTGTATGGATTGTCAACGCTATATCGATATGGACGAGCGCGGTGTCTGTTGTCCTCATTGCCATGGTTATCAGCTCAAAGTTGAAACCGGTGACGAATTAATGATTAAGAATATTGAGGTTGAGTAATGTGTAATGTATGTGGCTGCTCAGATAGCCGAGTAGAAGGTGTCGCACATCACGGGGATCATCATCACGATCACCATAGCCATGATCATCATAGTCATCATGGTCATGAACACCATGATCACCACGAGCATCATGATCACAGCCATGCTCATCACCACCTTCAACAAGCGAGTAATGAACAGCCTGTTGTGATCCACCATCATTATTACCACCAAGGTGACGTACATCACCACGTTCATTACACCTTACCTGCAACATCGCACCAAGATCACGGCCATTCTCATCATGATCACCATGAGCACTCTCATCACGATCATCATAGCCATGATCATCACCAACCAGAAACCATGGCAAAAGGCGATTTACACTATGGTAAAGGTGAAGCAGAAGTGCATGTGGCTGGGGTTTCTCAGCGTCAACTACTGACGTTAGAGATGGATATTTTAGGTAATAACAACAAACTGGCAGAACACAACCGTGAGCACTTTGAAGCCAATAAACAGTTAGTGCTTAATCTTGTTTCAAGCCCTGGCTCTGGCAAAACGACCTTGCTTACTGAAACCTTAATGCAGTTAAAGCAGCAGTTTCCTTGTGCGGTAATTGAAGGGGATCAGCAAACCTCAAATGATGCGGATCGTATTCGTGCAACCGAAGTGCCTGCAATTCAAGTTAATACTGGTAAAGGTTGTCATTTAGATGCACAGATGGTGCATGATGCTTATCACCAACTCGCCATGAATGAACCGGGCTTCTTGTTTATTGAAAACGTGGGTAACTTGGTATGCCCTGCGAGTTTTGATTTAGGTGAAGCATGTAAAGTCGCGATCCTCTCTGTCACTGAAGGGGAAGATAAGCCACTAAAATACCCGAATATGTTTGCAGCCGCCGACTTAATGTTGATCAACAAAGTCGATTTATTGCCTTATGTTGATATCAATATTGAAGACTGCATTGCGAGTGCTCGCAAAGTTAATCCAAATATTCAAGTGATCAAACTGTCAGCCAAAACCGATGAGGGGATGGATGCATGGTTAAACTGGCTGACTGAGCAATTACAGCAACGTCAGTAATCTCGACAGTTATTTATCAAATTTTAAAACCACAGGTTAACGTCATGTGCCTGTGGTTTTTTATTTCTCTTGGTTTATCGAAAGTTTTAACTAGAAAGAGCCTTGGGAACTGTGTTTTCTTTGCTGATTAGGATCGGATAGAGGGGATATTGGCAAGCTCATTTATGCCCCATTATCATTTAGAGCTGAAACTCATTAATAGGCTGCTAATGCGAGTTTGTGATACATTTTCTAATCGCTTTACGAAGTATCAGACATCAAAAAAAACTGCCAGTGAAAGATCTTCAGCTATGGGGCATTGAGTGAATACTATGCTCAATTTTATGAACTCTATTGAAGTACTAAACGTAAGCTTTTGTCCCATTAGACTTCGTACCCCATGACTCACCGCCATACTCAAAAATAAAGTACAATTTTTTGAAGAAAGCTTGCTGTGTTTTAAAAGATTTGTTATTCATAAAATATGAAACGAATTTATGTGAACGCAATTAACACGACCACTACCACCATGATAGATTTCGGGGGGTAGCTTTTTGCGTCTTTAAAAAACCCTCTGAGTGAAATTGCCAGAGGGTTTTTTTATACCTAAAACTCTAATTTAATTAGTGAAAATCAAAATTTTCTGAGTTGAACAGGATAGACAAGCTTTACTTGGAGCAGATATGAAATTAGCAAAAAATGAAAAGATAGATAACTCGGCTCCGCAGGTGCGTGGTGAAGCAAAGGCTCCCACTGGGGCAGCTGAAACAACGCCAGTCATCATTTACGGCAAGCGTCGTATCAAGGATGGCATGTTAGAAGAGTTTAAGATCCAGTATCAAGCGTTTTCCAAGTCTGTCTACGAGAGCAATCCAGACGTTAAGGCTATCTTTGCATTTCCTGACAAAGAAGAACCATTGGTTTACTGGCATGTTATCTGGGTTAAGAGTGCAAATGCTTTCGCTAACGATTGGGGCCGACCAACTGAGAGTGAACCGTTATGGGCTACTTATAAAAGCACAGCAGAAGATCCTGATACACTGATTGTGTATGGTGGTTGGGATAAGGATACACTTGCTGAGACTCAGAATATTCCATGTGTGCGTTACGATTTTAAGAAAAGCATGGCTGGTTTTATTAAAGCTGATGGCGGAGGAGAAGAGGGCCCTGCATTATTTGGATTTACAATGCGCTATGTTAAACCAGGCCAGATGAAAGAGTTGGGGACTTCTTTTCAGACTGTATGTAATTTATGGTATGAAAAAATTCCAGGGATCTTGATGGCCGCTGCATTTCCTGATGAAAAGACCCCGAATTTAGTCCATGACTTAAGACTCTTTGCAAACCATAGCGCATTTTTGGCGCATGTAGATAAATCAGATAAAGAGTTGACGGAAGCGATGGGAAGGTGGTTTGAAAACTATGACACAAGCATCCCATTCACAGGTCAGCTTTACGCCGCCAACACGAAAGATGATGCTCTACATACAAGCTCGATCAAGTCCAGCTCAACGCCGCGAGCGCAGCTTGAGACGTTCCATTTTGGGGAGTCTGGTATGTTGGGCCAGATGCCAAATATGACGAGAAACGACTCGTGAACAATCGACTCTAATAATTCGAAAAACCAGGCCAATGTTACGGCGCTTCATGCCTCTACATTGGCAGGTGCGCAATGCATAAACCATGGTATTACCTAATCTAAAATTGTCGCTATAGAGTGATTAATCTAAATTGTTTTTGTCCAACATCGAGCTAGCTTCCATTGTTAGCTCAAATTTGCCCCATTGTTTGTTAGAACTTTTACTCATTCATATTGTATTAACGTGATTTTTGATTAGTTTTTATTGTTAATTATTTATCACATATAACGAATCATGCAGATTTTATCTATTGAATTTCGTTTTTAATAAAACTGAATAAAGTCATTTCTTAATTTCAAAAAGCGTTATGAGTCGAAAATAACATAGAGCTTATATTTAAAAGGAATTAATTGTTGCTGATAGTTATGAGCTCATGTAAAAAATAATTCAAATTATAATATGGAGTTGAGTTGTATGGGATTAGTTGTACGTCAGGTGACTTTGAATGATGCAGAAGGGATCACAAATGTTCTCAACCCAATCATTGTTGAAGGTTTATACACTGTATTGGATACGACCTTTACACCTGAAGAAGAGAAAGATTTTATTACTCACTTCCCAGAGAATGGTGTGTTTACAGTTGCTTTATCCGAGAGTGACTCAAAGGTTATTGGATTTCAAAATATCGAGCCGTTCGCACAATATACAAAAGCTTTTGATCACGTAGGAATTATTGGTACTTTTGTTTGTGAAAGTGCTCGTGGCAAAGGTATCTCTAAACAGCTTTTTAACTCGACGTTCGAAGTTGCAAAACAAAAGGGTTATGAAAAGCTATTCGCGTACGTTCGTAGCGATAATCAGCGAGCTTTAACTGCATACCTTAAACAAGGGTTTGAAGTTGTTGGTACTGCGAAAAAACATGCGAAAGTTCGTGGAGAGTATGTAGATGAAATCCTTATTGAAAAGTTTCTTTAGGCTTTGAGTAGTAAAGAAAGAGAGGTATGTGTCGCTCAGCGGCACATATTCGAGATGCAATATAAGCCTAAATAGAGCAAATCACCTAAGCAGTTTCTGTCCACTTTCGAGCTAGCTGATGTGGCTAGTTCATTTTGCCCCATTATCACATCCTCTCATTGAGCGTCAGTCAGGCGTGAAATTTGTTATCAAATTCATGATATATAAAGATTATATCTAGTATGATAAAGTTTTTTATGCGTGTATTTTTTCTCGAAAGTAAAAATGCTTATTAATATTCTGTTATACGCCAATCAAATATTAAGCATCAAAAGGACTGGGTGTGGAAGAAATTAAGGGAATAATCGACTTTATGATAGAAGTCGAGAAACTGAAATCGATAGAAAGACAAACCAAACCTGTAGGGTTAGATAGATATGAAAACTCAGCAGAACATAGTTGGCATGTTTGTCTGAGTGCTCTTTTACTCAAAGATTTTGCTAATGAATCAGTTGATATTGTTCGTGTCATGAAAATGCTACTCATCCATGACTTAGGTGAAATTGAGGCTGGTGATACGGTTATTTACTCTGCTGAAACAGAAGAAAACAAACAATTAGAAAGGTTATGCATACAGAAGTTATTTCAACTTTTGCCTGAAGCAAGCCGAGAGGAGTTTTCTAATCTCTGGGAAGAGTTTGAAGAAGGTGTAAGTCCCGAAGCAAGCTTTGCTAAGGCAATCGACCGAGTTCCACCTTTACTTCACAACATACACGGTGAAGGTCATGGCTGGAAAAAACACAACATACCCAAAGAAAAAGTTTTTGGCTTTAATGGCGAACGCATTTCCAAAGGTAGTAATTTGTTGTGGCGAGAAGTCGAGTCTAGGCTCAATGACGCAGTTCAATCAGGTGTGCTGAAATAGGCGTATAACAAATAAGGATATGTGTCGCGAAGCCGACACCTATCCATACTTTTTCTAATACCTACCAGCCCAAATAGAGCTGGCTATCAAACAAAGTTTTGTCCAGGAACGTGTTAGATCAAATACTCATTCATATGTGGATGGTCAATGACATGTCCACCTATGCATAATAATGTTTGGGTAACTCTCTTTTCTCTCATTTATTAACATCACCTTTAGGGATAGATCTAATATGTTGAATATAAATAGAATTGATCATTTAGTGCTGACTGTTAAAGATATTGATGAAACGGTGCGGTTTTATACCTCAGTGATGGGGATGAAGAAAATCGAGTTTGGGCAAGGGCGTATCGCTTTAACATTTGGACAGCAAAAGATAAATCTTCACCAGTTAGGCAATGAGTTTGAGCCTAAAGCGCAACATGTAGGGGCTGGCTCTGCTGATTTATGTTTCATTATAGATATGCCTATCCAACAAGCGATGGATGATTTAACGGCAAAGGGGATCAACATACTTGAGGGGCCAGTTTATAGAACGGGCGCTTTAGGTAACATCCTATCTGCCTATTTTAGAGATCCTGATGGTAATCTGATTGAGGTTTCTAATTACGTCAATGAAGAATGACTATGGAGATAAACAAAGTAGACAAGGCTACGTGTCATCGTGTGCAGTAGAATTTGCGCTGACTTTATCTCATGGCATTGACTATCCAAGCGATACCTAAGTTATTGATAGCTCATAAGGAATATGTGAGATTATTATTTATTCCTTATGATTATTTTCTCATAGAGTGAGAGAAGTGATCTTCCTCAAAAGATTGACTCTAGATTTGAATAAAAACTGTCAATTTGTATTTATATCTATAAAATGCCGCGCAACTTCGCTAATGGCACATCTTGGACGTTCATATGCCGCCGAAAATTAGTGATAAAATTTGATGCGATGAATAGTCTACGATGAAAACCAAGATCTTACTGCTTACACTACTTCTAACTGGTTGTGATATGGCTGAAACACCATTCACTCCACCTTCCTCTAATGATGTTGAGCAATGCCAAATTCTGGTGTCGAGCAAAACACAATATACAACCGAAACGCTGGTTGTGAATAATACTGAAAACCAAGATGAAGCAAATCGTGGTTGGGTATTTGTTGATTATGTTAAGCCTGCTCAACGTGGTGATATTAATTTCCGCTGTAATCTAGAGAAAAACAAAGTGGAAGTATGGGCACCAGGTGCTGCAATGTGGAATGAGTTGTAAGATTCATTTTCATCAAAATTGAGAAGTATTTCTTAAAGCTCACTCTAAAAGTGGGCTTTTTTATTGTCTTATTCTTCTATGTTATTTTATCTAACTTATTAAAAATAATAACAAAAGTATTATTAGTAATATAATTAGGTACTTTAAGTGACAGAAGTAAAAACTTGCTTTAATGTGTGTGCATTATTCGTTCTTATGAGTATGGATGCATGTATTACGTCACCGCTAAAAATACGTTTTTAAGTGGCTGGGGCAGCGCTGGCAAGTTTGATTATTACTTGTGTGTGTTGTGTAAAACACGGCATGAAGCGAGTGTCGTGGCAACAAATGCACGGTTACGATCAGATCTGCGACGAGTGAAAATACATGATCAAATACCGTTATCGTTAAAGGAAGAAACGCTACGGGTTGGAAGGCATATTCTTGAGAATTATATCGTCAAAGTCAGCGATAAAGTTTCTGAACCTAAACTCTTTATGCCGAATTATTTTCAATACAGACAAAAGCCGAAAGTGCTGAAAAGTTAATCTCTAGTGCAAAATTAGGATCTAACCGAGATTAATGCTAGATCCTTTATACTTATCAGTGACGTTTTACACCGTTACGTACAATATCTTTACCGTTATCGTAAACTTCTTGGCTTAACCAACGTCCGTAAAGTAGTTGTTGATTACGATCGAATACCGCAATAAATGGACGACCATCAGCGTTGTTCTTTGCAAGACCAATACCTTCTACGTCTTTAAGCCCTAAGCCGCCATTTTCAATAGAAATAATAAAGTTTTCTAACTCTTCTAGCGTCTCAATAACGTTTTGTTCAATTTTCATTTTTCTTACCATAGCGAAATAAACGTAAGCTATATCAACAATAGCTTGGTAGATAGTAATACTCTACCTGTGATGGGGATATTTGGGAATGCTAGAAAGATTGTGGAGGGAAATAAGGGATATTAAATGAAAGCATTGTGAACGTACTGATGGGAATTTAGCCATGCTACAGATGTCGCATGGCTGTTGTTGTGTGACTCATAGTCCTTCGTGAGCAATACGCTGATGAGCAATTTGTTTTAATTCAGCAAAAGGGTAGCGTTTATAGATCTCGCTACAGCTATAAATGAGTTTAATTGTATGATCGTTATGGCTTAATGAGCCTCGTGACAATGTTTCTAACCAGCTTAAATGCGGTGCAGATGCTTGTGATGATTTGTTGTTAAGCGCATGACTAGCGGTTGCAAAAGCGGCGGTATAACTTTGCCAAAACCATTGGAGTGCAGCGGTTTGATCTAAAAAATACGGTGATAGCACCATCAAGGCGTGGTAAGCGGTTATACCATGGAGCAAGGTGAAATCATGGGTTGTTTTATACTGCTTAATCACCATTTTTAAGGTGCTTTCCAAGGTAATATCACAGGGCACAGCTGCCAGTTTTAGGTAGTTAGGGTGTTTAGCCACTTGATTGATACGTTCACCGATATTATCAGCGTGAAATGAGGTAGTAGAAAAGACGTGGGTTAATTGTTTAAGCTGCTCTGCTGCGGTGTAGCTATCTGTTGTCGAAAGAGGTGTGAGAGGGCGATAGTGTTGCTCCCAGTAGGCTAGTGAATATGCGATCTCCCGAGGTTGCTGGCTTTTAACAGCATAGGCTAAGCGAATCAAACAATGAAAAGCTTGTGAGGATAAACTGGCAATTAATTTAGATAGAGACTGTTGTAGCGTTGCTTCAATACCATCTTGTGTAATGCGTTGTTCTATCTGCTCGGCTTGAGATAAAAAGGCATCATTACGAGCTACATTTTCAAGTTGGGTAATATATTGATGATAAAAACCCAATAGCCGTTCATTTTCTGCACCCATCTGATCAAGCGCAACTAATGTCATCGGTAGATGGTTAGTCAGCCCTTTTTGATAAGTAGGTTGGAATTTAAGACCTGTCGAGATCAGTTCATTAGTTAATAGCGATAATTTCATATACAGCTTCCATGCTACTTTTTTATAACAATATCAATACTAGTCTTTAATAGATGATGTGACCATATAACTTGTTATTTTTAAATGAAAAGCGTGCACTTTGTCAGAACGCCGTGTTTTATATGCTGAGAATATCCGTACATTGATAGTTAAATTTTTTAAAATCTTATTGCTGAGGCATGCGCCTGAAAAAATATGGCTAAAGTCTGTTATTAAGTATTGATATAGATAGGCTGAAGCAATGGCATGGCGAATATTTTTAGCTCTCATTGCGTGTGGCAGCATCGCTGCATGTAATAGTGATAATAGCAATTCTGTAAAAGTAAATACTCCTACCGACCCCGCGCAGTCAGAAGCTGTTGTTACGCAAGTTGATAATAGCGATGCTGTTGAACCTGAACCTGAACCTGAACCTGAACCTGAACCTGAACCTGAACCTGAACCTGAACCTGAATTAGAAGAAGTGACACGTTCAGAGCCTGAATGTGATATTGAAACCGTTAATCTATTAGATTTTGTCCCATGGCAACGCGAAGAAGGCTGGTGGGTAGGTGAATATACGTTCTTAGGTGCTGACGGTGATCCCAATGTCTCAGCAAGCTGGCCCTATCGGTATGATCATTATCGAGGGTTTATTCATCTAGAAGTGATTGGTAATAGTATTAAGCAGCGTAATGTCTTCTTATATCCGGCAAAAGTGGCAGCAGAGTGCGAATCGGTTGAAGATGTTGTTGGCGCGGGTGTGTGTGGCGATAACGGTAATGAAAAGGTCTTTAGTGCAGATCAAACAGCGTCTGATTGTGACGGAAATTTAGCCGGTCCCTTTGAAGCGTTTGGTATGACGCTAAGCACAATGACGACGTTGATTGGCGATGATACGGTGTTGTATCAGGTTCGATTACCTGATGGCAGTTTTACTCAAAATCAGCTGACAACGTTACCACCGAATGATACTCGAGTACGTACTGCTCAAGGTTTCTTTATGGGTGCATCAACTTACGCTAGTTATTATCGAGAGCGTAAGGTGAGTAAAGAAGAATTTGTTCAGTTATTAGAAGACACTCGCCAAGAATATAATATTTTAGAAACCGATTATTGCGGCTATGACTCTGGTGGTAGTCCTAGTGGCGTAACTTGTGATGAGCACTTTGGGGTTACGCTTGGGGAGTGATATACAGCGTGTAGCGAAACTTGGGAGATAAAATAAAGACCAATAACGATGACGTTGTTGGTCTTTATTTTTATTGGATGCTGCGGCTCATTTCAACATTGCCATGAGCTTGAATCGATGTGCCTTCAGACATGGAATGAGCACAGCCGATAATGAATATGCTAAGAAAGGCTAGCACAATCCAATTATTCATTGTTTATCTCGAAATTAGTGTTAAGGAAGATAAACCTTACGCAGTTCACTAAATAGATTCAAGAGGGCAAAAATGAGCTGTTATGCATGAGTTTTAGTTGGTATTAAATTGTGATTAAAGGCGGGAATTAGTAAGTAACGCGTATGTTTGCTTTTAAATGTATATTAAAATCAGATGCTTTAATCTATTAAATTCAAAATAGCCGCATGACGATACAAGCACAAACTGCTGCGTTTACGATTACATACGATCCTAAAAATATTCACTCATTAAGCAATGGCCTGAAAGATTACCGTCAGTTCATTCAACAAGAACAAGCCTTTAGTGACTTTCACTGTCATGTTCGTTTTAAATTAGCAGACAATACCGACGACAGCTTGGCTGAATTACTGCATGATCCCATTTTAAAAACTCTTTTATCATTTAATGATGTCAGCCTTACCGAATTAGCTCAAAATCATAAATTAGCAGACTGTTATATTGAGCCTGAAACCGCTTTTTTCTTACGAGCATTAACGCATCCTGAATTAGAAGATGAGCTTAAACAAACAGCGGTAGTGCTAAGTCAGGTGTCTCGTCGAATAAATGATTCTGCAGAAATGTGGATATCTGATACGGAAGTACTAGGGCTATCAGCATTGCTCGCTTTAGCACTTAAATATCCAAAATATACCTATCTATTAGCCGCTTATATCGTTCCATATTGGGATACAGAACATGCGCCTTTTGGTGAAGAGGTATTAGCGCTGGTTGCAAGCCACCATGGCTACAGTCACGATATGCTAAAAGCATTTTGCTATTGCGATAACGACAGTGCCCGCGCCAAAATGTTTGCTTTGCAACATACGACTTATGATGAGCATCAAGCAGCAGTCGGTGATGCTAAGCCTCAATCATTGCTAGATATCTTCCGCCAGCAACCACAAGAGTTTGAAGTTTTTAAAAAACTACTTAAGCAACGTTTTTCTGAGCAAGATTATCTTCAGTATGTTGATGATGAACGTTATTACAATGAAGATCCTATTCGTAGCTTTGTCATGTCTTTAGTCGCCACCGATGACGGTTCGGGTTGGTACGATACTGATGAACAATCTCTTACGATGAGTGAGGCATGGTTTATTGATTCATCTGCCGATGATGCGGCTGCTGATCTTAAATTAGACGTAGAAACTTATTTAGGTCGTTCAATTGTGGCACCTAAAACGATCGAAGAAGATGACGATCTGATTGAGCATTATTATCGTGGAACTGGAATTTCCCAGTGGAAAGCTTTTATTACTGGCGCATTAAATCACGGTACAGAAATCTGGGATTTTATTGTTAGCGGTGACAATGAGCAGATACTGGAACAGGTTGAACCTTGTGATATTGAAGGGCTGATCCGGGCAGGTAACTATCAACTTATTGGTAAAGTAAATTATTTTGTCGGCAGCTTTGATTCATTTGATAGTGAATTAGAGAAGATTATTTATGACGTACTTGCTGATTGGACGTTTGATGATGATGGTGAAGCGAATGAGTCTGAGGGGCGTTTTAAGTTATTTCGTCTATTAGATGTGCTTTATCGATGCAATGGTAATAAAGGGTTTGATCCTAATTTTATCGAGCATATGGTCACTGAATATGAGTTCTTTAGTCACAGTGAGTTTATGGCTCGTTATCCTGGTGATTGGCGAATGATGTTCAGTCACGCGCTGGATTCATTTTCAGGTTATCGCAGTAACATTGAACGTAATGAAGCGGAAAGCTTGTATGCATTGACGCAACAACATCGATCAGAAGTTGCTGAGTTTATAGACAAGATGGCAAGCGATGAAGACTGTGAACAGATAACTTTACTGGGTCTTTGTGCCATTATTGCTTATTTTGATCAGCAATATGTCGTGAGTGATGAGCTCACTCAAAAAGTATTACAGATCTTAAATGATCAGCTTGTTGCTGCTATTTATCAGCAAACGGCAGAAACAAGTCTGTTCCAATGCGCAAAAAAACGTCGTTATCGTAATGATTGCAGTAAGCTAGATGAAGCTCAAATCAGCCAAATAAATCAGGATTGGCAAGTCGTAGAGCAGTACTTAACAGGGGATACGCAAGATTTTGAGCTTGCTTTAACTGCGTTTGAAAAGCATCAAGTACGTTGCGACGAAGAAGATGCACTTTTCCGTGCGTTACCGCATTACGAATTTTTGCGTGATTTTGATGATAAAGCCCAAAAATTATTAGTTTGCGCCCAAATTATTGCTCAGTATTCTCAATCATCGATTCAGCTTTTCGCTCAACGTTATGTGGCGTTGTGGTTGCACATTGCACCAACGAAAACTTTGAAGATGTTGGCTTATTTTCATGTTAAACCTCGTTACGGTCATGAGTCCTACAACGACTTTGATAAACGTCATCACCAAAAAATTGCATTTATTGAACAACTAGAAGGTGTAACGGCTGTTGGTGAAAGCGCTTATTTGTTAGAAAACTTGATTGGTGAAATGCCAAGCGATACTGATATGCAAGTAGTGTTTGAACTTTGGTTTAAGCAATTTCAAGAAGAATTATCGTTACCAGAAGAGCAACGTAGTTTACATCATGCTCTCACCATTATTTTGCCGCGCTATCAGCAAATATTCATGACAGAGCTGAAGCAATTTAATTCGGCTCTTATCCCTAACTATTTTGAACAAACGTTGCTGGATTTAGTGATAAATCGTGTCACGCAACGTATTCAAAATACGATTCATGACAAACGTGAATTCAATCAGCAAGAACGACATGATATTGAAGTTGTGCGTCAATATCTGTTGTTAGATACACCTGCTTCGTCAGCTCAAATTGATGCTGTTGTGTCAATGATGGAAAAACGCTATATCAATGACTTTAATAGTCCTTATGGTGGTGTTGAGCTTGATAAGCTGTTTTGGCATTTGTCTTCAGTACAGCAAGACAACCTCATGCAGATCTATATTCATCATCGTGATATGTCCTTTGATGTTTTGTGCCAGTGGCGTAATGAAGAGCAACAATATTGGCTTTGTGAACGGGCACTGGGATTAGGAATGAACACGCTGCAATTGCTGCGGTTGATCCTTAAAGAGCAGTGGTATAACTGCTTAGTTTTATTACCTAATCAAGACGTACTTGCTGAGCAAGCACAAATGCTGGATATCGAAACGTTATATCAGCTATTAATCAATGTCGCTAAATTAGGCAATTTTGAACACTTTATTACCTCGTTTAAAGATCATGCTTCACGTCGGATCCGTGATTTAGTCGCTGACATTCAGAATGGCAAATATGCACCATTGCATTCTTCTCTGCTTGAAGTAATCAATTACGGTATTTATACAGAAGTAGGGACAGCTGAAGATGAAGAGTTAGCTGAACTAGACGACGATACTGATGATGAGTTTGTGACTGTTACCCAACTCGAACACCAAAAGGAAACATTGCTAGTAGAAGCGGAAGTTGGTGTGATGATTGGTATGAGGGTCGGCTATTTCAGCGATGATGAAGAACAAGCATTGCCTGAAGTATTAGCGTTTAAAGTGCGTGTTCATCATCCTTATATTCGAAGTCATGACGGGTATGTTTCGCAGTGGGATTCGGAAGTGACGCTAGATTATAGCTGTTATGTGGGATGGACTTTTTCGCATAAGAGCTTGTGTGTTGCTGGTATATACAAGATCGAATTACTTGATTTAAACGATAATGTGATTGAATCAAAAACGTTTCATGTTGTATCTAAACGCCCGTTGCTCGTTGATGCCTTGGTAGAGCAATATCAAAACAGTGACTTATTACAGCAGCAAGTGGGGTGTTTAAATTTAAGTGATAAAGCGTTAGCAATTGTTGATGCTAAAAAACACTGTGATACGTTGAATATTGCTCATCAACTTGAGAACAGTTTAATCAACGTTTATAGCTATTTTGATGATAAACAATTGGCATTTAGTGAACTTCGTTTAAATGATTCCTCGGTACAACATTGGTACATTGCTTCTAATCAATTACGCATGTTTATTGAAAAACGTGTGAAAGGTAAAAGGCTGCTATTGGGCACGGCAGCGGCAACAAAATTTGCGTTAGACAACAAACAGCAGTGGCACAAAGTAGTGAATCGTAAATCACCAGTGTCTTTATTTCAGCCTCAAGAGTCCAAAGCAGATAATGTACTTGCTTTACATTTGGACAAAGGGGGTTTTAGAACATTGGTTGGTTACAGTGCTGATGGAAAGCCATGTTGTATCGTACTGGCTCATATGAAAATAGGGTTATTTAGACGCTTATTATTACGTATGGTAGCAAAAGTTGCGCAGAATGCGATTAGTGATAAAGGATTGCCATCGACACTCTAAATCTAATCTTGATGTTATTTGTATATACCTAAAGAATGAAAAGAAAAGCCGTAGTGTTTCACTGCGGTTTTTTGTTTGATGGGGGAGAAGTCAGAAATGGAGCGGATAACGGGAATCGAACCCGTGTCATGAGCTTGGGAAGCTCAGGTAATGCCATTATACGATACCCGCTCTGTTATTTTTAAATTAGAACTCTGAGATAAGTCCGTCAAACAGTATTGGTTAGAAAAGAGTATTTATTAATAAAATGTGCCAAATAAAGAATAAGCTATTGCTATTTTTAAATACAAATAAAGAATTGTTAATCACCGCTTGTTTGCATTGTTGTTTTATTATTCATGAAATTATAAATAGTAAACCATCGAGTATTTGTTCATTTTGTATATGTATGTTTTCGAATTCGTAGATGTATTTTGTGCAACTTAATTCGTTATAGTTTGTCTACACCAAACAATAAACATTATCGAAGATGAAATTTACTAATAATAATCACATCGTATTGAAGATTCGGCTATCTTCTGCTCGTTTTGTTATTAAGAACTTGGAACGAGCGATTCGTTATTGCCTTTCGCATAAATATAATGAGATCGCAAATATGCTATTACGCCGATTAGATATGGCATTTATTCATTTTGAACGCCTTTATAATCAGCAGAGTAGTCGCTGAGTTGTTAATCAATTGTTTTGATTTGTTGTTGTATTCACATTTGAACTATCAATAATTATTAATCAATTTGTTTTATATAAATCATGTGACAAACATCACATTTATGTGTATCGTCACGATCTTGCTATGAGTTATGTCATTGCCTTAACAAAGCAAGCTTAGTTTCACTGACAATAGCTGACGTCAGTGCTCAACATGATTTGATGTAAAGCAAGTTATAAAGTAGTAGAGAATTGAAATGACACAGATTGCTAACAGTCGAAAAAAAATTCAGTTAATTCGAGAACATATAAAAACATCGGTTCAACAAGGTGATGTGAAAAATGTTTCTATTTTGTTGGAAGAATTAGAATCTGAATTAACTGTATTTGAATCGCTATATTCTGCTCCGTAAAAATATTAAAAAGAGGAGCTTAAGGATAGTGAGTGTTATATTTTCGAAAGATATTTAGTGATAAATAACGTACTATAAACTATTCGCTGTTTATTATTTGTATCTATGGAAAAGCAAAATATTGCCTCGGCAATGAATGAGGATGCACTTTCACGATTAAAAAGTGCATTTAAATCTGGAATACTTGCAACATTAGCGAGTATTTCGGTTGGTTTTTTATTTAAAATATGGCTTGCACAATGGGTTAATAAAGATGATTTAGCCCTGTTTAATAGTGTGATAGATATCGTTTCACTGTCATTAATTCTAATGACAGGTTTTCGTTCGTCCATGGTTGTGACCTACAGCCAGACCAATAATGATCGTGACATTATAAATATATTTCGCTTTTGCTTGATCACCATGGTGTTACTCACGTGGGGTATTGTTTTACCCTATATTAAGCATGAGTTGCATATTAACGTCGGCTATTTTGAAATGGTTGGCGTGATTTTTAGTATGGGGATGAAGGTTTATTTTACTAACTTGATTGCCATGTATCGTCTTTATGATGTGTCGAATAAAGTGACATGGATAGAGCCGATAACCAATGTTGTTAGTTTTGTTATCTGTTACTACCTACTGCATTTTTCACCATTAGCTTCCTTGTTCTATAGCATGACGTTGTCATCGCTGGTGGCTGCACATTTTATGTATTGGAAGCGTCGCAAACAGATCGCAACCAAGCCGATAAAGCCTGTCCAACTTGATCCTAATATGCGTAACTATGTGCGTAAGAGCTTCACTGCCTCACTAGAGGCGGGGGCGAGCATCTTAATGATCTATATTACGGTATTGCTGACTATTACCCATTTTAGTTTGGATGAATTGGGCGATTTTCAGGTTGTTGTCCGTCCAATCTTTACTTACATGACAATGCTGTTTGTATTTCCTATTTATCGATTCGTGTTACCCGAATTAACCTTGTGTATTCGCCAAGGCGATCATGAGCAAGTAAAAGCCATTAGACGCTGGATTTTTCGGTTAGCGGGCATAGTCAGTGTGTGTTTTTTCCTTATCATGCTGTTGGCTGGGCCTGAAATCATTGGTTTTGTCTTCCCACCTCAATATCACGGTGCGGTGATAGTGCTATTTCACTTCTCCATTTTCTTTATTTTTATGATGCTTAATGCCTACCAATTGGCATATATAAAAGCGCATGGGAAGTTTACGTTGAGTTTGATTATTCGCTTAAGCGGTATAGTTACACTGGTTGCAAGTTATTATTTATTATCGATTTTTACCGCAAATGTGGTGGCTATCATTGTTGCCTTATGTTTAGGCTATGTCATGATGTTTATCTTATCGACAATAGAAGAGCGGAAAATTTTAAAGGGATACCAATTAGCAACGTCACAAGCGTCATAAAGGGTGTCCATGTGGTGCGCACAATCGTGTAATGAATGAAATAATAGGGAAGAGAATGTCTGGGATCACTGATTTATCTGAGCTTTTAGCAAACTTACAGCCAGTTTTAAGTCCAACTAGTTATATTTTTTGTTTCACAGAAAATACGAATTTAGATGCGATTGCATCTATGTCTCCACTGGCGACATTTCATGAAGAAGAAGGGATGACGTTCATTCTTAACCATGAAAGTGCAGTTCAGCATAATATTGAGATCAACAACGTGTATCGTTGTATTACCTTAAAAGTGCATTCAAGTTTAGAAGCGGTAGGGTTAACGGCAGCAGTTTCTAGTGTGTTAGCAAAACGTGGGATCAGTGCGAATGTGATGGCTGCGTTTTATCATGATCATATTTTTGTTCATGAAGAGCATGCAGAGCAAGCCATGCTGGCGTTAACAGAATTATCAGAGTCTGCACAACGCCAACAAGGTGAGTGTGTTTAAAGCACTGGGGACATGCCATAGCTTTGGCTGTTAAGCAAAATTGTTCCTAAAACAATCAGTAAAATACCACCGAGTAGTTTAAAAACTAATGGGGTAAAAGAGGGTTGGTGATCATCACTTGCAGATAAGTATTTGGTCACCAGCTTTTTGCCTGATAGCGTCATAATCGCAATGGTTGACGTTGTTATCGCTGTACCTATTGCCATGAGAATGGCACTCACCACACCTATCCAATACATATCTACCATATTGGCAAACAGTAATACCAACACTGCGCCTGTACATGGGCGAATACCAATACTGGCAATGATGGCAAGATATTCTCGCATACTTGTTGCTTGGTTTATTTCATCTGCATTAGCAAAGTGCTTATGTCCGCAACCACAATCGTGGCTATGGCTATGGCTATGGCTATGGCTATGGCTATGAGCATGATGGTGCTTTTGTTGTTTGATTAATTGCCATGCTTGTTTTAGGGCGCGGTAAGCAACAATCACACCGAGCAATAACATGGCGACAAAACTAAGTGTAATAAACCTATCCGCAGCACTGTTTATTTCACGCATTGAAGAGTTAAAAAAGGCAAGCAGTATGGATACTAAAGCAATCGCGACAAAGGCTTGAAGAAATGCTGAAACGATCGTCATGATCAAGCTAGCTTTGACTTTCGCAGGATTCGTCGCAAGGTAAGTGGTAACGATCATTTTGCCATGGCCTGGGCCTAATGAGTGAAATACACCATATAAAAAGCTAAGCCCTGCCAGTGAATAAATAGCACCATTATGATCTTTGGCATCATAGATTAGATCACTTAATTGCCCATTAATTTCACGTTGCCATTTTATTGTGTTGATCATTAGGGTTGGCCAGTATTGCCATAAAAAGTAACCACCGATAGCTAAAAAGGCAAAAACTAAGCTAGCACCAAGCCAATAGTTCTTAGGTGTCTTATTGTGGTGGTGATGTTCAGTGTGTTGATGATCCATTTTTTCTATTCCTTAATACCACAGATCACTTACAGCTCAGTTTGACTGTCTGGGTAAATAGTTGACCTAATGCATTATCGGGATCAGCATCAGCAGGCAACGACTGCGCATATAGCATTTGTTCTGGCGTTGGATTTGGCTCTACTAATTTAAATGTGCAGCTTTTTGCTAGCTCTGGTGATAATTCAATGTCACTTTTATCTTTCCATGACATATCAACATAGTAGCTTGGCTCGAAAATCAGTAGACGTAGTGAATCTTTAGTCAGTGGTTGCGGCTTTGACAGCGGTAGTTCAAACGTTAATGTCGCTTTAGCGCGATCTTTAGTTAAAACACCATCTTTTGCAATTTTGTATTTGATAGGCTCTTCGCCATTATAAAAATAGGTGAAGTAGTGCTCGTTCATCATATTGTGCATTACGGACTGCCCAACACGCGCCAATGTTTCTTGTTTGTGTTCAGCAGACATATCTTCGCCATCAAGCATGTATGCAGTTGTCATGGCATCAAAAGTCCATACCATTTTAAATCCTGTGATCTGCTGACTATCACCTTGAATGTATGTCTTCATGTCAATCCATGAGTGCGGATGTGCTTGGCTAGATGTGGAAAAGAAAGTGAAAGATGAAAGCAGAATTGCAGGGAAAGATATCCAGCGCATAAAAGATGTTATCTCCGTATTTACAGGCGTGGCACGGTGCTTTGAGGTATTCAAAGAATAATAGATGTTATGTTATAACATTTAGGATAGACGACTAAAAGTGAAATTCATGTAAATGGTAGTGTACTTCACTTACTAACGGAAATGAGTCTTAGTTTTAAGCGAGCAGAAATGCAGATGTGGCGACAATAATGCCACCAAAAATAGCTAAAGGAAGATTACTGTCAACGCCTGCAATTAATGTAAGCAGTAATCCAAAAGAGATGTACAGTTTGTGTTTGCTAACCATGGTTCTCTCCCGTATTCATGATATTTATACTCAGGTCACTGGGTATATATTTATTTAATAACATGTAGCGGGGGCGTTATGTTAACAAGGTGTCAAAAATGAATGGTTAAACCTTATACGTTTTAAAGATCTGATTAATAAATATTTTCTATATTTTTGTAGTTATAGTTGTATAATTTCGCATTGTTAATAGCAGTAGTTTAATCATCTAAAAAGTGGCATTTAACCATCAGATAACATTAATTTTGACTATTGTGATATAAGAAAGACTAAACTTTGTGTTAGCCCGTGTTTTTACTGTAATAAAAAACACTATTTAAAATTATTCTCACCATTGTCCGCTATTAATTGATTTTCAAGGTATAATGGTTAGAGATGAAAGCAATAATGAAGTAGAAGACTAAGTATGAAATTAAAGCTATTTACAGCTGGATTAATGTTGCTACTGAGCTCATCGGTATGGGCTGAACAAACGCAAAATCAATTACCTATTCATTTATCAGCAATCACACAAGATGTTGATGTAATTAATAATGTAACGACATTGACAGGTAAAGTAGACATCACCCAAGGTGGTGTTCAGATCAAAGCAGATAAAGCTGTTATTAAACTTGATAGTAAAACTAAAGATCTGAAAAGTGTGGAAGTTTATGGCAAACCAGCTTACTTCCACCGTGTAATGGAAGGTGGCAAAGTCGTTGATGGTGAATCTTTGTATGGTATCTACACACCATCAAATAATATGATGGTGCTAAAAGATAAAGCAAAAATCACCCAAGATGGTAGCACCATTAAAGCGGCACAGATCAGCTACAATTTAGAGACACAAGTGATGAAGGCAAAAGGTTCGAAGAAGAGCCAAGTGAATACCGTGTTGCTGCCTGAAAAGTTAAAGTAATCGTCAGCCAACAAAAAATAAGGAGTGCATTGGCACTCCTTTTTTATTGTTTTTTAAGATTTAACACTTTTTTTGCACGATGTTCATTGAGTTGAGCCATTATTACGAACATAGATAAAACGAATATATAAAAGAAGGTATCTGCAGTGGAATTAGTACAAGTTAATGCCTCAAACCTATCAATTTACTTAAATCTTACTCAGGCTTATGAGGCCGAGTTCTCTCCGCTTACTAAAAAAGTGCCTGATAATGATGGAATGTTTGCATTAGATACGCCAGTTGAAGGCAATGTGATGGGCTTTCTTTTATATTTTGATGGTGTACCTGCAGGACTTGCTGCAATTGCCGATCATGGCAATTCTCACTATGAAGTATGTGATTTCTACGTTGTACCTGTATTTCGTAAGAATAAAGCAGGACAACGTTTTGCTCACAGCCTATTTTCAATGATGCCGGGTGAGTGGGAAAGTAAGCAAATTGAAGGTGCTGAGCATGCTATTGCTTTTTGGCGTCGTGCAATTGGTGCTTACACGAATGATCAATATGTTGAAGATATTTATCACGATGCGTATTGGGGCGATGTGACTCGTCAACGTTTCACTATTACAGTGTAATGATGGCTGAAAAATAAAAGGGAGCAATGTGCTCCCTTTTTTATTGTTGTACTAATGAATTATAACGCTGTCATTAAGATTTCACGACTAATCGGAAGGGTAACTTCTTGACGCTCACCTAATGCCACCATGCCATGTTTCTCAAGACTTGCTAAGATCACATCAATATCTTTCTCATTGAGTTCAACATCAGCAAGGCGAGTTGGTACACCCATTTGTTTAAAGAATGCAATGGTATGTTCAATCGCAGCATCAATGCGCTCATCAGTTGTACCTGATGTTAAACCGAAAATACGCTCACCAAATTGCAGTAACTTGGCTTCTTTCTCTTTACGGCGTACTTTCATTACTGCTGGTAATACAATGCTTAATGTACGCGCATGATCAATACCGTAGTTACCTGTTAGTTCATGACCAATCATATGAGTTGTCCAATCTTGTGGAACACCTACACCGATCAAGCCGTTCAGTGCTTGGGTTGCTGACCACATGATGTTAGCACGTACTGCTAAGTCGTCTGGTGTTGCAAGCGCTTTAGGACCTTCTTCAACCAGTGTATGCAATAGACCTTCAGCAAAGCGATCCTGTACTTTTGCATTAACAGGGTAGGTTAGGTATTGCTCCATGGTGTGAACAAATGCATCAACTACACCATTTGCCACTTGGCGTGGTGATAAGCTTAATGTGGTTTGTGGATCAAGCACAGCAAAAGCCGGTTTAACCAGCGGTGAGCCAAAGAACAGCTTGTCTTTACCACGAGAAACAACTGAACCACCGTTACTTTCAGAGCCTGTTGCAGGTAATGTAAGCACACAGCCAAGTGGCACTGCTTGTGTTACAGGCTCTTGTTTCAACAGAATATGCCAAGGATCTTCACCTTGATAGCAAGCGGCTGCAGCAACAAATTTAGTACCATCAACCACTGAACCACCACCGACAGCAAGTAAGTAATCATAACCTTCAGCTTTTACTCGCTCGACCGCTTTCATTAGTGTGTCGTACTGGGGATTCGGCTCAACGCCTGCAAACTCGCCCCAATTGAAACCTTCTAATGCGTTAGCGACTTGCTCGTAAACACCGTTTTGTTTAATTGAGCCGCCACCATAAATAACTAACACTTTTTTATCTTTTGGAATAGCAGTACTGATTGCGGCAATTTGACCTTGACCAAAGTGAATACTAGTAGGGTTTTGGTAAGTAAATTTGTCCATTATTGGCTCCGATATCTATAACTGACAGATAGAAATGTTGTTGTTCTTTTCGGTTGTCAGTTTAGGGGAATCACTGTGTAATTACATACATAATCCTCTTTAATTCTTGCCTATTTCTATTTTATTTAGCTAGGGAGAGTGATTTGTATGCTATGGTGAAATTTTGTCAAAGACAGCCGTTATGAGTATCGACTTATTATGCTTATTGAATTAATACCGAGTATCGATTGATGAACGAGAAGTTAAAACAGCAACTTGCGCATACTGCTGAAGCCTTGTGTGAATACTATGGTATAGCCGATCAAACCAATCGCGTTCATACATTACTACCCGGGGTGCGAATATTTCGGATTGATCGTTACCATAGACTGGCTCCTCAAATGTACGAGCAAGGTATTGTTATTATATTTCAAGGAAATAAGATCGGTCATTTGAATCAACATCAGTTTGGCTATGATGTAGAACGTTGCTTGATTGTGACTACACCTTATCCTATTAGTTGTGAGACTTTTGCGTCACCAGAGATACCATTAATGGGGATTAATATTGATTTAGATATTAATGTTATCAGTGAGTTAGTCTCAATCATGCAATCTGAGCATCCGTATTGGAAAACTGAAGATACGCGCTGTGGTGTGGCGACATCGCAAATGACAGAAGCAATGTACCTTTGTATGTTGGAATTATTATCAATTTTGCATAATCCTCTTGATACTAAAGTACTCGGTACGGCTTTGCTTCGACGTTTCTTTTATTATTTATTGCAAAGTGAACAGGGCTATTTATTAGCGCATTATTGTGAGCAAGATAGCTCATTGGCAAAAATTGCATCAGTGCTTAGCTTTATACAGGGCAACTATGCTCAAAAGCTGAATGTGAATGATCTGGCTGAGATGGCAGGTATGAGTGTTTCTGTTTTTCATAAAGTGTTTAAGCAAGTGGTGACTGATCCTCCGTTGCAGTACATCAAAAAGATCCGTTTAAATCATGCAAAAACCCATATGTTGCAGGAAGGATTAGCGGCTAATTTAGCAGCGCAGCGGGTTGGCTATGAAAGTGCAGCACAGTTTAGCCGTGAATTTAAACGCTATTTTGGAGTGCCGCCAAGCCGAATTGATGAAAGTGCTGGATACATATCAGGGCATGAAAGTAATCGTTAATCATTATTTTCTTGGAGCCGTAAAAAGCTTTGATATTGTGTATAGTAGTATCCCTTAAAAGAATGTAACTTGTTGTTTGTTAGCCTTATGTGGAACTTTAGTTGCTATTAAGTGTCACATTGCCGTCGTAGCATGAATAATGATTAAAACAGGAAAATTATGCCTGAGTCTCAACCGAAAATACTGATTTTATTTGCTCATCCGTCGCAAAACCGCTCAGAAATCAACGTGCCATTATTTAACGCATCAAAAACTATTTCTAATGTGACTTGCGTTGATTTATATGCGGAATATCCCACTTATCGCATTGATATTGATAGAGAACAACAACGACTACGTGAACACGATGTGATTGTGTTTATGTTCCCTTTGTATTGGTATTCCACACCATCGTTGTTAAAAGAGTGGCAAGATCTTGTGCTTGAATATGGCTTTGCTTACGGCAGTGAAGGGAATGCGCTGGTTGGCAAAAAATTCTTTTGTGCTTTAACCGCTGGTGGTCCTGAATCCAGTTACCGTAAAGAAGGTTTTAACCATTTTACTATTCGTGAGTTATTGCAGCCGTTGGAGCAGATGGCAGAATTAACAGGCATGGATTTTCTCGCACCTTTTGCTTTGTTTGGTGCAGGCACTGCTAATGAAGAAAAACGTATTGAACAACATATTCATAACTGGAAACGAGTGTTAATTGCGATTCAAGATCATAAGTTCAACTATGATGTGGCGAGCAAGTTATCAAAGATGAACCACAGCTTAGAGCTGATCATTAAATAGAGCACGCATTATGACAGGATATTTTTTACAGGCTTTCATCTATTTGGTGGCAGCAGTGATTGCCGTACCGTTAGCTAAGCGGCTAGGTTTAGGCTCGGTATTGGGTTATTTAATTGCAGGGGTCGTGATTGGTCCTGTGATTGGTTTAGTTGGTAGTGAAACCACAACGATTCAACACTTTGCTGAATTTGGCGTAGTAATGATGTTGTTTGTGGTGGGCTTAGAGCTTGAACCAAAAATGCTATGGGGCATGCGACATCGCCTGTTAGGCTTAGGCGGTTTGCAGGTGATTGTGACTGCTCTTGCGGTTATGGGGATTGCGCATCTATTTAATATTGCATGGTCTTATGCCCTTGCGATTGGCCTTATCTTTTCGCTCTCTTCTACAGCGATTGTGCTGCAAACTTTCAGCGAGAAAGGGCTTAGCAAAACAGAAGGTGGTAAGAGTGCGTTTTCTGTTTTGTTATTCCAAGATATTGCTGTGATCCCAATGCTGGCGTTGATCCCATTATTAGCTGTGCCTGAGTTAGTAGCGAAATCGCAAGCCGTAGTGGCAAAAGCGGCAGAGCATCATGAAGAGCTCAGTTTAGTAGCGGGGCTTCCTGGCTGGGCTTATGCGATTGTGGTGATTTTAGCGATTGCTGGTGTTGTGGTTGGTGGACATTACTTAAGTCGTCCATTGTTCCGTTTTGTGGCGTCATCTGGGCTACGTGAAATCTTTACTGCGACGGCACTGATGCTGGTTATTGGTATTGCAGCATTAATGAGCCTTATTGGTTTATCACCAGCATTAGGTACTTTCCTTGCGGGTGTTGTGCTGGCAAACAGTGAGTTTAGACATGAATTAGAGTCAAATATCGAGCCATTTAAAGGCTTGTTATTAGGCCTATTTTTTATCACTGTCGGTGCGGGTATCGACTTTAGCGTGCTGTTTGATCAATTCGGTACTGTTATTGGCATTACTGTTGGTGTGATGCTAGTGAAGTTTTTGGTGCTGTTGTTGCTATCGTTTATCTTCAAAGTGAAGGGAAGTGATCGCTGGTTATTTGCACTAAGTTTGGCGCAGGCCGGTGAATTTGGCTTTGTATTATTAAGCTATACCGTACAAAACAATGTACTTCCTGAGTCAATAAGCCAGACGTTATCGCTAGTTGTGGCGTTATCGATGTTCCTAACTCCGGGCTTATTTATCTTGTTTGATCGCGTTATTTTGCCACGCTTTAGCGAAGCGAAGAATGAACGAGAAGCTGACGAAATTGATGAACAAGGTAAAGTGATCATTGCTGGTATTGGTCGTTTTGGTCAGATTGTTAACCGCTTATTGGCATCGAATGGTGTAAAGACTGTGGTACTCGACCATTCGGTAACGCAAATCGATAACATGCGTCAAATTAACATTAAGAGTTTTTTTGGTGATGCGACGCGCCATGATTTGCTCCATACCGCAGGTATTGAAGAAGCAAAACTGTTCATTGTTGCCATTGATGATAAAGATCGTGCGACAGAGCTGGTGCATTATGTGAAGCAAACATATCCTCATGTTCGTGTGCTAGCACGTGCTTACGATCGTGGGCATCATTATTCACTACGCTGTGCTGGGGCTGATTATGTGATCAGTGAAACCTATCGTTCTGCATTGGCATTAGGTACAGAAGCGTTGAAAAATCTTGGCGTACATCCATTTAGGGCTGAGCAGCAAAAAGCCACCTTTGTGGAAACAGAAGCGAAGAGTAAAGAAAAACTGTATCAAACATGGGCAGAAAGTACCGATGAAGATCGCTTTAATACCTCTTATGTTGAGCTATTCATGCAGCTAGAGACAACTTTAGGTGAAGCGATGAAACAAGAGCGTACAGACAAACATACTAAGTCTGAACGTGGTTGGACACCGCCGCCAAAGCGATTTAATGAAGAAGTAGAGCAAGATTTAGTGGATAAACACGATAGCTAATTGCTTGATAAAGATAGATAAAAGGAGCCAATTGGCTCCTTTTTTATTAATGGTTATTGCTGTTAGTAAGCATGATTGAGTAGCGTTTCTACTGGGTAGACAATTGCCACGATTAGCTCATCTTGGATCGGTTTTGCTTTAGCAATCATTTGTTTGATTGTCGCTATCTGCTTTTGATCGAGCTTTTTACCTGATTGAATCATATCGACTAATTCAATGCCTGTGCGTGATAACAAATCAACTTGCTGAACAACAGGTTCCACTTGTGTCAGTAGGTGGTTGCTAGCAATAATTGGCATCACCGCTTGGGTATTATCAGCCCAGCGTTGGAACATTGCTTTAATATCAGCGCTAAGTGCTGCGTTATTTGGATCTTTTACAAAGGCGTTTACCTTTTGCGTTAACGCTCTGACTTTTAAACTTTCAGGTGGCAAGGTATCTGCTAAGCGATTGAGAGGATCAAATTGATCGTAGTTTTCGTTCACCCATTTCTCATGGTGGCGATGATAGTACTGTGCTTGTTCAATGGCTTCTGATAGCACTTGTAGTGGTGCAATATCATGCCCATTTGCAAGGCGTTTTAGCCCTACCATGCTGTTCCACTGATGTTGTAATCCTACCGATAGTGTTGACCAATCATCCATGGTTTCCATACGTTGATACATGCTGTCTTCATCTGTGATGGACGCATCTGACCATAGGCGCTCCGCAATCACGTACGAGCGAGGCCACATGCGTAATTCGAGCGTATCGTATTTAACGTTTTCAGCCCATAGAGTGATTTCACCACCAAGAATACGATCTTGTTGTTTTTGAGCTAATTCAACCGGTTTAGGTGCCGTTGGGTATTGACTGCCTTCGATGTTTGAACCTGCAATTAACTTACCTGTCATTGGATAGTTGGCATTACCAACCTGCATATCACCAGTGAGAACGCCATCTTTTAACACTACTTTTGGCATGGTTTGACCCATCCAAGAGTCCATCCAGAATTGGGTGACACCTTTAATTGTTTGGATATCAAAAATGGCGCGGCGAGATTTACCTTTGTAATCGATAAAGCCACGTTGAGTGCCATCTTTCGCGGTAATTAAAGTAAATGTTCCTGTAACAGCACTGCCTTTTTTACGAGGGGCTGTAAATTCCCAAGTTTGCCATTGCTCACCTTCGGCAACGACATCATCAACTTGAAGTGGCTTTGGCATCGGATCATTACGATAGTGCATGGCTGCAGGTTGTGCCTGATCAATGTAATAACCCGTTGAAAGAATTCCTTGATAACCATCGTTAGCAGATTCACCTAACGAGTCGTGACCACGCCAAGATTGGATCACAATACTCTTAGGGAGATCTGGGTGATAGGTTTCATCCCAGCCGATCATTTTTCGTTTATGGCGTTTTAAAATCTGCTCGACGCGTTGGTTAAAATAAGCGTGAAGGGCGAGTGCATCTTTCAAATTATTTTCTTTCATGAAACGCTGAACATGGGCACTGTTATTCCATTGCTCAGGATCAACTTCATCACCACCAATATGAATATATTCGTCAGGAAATAGTTCGGTAACTTCCGTAATTAAGGTGTTAATGAATTCATAGACTTCAGGTTTCGTCGGATCCAGTAATGGTTTATGAACACCCCATTTACGCTCTATTTGATAATCTTTTACTTCGGTCATTAATTTTGGATAAGCCGCGGCAATTGCGCTGGCATGACCAGGTAGATCCACTTCAGGAATGACTCGAATACCAAGACTATTGGCATACGCCACCACATCTTTAATTTGTTCTCGGGTATAAAAATGTCCGTCTGAGCCTTTCTCTTGCAGGTTAGGGTAGGCAACAGATTCTAAACGCCAGCCTTGATCATCGGTTAAGTGCCAGTGGAAAGTATTGAGTTTGGCTGATGCAAGTCCATCAAGTTGACGTTTAATGACATCAACAGGAATAAAGTGACGAGCCGTATCAATTAATGCGCCACGCCAAGGAAAGCGAGGTGAATCTTCAATGGTGACGGTTGGAATATTGAATCCATTGGTATCTGCTTGAATCAACTGCAAGAAGGTTTCAATACCACGCATTGCCCCATAAGGCGTATTAGCGGTTAATTTTGCTTGTTTACTGGTGACTTCTAACTGATAGCTTTCATCTTCTTTGGCGCGCTGTACTTTTGTTGGTGCAGGCGCTTTAACATCAATCGTGAGGGTTGGTGTTTGGTTTTTAGCTTGAATCGGTGTGGTGAGAAAAAGCCCTGTTTGTCTTTCAATGCGGTGATTTAAGCGTTCAACCAATGAGGTTAATCGTGGTGAAGTGAAGCCCGTTAATTGGGCATTGAAATGACGATCAATCACTAAAGGGGCGCTATTGGTTAATGACACTTGCTGAGGGTAAGGCATTAACTGAAGATCTGTATTAGGTTTTGCTGCCATAGTAGGAACCGAACATAGTAAGGCAATGCTGAATGCTAAAGGTTTTAAATTCATATTTTTCTCTAAGCGATGGTGAGCATGGATAACTTTTTGAGTTAATTTAGTCGCTTGGAGGTAAATATCCTGAAAATTAGGTTAAAAATAAGAGCTTTATCTTAGCCATAAGTCTTAATCATTCTGTGCTAGATCATGGAATATCATGTTTTTGTTGTATTTATGTTATAGATAAAGAAACAAAAATGACAAAGTTGAAAGCGTAAAATTGCTAACTTACAAGATAAGTGTGATCAGTGCTGAAGAATGAAAAATATTTGACGAAAAATGACAAAGAGTAACTGAGTTACATTGTTGTTGTGATGTTCGTTCATGTGGCTATCCCTCATTTATCGTATTGATATATGAGGGATATTTGATTGCTATAACAGTTTAAGAGCCGTGATTATTTGCTGTATCAGCATGTAGCGCAAAGAAATGATCAACAGGACCATGCCCATGTCCGATATTGAGTTTATCTGCATGTTGAATCGCAGCGGTAATATAGTGCTTTGCCAGTTGTACCGCAGACATAAGAGAATAACCTTGAGCAAGATAAGAGGCGATAGCTGATGATAAGGTACAACCTGTGCCGTGGGTATTACTGCTTTGAATTCGTGGTGCAGAGAAGATTTCTATCTCTTGCGGCAGGATAAGTACATCATTACTTTCATTTGTGTGTTCAAGGTGTCCACCTTTAAGCAAAGTCGCTTTTGCACCAAGTAAACGTAGTGTATTTATCATTGCTAACATGCCCTCTTGGGTATTGGGCGTATCTAATTGTGTTAATGCGGCAGCTTCTGGCAGGTTTGGAGTAATGATATCAGCAAGCGGCAGTAGCACTGTTTTAAGGGTTTTTATGGCTGTTTGTTTTAATAAAGGATCGCCGCTGGTGGCAATCATCACAGGATCGACTACTAAAAACTTTGGCTGATATTGGCGAATTTTCGCCGCGACAAGCTCAATGATATCGCTATCAGCAAGCATACCAATTTTCACTGCAACAATGTTTAAATCACTAAATACAGCATCTAACTGTTTTTCAATAATCGACAAGGGGATAGGGTGCACAGCAGAAACCCCAAGGGTATTTTGTGCTGTGATAGCGGTAATCACAGAACACGCATACCCACCGGTAGCAGATATAGCTTTGATATCCGCTTGGATACCTGCTCCACCACCGCTATCTGATCCGGCAATGGTTAAAACGATGGGCGTTGTAGCTTTATTGAAAGTGACTGACATAGCATATCTCTATAATAAAGCGTAAGAAGTGCTTACCTAAAAAGCAGGTATGATTACTTACCTTTTAAGCATCAACTGAACAGCAATTGATTTTAGTTCCTTACGCCAGTACTAACTGGTTCAAGTAAATACGGGTTCCACAATAGGTGTGATCTCAGCACAAGGCTCCCCGACTAAGGGCTATATAGTACCAAAAATGTGACTAGCTGACTTCTGTTAGCACTAATTTGTGATACTGAGTCAGTTAATAAATTTGATTTATTTGTAGTTGACGTAACGAAAAAGCTATTTAGTTGTTAACCTTGTCTAATAATTTACATTTAGTTAAGAAAAATATTATCTTTATTTGGAATTAAATGTGTAACCAAATATTAATAATTATGGTTGTAGATGAGTATAAATATTTCTTAATGGAATATAATTATTATTTAATCTTATTCGATATTAAAATTGTTAATTTAATAAACAAATCACGTTGTGAGTTATTCTTTATTGGAATTTATTTTTAGTGTGAAGATAAATTACCTTATTATTAATAACCATAATTACTTTGATAGAATTTAATGGAGACTTTTACCTTATATAATAATTATGAATAAAAACTTACATTCGCTATCGTATTTTTTACCAGCATTCTTATTTTCATTTTATAGCGTTTCTTCAGCTTCATCAGAAATCGATAGTTTGATGTCGATGGATTTAGATGAGTTAACAACTCAGAACGTGACAGTCACAACGGCAGCTAAAAAAGAGCAGTCGCTTAATGAAGTACCCGCTGCGTTATATGTGATCACCAATGAACAAATTCGCCGTAGTGGCGTACGCTCTATTGCCGAAGCTCTCGCATTAGCACCCGGAGTACAAGTAACCAAGATCAGTGAATTTAATTGGCAGGTTTCTCTGCGCGGTTTAAATGAAACGCTGTTTAATAAATTGCTAGTGATGGTGGATGGACGCAGCGTCTTTAGCCCTCTCATGTCAGGTACTTTTTGGCATACCATTGATACGATTTTAGATGATATTGATCGTATTGAGATCTTACGCGGTTCTGCTGGCACGATGTGGGGGGGGAATGCGACTAATGGTGTTATCAATGTCATTACTAAAAATAGTAATGAAACCTTAGGTCAGTTTTTAGAAATAGCGCATGGTCAATATAACTATAAAGAAGCAGACTACCGTTATGGTTTTCAATTAAATGATTTCACAACAGCAAGATTATCAGTAAAAGGTGTTCAATCTGATTATTACTCATTTAATGATGATGAGTGGAATAATTATAATGTTGCGTTTCGTACCGATTATATTGAAGAAGATCAGTTCTTAACTTTCCAATTAGGTGGTTACCATACTAAGTCAGAGCATTTTAGTTGGTATACCTATGATATTTTGGATAAGCCTGTTCATCCTTTGTATCCTAATACAGCGATAGTAGCGAATCCTTCACTATTAACAGATTATTCTCGTGGCGTTTATTCGAGTCTTAATTTTGGTAAGAGGGTGGGTGATACTCAATATAAGGGGTCATTATGGGCAGATACTAATTCACGTACAGAGCCAACAGCGAATGGTAAATACAGTACGGTGAATGGTGATGTATTAATGATCACTAAATTGAACGAACAAAATGAATTAACTCTAGGTATTGGTGCGCGTTTTACTCGCTTAAAAATTCCAACGGCTAAGCACGATTATTATACTGATATGCAGCCTTATCAGCGCATAACATCAGATCATGTGCAGAGAGAGCAGATCTACAATGTGTTCTCGCAGTTAGAAACGCAACTGACAGATAAAGTCACATCAAGCCTTGGGGTTAAAGTTGAGCATTTCACTCGTAATCATACAACTGAAGTAGAACCTCAATTAAGACTGCATTATAAAGCAACGGATGATCATCAATTATGGACGGGAATAGGTCGTGCCGTAGTGACGCCATCTGCAGTTGACTCAACAACAGATATGTTTGTTTTAGGTAATGCGATAGCTGCTATTCCCAATTGTGATTTATCTCAGCACCCATCGTGTGTGGGTATTTATCCTGCGATGAATTATACCGCTGGCAATGAAGATCTAGACAATGAGTCAGTCGTGACTTGGGATGTGGGTTACCGTGGTAAATTGACTGATACATTCTCTCTTGACGCCACTATTTTTTACAGTGAATACGATAACTTACGTATGATTGATGATGGTCGTTGGATATGTACTTATGGTTATTGTGAAGATGGTACTACGTTACCTGGAGGTACAGCTATTTTCCGAAATAGTTACAGCGATAACTTAAAAGCGCAAAGCTATGGTGCTGAGTTAGCTTTGTTCTGGCAACCAACAGAAGCGATCAATTTTAATACCTCATACAGTTTTATTGATACCCAATCAGAGTGTGATTCACGTTACAGAACTTGTGATACGTACCTCAATGGTGGCTATAAAGCATTATATGATCATCAGCCAAATCATTATGGCTCTATCCAGATGATGTGGACGCTTAATCCACAATGGCAAATTGATTGGTGGTTAAAGCATAAAGGATCAGTGTCATCATCAATGGAATATTATGAAGCGCCAGCTATCACCACATTAGATTTACGCGTTGCATGGCAGCAAAAACACTCGTGGCCGTTAGTAGAGTTTGTTGTTGATGGCTTGGGTAGCTCGACTTATGAAGATATGCCTAATAAAGCACCGTTAGAAGAAACGGTATTTATGCGCTTGTCGTGGACAAAACTATAGTGGGGCGGAATGCAAAGTAACGATTGCACACCGAGCAATATGATGAAACAGATAATGGTGGGGCTTTTTGTTAAGCCTTACCGTTTTTGCCGTCTGTACACTTTGTATTTTATGGTGGCTTTGGCATTTTTTATCAATGTCTTAGTCCATAAAGCATATGCTAATAATGCTGCCGATTATGAAATTTCAGCCGTGTATATTTATCGTTTTTCGCAATTTATTACGTGGCCGAAAAAGAGCGAAAAATTGACTTACTGCACACTCGGTACTGACAAGGTAGCATTAACCTTAAGTCGATTACTTAAAGCGAATCATAGTGGAAACAACATCGTTACGTTAACGAATATCAATCAAATTAACCAATGTCATATTGCGTATATTTCACCTCAGCGAGAACTCGATCTTAATCATATCCCTATAAAGCAAGGGGTCTTAACTATTGGTTCGGGTGAAGCATTTTTAAATAAAGGTGGCATGATTGAACTGCGTTCAATGGATAATAAAGTGCGCCCAGCTATTGCATTAACACATGCTAAAAAAGCCGAACTTTTGATTAGCTCCAAGCTATTAAAAATCGCGATTCTTCCGACGCTAGAGAAAGACGATCACAAAGGAGTGCAACCATGAGTAAATCTTGGATGAACGCACTTTCTTTTAATCAGCGTTTATATTTACCGCTCGTGTTTTTTGTTGTTTCACTATTTTTGGTATTCCAAACATTAGGCTCGTATAAATACATTGAAAGTGAAAAGCAGAATCTTGTTAATCGTACAAATATTCTGGCTACAGGTATTGGTACAAACTTAACGGCAGCGATTCAGTTTGATGATCCATTAACAGCGAATGAGATTTTATCCGCATTTTGTGCTGATCCTATGATTGTGTCTGTTTCGGTGATGAAAGATCTGAAAACAGTATTTGCTAAATTTCAGAATGAAGAATTGCCCGTGGTTATACCAACCGAAGCTGAAAAGGTGATTGCTCATCGTGAAGGGCATGTATTTAGCCATAATCATTTGTTTATGGTGGTGCCGATTTATATTGAGGGCGAACAATTAGCAACATTGAATATTGTAGTTTCTCTCTCGGTACTTGAAGATATTAAGGCCTCACAAATTGAAGTCAGCATGTACTTATTGGTGACACTCGTCTTAGTCAGCATCTTTGTTGTTCATCGTCTACGACATTGGATGATTAGCCCAATTCGTCAGCTTAACGATGCAATGATCAATGTTATTCACTTTGATCAAACGGACACCATTGAGCAGTCCTCAGCGTCAAAAGATGAAATTAGTGCGTTAATTGATTGTTTTAATACGATGATTATTAAACTTAATCAACGTGAATCAAAGATTAAGCATACGATCTCTCAATTGGAGAATGAAAAAGCGTTTGCTGATGATGTGATCAGTACGGTTCAACATGCTTTATTAGTTGTGGATCGTACGGGGCGTATTTTGTTAGCAAATGAGAGTTGTAATTCACTTTTTCCCTATTCGCCTCAGGCACTGCAAGCTCGTCATATAAGTAAGGTGATCAATCCTATTGAGTCCGATACGTTCCAGAAGCAGCTACAGGCAGTGCTGAAAGGTAACGCACAATTTAATCATGATCTAATTAAAGCCAAAAATGGTAAAGGAGTCGCCATTTATCAAGTTGTGAGTCAGCCTTTGCCGCATAAACAACAGATTTTATTTGCCCTTGAAGATGTTACTGAGAAGTGTCATGCGGAGCGCCAGCAACAGTTAGCGGCGAAAATATTTGAAAATAGTAGTGAAGCGATTCTGTTACTGGATAGCCGTGGTCATATAGAAATGGTGAACCGTGCTTTTAGCCGTTTAATTGGTTTAAAGCGTTCAAAGTTGGTTGGTAAATATTATCGTTCAGTAATAACAGCATCAGATAATTTGCCAATGAAGAAAGAGATCATGATGGCGCTGTCATTGCATCAACAATGGCAGGGGGAGTGTGCGATTTATAATCGCCAGCGTAAAGTATCGATCCCATTACAATTAAAAGTTAATCAGATCATTGATAGTGATACACAGGCAAGCCAGATTGTCATCATGGCATCTGATATGAGTTCAGTGAAAGAAGCCCAGCGATTAGCCCATATTGCACAACATGATACGTTAACTCACCTACCGAACCGTGAATTTTTACATCGTTATCTGATTGAGCAACTGTCAGCGACTCGTGTGGAAACCATGGCTGTGCTGTTTATTGATTTAGATGGCTTTAAGTTCGTGAACGATACTTATGGGCATGAGATCGGTGATCAGGTACTGCAAATTGTGGCGAAGAAATTGATGATGAGCATTCGTCAAAATGACATTGTCACTCGATTAGCAGGGGATGAGTTTGTAGCGGTGTTAAATCCAGTGAAAACTCGAGAGCCTATTTTGAAAATTGGTAGCCGTATAATTAATAACCTTTCACAGCCGATAAATATTAAGGGACATATTATACATGTAGGGGCGAGCATTGGTTGTTACTACATTGAACCTGATGATGTGACGGGTATTGATAGCGTGTTGCACTGTGCTGATATGGCAATGTATCAATCGAAGATGCAGGGTAAAGGACGAATTACCGAATTTAATCGTATTAGCAGCGTTGAATCAGCATAACCGGATTCAAAAGAAAGAGTATCTTGCGTCCTAACTTCTGCAAGTAAGGTGTAAGAAAAACAAATAAGATGTAAGAAAAAAGAGAGGGCGCAACTTTCGTTGCGCCCTTTGGTCTTACTTGCAGCTATCCCGCTACTATGGTGCTCCTTGCCTCATTCCTTTGACTGCTGTAATCCGTCAGCATTATCCTTTTTACTTCTTCCTGAAGTTGTTCCTGTGGCTTCCATAACCCGTTACAACGTCCTGTTATAACTCTCTTCTCTTTCCTTAGAGGTGTCCTTTACTTCTTCTTGAAGTGTTCCTTGTGTCATCCTGACCAGTAAATATCCTATTTACTTTTTACTGCTTCCAGCAGTTTCCTTCACAGTCCTTGTCTGATAAACCATCCTAGTTCATCACATCTCATCCTGAGATCACCAACATCCTTGGTTCCAATCCTGTTCCGTTATGTCATTTCCCTTTGACACTATAAATATTAGGTAAAGCCAAGTGTAAAACCTAGATACTTAGTCATAAATACTTTTTATGCTGTCAGTTTTTGATTTTTATGCTTTACATTTACTTTATTAAAAACAAGTGATTATAAAATTTAATAAGAAGTTTTAGATCATATTATGCGTGATTATCCTAATTGTTTGTAAGAGATCTCTTACAAGGTGCGAGGATAAAAGAGAAGTTTTAAACGCGGTTTAAATTAACAAAAGAAGTATACTGAATTTACATTGCTATAAAATACGATTTTTCCCCTATGTTAAAGTTAACCAAGAAAATAGAGGGGAATTTTATGAAACACATTTTGTTGCTAATGGGGTTATGTGTCACTTTCAGTGCTTCTGCTATGGATCAGAATCTATATAACACATTAGGGCAGATTGTGTATGTTGAACATGAGATGGGGCGGGATTGGGTTATAGCAGATGATATTCATTGCTATAGTGAAAAGAATGAAATGCAATGTCGCTACAAAGAAGGCACGAAACAACGTTCGGTTGAAGGTGAACTTGCCCAGCAACTTGTTACTGCACTTCAGCCTTTTCTTTCTCTGGATGCGGCAGAAAAAGATAATGTTCAGCAGGCTACGGTGAAAATGGCGAAGTGTTTAAAACAACAGACAAAAAATAATTTTGGTGAACCTGTTGGGGATTATCAATATCAATGCTTTATTGAAAAGTAGATATACCCAGCCATTTAAGTTACTTGGGCATAATATTCATCTAATAAAGAGTAAAAAGCGAGCATCGAGCTCGCTTTTTTAGTATTGGATGTATCGTCATGAAAAGTATTTATTCGACAGGTTCCAATAAAGGCTGATAGTTCGTCATCTTGTCGGAAACAATGCAGCCATCTTTGATGGTAATTATGCGGGGTGTTCTTTGCGCTAGACTCACATCGTGGGTAACGACTATCAATGTTCTCCCTTGTTGGTGTAAGTCATTAAATAGTGCCTCAATCTCAGCGCCTGATTTAGAATCCAGAGCACCTGTTGGTTCATCGGCTAGAATGATTTGTGGATCATTTACTAAGGCTCGTGCAATAGCGACACGCTGTTTTTGACCACCCGACAATTGGTTTGGTTTGTGATGTATGCGATCTGCAAGCCCGACTTGGGCTAATAAATCTGCCGCTTTTTCTCGACGTTCTTTAGCTTTCACACCACGGTACACTAGTGGTAGCGCTACGTTGTCCAGTGCGGTTGCATATTCTAATAAGTTGAAGCTCTGAAAAACAAAGCCAATGTTATGGTTTCTGATCTTCGCAAGTTGGTGGCTCGTCATGGCTGACACATCACTACTGTCGAGTAAGTATTCACCTGACGTCGGTTTATCTAAGCAGCCTAAGACATTCATTAACGTGGACTTCCCTGATCCTGATGGGCCAAGGATCGATAAAAATTCGCCAGCGTGAATGGTGAGTGACACCTCATCCAATGCCTTAACTAAGTTATTGCCTTCACCATAGAATTTACAAATATGGTTAAGTTCAACTAATGCTGAATCCGTTGGAACCTTGCCCAAGGTTTGTTTTATTTTATTCACTTTGTAGTGCCTCTAATGGCGTAATGCTGGCTGCTTTATTGGCTGGGAACCAGGCGGCAAGGATACCAACGAGGATCAGTGCCGAAATAACAATTAACATAACAGGGAATGATAATTCCGGTTTGGGATTGCCTAAGCGGCTGTAAAAACCTGAATCTGAAATAGGGATTGCATCGATCACATCGACCAGTCCGAGTGTCAACAGTAATCCAATAACACCACCAATTCCCATTGTCATCATGGCTTGTATGATGTAGTGCAAGCGAATATGAGTAGGTGTGGCACCCACAGCCATACGCACACCAATATCACGGGTAGCACGTTTAACACTGGCATACATGACGTTAGCGATACCAATGCCTGCCACACCTAACGTAATAAAGCCAATAATGCCTAAAAAGCTTTGTAACCCAAGTAAAAATGAACGCATGGTTTCTTGGCGGAGTAACATATCATCGGTTTGGATCAGTTGTTCGTCATGAATATCGGCATTGTATTTACGTGCTAATACTTGGCGGATAGTGTGAGCCAGTTTTTCTCTATTTGCCGTCGGTTTGGGCTCTACATTGATGGCTAAGATAGGGGCATTAGCATGGAAACGTTGCCATGTTGATAAAGGTACTAAAACACTATATTCAGAGGCGTCACCTGCTTCAATGGTTCGGCTATCTTTTAATACGCCGATCACGGTGAAATCTTCATCACCAATCTTAAATTGTTTACCAACAGGATCGGTCTCTAGCTGTACATCTTTATCCCAACTAAATTGTGCTTTATTAAATAAAATTGCTGCCGTTGTTTTACCCAACACCGCCACTTTACGTTGCTCTTGGCTATCAAGAGGATTAAACCAGCGCCCACCAGGCATTAAGGTGAGATCGTTCATTTGCTTATAGCTGTCTTCCACTGCCAGTGGTGACATAAAAGCCCGACGATCTTGATAGTGAGCTGTGTCATCCCATGTTGCCGTTGCCGATACCATTTGTACGTTAGGGAGTGCTTGGATCAACTGTTGATCGGCTTTGATTAAATCAAGCGATTTTCCTTTGTAAAAATCGCCATGATTGATCGAGGCAACACCAGTGGACACATAAATAAGATCACCGTTACCACTGGTAGAACTACGAATTAATCCTTGGCGTAAACCTTCACCGGCTGCCAGCATGGTAGTGATGCAGACGGTTGACCAGACAATTGCAAGGATGGTGAGGCTAAGGCGAAGTTTCTCTGCTGCCATTTCATGGAAAATTTGCTTAAAGGGAAACATGTTATGCCCTCGCACTTAATGCAACGACTGGCGTTAAATGTGCCGCTCGACGTGCTGGGAAGAATGCTGCAAGTAAAGCTAGCACAACTGTGATGATTAAGGTTGCAGCTATCGATGTCGCTGTCATTACGGGTTGACCTAACCATTCAGGCAATGAGAACAGGTGTAACACTTGAATGATGATTGCTGAGATTGCTAATCCAATAATAGTACCGACACTAACCAGTACCACACCTTCAACCAGAAACTGGGTCAGGATGTTGGTAGGGGTGGCACCAATTGCCAATCTTACGCCAATTTCACGGGTTCTTTCTGCAACAGATAAAAACATAATATTGGCAACGCCTAATGCCCCTACCGCTAAGGTCATCGCACCGCTAGCGCCTAAGAATATCTGAATACCACGTAATAACGAGGTATAAAAATCGGCAAACCGACTGTAATCAGGCATACGTATTGCCTGCTTATCGGCAGGATCAAACTGATATTGTTTGGCGAGAAAGTTTTGCATCGCTGTACGTAAGGCACTACTTGAAACTCCTGTTGCAGGCTGCACAAGGAGACCTGATGGATTACTTTGCCATAAGTCATTAAATGTAGTGCTTGGAATAAGGGCTGAACGTTGGATACGGTTAATTCCCCCACCTTCTGATTGTTTGGATATGCCAATTATACGAAAGGGAACACCGTTGATATTAATACTGTCATTTATACGAAGATTCCCTCGTTTTGCTAATCGCCAGCCTAGTACAGCTACACGGGTGTGATTGGCGAGATCACTTGGCGAGATGTTGCGTGATCCTAAAGTTAAATGGCTGTTGTTTAATGTTAAAAAGTGATAATCGATACCTAATACATGCCCTTTTAATGCTCGACCTTTACTGTCCGTGACCTGTGCTTTGCCATTGGAATATGAGATCGATACGGTTTTTACTTGGGGAATATCGGCAAGTAACTTTAGTTGAGGTTCAGTTGCTGTGATCACTCGTCGAGCAGGGTAGCCTTGCCAAGGTTTACTGGTTTCAGCAAACACGACTTTTTGTGTATCACTGATCAACATAGAAAAGGATTTTAAATTTTCACGATAAAATCCCTCACCCAGTGCTACAAGGACAAGAACAGACACAATTCCCCAAACAATAGCAATGATGGCAAGAGCACTTCTTAACCTATGGGTTAGGAGTGTTTGAACCGTTTGAGTCAATAAGGTGATCATGGCACAAGAGCCTGAGAAATGTGACTAATGGTGTCGTCGTTAAGCTGTCCGGTTAGCTTTAGTAATTCAATCCTATTTAACCAGTATTGATAAAGCAGGTGTTGTAGGTTTTCTTTACTTTGGTACACAGTATCTTGAACACTAATGACATCTAATGCCGTTGTGCCGTTAGCGCCAGAGTTAAATAAAATCTCTTTGGTTTTAAGGGCTTTTTGATCTGACTTAACTTTCTCTACGCCCATTTCAACCCGTTGCCAATCCAATGCTAATTGGTTAAAGCGGGTTTTTACGTTATTTTCCAAAATCAGCTCAACTTTTCGTAATTGTTGTTTTGCAATTTGTTCGTCGAGTTTTGATTGCGATACTTTTGTTTTGATTGCACCGTTAAGATCAATGGGAACAGATAGGTTAAGACCTGCATTAATACCTTCGCCATTATTCTCGAAATTGTTGTTATAACTAATTGAGCCACCCACCGTTGGGTAGTAACCCGCTTGTGCCTGTTCTACAGCAAGTTGTTGGCGTTTGACATTTTGCTGCGCTATTAATAGTTCAGGGCTGTTGTCTTTGGCTTTGAGCAGCCAAGATTGTTCATCATGTTTTGCCAGCGTTGGCTGACGTAAATGTTGACTGTTGATTTCATTTACCCGATCAGGGGCTTGATTGATGATATTAGCAAGTTGTGCCTGACGCTCTACAAGTTCAGATTGACGCTGAAGTACCGTTGTTTCAGTGCCAATGACATGCGCTTTAGCATCATCAATGCCTGTTGACATGATTAATCCCGCTTTATAACGCTGTTCTGTCAGTGCCAATAGCTTTTTACTGTCTTCCAGTTGTTGCTTGGCAATAGTTAATGAACGTTGTGCTTGAGCTAAATTGAAATAGGCTTGAATTAAGGTTTCAGCTAATTCATTGCGGGCTTGTGTCAGTGCTAATTGCGCAATAACAACATCAACTTGAGATTGATCTAACGCCGCCCAGTTTTGACTGTTCCAAATCGATTGATTTAACGAAATGTTATAGCCATTGCTATTGCCACCGTTGTTATGCCAATTGGTGCTGGCACTGGCTTGTAGACTCGGTAACAATGCACTTTTGCTCAGTGTAACATTGTTGTTACTTTTACTTTGTTCTAGTTGCTTAATACGGTAATCAGGGCTGCTTTGTTTGGCCGCCGTCCATGCTTGATCGATAGTCAGAGCATAACTTTGAGTGCTAATGAAACCCAGTGATAAGCTAACGAATGTTAAACGCCATGTCTTACGCATTATAAACCCTCGACCATGCTTGCATCGATGATGTCTTGCGTGGATGTAATACCTGATAATACTTCTACATTGATACCGTCAGATAAGCCTAATTTAACCGGTACTTGTTTATAGCCAGTCGTTGAATTATCAGCAATCAGCACAAAAGGCTCGTTGCCTTTAAAGTACAGCGCACGCTCAGGGACGGTCATCACATCTTTGGCTTGTTTGAGTGTGATATGAGCGGTAGCAGTAAAGCCTGAACGTAAGGTGATGTCTTTTGGAAAAGCAATATGGCTCACTTCAACGGCAAAACCATTATCAAAACTTTGAGCTTGCTGGCTATTGCTGTTTTTATCATTGTTAAGCTTTTCAGATTGCACAGCCACTTTGGTTAGCGTGCCAGCGATTTTTAGCTCCGGATAAGGAGCAAGCGTTAACTCAACAGGCATGCCTTCTGTTAACTGTGCGGCGTCATGTTCACTGACTGAACCTTTAAAAATAATATTATTCATATCAGCCATGGTCATGATTTCTGTTGCCGCTTGGTTAGATACCGTAGAGGTGATCGGCTCACCGACATCCACTTTAACATCCAGTACCGTACCATTAATAGGGGCATAAATAATGGAGGTCAGCTTGGTTGAGCCTGCGTCTGATTCTCCTTTACTCATCAGATCTAACTCTTGTTGTTTTTGCTTGAGTTCAGCGGTACGTGATTTCACATCGGCTTGCGCTTGAATGTATGAATCGTAATTAGTAGGAATAATTTTTTGAGCAGCCAAACGTTGTAAGTTAGCTAATTTCATTTTCGCTGATTCTAAATCGGCTTTGCTTTTTAATAAGTCTGCGGTGACTTTGGTTAATTCTTGTGGCGTTGGGTTGGGGCGCAGTTTGATCACCGGCGAGCCAGCAGTGACTTTATCACCGACATGAACGTAAATTTCACTGACAATGCCTTCTATTTGAGATTTAATTTTGACGGCTTGTGCAGGCATGATCTCGCCTACAGCGATTGCTTGCTGCTCAATCGTTGCTGTTTTGGGAGTAAGCATTGTGAAATGGTGTGCATCCGTCGTAGGAGCTTTAAAAGTGTAGATGCCTACAGCCGTAATGGCACTTAATACTGCTGCCACAATCCAGCGTTTTTTCATAGTGATACTCGTTAATGGGGGTCATTGGTTAAAAGAAGAATGTAAGTCAGACAACTATGAAGAGCAGAATTCATAATTTCAATGATTAAATTTTACAGATTGTAAGAAATAAAGTGCTATAGCTCTGTTAAATGTTTTTGGTTGGGGGTATTTCTCTTTTTTATACAATGAGGTTTGGTAGAACGTAACGTTGGCGAGGCTGTTTTTTGTTACATAAAGGTGTGTTACACATCGCTTTTATTTGGCTTAAAAATGAAAACAGGACGAATAACCGATAGGGTTTAAAATTATCAGTGGAAATTGATGGTGGCGGCTGTGCTGGCGATGAATACCGTAATGAGCCTAGGCATATCATTGCGGAAGTAACAGGGAGTAATGTGAGTGCAAGCAATATTATGGATGATAGGTGCACTGTGCTCGTTTTGTTTAATAGCGATTGGTGCAAGGGAGCTAGCCAATGATATTACTACAGCGCAGTTAATGGCGTTACGTAGTGTGATTGGGTTAGGGGTCATCAGTGCCATTATCTTTTATTACCGCAATACTTGCTTGTTTAAGACTCAACGTTTACGCCTGCAGGTTTTCCGTAATGTGTTTCACTTTGCCGGGCAGTATGGTTGGTTATTTGGTATCACCGTATTACCACTGGCAGAAGTGTTTGCGATTGAATTTACCGTCCCGATTTGGACAGCCATCATTGCGACTTTATTCTTACAGGAACGTTTTACCTCAAAGCGCTTGCTCTCTTTGGTGCTGGGTTTTGTTGGGGTGCTGATCATTGTTCAGCCCGGTATTAAAATCATCAATAGTGCTTCATTGATCGTCCTTGTAGCGGCGATGTGTTATGCGGTCTCCCATGCTTCAACCAAATCACTCTCCGTAACAGATAAGCCGTTAACCATCTTGTTTTATATGTGTTTAGTGCAATTACCGTTAGGCGTCTTACTGGCTTATCATGATTGGCAAGCACCAAGTTTATTCGCTTGGGGGTGGATTATATTAGTGTCTGTAGCGGCACTTTCAGCCCATTTCTGTATGACCAAAGCAATGCAAACCGCCGATGTAACATTGGTAGTGATGATGGATTTTTTACGTTTACCACTAATCGCATTAGTGGGCGTGTATTTTTATGCAGAAGGACTAAATTGGACATTATTGTTAGGAGCAGGATGCATGTTGTTAGGCAATTTAATTAACGTTTATTCACCACGAACAAAAATGGTGAAAACCTAATGTTCTCATTATTTACCTCACTTAGTTATTATCTCTTTCTTCTTATCAGTGGGTTATTACTTCTGATTTTGACACCGTCTACATTAGTTTATGCAGATGCATATAAGATGTTAGTGATGATGACACTATGCTCTTGTGTAATTATCTGGCTATTGTTTATTTATTTTCTTGTAACGAAAAAGACCTTTCGAAAAAGCGTTTTTACTCGAGTTACCAAGCAAGGCAATAAAGTATTCAGTATTGCGCCTGTATTTAGCTTTTTTATTATTTCCCCTCTTTTTTTATATGTGTTTTATATCAAAATACTTCCTTGTTTCATCAATGCTTTTCCTCTCAAGATGACTTACCAACCAGTGACAATTAAAAATATTGTATTAAAAGGAAATCATTGGTGTATTGAGCCTGAAGAGTTTACGCAATTTATGAATGATCGTATCTGTGATATTCCTACAAATATTGCAGATAAAATATCATTCAATGATCAAGTGATCTTAGTGGGTAAAAAAACGGATCTTAGCTTCAGTTATTATTCGATGGTGATTAATCAACCTGAGCTAGATTTTCCTATTATGTATCACTTTTAACGGTGTGGATTTAAGGATAAGACATGGCACTTTCATTATTACAAAAATTACATCGTGATCTGTTAGTCGAACTTAGTGTTAAGCAGTTGTCGGTGCAGATCTTTGGGACAGGTGAAAGGGTTGAGTTATCGCCTTATATCGCCATTGAAACGAAAGGTGACAAAAATATCGTGCTGGCGGTGGGTGATAAGGCTAAGTCTTTAGCTGGGCCAAACATTACTGTGCTCAATCCGTTTGATCATAAACGCTCATTTGTTGGTAATTTTGCTTATGCAGAAAAGCTGTTGCAACACGCCGTGCGTGAAGTATTAAGTAACCATCGTTTTGCAATAAGCCCACGGATAGTGATGCACCAACTAGAAAAAGTAGAGGGTGGGCTAACAGATATTGAAGAGCGTGTATTAAAAGAACTGGCGATGGTGGCTGGGGCGAGGGAAGTCTTAGTTTGTAATCAGAATACTCGTATTAATACTCAGCACACCACCTATAGCGAGCTTAAAAAGCAATTAAGCGCGTAATATTATAGAGCCATCAATTGTTGTTGTGTGCTCTTGTCGAGTTTTTCTAATGCGTAGCGAAAAGCAGTACGTGTCATGGTGCTGTGATGCTGAGTTAAGTAGTTAATAACGGTTTCTGGGTCGTGTTTAGATAATACTTTAAGCATCCAGCCATAGCCTTTTTGTACTAGGTCATGCTCATCATTTTGTAATAGATCTGCTACGGCTAAAGGATCTAGCTGACTGTAATTATTTTTATTGATTGGGTAAATCAAGATCACCGCAGTAGCACGACGCACAGCAAAGTTAGAATGTTCAGCCCATTTCAAGACGTGATCAAATAGATGTTGATATTGTCGTAATAACTCGCCAAAGGCGTGAGTGCAGAAGTCATCGCAATCATTCCAATCGATCACATAAGTAAATAGCCAGCGTTCAAAGGTCGTAAAAGTATCTGGGGTATAGTGTTTTCTAACTCTAAATGCCCAATCGTAAGCAATGATGCAATAAGCCCAATCACCTTGTTCGAGTAAAGCGTCACATTGCGCTAAAACAGTATCAATATCTTTACTGGTTAGTTTTTTAAAAACATCAGCAGAAATAGCCCGCACCTGAGCTGTTTTGACTTTCTGCGCAGGGTAACCAATATCGGTCAGAGCTTGGTGAATTGTAGTGATGATCGTCATGGCGTTTTACTTATTTGATAAATGGATAGCGTTGATTAAGGGCATTGTTTCCAACGGTATTCCATTTGATGTGCCACTTGTTCGGCAAGAACCGTACTGTGTAATTTGGCAACAAGGTGCAAACTCATATCAATACCCGCTGAAATCCCGCCAGAAGTGGTGTACTTACCATCAGTCACCCAACGTTTGTTATCAATGACATTGAGTGTTGGAAAACAATAAACCAAATCAGGAATATCTTCCCAATGAGTTGTCACAAATAGGCTATTTAACAAGTTAGCTTGTGCAAGTAAAAATACCCCAGTACATACTGAAACCACCTGCATTGCGGTTTTATCAACGGTTCTTATCCAGTTGAGAACATGAGGTTTGTGCATTTCTTCTGTGTGATCACCGCCGACAACAATCAATACATCTATTGGCGGGTGATCAGTAAAGCAATAATCAGGTAATACGTTGAATCCGCCACGAGCAGCAACGGGTTCTATGGTTTCTGCGATTAAAAAAATATGCCAATTTTTTGCAACTAAACGTTTTGCCGTACTGAAAACTTCAAAAGGACCTGCAAAATCGAGCACTTCTGCATTCTCGTAAATATATATCCCTATATTCATGATGACTCCGCAAATGTTCAGATAAGAGCTTCAAATTAGCAGCAGGTGCTAATATTGAATAGCAGGAATAAACGTAATGTGGTGCATTTCTGAGTCACAGAAGAGAAATTGATGGGAATTGATAGCGTGCGAGGAAAGGAGATGAAGTGTTAGCAAAGAGAGAGAAAGCGAACACTTCATGACTCACATGTTTAGATTAGTGTGTGACTTGGCTAATAAACAAAAATACGCTGATAATTGCCGGCATATAGGCGTATTTAAGCACTTGTTTTGGCGTGAATTGCGTTAAACGTGGTGCGAAAAAGCTAAACAAGACACTAAAGTTACATAACAAGAAAACAGCATAAGTTTTAATAGTGGCATCGTGATCTTTTAAAAGTTTGATTTGCGCAAGGATGATCACCACATTAAAAATCACACTGATGATACGGGTCATCTTAAATTGTGTAGATTGAAAATCGTTGCTTGGATCTGGCTTTTCAGTCTTTTCGTTAACGTTAGCGGCTTGGCTCATTAATAACTGTTCCTAATTAATGCTGTGAGAGTGGCAAGACATGTGTCATTAAGAAGCATGTTTTCGACCATATTATTTCGATATTTTAACTATCAACAATTTTTGTGATACCCCAAACCACTGCCAAATTTTGCAATATCAAATTGTGAAATTACTATTCGTGATAGTTAATAGCAGTGGAATTAATCGCTATATGCATATAACTAAACAGATTGAGAGAGGTATCAATATTTTTGTACCACGCCCTGAATTTATGTTGCTACTTACGTAGTATGAAGTAAATAAGGGCTTAATGGAGTAGGGAAGCATGAAAAAAGTGATAGTACCTGAAGCGTTTCAACATTATGTTGATGATTGGCACTTCACCCCCGCGGTTGAATCTGATGGTACTGTGTATCTATCGGGGATCACTGCAGCTCGTGCTGACAAACCCATTAGCCGTGATCCTGAAGAGCAGTTTCACGATGCTTTTTTCAAGCTTGGTATTTACCTTGAAGCGGCAGGGTTAACTTTTGATGATATCCTGGAAATGACCACCTATCACATTAATCTCAAGCTCAATATTGATACGTTTTCAAAAGTGAAAGACGAATATATCAAACCGCCTTATCCTGCGTGGTCTGCTATTGGCGTAGCCGAGTTTATTCCTGAAAATGCGCTGGTGGAAATGCGTATAGTTGCCAAGCGTCCACAATGACCGGAGCTGACGGTTATCGACGTTGGCAGCTAGTGCAGCCTCGACATGCTTGCCGTGTAGATTTGTCTAATAAAGAGCGTTGAACACGGCAGTAAGCGTTTTTTAGTGCACGACGGCCTGAAAACCAATCATCCGGCTTTTCCATGATCAGATACCCTCCAAAGCGCTTAACTAACTCCTCACGATTGGCATGAATAAATTGGCTGTCATAGCCAATTTCAAAATAATCAAGTGCCTGCTCAATAGAAGTAAAACTCTTAATTGTGGTGAGAATATCTGGTTTAGTCATGGTGTTGTCTCAATATGGGCGAAAGCGAAAGGTAGCACAGAGGGAAATAAGGTGTTTTTTGTTAAGAATATCATTATATTGAAAATTTAAATTTAGTAAAATATTCAAAAATCTATTAGCTGTAATAATATGTATAACAAGAAGTTAAACCGAAATGATCTATGTTGGTGTGGATCTAATATTAAATATAAGAAGTGTCACCTTGGTCGTGATAAGCAAAAGCCTAAAGAGTCTTGGGAGGTTAGTAGGGAATTTAATCGTGGCTTTTCTCGTTGTATATGTTCAAGTCCAGAAAAGTTGCATCATGAATGTGATAAAAAAATAATTAAAGCTCACACAGTTCCTAAATCATCAAGTTTGAAGGCTATCGCTGAAAATGGTCATGTGTTGGGATTAAAAATGACATTAGAAAGTATTTTTAAGTTTAAAGGTACACCACAATTAGAAAAAATCGGTATAAATAACGCTTCAGTTTTTAATGGATTTTGTAAAAAGCATGATGATAGTTTTTTTGCTTCAATTGAGAAGAGTAACTTTAAAAATACATTAGAGCAGTGTTTCTTTCTTGCTTATAGATCATTTTCACGTGAGTATTATACTAAAACTAGTGCGTTAGAAACATCTTATTTGCGTCACCAAGCTGATAAAGGAAAAAGTATCTATTCACAAATAGATATTCAACATAATAACTTTTTTACTGATTTAGGTACAAAATTTGCCTTAAATGATCTTTTTTATCATAAAAAGTTTTTTGATGAATCAATTTTAACTAAAGATTACTCAAATATTCGTGCGGTAGTGTTTACTTTAGAAACAGCTCCTCCTGTCATGGTTAGTGGAGGTGTTAACCCTGATTATAATTTTCGAGGTGAATTAATTCAAGATCTTATGAATTTTGAAAAGTACTCAGAGTTGTTATCTGTAACTTCTTTTTTTGATGGTTCTTATGGGAAGATCGTTTTTTCTTGGTTGAAGAATAGTGAGTTAGTTTGTGAAAATTTAATTAGAACTTTATTTGAAAAAAATAATAACGATATTCCAGCATTTCTCGTTCAGTTTATTATTAAGAATATTGAAAACTTTTATATATCTCCTAAGTGGTGGGACTCTATGAATGAAGAAAATAAAGAAATACTGCTTAGTTTAATTGAAGATACTGTTAGTTTGACAAGTGAACCATCGGCATTCGGTCTTAATACTAAATTATTAGATATAGAGTTTCCTTCAATATTAAGTATTGATTTTATTAACTGGGATTTAAAAGGGCATGTCAGAGATTAACCGTATCATTTTCACTGTCGTTCTAGGTGATGTAAAGACATACGTTATCAAGCTCTAATTAATATTGTGGTTGCTTGAGATAAACGAAAGCGATCTGAGGATCGCTTTTTTGTTCATATTAAAAATTAATGCTCAGCAAGTGTCTGCTGAAATTATGAACATTTGCAGGATGAGCGATGTGCTTTGGGGTGATAGTCCATCAGATTACCTTGGCTATCGACAGAAAAAGTACAACATTCATTAAATAGCTGATGCAATGACTTACGGCTTTTTTGCACCTGCGATTTTAAAGTGGAGTACTTTATTCCAGTTTGTTCGGCATAGTCTTTTTGCGACATACCGTTAATTTCAATAGCGGTTAGCAGTTGTGCTTCTGCTTCAGGTAATGCATTAATAAATGGACTCATGCATTCAGATAATTGTTGAAGAACGCTGTCTTCTTGAACTTCATACCAGAGTGAATTTTCTTGGCTATCTTGATGCTCTTTTTCTACTTGTTGATGACGATAAAAATCAATAATGGTGTTTCGTGCGATTTGAAATAACCATGATTTGATTTTGCTTTCATCGTTAAGTGTTGGCAGCTTGTGATGTGTTTTGATCAGAATGTCCTGCAATAAATCATCCACATCATCAGGGTTAGCAATATTGTTATGTAAATAACCTTTTAGTTTGCTTTGGTATGCTGACCAGATCTGCTCAATATTCACTAAGGTTTCACTCTGTTACTGAAAATTTTTCTACAATTTTTTCTAAGATGTAAAAGAAGTGCGACTAGCACACTTCTCTTATCATTATTTTATTTAAGCACAGCAATCACTAGATTGGCACTCACATTGTTGATCATTACAGCCGGCTAAATAGGTATTGGTTAGATAAAAATCAGTAAATTTGTCAATGAAATCAGGTGCAACAGATTTTTCAGCTAATCCTGTTTTCAGCAGGGCACTTTGCCATATTTGTAACTTTGGCAAACAACAGAGAAGATCGTATCCAGTATGATCTTTGATGATTGCTGCACGATGAAGTAAAGGTAACCATGCAATATCGACTTTACTGATAGTGTCTGATTTAAAAAATAGTGTGTTACCAGACAGCTGATTTTCGGCTTTAGTGAATGCTTTTCGCAAGTTATCTTCACGCTGCATAAAGGTGTCTTTATCTTTACTGCCCATTGTGCTGCATTGTGGTAGATAACTTTTGGCAGCTAAGTAACTCCAAGCACGATCTAATGCCCGTTGCTCGTTAGTTAAGTCTTGCTCTAATGGGCCATATTCATCTTCAATAAACTCAATAATGGCATCAGACTCAAATAGCGCTGTATTGTTCTCAGTGATTAATATAGGTACTTGTCCATTGGGTGAAATGTCTAAAAACCATTGTGGTTTGTTCTTAAGGCTAATGTATTCAATCTCATAAGGAATGTCTTTCGTCTCAAGTGTAGCAGTAACACGTTGAACGAAAGGGCAGATTGTAAAGCTTACGATTTTTAACATTAGATAGTCTCACTACGTTTGTTATGTTGATACCGAGTAAGACGAGCCAGATTCTAAAAAGACGAAATTATTTTTCACAAAGTAAAGAAAACGCGGTTTTAAAGGTTACTGATACTTAGCGGCAGTAATAAATTGACCAAAAGACTCGCACCAGACGATCACTGTATTGTATTTGGCGATATCAATATTTTGAGGCACATTTACAACAAAGTTATTAAAGGTTTTCACGTTACCCACTAGCACCATATTGGCTTTTTCTTGATTAAATGCAGCTTCGGTTTCAACAAACTTAGGTGATAGATACAACTTATAATCAGGCCCTGGAGCGAGTTTTCCCATTAAGGTGATTGCTGTTGGCGATAGCGATACTTTCCCTTCGCCCCAATGAAGAAAATCACTGCCAGCTAAATCACGCTTAAATTCTCCAGAATACTGTGCCTGTGTTGAAAGGTTAGTGACTTCAGAGGGTGTTGGCGCAGTTGGTGCCGTCAAAATAGGCAGTAAATAGATCCCAAGCGCAACACCGAATGCACCTGCCAGTAAGTGAGTGATAATAAGTGTGATTGTCTTTTTGAACGCCATAAGTCTGCCTTTTCATTTCTCTTTTAATGAGCTTATGCAATAACATCTATTGGAGGCTTCTAATTATTAAGCTTTATATTTAATTTATGTAGATTTGTAATGTTTGAAATCATTCTCTTTTAGATGCGTTTTATAAACGACTTTTCTTGATAAGAGATCTTTACGAATAGCAGCAACAAAGTTTCCAACGGCTTTTTCTTTTTCGTTATCAGTTTTGGGATGCTGATTATCTTTTACTGTATCTAAAAAAATATATGCTTTATGGATAACGTCATCTGGGCAATACAGCCAGCATTTATTGACTTCCATTAGAAATTGAGATTTAAGTTCTTTTGCTAATTTTGGGTCAGTTCCTTCATAGAAGCCTTGTAAGCATCTTAGGAGTTCTTTATAAGATTCTTCTTTTCTGTGATATTGTTTCCAAATCCTTTTCCGCCATTCATTTACAAACCACGCTATGACAGCTCCAAATAAAGGTGCTGCAAATTTCCAAAACTCAATTGATAGCGCAATTTCTTTCATTTCGTCCTCTTAGTTACATCAATTATTCTTATTTATATGAAAAATAATACTTGCTTAGTAGCTAAACTATATAGAATAAAACTGTTACTTTTCGTGATCCTTATAAAAGCATTATATATTTAATGTCAGTGTATTAATAAATAGACAAAAAGCCCGTAACGATCACTCATTACGGACTTTGACTTATTGTTGTTTAGTTAACGATTAGAGTTTACAGACAAATTTCCATGCGCTGTCGCTTGCAGATGGTGCTGAGTTGATCCACCAGTTTGCTTGCCATAAACCACTATTGTGGATCACTTGATCGCCTGTCGCAGCGTGATCGCCTTTGGGTAGTTCTGGGTAAGTAGTGGCTTTTGAAGTATCAACACCGGCTTCTTCACATGTTTTGCCTGTTCCACCGTTGCCTCCTTCATCGCTTGAGCCTTCAAATGCTGGCAGGGTTGGGAAGTCTTTCTTCAAGCCGATTGTTTCTCCGTCGACTTTAAAACGAATACCGTTAGCTACACCAGAAACAGGGGTGTAGTACACCATAGACACAACATATTCACCGCCAGCAGGGATAGATTCCGTTGAACGTAGTGTTACTGCCACTTTATGGAAGATCTTACGTTCGCCATCTACATTGAAGTTACTACCCGTATGACCGCTTTCAACCACGTTTAGCCCAGCGCCAGACCAGTCTTTAACAAGATCGCCTGTTGAGGTTGGCATTAGGAATTCAATCGTTGTGCCACCAGGGATAGTTACGTCTGAATTATTTGTAAATACCAGTTTCGGATTAATCGGGTAGTTACTGTCGCCAGCCGGCCATTCAGTTGTTTTGACTGATACATCAATCACTGAATCTGGTGGTGGCAGAGAGTTGTGATTAATGTCCATCGGTGCTGCGGTTGAGAACACTTCATGGGCGTAATCTGTCATGTCTGAGCCCATTTTGTATTCATTTTTCACAGCATCATAGCTGTAGTCCCCAGCCATTTCCCATACCATCATGCCACCTAAGCCAGTGTCGATGATATAGTCCAGTTTTGGTTTGAGTGAGTCTTTATCTTCAATACTTAGGAAGACTTTCTTCGATTCATTCCATAGCCATGCGGTTTGTAATTCGTGACTCCAAACACGCTCGTATTCGCCTTCGATCAGATCTTTCGGGTTATTAGGATCTAATCCCCACGCTGGGCCGTAACTTGGCATACCATCGATACCGAGTTTCTGTGCATGCATAAGGTTCATGGCGTGCCACATTGGAGCGACACCTGCTTTGATTTCATTGCCTTGTTTATCAGAATCGTGCCAGATGTTATCAGTCCCTTCTGCGCCCCAACCACACACGGTTGTACCTTCAGGGCAACTTGCTTGGTTTGGCTCTACTGCTTTACCCCATAAGCCTTTCTCGCCACCAGTAACACCTTGCCAACCTCGGGTGTAATAAGGGATCCCCATGTTGATTTGGCTTGGTTTAAACGCACCACGGAAGTAATGGTGTGCCCATGCTTGGTTAAGGTAGCCAATGCCTTGGTATTGATCGGCAGTGTAAACGCCCCATTTAGCCAATTCTGCATCTTTGCCATCATCAAACAGTGGTGCTTGTGGGCCAACAAATTCGTTCCATGTACCGTGTAAGTCGTAAGACATGATGTTGACGTAATCAAGTACGTCTTGCATTGCGAAGTCTTCCATACCACGTAGTAGGTACGCCGATGATGGTGAGGCAATGGTTAACATGTAGCGACGACCGTCTTCTTTACCTGCTTTATCAAGCTGGGCACGAAGCTCTTTCATCATCACCATGTAGTTTGTCCATAGTGATTCTCGACACTTGTTCGACATTTCAAAGTCGATTGGGTTACCTGAGTCTTTCATTGACGACGGGTATTCGTAATCGATATCAACACCGTCAAAGCCATACTGACGGATAAACGCTACGGCTGATTTACTAAACTTATCAATGCCTTCTAAGTTCACTTCACAGGTAGCAAGGTTTGTGGTCATTGGGTAGAAGTTGGTGGTTTCCGCCCAGCCACCGACAGAGATAAGGGTTTTTACATCTGGGTATTGCTTCTTAAATTTGCTCAGTAAGTTGAAGTGACCTTGGTATGGCAAACTTGGATCCATTTCAGCACCTTCAACACCTTCCCATGTCATCTTGGTCGCAGAGTCATCAACAGTTAGCTGGAACTCATCTTTACTGACACCAGCAAAAGCGTAGTTGATGTGTGTGAGCTTATCCCAAGGTAGATCATCTGCTAGGTAAGCTGGTAAACCATTTTTACCAGTGCGCCATGAGGTGTAATAGCCGATGATACGACGAGGGTGATCGTCACCCATACATTCGGTGCCATCTTCTCGGTAGATCTGTTGAATGTCACAGCTTAAGTTGCCATTACCCATTTCAATGGCATTGACTGTGATCACACCTGTTGATGTGCTGTGGTTTGCAGCATCTGTTGCAATAGCTTCAATTTGGTATTCACCTTTGGTTTCTGGTGTCCAAACCGCTGTAAATGGCGCATGGTTAACTATTGCAATGGATTGACCGTTAACACGGATCTCAACTGAAACCAGATCGTCATTCACATCACTCGCTTGTGCCGCAATAGTTAATGGCTTGCCAATAAACACTTGTTGACCCGGACGTGGGCTGTTTAAAGTAATCACTGGGGGTTGTGGTTCAACTGCTTTTTCTACCACTTCGATAGTGACGTTATCTGATGCGCTTAACCCTGTTTTATCAAAAGCTTTTACGCTAATAACATGCGAGCCAATAACGTCTGCTGTCCAGTTAAAGCTGTAAGGAGCTGTGTTACTGGTGGCGATATTATTGCCATTAATGTGCAATTCAACATGGCTTAAATCGTTGTCGAGATCAGCGGCTTTTGAAGTAATAACAATGCTATCACCTTCGGTAAATACGCTACCTGAATGCGGTGAAGTCAGACGAATGGTTGGGGCATTAGGCTCAACAGGGGGAATAACACTGTCTTTAATGACAGAAATGCTCACTTGTTGTTCTGCAGTAATGCCGGTGATATCGGTAACAACAGCTTTTACCGTGTTTTCACCTTCGTGAGTTGCAATCCAACTGACGTGATAAGGTGCTTTTGATACTTTGCCAACTTCTTGGTTATTGACAAGGAACGTCACGTGCTTGATTTGCGTATTCGTTGCTTTGGCATTCGCTGCCAGTAGTACGCTTTCGCCCAGCTTAAATTGTGCGCCTGCGGTTGGTGATGTCAGGGTCACATCGACGAGTGGCTCATTACCTTCACCGCCAATGGTTTCTACATTCAAGCTGCTTTCTAGTGAAGCAAGATCCAATACACCATTCACACCAAGTGTTAACTTAATAGCTCCTCCGACAGGCAGTTGCGTTTTAACCCAGCTGCCTTCATCAAAGCCCAAAGTAAGGGTGTTAGCAAACTGTTCACCTTGACCATTGCTGGTAAAAGTCATGGTTGGGTAGCTGATGTCTGTCGCTGACCAAGCTGGTGATGATATTGAAAGGTTTGAATTGAAAGTGATTTTTGCATCACGCAGTTCAACGACTTGGCTGCCATTATTGGTTAAGGTGACTTGGTAGGTATTCCACCATTGGCTTTCTGTGCCAACAACGACTGATTCAGTATTAATTGTGGCATGTGCAGGCAGCGCCATACTAATTGATGCAGCTAATAAAGTAGGAATTAGCGCAAGTGTTTTTTTATTCATGATACTCGACACGGTTATGGGGAAAGTGTGAGCAGTATATGAGCGGCATGATCAAAGATATTTCTATGCGTGTAACAAAATGTAACAGAGCAAATAAAAGCAGCGTCAAAAATATAACATTATGATAATTAGATATTTTACATGATTCTGACATTGAGTTTGAAAGTAAAAAATTATCGGAAGCGTGATCTAAATCTGGCTAAGCAGCCTTTTTACGATGAGCTAAAAATTGGCACTGGAATAAAACAAAATGATGGAGTAGTGCATAGCTGCCAAAAAACTGGCTGATACAAATATTTACACTCATCTATAAATACAGTATGGTGTTCTGTATGATTTAAAGTGGAGGTCGTGAAATGATGTTGGTCAGGTGGTGTGTAATATTTCTTATTGTTGGTCTACAAACAGGGTGTGCGTTTTTCCCGCGCGATGTTGCAATAAATGTTGAAGGGAAAAGCACTTTGCATTTAACTCCGCAAGATTACGATAAATTGTATATTTCCCCTGTCCAGGTCACACAAGCCAGTGATCGCCAAGTTTCTAAACGTATTGTGAACCGATTAGAACGGTCGATTCACGATGATCTACACACTAAATTCGCTGATAGTGTGAAGGTGGTTGAATCCATTGATGAGCGAACCTTACAACTTGATGTTGCGTTAGCGAAAGTCCATACATCACTAGAAGATATGAGTATTGGTGAGCTATTTCCGTACCGTGCCGCATTAGAAGGGATGATTTTAGTGTTAGGTGAGCGTGATAGAGATGTACATGTTGCCGCCACTTACCGTTTGAAAGACGCCACTACACAGAAGTTACTCGCGGAAAGGGAAACCTTGTTTACTTTAGAAGCGGTACTTGAAAATGATGAAGCACATTTGCAGTATCATGAGCTACAGTCGCTTAAACCTAAGATCCAGCAAGATATTGTGTTATTTGCCACTCAAGTTGCGGCAAGTCATATTCATACTCAAAATATAAATAGCAAAACGCCCTAACTAGTAGGGCGTTTGGTTTAATGGGGAAGAGGATTAAACAGCAACACTGGTCGGGTGTAGGTATTGCTGCCAAGCTTCTTGGTATAAGTGCAATGATTCTTGACGTAGGTTTTTAATTTTCTTCTCTTCAAACTCTGTCAGGGGGCGTTTCTCATGCAGAGCTAAACGTTCCATCTTCTGAATTTGCTCATAAATATCGTGTTCTTTACCATTTTTAACATCAGAGATGTCTTTCAGGTGCAGTTGCACTTCAGCAATGATTTTGCTGTGTGGTAGTTCAACCAATACATTTAAGTCACGGTAGCCTGAGGCGGTTGGTTTTTTAAAACGGTTTTTAACACCCACAACGGTTGCTTCTTTATTCAGTAATTCGAATGATTGCACCAGCGATGAAATGTCTTCAGCAACTAATGAAGCACGTGCAATATCAGTAATTTTGTTGGCTTGGCCATTTAGCTCTGTGGCAATTTTTTGTTGTGCACGTTGTGCTGACTTTACTGGTGGAATCAGTGCTTCAGCAGAAGAAACAAGACAGATACTACGCATTAATTGCTCAAGTTCTACTTGTGCTTGTGTTGATGCTTGGTATAGCGCATCAAAATCATTGTAAGGTTGCGTGATGTTGTCACTTTTCCAAGATTGAATGCTGTATAAGCCACTAATATCGCGCTGAAAGGCTTTGCGGCTTGCTTGTGATAGGCGCGTAGGTGATGGTTGATCAGTAATTGTATATGCAGGTGCTACAGCAGGTGCTGCAACAACCGAACGACTTAACATACAGAATAGAATGAAGCTTGTACGTAAAGCAGATTTTATATCCATTAAACAACTCCCAACGATATTGCTTTCTTGCAATATCAACACACAAAAAGGGGTAACAAAGGTGGTGTGTTTTGTCGTGCTTTATTGTCTAAATTGATACTAACAATATAACCTGAATGAATAGTAAACTCTGTGTCAATATCCATGAAATGATAAAAAAACCGCATATAAATGCGGTTTGGATCACATAATTGAAGGTTGTTTTATTAGCTGACTAGGCTTAAAGGCGTGGTGTAACTTTCCCAAGCTTGAACATAAAGCGCTTTTGATTGTTGTTGTAGACGCTTTATTTTCATCTGTTCAATGTCATTTAATTCTCGATTTTGCGCCATGGCTAGTCGTTCGATACTTTGGATCATCTCGTAGATGTCATGCTCTTCACCATTTTTGATCTCTGCAATGGCTTCAAGATGTAATTGAATCTCGGCAACAAGGCCGCTGTTGTTAAGGCGTACCAGCATCTTAATGTCGCGATAGCCAGAGGCTGCAGGCGCACTAAAACGGTTCTTAACTTCCAGCAGTGACGCATGCTGTGCAATAAAATCATAGGTTTTGATCAAATCTGAAATATTGTCACACACTAGGCTGCCACGCACGATGTCTGTTAATTTATTAGTATGACCATTTAGTTCTGTGGCAATTTTTGTTTTAGCACGTTGTTGAGACTTAATGCCGGGTAGTAGAGCTTTCGACTGACTGTAAAGCGCGCTGGTTTCTAATAGCATATTAAGCTCTTGCTGAGCTGGAAATGCATGTGTGTATAGCACACTTAATTGATTGTAAGGTTGTGTAATATTGTGCGCACGCCAACTAGGAATCTGCTGTAGCTCGTTGATAGAATGCGTTAAGTTATGTAGCGTTGATTCGGTATGAATTGCTGTTAGTTTGTTTACTTGCTTGTGAGCTGAAGGCTGAGGCAAGGTTTGAGCAATAGGGTTACGACCAAAAGTTAGTAGCAATAAACAACATGTAGCACGAGCTACTGAATGAACAACCATTTTTACTCCTTTAGCACAGTCCTCTAGCAAATGGCGGCTGAGGCTGTGGTTTATCTTTGAACGTCCTGTTCTGGCAGTAAAGATAATACGGAATGTTGTTTTTTGGTAATAAAATTCGTTATTTTTTTTAACCACAAAACAACATTGTGAGTAGGGTCATAAAATAAAGGGCTTTAAAAGGATAATTATGCTTTTATTGGAAGTCTTAATTAGCTTTTATTGTTTAAATAATATGCAATTCAATTTTTTATAGTGTTTAATCGTAGGGAATATAAGTAATGCAGGAAAATCTATTAATTGGCTTTATCGTTATTTGGGTTGCGTTAGTGTTGGGGAGTGTGATGCTTTTTCAACGCGGTAAAGATGTGGCACGTAAACGCAAGCTTTGGCCAATTTACACCGTGTTCAGTAATGTGGTGATTGGCGCTTTTATTGTTTATATGCAGCCGCCGACAATGTGGATGATAGCGATTTTAGTGCTGCTGGTACCATTAACCTTACTTACTATTCGTTCAACTAAATTTTGTGACAGTTGCGGACAGGCGAGTCGCTCACCTTTCTTTATGAAGCCACCACAAGTATGTAGCCACTGTAATAAGCCGCTTAGCTGATCAACGCTATAGAATCAGTCACTAAAAAAGCCATCATGACTCTTCTACTCAAAAGAAAGACAATGATGGCTTTTTGTTTATGGAGGATGCTTTAGACGAGGTTTAAGCTTTCGCTGTCAGTGGAAAGGTTTCAAATTGAATACCTGACCAGCCAAACTTCATGAAGTGGCGAATGTTCTGATGATCGTTATTTTCAGGATGTGCTAATACATCGTTACGATAGTACTGACCAAAACAAGCCAATGTTTGCGACTCTGAAAGCTGGTTTAACTTCGCAAAAGCAAAAATTTTGCACGAACCTTCATTAGTGCCAGCATCATTTTTTAGTGTATCGTTATCCAGACCATTGTAAAAAGTGGTGGCTTGATAATCGTAATGCTCTGTGATCACAGCCATAACTTGTGGAAATTCTACACTTTCAGGTGTGTCTTTAAGTGCTTGTAGTAATGCGTCCATTTGAGTTTTTCTCCTTATAAAAAAGGTCAGATTTGATCTGACCTTTATGTTACAAAATTGATTATATTGCAAAATCAATAGCGATTAAGCTGACTTGATTAACGCTGCTTTTTCGCTTGGTTCTTAAGCTCGTAATCTAACTCGTCTGGGTAGATCACTAAACCTTCTTGATCTTGAATTGGGAACACCACGATAGCCAGTTCGTCATCTTCAAGGCCATGAGTCCAACGGCTATGCCATTTATTTAAAGAAATAGACTCAGCTTTACAGTTATCCCATTCACCGGTTGCCCATGCCTCGGCAAACTCTTTGTTTGGCCATACAGGTACGCAATCTTCGTCGTCTGTATTTAGCATTACGCAGCCGTGTTCATCGATTAGGATCCAAATTTCGCGGTTAGCGACAACTTCTTTTACTAAATGCTTATAACGCTTTTCTGCATCAAAACCTTGGATTGTTTCAATTGCTGTCGCATCTAATGGCGTAGACATGATGTGATACCTTGATGATTATGTTGATTGGTTGTAAGAATAAATCAAAATAGAACAGAGATCTTGTTTTATCCTGTTGATATCACAATTTAATGGGGTTTCGCTATCTTCTGGTGCAAGATCCTTTTTAGGTTTTAATACTTTACTTAGTTAACTACACAAGGAGTACGTGTTGTTACGTTTGTTGATGTCTGCTGCTACGGCTATGTCATTATCATTCATGATGGCGGGATGTAATTGGGTCTATTGGGATGAAGATTTTGACAGCTATAAAGATCTTTCTTTGACCAATCCTTATCCGTTTCACAAAGTAGATCACTTTGATCCCCAAACTGGGGCAGAGCAAAATGAGGTGATGGTATTAAACAATGGGCTGGTGGCACTCCAAGCGCGTATTGATATGATCCGTAGGGCGAAACAAACGATCGAAGTGGAATACTTTATTTTCTCTCCCGATATGAGTGGGAAAATCTTGGTACAAGAGTTGGTAGATGCCGCTAAAAGAGGTGTAAATGTTCGGATCTTGATTGATAAATCCGCCACTGTATTTGAGTTTGATGAGTTTTATGCCGAAGGATTGAAACCTTATGGGATAGAAGTGCGTTATTACAACGCCGCGCCTATCTATTATATATCGACCATTAACTTTCGTAATCACCGTAAGCTATTAGTAGTAGATGATCATGAAGCGATCACTGGTGGCCGTAATGTTGAAAATGATTATTACGATTTATCAGAGCATTATAATTTTCTCGATCGTGATTTATATGTTAAAGGCTCAATAGTGAAAGCCATGCGTGCTTCCTTTGATGCTTTTTTTGATCATGACATCAGTGAGCGTTATCAAGCCCCTGATATCCCGATTAGCCGTATTGATTTACAAAAATATGAACGAAAAGTGTCTGAAGTAAAAGCTTTCCTCGCACACAACTCAGATGAAGCTGATACTCGAGCAAAGATTGAAGCGATTGCTCGCCCAGTATTAGCGTCAAAATTCTTATATACTTGTCCAGAAATGACATTTACTTCTGATGCACCGGGAGGCTCGTTTTGGACACGCTTTAAAGATCCATATAGCGATAACTATCGTTTTTTGCGTAAGACCATTTTCGATAAGGTGATGACGGTAGATAAGGGGCTGATCCTTGCGTCACCGTATTTATTGAATAACCGTAAGTCTGAGCATTTAATGCAAGTGTTACTTGATAAGAATATCGATATGACCTTGTACACCAATTCATTATCGTCAACCGATGCCACCTATGTAGCAGCCCAGCTTTATACTCATGTTTACGATTGGCAAGCCAAAGGGATGAAAGTGTACCTTCATGCTGGTGAGTGGTTAGATGAAATGGCAACAGTTAATCCTTCAATCCAATCGGCTCGATGGGGCATGCATGCTAAAACTCAAGTCTATAAACGCCGTGGTGATGGACAAAATGAAATCATGGTGGGGACTTATAATATTGATAATCGCTCTAATCACTACAATGCTGAAATGGCGTTATTTTGCCGAGGTAACGATCAGTTGGTCGCCGAAATTGAACAAAATATTCTTTCTAGGGCGAATAATGGCTATCAAATTGTCGGTGAGAATAAAGCCATTGATGGTCAAGGATATGCGGTAAATGTGTATGGCGCAGGGGATCCTGATACCACGAAAATGAAATTTATGTGGTTACCTTCATGGCTGTTTAATTTCTTACTATAATTAAAATGTAAATATAGCCATACAATAAAATACAAGTAATTAGATATTAAAAAGATATTTATATCTTGTATTTTATTGTCAAAATAAAAATAGTATCAAAATATTACGTAAAAAAAAGATCTATAGTGAATGAATAAGGTTATGAAATAGAAAATATATTATTTTTTTTGCATTTTAAAACGCAAAATAACTAGTATATTTTTTGTTTATGTCTCGCTATTAATACGAGGCATGATATTGATTTATTGCCTATATTATAAAAAAGAGGGAAATAAACGATATTAGAAAAGGTGACCTCAATGGTAGCACAGTGTGATAAAAAAACATTTAAAGCTCGACTCGTTGCTATTGGCTGTACTTACGAACCTTGGATTGCGTTATTGGAACAAACTGGATGGAAAACACATTGTTGTTATGATCTTCGTACTGCTGATGCCATCTTGGAAGAATACAGTCCTTGTATTTGTATTGTAGACCTAAGCAATAATGATTTTAGTTTGAACAGTATTTCTTTAAGGGCAAATAAAACAAAGCAAGTGAAATGGATAGCTGTTATTAAAAAAGAGCAGCTAGGTATGGATGCAATATGCCAATTTATAAATAATTACTGTATTGATTATTTTTCAATTCCTATTCCATCAACGCATTTACTAGAAACTGTCGGCCACCAACTAGGGATGTTAGAAATTGAAGCTAACTCTTGGACAGAAATAGATGCTCAACAAGATGTTGGTTTATTTGGAGAATCTAAATCGATTAAACATTTAAGAGACATGGTACGTCGTGTTGCAATGACAGATGTAAATGTCTTTATTAGTGGTGAGCAAGGTACCGGAAAAGACTTAATCGCAAATTCAATTCATAATTTGAGTAAGCGTAGAAACGAAGGTTTCGCCATGATTAACTGTGCATCACTGACCGAAGATGATGAAAAAATCGCTTTTCTTGATCCAGAAAGTAAACATGTCACAGAGCATACAATCAAAGCGGGAACCGTGTTATTAAACGGTGTTGAAGAGTTATCTAAATCGCTACAACAAAAGCTGCTAGCTTATTTACAGCAACCTACTAATGATACATTAGATGATACAAGAGAGTGTGACGTACGTGTGATAGCCTGTTCAAGTGCAAATTTAGAGCAGGCGATTGCGAACGAAACATTCAGTAAGGAACTGTATTATCGCCTTAATGTTTTCCATATTTCAGTTCCTACGTTACGCGAAAGAGGGGCTGATATCATTGCTCTAGCAGAGTACTTTTTGCAAAAATATTCGAGAGAATACAATACAATCGCAACGCAATATAATGAAGAAGCCAAGCAACTATTGCTGAGATACAATTGGCCAGGAAATGTGCGCGAACTGATTAATCAAATTAAGCGGGTTTCATTATTAACCGATGGTAATGAAGTTGGAGTAGAACACTTTGACTTACCGAAGAAGATTAATATGAAACAAAGCTTGAGAAATATTAAAGATGAAGCGGAAAAAGACGTACTGGTTGCAGTATTAGAAACGCATCGAGGTCAAGTTGCATCAGCGGCAAAAGACTTAGGTGTATCTCGTGCCACTATGTATCGACTGCTGAATAAACATAATATTGTTCCTGATGTTCGTTACTATAATGGTTCGAATTACGCGCAAGATTAATGTCTTACCAATACAATGAAGCCCACTTATCAATGAGTAAGTGGGCTTTTTTGTATCTTTATTATGTATCAGCAAGAGTGAGATTAAATAACAGCGGGCAGTGATCTGTTAGTTGGTATTGTTCAACTTGATGTTTAGCAAACTGAATTTGTTGAGCGCTATTTAATATGAAATGAACACTACTAAAACCATGATCGATAAGTTGTTTGTATTGTCGGTAATACACGCGATTATTTTTGGTCACTTTAGCAAGACAATTACCATTGATATTCTGACTGAGCCATTTGAGTGGTTTATTAGCGGAACTTGAGATAAAGCCATTATTGATTGATGGTGACTGATTAATACGGTGGTTAAAGTCACCCACGACAATAAACGGTACTTGCTTCGTTTGTTGATTATTTACCCATTGTTGAACTATTTGGCGTTGTAAATTTAATGTACGGCAGGCTTTCTTTTTATTATTGCTTAGTTGTTTTGGATAAAAGCAGCCAGATTTGAGATGAAGGTTGGCTATTGTTATCGCATTATTGTTCAGCTTTATACTGATTACAGCGCCATAACGTAATTTTTGCGAGTAATGTGAGGTTAGACCAAGTGCTTTAGTAGGCGAGCTGAGCTCGGTTATATCGGGTAGTTGTTTTGTTATTAAGTGCTTTTTAACCGCAAAGCCTGTGAATTGATTGACGCCATTGAATTTGTCTTCCTTACTCATCGTTCTTGATGACATAAATACTTGATATTGATCTTTGGGGATCACTCTATAGAGGCTTTTCGCTGAATTCACTTCTTGAAAGGCGAGTATATCGGGTTGATGAGTGAAAAAAATTTGCCTTAATACTTGGTAGTCTTTTGTTGTTCGTTGTATGTCGTTTTGGGGATGATCCGCTAACCACTGCAAATTCCACGTCATTAGCGTTAATGAATTAGCCTGACAAACACTAGCGAATATGAATTGAATCGCAAAAAAGAATAAATACGGGATCGGGTACTCCTTATTTTTACGTTAAATTTGAAAGCCTTATTATAATATTTATTGTGAAAATTTAGTTTCACTGTTACTGGTAAACGTAATTTTCTGGAGTGAGTTATCACATCACTTGAAAGCCACTCTCAATAAAGTATGCAGTGTGTTATCTCAAACAAAATGTATGGGTTATTGTTTGTACTTGGGTATAGCCACACTGTTAGCTCCCTCTTAAAAAGGAATCAAAGATGGAGATATTACTGCTTGACCCCGAAGTTGCGTGGGGAAAATTTAAGATCCTTGCGTGGTTTGCTGCTTTATCTATTGTGTTGGTCTATATCGTGCTCCGCGTAGAAGCCTATATGAAATGTAAGTCATTAACGGTTAAAAGCGTTGTGCTTAAGTGTTCTTTTCTACCGATATTATTTTTAACCGCAGGCTACTTAGAGCATTTAGATCGATTTTATAGTTTTGCAATTCAACCTAATGGCAATGTGATTTTGAATTATGTCTTTCCAGAAGGAAAAAAGGTAGCGCTACAGCCAGAAAAGGCATGGATAGATCATGATCGTGCTGGGTGTGCTGTGTATATTAAAGCGCAAGGTGAACGCTATAAAAGTGTAATGTCGGTACGAGCATCTAAATGTCGACAAGCCGTTGAAGCCATATAACAAAACAGCCACTGAACGTTATCAGTGGCTGTTTATTATACCTTGTTCAAGGTGTTGACTAAGCAGCAATATAGCAATTACGCCCAGCTTCTTTGGCACGATATAAATTGTTATCCGCCGTTTCGATAAATTGTGTTGGACGTTGATTGGGATCGTATGCCGTTATGCCTTGGCTAATAGTGACGATATTACTAATATTTGAACTCGGGTGGATAATGGCGACTTTAGATAAGTTTTCTTGAATACGTTGTGAAACAAGAATAGCACCATCTAAATCGGTATTTGGCAGTAATACAACAAACTCCTCTCCGCCATAGCGAGAGACACTATCTATTCCTCGTAGTAGGCTAGCATCAATGATTTTGGCTACTAGTTTCAGGCATTCATCTCCTGCAATATGTCCTTGGGTGTCATTAAATTTCTTGAAGTAATCAATATCAATCAAAATCATCGAGAGCGGAATGTTGAGTCGTTTCGCGGTATTGATTTGTTTATCCAATTCCAATTGAAAAAAACGTCGATTTTTAATTTGTGTTAATTGATCACGAGAAGCGAGATGATTAAGCTCTTTTAAGAGTTTCTTATTCTCATGTTCTTGCTGCACACGATTACTAAACCAACGATAAAGTACACGTCGACCTGATTCGACGATAATGGCGGTAACAGCGAGCTTCTCAAATGAAAAGAGATAGGTGAGCCTATCATCTTGCAGAGTCACCCAAGTGCTAAATATTAAAATTGGCGCTACTGCTAAATATAATGCATCGCGATAGGTATAAAAACCGAGCAAAGCAACCATAATGGTGAGGTTGGCAATAACCTCTGCTGTCAGTGTTGAACGGGAAAAACTGCCAAGAATAAAGACGGTTGCTCCCCAACTTAAGCCATAGACAAAGGTATAACATGCAGCAACATAGCGGTAGTTGGATGGTTCTGACGTTCTATTGAAATAGGCTAACCCAAACAGAGAAAGTACTATTTGCCAACAAAACTGAGCGGTGAGTACATATGTAGCTTTATGATTTTGGCCAATGTGGTCAATCCATAATGTGGTGAGCATTACCGTTAAGATCATAAGAGATACTTTTGAAGCCCATAAAAAACCGATACGTAGGTTTTTATAGGTCACTCTATTGATCCGCTGTGTAAATGTTAAGCCATCCATTTATTTTATAAATCTACCTTTCTAAGTGGTCAAACAAGTTTACTTCATTAGCCGTAAAAGCAAGAATTTTTTCTCAATTTTTTTTCTAAAATGACCAATAAACTTATTGACAATTGTATATAAAAAAACGCTTTCAAAAAGAATTTTGTGACGTATCAAATGCATCGCTCGCAACGTAATCTCTCTTTAGCAGATATTGATTTGGATCAATGTTTGTTTTTGGAAAATCTCGCCTAATACCCACATCTTGTTGTCACGCATATACCGAATGCCTATATTTTGTGTTTGTGTGACACTGTCATGAATATCGAGTATTTAGGAGCCTGGTGTGAAACTTGTTGTGATTAAGCGTGATGGCTGCCGTGTACCTTTCGAGATGCAACGCATTAAAGAAGCGGTTATGGGGGCAGCTAAGTCAATCAATGACATGGAAATGAGCGAAGCGTATGCAATGTCTGTAGCTGAGGCTGCACTGGCTCAATTCCAGCATGCTGAAGAAGTAGAAATTCACGCCATCCAAGATGCTGTAGAAAACCAATTGATGGTTGGTCCTCATAAAGCCGTTGCTCGTGCTTATATTGAATACCGCCATGATCGTGATATCGCACGTGAAAAGAAAAGCCGTTTAAACAACGAAATTCGCGGCTTGATTGAGCAAAGCAATGCTTCTTTGTTGAATGAAAATGCAAACAAAGATAGCAAAGTGATCCCAACTCAGCGTGATTTATTGGCTGGTATTGTTGCTAAGCATTACGCGACTCAACATCTATTACCACGCGATATCGTAAAAGCGCATGAGTGTGGCGATATTCACTTCCACGATCTGGATTACTCACCGTTCTTCCCAATGTTCAACTGTATGCTGATTGATTTAAACGGCATGTTGACGCACGGCTTTAAAATGGGTAACGCAGAGATTGATACCCCGAAATCTATCTCTACAGCGACGGCAGTGACAGCTCAGATCATCGCGCAAGTTGCTAGCCACATTTATGGCGGCACGACGATCAACCGCATTGATGAAGTATTAGCACCTTACGTTGCCGTTAGTCATGAGAAACACTTAGAAGTGGCTAAAGAGTGGGGCATTGCTGATCCTGAGGCTTTTGCTAAAGCTCGTACGGAAAAAGAATGTTACGATGCATTCCAATCACTAGAATACGAAGTAAATACACTACACACGGCTAATGGCCAAACACCTTTTGTTACTTTCGGCTTCGGTTTAGGTACGTCTTGGGAATCGCGTCTAATTCAAAAATCTATTTTGAAAAACCGTATTGCGGGTCTTGGTAAGAATCATAAAACAGCAGTATTCCCTAAACTAGTTTTCGCTATTAAAGATGGTTTAAACCATAAACAAGGCGACGCTAATTACGATATTAAGAAGCTGGCGCTTGAGTGTGCTTCTAAGCGTATGTATCCAGATATTCTTAACTATGACAAGTTAGTCGAAGTAACGGGATCATTCAAAACTCCAATGGGTTGTCGTAGTTTCCTTGGTACTTACGAAGAAAATGGTGAATTGATCCATGAAGGTCGTAATAACCTTGGTGTGGTAAGTATCAACCTACCTCGTATTGCACTGGAAGCGAAAGGTGATGAAGCACGTTTCTTCGAGTTATTAGATGAGCGTTTAGCCCTATCTCGCCGTGCGCTTGATGCCCGTATCTCTCGCCTTGATGGTGTGAAAGCACGTGTTGCACCAATCCTTTATATGGAAGGTGCTTGTGGTGTTCGTCTTAAAGAAGATGATGATGTTTCTGAAATCTTCAAAAATGGTCGTGCTTCTATTTCACTGGGTTACATTGGTATCCATGAAACAGTGAACGCATTGTACGGTAATGAAACACACGTTTACGACAGTGAAGCACTACGTCAAAAAGCAGTCGCTATTGTTAAACGACTTCGCGATGCAACTGATGCATGGAAGAAAGAAACTGGTTACGGTTTCAGTTTATACAGCACGCCAAGTGAGAACTTATGTAGCCGTTTCTGTGCTATTGATACGAAAGAGTTCGGTGTTGTACCAGGCGTTACAGATAAAGGTTACTACACTAACAGCTTCCACTTAGATGTTGAGAAGAAAGTTAACCCTTACGATAAGATCGATTTTGAAATGCCATACCCTGAATTGGCGAACGGCGGCTTTATTTGTTATGGCGAATACCCGAATATTCAACATAACGTTGAAGCGTTAGAAGATGTGTGGGATTACAGCTACAGCCGTGTGCCTTACTACGGTACTAATACACCTATTGATGAGTGTTACGAGTGTGGCTTTACTGGTGAGTTTGAATGTACAAGTAAAGGTTTTACTTGTCCTAAATGTGGCAACCATGAACCATCAAAAGTATCAGTAACACGTCGTGTATGTGGCTACTTAGGCAGTCCTGACGCGCGTCCATTTAACTTCGGTAAACAAGAAGAAGTGAAGCGTCGCGTTAAACATATGTAATTTCATCTGCATATGTGAAGAGCAAATAAATGAAGAAGTGCCTTAAACGGCACTTTTTCTTTTTAAGATTATTATTGAACAAAACATTAATGAGTGTAGGTGGCCTAAATGAATTATCACAATTATTACCCTGTCGATATTGTTAATGGACCGGGCACTCGTGCAACGCTATTTGTTTCTGGTTGTATTCATCAATGCCGAGGTTGCTATAACCAAAGTACATGGCGATTAGATGCAGGGCATTGTTTTGATCAAGCCATGGAAGATCAGATCATTAATGATTTGAACGATACACGTATTAAGCGTCGTGGTTTATCGCTATCTGGTGGTGATCCACTACACCCAAATAATGTGCCTGACATTTTGAAACTGGTAAAACGGGTTCGTAATGAGTGCCCAGGTAAAGATATTTGGCTGTGGACGGGTTATACCTTAGCGGAGTTATCGGAACAACAGCGTGAAGTGATCGCATTGATTGATGTGATTGTGGACGGTAAATACGAAGAAGATAAGCGAGATCCATCTTTGGTTTGGCGAGGCAGTGAAAACCAAGTTATCCACTACCTTAAATTACAAGGCTAAATCTTATTGTATCTTCAACCATTATCATTTAATGATGTGGTTATTAATAATATTTTTGTGTGTAAAATTCATACAAAAGGTGTGATTTTTCACAGTGTTAGTAAAGTTATCCACTGTTTCTGTGTATAAGTATGGGAAAAGACAGTGTATGACTTTACTTTTTATGTAACGTGATTAATACGTTTAAAACATGCCAACTTTTCATTTCTGAACACTTTTTTAATAGTTTTATTAGTAAAGCATCCTATCCAGTTAAATACATTTCATTGTTAGATCATGCTTCAAAAAATAGAAAGTTGACAATTTCTTGCAACGATTGTGTGAAGTGATAGGTAGCACAGTTTTTTATAAATTTTCATTTATTATATGATGTGGTTATTGATAGTATAATTAACTGAAAAATAATAAGAAATTAAGATAATTCTCAAAGATACTGAACAATTTATTAACGTAGAAAAGAATCGTTATAAATAAATGCTATCAGTACATAAATTATCAGTATCGAACATATTAAAGATAAGAAATAGTTATGACTGCATACCGAGTAATGTCACAGCTTTCATCAAATAAGTACCTAGTTGCAGTGTCTAATGTCTTCATTATGGCACTGCCGTTAGCGTTGATTTCTACATTCTGTGAACTGATTGCTCTGCTTACAGATCATTATGAGTATGAATCACTGAGTGGCACTATTCGATATGTGGGCGAAGCCACCGGGTTAATGTTTCCAATTTTATTGAATTTCTATCTTGTTACCTATTTATCTTCAGTCAAACGGATACCTAAAGGGCTCTCAATCGCCAGTGCACTGACAGTGTATTTTGTTGTGTCATATCAGTGGGGCTTTATTTCCGCCATTATGCCGTTGCCTAACAGTTTCCCTTTATCATTACTAACGGCCTATATTACTTGTGATCTCATTTATCGCTTAAAACAGTTTCGTATTTTTAGGGGCAGTGAACGAGATTCTGTTATTGATAGCTCTGTAAATATGTTAGCAGGAGCGGTGGTTTCTATTGGCTCGGTGATCTTAGCAAGTCACGCTTTGTATCTGGTTTACAATACAATATCGCTACCTTTCAATATCATCCCATCGTTAGATCCAACCTCATTTGTTGATGGTTTTATTTATGAAGTATTACGTGGACTATTTTGGTCGGTAGGGATCAATGGTCATAATGTTTTACATATGTATAAAGCCGAATTGTACGATATCACAATGATGAACATTTCGGCTTGGCATAACTTTGGTGTTGATCTCAATATCATCAGTACTAACTTTTATGACTTTTTCACCGGTATTGGCGGCAGTGGTAATTTGCTCAGTCTGGTGATTTGTATGCTGTTATTTGCCAAAAGTGATGGTTATAAAGTGTTGGCGAAAGCATCATTGATCTTGTGCATTTTTAACGTTAATGAGCCTGTATTGTATGGTGTGCCAGTTATTTTTAACCCCATTATGATCATTCCTTTCCTTGTGGCACCTGCAATTGGCTTTGTTGTTGCTTATGGCGCCATGTATTTCGGCATTGTGCCGCCATTAAGCGAAATTCAAAGTTGGTTAATGCCACCGATATTGAGTGGTTATATGGCAACCGGTGGGGCAATATCAGGAGCTGTTTTACAAATCGTGATCATTGCGATCGGCGTGGCTGTTTACTATCCATTCTTTAAAGTGATGGATAAGCGCAATTTAGGTATTGGTGTATCGGATGTGTTTTCAAACCGTTTATTCACCAGTGATGAAATTGAAGTGAAAACCCGATTAACGAGCTTTATTCCGTCATTGCATCAAAATCTAAAAGCGCAAAAAGAAATAGAGCGGTTACAGGCAGAAGGGGAATTTTTGCTCTATTTCCAGCCTCAGGTTGATGTAAAAACCAATAAAGTGATCAGCTTTGAAACACTCATCCGTTATCAGGATAACGAAGGTAAAATTTTACCGCCGACCTTTCTTGCTGCATTTAATCAGTTAGGACTTATGCCTGATCTGGATTTTTGGGTGTTTGATAAAGCATTGCGAGCTGGAGAGCGTTTTGCACAGGTGAATGAGAACGTAAAACTATCCATTAATATTTCACCTGATACCGTGTTGTCGAAAAATTTCGTATCAAAGATCAAAGCACATATTGAAGAAAGTACACTGACATTTTCTCAAATCGAGATAGAGATAACAGAAGAGTTGCTGGTACAAAATGAAACAGATGTCGCTCGTGTGATTGATGAGCTTCATGACTTGGGAATAGCAGTTGCATTGGATGATTTTGGTACAGGTTACTCGTCGCTAGCGTACTTATCGCGCTTTGATTTCGATAAGGTGAAAATTGACCGTACACTCGTCTTAAACTTAGATACACAACGTGGCCGTGACTTATTTAGCCTTGCTGTACAGCTTGGTAAGATCAGTAATGCTGAGATTGTGGTCGAAGGGGTAGAAGAGTTTAAAGAAGTGGAATTTGTCGCTTCAGTCGGCGTGCGTTATATCCAAGGTTATTATTATTATCGTCCAATGTCGCAACAAGATATTTTCGCTCAGAATCTATTGAAAGACTTTGGCTCAGAGCAAGATGAAAGTAAGGGCACTCAGGCCGCTGTTATGGATAGTGCTTAAGGTTTGTTTGAAGGTTAACTTGCTTAACGGAACATTAATCAGGCTAGATAAAGTGTTAATACTTCCATATTGATGGGATATACGGTAAATTTCGTGTCCATTTTCATGCTCTACTGGGGACGTTATGTCACGCACAATTATCTATACCTACAAGAAAGAAGAGAAAGAGATTATTTTCTCTTTTGATCAATTCCGTAATATCCATGAAGCGGTTGCAGCGGCAGAAGGTATCGACTTAACGTCATTTTTAAAAATGGAACAGCAAGTAGAGGCGGTTTCTAACTCAAGTAAAGCTGCACGTGATTTCCGTGATAGCCACTTCCGTAAACTGGGTTTTGGTAAAATTGCGTTAGCGAAGAAAGAAAACCGTGGCGTTGGTCAAAAGTAATTGAACCAAACCTGATAGAAAAGCTGGCTTTTAACGCCAGCTTTTTGATCTTATAACTCGTTATATTTTTTTGCTGAGCCATAGCATTTATCAATGGGGTATTTTTCGTTATTTTTGGCTAGTTTTCGCTGGCAGGCATCTGAAATATCGATATCGCATTTATCAGCTAACCTAACGAGATACATCATTACATCAGCAATTTCTTCTTCAAGTTGCTGTTTCTTTTCTACCGAAAGCTGCTCGCTTTGCTCTGGTGTCAGCCATTGGAATATTTCAGTGATCTCTGCAACTTCGCCACTCAGTGCCATTGAAAGATTTTTTGGAGTATGGAATTGATCCCAATTTCGCTGCTCTGCAAAGGTGCGTAGCTGTTGTTTTAAATGTAGAAGATCAGAACTGTTAGACATAATGCGTTACTGGTTGAGAGTTTGAATGCAGGATAAACAAAAACACCGCGCTAAGCACGGTGTTTAATGGTGTATATGATTAGTGAGGAAGTGCGATTTTCTTCTTTCTGTGAAACAAGCTAGGCAATGCTTCAAGGGTACATAGGATCAAGCCAAACCAAATTAAACCAAAGCTTACTGCTTTTGTTTGATCAAATACTTCGCCAAACAAGAACACCGCCAGTAAGAACTGTAAGCTTGGCTCTATGTACTGCATTAAACCAACCATGGTTAAACTTGTGCGGTTTAACGCTAGTGCAAAAAAGATCAATGGTGCAACGGTAACGGGTGCTGAACCGACATAAAGTAAGAATGTAGTTGCGCCTGACGTTAACGATACACTGTCACCTGATAGATATAACCAGATCATGTAGATAACTGCAAAAGGTGTTAATACTGCCGCTTCAATCGTCACAGAGGTTAACGCATCATACTTGATGTATTTCTTTGTTAAGCCGTAAATGGCAAAGAAACTACCCATGATCAGTGATAACCAAGGTAATTCACCGTATTGCCATACCTGATAGCCAATACCTAAAATGGCAAGAACAACGGCAGCAATTTGCGCTTTACTGAGTTTCTCGCTTAAAAAGAACAGACCTAATGCAATAGCAAATAGTGGGTTAATGAAATAACCCAGACTTGCCGCTAATACTTCACCATGGGTGATAGCCCAGGTAAACGCATACCAAGAAACACTCATAATGCAGCCAGCAATAAAGCACATAAACAGTGATTTCTTATCTGCCAGTAGTGTGCTGATTGTAGGTAATGGGCGTTTTAGTAATAACATGACCAATAACATAACGGGCACTGAGAAAATAATTCTAAGTGCTAATAGTTCATTGGTATTTGCTTGTGGCAGGAACTGATAGTACAGAGGGAGGATACCCCAAAGCACAAAAGAAAACGCCGCCAGCATATTTCCAGCACGACGAGATTGCATTTATCTACCTAAAGTGAAATGTAAATATTTGAAATAGAATTTGTTGGCAAGAGTTTGCCATGTCGGCTAAGTTAGAGAAAACTAGTCGATAATCGCGCTATTTTGGCACTGAATGGTGATAAGTCAATAGTAACTTATCTCCATATAGCATAAAATTATAAACAATATTTAATCACTGTTTATTCGGTTTTTTGTTAAACTTCCTAAGTTAGGTTGTGGTGGTGCAAATGGCCGCTATGGCTCACTTTTAGGGCTTATAATTGAGAGAAAATGATGACTAAATTAACGTCAGATATCCAAGCTAACAAGCTAATGTTTGTTGAAGAAACACAAAATACACGTATTGTTTGGAGCCTTCGCAACGAAGAGGGTGATTGGCTATCTGTTGCTTCATCTGAATTTGAAGATTCAGAAGTAATGCCTTTCTGGTCAAATGAAGCAGATGCGAAAGCTCAATGTGCTGATGAGTGGGCTGAGTTCCAACCAAGCGAACTGCCTTTAGATATCTTCTTAGAAGACTGGATGATCACTTTAGCTGAAGATGGTGTTCTTGTTGGTCTTAACTGGAACCAAGATCTTGAAGGTGTTGAGCTAGAGCCTAGCGACGTTGCTAAGCTTTACATCTAAGCCAGTAAAGTTCTAAAAATCGCCCCTCATTATTTTTTGCATATACAGCAAACGATGTGAGGGGCGATGTTTTTTAAGCTTCGTTGTGATGGCTGTTATCCATATCAACCGTATTTTTACGTTCAGTTAGTTCGTTATCTAATTGCGCGATTTTATCTGCCATTAATTGATGGCATTGTTCAGCCAATTCTCTTGCTTGTACAGCTTTCATACCAGTTGTTTGAATCGGTGCTAACATTTCCGCAATCACCGTTCCGTTATCCCATCTGTTTAAATCAATTTTATTGTGCGTTGTGCTGATAACAACGGGAATAATGGGTACGCCAGCTTCAATTGCCATTCTAAAAGCCCCTGTCTTAAATGGCAGTAATCCACGCCCTTTACTGCGTGTACCTTCAGGATAAACCCAAACAGATAAGTCACGGCTATGAATGGCATCCGCGACTTGTTGAATGGTATTACGGGCTTTAGATTTGTTTTCTCTATCAATTAAAATATTACCAGTGATCCAATAGAGCTGACCAAAGAAAGGGATCCAAACCAGACTCTTTTTACCTAAAGAAACGGTTCTTGGACGTAGCATACCGGGAGTGGTAACGAAATCGAAAACACTCTGGTGGTTGGAGATATAAACCGCGTTAGGAATGCCTTGGCATTGTTCTAAACCGCGTTGCTCCACTTTAACACCTGCAATTTTTTGCAGTTGGTTAAACCAGCGACAAAAAGTATATACATGTTTTGGAGCACGAGGTCGATTTATGAGGCAATAGATAAGTGCGCAAAGGGTAGTAATGATAATAAATAGTGTGGCAATTAAAATCCGTATAAAAGACAGCACATAAACTCCTTATGCTATTTACTTGAACTAACAACAGGTTAGCGCAATCTTAGCTCAAATGCTAATTGTAACAGTATTGTAATTGTATTAAGCGATTAAATATTTCTATAAGTAATTAATATCTATAAAAAATACATAAAATATGATGCTCAGTGCATATTGTTAATAGATCTAACAATTACATTTTCAGCTTTGATCGTGAAGAAAATCGCAGATGTATTTATAGATAAGTAAATTACTGGATCTTGAAAAGAAATCACGTAAGAATCACTCGCAGATAACGTTATGTTGATTTAGTAACGGTATCTCTTCTGTTGTATGGAATTTCGGGCTTACGTTGATTGTAAGCCTTTTTTTTATCTTATTTCATGAAGCAATTTGACCATATTGTAGCGTTCAAATTCAATATTGTTACGCAATGCAATTTCTGTATCGATAAGCTCAAATCCGAGTTGTTCAAATAATGGCTTAGACAACTTACTTGCAGTGACACTAATCGTACTTTGATGACTATTTATTGCGATTTCTTCTAGTTGTTCATAAATAGCTGTGCCAATGCCTTGGCGAGAATGTTGCGGTGAAATATAAAGTAAAGAAAGGTAATTATTTGGATGAAGTTGACCAAAGCCAACTGCTTTATTATTGCTATCTATGGCGATAAGCACATTACCTTGTAGCAATAACTCTGAAAATGTAGCGGAATTTTGCATTGGATAATTTGCCCACATATCAATCTGAGCTGAGTTATAAAAAGGGGGCGCGAGTTCAGTTACTGCATTGTAATAGAGTTGTGCTAATTGGTCTTGATATGCATTTTTATAATAAATAAATGTAATTGTACTCATATATTTGTCGTTATATTTTTCAGGTTTGGTGTTTAATTTTAAAATAGTGTGAACTGTATTGTCTCTTAGACGTCAAATTTATTCTGATAATGTGCACTTCGTCCCTATTATTGGTATTATTTTAGGACATAATTAATTCAATTATATAAAAGTTAGTATTGCAGGGTAAATTTTGAAGAACGGATTTAAATACAATAAATATGCATTAGTCGCATTGGCATTGATGTCAATGGTGGGGTGTTCTTCGACTAACTCTGTAAATGATGAAACGGCATCTAACGCTAAATCTGCAGAAACAAAGACTGTAGGTAAGGAAATCGCGTTCAGCAATAGCATGTTGAAAGATGATATTCCTGAGAAATTAAAAAAGAATTCATCCATTGATACAGGTATGTTTGATGGTGTTTACCACACGTGGAAGGGCACACCGTATCGCTTAGGGGGTACAACAAAGAAAGGGATTGATTGTTCGGCGTTTGTACAAGTAGGTTATTCGAAGGTATATCAAATGATGTTACCACGAACAACGTTGGAGCTTGTTAAAGAGGGGCGAAAAGTTTCTCGTAATAATGCTAAAGAAGGAGACTTGGTCTTTTTCCGTACCGGGCGCAATACGCGTCACGTAGGTATTTATTTAGGTAATTCAGAATTCTTGCACGCCTCTCAGTCAAAAGGGGTGATGATTTCACGATTAGATAATCCTTATTGGAAACGACACTTTTGGCAAATTCGACGTATGCCTAAATCGTGATATTAGTAATATAAGAAAGCCCAGCTATTTAACTGGGCTTTTTATTTGCGCAGATTTAAAGGTGATGAGCTGCGGTTATTCTTGCTAATAACCCCATTGGCGTTGTTACACCAGTAGTGGCATTAAATAGCTTGCCATTTTTTACAATTAAAATAGTGGGTGTAACGCTGATCCCTAATGCTTGGCTCAGTTGTCCGTTGGCGTCATTAATAACAGGGAAGCGGTACTCTTTGCTTCCCATATAAGCACGTAGCTTTCGGTCATCACCAGAGCGAATAGCAATACTGGCGACTTTTACATTTAAATCGTTTTGATACTGCTGTAGCAAATTAATTGAAGGAGTAACGAAACGACAACTAGGACACCATGTCGCCCATAAATACAGTACAACAGGTTGTTGATAGCTACTGGTTAACCAATCAATATTGTGCTGATTAATGGTTTTTTCTACCGACTGATGTTGTACCGACACTTTTAGATCTTTATTACGCCAAAGATCGACAGCAATGCTGATCACGGTAATGACGAGAATGATAATGATGCTGTTTTTTAGCCATCCTTGGCCTAACTTCCATGTCATTTGCAAATCCTTTACTTTTTACTTGCTTGTTGAATAGCGTTTAGCACGTCATCATTGGTTAAGATCACCGGCAGTGGAATACCTTCAGGGGCATTAGGACCATAGACGATATTGAATGGCACACCAAAACGACCATGAGATTGTAAAAAGCCTGTCACATAATCTGATGGTTTAGTCCAATCACCACGCATTAGCTCAATGTTGTTAGCGGATAGAGCAGAGTACACAGGCTCTTGCAGTAATACGCCAACCTTGTTTGCTTTACAGGTAATACACCAGTCTGCTGTTACATCAACAAAGACAGTTTTACCTTGTGCGACTTGCTCAGCGATCTTATCTGTATTCAGCACCGCCCAGTGATGATCGTCAGCTAACGGCTTAGCCCAGTGGCTGGTGGTTAGGCTGCCAACAATTAAGCTACCAGCTACACCAAGCAGTAATACGGCGGTTGTAATAATGACACTTTTACGGCCTTTCTTACGACCAAGTTGCCATAAGATAAATAGCATAATGGCAATACCAATTGCCCAAACGACAGTGGTATTAAAGAAACTCGTCATTAAGCTTAATAGCCACACACTGGTTGCTAGCATCATTAAACCAAAGAGGGTTTTAACACGATCCATCCATAATCCCGGCTTGGGTAATATATTCGCCAGTTGAGGGAAAATGGCAATGAGCAACCAAGGTGCAGCCATACCGATAGCTAATGCTGTGAAGATAGCAAATAGGGTGATGTAATTAGCCCCTAATGCAAATGCAACCGCAGTACCTAAAAATGGCGCACTACAAGGTGTTGCTAGCAGTGTTGCAAACATTCCTTGAATAAAGTGACCTAAGTGTGAGTTATCACCTTTTGATGCCATCCATGTATTCGCATTGCTTGAAAGTCGAATTTCAAATAACCCCAACATATTGGCACCAAATAGCGCGGTGATAGCGATCATAATGCCAATAAACCAAGGGCTTTGGAATTGAATACCCCAGCCAAGTGCTTGTCCTGAGAACTTCATCAGTGCTAAGAAGCCCGCAAGTAGCCAGAATGAAGTCAGAATACCTGCCGCAGAGGCAATGAATTGGGTGCGAATTTGACGCTTTTCCAATCCTTTAGCAGAAATAACGCTGCTTAGTTTCATACCCAGTACAGGTAGTACACAAGGCATGATATTAAGAATTAAGCCACCTAATAATGCAAAACCAATAATTTCCCACAGATTGTTATCTGTGTTTGGAACGATCACTGGCTCATCTGTTGCGGTTGCTTTCATCTCAACGGCTAAATCATTATCACCGATAGTTACTTGTAGTGGCTCGCCAACAAGTTTAGGGGTGCCAAACCAGCTGGTAACAGGTAATGCCGCGTACAGGGTTTGATCTTTAATGGTTACTTTAGGTGCAAGGAAAGAGCTGTCTTTTACCGCTTTTGAATGTCCATCAATCAGTACATCTGGTTTTGTCCAACCCGCTTTGTTAGTGGCAACAACAGTGACGATCTTTTTGTTTTTATCGTATGAGACTTTATCCAGTGTGACGGCTGGTGATGACTTAGGCACATGGCTATAGCCCTTGTTATATAAGAACATCGCATCAGTAGATGTGGTCAGCTTGGTCGGATTAAAGTCTAATGCTAATTCATAGTCGGTCAGTACGCAGATGCTAGTACAAGAAGACATGGTTAGCTTACCTGCAAGAAACACAGGCTTGTTCATGTCTTTAACATGAATAGAGAGCGGGAAGATGACATCATGCTTATAGCCTAAGGTTTCTACACCTAGGAATTCATAACGCTTTGGCATCGGCCATTGCCAATCAACACTTTCAACGTTACTCGACATATCCCAGTTAACTGACGGGGCAACGCCACCTTCACCAGGTGAGCGCCAATAGGTTTTCCAGTCTTTATCAAGTTTGACTTCTAATAAGCCTTGAACTGTATTATTTGCAGGATCTTTTTCACCCGTGAGCATCAAACGTACTTCTACTGGTGGATGCTGAGGGTTAGTTACCCATCCTGTAGTTATGGTTGAGGATGCATAGGACAATGGGGTGAAAAAGATACTTAGCAGCGCACCGAACATGGCACAGATGAAATAAGTATTCAGATATAGTTTTTTCAATCTAGAACTCCGTGTTAACAATGCGAAGAAACATTGCAATGTTATCAAACTTGGGGTGTAACGATGTTAGTGTTGTGACTAAATAGACCTGATTGCAAGAAGATCTATTTCATTGAATTACAAACTTTTATCACGGTAGTAACCGACGTTACTGACTGTTTGTAGTTTGTTTGTCTAACACAATAAAGTAATGTTAATCATTATCGTAAAGCCATACTAATGGTTATTAGTGTTTGAACCAATTCTTTAATTGGCTAAATAGGCTTTGCTTAGTGGATTTTTTCCCTTGATAGTAAGCTTGCATTAAGCGTTGACGTAGTTGCTCTACTTGAGAATCTGCGGTTTTCATTGTTGCCGTCGTTGTAAATAATTGCTGACAAATCGTTTCGGCTTGCTCGTTAGCGTAGCTATAGTCAATCTGACTTGCACCTTGAACAAGTAACCATAACAGAGAAACAATGGTGTATTGTTCGCTATCTTGATGTTGGAATTTTGAAGCATGGTCTGAGCCAACAGTACTCTCAAAAACAGACTGCATCTGCTGATAAGCTTGCTGTTGTGTTTGCCATTGTTGTGACAACTGTTGGTGTTGTTGTGTCATTAAGCCTAACAGTAAATCGAGAGGTGCACGATCAGAGCGTTGTTGGCAAATATCGAGAAAACGAGGCGTAAAACTAGAGATAAACTGGTTGATAAGCGATTGATCTTCTGATGATAAATCAAGCTTCTCTATGCCGAGTGAAAAAAATAGCGATTTGAGATCTGTCATGGCATTAATATCGTACTGAAAGAGTCGCACAGAATAGCATGGACACTTAGCGAGTAATAATAAATAGGAAATGAGAATGACTAAAATTTACGATTTTGAAGTGAAAAACATCACAGGAGAGATGCTTTCGCTTGAAAAGTATCAAGGTAAAGTGCTGCTAATTGTGAACACTGCCAGTGAATGTGGATTTACCCCGCAATATGAATCATTACAGATGTTGTTTGATAAGTATCAAGAGCAGGGGCTAGTGATCCTTGGCTTCCCATGTAACCAATTTGGTGGGCAAGAGCCGGGTACTGAAGCGGAAATAGCACAAAGTTGTTTAGTTAATTACGGTGTTACTTTCCCGATGTTCAGTAAAGTGGATGTGAAAGGTGAACAGGCAGATCCGCTATTTGCTTATTTAGTCAAAGCGTTACCTGGTGTGTTAGGAGCCAATATTAAATGGAATTTTACTAAATTTTTAATTGCACCGGATGGTACGCCTGTCAAACGTTATGCGCCGACGACTAAACCGCTGAGTATTGAAGCGGATATTGTCAAATTACTAGCATGATCATGTATTCGTAGCGGTTTTAGAAAATTGGATAATTTCTCTAATTAACTGCTGCTTATTATTCGCGTGTTGCTCCCTCATTTTATGAAGGAGCAAATTGATCGCTTTTGCCCGTCGTCCCGCTTTTTTATATTGCTCTAAATAGTGATTGAGAAAATCAATTTGCACTGCACTATCATTAAAGTCCCCCAATTTGGATTGCATCGACTTCATCGTTTTGGCAGTGATACCCAAGGTTATCTGATCCGAAATAGATGCATAAAGCTCTAAACCATAACGAAGCTTCTTACATTTAATTCTTAAGGCATGAAGTTGGCTATCTTCTGTTTCAGTATTAATCGCTGTTGTGAGTTTTAAAACCTTCTTGCTAAGCTGCGTTAACAGCCTATTAATGCTTATTATGTTTGCTGGTGATGTTGGATTATCTATAGCTAATAAATGTTTTAGCTGTAGGGCAATCTCGTTATAAGTAGCTCTATACTCATCACTTTTAAGCCAATGTTTATTCTTCTTATAAGTTTTCTGGCGTTGGTGTTGTAAATCATCGAAAAAGCGTGCCAATCCTAAATGATGCTTATGTTCAATTAAGCTGAAGTAATGCTCCATTTGCATTAAATAGACATCGAGATCTCGCTGTAGGTTAGTGAGTTGCATGAGGTTTTTGATAGCAAGTTTAAGTTGTTCAACTTGTGTTGGATCAAACAGTGAATGGTGCAGGGTTAAAATGGCTCGGATACGGCGTAATGTCACGCGGTATTGGTGAAGAAATTCAGGATCATCGTCTTTAATAATGCCTTTTTCATATTGAGCACAAAAGGCGAATTCTTTTTTAAGGTAGCGACGGATTTCTAGGGCTAGCGGTAATTTTGAATGAATAGGATAAACATAGGACGTTTTTCGAGGAAGCTCAAAAGTGTCTCGTTTATGCATAATTCAACCCAAATAATAAAACGCACGATAAGCATTAAATATAGTTCATAGCGACGCTTTCTGCTTGAATCATAAAGATAAATACAGGCTGTAAAATCGATGGAAATAAGGCGTTACAGCAATAAATTAATTAATATTCAATCTGCTAATGTGAAACTTACCACTGTAAACCACTCACTGCTAAACGTTAAAAGAGCTATCGATATCTTTAACAGGAGGCTTGCTATGACTGAGCTATGGAATCCTTTAGGTACAGACGGTTTTGAGTTTGTGGAATATACAGCACCATCAGCGGAGGGGATTGAGCAGTTAAAGCACTTATTTTCAATAATGGGCTTTGCTGAAATCGCTAAGCATAAGCACAAAGCGGTGTGGTTATATCGTCAAGGTGATATTAACTTTATTGTTAATGGTGAGCATTCATCGCAAGCCAATCAATTCGCTAAAGCACATGGTTCAAGCGTCAATGCGATGGCTTTTCGTGTTAAAGATGTGGATAAAGCATTGGCTTATGCGGTCAAACAAGGTGCGATTGTTTATTCTACACAGGTTGGGCCGGTGGAGTTAAATATCCCTGCCATAGAAGGGATCGGTGGAGCCTTGTTATATTTAGTGGATCGTTATGGTGAACATGATATTTATGAGGTGGATTTTGACTACTATCACGATTATCAACAACGATTGGTTAACGCCGATAAAGGATTGAAAAATATCGATCATCTTACCCATAATGTAGAAACGGGTAATATGGATAAATGGGCAGATTTCTACACTCGAATAGCCAATTTTCACCAAGTGAAATATTTTAATATCCAAGGCCAGCTAACTGGTTTAAAATCTCGCGCAATGACATCCCCATGCGGCAAGATTCGTATTCCTATCAATGAATCTAGTGATGAACACTCACAAATTGCCGAATACCTAAAACAATATAAAGGCGAAGGCATTCAGCATATTGCTTTAAGCTCCGGTGATATTGCTACCACGGTAGCGAAATTACGCGAGTCGAAAGTGATATTCATGGATACACCTGATACTTATTATGAGTTAATAAGTAAAAGGATTGACTGTCACGATGAAAATATTGCGTTGTTACAGCACCACAAAATACTGCTAGATGGTGATGAACATGGTATTTTGTTGCAAATTTTCACCGAGACTGTGATCGGTCCTGTGTTTTTTGAGATTATTCAGCGTAAGGGAAACGAGGGATTTGGTGAAGGTAATTTTCAAGCCTTGTTTGAATCAATTGAACTGGATCAAATTCGTCGTGGTGTTTTAAACGCTAAAGCTTAATTAGGGACGACTTAAGCAACGTGTTTCTCTGTGCATAAATATAAATTTGGCATTTTGTCAATGTTAAATTTATGTCAGAGAGATGGTTAATGCTCACTATACTGTAGTATTATCTTTATAAGGTATTGGATTTATTACTACTACAGCAATAGCGAGTTTGTAATATGGTTAATAAAGATACAATAGTGAACAAAAATAATAAATTTCTTGTTGGGTGGCGCGAAATCGCAGCTTTACCTGACCTTGGCATCAGTGATATTCACGTAAAAGTTGATACTGGTGCACGTAGTTCATGTTTACATACGTTTAAAATTGAAGAATTTACTCGCGATGGCGAGGCATGGGTTAAATTTTGGATTCACCCAATCCACAATAACACTGAAGTAGAACAAGTTTGCGAAGCGAAAGTCGCTGACAAACGTATTGTACGTAACTCTGGCGGTGATGAACAATTACGTTATTTTATTGTTTCTACAATTGATTTTAATGGTCAGCAATGGCCAATCGAAATTTCGTTAACAAGTCGTGATAATATGGCTTTCCGTATGCTACTTGGTCGTACGGCAATGCATGAGCGTATTATTGTTGACCCGGAAGCTTCTTATCTCATTAAAACTCAAGGCTAGTTGTCATGAAAATTGGTATTTTATCTCGTAACCGTTCACTTTACTCGACAGCTCGTCTTATTGAAGCCGCAGAGCAACGTGGTCATGAAGTGAAAGTGATTGATGCACTACGTTGTTACATGAATATCAACTCAGAGAAGCCACAGATCCACTTTAAAGGTGAAGATCTAGTGAATTTTGATGCGATTATTCCACGTATCGGTGCTTCTGTGACGTTTTACGGTACTGCTGTTTTACGTCAGTTTGAGATGATGGGCGTTTACACAGTAAATGAATCTGTAGCGATCAGCCGTTCTCGTGACAAACTACGTTCAATGCAGTTGCTATCTCGTAAGTGCATTGGTATGCCTGTTACTGGTTTTGCAAGCAAGCCCGATGATGTTAAAGACTTACTAGACATGGTAGGTGGTGCACCTGTAGTGATTAAACTACTGGAAGGTACACAAGGTATCGGTGTAGTACTTGCTGAAACACGTAAAGCTGCAGAAAGTGTTATCGAAGCGTTCATGGGTTTGAAAGCAAACATCATGGTGCAGGAATACATTAAAGAAGCAGGCGGTGCTGATATCCGTTGTTTCGTGATCGGCGATAAAGTGATTGCAGCGATGAAGCGTCAAGGTGCAGAAGGTGAATTCCGTTCAAACCTACACCGTGGCGGTAGCGCAGCACTGGTTAAGATCACGCCAGAAGAGCGTAAGACAGCCGTTGCTGCAGCGAAGATCATGGGCTTAGGTGTTGCAGGTGTTGACTTACTTCGCTCTGATCGTGGTCCACTAGTGATGGAAGTAAACTCATCACCAGGTCTTGAAGGTATCGAGAAAGCAACAGGTAAAGATATCGCAGGCATGATCATCGAGTACATCGAGAAAAATGCAGTGAAAAAATCTTCACTTCGTAACAAAGGCTAATTTAATCTAACTTATTCTTTGTATTAAAAAAGGCGTCCATTGGACGCCTTTTTTGTTGCTATTAGAATGTTATCTTACAGCTGCTTTTCAATAGGTAGTGCACCTGCAACCCAAGCACCCATTTTTAGCCAAATGCTGCTATCAGGCTCAGAGGTGTATTGTTGACCTGTTGTGTCATCATTCCACACGATGTCACCATTCTCATCTAAAGATAAGCGGTAAGCATCTTTTAATAGGGAGTTGCTGATCTGGTTATACACTTGACCAGAAAACTCTGCGGAATCCACAATCACCCCTAGTTCTGTATTTAAGTAAGCAGAACGTGGATCGAAGTTAAATGAACCAACAAAAATCTTTGATTTATCAAGAATAAAGGTCTTTGCATGTAGGCTAGTACGAGAACGGCTTAGCCACTTGTGCTTCGTTTTATGACCCGGCTCTACTTTTACTTCATATAGCTTAACGCCGCCTTCTAGCATGATCTTACGGTATTTTGCATACCAACCATGCACAGCAAACACGTCATTTGACGCTAATGAGTTAGTGACGATGGTAATATTTTTACCACTTTTCGCAGCTTTTGCTAGCTCTTTAGCGCCTTCTTCAGTAGGAACAAAGTAAGGTGATACTAAGAAGAAGTCGTGATCAGCTTTCGCAATCATTTCTGAAAGCTTATGTAGTAGTAGATCATCTTGGCTGTTAGCGACTTTATACGGTGTATCGTAAAGCAGCTCTGCATCTGTCCAGAATAGCGGCAGTGTTTCATTCATTAATTGTTTCACCATTGGGTGATGCTTCAACGAACGTGCGTAATCAGTCGACATGTATTTAAGCTGAGCTTTTTTCCATTGTGCTAGCTGCTCTGGCGTTGGCTCGTGTGCTTCACTCACTAATGCTTCAATCGGTGTGGCTGGTTTACTGTTCCAGTACTCATCAAATTGGCGAGAGAATTGTGGGATCACTTTGCCTAACATGATCAGGTCGAAATCACCAAATTCTACGTCACTGTTTGCTGAGAAGTATTCATCACCGATATTACGACCACCCGTGATGGCAAAAACACCGTCAGCGATGATGGCTTTGTTATGCATACGACGGTTTAGACGATCGAAATCAGTCAAAAAGCTAAGAGGCTTAATCGTACGGTTTGAAAATGGGTTAAATAAACGCACTTCAACGTTAGGGTGAGCCGATAAACTCGCGAGTGCTTGATCGTCACGATTTTGCATGTCGTCAAGTAATAGACGTACACGCACACCACGTTCTGCTGCTTGGTATAAGTACCAAGTTAATAGGCCGCTTGTCGCATCGTCACGGTAGATGTAGTACTGCACATCTAAGGTTTTTTCTGCGCCTTCAATAATTGCTAAACGAGCCAGTAGGGCAGCTTGACCATCACCAAGTGGGTAGAACCCCGTTTTATCTGGGTGCTTGCTCGTATAAGGCAGCGAGCTTTGGTATAGGTTGGTTTTAAAATTATCAACGTTAGAGTAGCTAGTTTGCTTTTCTGTTGATAATGGTTGCGCACAACCAACAAGGGTAAGTACACCCGTTGCGATAATGGAATGGGTGAAAAGTTTTTTATAGTGTTTTAGACGGTTCATGAGTACTACTACAAAATGATGGTGGGCGGATTCTACAGAGGAATAACCTCTCGCGCTGTAAGGAAAGTTAGTTTATGTGATCGCTGCAGTATTTGATAAAACAAATCTAGAAATAAGTGTAACAAAGTGAAAAATAGATAAAATCAGCCAATAAAAAAGCCCGAAATCATCACTGATATCGGGCTTTTGGTGTCCATTTATGGATTAGCTCGCAGTCGCTTCAACGCCATGCCATTGGTAGTGATTATTGGGCTTCTTACTGACAATGCCTTCATCAAGTAATTGCTTGAAAATCGAATCTACTTCATCAGTAGAGATGTTTAAGAATTTACTAACAGCGCGCTTACTACAGTTCACTTTATTATGACTAAGGGCATCAATAGCAAGCTCATAAGGTGTTTTTGGCACTTCAGGTTCAATGATGATTTCATCCGCGTCGTTAACTTCAACATCCGTGATTTCTGATGTACCCACACTTGATGGATCAAAGTGCTCAAGTAGTTTAGGTTGTTCCATTTCGTTGTAACCCGCCATTTCCAACATCTGGTTATGACGGAATTTATGACGGAAACGGTTCTCTTCACCAATCAAACCAACGAAGAAAGCGGCAAAAAAATCCAGTAGTACAGAGAGGAATACCACTAAGCCAAGCTGGGCTGATTGTGGTGACACATGTAATGTTTCTGCCAAGCTATCGATTAAGCCTAATACTGAGCCTTGACTCACAACTGGAATGCTATCGCGTTCCATTGCCAGTTGTTGTTGTTGCTTACGTAACTCTTCGTTTTGTTTTTGAATACGTGATACACCTGAAGCGATGCGCTCCATTTGAATGTATTTTTCAGCTGCAACATTATTAAGATCGATCTGTTTTTCGATCGCTTCAATTTGCATGTTGTAAGCATTGATCTTACTTTTCTGCACATTCACTTCACTGTGTGCTTTATTGGTTGCACTGTTAATACCACCAATGGAGCCACCGATAGAAATTGCAGCTAATACAGCATAGAAAGTAAAGGCCGAAAGGGTGCCAGTATAGTTACGTCGTGCTTTGCGTTCGCCCACTTCGTACCAAGCAAAGAATTTACCTAATTCAAAAATGACAGCTAAGCCACCGAATAGGAACTTCATCAATGGGTCGTCATCGATGGAAAGGAATAATAGCAGCGAGAAGACAATAGAGGCGAGAATGGCTGCGCCGGTAAAACTGTAAACTGACCACATTGCGAATAATCCTTTTGGATAACGAATGTGGCTTTTTTGATCGTAAAGCATAAATAAGTCTGGCTAATAAGCTCGTGTTCGCTTGCCGTCAGTAACACCAAGCAAAAATTAAGGGCTTATAGGATACCTTAAAAATGCACTGAACCCTTATAAAACGTGGCTTCCAGCGTTTTTTCGATGGAATTTTACACACCGCTTTCATTGCTGTTTAAAACGTCATCAATTCCTGTTTAGAAACTACACATAATGCGATGTTAAATACGATTCATGGATATAAATAATCCATTTTGTATAAGGTGTAGCAGAATATTCATGTGTTTGGATAATGGCAGTTTTTCTTAATGTGAGGGTAATAGTGAAAGAGGACTTATTATTATTTGTCATTATGCTGACATTTGTTAATGGTGGAATTTGAATAATATTAGCAATACAGTTTTTACGGGTAGTTTTGTGAATTATCAGCCACAATCGAATGCGATGGGAAGCATCGATCAACGGATTAAGGACAACACCACACCGATTTATTACACTGAAAGAGAACGCGTTATGTACGAACGCTTAGGTCAGTCCTATGCGTGGTACAAAATAATGGAAGATGAATGGTTAGACATTGAGCAAAAGTGTCTTGATGCTTTTTATGCTGCTTGGCCACAATTGAAAAAGTTTGATTTTCACTCTTATAAAGAAATTGGCAGCAATAAACCTCATGTTTTGTTCGAAATACAGCGTGTAAAGATCAAGTATCCAGTCTCTTCTTCAGTGCAAGCATATTTAGATAACTTATTAATTCAGAGAGATTTAATTTATCCTGAATGGCTTCGTGCTCAAAAAGCACTGGAGTATATTGAGTCTGAAAAAGCATACTTACGTGCCTTAAAAGACGTAGCACATAATTAATCCTGCTTAAAGCTGACCTATACTTATAATTAATTTTAACTGATAAGAAGGGTCAGCTATGTTCTTTACCAGTGAACATAAAATGACAAATGAAGAGCAATTCTTTATTAAATCTCAGTATATCGGCAGCAATTTACCCTCAGATTTACAACTTCACCTCGCCTTGATTTATGTCGATGATCATACTTTTCAGTGTGTTTGGGAGGCAGAATCTATTGAATCTGTTGAGTTGTATGTGGAATCACAATTAGCAGATTGTTGTCATAGCCATTATTTTGAAGTTGATCCATTTACAGCTGTTGGCGCTTAATATTGGTTTATCTGACAGAGGTAGGGAGATTGATATGTGTCGTCTGTGGGAATAACAAAGCCAGTCAATGACTGGCTTTGCTGAAAGGGCATTATTTAACGCTATTTTTCACTTCAGTGATCGCTTTTTGTAAGCCCTGTGGATCGTAGCCATTGATAATATGAACATTCTTAGCTGTCACATTATTCGTTGGCATAACAATTAATGCAGGTGTACCTTGGAAACCAAGCTCACTGAATAGTTGGTAGTTTTCTTCAAATGTATTGTTTGCATCAAACTTGCTGATATCAATGCCCAGTTTTGTCACAATACTATTGATGTCATCTTTAGTTAGTTTGCCTTCATCTTTACCTGTAGCAAATACGGCATTATGGTACTTAGCGTAAGCTTCGCTACCATCATGAGCAAAAATCCAGTTACCCATATCAGCAGCATATTTAGATGCATCCCAACGTGAAGCAAAGATTGGTGTTTCTTTAAAGATGAATTTTACATCAGGGTTTGCTTGTTCTAGTGATTTCACTACTGGAGCGATTTTTGAACAGAACATACATTGGTAATCAAAGAACTCAATCACATTGACTTTCGCATCTTTCGGGCCAACGTAAGGTGTTTTGTCATTTTTCACTAGCTTATCAGCGTATTTGATAACCGCTTCTTTAGCCGATTGTTGCTGAGCTTGCATTTGTTGTTTTTGCAATGTTTCAGAAGCTTTTACTAATACTTCAGGGTGTTCAATAATATATTGACTAGCAATCTTTTCGATTTGTGCTTTTTGCTCAGGGCTAAAGTCTTTATTGTTTACAGCTGTTGTTTCATTACAGCCAGCTAATAGTGCTGTTACCATAAGAGGTAAAATTAATTTTTTCATTATAACTTCAATTGAATGCTTATTTTAGAATTAATACAATTAGATAATAATGAATATGAATAGAAGCTGAATGTTATTTAGGTTTTCCATTTAGTAAGGGTGCAAAAAATTACTTAGTCATCATTTATTAGATTTATAATCATTTTATTTAGATAACTCAAAATATAAATCTTATATTTCGTATAGTGATAATTCCTCTGTGATCTAATCCGCATTTTTATTCTTATTTGCATCGTAGATTATGCACACTTATCTACAGGGATCTAAATTATGAATAAGAATATTACATTACTCGCCGTTGGTTCTTTATTTGCGTTATCTACTTTTTCTTCTACGGCATTTGCAGATCCTAAAGTGACACCGACTCATCCTGGATATAGCACTATTCAAATATTGGAAATGGGGCAGCCAAAAGATATTAATTGGGTATCAGTTGATGACATCGCGCAAAAATTAAAAGGCAAGCCACCAATGGCTGTCGGTTTTGATATTGATGATACTGTACTATTCAGTACTCCTGGCTTCTATCGTGGTCAGCAAGAATTCTCACCTAATTCTTTTAGTTACTTACATGATCAAAAATTCTGGGACAAGATGAACTGTGATTGGGAAAAGTTCAGCTTACCGAAAGAAACGGCGAAAAAGTTGATTGAAATGCACCAGAAACGTGGCGATCAGATTTACTTTATTACCGGTCGTACAGCTTCTAACTGTGAAATCTCTACTCAATACCTAAAAGATGTCTTTGGTATTAAGAATATGCATAAAGTTATTTTTGCAGGATCAAGTAAAACTGAATTTACTAAAACACCTTATATTAAAGCGAACAATATCAAAATTTATTACGGTGATTCCGATGGTGATATCGTCGCTGCACGTCAAGCTGGTGCGGAAGGTATTCGTATTATGCGTGCCGCTAATTCAAGTAATCGCCCAATTGCAAAAAATGGTATTTTAGGCGAAGAGGTTGTCATCAATTCACAGTACTAATCGACGCTAAATATTAAGTTCATAGAGCGACCATGATGGTCGCTCTTTTTTATGCTTGTTTATTACGTTGAGCCCAACAACCAATAAAAATGAAAGTAGCAGTAATAATGCTAATAGAGAGATAATTTGGAATATTGAGTAGCTCTCGATGAAGTAATGGCGATAAATAGACAATTAACAAACCATAACCAAAAGCGTTAACTAAAATAAAGGCGAGAGTACGAATAATAAAATTGTATTTTGATAATCGTCGTCGTAAAAATCGGTTGATATCACCGCCGAAAACCACCAGTAAACAAGCAACAATAGCAGTTGAAATATCATCTAACCAAGGGCGAATACTATGCCCTAACTCCGATAAGAAAATTATAATATCCATTTATATGTACGATTAATGTTGATGAATGAAGTAGCAGGGTAATCGCTTTAGGAGTAAAAACCCAGATGTCTGGCATGAAGATGCAAACAAGATCACTTCGCTGCTTAATAGGTGCTATAGAACCACTATGTTACTATCTTAATGTTATTTAATTAGAGAGTTACTCCATGCTAGTCATTTCAAATTCTGTTCAACTTGCCGATTGGGAAATTGAGTTAACGGCAATCCGTGCACAGGGAGCTGGAGGGCAAAACGTTAATAAAGTATCGAGTGCAATCCATTTACGTTTTGATATTAATCGTTCAACCTTGCCTTCATTTTATAAAGAGCGATTGCTCAAGCTATCTGATAGCCGTATCACCAAAGATGGCGTTATCGTGATCAAGGCACAGCAACATCGCACTCAAGAGATGAACCGTGAAGAAGCGTTAGAGCGTTTAAAGTCACTGATTCAAAGTGCCGTTGTGACACAAAAGGCCCGTAGAGCCACTAAACCAACGAAAAACTCCCAAATCCGCCGTATGGATAAGAAAACTCAAAGAGGTAAAACTAAGTCGTTAAGAGGCAAGGTCAATTTCTAATAATTTAAATGTGATGCTGACTACATAACCTATTGTTAATGCGTGACATTATGCTGCTTCAACTAATATCTTAGCTATCAATGATTTTTCCATATGTTTTGTGGCTTTTTAGTTTGGGTGGCAGGGATGTTCGAGAAAAAAACGCTTCAACTTTTACAATTATTCTATCGTGAAACCGAACGTGTTCGTTTATTCGGTTTAGCGGATCTCCCACCCTTAGCACTAGAACAGCAACAGCAAATGAATTTGTGGTTAGAAACCAAGCGTAATTTCACTGCTGATGAAATTTCTGAACAATATTGGATCAAAACCTGTAGTGCGGGTTACATCACTGAATTACGTTTACATGCAGATGGTACGTTAGATGAATACACACTATTTAACCGTCTTCATACCACAGGGTATTGGGAGCTGGTGGATGGCGTGATTGAAATTGAAATACATAAAGAAGAAAACACTTACCGCTGTGCCGTGTTTGCTAACCGTTATTCTAATATTCACTCAGCCATTGAGTATAAAAATGGTGAGCTACATTCTTATTTGAAATTGGCACAAACCCGACCAATTAAATTCTAATCTATGCCATTTTTGTCGAACAAATAGACTGGTATCAATATAAATTTTCAGTATATTGAATGAAGCATTTGGATATTAGGAAGGTCAAGGATGAGTAAGATAAATAAGGTAGCAGTAGTAGGCGGTACCCATGGTAATGAATTCAGCGGTATTTACTTACTCAAAAAATGGCAGAATACACCACAATTATTAGCGCGTGAGAGCTTTTCTGTCGAAACGGTATTTGCAAACCCTAAAGCATATGGTGAAAACAAACGTTATGTTGATCATGATTTAAACCGCCAGTTTGGATTACATGATTTAGCTAACTTTGAGTTAGCCAGCTATGAGCAATCTCGCGCAAAAGCCCTAAATGAACAAATTGGTCCGAAAGGGAATGCGAAAAGTGATTTCATCATCGACTTGCATAACACCACCAGTAATATGGGACCTTCGCTGATCTTATTGCAATCAGATAAGTTTAATCGTCAATTAGGTGCTTACGTTAAAGATAAGATGCCTGAATCTGTTGTTGTATTTGAAGATCATACTTCGGTTGATGATCATTTATTTGTGTGCTCAATTGCTAAGCAAGGTGTGATCATTGAAGTTGGGCCTCAGCCACAATCAGTGATCCGTCAAGATGTATTAGATTGGATGGAAGACATGACTGGGCATATTCTTGATTTTGTCCATTTATATAATACTGATGAAGTACCAGCATTGGCTGATAACTATGATGCTTATTGTTATGAAGAAACGCTAAAACTGCCAGAGAATGAGCAAGGTGAACGTATTGGCATGGTGCACAAGTCAGTACAGGATAATGACTTTGAACCACTCAATCCGGGTGATCCTATTTTCACCTTGTTTGATGGTACAGAGATCTTCTGGGAAGGCGATTATGTGGCTTACCCGCACTTTATTAATGAAGCTGCGTATTACGATAATAACCTTGCTATGTCGCTTGGTAAGAAGATTGTGGTATCAACAAAATAATCTGTTTTTACAGCGTTGGTAATCAATAGGTAAAGAAAAACCGGCTTACTCTCATGCACTTCTAACTAGGAAGAACGAGGGTAAACCGGTTTTTTTATTGGTAATAATAAATTAGTGTACGCTTTGAGTTTTCATTACCACTATCGGGGTGTTTTCGACCTTAACAATATGAGCATCAACATTAAATACATCCCAGATCAACTCGGGCGTAACGATGTGGTTGGGAGCACCGTAGTCAAAGAGCTCACCTTGATGCAGTACTGCAATGTTGTCGGCATATTGCAAAGCAAGATTAAGATCATGGATCACCATAATCACACATGCCCCGGTACGCTCTACATATGCTCTAACAAAGTTGAGTAATCGAAGCTGATTTTGCATATCAAGTGCAGAGGTTGGCTCATCGAGTAACAACACTTTGGGATTATTTATTAACGCTTGTGCCAGCCCGACCATTTGACTTTCACCACCAGAGAGATCCATACACTGCTTATTGGCTAAATGCAGCACGCCCATCTCTTGTAACAGCAATAAGCCACGCTCTGCACATTCTTGTTTCGCTATTAATGACGTTGAATGAATATTCATTGTCGTAATTAATAACTCTAAAACGGTCACATTGGCATGTATGCGGTGCTCTTGCGGCAAATAACCGATGTCGTTCAACTGTAGCGGTGTATGAGCATATTGTATCTGTTCAGGATATTGCTTTAGCAACATGGTCATTTGGCGTAATAAGGTTGACTTCCCAGCCCCATTTCGACCAATTAACGCTACCATTTCACCATTGTGAATTGTTGGTAGGGTTAAATCTTGCAGTACAGTCTGATCGCCAAAGGTTACAGAGATATTTTTAATATCAAGGCTCATAATTAGCGCCCACCTCTTTTGATGACTAAAAAGATAAAGAAGGGGATACCAACGATCGACATTACAACTGTCAGCGGTAAGATGATCCCCGGCATGATCGCTTTACTGGCAATAGAGGCAAGCTCTAATAACACGGCGCCGACAAGAAACGAAGCTGGTAAGAAGAAGCGTTGATCTTCACCTAAAATCATTCTCGCAATATGCGGTGCGACTAAACCGACAAAGCCAACCGCGCCCACGAATGATACTGATAGCGAAGTGATGATTGAAACTAACACCAGGGTTTTCATCCGCAGTCGTTTAACGTTGACGCCCATTGCTTCTGCACGTTCTTGTCCCATCTTTAACGAAGATAAACGCCATGCATCTTTCATCATGATCAACAGCACGATCGGCAGTAAAATCGCTAATATAATGATTTTTTCCCAACTACCACGATCAAGTGAGCCCATTTGCCAGAATACCAAGGTTTGTAACTGGGTTTCGCTGGCAATGTACTGCATCATGATCAGTAAGCTGTCATAAGCAAACATCACCGCGACACCAAATAACATTACGCCTTCAATGGAAATCCGTTTAATGGATGAAATCCCAGCAATGAGTAACGTGGTGAGCAAACACATAATGAAAGCCATCACTGCGATTTGGTATTGCGCAGGAACAAAAGGGATCGCGATAACATTGGTGATCACCAGAGAAGCACCAAAGCCAGCAGCAGCAGAAACACCAAAGGTATACGGATCGGCTAACGGGTTATGCAGTGTGGTTTGCATTTGTGCGCCAGCCAAAGCTAATGCGCCACCAATAAACGGTGCCATTAAGGACATCGGCATACGAATGTCCCACACAATCACTTTGCTTGCTATTGCGCTATGAGAGGGTGAGAAAATCGCAGTAATAACTTGGCTAAAACTTAAGCCTTGCGAGCCAATTAATACATCTGCGATAACGCAGATCACACTTAATATAACTAAGACGATTAGCGCTATTTTCTTATTACGAGCACGGGTGTAATGGGCTTTTAATTCAATGGAAAGACTAGTCACTGTCCCATTGCCTTAAAGTTATTTTGACCGAATAAACCGTTTAGATGACGATCGCCAAATTTGAGGTTCATTTCTTCAAATGTTTTCTCTGGTTGCAGTGTGCTAAACAGTGTTGGGTGGATCCATTTTGAGAAATATTCAATTGCCACTAAGTTATACGGCGAGTTGTAAAACGGCATGTAAATAGAGTAAACGTTTTTCTTTTGGTAAGCATTGACCGCTTTTAGCCAAGGGCGATCCATTAAGCTTTTGGTTGCTTGAGCAATCACTGCTTTATTAGGTGAATAACCGAGAGGAATACCATTGGTTGGTTTGCCATCATCCGTGATCCAACCTGTAGTTTGCATAATATAGACGTCAGGCTTTGCAGTGATCACGGTCTCTGGCGACATCTCACCAGTGTTAGCGCCTTTTAATGGTGCCGTAGCGACATTTGTTGCTTTAAGCATTGGAATGTAAGCGCCCATATTGCCAGTAGCAAACGTGCGGCAACATGAATCACTATAACCAGCGGCACGCTCAATAAAGACACGTTTCATCGCAATATCAGGGTGATTCGCTAAGGTGTTTTTAATTACATCTAGGTGTTGTTGATAATAGTGGGTGAAATCAGTCCCTTGCTTTGAACGGTTAACAGCATCAGCGGCAACTTGTACCGATTTGATGGTGTTCTTAATCGGGTTTTCACGAAAATCGACCGCAAGTACCTTGATCCCTGCATCATCAAGTTTTTTCAATAAGCCTTTATCTTGCGCTAGCTTAATATTTGATAGATCAACGATAAACAAATCCGGTTTTGGTTTTAGGTTAATGAAACGCTCTGCGTCAAATTCACCGGACTTGATCTGTCCAATCACAGGGACGTGTTGTAGAGCAGGGTACTGTTTAATATAACTGGCATACATACTTGGCGCGGAAACACGCATGTCATCACGTGCAGCAACCAAGTGCTTAGCTGCATCACCTTGGTAAATGATTTCGAGCAAAGGGAAAATACGGCTGGTGGATAGGGCAATATTTGTCGGTTGATGGTCAAAGGTGACCTGACGACCAGCGACATCTGTGATTGTTAAAGGGTAGCTATTTGCAAGCGCGGTTCCTGAATAACTAAGTAGTGTGCTGAAGGCTAAAATGCTGGCTGTGACTGTTTTCAAAATGGTTATCCTTAAAATTTTTCGCAAATCTTAATGATAATAATTCCCATTATAAATCTATTTTTGTGAGAGATAAGAATCCGATAATAAAATTAAATGATATTGATTCTCACTTGTGTTTGTGGTTGATGAGTTAAAGCTCTTCACTGTAATCAGGACAAAGATTTCGAGGAGGGCATAAATCCAGATACGTTTAGAAAGTATCTGGATTTATCTTTGCATTAAACACTAGACGGCATTTAGTGCAGAATCAAATCCATCAGCCGAAAGGTTAAAACCTGCAATATCGACATAACTTTTGGTTTCAAATAAATGCATAACTTGCGTCATTTGTGCACCGTTATTACTTAAATAAGCATGGGCAGTACAGGTGTGATTAGTTGGATCGTAATCAGTACTAACGTGTAGTAAAACTTGGGCTGCAACGTTCCAATTACTTAATGCCGATACATATTTCCAACTATTACAGGTACTTTGGCTGGCTGGCATATGATCAATAAAATCTATACGTGTTAATTGATGAGCGCCACTAAAGTGAAAAATATAATTTTGGTTACCAAAATCTGTGTGAGTTAATAATTCATCTTTTGATGGTACGGCTTGATAGGTGTTGTGTTGGGTAGTATCAGCAAAAGCATTGGATGTTGTCAGACAAGAAAAAAGCATGGTGGCGATGAGAAAGGGTGAACGCTTCAGCACTGATATTTACTCCCAAAAGCGTGGCTAATAATTAGGAGAAATAACATGCCTTTTGCTAAAAGTGATAGCAAACGTTTTTAAATCATATATTTGTATAATTACATTCCATTTGTCGAAGATTAACGATTCACATTGTGATGCATTCACTTATTTTCTTATGAATTGTCACATATTCAGTAAAAATTATTACATTTGTATCGATAACATTACGTTTATTTACAATGCTCTAGTGCAGGAATTAAAACGTTACACTTTATTGCTTTAAAAAAATGAGCGCTGCTGTCATATTTTTGACAAGAAAATTTGAATGCATATAGCGTAAATTAAATACGCTGATATAGACGCTCAACCTTTTATTTAATGGATTGTTTTTACATGGATATAGCATCAACGGTATTTAATGCATTGCAGCCTTTGCTTTGGGTGATCCCGGCTCTTATTCTTATTTATGTGATAAAAACGCCATGGTTCAAAGGCTGTGCTGGCGAGTGTATTGTGCATTTTTGTTTGAATAGACTACCTAAAAGTGATTATAAGGTGTTGAAAGACATCACATTACCTTGTGATTCTGGTACGACACAGATCGATCATATTGTGGTTTCAAAATACGGTATTTTCGTGGTTGAAACCAAAAATATGAAAGGTTGGATCTTTGGTGGTACGTATCAGCCAATGTGGAAGCAAACGCTGTTTAAACGTTCCTCGGTATTTAAAAACCCACTTCATCAAAACTATAAGCATATTAAAACCTTACAATCTTTACTTGGGATTGAAGATACGGCATTTCATTCTGTGATTGTTTTTGTGGGAGAAGGCGTTTTTAAATCGGAAATGCCTGAGAATGTCACTAAGTCTGTACGTGCAATGCTACGTTATATTCGCTCATTTGATACGGAGATATTTGATGATAAACAACGAGAAAGCTTCACCGTTAGGATTGAGCAAGCACGATGTAAGCCGGGATTAGCGACTGATTTGGCACATATACGCTCTTTAAAAGTTGCTGAGAAACAAGTAAAAGCAACGAGTTTTCCAGAAGAGCACCACTGTCCGAAATGCGGTTCAAAAATGGTAAAACGTGTTGCGAGAAAAGGTGTTAATGCAGGTAATGCATTTTTAGGTTGTTCGAGTTATCCAAAATGTCGAGCAATTAAAAATATCGTGAGTTAATAGCCACCATGTGTTCTTTTTTGATAAAGCTATTGCGCTGTGATGTCGATAGCTTTTTTTGTTTCTGCACTTTTTCGATCTTATTCACACCCTCCATATATTGCTTTCAATCTATTTAATTAAGACAGCCTAATATAGTTATTATTCTACGCTATTAGTAATGCTAAATTTTATCGGCGATAGTGATAACAATATAAATAAAAGGTTATTAAAGACGTGAAAGCCATAGCCAGCCAAACAGTGCCAAAGCCTATTCATTGCAAAGAAAAAACAATAGCCAATGTATTCTTTATCTTTAGCTTTGTATTATTTTTGGCGCTGCTATTAATCACTATAGCGTTTATGCGTGATGAGAGTGCTGGCATTATATGGCTATTTGCAATGCTGCCATTTGTTGCTTTTCTTTTGTTGATGTTTTTTATTGGGCGTTATTACCGTAAAAAATATAACTTGTTAGGAGATACGCCGTTATACCTACCGGAAACACAATATACATTAGGCCGCTTATTGCCAGCGATGATTGAAATAGATCATCCACAATTTACTCGGGTAGCGAATGTGACCTTATGCTGTTTACAATCGACGTCTGGTCGTTCATCGGCAATAAATACAGTATGGCAATCAGATATTATGATTGAACCTGAATACAGTAATAACCAAACCCATTTGTTATTTAATTTATTCATTCCAACTTCAGAAAAGGCAACGGATACGAGTGGTTTTTCTAAGACTAAATATGTTTGGGAAGTGTCATTTGAATACATCGATAAAATGACCAAAGTGAAGCGAAGTTGGGTGATCCCTGTAGTGTAAGGGTAATGTCATTTTATGCCGATGACGTGCTACAAACCTCAATGAACTTAATCTAGATTAAAGTTTTTCCTCATATTATCAGTACAATCCTCCCCTAAATGACAAATTGGTCAGTATTTGAAAAAGAATAGGCATATTCTAATGTGTCTGTTCTTTTTTGTTCTCTGTTTGATGATATATCAAGAATAAGATGAAAGAGGCTTCACGTTGAGTAAATTGTTTTCTGCGACTCGCATTGGTTCGATGACCTTAAAAAACCGCTTTGTCCGTAGCGCGACATGGGAAAATATGGCCACAGAAGATGGTCATATGACAGATAAGCTTTATGCGATTTATGAAGAATTAGCGCAAGGTGAAGTAGGGTTAATTGTCACAGGTTATGCCAATATCGTTGCAGAAGAAAAGCCCAATGAAGGCATGATGGGTATGTACAATGATTCGTTCATTGATGAGTACCAAAAGCTGACTGATCTCGTTCATCAATATGACTCAAAAATCGTTATGCAGCTGGCTTATGGTGGTACTAAAACTACTTATAATGTTGGCGAGCGCGTAATTTTTGCGCCAAGTGCTGTGTGTGAAAAAAGCACCCAAACACTGGGTAAAGCCATGACGAAAGAAGAAATTGACTACATTGTTGATGCGTTTGCAAAAGCCAGTGTTCGTGCTCAGCAAGCAGGTTTTGATGGTGTAGAAATTCATGCTGCGCACACTTACTTGATCAATCAGTTCTTAAGTCCTTACTACAATCAACGTGAAGATGAATACGGCGGTAGTTTGGAAAACCGTATGCGTTTCTTGGTTGAAATTTTTAATGAGATCAGAAAACGTGTTGGTGATGATTTTCCAATTCTTGTAAAACTCACAGCAACTGAGTTTTTTGAAGGCGGCTTAACCTTTGATGAAACCCGTATTGTTTGCAAAAAACTAGAAGCGCTAGGTGTGGATGCACTGATCATCTCAGGCAATATTCATGGTAAAGCAGATACCATGATCGGTGAAATGCACGATGGTTACGCAATTCAAGAAGAAGGTTATTTCAGCGAATATGGTCGTGTGATCAGCGATGAAGTAAATGTGCCAATCATGACTGTGGGTGGTTTAAGCGATTACTGTGCAATTGAAGCATTGGCTGACAATACTAATATTGCACTGTTTGCGTTCTCTCGTCCGTTACTCACCGAGCCACAACTGATCAAACGCTGGAAAGACGGCAACTTAACAGAAGTAGAGTGTGAGCGATGCTCAAAATGTCGTACTAAGCGTGGTAATTTCTGCGTAACCTCCAAGCAACGTAAAGCGCAAATTGCAGCGTTATAATTTCTTTATTCAAATAAAAAGAAAGAGTTAGCATCAAGGTGCTAACTCTTTTATGGGCTAAAGCAAGATTATTCCGATAAGCTTAAATTGCCACTTTTTTGCTGCCATTGCTGAAACCATGCATCAATACTACTGTACGGCAGTGGTGGTGAAATAAAGTAACCTTGTGCTAATTGGCATTTCATTGCTTGTAACTGTTGCCACAATGATAAGTTTTCAACGCCTTCAGCGACGGTTTCCAGGTTTAAACGCTTAGTCAGCAGTAAACAAGATTCAACAATCGCTTCAGCCGTTACACTGGTTGGGATCGCTTGGATAAAACTCAAATCCAGTTTTAATGAGTTAAATGTCAAAGTTTCTAATTGTTTAAGTGACGAATAACCTGTTCCAAAGTCATCAATGGATAAAACAAAATCATGCATGCTCAAGCGTGATGCTGATTCAATGGCTTGACCGACCGATTCGAAGATCTCTGACTCAGTTAGTTCAAAATAAACCCATTGATTTAAATCCTGATATTGCTCTTTAAGTTGTAATACACAGTTAATGAAATGGGGATCAACCAGCGTTTTAGACGAAATGTTAATAGCGATTTTTCGGTTATGAAAATACGAGCGATAACAAATCACATAGTTAAGAATAAATAGCGCTAACTTTTTCTCTCTATTGTGCTGCATGATTTGATCAATAAATTGATACGCAGGCACAGTGCCATATTCAGGGTGAACTAACCGGATCAAAGCTTCACAAGCGACCCATTCTCCCGTTGTTAGCGATACAATCGGCTGAAAATACGGAACAAACCAACCTTGTTCAAAGGCATTATCAATAAAAGCTTCATCTAAGATAATTTCAGATGTCGCACCTTGATTGGTTACCGTGCTGCATTCTTTCGCTTGCTTTAACAGTATGCTTAATTGTTTTAAACACGTTGGCTTCGATAACGAACCTAACAGGTTTAAATCATAATTGAGGCACATTTTTTCAACACTCGTTAAAATGTCTTGCTTAAGTGCACTGGTGATAATGATTGAACCTTTATAGTTTTGTTTGGCAATGTGGCCGAGAAAGCTAATCCCGTCCATCTCAGGCATGTTTAAATCACATAATAATAAATGAGGCTGATATTGCTGCATGATCTTTAATGCGTCAGCACCATTGATAGCACATTGGATCTCATCGTTATCTGAGTCAATAATACGTGCCAATTGTGTGGTTAACACTTGGCGCTGAAAATGATGATCTTCAATTAAAAGTATACGCATACTATAGGTTCTTAATCGTAATGACTTGCTGCTTTAGCAAACGAACAAGTGTTTTCATATCGTTATAATATTGTTCAAATTCAATGGCTTGATTTTGAGTAATTGCACTTTCAATGGTTTGACATAATTGATCTAGCTGGTGGAATGCCATCACCTTTGCTGCACCTTTTGCACGGTGTATAACAAGGTTAATTAGTTCAAGATTGCTCTCTTCAATGGCTTGTTTTAACTCACTTAAATCGCTGTCACAAGAGGCTAAGTATTGCGTCAGAATGTCTAAGCTTGTTTCGCGATCACCAAAGATAGTATCGAGTTCATTGATATCAATTAACGCAGTTTCCGATATTTTACTAACATTGCCATTCTCATCATCAAGGTTTGCATTGTCATTTTTACTCTTGAGTGCAGGTAGCCACTGATAAAGCACAGTTTCCAGTTCTTTTAATGTAATAGGTTTAATTAAATAGTCATTAAATCCAATTTCTTGGAAATGTGTTTTATTTGATAGTGCATCAGCAGTAAGTGCCAAAATAGGTAAGGGTGCTAATGTTGATAATTGCTCTTGCTGACGAATCGCTTTTACCAATTCAAAGCCATCTAATTCTGGCATATGGCAATCGGAGATCAGCAGATTATATTTTTTGTTAGCCATAGCGTCGAGCGCTTTTTTACCATTATCTACAATATCGACAGCACAATTTAATAGCTCTAATTGCTGCTTTAGAATTTGTTGATTAATCGGGTGATCTTCGGCAACTAAAATATAACGACCTTGCTTAATGGCAAGTTCACGATCAAGCTTATTGGCTACCTGAGGCTGCGTAGTTTGCTCTATATCCTGACTTTCTTTTTCATTGGCAAGAGCACGATATAGCTCATTAGGCAGTAATGGGCTGAGTGATAAATGTGAACCATTTGCTTGGTTTTGAGTTAAATAGTGATCCGGTGACGTGATGATGACAACGTTCATTGACGGTAAGTTTGCTTTTAACCATGCAGCATCAACTTTGTTCGCCTTACACCACATATCATGGATTAAAATGGTATCGATTTTTTTAGTCGATATAACAAAAGGTAATTTTGCTTTATTCGTGATCGTCAAATGTGAATATTCACACTGCCAAGCGGTGAGGTATTCATTTAAATGTGGGTCGTTAATATCACCAATAAGACCGCAATGTTTATGTAGAGGTTGGACATCACGTTTTTCTATAATCGGGAAAGGGACGATGACGGTGAAAGCTGTGCCTTTACCCACTTCGCTACTGGCATGAATATCACCATCCATAAGTTGAACGAGTTGATAACAAATAGAAAGCCCAAGACCTGTACCACTAAATCGACGGTTGCTGCTTTGCTCAACTTGTACAAAAGGTTGGAACAATTGTTCTAAATCGTCGGATTTAATACCGATCCCCGTATCATGGATAGTGAAAGCCAGAGTTTGTACGTTATTCGTTTCTTTTATGACATCAACAGCCAGATGAATATTACCTTTGGTTGTAAATTTAATTGCGTTATTTAGTAGGTTATTAAGCACTTGCGTTAGACGAATATCATCAAAAGATAAGTAATGGGCAACGGATGGGTCGAGCCAGAGAGTAAATGAAATCTCTTTTTGTTGTGCATGAATAGAGTGCGGCTGTACTAAAGCATGAATGAGATCAGATAGCACATGACGACTTGGATTAATGTTTAATTTACCAGCTTCAATCTTAGAGAAATCTAAAACATCATTGACAATATTGAGCAAATTAAGCCCTGATTGCGACAAGTTATGGTGAATTTGACGCAACTCTGGCTTTTGTGCATGGGGTTCCATTAACTCTAATAAGCTGAGAATACCACTAATCGGGGTGCGTATTTCGTGGCTCATCATTGCAAGAAATCGGGATTTCGATTCGGTTGCCGCTAATGATTTTTCATTGGCTTCCATTAACGCCACTTGTTGCTCTTTGGTTTGGGTAATATCTAAAATAATGGTGTTCCATTGCCAGCCATTTTCTACTTCTGTGATTTGGCAGCGTAATTCGATCCACCTTGGGTGATAAGTTTGCGTTTGGATTTGCAGGTTTGTACTCCAGTAACCGACAGTGACAGCATGTTTCATTGCGGCGTAAAGTACTTCGATGTCATCTCGTTTATTTAGTTGTTCAAATAGTACTTCGGAATTAGCATACAGATCTGCAGCATTAATATTAATGAAGTTATTGATTTTCTCGCTAATGAACAGAAACTCTACATCAAAAGGATCTTCGCTTTTTTGAATGTGTTGAATCAGTGCACCATCAAAGTTATTGGTTAGGTACGTAAGCTTTTGTTCAACATTTTTACGTTGAGTTATTTCACGACTTAAACGACGATTCCAATAAATTATAAAAATAACTATTAATGTAGAAATCGATATTACTGTTATTAATTTACTGTAATTAACGGAAGATTTAATTGTAACTGAGTTTAACCTTCTTTTAATGTCAGAAAATGTTTGCTCAGAGAATGAGTTTAATATTTTATTTATAATATTTCGTAAAACAAAATTATCACGACTAACGGCAAAGCTAATACTGCGAGGGTGATTATCCAATTTACTTGGAACAATTTTTAATTGTCCTAAAAATTCATTTTGCAATAATATCTGTACTTGAGAAAGAGAGATAACGGCATAATCAATATCATTATTGATTAATCCCATAAGTAAACTTTTTTGTGAGTCAAAAGTGACCATGTTATTATTTGGATACAAGTTCTTCGTTAAACTTTTTACAAATCCTGTATCAATAACACCAATTGACTCATTTCTGCTGATACCGTAAATATTATTATTTGAAAATTTATTAACAATAACCCAAGATTCACTACCAAATGGCATGGTGAAGTGTACTTGTTTTTTACGTAGAGGAGAGATCGCGACAGCGCTTAAAATATCAATCTCACCACGATTGAGCATTTCTTTGGCCATATCGTAGTCATCAACATGCACAAACTTAAACTGCACACCAAGTATATCGCTGAACTTATTAATAATATCAGCTACTTGAAGGTAGATAGTGTCGTTTTCTTTGTAACATGTTTTATCAAAATTGTAGCCAATACGTAGGGTGGAAACTGAATTAAGATAATCTTTTTCAATCTTAGATAGTTTTATATCATTAGGATGCTCTAATAGTTCAATTTGACTTTTTGTTAGCCATTTATTATATATATTTTCTAATTCTTCATCTTGTAATGAAGATATTTCATCATTGATGATATTAAGTAGATAAGAATTAACTTTAGATGTTGCAATATGCATTTTATCTAATGGTAATTGCTCTACAGTAGAGAACTTTAAAGTTGTTTTAATATTTGCTTTACGATAAAGATTATGAAGTGTAATAGCGTTACCAATATAGGCATCACTAATCCCAGTTTCTACTGAATTTAAAGCAATTAATATATCAGGCATGATCAGCGCTGATATATTATCACTTTTCTGTTGTAGTAATTCATTCGACAGAAAACCATCTTCAATAGCAATGATTTTTTGTTCTTTATTTGAATATGATTTATTACTTATCATGCCATAAGGAACAGCAAGAATAGGCAGGCTGAATGCCATTTTTTTCTTTCTTTCAAAAGAACGGCTAATACCGACAATCAGGTCAATCTCATTTTTTTCTAATGCAGAAATAATATCGTTAGGATCATTAAAGGCAATGGCTTCTACAGCAAAATTACCTTTTGTTGCAAGATGATCCATTAAGTCGGGTAAAAGCCCCGAAAGTTCATTTTTACTGGTTGTGAACAGTAAAGGTGACCAACCTAATGCAAGATAGCCCGCTTTTAATTTAGTGCGTTCGTGATCGGTATTTGCCCAGCACAGTGACGTGAACAATACGCTTAATATGATAAGTAAGTAGCGCATCAGTGTTTCTCGGAAAATTAGTAAAGAGGTTTGTTGAGTACTGCGTGCTTACTTTTCAGCTTTAAGTACCATTCAGGTTTGTTCTCTTGTGATTCAAACACCCAACGTGCTTCGATGATCAAGTTTTTATCGCTGAGGTATAAATCCAAATAACCTCGAGCGTACATTTCAACAATGCAACGACCTAAAGTGATATCAAAGCGATACAAAGGCCAAAGGGTGACGATTAACTGACCCGCGATATGAAATTGTTTTTGTTTAACCAGCTGAAGGGCGTATTTATATTCAGCTGATTTGTTTTCATTGATCTTAGCGGTTTGTGCCTTTAACCAAATTTGTTTAATGATGTTATGCGGTTCATTAGGGTTATCATTAAATTTTTTCTCTAATTGTTGTGAATATTTCACAATATGGCTGTGCATTGAAAGACGTATTGCCACACTAAGGGCAATGATCAAAAACTCACTTGATAAATCATGTTGCTCTAGTTCTTCAATACTTGAAATAGCCGTCATAAAATCACGATAAGCGACAAGAGTAGAGTGAGTTTCGGTGGCTTGATAGGCACGTAGTAGGTACAGATAAGCGCGATCATGTTTGGTGTATTTTTGCAGTTGGCTGATCTGCCCCCAAAGTTTCTCAACGGGCACATTTTTTTTGCTGTGTTGATGTAATTGCACCCAGACTAAAAAAGCGTAGTTTTGTGGCCTATCCCAAATAGAATAACGCAGTGAGGCGCAGGCTTCTCTGATATGACGATCAATCTCCGTATCATGTTGAAGGCAGAATTCAATCCAGATCAGTCCAAATAAACGGTACAGATTATTACGGCTTAACTTGTGTGCTGATAACCAAAACTCATACCCCATACTGATACGGTTTTGTTTGATCGCAGCCCTTGCTTTTAGATCTAATAAACTTAAATGTTGTTGTGGGCTCGAAGAATTAATAGAGGTTAAAAAAGGGAGTAATTGTTCGAGCTTATTTTGTGATAACCACAGCTGTGCTAATAATAATTTAGCCGGGACATAGTCATTTTGTTGCAAAATATCATTGAGCATAAGTTCAATGTCAGCATGATTTTCGCTTTTATTATTAATAAGTAATCGTTTAGCGAGCGTTGTTACTGCAGACCAATATTTGTCACAGTAAGAGTGATTCTCTAAAAAGCGTTGTGCACCAAACCAACCATTTGATTGATAATTTTCGAATACAGCATTATCGAAATTATGTTTATTAAAATGAAAATTAATTCGAGATGTAAGGGTTTCTAGTCGAAAGGGTTTAATTAAATAATCGGTCGGTTGATATTCAGAAAAACCCATAAGAATAGATTCTGAGTCATCAGCTGTAACAATAAAAATAAGCGGATTATGTGCGATTAATTGATTGTGATGGAGCCTTTCAAGTAGCTGAAGACCAGTGCTTCCTAGCCCTAAGTTGAAATCAATAAAAATAATATCAAACATTTGTCGCTGACATAGTTTCACTGCATCTTGAGCATTTGATGCTGTAAAGATCCGCTGAGCTTCAAACTTACCTTTGAGTAAAATTAATTTTGTAGTTTGTTGAATAATAGCACTATCGTCGACAATAAGAATGGATTGACTATTTGTCATATACGCTCATCAAAAGAAAGAAATTTGTATCTAATGGATATGATTTTGAGGGATGCGTATATTATTTCTTTTATAAAATCATAACAAACCATCATATGTAAGAGAATGTAATATTCCGGAGTGGTATGATCTCGGCGATTTGATAAGGAAATAAAAATGAGCGTATATATAAATAACAATGGTTGATTTCTTGTATTTAGCGTAGGTGCTAATACATGATTGAATATGAAACTTATGCTCGTTAGGTTACGCTTTAAGTCATTTGTAATAGTCTTTTAAAAGCTAAATAAGTAAGGCGAGTGGATTTGGATTCAAGGAGGAGATGTCATCGAAGTCATGGTGGTATCGCAAATTCTTACCTTGGTAGCATATGGTGAGATCACCACACTTTTCCTTACTTGGTACTTTTTACGAGATAAGCGTCATAACTTGTTCTTTTTCTAAAATTTTTTTCGACTGAATTCAAAATTTTATAAAATACACTTGGCGGTTTAATATTGATAACCTTATTTTATGCCTCGTTGTTTTTTTACTTTATTTTCAATGTATTAAATATGCTTTAACAACAATGTATGTTGTAAAAGCAAGTGCTTAGTTAATTAAATTACAATTGTGGCAAGTAGGGTATTGCTTGCTGCGCAATTTACTTGGTTTTTATAAATAAGGATATTTTGTTATGAAATCAGTGTTATCGTTCAATTCAATGCTAACTCCTAAATTAGTGACTGGTCTTTACTGGTTATTGTTAATCGTGGCGTTAGTAGCAGGTCTTGGTACGATGTTTGGTGGTTATGGCGGCTTTTCGATCCAGAAGTTTTTTATGGGGCTTTTAACCATGGCTGGTGGTGCAATTGCGGCACGTATTTGGTGTGAATTGATGATTGTTATTTTCAAAATTAATGAAAATCTTCAGTTCTTGAAAGAAACTAAGAAAGAAACACAAGCGTAATTGATGGGTGGTTTAACGCTTTAATACCCATTTTACTCATCGTTTTTTATGTTGAGTACTAATGACCATTAATAAAAAGGAGGCTAAGCCTCCTTTTTCTCTTTATCGTTTATGTTTACTGTTTTTGTTACTGAGTTCTTAATCGTTGCCAGTATTTTTCATAGATAGCTAAGGCTTGTGGCCCAACATCATTAATAAACTCACCATTCTGAATGTCTTTTTCAGAAGGATAAATCGTTAGATTATTTTTAAAATGTTCTGGTAATAAACTTCGTCCACCGTTAGTGGCAGAAGCATAGCCAAGGCTGGTGACGATTTCAGCTTGTTGTTCTGGTTGATACATAAAGTTAATAAATTTATGTGCTAATGCTTTTTGTGTACTGCCTGAAGGGATCGTAAAGTTGTCCATCCACATAACAGCACCCTCTTCAGGGAGAACGAAAGTTAGCTCCGGCATCACTTCTTGGCCTTGAAATGCATTACCATTCCATTGCATACCGACCATGGTTTCTCCTGAAACATAAGGTACTTGTGGTGCATCTGAATTATATAGCAATACATTGTGTTGCAAACTGACTAACGACTCGTAAGCTTGTTTAATTTCAGCTTCATTTTGGCTATTAACACTAAAACCATTCATTTTGAGCGCCATACCGAAAACATCACGAATATCATCAATGAGCATCACTTGTTGCTCATATTTTTTATCCCAAAGATCTGCCCAACGAGTGAGTGGAGTGTCGACTAAACTGGCGTTGTAACTGATCCCTGTGATACCCCAAATATATGGTAATGAATAATCATTTTTTGGGTCATGGGCTTGTGCCAGTAATCCGGGCATAGTGTCTTTCATATTTGGGATCTGGTTATGATCAAGTTGGGTTAATAATCCTTCTCGTCCCATTTTCTCGATAAAGTAAGCTGAAGCAAAAACCACATCATAACCACTACCATTGAGCAGTTTTAGTTTGGTATACATTGATTCATTATTCTCAAAAGTCGAATAATTAATCGAGATGTTTTCTTGTTTTTCAAATGCCTTTAGTGATGTCTCTGGTAAGTATCCGCCCCAAGCAAAAATGTTTAAAACCTTATTATCAGCATGGGATAACGAGGTGAAAAGGAGGGTGCTTAGTAGGAGTCCTTTTAATATTTGTTTCATGCTTTCTATCCATAGATTGCCAGCACCATGCTGGTTTCGATGAATAATTAGTCACGTGTGGTTAAATGTGAAGAAAAATAAATTCATCGTTATGATTGTTAAATTTTATCGTTTTGGATTGCTTTACAAATATGAGTGATTTCTAGGTTAGCGGCACACCTAATGAGGGAGTAAAACCAAAGATGCCTAAAGGTTTGCTATACGGAATGCAGACATATTGCTATTTTACTTTGATGTCAAAACACTAAATAAAAGAGAATGATGAGAGCATCTTTAAGAAAGACGATCGTTACTGTATGTAATAAGAAAATAGCCAGCAAAGGTGAAAATGTTGGCGTGTCTTTTTATGCGTTTTTTAAAAACAAAAATGATGATCCAGAACTATTAATGGAAGCTGCTGAGTGGTGGATCAAAACTCATCAACTCGATCATTTTGAAAAAGCTGCCAAGATCAGAGCAATGGTCGTCGCTGGTGAATAAAAATCCCGCTTTGATATCGCAGAATAGCGGATAAATAAAGGCGTGAAGATAACTTTCATGTTAGTTTCCACGCACTATTTTTGTATATCGTCATTGGAGTAAACATTGAAAATTGAAGTATCTGTTCAGCCGTCTGAGCATCAATTACAAGTGATAAGTGATGGTATTAGTGCGTTTAATGCACCGTATTTACCTAATGATGGTGAGTTTGAATCTGGCTTACGTTTTGCGATTATGGCGCAGAATGATAAGGGTGAATATGTTGGCGGATTGCAAGCGAGTGTAGTGTGGAGCTACTGTGTTTTAGAGTTACTTTGGCTGTCAGAAGAAACTCGAGGACAAGGGATTGGTACTAAGCTTATAGAGCAGTTAGTGACGTTGGCTAAGGAAAAACAGTTAACGCAAATCCGTACTGAAACCTTGGATTTTCAAGCCAAACCATTTTATGAAAAACTGGGCTTTACTGTTTATGGTGAATTAGCAGATTCACCCAAAGGACATACAACATACTTCTTGGTGAAAATGCTGTGACTTTTATCGTTATTTAGAGGCTAAATATGAACAAGTATCTGTTTCTTGCTTTAGTTTGTTTGTCGTTCCCCACATTGGCTGCAAAGAAAGTATTGGATTGCGATAACCCTCGTAACACCCTTGAAATTAACGAATGTGCAGCAGGTAAGTTAGATGTCGCACAGGCAGAATTAGAGAAATATTTTGCTGCCAGTATTGAGCATAATAAAGAAGATCCAAAGCTAGTTAAGGCGATTGAGCAAGCGCAAAAAGATTGGGAAGTGTATATGAAAGCCCAGTGTAGTGCGGTTTATACGCAGTGGCGTGACGGTACGATCCGTAATGTTATGGCGTTAGATTGTAAAACCCAGCTTACCAAAGAAAGAACTCATGATATTTGGATGCATTTCTTAACTTATATGGACAGTACGCCTCCGGTACTACCAGAACCACCAAAGAACTAATATAAGCTGAATGATAAAAGCTCTGTACAAACCGATTGTGCAGAGCTTTTTTAGTTTAAGTCATAAGTAGTCATTACAAACGGGCACTAGAATAAACGGCGTTTTAATCCTGTTCTTTCTAATATACGGGTTGAGATCTCTTCTACCGACATGCTTGATGTATTGATGTAAGGAATGGCTTCTCGTCGAAATAAGCTTTCTACACTGTGAAGTTCTGATTCACATTGCTTTTCACTGGCATAGTCACTGTTAGCCAGTCGACTACTGCGGATCTCTGTTAAACGCTCTGGATCTATGGTTAAGCCAAACAGTTTATGGCGATGAATTTCAAATTCAGGTAATAAACGCATTTTTGCTAAATCTTCGGCGATAAACGGGTAGTTCACCACTCTTAAACCAAACTGCATTGCCATATAAAGGCTGGTGGGTGTTTTGCCACTACGCGATACACCGAGCAAGATTAAATCCGCTTCCTCTAAACCACGCAGTGAAATGCCATCATCGTGGGAGAGGGTGTATTCGATGGCTGCTATTCGATCAAAATAACCATCTTGATCTTTACCAACACTGTGTGAGCGTTGCAGTTGTGGCTTGGGCTCTAGCTGTAGATCTTCAGCAACGAAATTGACCATGGTTTGTAATACATCGTAGAACAGAGCATTGGCAGAGAGAAGTTGTTGCTTGATGTCAGGTACGACCATAGAAAAAAACACCAAAGGCTTTTCTCCCGTCGCTAAAAAAGATCGTTCTATCTCTTTTATCACTTCAGTGACTTTGTGCCCATTCTCAATAAAGGGAAAGGTCTGTTCATTGACTTTAAGAGGGAACTGAGCAAGCACAGCATGACCAACTGTCTGACAAGTAATAGCGGTTCCATCAGAAATGTAGAATACGTCACGAGTTCTAATTTTGGGATGCATAATAAGTTTAAATCATGAAATAAATTTAGATAAGATGCGCTTAAGGTATAGAAAAGTGATCAAACATTTTGCTACTAAGTCCACAACCTGACTTAAAAGTAAAAATTTTTTGCCGGTTAAAGCAAACGTTTGCCTTTTCTCTACATGGTAGTTGATTATTGTCGGAGAAACACATGCAAAAGCACACCCTTTGGTTCAATACGTTATCAATGAATGATGTGAACCAAGTTGGCGGTAAGAATGCCTCGCTTGGTGAAATGGTTTCAAACCTTTCAAATGCGGGAGTGTCTGTTCCTAACGGATTCGCGACTACCTCTCACGCATTCCATGAGTTTTTAGAGTATGAAGGGCTGAATAATCGTATTTACGATTTGCTAGGTACTCTTGATGTTAATGACGTAGATGCACTACGTGAAACAGGTTCAACCATCCGTAATTGGATTTTAGATGCGCCGTTTCCACGTGAATTAGAACAGAGCATCCGTCGTGATTACCTTGAATTGATTGATGGTAATCAAGCACTTTCTGTAGCGGTTCGTTCATCTGCAACCGCAGAAGACTTACCTGATGCTTCCTTTGCGGGGCAACAAGAAACATTTCTTAATGTAAAAGGCGTTGAGGCTGTTTTAGAAGCAACGAAGCATGTGTATGCGTCATTGTTTAATGATCGCGCCATTTCTTACCGTGTTCACCAAGGTTTTGATCATAAGGGAATTGCGCTTTCTGCGGGTATTCAGCGCATGGTGCGCTCTGATAAAGCCGCCTCTGGTGTCATGTTTACCCTAGACACTGAATCTGGTTTTGACCAAGTGGTGTTCATTACCTCGTCTTGGGGTTTAGGTGAAATGGTGGTGCAGGGCGCTGTAAACCCTGATGAGTTTTACGTCCACAAACCAATGCTTGAAGCTGGGCATGCGCCGATCGTAAGAAAGAACTTTGGCTCAAAACTCATCAAGATGATCTATTCAGATAACCAAGAGATTGGTAAGCAAGTCGACATTGTTGATACTTCAGCTGAAGAACAGCACCAGTTCTCAATTAATGATGAAGAAATTAAAGAGCTTGCTAAACAAGCAATGATCATTGAAAAACACTATCAACGTCCGATGGATATTGAGTGGGCCAAAGATGGTATTGATGGCAAGCTTTACATTGTTCAAGCGCGTCCTGAAACGGTATGTTCGCAAGAATCTCAAAACGTAATTGAACGCTATGAGCTGAATAATAAAGCAGATGTGTTATTAGAAGGTCGTGCTATTGGTCAACGTATCGGCAGCGGTAAAGTACGCTTGGTTGATTCACTGGACCAAATGTCACTGGTTCAAGAAGGGGATGTCCTTGTTACTGATATGACAGATCCAGATTGGGAACCTGTGATGAAGCGTGCTTCAGCGATCATTACTAATCGTGGAGGTCGTACATGTCACGCTGCCATTATTGCCCGTGAGTTAGGTATTCCTGCCATTGTGGGGTGTGGTAACGCTACAGAAGTATTAACAGATGGTGCTGTTATTACTGCTTCATGTGCAGAAGGTGAAACAGGTTATGTTTATCAAGGTGAGTTGAACTATGAAGTTCGACGCTCATCGGTAGATGAACTACCTATGCTACCAACTAAAGTGATGATGAATGTGGGTAACCCTGAGCGCGCATTCGATTTTGCGCAGCTACCGAATGAAGGCGTTGGTTTAGCGCGTTTGGAATTTATCATTAATAAAATGATTGGTATTCACCCGAAAGCGTTACTTAACTTTGATGCACAGAGTGACGAGTTAAAAGCGCAAATCAGCGAGAAAATCAAAGGCTATAACGATCCTATTGATTTCTATGTAAGTAAACTGACCGAAGGTATCTCAACCATTGCTGCTGCATTCTGGCCAAAACGTGTGATTGTACGTATGTCTGATTTCAAATCGAATGAGTACAGTAACTTAATTGGTGGTCAAAGTTTCGAGCCCCATGAAGAGAACCCAATGTTAGGTTTCCGTGGTGCCTCTCGTTATATCTCTCCTGTGTTTGAAGATTGCTTTGAACTTGAAACACAAGCGATCAAACGTGTTCGTAATGATATGGGTTTAAAGAATGTCGAGATTATGATCCCGTTTGTACGTACGCCTAGTGAAGCTGCATCGGTTATTGAGTTACTGGCGAAAAACGATTTACGTCGAGGTGATCAAGGTCTGAAAGTGATCATGATGTGTGAACTGCCATCAAACGCAGTGCTTGCGGATGATTTCTTAAAGTACTTTGATGGTTTCTCCATTGGTTCTAATGACATGACTCAATTAACGCTTGGTTTAGATCGTGATTCTGGTGATGTTGCGCATCTCTTTGATGAGCGTAACCCTGCAGTTAAAGCCATGCTGAAAATGGCGATTGATGCGGCAACAAAAGCAGGCAAGTACGTGGGAATTTGTGGTCAAGGACCATCTGATCATGATGATTTAGCCAAGTGGTTAATGGATCAAGGTATTAGCTCGGTATCATTAAACCCAGATACCGTGATTGATACTTGGTTAAAACTTGGGAATGTTAATAACAACCATTAACAGACAGCTTAGGTTTAGAACAAAGATTAAAAAAAGGCTCTAACTTCAGAGCCTTTATTTTTTGTTGAGGTTTTTCTTTTTACTTTGATGATTGAAGGGCTAATTGCAGTGATGGTTTTAGCTCATCAAGCCACTGATAACGATGTTTGTACAGCTTGCGCTTATTTCGATTGAGTGTGGTTAGGTCTTTTCGTTTCGGTGATAACGGCAACTGATATAATTCTTTGTTTTGCTTAATACCATTATATTCTTGCCATAACTCATCATAGTCACAACTAACAGCTGTGCGTTTTGAACCAATATAGCGAAGTGCTTGGTAAATATGACCTTTATTGCTAACGGCGGTAATATTTTTTAATTGGTAACAATCAGCAAAAATAATAACTAACTCCACCATTAATGCTTTAGGACGTAAGCCATATAATCCTTTGGTTAACTGTTTAATAAGTGCTTGACGGTTTTCAATATCACTGTCTGGACCTTGTAATGCACCAATATGTAAAAGGCTTTGCTCTTGGTTAACGGTGAAACTAATACAATACAACTGTGTATCATTATTATCCGTTAATGTAATGCCGATAGAACCCTCGCGTGAGTAACCTGCATCAAGATATATATTGTAAGTATTGCCGTTCTTATCTGCTATTTGCCAAAGTTTATAGCCTTTATGCTGGTATATATTTAAAAGGTTAGAAGAAAAGTTGTTCAGCATAAATTGCAGATGTTTTTTAAGCATCTGTGTTCTTTGGTTTTTATCCCATGACAAGCAACCATATGGTTTTAGTGGTTTTTCAATAAAAGACGGGTGTACCGTAATTAATTTTTTAAGTAATGGATCATCGAAGCAGCTTATTAATTCATCAGTTACTTTAGGTGATAAAACACACCAGCAATAGAGGCGAAACTTTTTCCTGATTCTATCAATCCCTGCTGTGTCTGGATAACGCATGTTTGATAAAAATGATCCATGCTTAAACACCGTACCTGATGTTATGCTCTGAATAGACATTTTGATAAACCTTATAAAGATGTATATTTATTGTATATGGATATTTTACTTGGAATAACCATGAAATATTAAAAGCTAAATTAAACGGTGTTTTAATTAATGAAAGCTGAACAGGGTATTGATATTTACAGCCTAATATTTTTGTTTTTAATTATTATTTAATATTGGTGAAATCCTGTTCATTAATGGCAACGACAGCTTCAGTTTATATGCTTTTATGAACAGGATGTTTCTATATAACGAGTTAAAGCGTTAGAAAATTAGCTTAATATTTTTGCTCCTAAAAGTTCATCATCAAAAACTCAACTATTTAAATTCTGAATATGCAATAAAGAGAGAGCTGTACATTAATCCTGTTTGTAATATATGCGTTAAGACCGCACGAAAATGCGGCGCACTCAATGCATCATTAAAAGGTGCACCAATCCAATACGGTAAAAAGAAAGCGGCAAAAATCACACATAAGATTTTCCATGATGTTGGTGTTCTCCATGCTGCTGAGCCAAAGTAAATCAGGTAGACCATTGCTAATAAAATCAAGTTACTGCTTGCTTCTCGAAAGAAGTGATACCAGCTGTGTGTTTGGTAATGGGGATCACCGATATGGCTTAACGTTAGACCCATACTGCCAAGAAAAAAGATTGAGCCAATGATCAGTAATAGCCTTGATAAAGTTAGTTTTGACATAGTTATCCTTTGATAAAAACAATTTACTGTAGTGTGAGAGCAGGATAAAAGAGCCAAAGTGAAAATAGTGTAAAAGCATAGCGTGAAGTGACCTTAATGAGTTAATAACATGTAACACTTTACTATTAACTCTTGTTTAGAATTTTAAGGTAAATTGCTGCCATCTAAGAAGTGATCACTGCGATCTGATAAAGGAAGATCATCGATGGTAGCGTTATTTTTCAAATGCTTGTTAGGGGCTTTTGCTGTTTTACTCATTGCGTTACTTTCTAAAAGTAAGAGCTTTTATATCTCAGGCTTAGTGCCGTTATTTCCCACTTTTGCGCTAATTGCGCACTATATTGTTGGTACAGAACGTACTATGGCAGATTTGCGTGTGACGGCATTATTTGGGCTTTATTCGTTAATTCCGTATGCTGCATACCTCATCGCTGTTTATTACTTTAGTTATAAATATGAGCTAGTTTGGACGCTATCATTAGCAGCATTAGTGTGGGCGTTCTTTGCTTGTTTACTGCTGGTGGGATGGACGAAGTTCAGTCCAGTGTTGAGTTAATTGATACAGTAAGCATGGCGTGTTCAGTGCTTATTCACTCTTGAACACGCCATAATCGTAATGCGAGTTAACTTATTTATTTACGATCCCCGGTAGGCTTAAATCACCAGATGCAACATCAAACACATCTTTCACACACAGTAGTGGGGCATGGGCACTTTCGTTAACACGTAAGCCAGAAGTCACACCATCAAATTTAGCCAGTTTCAACGCAGTAACATTGTCGAGTTTTATCGTGACGTTCACGCTATCACCACTAAATGTAGGCGTAAAGTCAGGGCTGTCGATCAGCAGTGGTAAGCCAGGCCATGTTTTTGGCAGTTTAGGTTTTTCACCTTTAGGAATATCAACAACGCCTAATGAGCCTTTACCACATTTATCATTTGGCTTTAATACAACCCAGTGGCTATGCCAAACACTCCCATCATTGGTTTTATCGCCATCACCGTTTTCGTCATAAAGCGGTGTGTCATCAAAATCAGGATGGGCAGTAACCGCCAGCGCCAAAATACCAGCATCTTTTTCAAAGCCGACTTCAGCAGGGTTTAATGTGGTAGGCCAAACATAAGAGAACACATCGCTACCTGCAAGTTTCCCTGTCGCTGTGGGTTTTACCGTTCCAGCTTTACCTGACACCGCAATATGAAAAGTGGCAAGATCGCCTTGTGTGGTGATCTTAGCGTGAACGATGTCAAACGCTGCGTCTTTAGCATTGCCTGCTTGCGCTTTAATGCCGTTTGAGTGTGCCATTACGCTTGATGCGCTAAAAAACAATACAGCTGAAAGGGTGTGGGCTAAAAGCGTAGGCATCGTATTTTTGATAGTCATCATGCTAAATCCTCTATTTTTGTATCGACTCGATACTATAATAGGTTTAGCAGAGCATTATTCAGCTTGTCAACATTGTTTTGAGTCGATACTATTAAGTTATGAATATAACAGTTATCCATCAGTTACTTGAACGGATCGGAAATTTGATCCGTAACGAGACAAGAGCCTGTTTGGTTGAACATGGGCTACAACCCGTTCAGCTAGAGGCTTTGTATTATTTGTCGATGTGCAATCGTTTCTCCGATACACCAAAGGCAGTGACGGAGTATTTAGGTTTAACAAAAGGGACAGTGTCACAAAGTTTGAAAGTGCTTGAGAGCAAGGGCTATGTGAGTAAAACCCTAGATCCTAGTGATAAGCGGATCACCCACATTGCACTGACAGCGCAAGGCGAAGCATTAATAGCGAAAACTCAGCCGTCGCAATTGCTAAAAAATGTCTGGGCAAAGGCAACGTTAAGCCAGAATGGATTGGATGGGGACGTATTACAGCAACAATTGGAAAGCCTGTTATTTACTTTGCAGCAGCAGAACCAATGTAAATCTTTTGGCGTGTGCAAAACCTGTAAGCACAATCAAACGTTAACAGATGGTACGCACTTGTGTGGTTTAACCCAACTTGCACTGAGTGAGACAGATATTCAAAAGATCTGTATTGAGCACAGTAAGTAGCAAAAATTAGATAAAACAAAGCCAGCATATATTCGCTGGCTTTGTTATTTCTTGTGGCTTGATTTTAACTAAATAATGCTAATTATTGAGCCGCTTTGTCATTTAATAAATCGATAAAGAAAGCATATTCTAATGCATCTTCATGGAGTGCTTTAAATCGACCGGATGCGCCACCGTGACCCGCTTCCATATCGGTTTTAAATAGCAAACGGTTATTGTCTGTTTTCATTTCACGTAGCTTAGCCACCCATTTCATTGGCTCAAAGTATTGTACTTGTGAGTCATGCAAACCTGTTGTGACTAACATATGCGGATAGTCGTGCTCGCCAACGTTATCGTACGGAGAGTAACTCAGCATGTACTCATAGTACTCTTTTTGATTTGGGTTACCCCATTCATCGTACTCGTTCGTCGTTAGTGGGATAGACTCATCAAGCATCGTCGTTACCACATCGACAAACGGCACTTGTGCTGCGATACCGCAATATAATTCAGGTGCTTGGTTAGCAATCGCCCCCATTAACAAACCACCCGCAGAGCCACCAACTGCGAAGATCTTATCTTTAGCGCCGTAGCCTTGTTCAACAAGGGCTTTGGTCACATCAATAAAATCATTAAAGGTGTTTTGCTTAGTGAGTTTTTTACCGTCTTCATACCAAGGACGACCTAGCATTTCAGAACCACGGATATGAGCAATAGCATAGACAAAGCCACGATCAAGCAAGCTTAAACGTGATGATGAAAAGCTTGGATCAATGGTTGAACCATAGGAGCCATAACCGTATTGATATAACGGGTTGGTGCCATCTTTTTTGAATAGCTCTTTACGATAAACCAAAGAAACAGGCACTAATTTACCGTCACGTGCCGGGATCATTAAACGTTCAGATTGGTAATTATCAGCGTTAAAATCACCTAACACTTCAGCTTGCTTTAATAACGTAAACTCACTGTTATCAAGGTTGATATCGTAGTGAGAGGCTGGCGTTGTCATACTTGAATAGTAAAGACGTAGCTTATTGGTATTTAACTCTTTATTACCATAGAAGAAAGCGGTGAAAGCCTCATCATTAAAGCGTAATTCACGCTCTTCATTGGTATCTAACTGGCGAACCGTAATATGGGTTAAGCCATTAGAACGTTGTTGGTAAACAAGATAGTTATCAAATAGCTCGTAGTCTTCCAGCATTACACCTTCTTGCGGTGCAATCACATCTTGCCACTCTGTTTTATCGCCTAGCTTATCAGCATCGACTTTCATTAAACGGAAGTTAACCGCTTCATAGTTCGTCAATACGTAAAACTGCTGACCCAATTTAGAAATGCTGTATTCCAAGCCTTCTTCACGCTCTAAAAATGGCGTTGCAGTGGCATTTGGATCGTTAGCGTCAATGATCGATACCGCACTGGTTTCAGTACTTGAGTGCCAGATATACACCAACTCGTTATCTTTACTCTTACCAATTGAGGTGTAGAAAGACGGATCGGTTTCTTCAAAAATAAGCGTATCGTCAGCTTGGTTAGTACCTAGCTGGTGGCGATAAACCTGATAACCTAATAGGGTTTGTGGATCTTTTTTGATGTAGTAGAACGCTTGGTTATCGTTCTGCCATGCAATAGAACCACTGGTGCCTGTGATTTCATCAGCAAGGTATTCACCCGTTGCTAGGTTCTTCACTTTAATGGTGTAAATACGACGACTGACCGTATCTTCGCCATAAGCTAATAGATTCTCGTCTTGGCTAACGCTCATACTAGAAACGTTGTAATACTCATGACCTTTAGCGAGTTCATTGACATCGAGTAAGACTGTTTTATTCGTGCCGTTAAAGTCATCAGCACGAACAGATACGGCATATTCGTTATCACCTGTTACTTCACTGGAATAGAAATAGTTCCCTTGTTTTACAGGTACTGAGTTGTCGTCTTTAACGATACGACCTTTAATTTCTTCAAATAGCTGTTGTTGTAGTGCCTCTGTGTGCGCCATTACCGCATCAGTGTAGGCATTTTCAGCGTTAAGATGCGCAATGATTTCAGGATCGGCACGATTGTCATCTCGCATCCAATAATAGTTGTCGATACGAGTATCATCATGGATGGTCATTGTGTGGGGGATTTTCTTGGCAATCGGCGCTTGAAGATCTTGAGCCACGTTTGTTGTTTTTGTATTCACAGTCATGTCCTTCCACGAATTTTCTTTGTTATTGGGTATAGCAAAGAAAACGAAAAAATAGGAACCAACGCACGTCGTAACACGTTGTTTATACAGAGTATAAGCGTTTTATGGTTAGCGATGTTTGATCGCCATTTGCTTTTCTATTTACCCCGTTTATTGCTTATTATTTGGGGGCATATTCAGAAGATATCAATGCCTACCAGTAATAGCATGGTGATTTATTCTGCTCAATTTTGGTGTGGATTTCTTTTCCCTTTTATAAACAGTGAGATATGTAATTGTATTTTTCAATTATAGAGTAATTACTTTAACTGTTTGGTTTTATAGGGATTTATAAAATACAGTGTTTGTTTATTTGTAAACGTCAGCTATTGCTACTGCGATAAAACAAAATAGTGTGATGTTAATCACAAAAAGGTTTTGGTTCGAGCATAATATTAAAAACATAACTCGTTGATAGTAGATATGTTTATGAAGAACGCATTGATTATAGCCTTAGGAATTATTACAGGCGCTATCGTTATTGGTGGGCAGTCTTTTTACCATTTGCTCACATCACAAAATATTGTCAATGTCGCCAGTGGGGAAGTTCGGCTGGGGGAAGTGTATGACGAGCAACTCACCACCACAGTTACGATCACCGGTGACGATAATGAAACACCCATTTTGATGATCACCGATGCCACAGATCAAATAGCGAAAGATGTGAAACAAGAATTAGCGCAAATGGTGCTTGATGCCAATAAAACCTTACCAGCGCATGAAAAAATGCGTTTAGAAACCGCCTATTTTGATACGAATGTGAACATTGAGCTTTCTACAGAGGTGGAGTATCACTCTCAGTATCAGAAAGATATGCAGTTAACGATTGATGAAACTGAGCTACTACACCATGCTAGCGAGCAATATCACTTTACTGAAGCCGTTGATATGTTAAACACCTACGCAAGCAAAATGGATACGATTTACCATCAGAACGATTCCTTTATTCACAAAATCTAGGGATCGTAAGACGATTAAGGGTAGAGCGTGAAGGTAGGGGGCTTTGCAGGTAGAGAATCGAACAAGGTAATGTTAGTAAACTCGTTTCTGCCCCAAACCTTCATAGGCTAATTTTTTATCTGTGACATTTACTCGCTCAAAAATGTCCCAAACGTTTTATAGAGTATATCTGCTGGTTTAAGGCTAGTTAATGTTCTTAATGCATCTAGCGAAAAACGGGTACTGATGTGCATTATGAAATTAATCCTAGAACGTAGCAAATTACTAGTTACTCTTTTTAACATTAAATTATAAAGGCTTGGACTGTAAAGTTAGTTTTAAATGCAGACTATTATGGGGTTCATTCAATGTGTCGCACTAAAGCTAATTTGATCTATGTAAGAACAAAAATTTTAGGGTATTCGAAATTAGATAATATGATTCGTTAGCTTGATGTTGAATTTGAAAAATATTTGAGGTTTATAGAGTAAACTAATTGTAAAGGAGTGAAACAGTTTTTCTCTTTATTTGAAAAGCTTGTGCTCCTTTTTATTTAAGGTTGTTACTTATACCGTCCTTTATTATTCATATTTGGAAAAATTTTTTACTTAAAACATATGCAATCATGATAAGCTATTGATAAATATTCTAAAAAAATACAATAGTTATGACTGGAAACATAGAACTTACAACACTCACAGATTCAAATGCAGATTCTTTCCTTCTGAAGGTTTTGGGAACGTCGGGACATAGACATATTTTAATTGATGGTGGTTTGAAAGGAGATGGTAGAAGAGCATTAAGGCTAATTGAGAAGATATTTAAACAAGGTAGTAAAATTGACTTAATCGTTTTAACACACGTCGATCAGGATCATGTGAATGGTCTTTTATCGCTTTTTGAAAGTGATAGCGTTAATAGTGAGAGTATAGGCAAAGTTATCTTCAATGTGCCTCACAGTGAAGCTGAAAAAAAGGTAATTAAAGAAAAGAGTACCCAGTGCGGCTATCAGCAAGGTAATACCCTACTTGGATTGATCATTAGTAAAGGTATAGAGCTTGTTCAAGTACATCAAGGGTTCAATCTTAAAGTCGATGAGAATGTTTATATAGATATTCTGGCTCCAACCAAAGAGGCGTTAGAAATCAATCACGAGAATTGGAGAGAAACAAACATTGGTCATGATGAAGAGGAAGAGTACGATAAATCTCTATTACTTAATAAGAAGTATAAGGAAGATGATAAGCCACAAAACTTATCCAGTATTGTTTGTTTGATTACTTGCGATGAACAGAAAATGTTATTTTGTGGAGACAGTGTTCCCAGCCAGATACTAAGTTCTGAGCTTGAAGTTACTCCAGTCGCGCTATTTAAGGTTCCACACCATGGAAGCAAGTACAATATTTCAAAAGAACTATTAGAGAAATTTCCTTCAAGTAAATACCTAATACCAGGAAATAGAAGTTCATATCCAAATTATTATACTGTTGCGCTAATAGAAGAATATGCAAAGAACTCAGAAGTGTTAGTACCAAAAGGTTCATGGGTTCATAGCAAACGAAGAAACAGTGAGATCGAATTGGATTTTGTGGAATATAAATTTGGGACGAAGGTTATAGTATAATGGTTGATGTTGGATGTTTACATTCTGCGTTAGTTAAAGTGAAGTCTAAGCTTATAGGGAGTGGTGTATGGATCAGCTTAGGAGTAACTGAACATTCTTATGTACTTACAGCAGAACATAATATTGATGGTCATGATTTTGAAATTTTCGATAGCAGAGGAAGAAGACTTGAGGCTAGTTATGTTTGTAAACTGGCTGAGTTAGATATATCGATTCTAAAAATTAACGAAAAATGTTCAAATCGAATTGAGCTCTGTCTTGATGATTGTAATGAAATAGACAGAGACTCAAGGAGTTGGATATTGGGATATCCTAAGTCATTAGTTAAAACTTCTGATTTTGAAGCTATTGAACATGAAGGGACTATCTTAGTTGATAATGAGAATATCTCTTTTAGAATTGATGAAAACCTACCTGATTATGCTGATAGAGATAATATTGAAGGTTTTTCTGGTGGGCCAATATTTCAAGTTTCAAAAAATATAATATATTTAAAGGCTATTATAACTGATAGCTTTGATGAAGGATTTTTGTATAAAAGAATATATGGAGTTAAGTCAAAAAATATATATGAATTACTTCCTGATGATATAGTTAACGAATTATATAATAAATGCGGTATAGAAAATATAGTAGATAAATCTTGCCAAATACTAGATGAAAAAATAATACAATATATTATTGATGGAAATCATTTATCTAAATTAAATTTCATCGATTTTAATTTGTTAGAAAAATGTGAATATTTTTACCTTCCTGATGATAAAGATAAAAGAACACAACATGTATCTTTGTTAAGAAATGAAGAGTCAATTAAAGCATATATACATTCAAGGATTATATCAATGATCATTGATGATTCGTTATATAATGTTAGCTTAAATCCAACTAACTTTGATAGTGAAAAATTATTCACGATACATGTAACTGATTTTACAAAGACGCATCAGCTAATAGCTAAATTAATTAAGCAGGAGAGAAGTCTTGATTATTCAAATGCAATTATAATGATAATATATTCATCAGATGACAATGATTTAAGATATGTTAAGAAAAAGAGAGTATCTAAAGTTATAGCAGATTTTGCATGTGGAAATGAACCTGAATTGTATAATGACTCCATTCCAATCAACGAAAAGTTAAAACTAAAAAGTTTCCTTGAAACTCGAAAAAATGCAGGAATGAAATTTTCGATCATAAATATAAAATTTCTTGTAGAAATGATTGTGGATAGAATAAAGAATGAGTTATACGGTGAGTGTTATGAACAGGAAAAACTTCGACAAGAAGTTATAGAGGTAGTCAAATATTATGAATAGTATCAATTGTAATGAATTACAGTTTGATGATCTTTCTTCCGCTGTAAGGTTTGTTTTAGAAAATAATATCACAATTTTCTTAGATGAAGGTGATTTGATTCTTTGTTATATGGACTCGTCAGAAGGTATTAAGAGTAATTGGAATGATATATCAACTAGAATGGCACTTGACTTTCAATCTAATCTTGTTGATGAAGTAATATCAAGAAATCTACTACTTGTTTTTTGTTCTACAGAAGAAATCGATATTGATACAAGAAAGAAAATACAATTAGATACATACTGTTGTAGAAAGATAGCTAGAAGTAAGGTAGAAAATTTAGAAAATAGTATAAAAGACTTGATCTTTTATGGAGTAGAAAAAAAAGAAGATGTACAGAAAGTTTCCTTAAAAGAAGTAATTGAAAGTAAACACCATGAAGTATTCCAATTGATGGCTTTAAAATGATGAATAAGAATAAAATTAAAAAAATAACATTGGATAGTTTTAGAGCTTTTTCAGATAAAAAAGAACTAGATTTTGAGATTGATAATAAAGTTGCTGATATAGTTGTTGTATATGCACCTAATGGTACAGGAAAGACGAGCACTATAGAAGGTATAGAGTGGGCTACAACAGGCAAAGTATCTAGGTTGGATACAATTATTTCTAATAATAAAGCAAAGAATAGGAACCCTAAAGAAGGTAATATTTTAAAAAACAGATATAGTGGAAAAAAGATAGGTTCTGTTACATTAGAGCTAGAAAGTGGGAAGTTTATTCACAGAGAAACTAAGCCCAAAAATAATAGAAACCATGATTATTGTGAAGGAATCTTGAATGGTTCTATAAAGGATATTGGACGTTTTAGTAATAATATTCTTAGTCAAGGTACAATTAGCAAATTTTCATATGAAGCAAGTAGCGGTAGTCTTTTTCAATCGCTAATTAATAATAAAGGTAACTCAGAAGATGTTGAGATTTATGATAAGCTCAACTCAATTAAAAATAATATAGATAAATCCAACTCAGAGAAAAGAACTGAAATATCATATATAAAATCTCTAATATCTAAAGAAAATAAAGATATTACTTCACTTGAGAAAAATTTCATAGAGGATTCGGACTTTTATTACTCTGAAGAATACATTTTATTTAAGAATAATTTTAAGTTTTTTCAAGATATTTCTAAAAAGAATGTTAATGATTCTATTAGCTATCTGACAGAAATAAAAACATCATTTGAAAACCTAAAGTCAAAACTAATAGATTTTGATCTTGATGATTATAGAGGGCACTCTAAAGATTACTTTAATGCATCTAAAGTGATAGAACTAGAAAGTGAGCTTATAGATAAAAATGCGGAGTTTGAACGTTTTGAAAATCAATATATTAATATCTCTTCGAGAAAAGAATCATTAAATGAGTTTCTTTTGCCTGAAAATATTGAAAATATTAACATTAAAATATCAAAATATAATGAGCTGAAGCTTAATATTGGTGAGTGTAACTCCTATATTTATAAAATATCAAATCTGAATGATTTAGTTCATGATAAATTAAAGAGTATTAATTTATTAGACTTGAAAGAAAAAGATAAAAAACTATCTGCTTCAGAAGGATTGATTAAGGTACTATTTGGAAATGTTGATAATGATGAAATTACGCTTTTAGATGAAAAGCAGTTTATAAGTAAAATAAATGAGAAAATAAAATCTAAGTCTAGCTTACTTAGCTCTATCACAAAACAATCATTTATTACAGAAAACCAAGATCTTAAATATGTAGTAGAATTGAACAAAAAAACGTTTGATCTTGAGCAACTAAATATAAAGATAAAAGACTTATATAGTGAGAAGAAAAAAATAATTTCATTTGAAGAAAAACTTGGAATCATAAAAACTTATGTTATTGAAGTTATAAATGAAAGAGCCTTGAGTAGCTGTCCAGCCTGTGGAGCTAACTATGAAGAATCAAATAAACTCATAGAGTCGGTCAACAGTTTAAAAACTGACTCAAACCAACTCATTGATGGGGCGATAGAGACTCTTAATAAACAAAAACTAAAACTAGTTGCTGAAATTAAAAATTTAAACGATATTATCGACAATTTAGTTTCTGAGAAAAAACAAGGATTGAATAAAGAGATAGAGAAATTTAGGGAAAGAAAACAGCAAACATTGAATCTTTACTCTTGTTTGTCCGAACTTAACATCCAGTATACGCAAAGAAATATAGTTGGTTTGTTAAAAGAAATATCATTTATCAAAAAGTCTGTTGAAAGGCGATTATTTGTACTTTCTAGAAAAAAAGATAAATATGAGGGATGGTTTAGAAGGATTGGTTTTCAGTTGGCTGAAAAATCTAAAGAGTTATCTATATATGAGCGAGAACTTAATTTTTTAATAGTTAGTATCAAAACAAAATTTGATCTAAGTATCAATGAATTAATTATAATATCAAGTTCTTACCATGTTTGTCTTTTCGAATATAACGAATTGGCCGAAGAAGAAAATAAAGTAACAAATAATCTTAAATCTATTAAAAAACAGTTGGCAGAGCTAAATGAAAAAATCTCTAATTTGAAAGTTCGTGCAGGTTTTTCTAAAGACTTGATTATGAGGGATGTTATTGAATTGGCACAGAAAAATAAAAGGATTATTAGAGCTAATTATAACTATATAAATAATCAAATTGTATCCTATAGAACTAGGAATAATTTTATTTTTGTTGAACTCATAACTCGCATTGAACAAAAGTTATCGGCATTTTCAGCAAATCTTTTAACTTCACAAAACATAATAAACAAGAAAGAAAATGTTATCGAAAATAGAAAGCTATTGGAAGCTAAGAATAGAGAGTTGAGAGAAGGTATCTCAAAATTAGGAAAAGTTAACCTTGCATTAAATGATGCAATATCTTATTTCTCAGAATTGGCAAGTGATAGTATTAATAGTGATGTTCTTAATGATATGTTTATGTACATTGAACCTCACTTAAAATACGATGAAATATCATTTCGTGTTGACCTGAATGGTAATAATAAAGGTATTTATATTCAAGCTAGATCCAATTCTATGGATGATGACAATACACCTATTTATTATCTAAGTGAAGCTCAGATTAATATATTATCGATTTGTATTTTTCTTGCAGATCATGCGAGAGAGGTAGAGTCCTCTATCAATGCAATTGTAATCGATGATCCAGTTCAAAGTATGGATGATTTAAATAGCTATGCTTTGATAGATTTATGCAAAATATTTTCAAGACGATTTAAGAAGCAAATAATAGTAACTACTCATAATAGAAGTTTTTTCAATTTATTTAGAAACAAACTGCCTGAAGAGCGATATTCTACAAAGTTTATTAGTCTTTAATTTTGAAAGAGCCTGTAGTTGGCTCTTTTCTTAGTAAAAATAAAATAATATTTGCGCGTAACTCTTATAGTAAATGAGCATACCTAAAATTTAGCAATTATTAAATAATGTATTTTTTACAAACTTACTCAACATTATCACATGATAATTACTTAATTCATCTTTACTAATCAGAAATGTTATAAAGTTGTTTTGAAATACATAAGGTACTAATTTAATATTTTCATTGACGTGTTTCTTCCTCAAAATATCCTACATGCCCATGTACGCACAAATCATGGTAAAGAAAAAGGCGCTCAATGAGCGCCTTTATTATTATATATCGAGTGTAAATCAGGCTTCGCCAATGACCACTAAACAGTTAGGTAATTCGTTTTTAGCCTCTGTAAGTGGATAAGCATTCGCTAATAACTTACTCGATTGCTCTAAGCATTGCAGAAAGCCTTCGTAAGTTTTGCCATCACGCACATTATGGGTAAAGTCGGAGACAATCGAGCTCCATGCTTCATCGCTAATGTGTTCGCTAATGCCGTAATCAGTGATGATTTCAACATAATGCTCAGCTTCACAAACAAAGATCATCACACCTAAATGCTGCTTAGTACGGTGAATGCCGTTGGCAAGAAATTGCTCTCTTGCAACTAAGCTCGCACGACGATGTTTGACGGACTTTGGCACTAGGCGGTATTTAATCGCTGGTATTCTAAATAGCAAAGTAAAGACGATAAAGCCTGCTAATTGACACATTAGAATATCGTTTAGCTCTAACCAAAAAGGTGTGAAGTTGAGTAGGGCAGGGATAAATAATGCAATGATCGCCGCCCATAACGTCGGCACAAAGTAATAATCGTCAGCTTGGGTAGCCACAACGGTCATTAACTCGGCATCGGTTGTTTTCTCAATATCACCAATGGTTTGGCTAATGGTTTCTAGTTGTTCATTTGTAAATAGCTTCACTTACCATCCTCCTGATGCGCCGCCGCCACCAAAGCCGCCACCGCCACCACCAAAGCCGCCACCGCCACCACTAAAGCCGCCGCCGCTGCTGCTTCCACCACCGAAACCACCATTACCACCAGAGTGTGGGAAGTGATTTGATGAACCAAAGCCACCGCTACTAAAAACATCGCCATTACGACGGTAATAGCGTGAACGGTTACTACGACGTCGACTAAAGGCAATGATTTGAATAACAATCACAAACAGAATAAACAAGTAGAGATCGTACGGTGGTTGCTCTTCTTGAATAACGGGTTTGTATTCGCCTTTAATTGCACCAATGATGGCTAATGTGCCTTTTTCGATACCTTGGGCAAAGCGACCAGCTTTAAATTCAGGTTTGATTTCATGGTTAATGATGCTGATTGCGGTTGCGTCAGGCAATGCACCTTCTAAACCGTAACCGACTTCAATTCGGATTTTCTTGTCGTTATAAGCAACAATCAATAACACGCCATTGTCATGTTGCTTGGTGCCAATGCCCCATTTACGCCCCAGTTGATAACCGTAGTCAGCAATAGGGACGCCATTAGTAGAAGGAACAGTCACCACCACTACTTGGTTTGATGAGGTTTTTTCTTCATCAGCAAGCAGCTGTTCTAGCTGCTGCTTTTGCGTGGCATTGAGTATATGCGCTTCATCAACTACTCGACCCGTGAGTTTAGGAAACACGGGTTGAGCAAAGCTAGCATGGCTTATGAATAACAAGAGTCCGGCAAATAACAGGACTTTTTTCATCATTAGAAGGCTACCTTAGGTGCAACATCAGCATTTGGCGTAGTTGCTGAGAAGTTTGGTTTTGCTTTTAGATCGCTGTACATGATCCAGTGCCAAATACGACCAGGGAAGGTGCGGATTTCAGTATTGAATGCTTTTACGCTGTTGATGTAATCGCGACGTGCAACAGCAATACGGTTTTCTGTGCCTTCAAGTTGTGCTTGTAGGGCTACGAATTGCTCGTTTGCTTTTAGATCAGGGTAGCGCTCTGAAACTACCATTAAACGAGACAGCGCACTGCTTAGCTCGCCTTGGGCTGCTTCAAACTTCTTAAATGCTTCAGGGTTATTTAATGTCTCTGGTGTGACTTGCATAGAAGAGACTTTTGAACGCGCTTCAGTCACAGCAGTTAATGTGTCTTTTTCATGGCTTGCATAACCTTTCACGGTCGCAACAAGGTTAGGGATAAGATCTGCACGACGTTGGTAGTTATTTTCTACCTGTGCCCAGTCTGCGTTTACTTGCTCATCAAGTGTCGGGATGGTGTTGATACCACAACCGGTTAATTGAAGAAGTAGAGCAAGGCTAAATACCCATTTCAGCATTTTTGGAAATTTAAACATCAGTATCCCTTATGTTATGTACTGTTTCAGTGATATTTGCTTTGTTTATAGGTAATTGAACAATGCAAAATTGCACTATTCTATACATATTAAGCATAAATAAAACTAAACAAGTGTTATAAATATGTCATTGTTATTTTTAGTATAAAAAATGAAACATCAGCAATATTTATTATTAAGTTACGCTAGATAATGGTTAGTTTTGTTAGGAATGAGATAAATGAAAACAGCTCAAGAAGGGGAAAACTTGAGCTGTTTGGTTGAATTGAAACACTTAGTACGTATGAGCTGTTTTTAGACATCTCTCACATCAAACATAGTCAGCTAAAAACGCATTTACAAATTAAATTGGTTGGTTGACGTTTACTTTTCTTTCTCCAGATCTTATCAACGATATTCTATCCTTGTATTAGTGTTTTGTAGCATATATGAAGCATTTTCTTTTCTGTTCTTTTTCTATATTCATTTGGGCGGGGCGTCATTATTAAGTAGAAGTGTTGAAGCTATGCTGTGGCAGTGTTGTGGTGATCATCAATCATGGTCAGCTTTAGTGCTTCATGTGCTAGAAAAGGAGTCGAACGTGAAGAGTAAGTTGCTAATTATTCCCATCATTCTTCTATTGTCTGCATGTGGCGGTGGTGGGGGCGGTGATGGAGATACCAATACACCTGCTGCGGATAATCCTACAACACCTAATGAACAAACAGTGCCACAAGATGGAACACCATCTGAGCAATTAACTGCATTAGAGGAGTCTGGCAGTATTCCGAAATTGGAAAGAGAGCCAACCTTAACAGGTACTGATGCGGATTCTAATGGTATTAGAGATGATATTGATCAGTATATTGCTGATCATTACACCGGTGCTCAGCAAGTTGCCGCAGCCACACAAGCAGCAAAAGCATTTCAAGAAACTTTAATGGTGGATACCACCGATCCTGCGGCAGTAAAGAGTGCCAATAAAAAGCTATCAGAGGCTGATCACTGTATCTATCAGCAATTTGATGGCAGCAACAATACCCCACAGCCAGCACAAGTGTCCCAAGAGTTAGAAGCGATAACCACGAATACCAAGGAAAGACTGCTCGCTTATCTCGCTTTTGCTAAAGCCTTAGACGGAACGTCGTGGTCCATTCCAGAAGGAGATACTTGTGAATAGTCTTATGCATTATTTTAAATCAACCGCTTATCTTCTTCTTTCTGGTTGTTTACTCAGTTCTACAGTTCATGCTGATGAAAATCATGAGAATAATATTTGTCATAACACAGATGTTGTTATTGCGTTTTTCAATGGGGTGCAAACAACGCCAAGCGGTGCAAACCGTGGTAAAGAAGAATTAAAACGTATCCACGGTGACAAGTCAGAACAAGGTGACGATATTCGTTACGAAGTAATGTACAACTACACCAATGGGTTAGAAGACTTTGCTGAGACGTTTGAGCAGCGTCTACAGGAGCAAGAGCAGCTATTAAATGGTCGTTATGAGCTATTTTTTGAAGCATTACGTGGTGGCGGGACGTGGTGGCAAAATATCACTAATACCATTTCGTCTGCTTCTGATATTTTAGATGCGATAGCAGAGCGAGATAAAGCCGAGCTAATTCAGAAACTCTCATCCCTTTTAGGCGATCCACCATCGATTAATAATTACCAAGAGCATCAAGCCAAAATTGATAACTGGGTATTGAAAGGATTTAAATTACTCTACGTGGCACATTCACAAGGTAATTTATTCGTTAATGAAGCTTATCGCTATACCACCACGAAAGTGGATGCCGAATCTGTAAAAGTCGTTCATATCGCGCCTGCATCACCCATTGTTAATGGCCCACATACCTTGGCAAATTTAGATTTGGTGATTAATGGGTTACGTTTGGTAGGTAACGTCGTGGAAAATACTGATGATATTCCCGGTTACTTATTTAGACCTGCAGGGGTTAATGGCGGAAAAGATATTCTTGGTCATGGCTTGATTGAAATTTATATAAACCAAGGACTAGATATTGCCAATCGAGTGAAAACACACATTAACGACGCTTTAAATACCTTGGTTGCACCGACGGCAACCGCCTCTCAAGGTTTCTTTACCGCTCAACTAACATGGGATGGTACAGGTGATGTGGATTTACATGTTTATGAGCCTAATGGTTCACATGTTTATTATTCCGATTCAAACGGTGATTCTGGCTATTTAGATGTGGATAACACAACATCTTATGGCCCTGAGCATTACTTTGCATCATGTGAGTCCGATAAACTGCAAGTTGGTACTTATAAAGTTTCAGTGGCGAATTACTCGGATGCGGAAGGACGACGTGCGACGGTTCAAATTGACTCTTCACAAAATGGGGTATTAGGAACGAAAGAAGTCACGTTAGGTGCTGAAACGGGCGATGATCCTGCCTATGATCTGTTTAATGTGACAGTCTCTAAAGATGATCAGGGTAAGTACTCGGTTAATTTAAATTAGCTTTGTGGCTGTTGTGGTAACTACAAGGATGTAGTTACTGTTATTACACACTGTAATAGCAGTTATTTGATTGACTTATTTAACTGTGAATAGGAAAAATAGCTTAAGCTTAAATTATGTCATCAGTGCGAAGGAATGTGATGAGTAATTTGTATATTGAAGTGAAAGCAGAGTTAGAGCAAGGCACTGTTGTGAAGGTCGATTCCTCACTGGTTCCCCGTGTTGGCGAGGTAATTGATATATCAGGAGCCAGTAACTCTAAAGCCTTTGGTTTAGTGGTCGTGGTCGAAGTTTATTATAAAATCGTTCATAGCCATCTTGATGCATGGGTGATCGCTAAACGTATTAGTGGCCGATAAATTATTCATTGTTTCTATTTCTCCATCCTTGTTAGTCCATTTCATAAGTCTTAGTCAAAAAAGTCCTATTAATGAAAAAAGTTTTTTCCTCAAAGCACTACGCTTAAAGAAACAACTCATAATGTCATGCTTAGGTGTTGTATGGGGCTATGGTTATTTCTTCAACGATTTACAGTTAAATATTTTTCACGCTTAACTGGGCAAAATATTGTGGTACTGACTGGAATATATATTGCCTTAAGTTGGTTATTACTGTTTCTTGCTGGCGAGCATCAATTAAGCGACTCACTGTCGACGTTTTTCTATTACATCGTTGTGACGGCTTCCACGGTAGGCTATGGCGATCATTCCCCTGAATCGGCATTAGGTAAGTGGGTCGCTGCCTTATTTATTATCCCCGGTGGATTAGGTTTATTTGCCATTGTGGTTGGCAGAGTTGCGACTGTATTTGTCACTGTGTGGCGAAGAGGTTTATTGGGTAAAAGGAGTATCAAAATGGAGCAACATATTTTATTGCTTGGCTGGAATGAAAACAGAACTTTAAGCATGTTACGTATGTTGCTTCACGAAGAGCATGGGCGACGCACCATAGTGTTATGCTCGCGATCTGACATTGAAAACCCGATGCCTGATAAGATCGAATTTGTTCGAGTGAGTAGCTACACCAACGTAGAAGAAATGGCGAGAGCCAGTATTTCCAAAGCCAGTTGTATTATCGTTGATGCACTGCATGATGATATAACACTCACAGCAGCGTTATTTGCTGCAGGACAAAACCCTAATGCCCATTTACTGGCATATTTTGATGATGAAGGGTTAAGCCAGTTATTAAAGTTACACTGCCCGAATGCGGAATGTATTCCTTCTGTCGCCGTTGAAATGTTAGCAAAATCAGCGGTAGATCCAGGCTCAAGTATCTTGCATCAAGAGTTGTTAAGTACCGACAAGGGGATGACGCAATACGCAATTGATTATCCTCACTCACAACAATCGACTACATTTTCTGCATTATTTGAGCATTTTAAACATCGACATGATGCGATTTTGATCGCTTGCGATAGTGGACAAGGTATTCAGGTTAATCCACCGTTATCACTGTCTATTACACCTGAGACGCGGTTGTTTTATATTGCTGATGAACGTGTAAATAACATGACATGGCCTGATGTTTAGTTGACTCATTGTTGTGCAAGTAAGCTTATTCTTGGTGCTTTGCTAGCTATGAGATAATTAAATAACTAATGTTTGGTTTGTAACGTGTTGTTTATTAGGTTTATTTCTTATTTTTTCGATTTGGCATAGTCGCTGCATTAGTCTTAATGCACTTCCACTATAGATGTATGGCATTAGCGCTTATCTCTCCTCGGGGTAGGCGCTTTTTTTTATCTGTGGTGGTAATAGAAAAGAGAAATGGATAGTAAGCGTTTAGCTAATAAAATGCCGTTATAAAAACAGAATACTGTATTTAATAACGGCATTTTGTATGCGAGGAAAACTTATTGGTTCAGTTTTGCTTTTGCTTCTTCTACTTTAGCGAAATCTAAGCCTAATTCTTCAACCGCTTCTTTGATAAGGATTGGGTTCTGCATTACCTGCGCCATTAATGCTTGTAGCTTATCTTGTGGTAAGCCTAGCTGGCTAATTGTTGTCATTGCTGCAAGAGGATTTTGCGTCAACGTTAGGAAGATCTCGTTGATTTGCTCATCGCTGATATTGTTCTCTTTCAACAGTGCAATAATTGGGTTCATCACATTACCTTTCACAACTTAATAAAATAAGCGTTTAGTTTAGCATTTGGCACCATGAGAGTGTACTGAGAACTTTAATGACGCGATGAATTTAGCTTTGAATTTAATGAATTAAATTTCGAGTAAACATAATTGTGAGTTATAACTTTTACATTGCGCTTACATATCCGCAATCAAATGGTTATATGATTGCGTTTAATTGCTTCGCATAAGGATAAATAATGTTCACACCTAAATTGACACTTCAGCGATGGGCCATAGTTGGTACTTGTTTGTTGGCGGTAGTGAGTTGTGCGCAAACGAAAACGACAAGTTCACATAAGCTTCGTCCTGTACTGATAAAGCCGCAGAGCGTCAAGCAACAGCATGGTGAAGTTGGTAAAGCTTCATATTATGCGGACAAATATCAAGGACGTAAAACAGCTAGCGGGCAGCGTTATGACAAGAATAAACGTACAGCAGCCCACCGAACCTTGCCATTTGGTACGCGCGTAAAAGTGACTAATTTAGCCAATAACAAGAGTGTGATCGTGACGATTAATGATCGTGGTCCTTACTCAAAAGGGCGTGTTATCGATCTATCTCGTTCTGCTTTTAGTGCGATAGGTAAGACTTCATCTGGAATACTAAAAGTGAAGGTTGAGACGCTAAATTAAGCCATTTTAGTTTACCGCCATCACCATAACTTAAAGGATACAAAATGATTTTAGAAACACTGCACCATTCAGTTCAAACTGTTTTCGCCAATAAAGTGCGATTAGTGAAAGCCTTATTGATCCCGTTTGTTGTAACGTATTTCCTGCGTTCACTTAAGGTTTCAATGGCTGGTAGCGAACTGTATGAAGAGGTGCTGGTATTTGTATTAAATATTGCGATATTTCTTGTTTCTTCAATCATATGTATGAGAACTCAGCAGATCTTAGATAGCCATGGTAGCGATGATACGCGTTTTTCTCGTTGGCAAGGGATCAGCTTTGATGCTCAGCAACGTCGTTATAGTGCCTATTTGTTTTTAATGTTTGGATTATTGAATGCCATTTGGGCATTGTTTCAGATTGATTATGAATGGGTAAATAACGGAATTTTATATACGTTGTTTCTTGTGCTTGGTGTTGTGGGTTGGGTTATTTTTTCTCGTTTATCTTTTGTATTACCGGCAATTGCTGCTGGGAAAAAAGCTTCATTTCAAGACGCACTGACTATAACGAAAAATAAAAAGCTCTACGCTTTTGTCATCGCAGGCTTGTTACCAGTAGCCTTTTATATGCTGTTTATTGGCTTACCGATTTTCATGTTATTTGCTAATCCTAAGTTCGCCATGAGTCTGAAGTTTATTTACGTATTTATTTGGGGTCTTATTGTTATTGCGATCCCATTTATTATCGCAGCCATTGAAGGAACTGCTTATCGAGAGCTAACAGAGAACTCGGAAGCAACAGAATTAACGTCGATTGAATAAACTACTGCTGTAGGTTTGAATATGTAATAAAAAAAGAGCGCTATCAGCGCTCTTTTTTGGTTATCGTGTTATGACTTTTTTATAGGTCGTCATCAAAGTCGCCGAAGCCACTGTCATCACCACCTAAGAAGCTATCGTCACCGCCACCGAAGCCATTGTTAGCGTAGGTATCATCGTCGCCAAAGCCATTATCATCAGAGCCAAAGCCAGAATCACCGAAACCGCTTTGGTTATCATCAAAACCAGCGTTACCAAATCCACCTGTGTAATCAGAAGTGAAGTTGTTTGCTGTGTTATCAAGGAAGCTACCTTGATCATCAAACGCAGGGTTTGCTACATCATCAGTTGGTACTGATTGATCTGTTGATGTATCTGCTGCAGCTGTATCAGGTGTCGCGTCTTGTGTTGCATCAGCTGTAGGATCTGCGGCAGGCGCTGGATCAGCTGCTGCAGTTTCTGCTGGTTGATCGTGGTCAAATAGCATATTGCTGATCACGCTACCTGCAACCATACCTGCTGCTACACCCGCTGCTGTTTGCATGAAACCACCAAAAGCACTTGGTTGACGAACTGGTGGCTGTGGTGGTTGCGGAGCAGGACGAGAACCACCGAACATGCGGCTTAGTGAGCCACGGTTAGACTCTTCTTTGTAGTACTCAGCGTTCTTTTCTAGGTAATCGTTCTTTTCTTTAAGCTGTTTTAATGCCATTTCTTGCACAAGTACAGCTTGAGTTAATTTGTAGATAGCATCAGGTTGTGATGCGATTTCATCTGCAATGAATTTTTCAGCATCTGCATCTTTTTTGCTTTCTGGGCTTTGTTTGAGCTTAGTAGCAACGCTTTGAATAAGATCTTTTTCTTGTGGAGTCATGGTTTTTACCTTCTCAATACCCTATGTGCAGGGGGGAGCTTTAACTGCTTAGTTGATAATTATATTAATACAACACATCAACCTTGCTGTATAGGTTAGTCTATATTGCATTATTCTCATTATATTCTTGAACAATAGCTGAATAATGCCATATAAGACTTAAATTCAAATAGATTGCGCAGGTAATGTATTACTAAATCTGTAACACATCTAGTACCTGCTACAAGAATTAAATGTGATTATTGTTACTATCTGTAAATGCGGTCGGTAATGATTTTTATCAAGCGCGGTAATAATACGATTTTATGTTTTAGTTTTTAACTTTCTAATAAATAACAAAATTTACCGCAGAATATTATTATCATGTCGCCAATCCATGATCGTCCACTCATTCATTTGGGCATGTAATGCCAATGCAGGATCTGGGTTTACAGCAAAAGGTTTGTTCACGTGTTGTAATAGTGGTAGGTCATTAATGGAATCACTGTAACCATAACTGCTTCTAAATTGATTTGGATGATTATTGAGCCATGACTGTAATCGCTCGATTTTTCCTTGGCGGAAGCTGAGTACGCCATGAGTTTGCCCTGTGTAAACACCATTTATGGTTTCTAGGTTGATCGCAATACTGTTTTCTACTCCTAAATACTTAGCAATAGGTTGCACTAAATGTTCAGCAGAGGCTGAAATGATCAGAATTACGTCTCCTCGCTTTTTGTGCCATTCAATACGGGCTAAAGCATCGGGGTAAATAGCAGGAACAATCTCTGATGCGATGAATGATGACACAAGGCTTTCAATTTCCTGCTGAGTTTTTCCTACCATCGGTGCCAGTGTTGCTTGCATATAATCAGCCATGTCCAATTTACCTTGAGCATAAGCTTTCATCATTGCTTCTTCCTGCTGTTGCAACTCAGCACTGGCTAGATTGTGTTTAACCATGTAAGCGAGCCATAAACTGGCAGAGTCAGCAGCGATTAATGTTTCATCAAGATCGAAAATAGCTAAACAAGGGTGAATGTGACGCTGAGGGTTAAATGACAAATTGAATTCCTTTATCGGCTTTGTAAGTGAGGTGAAGAGTGAGAGTAGGAGGAGGAAATGACATTTTAGTGTCGCAATCATGTATTTTTTACTAATTCATGATCACGACAATAGGTAGAGATAAATGAGTCTGGTGATTCGCTGAGTTACTGATTAAAACAAGCTTTCTTGGATCAGTTTATTGTTGAGGTATTTGCATTGATGATGTTCTGGAGGTTGATCATCAAACTCTTTTTTCATCGTAAAAGGTGTACCTTTAGAAAAGTACCAAAAGTATTTTTCTAACTCTTTGTCAAAATGATCTTCATTACAGTGTGGTGCTGGTGCGAAGAAGGCTAACGTCACTGTTTTATTTTTACTTGAATGAATGAAACTACGCTCAAAACCATGAAAGCCGAACTCTTTATAATCAGGAGTCGGAAGTCCTCCTGGAACTAAGTGTGAAGGGATTGTGATCGTGACACTTGTCATACTCATCGCGTCAACTCCATTGATTATTGATGTTAAGTATACTCTACCGAAAAAAATTCAAGATCACTATATAAATAATCAATTGCTTAATTGGTATAAGTGGTTGATATAAATGAATTATTGTCAGGAAGAAGTAAAATTGTGATCGCCTTATCTAATTTGAATCGAAAAAGAGAATTTTTCTGCTACTAGTCTACAGTGGGCTTAAGGTTATTCTTCTATAGAAAAGGTATTATGAAATATTCAAAGCTTACATCATCAATCATGTTACTGCTTTCTGCGGCTTCTACTGCGGTATATGCATCATCTGATTCTGACTCTAAAACAACGATTTTCTATGGTGGTCCAATCATTACTATGGAAAAAGCACAACCGAGTGCTGAAGCTGTTGTGACTAGTGAGTTTGGTAAAATTGTTTATGTAGGCTCTGAAAAAGAGGCGCTAAAACAATACCCTGACTCTAAGAAAGTAGATTTAGACGATAAAGTGCTAATGCCGGGCTTTATTGAGCAACACGTACATCCATTCCTTGCTGCACTGACACTAAACATGCCTGTTATTGCACCGGAAGAATGGAAGTTACCTAATCAAACGTGGCCTGCCGTTACGAATCACGATGATTATATTGCAGCGTTAAAAGCACAAGAGAAAGCACTGAAAGATCCTAACGAAGTGCTATGGACATGGGGCTTTAATAACTTTTTTCATGGTAAGTTATCTCGTCAAGAATTAGATAAAATTTCAGACACTCGTCCTATTGGTGTGTGGCACCGTTCAGCGCATGAGTTTTATGTTAACTCGGCATTTATTAAAAAGTTTGGTCTAAATCAAGCTGATATTGATAAGTTAGGTAAAGAAGTTGCGGATCAGGCAAACCTTGAACAAGGTCACTTCTATGAAGGTGGTGCACTGATTTATTTATTACCTCGCATAGCACCTGAGTTAGCAAATAAAGAACGTTTTGAAGCGGGCCTAAAGCAAATGGTAACCATGTTGCATCAGAAAGGTGTAACGGCTTACAACGAGCCTGGCGCATTTATTCCTGACTATATGATTGATACATATCTAGATATTTTAGGTAATAAATCGACGCCAATGTATTCTTACTTTACTCCTGAAAGTAAAACACCGTTCATTGCTAAGGGTAAAGAGGGCGTATTACAAGAAGTTAAACGGATCACAACGACCTTACCTGAAGAAGGTAAAGTGCGTTACTTTGATGACCAAATCAAATTACTGTTTGATGGTGCAATTATTTCTCAGTTAATGAAAATGAAAGATGGTTATACCGATGGTCACCATGGTGAGTGGATTCAAACACCGGAAGATGTGGAAACTATCACTAAGATTTTCTGGGATAATGACTATCAAATCTTAGTACATGTGAATGGTGATGAAGGTGTTGAAAAACTGATTAAGATCCTAGAAAAACGTCAGGCTGAATACCCACGTAAAGATCACCGTTTTACTATTGTTCACTTTGCAAACTCAACTGACGAGCAAGTGGCTAAGCTGAAGAAGTTAGGTGCGATAATCAGTGTTAACCCATATTACGTAACTGGCTTTAGTGAAAAGTTTGGTGAGGTTGGTTTAGGTAAAGAGCGTGCACATGCCATGGTTCGTTTAGGCACCATTGAGAAAGAGGGGATCTCCGTATCTCTGCACTCCGATGCGCCAATGGCACCGTCGGATCCTCTATTGTTAGCATGGAGTGCGGCAACGCGTATTACCAATGAAGGAACCGTTGTTCGCCCTGATTTGGTGTTATCACGTGATGCAGCGTTACGTGGTATCACGATTGAAGCCGCATACTCTTGGGGCGAAGAAGACCGTCTAGGTAGTATTAAAACAGGTAAAGTGGCTAACTTTACTATCCTAGAGCAAGACCCGTATAAGGTAGATCTGAAGAAGCTAAAAGATATTCCAATTTACGGTACGGTTTTCGAAGGAAAAGTATTCCCAATTGATAAGTAATATCTGCCAATAAAACTAAAAACGCCTATGCAGCAATGCTGAATAGGCGTTTTTCTTTAGGTAGGAAAAGAGATTAGTCTTTAACCCATTGATCGTTTACTTTTTTCAAAGAAACGTCTTCAGAGATCGTATCAACCACTTGACCTGCTTTGAAGTTACCGTATTTTGCGCCGTAAGCAACAACCATAACTTCAGCTGATAGGTTGTTCTTCAAGCTGTTAAGCGCTGAACCTAAATCATCTTTAGTTTGGTTTGCCGCATTGTTTTCTTGTGCTGGCTGCTCGGCAACTTTGCGCATTGACGCTTTAAATTCATCTAAGCTCTTGGTTGCAACAAGATCATAAGTCACTTTCGCTTTATAGTCAGTTTTTGTATCAAGTAATACTTTGTCGATCTTTAAGTTTTTAACTTCAAATGGTGTTGTGTCAGCAGTTATACCAAGATTAGGCTGTTCGTATTGGCTTGATTGAACAACATTACTGATTGTTGATTCGTCTACTTTATCGCTACATCCTGCAAGAAGTAATGATGATGCAATGGCTGCCGCTAAAACAATCTTTTTCATTTATAACGCTCTTTAAACGATGAAATATGCCATATTTTATACCCCTTGTATGACAAAGGGGCAAGCCTGTACTTGCAAATCTTTCCTAATGCTAACAATTGAATAATAAGCTAGATACTTGTATTAACTTATTGCATCTATTCAATATTTTATTTTGTTACATCTTGGTTGATTCATGTTATATCTACTCATTAACGCATGTGGTTGAGCTACGGCGTTGATCAAATGCGGTTATTGTATACTTTTTACATTAGTATCGATTCTCTTAATCGAGAATTTCATTATTGATTAATTAGTTACACTTAAGTGAGATAAGAAGCGTTGTAAAGGTAGTGTAGGATTTACTTCTAAGTATGGTGTTTGGGCTAGGACTTGATAACAAGAACTAGTGCAAATCAGTTAGTTAAACGTAATTTATCAAGCATGATTTATTCGTTCATGCTGCGGTTCATGTAATGATGAAGAATATGAAATTGAAGTCTATTTTACTGTTGTGTAGCGCAACAAGTGTATTTTGTGCTTCACATGCTTTTGCTGATCCCATTGATGATGCACCAGAAGTGATAAGTGTTCCAAAGGCGATGAAAATTCTGGAAAAAGAAGGATATTACGATTTTCGTAAAATTAAAGTTGTGAGGGAATACAATGAGATTGCAGTTGATGCGAGAAATAAGGATGGGCATCGCGTTGAACTTGAATTGGATTTGTATACTGGTGAAGTGGTACAAGAACAATTAGATTAGCGATAAAAACGGCGACGAGATCATGAGATCGCACCGCCTGATTAATAAAGAGTGTGTTTAGTCGTGATCATCGTAATAAAAACGGCCTTCGAGTGAATAAGGATCGTTTTGATCATATAAATTATGGTGCCCACGTAATTTTTTGAGTTGTTTTTCGAGGGCTCTGGCCTGTTCGAAATGACCTTCCTGATAGGCAATCGATATTTTTTGCTCGATATCTTCAATTCTATCTTGGTTATTCATCTTCAGTCCTCCATCAAATCATTACTTATGCCACGATGAATGGCTGCTCATAGCAGCTGACTTTATAATTTTATACTAAAACCAGCATGTTCATCTGGGTATGGGGCATTTTTAGTGCTGTGAAGTAATAAATATGGCGATAAAAGTTGCTCTGAAAAGAGGGAGAGTTCCAGAATAAATACATATTATTCTGATGTTTGCATTTTTTAATGTAATGTAAAAATAATGTGATATATTTGATTTGTTGATGATTTTAATGTTTTTGATAGAGACATGAGTAAAAAATAGAAGATACGTCTTTAAGTGTTCCAATTAAAATTTCAATCATTTCACTCCTATTATGGTATTGACTAAAAGTGTGGCCGCTGATTATCAATATCGTTGTTATTCTCGTTACAAGCAGCTGTTTATCGCTTTGCATTAGTAACAAGCCCGAGTTGCTCGGGCTTTCTTATCTATCAACTAACAAGATTGTTGGACGCAGTTTCGTCCTGCATTTTTTGCTTCATATAAAGCATTATCAGCGAGCTTCAAGACATTTTCGGGCTCATGCTCGATATAATTCTCAGCAACTCCAATACTGACAGTTACCTTGACCGATTTGGATTTTTTACGTTGTCCACGTTCTTTCGTGCCAGCACGATCACTACTTGGTCGATTTTCTTGATCACGAATGATCATTTTATATTTGGCAATTTTTTCTCGTAACTCTTCTAGTAAAGGCAAACATTGTTCAATGGTTTTACCTTTAAATAAAATCGTGAATTCTTCGCCACCATAGCGGAATGCTTTACCACCACCATCTATTTCTTTTAAAAGGCTGGCAACAAGCTTTAGAACATCATCACCGGTTTCGTGGCCGTATTTATCATTAAACTTTTTAAAGTGATCGACATCGATCATCGCTAAGGTAAATGTTCTACCTAGATGTTTGAGTTCATTATCAAGTGCTCTACGTCCTGGAATTTCAGTCAGTTGATCAATAAAAGCAAGTTCATGGCTACAACTAATGATGTTAATTAATAGCAATAGAGCAACGATGCTAAAAGCAACGCTGGAGATAAAGGGATAGTGGAAAAAGGTAAAGGTGAGAAAGCTAAACAGTAAACAAATGAACACTGCTTGATCTGAGCTATGATTACGTTTCAGGATCGTAGAAGCACTGCTACACGTTAGCGCTAAATTTAATACTAATAAGATCAAAGGCAAAGGAGATAAATTGCGATAGGCAAATAGGTAGATATCCCACCAAGCTGTTAGATCTGAACTTTTGAAATGATAATAAACGAGTGCAGCCCAACCAATTTGTAGCAATAAAAAAACTGCAAATAATGCGCCAAAGCGAGAGAACAGGCGTTTGTCAGGCATGATATGTACTTGCAGAAGATTAAACGGTAGTAACCCTGCTAGTAAGCTGAAAACAAGTTTAATTTCGTCATTGGTGAGAGGAGATTGTAATTGGTTGATGATGATGGTGTATGCCACCAACATGATAAGAGCGACGAAACCAGTTCTACTTTGATTAAATGGCTGGCTAAGAAAGATAACAACAGAAAATAGAATGTAAGGGATATTAACAAGCAAATTTTGATAGTTTGCGAGTGTGGCAGTACAGAATGGTAAAGCAATGAGCATTAAGGTTGCAATCGTCAGCGGGATCAGCAACCGCATGCCAGCAGAACGAAAGTGTGAAAAAAAGAGCATGAATCTAAAACCTTAATTAAGAATAAATACGAATACCAGTGAGCTAATATAAGCTGAAAATCTATCGTATTTGTAATCTTCCATGAATGAGTAGCCGTTACAACCCGTTATTGTAGTTATATCGGCTACCACATCAATAACTTAAGTTACTGATCTTTATTTAAATAAGGAAACAGTGTTTTAATTTGCTCTTCGGTTAAATTTTCAACACATTCAATATTACGTTCAGGTATCGCTTCAGGATCTGGGTAATGCTTTAAGACTTTTTCCATACTATCTTCACGGATCAGGTGAAAAACAGGATACGGAGAGCGGTTAGTGAGGTTTTCTGCATCATCCGGTTCTGTTCCATAGAAGCAGTAATTAGGGTGGAAACTAGCAATTTGATAGACACCACTTTTACCTAATTGAACGACGAGCCCTTCAACAAGATCTAAGAACTGATTGTAATCATCAAATTCTTCAAACAGGTAAGGGGCAACGACTAAAGTGGTTTCTAATTCAGAAACTGGTGTTTCATCCAGCTCTTTCAGCTGGAGATAGATTGATTCTAGTAAATCATTTTCAGTTGTATCGGTACTAACAAATATTTTGATCTGCTTGTTACGTTGCGGTTTAGCGGCAAAAGGGCAGAGGTTGAGACCGATCACTACATCGTTTAACCATTGTTCAACGGCTTTTTCAATCTCGTTGATCTGTTGAGTATTCTGTTTTCTTGTTGAGTTCATGGACTGACTTTCCAATATTTTTATTATAAAAAAGGCCAGCAAAGGCTGGCCTTTTGAGAGGTTAATAACGATTATGCTTTAACTTCTTCTTTATTTTCTTCTGTAACAGATGCATCAGTATTCTCTGTCGCTTCTGGTGCAGGGAATTGCTTTACAGGTTTTGCAATTAGCTGGCGAGTTGCACTGCGAATTTCAGCCAATGTAACATCGAAAGTGTCACCTAGTTGGTACTCTTTCACACCATCAATCGTAATAATACCAAGCTCACCGCTACAGCTGATACGCTCTTTGTTATCTAAGATTAATGGGCTTGGAATAAACGCAGATGCACCGTTTTCAAGTAGACGTACACGCATACCTGCACGGTTGATATCAAATACTTCAGCGTTAAAAACTGTTGCATTTTTCACTGCATCTTTTAATAGACGCACATATAACCAATCAGACACGTCACGCTCTGCCATACGGTGATGACGACGGTGTAGTGCAATTTCATCACCCACATTATCATCAGGTTTTTGGCTTGGCTCATTACCTGTGATTAATGCTTTTAATAGGCGGTGGTTGATCATATCGCCGTACTTACGAATAGGTGATGTCCAAGTTGCGTAAACATCTAGACCCATTGCATAGTGAGGAGCAGGCGTATTGGCAACTTCACTGTAAGCTTGGAACTTACGTAGACGGTTATCTAGGTAAGTTGTATCAAGAGTATTTAACCAGCGACGTAGAGCACTGAATCCTTCTAGCTCAAGTAGCTGTTCTTTATCGAATGGTGCTTGAGCCTCTGTTAGGAATTCCATTGCAGTATCCAGTTTTTCTGGATTGAAACCGCTATGAACGTTAAACACACCTGTGCCGAATTTCTCTTGTAGCGCACGACCAGCACAAATGTTTGCAGTGATCATGGCTTCTTCGATCATACGGTTTGCTGTGCGACGTGCATCGGTATGAATGGCAATAACGTCGTTATCGTCGCTTAGTTCAAAGCGGTAATCTGGACGGTCTGGGAAGACAACTGCATTCTCTTTACGCCACTTGCTACGCGCATCAGCAAATGCATGTAGTGTACGAACTTGTGCTTCAATGATGTCGTTTGGTGCCCAGTTTTCAGTGCTACCGTTTTCAAGGAAATCAGACACATTATCGTAAGATAGACGACCTTGAGACTTAATCCATGCTGCGAAAAATTTGATGTTATCTTGGATAATGCCATCTTTATCGACAGTTACACGACAACAAATAGCTGGACGCTTTTCGTTTTCGATCAGTGAACATAGCTCATCACTGAGTTCACGGGGTAGCATTGGGATATTACGACCAGGTAGGTAGATAGTAAAACCACGTTCACGTGCTTCATCATCCATCTTATCGCCAACAGCAATGTAAGAGGTTGGGTCGGCAATCGCAATGGTGATATCAAAACTACCGTCATCATTAGCAACGGTGTAGATTGCATCATCCATATCTTTCGTTGATTCACCATCAATAGTGATAAACGGTAAATCAGTGAGATCTTGGCGCTCAAGACCTTCATCTAACATATTCCAGCTTTCTTGTGGTGCTGGCTCTGCGTTAGGAAGGTTGTGATGTGCAAGCGTTACCCACCAAGGTGCAATCTTATCGTTGCTATCGGTGATTTTTTCTTTGATATCGCAGAAGAAAGTCTTGTTGTTATCAACAAGAGGGTGGCGAGTTAGGTAAGCCACAACCCAGTCACCTTCTTTTAGTGACTCTGGATTTAGTCCTTTAACTGCTTTTGCTTTAATCGCTTCTTTTAACTGAGGATGATCAGGCACAACGTGCAGACGATCACGAATAAGTTTTACACGACCAATGAAACGAGTGATGGATTGTTCAATCAACTCTTGTGGCTCTGCCACTTCACGTTCTTTTTCTGTACGGATAACTGCCATAACACGGTCACCGTGCATGACATTTTTCATGTATGCAGGCGGAACGAAAAAGCTTTCTTTATTATCAGTTTCTAGAAAGCCAAAACCACGATCAGTCGCTTTGATATTACCTTCCTTTTTAGGAAGTGTTTCTTGAATTTGCTTTTTAAGCTGTGCTAACAGCGGATTATCTTGAAACATTATGCCTGGTCTCAGATTAGTAACGCTGACACTATACTTTTTTGGGTTGATAAAACCAATATTTGGCTAATGAAATTTTACGTTAACCTTGATAACAGGATAAGCCATTAGCAAATAGAAGAATGAAATTATCATGGTGAAGGGAGTTTTATGGTTATTCGAAAATATAAGAGAAAATGTAATAATATGAAAAAATAAGCTTTGTGATTAATAATCATGATAGATGAATGTTTTGCCGCATTTAGTATGTCGAAAGACTGTTTTGAAAAGTATTGAATTCTGTGTGCTATATTTATTTTTTATAAAATTCAATTGTTTATTGTGTTTTTATTAGTTAGGGTTCTAAAGTTGTAAATAGGCTGCATTTTCATCAATTATCAAAAAAATAAAATTAATAATAAGAAAAGGAAATACTAGGTAGGGGATTAGGAAGGGTACAATATAAAAACACTTTTATTGTAGTTTAACCTTAGTTTAATGCATGTATTGCAAGTGTTTACAATGACATAGTGAATATAAGCGTCGCTTTATAAAGCAGTGTGTTTGTCTGTTGCACTAATTGTTCAATAAATGGTTGCTTGGTCGGTGTTTTGTGACGTTCCTCAATTTTTTCTGGCTTTTTATCAAGTATTAGCGCACAATGCGTTCCCTATTAGTCGAGGCCCGTGCTTGAGGTTGCTGTTGCAGAACCCTTGGTAGCAAAGGGGCCCCGTTTTTAAGTTGATCATATATTGGGATCCCAATGCAAGAAACTGTTACAGAATTTCGCCAACTAGACTTGGCCGACACACTATTATCTGCACTAGACAACATGGGCTTTGTTGCTCCTACGCCTATTCAGGCTGCATCTATTCCTCTTCTATTAACAGGTGTTGATGCTTTAGGTAAAGCACAAACTGGTACAGGTAAAACAGCAGCTTTCTCACTTCCAGTTCTAAATAAAGTAAACCTATCTCAGCATAAACCTCAAGCAATTGTTATGGCTCCAACACGTGAGCTTGCGATTCAGGTTGCCGCTGAAATGAAAACGCTTGGTCAAAACATCCAAGGTCTTAAAGTTCTTGAGATCTACGGTGGTGCATCAATCGTTGATCAAATGCGCGCACTAAAAAATGGTGCACACATTGTAGTTGGTACTCCTGGTCGTGTTAAAGACCTTATCTCTCGTAAGCAACTTCACCTAGACGAAGTACACACTTTCGTTCTTGATGAAGCTGATGAAATGCTGAAGATGGGCTTCGTTGACGACGTAACTTGGATCATGGAACAAGCACCAGAAAGTGCACAGCGTGTACTATTCTCTGCAACTATGCCTCCAATCGTTAAAGAAATCGTTGACCGCTTCCTACGTAACCCTGAGCGTATTGACGTTGCTGGTGAAAACCGCACTGTTTCTAAAGTAGAGCAGCAGTTCTGGGTTGTTAAAGGCGTAGAGAAAGACGAAGCAATGAGCCGTCTTCTTGAAACCGAAGATACAGATGCTTCAATCGTATTCGTACGTACTCGTCAAGATACTGAGCGCCTAGCTGATTGGCTATGTTCTCGTGGCTTTAAAGCTGCGGCACTTCACGGTGATATTCCTCAGTCTCTACGTGAGCGTACTGTTGATCACATCAAACGCGGCGTGATTGATATCCTAGTTGCAACTGACGTTGTTGCTCGTGGTCTTGATGTGCCACGTATTACACACGTATTTAACTACGATATCCCATTTGATGTTGAATCATACATCCACCGTATCGGTCGTACAGGTCGTGCAGGACGTACAGGTAAAGCGATCCTACTAGTTCGCACTAACCAAATCCGTATGCTACGTACTATTGAGCGTGTAACTAAGTCTCGTATGGAAGAAATCCAACTTCCTCTACGCGATGTGGTTGCAGCAGCTCGTCTAAGCCGTTTAGGTGAAGAGTTACAAGCTCAGAAAGAACAAACTAACGTTGATGCATTCGTTGAGCTTGTTGAAAAACTACAAGAGTCAATTGAAGTTGATGCAGCAACACTAGCCGCTATGCTTCTTCAGCGTCAGCAAGGTAACCGTCCTTTATTCTACAAAGGTCCAGATCCAATGATCGCTGCTATTGAGCGTGAAGCACAACGTCGTGAGCGTCGTGGTAACGATCGCGACCGTGGCGAACGTCGTGATCGTGGCGAGCGTCGTTCATTCAACAGTGCTGACTGGGATACGTACCAGTTACAAGTTGGTCGTGAGCAAGGTGTTCAGGTTAAAGACATCGTAGGTGCTATCGCTAACGAGCTTGGCCTAAGCAAAGAGTTCATTGGTGCAATTAAACTTGCTCCAACGCATACTTTCGTTCAACTTCCTAAGAAGATGACTGCAGAAGTTTCAGCTCAGCTTAAGAAACTACGTATCCGTCAAAACGAAGTTAAAGCTGTAGTTGTTGAAGGTGAAGTACTTCGCGAACACCGTCCTCGTGGTGGCAACCGTGATAACAACCGTGGTGGTTACCGTGGTAACCGCGACAATAACCGCGGTGGTGAGCGTCGTTTCGACCGTAACCGTGGTAATGATAACCGTGGTGGTTACCGTGGTAATCGTGATGGTGCTCCTCGTGGTGACCGTAAGCCTCGCTCAGAAGCATAATCATTGCTGATAAGCTAGAATAAATAAAAGCCGAGTTTTTAACTCGGCTTTTTTGTATCTGAAGGAAATATAAGTTTATATATATCGTCTTTATTAAATAAAAAATCGATTATATTGCTTATTTATTTTCTCGTTTTTTTCAATTCAGATAATGTAACCAACTTTGCGTTTTAATGAATAGTGTTCGATAACTATTTAAATATCATTAATAATGCTTTTTTATTGAAACAATTCTATACATCTAATCGTTTATATGTGAATGGATAATTAATAAAAAATCATAAGATTATGATTTATAAGGATTTTGTCTGTTGTTTAGATTTTCGCTCATTATGTTTTGAATTATAAATTATCAGCATTTTATAAGGTGCCAATTAATTGACTGCTCTCTCCTCTTTGATACTGTCACGGTATCTAATATGAGGATATAAAATGAAAGTCATTTCTTTACTAGCTAATTGTTCAGTTGTTTCTGTAGATAGTAATATTTTAATTAAAAATTCAGAAGGACAAACAATTAAGCTTGAACCAGGGATGGAACTTCATAGTGGTGATATTTTGTTGCTGCCTGATGATTCTAATGTTGTATTACATTCGAATAATCAGTCTGTAAAAATTACAAATACTGACGGCTTTATTCAGCATGTTTCAACTGGTGCTGCAACTCAGAATGTTGCGATTTACCAGCAGTTCACATTTGATGGTGTAAACGAGCATCATCAACCTACTAATGCACAGGATAGTGTTATTTCAGATACCTCCGTTGATCCAGAGGTAGCTGCGCTACAACAAATCATTCTTGGCGACCAAGATCCGACAAAACAGTTTAAAGCGCCTTCTGCGGGTCCATCTACCATTACAAGTTCCTCTATTGATGGTTATGAGCTTATTGATTATGACAATGATCAAATGCTTGCAAAGGCTGGTTTTGATACTGCTTATATTCCAAGTGAACATCGTGATCGTCATGACGACTCATATCCTCAATTACATAAAGCATTAACTGCAGTAATTACTATCGACACTATTGCGCAAGATGACATTGTCGATGCCACTGAATCACACCAAAAACAAACCATCACAGGTACTGTGGGTGGTGATGTGAAGGTAGGTGATACGGTAGAAGTGACCCTTGATGGAAAATCACTGGGTACAGCTAAAGTAGTACAGGGTGTTCATGGCTTAGTGTGGTCACTGGATGGTGTCGATGGTAATACCTTATTAACAGCAGGTGTTGATAAGGTACAAGCATCTGTAACGATCGCAGATACTGTAGGCAATAGTGCTAGTGCACATACAACTCACGATTACTCGGTGAAAGTAGAAGCGGCGATCACGATTAATCCGATCACTGGCGATAACGTGATCACTCAAAAAGAAGGTCATGAGCCACAACTGCCTATCACAGGTACAGTGGGTAAAGACGTTGAACCGGGTGATACCGTTACAGTTACTGTCAATGGTCACCAATACACGACGACAGTCACGTCAGATAAGACGTGGACAGTCGAGGTGAAAGGCGACGATATTCTGAACGCTGATAAAGCGACAGCAACAGTCACCACCAGTTACGGTGTAGCACACGAAGCGACAGCAACGGCTGATGAACCTTACAAGGTTGATATTCAAGCGACCATCAAGATCACCAACATTGGTGGTGATGGCGTCATTAACAAAGAAGAATCCCACAGCAAAGTGCCAGTAACAGGTACGGTGGGTGGTGACGTTAAGCCGGGCGATACCGTAACGGTTCACATTGGTGGTCATGATTACACGACTAAAGTGGGTGGTGATAAGACGTGGACTGTTGGCGTAGATGGTTCAGATTTAGTTAATAATCCTAACCATGATGTTACAGCCAGCGTGACAACTGATGATGGTGCAGGTCATAGCACAACTGCAAACGATCATAAGCCATACGATGTGGATACGAGTATCAATGCCAGCATCACAATCGATACGATTGCCCATGATGATGTCGTGGATGCCACTGAATCACACCAAAAACAAACCATCACAGGTACTGTGGGTGGTGATGTGAAGGTAGGTGATACGGTTGAAGTGACCCTTGATGGTAAATCACTAGGCACAACTAAAGTCGTGCAAGGTGCGCATGGTTTAGTGTGGTCACTGGATGGTGTTGATGGTAATACGCTATTAACTGCACCCACCGATAAAGTGGAAGCAACGGTTTCGACTGAAGATAAAGCAGGTAATACGGCAACAGCTCATGCGACGCACGATTACTCTGTGAAAGTAGAAGCAGCGATCACCATTAATCCAATTACTGGCGATAACGTGATCACTCAAAAAGAAGGTCATGAGCCACAACTGCCTATCACAGGTACAGTGGGTAAAGACGTTGAACCGGGTGATACAGTTACGGTTACTGTTAATGGTCACCAATACACGACGACAGTTACGTCAGATAAGACGTGGACAGTGGACGTGAAAGGCGACGATGTTCTGCACGCAGATAAAGCGACAGCAACAGTCACTACCAGTTACGGTGTGGCACACGAAGCGACAGCAACGGCTGATGAACCTTACAAGGTTGATATTCAAGCGACCATCAAGATCACCAACATTGGTGGTGATAGCGTCATTAACAAAGAAGAATCTCACAGCAAAGTGCCTGTTACAGGTACTGTTGGTGGTGACGTTAAGCCGGGCGATACTGTAACGGTTCACATTGGTAGCCATGATTACACGACTAAAGTGGGTGGTGACAAGACGTGGACGGTGGATGTTGATGGCTCTGCATTGGTTGAAAACAAAGGTCATGATGTGACTGCTAGCGTGACAACCAGCGATGAAGCAGGTCACCACGCTAGTGCCCATGATGATAAGTCATATGATGTGGATACGAGTATCAATGCCAGTATCACAATCGATACGATTGCCCATGATGATGTCGTGGATGCCACTGAATCTCACCAAAAACAAACCATCACAGGTACTGTGGGTGGTGATGTAAAGGTAGGTGATACGGTTGAAGTAACCCTTGATGGCAAATCACTAGGCACAACTAAAGTCGTGCAAGGTGCGCATGGGTTAGTGTGGTCACTGGATGGTGTTGATGGTAATACGCTATTAACGGCACCCACCGATAAAGTGGAAGCAACGGTTTCGACTGAAGATAAAGCGGGTAATACGGCAACAGCTCATGCGACGCACGATTACTCTGTGAAAGTAGAAGCGGCGATCACTATTAATCCAATTACTGGCGATAACGTGATCACTCAAAAAGAAGGTCATGAGCCACAACTGCCTATCACAGGTACAGTGGGTAAAGACGTTGAACCGGGTGATACAGTTACGGTTACTGTTAATGGTCACCAATACACGACGACAGTTACGTCAGATAAGACGTGGACAGTGGACGTGAAAGGCGACGATGTTCTGCACGCGGATAAAGCGACAGCAACAGTCACCACCAGTTACGGTGTGGCACACGAAGCGACAGCAACGGCTGATGAACCTTACAAGGTTGATATTCAAGCGACCATCAAGATCACCAACATTGGTGGTGATGGCGTCATTAACAAAGAAGAATCCCACAGCAAAGTGCCCGTAACAGGTACAGTGGGTGGTGACGTTAAGCCGGGCGATACCGTAACGGTTCACATTGGTAGCCATGATTACACGACTAAAGTGGGTGGTGACAAGACGTGGACGGTGGATGTTGATGGTTCTGCATTGGTTGAAAACAAAGGTCATGATGTTACAGCCAGCGTGACAACCAGCGATGAAGCAGGTCACCACGCTAGTGCGCATGATGATAAGCCATATGATATCGATACCACGATTAATGCCAGCATCACAATCGATACGATTGCCCATGATGATGTGGTGGATGCTACAGAATCTCACCAAAAACAAACCATCACAGGTACTGTGGGTGGCGATGTGAAGGTAGGTGATACGGTTGAGGTCACTCTTGATGGAAAATCACTAGGCACAACCAAAGTCGTGCAAGGTGCGCATGGGTTAGTGTGGTCACTGGATGGTGTTGATGGTAATACGCTATTAACTGCAGGAGTGGACAAAGTAGAAGCGTCTGTAACGGCAGAAGATAAAGCAGGTAACACGGCAACAGCTCATACAACGCACGATTACTCTGTGAAAGTAGAAGCAGCGATCACCATTAATCCGATCACTGGCGATAACGTGATCACCCAAAAAGAAGGTCATGAGCCTCAATTGCCTATCACAGGTACGGTAGGTAAAGACGTTGAGCCGGGTGATACGGTTACGGTTACTGTCAATGGTCACCAATACACGACGACAGTCACGTCAGATAAGACGTGGACAGTTGATGTGAAAGGCGACGATATTCTGCACGCGGATAAAGCGACAGCAACAGTCACCACCAGTTACGGTGTACCACATGAAGCAACGGCAACCACTGAAGAGCATTATTCTGTAGGTATCGAAGCGACCATCAAGATCACCAACATTGGTGGTGATGGCGTCATTAACAAAGAAGAATCCCACAGCAAAGTGCCTGTTACAGGTACAGTGGGTGGTGACGTTAAGCCGGGCGATACCGTAACGGTTCACATTGGTAGCCATGATTACACAACCAAAGTGGGTGGCGATAAGACGTGGACGGTGGATGTTGATGGCTCTGCATTGGTTGAAAACAAAGGTCATGATGTGACTGCTAGCGTGACAACCAGCGATGAAGCAGGTCACCACGCTAGTGCCCATGACGATAAGCCATATGATATCGATACCACGATTAATGCCAGCATCACTATTGATACGATTGCCCATGATGATGTCGTGGATGCAACTGAATCTCACCAAAAACAAACCATCACAGGTACTGTGGGTGGTGATGTGAAGGTAGGTGATACGGTTGAAGTGACCCTTGATGGCAAATCACTAGGCACAACCAAAGTTGTGCAAGGTGCGCATGGTTTAGTGTGGTCACTGGATGGTGTTGATGGTAATACGCTATTAACTGCACCAACCGATAAAGTGGAAGCAACGGTTTCGACTGAAGATAAAGCAGGTAATACGGCAACAGCTCATACAACGCACGATTACTCGGTGAAAGTAGAAGCAGCGATCACCATTAACCCGATCACTGGCGATAACGTGATCACCCAAAAAGAAGGTCATGAGCCACAACTACCTATCACAGGTACAGTGGGTAAAGACGTTGAACCGGGTGATACGGTTACAGTTACTGTTAATGGTCACCAATACACGACGACAGTCACGTCAGATAAGACGTGGACAGTCGATGTGAAAGGCGACGATATCCTGCACGCAGATAAAGCGACAGCAACAGTCACCACCAGTTACGGTGTACCACATGAAGCAACGGCAACCACTGAAGAGCATTATTCTGTAGGTATCGAAGCGACCATCAAGATCACGAATATTGGTGGTGATGGCGTTATCAACGAGAAAGAATCACACAGCAAAGTGCCTGTTACAGGTACGGTGGGTGGTGACGTTAAGCCGGGCGATACCGTAACGGTTCACATTGGTAGCCATGATTACACGACCAAAGTGGGTGGTGATAAAACGTGGACGGTGGATGTTGATGGCTCTGCATTGGTTGAAAACAAAGGTCATGATGTGACTGCTAGCGTGACAACCAGCGATGAAGCAGGTCACCACGCTAGTGCCCATGACGATAAGCCATACGATGTGGATACGAGTATCAATGCCAGCATCACTATTGATACGATTGCCCATGATGATGTCGTGGATGCCACTGAATCACACCAAAAACAAACCATCACAGGTACTGTGGGTGGTGATGTGAAGGTAGGTGATACGGTTGAAGTGACCCTTGATGGCAAATCACTAGGCACAACCAAAGTTGTGCAAGGTGCGCATGGTTTAGTGTGGTCACTGGATGGTGTTGATGGTAATACGCTATTAACTGCACCAACTGATAAAGTAGAAGCGTCTGTAACGACTGAAGATAAAGCGGGTAATACGGCAACAGCTCATGCGACGCACGATTACTCTGTGAAAGTAGAAGCAGCGATCACCATTAATCCGATCACTGGCGATAACGTGATCACCCAAAAAGAAGGTCATGAGCCACAACTGCCTATCACAGGTACTGTAGGTAAAGACGTTGAGCCGGGTGATACGGTTACGGTTACTGTCAATGGTCACCAATACACGACGACAGTCACGTCAGATAAGACGTGGACAGTTGATGTGAAAGGCGACGATATCCTGCACGCGGATAAAGCGACAGCAACAGTCACTACCAGTTACGGTGTGGCACACGAAGCGACAGCAACAGCTGATGAACCTTACAAGGTTGATATTCAAGCGACCATCAAGATCACCAACATTGGTGGTGATGGCGTCATTAACAAAGAAGAATCCCACAGCAAAGTGCCTGTTACAGGTACAGTGGGTGGTGACGTTAAGCCGGGCGATACCGTAACGGTTCACATTGGTAGCCATGATTACACAACCAAAGTGGGTGGCGATAAGACGTGGACGGTGGATGTTGATGGCTCTGCATTGGTTGAAAACAAAGGTCATGATGTGACTGCCAGTGTGACAACCAGCGATGAAGCAGGTCACCACGCTAGTGCCCATGACGATAAGCCATATGATATCGATACCACGATTAATGCCAGCATCACTATTGATACGATTGCCCATGATGATGTCGTGGATGCAACTGAATCTCACCAAAAACAAACCATCACAGGTACTGTGGGTGGTGATGTGAAGGTAGGTGATACGGTTGAAGTGACCCTTGATGGCAAATCACTAGGCACAACCAAAGTTGTGCAAGGTGCGCATGGTTTAGTGTGGTCACTGGATGGTGTTGATGGTAATACGCTATTAACTGCACCAACTGATAAAGTAGAAGCGTCTGTAACGGCAGAAGATAAAGCAGGTAATACGGCAACAGCTCATACAACGCACGATTACTCTGTGAAAGTAGAAGCAGCGATCACCATTAATCCAATTACTGGCGATAATGTAGTAACACAGAAAGAAGGTCACCAAGCACAGTTACCTATTACAGGTACTGTAGGCAAAGATGTACAGCCAGGTGACAGCGTTATTGTTACTATCAACAAGCATGAATATGAGACGAAAGTAAAAGCTGATAAAACATGGACTGTGAATGTTATTGGTGCTGATGTACTTCATGCCGATCAAGCAACAGCAACAGTAACAACAAATTACGGTGTAGCACACGAAGCAACAGCAACAGCGCATGAGTCTTACAAGGTGATTATTGATGCTAGCATTAAAATCACATCGATAGCTGATGACGATATTTTAACGCCAAATGAAGCGAAATCTGATCACGTAGCGATAGTAGGTGATGTTGGCCAAGATGTTGAGAATGGTGACAAGGTAAAGTTAACCGTTAATGGTCATGAATACGAAGGTGAAGCGAAAGATGGTCACTTTACTATTGATGTACTAGGTAAAGACTTACTTGATGATCCTGATCGTATTGTAGAAGCGAATGTTACTGCAATGGATGATGCTCATCATACGGCTTCAGCATCAACATCTCACCACTACCAAGTAGATGGTGTAGTAATACAAGGCGATAACGGTGATAACACCATTACAGGTACTAATGGATCTGACTTGTTAATTGGTGACTTAACGCCACCACAAGCTGAACAACAGCCTGTGAATGTCAACTATGTGATTGATATATCAGGTAGTATGTATTACGGTCGAATGCTGACACTTGATGCAGTGCATGGCCATGTTGCAAAAAGTTATGAAGTGTATGTGGATTCTAATTCAACATTAACGGCATCTGATGGTACTAAGTTATCAGATAGACCTGGCTGGGTTACAGTTACATACGATCAGTTAAAATCGGGTTTACAGTATGATGCTGGTACTCGTGGTGGTATCGATATTAAAGCATCTGATGGTGAATACTTTACTGCTAAGTTTGATTCATTACCTTATTTGATGGATATCGTTAGAAAGTCATACTTATCACTAACAGAAGACATTCTTCACAATTTTGATGATAAATCGAAGATTCAATTTAACATTGTGACGTTTAGTAATGCGGTAAGAGGTAATAAGACTTTCCATTATGATGAGTCGACACATCAATTTGTTAATAAACAAAATGTGACGATTGAAAATTACATTCATGACTTAACCGCAGGTGGTGGTACACAGTTTGAGTGGCCTCTTAAAGATGCTAGTGCACACATAACAGATAGTAGTAAGCGTAATGTCGTGTACTTTTTAAGTGATGGTAAGGATGAAGATAAGCTTAATACTGCAGGTATTCATTTCTTAAAAGGAACTGAGATTGTATCGATTGGTGTTGGTGCATCCGCAGATGCTAAGCAGATGGATGAAATCGCTCAATTAGGTACGGGTTATGATAAAAATAACCCTAACGCGCCAAGTTACTCCAAGGTAATCACCAATGGTTCAGAGTTGAATGATATCTTTCATAACATTGGCCTACATTTTACGCCTGGTAGTGACACGATGACCGGTGGTATGGATGATGATGTACTGATTGGTGATGCACTAAACCTTGATTGGATGCATCATGCAGGCATGTTAGATAACATTCATTTAGATCACGATGCAGCACAGAAACCAGCTGAAGTATTAAAAGCGTATTTACATGAAAAACTAGGCCGTGACGTTCATACTATCGATTTAGACCATTTCATTACAGAGAATGCAGATAAGTTTTTAGGTGGTCAGCATGGTGGTAACGACATTTTAAATGGTAATGGCGGTAACGACATTCTATTTGGTGACGGTGGTAACGATACCCTTAACGGTGGTGATGGCCATGACTTACTTCTCGGTGGTTATGGTAATGATATGCTATCTGGCGGTGACGGTGATGATATCTTAACTGGTGGTGCGGGCAGTGATTTATTCCTGTTTGATACTATTAGTAAAGATAAAGTATCGACTGATCACATCACTGATTTTAATGTCAAAGAAGATAAGCTAAACATTAGTGAGTTATTAGATAAGTATGAACACGCAAATAGTATTGATACGCTATTAAGCCATGTTAGTGCGAAGTTTGTTGATGATGACGCTAATGTTAAGAAAGATCTTGAACTGACAGTGAAGACTGTAAGTGGCAAAGAGCAGAATATTATTTTAGATAATGTTGATGTTAATGGCCTATCTCTAAGTGATAGCAGCAGTTCTCATGATATTGTTAAGTCATTGTATGATCATCATATCTTTACTATTGTGAATCACTCATAAGCTGTAATTTGTTGAGAAAAAAGCCTGTAACGATATATGGTTACAGGCTTTTTTATTATCTAGATTATGACTAATTGCTTTAAGCGTTATAGGTTTTGGCTTTGACCATATTTCGGTATTGACTAGGTGTGATATCAAACTCTTTTTTAAAGCGAGTCGAGAAGTGATAAGCATCTTTATAGCCCACTTGCTCAGAGACATCATTAATGGACATCCCAAAGTCTCGTAGCAGCTCTTTTGCAATTGCCATACGTGTTTTTTGCAAATATTGATGTGGTGCTAATCCAACTTGATCTTTGAATTTACGATTAAAGGTTCTTAATGGTAGTTGGCAGTGTTCTGCCATGCTTTTGGCTGTTATTGGCTTACTTAGATTTAGCCTGATCCAGTCTTGAGCAACCGCAATAGATTCATCAAACTGTACTTGTCCACCTATCTCATAAAAAGGTTGATGATCGGATTTACTGATCTCATGTCCGTAATGGGTTTCAATGATCTTAGCGATATTCTGACCAAAATTATTGGTAATGAAATACAGCACCATTTCTGTTTGTGAGTTGATACTTTCGGTGCAATACAGCCCATTAGCAGAGGTTATTGAGGCTTGTTTATTCAGTCTGATCTTAGGATATAGCTGTGAGAATTTATCGTAAAAATACCAATGTGTAGTGGCGGTTTGATCATCAAGTAAGCCCGTTTCAGCTAGCCAAGTGACACCTGTACCTGTGGCAATGATTTTTGCGCCACTTTGATATTGTTTGATCAGCCAGTTAGGGATCTCTGGATGTTTGCTCAGAGAGGCAAGAGGATTGCCCCACATAGGAGGCAAGATGATCACATCAAAAATATCTTCATTAGCAAATGTGATATCTGGCTGAATGCGAATACCTGCTGTTAGCTTAGGTGATGTCAGGCTTGGTGCGATGATTTTAATAACAAAAGGGTCCGCTTTTTGGCTTTTTCTATCTCTAAGGCTTGCGGCACTTGATAACATTTCAGCACTGAGGGAAATACCTGTGATCAAAGCGCGTTGATAGAGCACAAATCCAATTTTCATACCTTCCTCTTTGTGATCAATGTATTAGTTATCAAGATGATTAATTATTGATATGGCATAAATGTCAGTTATTTTGGCACAAATACAAGGTGATAAACAATATAATGCTGTTATCCTGAATTAAAACAGTGTTTAAATAAAAGTCAGGGATTTTAAATGGCAAAGTTACCGCTGATTGTTGGTTTAGGTGGCATTAATGCTGCGGGCCGTAGCTCAGGTTTTCATAGTTATAAACTAATGGTTGCTGATGTGCTTTCAGAGCAAGTAATGCAATCAACGTGGCAGGATTTAGCTGCACGTATGGGGCTTGATGTTCAAGATGGTATGACTGAGAACGTGATTGTGGCAATTAAAGCGGGCACGTTTGTACGTCGTATTGATTCATTCGATCCCGATAACCTGTTGTACCAATACAAAGCCAACTTAAATACTGACAACGACAAGATTTGCTTTACTTTGCGTAAGTCTAAACTACCGACAAAAATTCCAGCTAACTGGGAAGTGGTAGAAGAAGGTAGCAAAGTTCATATCACCGTTAACGGTAATCTTGATGCTTTGATTGAAGATCGTGTTGCTTTCCCTGTAACCAGCGGCGGTAATATTCCAGCTGGCTTCAATCCTGCCTCTTTGTATAACTCTCGTTTTCACCCTCGTGGCTTAAGTTTAACGATTTACGGTGCATCTGACGCGCTTAATTCTTTAGGTGTTGAGTGGGATGAAATTTTACGCCATATCAAGCCTGATGAAGTCTCTGTTTATGCTGGTAGTGGTTTAGCTCAGATTGATGATAACTCGCTAGGTGGAATGCTAGCCGCGCACCTTACTGGTGGGCGAGTTAGCTCTAAAATGATGGCGTTATCATTGGCTGAAATGCCTGCTGATTTTATCAATGGCTATGTCATTAACAGCGTCGGTACAACCGGTACCAACATGGGCGCATGTGCCACATTCTTATATAACCTTCGTCAAGGTATGTACGACATTCAATACGGAAAATCAAAAGTGGTGATTGTGGGTAATGCGGAAGCGCCAGTGATCCCTGAGATCATGGAAGGTTTCCGTGTTATGGGCGCACTTGCAGAAGATGCTCAGCTTAAAGCACTTGATAATAGCGATGTTGTTGATAATCGTCGTGCTTGCCGCCCATTCTCTGCAAATGCTGGCTTTACCATGGCAGAGTCAGCACAGTTTGTTGTGCTGATGGATGATGAATTAGCATTAAAACTTGGCGCAAACATTTACGGCTCAGTAGCTGATGTGTTTGTTAATGCTGATGCAAACAAGAAATCGATTTCAGCACCGGGTGTGGGTAACTATGTCACTGTGGCAAAAGCGACAGCACTGGCGAAAGCGATTTTAGGTGAAGAGGGCGTTAAGCAAACATTCGTTCAAGCCCATGGTACAGGTACCCCACAAAACCGTGTAACTGAAAGCCATATTCTGAATGAAGTAGCAAAAACCTTTAAGATTGATCATTGGCCTGTAACGGCAATTAAATCTTATGTCGGTCACTCAATGAGTGCAGCAGCAGGTGATCAGTTAGTAGCCTCGTTAGGTGTATGGCAACATGGCTGGATCCCGGGAATTAAAACCATCGATCATATTGCTGATGATGTTCATCATTCAAACCTAAATATCTTGATGGATCATCAGTTCGCTGGTGATAAAGGACTAGATTACAAAGCAGTGATCTTAAATGCGAAAGGCTTTGGCGGTAACAATGCGACTGGTCTAGTGTTATCTCCTGAGCAAACGTTAGCAATGCTTGGTGCAAAATACGGTGATGATGTGATCGCAAGTTATCATCAACGTAATCAAGCCGTATTAGATATTACAACTGCCAATGATAAAGCAGCCTGTCATGGTGATGAGAAAATTCGTTATTACTTTGGTGAAGCGGTGATGGATGAAAACTCTGTCACTATGACACAAGAGTCACTTCAGTTATCTGAGTTTGAGCAAGCAATTGAACTTAGTGCAGAAAATCCATATGCAGAGTATCGTTAATAGGTATATTTTCTAGCAATTATAGAGGGGTAAGTTATTATTTGACTTACCCCTTTTTTGTTTTTTGGATATTAATGTGAAAAGTAACAAAGTCATTATCGCGAGTTTTATGAGCGTGTGTTTATCGCTATTTTCATTTTCTGCCGTGAGTATGGAGTGTAATAGTGATGCGCAAGCACTGACGTTATGGGCGAAAAGTCAGCCTCGAACAGTGTTATTAAATTTTGTCGATAATGTGACGAACAAAGGCAGCAAAGATTATGTGAAGCCAAGTGATCGTATTGCTGTTATCGATAATGATGGCACGTTATGGTCTGAAAAGCCGACTTATACCCAGTTCTTATTCGCTTTTGATCAGATCAAAAAGAAAAGTGCGAAACATCCAGAGTGGAAGACTCAAACACCCTATAGTTGGGTTTTAGACAATAATACTGATGCGATCTTCAAAAAAGGGTGGGCAGCATTACTGCCAATTTTAGAAACATCACAATCTAATATGACACCTGAGCAGTACAACCAAGATGTGATTAATTGGCTGAAAACACATCAGTCCCCACGTTTTAAACGTCCATATACTGCGTTGGTATTCCAGCCGATGATTGAATTGATTGATTACCTGCATGCTCATCAATTCGATGTATTTATTGTTACAGGTGCTGGTAGTGCGTTTGTAAAACCTTGGAGTGAAGCGATTTATCATATTCCAGCGCAAAACGTGATTGGTACAACGTTTGGTTATACCTATAAAGATGGTGAACTAGAAAAGAATAACAAGTTGGTTTATATCAATGATGGGCCGCAAAAAGCGATCAATATTGAAACCATTATTGGTAAGCGCCCAATCCTTGCTGTTGGTAATTCAACAGGTGATAAAGCCATGTTGAAGTGGACGACATCGCAGAAAGGAGCAAGCCTTGGTATGTTAATTCACCATACAGATGCCAAACGTGAGTGGGCATACGGTGCGAACTCATTTGAAGGTAAGTTTACCCCTGCGTTAATGGATGCAGCGAAAGCTAATAAATGGCAGGTGGTTGATATGAAAAATGATTGGTGTCAGATCTACCCAACACCCGCACAACAGCGCACATTGCCATAGTCATTGTTGATCCTATTAGACTAAAACAACAAAGCCGAGCAAATTGCTCGGCTTTGATTTATTGGATTAGCTTTAAAGATTATTTCTTTAGAGAAGTGATCTTTGTTGCTTTGTTATTGATAGCTCGACGTAGACGTGCACGACGTTCAGCAGCAGATTGGTCTTGTGTTGGGTTATTCTTACGGCCTTCACGTTGGCTAAATGCTGGCTTGGAGTGCATACGATCTAGTAGTGCATCACGGCTCTTTGGCTCATAACCGATTAATTGAACACGGTGGATTCGTTGACCGATCAAGCGTTCAATTTGCACTAGTGTTAGCTCTTCTTCACGGCTAACAAAAGAAATCGCATTACCTTTTTGTCCCGCACGACCTGTACGACCAATACGGTGAACGTAGTCTTCTGCAAGGAAAGGCATGTCGTAGTTAACAACATACGGCAGGTTTTGGATATCAAGACCACGAGCAGCAACTTCGGTTGCTACCATTACACGCGCTTTACCTTCTTTGAACTCTTCTAGAGCACGACGACGCGCACTCTGTGCTTTATCACCGTGGCAAAGTACCGCTTTGATACCGTCGAGTTTAAGCTCTTTAACCAGTTGGTTAGCGGTTTCTTTGTAGTTAACGAAAACAAGAACTTGTCTCCAGTTCTTCTTACCGATTAATTCAGACAGTAATTCCGTTTTACGTTCTTCATCAACAGGGTAAACCACGTGAGATACGGTGTCAGCTGTACTGTTTTCAGGGGTTACCGTAATGCGTTGTGGTTTGTGAAGAATATCAGCAGCCAGTGCGTTCATTTGTGCAGAAGAGGTTGCAGAGAACAGCATGGTTTGAGGCTTAGTGCGGATATCGTCAAGGATCACACGAATAGCACCGATAAAGCCCATATCTAACATACGGTCTGCTTCATCAAAAACAAGGAATTCAAGGTTTGCTAGTGAAACATTGTTTAGTTCCATGTGCTCGATCAGACGACCCGGTGTAGCAACAAGAATATCAACACCTTGTTCTAGGCGTTTTTCTTGTGATGACATTTTTTTACCACCAAAAACAGCAGTACAAGTGATGCCTGTGTATTTAGTGTAGTCACTGATGTTGTTGGCAATTTGCTCTGCAAGTTCACGGGTTGGCGCAAGAATTAATGCACGAGCATTGAAACGGCTTTTTGACTTTGGTGTATCAATCAGCTTTTGAATAATAGGTAGTGAGAAAGCGGCAGTTTTGCCTGTACCTGTTTGTGCAAGTGCAAGGATATCTGCACCACGACGTGCTTGAGGGATTGCTTTTGCTTGCACTGGAGTCAGTTTTTCGTAACCGATTTCAGTTAACGCTTTAACTAAATCTTGAGAAAAACCCTGAGATAAGAATGACATGCTTTGTTCCTAAACTGTCGGCTAAAGCCGATTACATTCATAAACGTCGTTGCTTATGAATGTAATCATCTTGCCGTTAAAAATGGTCGCGTATTATAGTCGATTATAGGTTAATTCGCTATATCAACATAATACAGTAGATGTGGGTGCTAAAAATTGCTCTTATTGATAAATCTTATCGTCACGACAAGATTCTTTTAGTGTTCAATATATGCTTTACGAGTATCATTCGGTAACAAAATGAAAAAATAAGAATAAAATGCCAGTGTCAAAGAAAAGTATTACTAAAAAGCGTGTGCTCCTTATCATAAGTGCTGTAGTAACTCTATTTATATCAATGATTTATTGCTACTTTGCAGGAAATAATGTAAATGAGTCTGTTGCCTATAGGATTTATGATACGGTTCATAGCCCCGAAATAAAGGTTGTTCATAGTCACTATAGCCACACATCTTATGTTCAGCGTAAAGCGATACTTGAACAAATCGTCATCGAAAATAAAGATTTAAAAGGTATTTTCTATATTAAAGATGGCAAATATATTTATTCAGATCGTGACTGTGCCATTAATAAAAGTGCGGTAATCGATTTAGCCAATAAAGTTGATGAGTTTAAAAACAACGCGGTTTATTTCTATATCGATAAAAAAGACATCTATGGCTCACCTGCCTTTATTTATATGTTCAAGTTTGGTAGTGGATACTACCAGATGATTTTCTATAAAGAAGCGATTGCTATACCTGAAAGTTTATTCAGCGTAAAAGTGGTCAGCAACTTTGATGATGAAGTGTTATCAGGTGAGGAAAATATAGGTGTAAGACTTGCGAAGAGTAAACTGCATGCTGTAGGGGTTAGTGTGATTACAGGGATCACATTAAAGCATTTTCTATGTATCTACTTTGTGGTGTTTTTTCTTGTTACGCCTGTAATGCTATTACTGTTCGTTTTTATTGAAAAAATCGTCGGTCGTCAGAATAACTTTAATATTGATATTCGAGCAGGATTAAAAAATAAAGAGTTTATCCCTTATTACCAAGGTATTTATTCCGTAGATAAAGATAAGTTCGTTGGGGCGGAACTGCTTTGTCGTTGGAACTATAAGGGAGAGAAAATTCTGACACCTGCTAGCTTTATTAATATTCTTGAAGACAGTGGGAAGATTAATGCAGTGACACTAGGCTTATTGGAACAGCTGGCTCGTGATAAGATCTTGTTTGATAGCATTAATCCTGAGATGTATTTCTCCGTTAATATCACGATTAATATGCTGCTAGATCCTGAGTTTGTTGAAAGTGTTTTGCAATTCCTTGAGAAAAACCCACAGCTTGATGGTTGTTTAACGTTTGAGTTGACTGAGCGTGATAAACGCTTTGATTATATCTCTGAAGTTAAAGAAGCCATGTGTTTACTGCATCTTCACGGCATTCGTTGGGCATTGGATGATTTTGGTACAGGGTATTCAAATCTGCTAACGATGCACAAGTTACCGATTGATATTATCAAAGTGGATCGGATGTTTATTTCATCGAAAAATGACATTATCACTTATGATATTTTAAGAAAAATTGTTGATTTATTAAATACATGGAAGTTGCCTATCATTATGGAAGGTGTGGAGACTGAAGCTGAATTAGATAAAGTAAAACAGCTTTCGATAGATTTAGTCCAAGGATTTTATTTTAGTAAACCTATGGCGGCCAAAGCGTTTATTGAGCACTTAGGATCTAAATAATCATAGCTAAGTTATGGTATTAAAAAGCCCGCATAACAAGCGGGCTTTTATGTATTTGCTGATTGTATAAGAGATATGTTACTTAAACTCAGCCTTACGCATACGGTTTAGCACTGCCATTACCTCGATCACTCGTGGTTTAGACATTTCACCATACTTAGGCATCATTGCTGCCCAATCGTCGTGGAGCATGTTAGCAAACGCACGAGCTGGCATTTTTTCCCAACCTTTTAGCTGTGCAAGTTGGAACCATAGGTAACCAATCGCTAATAGCTGGCTTGAATGTGCAACTTGCTCTAATGCTTGAAGATCGACATATTCACGACCAAAGCGCAGTGATGTTTTATCTTTCACTTGAATACGGAATTTACCTTCTTCAAGTAGCGATTGTAGTGCGCTACGGTTCACTTGGCGTGTACGTGGACGTACGATCACTTCTGTACCTTCAGCCTTACGACGAGTAGGGTGAGAGGCAACAACTTCACGGGCTTTTTCTGTTACATCCACAGCTTCGTAGTTGTGCATTTGAATAACCGTATCAGCAACATCAAGGTAGTCACCAGAGCCGCCCATTACTAGCATCACTGAGATATCATGTTGATCGCGTAGTAGAGAAATACGGTCGACAAGTGGTGTAATTGGCTCATCATCTTTACAGATCAGCGCCTGCATACGTTCATCACGGATCATAAAGTTAGAAGCAGATGTATCTTCATCGATTAATAATGCTTCTGCACCGGCTTCGATAGATTCTTGTAACCAAGATGCTTGTGAAGTTGAGCCTGATGCATTTTGGCTAGTGAATGCAGTTGTGTCTTTACCCATAGGTAAGTTACTGATGTATGGTGATAAATCAACGTTGTGTACACAGCGTCCATCTTCAGCACGGATCTTAGCAGCATTGTAATTTGTTACGATGTATTCACGACCATCACCTGGAATGTGATCGTAAACTGAGCGTTCAATGGCACTTAATAGGGTTGATTTACCGTGGAAGCCACCACCCACAATCAGCGTGATACCTTCAGGAATACCCATACCACGGATCTTACCTTTGTGTGGTGCTTCAAGCTCAACAGCAAGGTTTTCTGGGCTCATAAACGGCACAGCATTTGGTAGTGGTAAATCACTGTTACCTGCAAGACGAGGAAGTACACTACCGTCAGCAACGAAAGCTAATAGTTTGTGCTCTTTTAATTGCGCACGTAAGGCAACCTGATCTTCTGCTGCTTCACAGTGTGCTTTAAGCTCGTCCATCGGTAATTCACGTGCAATTGTTGAACGACGGATCATCTTTGGCAGGTGGAAAGTCAGCAGATTCATGGTGCGTTTCGCAATGATCGTACGACCATCTGCAGGTAGGTTTACGCGAAAACGTAATTCGATACCTTCATCATCAAACATTACCGCAGTACGATCTAAGATCACTTGTCCTGGCATGTCGATTAAAACTGCGTTGTCTTGCTGTGACAGATCAGCGAAGAAACGTGCGATGAAGTCACGTGCTGCACGTTGGTATACTGGTGATTTTTCACGAAGCCATTCAAGATCTGTTAATGACCATGCACGACGAGCGCGAACACGAGAAGCTGGCGCAAAAGGATCCGTTTGAACGGTATCAATAAAGAAGTCGTAATCAACGAAGTGGTATTCACCACGTAGGCTGGTGTAACTACGGTAATTATGACGGTCAATTTTATGGAGTTTGGCTTCGAGTAATTGCATATCGCCTCGATATCGTTCGTTATGGTGCATGCACCGAGAATCTAGTGTGTTCGGGGGCTGGATATTACACTAAAGTCCGATAGTTAGCATGTAAACTTTAAACGGGATCACAAAAAATCACACTCATTAACAGTGCTATTGTGAAAGGGGCTGTTGTTTAATCATTATATTTTAGTCAATAGCTTGCAAAATATTGATGCTGACTATTTTGGATAAACAAACAGGGGAGGAAACCGATGAAGGAAACTCTGAATCAATTATTTGTTTATGGCACATTAGCGCCTGATCAATCTAATGCTTATGTTCTATCAGATCTAAAAGGGACGTGGCAGAAAGCTTATGCGGTTGGTTTTGTTTATCCAAACGGTAAGGGAGCAACCATTGGTTATCCTGCTTTTGTACCGCAAGCACACGGTGAGAAAGTGCAAGGCTTGTTATTTCGCTCTGAGGAATTAGAGGATCATTGGCCTCGAATTGATGATTTTGAAGGTGAAGGCTATGATCGTGTGATGATCACTGTTTTACTTGAAGATGGCACAGAGCAACAAGCATTTGTTTACCGATTAAGTCCAAGTGAAATTTAAGTAGATTGAGTTTTTATTGATATAAAAAGAGCGTTCACCATTGATTGATTAACGCTCTTTTTAACGGATTAAGTTTATTTACGACCGTAAACTCTAATACCTGCGCTTCCATCTTCTGCACGGCCATGTACTTGAATATCAGTTACACAGCGCTCATAAGAGAAACGACGCCAATCCGTTCTTTCATTTTTATCTAGCTTTCGCTGGAATTGAAATACGCGTGATGAACCATTTTGAAATTTGAAAACAACTTTTGACAAAAATACATCACGTTCAGCTTTGATCTGAATTGATTTTGCATTACGGCAAAGAGGAACAGGGATCTTGGCGTTGTTATTTTTCGCTTCAAGAAGAATAGTGCGGCCTAATGTGAAGGTATCCGCAGCTGCTGTTGTTGAAAATGTCATTGCTGACAGGATCATTGCTGCAGCCATTGTAGCTTTTAGTTTCATAAAGAAATCTCATAATAAAAAACTGCAGCAATTATAATGATGTTCACTTCAATTAGAGAAAAGCTAGGTTGTAACTATTTGTAATTTATTTACTCAGAATATATGTGAACAAATCGGGATAAAATTGGATTTTAATTGTTGATATTTACATTAAAAATATGACTTTTGAATTAATCATGTTTTTAAAGGTGAACGTGAGGTGAATAAAGCATTATTCAATGGAGAAGTACGGTGTAATTGACATTACCATGACGATAACTGGAGCAGAACATGATCGTTTGTGTGAGTACGGGTACGGAAGTTATGTTTTCATGAACGTTTGATTAAGAAGAAATATTAAAACATTTTAAATTTAAAATAAGGGGACACAGATCTGATTGTCTATTTTGTTGTTACCGTTAATAAGTAATGCCACCTACACTTAGATGGCATTCTCAGATGATTGATGGTTAACCTGCGGATCGTCCCCCAAGGCACTGGCTTAAGAAATTATCGACTTTTCTAGCGAGTTTCTTTGTTTGAGTTGGTGTGCCGTAATGGTGACCAGTATTATTCATTTCCCAATATTGAATGTCTTTTCCTGCTTTTTTGGCTGCTTCAACAAAACGACGAGATTGCTCTGGAATAACAACAGCATCATCTTCACCTTGGATGACCAGTAGTGGCGCTTTCATATTATTAACGAAATTAATCGGTGATTGCTGTGCACGTTGTTGTTTCATTTTAGGATCATTGAAATCACCAATGTAGTTCTGCCAAATATCTTCATGTCGCTTCCATGGCTCAGGAAAGTTATTAACCATCAACTCAAGATCAGACATGCCAAAAATATCTACGCCACATGCAAACTTATCAGGTGTAAGCGTCATACCAACAAGCGTAGCGTAACCACCATAGCTGGCCCCCATGATTGCTACGTTATTAGGATCGCTGATCCCTTGCTCTACAGCCCAATTGATACCATCAATTAGATCGTTATGCATCGCTTTTGAAAACTCCCCATAGCCAGCTGAAATAAAATCGTAACCATAACCGGCAGAGCCTCTGAAATTAACTTGAATAACGGCATAGCCACGGTTGGCAAGTAATTGTGCTTCGGTATTGAAGCCCCAATAGTCGCGAGCATGAGGTCCGCCATGAACAAGTAAAACCGTTGGGAGCTGTTTGGCTTCTATGCTATTTGGCAGGGTTAAATAGCCATTAATGTTTAATCCATCACGGCTAGTAAATTGAATCGGTTTTTGGTGTGCAAGGTACTGGGTGTAATAGTACGACTTACTTTGTGAAAGAAGTTCTTTTTTATCAGTGACTGTATCGTAAAGATAAATCTTAAAGCCCTGATCGTTATATTGGCTTAAGGTGAATTTTTCATTTTGACTATCACGACTAAAGATCAGAACACTGCTTTTACCTTTACTGTAGAACTTATCGAGTATTTTTTGATAAGCAGGGTGGAACGCTTTTGCCTCTTGGTAATCAGGGGAGCTAAAAGCAATAGCTGGATTTAAGTTGTTATCAGCATAGTATAAATCGACATCAACACGATCATTAGCATAAAGGGTAGTTATATCGTTTATTGTTAAATCTAACTTAAGTAACTGGATCTTATCTGTGTTGTTGTTGGCTAATATAGAAAGAGTATTTTTCTTATGGTTAAGCATCGCATGAGAAACTTTGCCATTTTCGCCAGCATCAAATAAGAGTTTACCTGTACTTAATTGATATATTTCCTTCTCATCTTTTATATAGGCAAAGACGGATCCATTTTTAACGCTGTTATTAACAATAAAGCCATCGATAGCTAACTTATCGTCGATCTCAAATAACAAGGTTTCTTGTTTCGTTTTGATGTTAAGGCGATAAAGGTTAAAGGCTTTTGGGTCAGTACCGTTATGTCTAACGATGATATTGTCAGGATCATTTTTTAGGATATCGACGACATAAACCTGATTGTTGCCATCATAAAATGGTTTGATCTGGCGTGTTGGATGCTCTGTATCTAAAAAGAATATTTTAGACTTCATATCATCGAAATGGGGAACATAGATTAAATTTCGGCTATCTGGCATCCATTCAAAAAAAGAAATCCAACCATCAAACTTGCCTGTTTCGCCTGTCTCTAAATGTTTAAAATGAAGTGCAGTGTAAGGATTTCCATTATTATCAAAGCTGTCTTTCAACCACGCTAACTTTTTACCATCAGGGGATATTTGGTAAGAGTGGGTACCGTTTGTTGTCGTCGTAAGATCTTTAAAATCAAGTAACATGGGTAGTGTTTGGTTTGCAAGGGATTGGTGAGTCGCTTCTTTAGGTTGTACACACCCAGTAATTAATAAAAGAATAGCTATTTTTACGTATAGTTTTTTTATTAACGTCATTGTTATACCGATCCCACTGAATTAATTGTATTTATTTTAAATATATTGTGATAACAATTAAGTCACATCTGGTTTTTATTAAATATGCGATCGAGTTAATTAATATACTTATACCCAAGTGACTTCAAGATACCTGATTCAGAGCGAAGTCACTGAGTTGAATTCAAGGAAGGCAACGAAGCGGAATAGCGAGCTCTTTCCAAGTTGTCTGACGCAAGAAGTCGGCTCAGTGACACGCTCCCAAAGGGCGAGCGTCCTTAGCTCTCAGACTTTGTTAACAATTCTCAATGTAGAACCACTATATCTACGAATCGTTGCCGCGCCTGAGAACTAAGGCCATCTCGCTGAACATAGCATCTTGAAGTTACTTGGGTATATAAGGGTGCGAGATGATCGAAATTAAGCCTTTTACCAACCGAGATGAAAATGCAGTTAAGCGGATTGTTGTACCTGAATCGCAAGTGAGATTTGCATCAACTGCTGAGGATTTCATTGCGAGCGCCACTGAAACTATGCATCTTTATGTGATTTATTATCACGGGGAGATCATTGGCTTTTTTAAACTAGACATTGCTTATTCCGAACAAATGAAATTTTGTCCAATCAATACGCTTGGCTTACGTACTTTTGTGATTAGTCAACCTTATCAAGGTAAAGGGATAGGAACGGCAGTCATTAAAAGGATACTGCACTACACCGCAGTACATTACGCTAGATATGATGCCATATATTTAACTGTTAATTGCAAGAACCCTGCTGCGAAACGTTGCTATGAGAAAAGTGGATTTCAATTAACAGGAGCTCTCTTTCTTGAAGGAGATTTTGGTCCACAAGAGGTTATGCTTGCTTATAATCATCACGATTTGAAAAGTTGAGATTAAATCTTATTAAGCTTTAAAGGAATATTCTGTATTTTGTCACATTCCTTTTAATGTATGGTGTTTTATTTTGCATTTAAGTGTGATTTAAATCATGCTTTTTATTTATCGCTAAAAAAGAGTTTTATTCACTGGTTTTTAACTGGTATAGCGCAAGTAACCTCTGAAAAAAATCAAATGTAACCAAAAGTAAAACATTTTAAGTTTTTTTTACCCTTGATACTGGTCATATTCGCTGTTCTGTTGCATTCTTAACTCATAATAAAGATTAAAAAGCTAATAAAACCAGAGTGTTATGCTTTAAAGGTATTTATTGGTAACAGTTGCTAGATAGTCCAAGGTATCGAATATGAATAAAGCTCAGCTCAAAAATATTGCTGAAAAATCTTTTTTTGCAATGTTCCGTAAAAAAGCTGATGTATGTGATATTCAGGAAACCTTTTATGGTTGGGTTGTATTTCTTGCCACAGGGAAGGCAAAGATTGTTGTTAAGTTTTCACGTGAAGTCGGTCGTATTAGTAAAGAAGTGGAATGTTTACAGAAATTACGCTCAATTGTGAGCTGTCCTGTACCACAGATTTACTTATTCGGTCGTGAAGAAGGGTATGACTATATCGTGCTAGATTGGCTCGAAGGTCGTCCTGCTAATGAATTGCCAAATGATAAATTTGCAATTGAGACATTCCGTGAAGACTACACAGATATTTTAATCGCATTACATGAGCACAATCACCCTCAAGGTTTTGAACTGACCAATGGTAAGTTTGATGGTGATTTTAACAATGCTTTTGATGACTGGATGCTAGGGGTTTATAAATACCTATCATGCTCAGTATCGCCTTTTAGCGCTCAACTAAAAGATAAATACACTGAGCTATGGGAACGTCGTCGAGAAATTCTAGCGCCAATTGCCAATGAATCATCGTCTTTTGTACATGATGATTGCCATCTCGCAAATGTGTTATTTGATCCGAAAACGTTCAAAGTAGCAGGGCTGCTTGATCCTTGCGACAGTGGTTTTAAACACCGTGAAATGGATGTGATCCACCTGTTTGACGTACGTGGTGATACGCATATTGCTGAACGTTATATTGAAAAGCGTCAACTTGATGATGGTTTTGAAGCTCGTCGCCATTTCTTTAGTTTATGGGACGATGCTAAACATAGCCGTAATATGGGCTGGTATGATGAAAACTGGTTAATGCAGAAGTTTAATAAGTTTGAATCAGCCGTTCGTATGCAGTAATTAGTTGCCTGTTTTCTATTGTAAGTATTATGTTTTGTAAGGTAGGGGTATAAAAGAATAGCGAGAAGAGGTGCTTATGATGCATATAGTAAGTGGGATTTCGTTCTTTTTGTTTGCTGGTGGTGTACCAGTGGAGCTCGATCAAAGGACTACTCATCATGCTATAGCTACAAGCACAGTTTCGGAATATTCTTTTATTCCCATTACCCCACAGAAATTCTTTGATGATAGCGCACAGACTGAACATCATATTATCTCATATCCAACACAATCATCTTTTATCTCCAACATCTCCAATTCTGTTATTGCTCCGTCATTAATATTGGCTCATAACCAAATTCATTCAGCCAAATCAGGCATGGCAAAAGAAACTGCTGAAGGTCTATATGTAGTAGGGCGCCATGAATGGATATTACTCGGTACATCGAAAGAGTATTTCTCCGCTTATGTCGATCAAGGATCTAAAAACTCGCGAATAGGTGTTAGTGAATTAGTCGAGTTTGAACGAGAGGGGAAAGATTGGGTGAAGTTTATATTGCAGGGTAAAGAATATAAACATGCGATCAGTGAATGGGTGAAAGACAGTAAAAAAAGCGATAAACCACTACCTGCGATTAAGTTACGCACTAAGCTCGGTGATATCAATGAAGAGATTGAATATGTTTTGATTAATGGCGGTAATGGGATTGTGTTAGGTGAAAATTTCTTGCGTGATCTGGCGGTTCAAAATACTCAATATGATTATATTCAAGGCAGAGTTAAACAATAAAAGCGAAGTTTACGTAGTCATACATTCTACCGAAAGTACGCTAGGTATGAGTTCGCTTTTAATTGTTATCTTACTGATCGCCTATGCTATTACGCTTCAGCAATCACTTCGTAGCTAGTGAACTTACGAATGTTAATTACACCCGTGTCAAAGATAAGGTATTGGCCTTTAATACCTTGCAAAATACCTTCAACCACAGGCTCTTTATCAAAATTATGTGAACTAATTTTGGTTGGGAACGCATCAACTGGGAATTGAATATCAACAATATTGTTATCTAAGAATTCAATTGCATCTTCGCCATATTCAGCGGTGATTTCAGCCAACTTGGCTTTTACTTCTGGCAGCAGTGTTGCAGCCTGTTCAATCAGATTGATCTCTACATTGTCACCTTTCAGCATTGCTCGCCAATTGGTTTTATCAGCCACTAATTCAGCAATTGCCACTTCGACTAAACCTGAGATCTGACGAGTTTTTACTTTTAGGATCGCTAAGGCTTGCGTTGCACCTTGATCAATCCAACGAGTTGGTAATTGAGTGTGACGAGTGATACCTACTTTAAGACCTGAAGTATTTGATAGGTACACGTAGTGCGGCACCATACAATTTTCCTCGCCCCATTGTGGTTCACGACAGGTACCTTTTGCGTAATGGCAAGTCTCAGGCTTCATGATACACATATCGCAAGAGGCAAGCTTTTTCATACAAGGGAAACAATGGCCTTGTGAATAGCTCTTCTTGGTTTTCTTGCCACATGATTGACAGAAAATATTGCCTGTGTGAGTCAGTTTAAGGTGCTTTCCGATCAACGGGTTAAGATGAAGCTGTTGATCGCCAATAGGAAGATGATAGTCAACAACATCATTTAAAGTTGACTTCATTTTACTTAGTGTTCCTTGCATACAGTGCTCATTGCTTTGTTTTTATAGTGTTGTGATTCTAGCAGGAGTGAGTGATGAGTGGGGATAAATCTCAATATCATTGTAAGGAAATGAGGAAGCATTGTGGGTTAGGCAGTGATGACGATCAACATTGATTGTGGAATTTAGGTAACAATGCATGAAAACAGGCTAAAACAGTGATAATGCCCTAGAGGATGAGGATTTGGGCTGATTTATTTAGCTTGTTGATCTAGTGTCAAAAGGTTATTCAAGCATCGACCATGGAGGGAATAATGCTTAACCGATTTTCTAAAAATATATCTTATGCGGTGTTAAAAGAACTGTCTTTAGCACGAAAAGCCAGACGCAATAAAGATGTGTTATTAGAGTTCTCGCATTTAGAAAATGCCCATGTATTAGGGCAAAACTCAACCTATTGGCATACTAAAGTGCACTGTCACATGCTCTATTGGGCTAGACGTAATAGTGATAGCCATGAGTTAAGAGGGCAATTGCTACGTGTGTTTGGAGCTTTTACTAAAACTGCGATAGGGTTGGTGCCTGAGGGAAATACAGGCGGTAGCAACATAAGCCCATTTAAGCCATTACCGATTTCAGCGATTCATCAGCAAAAGATCATGCGTGCAAAACAGGTCTGATAGCTAACGTATAGGTATCGTTTAGTAATGACAATCAATCAGTAAAACGCCGATAACTGAGTATGTTATTGGCGTTTTGTCTTTTTATTTAATAGTTGTTCAGGCGTATACAGCGTGTATATTGGTTATATAATCAGCGAGATGTAAGTATCTCCAATAAATAGAGTTGGCTAATTAAGGGGGTGAAATGAAAAGAAATGTCATGATCACGGGGGCAAACCGAGGTATTGGATTAAGCCTTGTTGAGCAATACTTAATCCAAGGCTGGGCTGTTCATGCCACAGTTCGAAATTTAGATTCAGCGTTAGCCCTTGAGCAATTAGCGGCTAAATATACCGATTTAATGATTCATGTTTTGGATGTAACTGATTACGAGCAAATGGAGCATTTAGCTGCACAATTACCGGTATTGGATGTATTAATTAACAATGCTGGTTATTACGGGCCTAAAGGGTACGGTTTTGGTAACACCGATGTGAATGAGTGGCGTAAGGTCTTTGAAATCAACACTATCGCACCACTAAAGCTGGTTGAGAGCCTCTACCCGCTATTGAAAAAGGGTCAAACAAAGAAGATCGCTTGCTTATCATCAAAAGTAGGTAGCATGACAGAAAATACCTCAGGTGGCGGCTATATTTATCGCTCTTCAAAGGCCGCATTAAATTCAGTGGTAAAAAGTTTAAGTAACGATCTGCGTGAAGAGGGTTTTACGGTATTAGCGTTACATCCTGGTTGGGTTCAAACTGAGATGGGCGGGCCGAATGCACTTATTGATACGGCAACATCTGCGCAAGGGTTATATGCGGTCATAGAGCAAAGTTCACCAATTCAGAGTGGTGAGTTTATTAACTACGATGGTAGTTGTATCGCGTGGTAATTAGCAATTAATTGAAAAGGGAGTGTGCAATGGAAAATGTCATTATTCGTCATAGTGAACAAACTGATATTGACGGTGTTAAAGCCATTTACGAATCAGAAGTAGCCTATGGTGGCACACTCCAACTCCCATTTCCTTCGCTCGAACGTTGGACATCACGCTTAACAAATTTGCCGCAAGGGTGTTACAGCCTTGTGGCTGAGTATGACGGTGAAATTATCGGTCAATTAGGTTTATCGGTTTGTGATAATCAGCGTCGTAAACATGTGGCTAGTTTTGGTATGGGAGTAAAAGAAGCGTATCAAGGGAAAGGTGTCGGTAGTCAATTATTGCAAGCTGCATTAATGCTTACTGATAAATGGTTGAATGTTCAACGCCTTGAATTAGAAGTGTATACAGATAATGTTGCTGCTATCAAACTGTATCAAAAACATGGTTTTCAGATTGAAGGTGAAGCGAAACATTATGCGTTTAGGAATGGTGAATATGCAAATGTTTATCATATGGCTCGGTTACGTACCTATACTGAAAACACTTGATCATATAAGAGCGGTATAACGAGTGTTCTAGATGACAAAAAGGCAGCGATAAGGCTGCCTTGTTGTTTCTGTTATTTTAGAACCTTGGATTAGTGACCCACTGTTTTTGATAGTAGGTTTACAATCAGTACTCCAACAATAATAAAGCCGATCCCCACGATGGCCGGTAAATCTAAACGTTGGCCATAAATGAAGAAGCTAATCGTTGCCACAAGCACAATACCAGCACCGCTCCAAATTGCGTACACAATCCCAACAGGCATGGTTTTTACTGTTACAGACAGCAAGAAGAAGGCAACACCATAACCTACAAGCACCACGATACTTGGTACAAGCTTGGTGAATTGCTCTGCCTTAGGAATAAATGATGTTGCAATAACTTCAAAAATGATCGCAATAGATAAGGCTAAAAGTGGTGGCATAGAGGTCAGTAGTTTAAACATTGCGTGTTTCTTCTATCAATTAAGAGGTGCGCATTTTGAGCTAAATAAAGCGATTAACCAAGTACTATTTAGGCAAATGATTATTACTGTACTGTAACAATTGCAATATAAATAACTTATCTATTACATCAATGGATGTTTTGTTTGTTATGTTTTTGTTTGTACATGAGTCGATCTGCCATAATAATGGCTTTTTGATAATCATTGTCGATGGCGGTTATGCCATAAGACATGGAAACTAAGTGATCGGTTTTAGATTTTATCTCAGCATTCGCGTTGGTAATTTTCTTTTCAAATTTTTCAAAACAATGAATATTTGAAAAGATAAGAAACTCATCGCCACCAAGGCGGATCACAATATCGTCATAATTAAAGTGTTTTTGAATAATATCTGCCACGATTTTTAAAATGTGGTCACCTTTTTCATGACCATAGTTATCATTGATATACTTAAAGTTGTTTAGATCCACAAAGGCAATATGTTGATAATTATTTAAATTATCTGATAAGTGATCACGGGTTAAGCAAGAGGTTAATGAATCAATTTTCTCGAACTTCGTTTCACTTTTATCATAGACATTCGTCACAATAAAAACGCTCTCACCACAAATGACTTTATTTCTTTGAGTAACAAATGTTTTTTCCACACCATCGATGATAACAACTTCTTCTTTTGATAGAACGATGTTATCTGAATTGATTAATTCTAGATCAGCATTTAAGCAGTTATCGTATGCGGGAAGCTTTTGCTTTACATCTTCAGCAGATAAGCCAACTAAATCTAAATTACAGAATTCGATATGTTTTTTATTATTAAAGATAACATTACCATTGATATCTCGAATAACAACCATACAATCTGCATTATTAATAATGGCATTAGCAAGGAAATTACCGATATCAAATGACATATTTGAGTGATGGTAAAATGCAGAAATAAAGTTAGATGCGATATCTTTATTACTTTGCTGATAGTTAATATTTAATGTATTAAATGGATCTAGTTTTAACAGATTATCAATATTACTATAATTATCTTCACAAATGGTGTTATATATCTTTTGCTCTACTTTATTGTAAAAGGTTGATATATCTTCTAGGTTCTTAAATCGATAATCAGTTTGTGTATTTTCTTTTACATCTGCTATATTTTTCGGTTTCGAGTAGTAATAGCCTTGATGGAGGAAATTAATTTTATACTTCTTTTCAATATTTCTAATAAGAAGTAAATTTTTCTCGCTTTCAATACCTTCGATAACAATTAAGCTATTGGTTAGCGAGGAAATATCACTAACAATACTTTCTAGTAACTTATACGAGAAGAAGCTGTTTTCGATTTTATTAGTCAGTAACTTATCGATTTTTACATAGTCAAAATCGATGCTTAGCAGCATATCAGTATTTGAATAGCCCTTACCATAATCATCCAAGGCAATCTTTAAGCCATTTTGTTGTAGAAGTTGGCAGTTAGCCCGCATCTTATCGATGTTCTCTACGTTATCGTGCTCAGTGATTTCAAGGTAGAAATACTTAAAATCTTCTTTGATAGAAAGTAGGAAATCAATAAAATCATCATTGATTAAACTTGTTGATGATATGTTAATGCTAACGTAAATCTGTTTATTATTATCTTTAATATCTGCTAGTACATGATTAATTACATTTGAATCGAAATAACCTTTATTAACAAAGGTTTGAACAAAGTTTTCAATATTAACGTTTTTATCTGGTAGACGTAGTAATGCTTCGTATGCCACTTCTTTGTTTTTATAGAAAATGGGTTGGTACTGAAAGTATTTAGAATTTAAAAACATTTATTGAGTCCACATACAATGCATGAGTGTGTTTATATGATCATATAGGCCTATAGAGGTTAAGGAGCTATGTTAAGACTGATCAAATAAGTCGTGTCAATATTTTGACATGAACGGTGTATTTTAAAAAGGAATAAGCCTGATTTTTTACTTAACAATAACGATTTGGTTGAATATCTAAATTTTTTGGTTGTTTAATAAAATATCAGTTGATTTATAAACGGGATAAACCAACTGATAAATTTGATTAGGAAAGGTGACGTAAGCTACGTTTTTCTAATTGGCTAAATAACAGAGATAAGGAAAGACAAAGTACAAGGTATATCGCGCCAACTAACAGCCATATTTCAAAAATCAATCCTGAAGAGTTGGCTATTTCACTGCCAACAAAAGTCATTTCTTGGATTGAGATCAGTGAAATAATGGATGAATCTTTGACGATAGAAATGAACTGTCCGGCAAGGGCTGGAACAATACCAGCTATCGCTTGTGGAAAGATCACATAACGAAAACGATCCCATTTTGATAGCCCCAGAGAGTCTGCCGCTTCCCATTGTCCTTTCGCAATGGCATCAATGCCAGAACGTATCACTTCAGCAATATAGGCTGCGGCTATTAGCCCGATACATAAAATGCCTGAAAACAGGTTTTCCCATAATTGCGCATCCCCAAAGAGAAAATACTGTAATCGGTTTTCATGACCGTGATAATTACGGAATAAATCATCTAAGCCAAGCAGTGGTACTAATTGACTAGAAATAAAGAAATAGAAAATAAAAACAAAGACTAAAGGCGGAATATTACGTACAAGCTGAATATATGCATTAGCCGGCACACGGAAGAATACCAGTGAAGAACGACGACCAAGTGCAAGTAATAAACCAAACACTGCAGCAAAAACCATGCCCCATAAACTAAGGCGAATAGTGCTGATCACACCTTGAAAGAAATAGGGAAGTTCACCATTTCGACCCGGTGTAAAAACTAAATCAAAAGCTTTGTGCCATTGCCAATGGTAATTAATGCCAATGGATGAACGATAATATAGCCAGCCTAAAAAGCATCCTACAATTGCTAGTAAGACGTAATCGAGCAATTTGAGCTGTGGTAAAGAAAATCTTGCAGCCGAACGATTAGTCGGCTGCGAAGACGTTTTCTTTGCTGTTGAGCAAGAAGACATAATGATTATTGACCTTCTGCCACTTGGCTTTGCCAATCTACGGTCGTGAACCAGTAGTCATAACGCTCTTGTAGCCAACCATCTTGGGTTCGAAGCAAGATCCAGTTATTGAAGAAATTCAATAAATTGAAGTCTCCTTGGCGAATAGCAAAACCTTCTGAACCTTGGCTTAGACGCTCTTTGAAAGGAATAAATAGCTTATCTTTATATTGCAGTGCCATTTGCTCAGGTTTGGGTGTAGAAGCCAGTACTGCTTGTGCATTGCCATTTAATACTTCTTGGAATGCTTGTGATTCATCATCGAATTGACGAAGTTTAGCCTTAGGGAAGTATTTCTTCGCTGTCTGAACTGTTACCGCCCCACGACGAACCGCTAATGTCACACTGCGTTTGTTGTAATCAGCAATAGTGAGCTTATCGCCAGCAAGCTCTTTACTTGCCGCAAGTTGAATGCCTGAGTGTGAATAAGGAGTGGTGAAAAGAACACTCAGATTACGTTGTGGAGTGATAGACATGCCACCGATGATAACGTCAAATTTGCCCGCTAATAGGGCAGGGATAATACCGTCCCACGCTGTTGGAATAAACTCCACTTTAACGCCAGCATCTTTTGCTACACGCTTAGCGACATCGACTTCAAAGCCAATCAGTTCACCTTGTTTATCACGCATCGCCCAAGGTACAAAAGTGGATAAACCAACACGTAAAGTACCGCGTTCCTTTATTTGCTCTAATGTGCCTTTCTCGGCGGCAAACGCATGATTTACACTGAACAAAAGAGTGAATGCAGTAAGTAAAACTGCAAATATTCGCTTCATCTTTCTGTCTCCATATCGTTAACAATAGTTAATGTGTTGGTGTTGCTAATTTATGTTCGAGTAATGTAGCCAGTGCAGATAGCAGTAAAGTGATGCATAAATACATTGCGGCTATTGTGAACCAAATTTCAAATGGCATTGCTGTATCAGCAACGATGTCTCGACCTTGAGTGGTTAAATCGAAGATCGCCATGATGCTGACAATCGAAGAGTTTTTTACCAGTGAGACGGCTTCATTGGTCAATGGCGGTAAGATCCGACGTAGCATTTGCGGCAAAATGATGTAGCGATAACTATCTATTTTGCTCAATCCTAGACTTTCAGCAGCTTCAAACTGTCCCTTAGGAATATTGATCAAACCTGCGCGGAAGATTTCAGCGGTGTAAGCGCCTTGAAATAAAGATAAGGCTAAAACTGCGGTGGTAAATCGCTCTAGTCCCAGCATGGGACCAAAGACAAAATAGAGTAGGTAGATTTGTACTAATAATGGCGTGTTACGAATTAACTCTATATAACCACGGGCTAATCCACGTCCAACTACAGAATGTGAAACACGCAGCAAAGCGGTGATTAGGCCAAAAAGCACAGTAAAGATCAGACTGATAGCTGAGATCTTTAATGTGATCAGTAAGCCATCAATAAGCTCGGCTGAAAACCATTCACCATCTTCTTTAAAGAAAAAATATTGTGGAACACGATACCATTGCCAATGGTAGTTCATGGCATCAGCACCACTATTGAGTAACCACATAATGGCGACAGCGATCACGCTGATTTGCAACAGCCCACTAATAACAGGCTTTAAGATTTTCCACATCGGTGATATTGACTGAGGTTTCGTTGTCATAACCGCCTCAGTAGCTCAGAATTTTAGTTAAAAAGCTTTGGGTGCGTTGCTGCTCAGGCGTATCAAAGAGTTTTGCTGGTGGCGCAATTTCTACAATCTCACCCTCATCCATAAAGACAACGCGATCAGCCACTTTACGCGCGAACCCCATTTCATGGGTGACGCAGATCATGGTGATACCTTCATCTGCTAACTCTTTCATTACATCAAGCACTTCATGGATCATTTCAGGATCGAGCGCAGAGGTTGGTTCATCGAACAACAGAATATCTGGCTTCATACATAATGAACGAGCAATTGCGACACGCTGCTGCTGACCACCAGAGAGCTGACCGGGAAACTTATCGGCTTGATGCGCAATATGAACCCGTTCAAGGTATTGCATTGCTAAGTTTTCAGCTTCTGCTTTGGACATACCTAACGCACGACGAGGGGCTAGGGTCAGGTTGTCTAATACCGTCATATGAGGGAAAAGATTAAAATGTTGAAACACCATTCCGACCTTACCACGAATGGTTTTCAGGCTTTTTGGTTCGAGTGTTTTTCCGGTAACAGTGATTTCCCCTGAGTCGTAGTGCTCAAGGCCATTAATACAGCGAATTAAGGTTGATTTACCAGAGCCAGAAGGGCCACAGATCACTAAGCGTTCACCTTTGTGTATGGTGAGATTAATGTCTTTTAATGCGTGGAAATCGCCATACCATTTATTCACATGGTTAAATGTTATTATTTCGTCTTTAGCCAACAAGACGTACCTCAACTGATAAATTAATAGCTTTTCATAATATGAAGGAAAGACCAACCTATTACAGCAATAGCTTTAACCGATTAAAATTAATAATTATTTCAATATTATATAACAATGAACCTTAAATGCTGATAAGTCATCATTTAGTTTGATAAGTGTGGATTATGTGAATGAATATTACTCACTCTTTTCTCAAAATGAGAGGTTGGTATAACATAAAAGTATTTGTTTTATATCTGTATTAGGGTAATAAAACGTATTTTGTTATGATTTATTGAACACAATAGTATTATTGATGATGTAAATTGGTTAAAAAATGTCGACTTTTATGTCAATAACCCATTGCACTAGAAGGGTTAAGGCGATAAGTTAACAACGACTATTTGGAGAAAATACACTACATCAATTTGACCGACATGGACGTAGTGTAGCGATACGGGAAGTATAAGCATGCATAAAACAGATGATGTCCGCATTAGCGAGATCAAAGAACTATTACCACCAGTAGCAATATTAGAAAAATTTCCAGCAACAGAAAGTGCTTCTGAAACGGTATATCAAGCCCGAAATGCCATTCATAATATCTTAAACGATGAAGATGACCGTCTTCTTGTGATTGTTGGCCCTTGTTCAATCCACGATACAAAAGCAGCCATTGAGTATGGTCAGCGTTTGAAGGAACTGCGTGATGAATTAAGTGCTGATCTTGAAATTGTTATGCGCGTTTACTTTGAAAAGCCACGTACGACTGTTGGCTGGAAAGGTTTGATTAACGACCCTTACATGGATAACAGTTTCCAACTCAATGATGGTTTGCGTATTGGTCGTAAGCTGCTACTTGATTTAACTGATTCGGGTTTGCCAACAGCAGGCGAATTTTTAGATATGATCACACCACAGTACATGGGTGATTTGATCAGTTGGGGCGCGATTGGCGCACGTACAACTGAATCTCAAGTTCACCGTGAATTAGCATCAGGTCTTTCTTGTCCTGTTGGCTTTAAAAACGGTACTGACGGTAACATCAAGATTGCAACAGATGCAGTAGGTTCAGCAAGCGCACCGCACCATTTCTTATCTGTAACTAAGTATGGTCATTCTGCGATTGTTGCAACAGCAGGTAACGAAGATTGCCATATTATTCTGCGTGGTGGTAAAGCACCTAACTACAGTGCTGAAGATGTTAAAGCAGTGACTGATCAGCTAGAGAAAGCAGGTCATCGTTCTAAAGTGATGATCGACTTTAGCCATGCAAACAGCCTAAAGAAATTTGAGAATCAGCCAATTGTTTCTCAAGATGTAGGTGAGCAGATCGCTAGCGGTAATAAGTCTATTTTTGGTGTGATGATTGAAAGCCATTTGGTAGAAGGTCGTCAAGATATCGTTGATGGTGTAGAGCCAACTTACGGTCAAAGTATTACTGATGCTTGTATTGGTTGGGCTGATACTGAAAAAGTGTTGCGTCAACTAGCGTCAGACGTACAAAAGCGTCGCCAAGCATAACGTAAACATTATAATTCAAGTAAAACCGACGTTATCACAGCGTCGGTTTTTTTATGGCTTCGATTTCAATCGTGTAAAGAGATATGGGCTATTTTTCGTTTTGATGTCGGTAACCGTCGTTAAATTCAATATCAAACTCTTCATCATATTGATGCTTATCTAATAAGCTTTGGCAGTGTGGAAATTGGCAATAAATCGGATATTTCTTATGTAAGCCATTTTCAATAAATGCATCCAGAATGCTATGTGTATCTGCAATAAGTGTTTTATCTTCCATAGGATTACCTCAAACAAATATATGCAACTATGTTACCGATCCCTATATGAAGAATGTAGCGCATACGTCGTTTAAAAGTGTCTTATAGATAAGAATTATCCCTCTTATGTATATTGTTTATTATAGCAACGATGACGAATGTACACATTTAATGCCAGAAAATTCGTGAATAGCCATAAGATAAATTTTATAAAAATTAATTGTTTATCAGAAATTCTGCTATAACCATATGTGTGAAAACATTATTCTGTTGCTAGATTTCCCAAGTTATTAGAACAATAAAAGGTGGGATATATGAAAAGTGTGGGTTCTTATATGTTGAAGGTTTGCCTTCTATCCGCTGTAGGTGTGGTATCCAGTGTTGGAGCTGCTGAAGATTCGGTTGCACCCGCTAAATTTGTGAATGCAATTGAGAGTGATGTACAACTAGTGCAGCATAAAGGGTTAGCGATTTATCATCCAACCTTGGGGTTTGTTAACTATGAAACCATACTTTGTGGAGCCAAGGACGAAACAGAGCAAGCATTTCATCAGCTAGTAGTATCGGTGTGCAATGAGCAACAAGGAAAAATGTATAGAAATTGGTGTATAGATAAGCAGAAAAATACACCTTTGTTTTATGCTGAACTTGATGGCGGTGTATCACGGTGCCAAGAGGGAGAATATGCCTCGATTGTTCATGTTTTAGAAGCTCTTCCATCAATAAAGATTAGTGCAAAGCAAAGAAATAATTGGCTTCAAGTCGCTAGATCTTTTGGTTATCAATAAATGTAGCAAGATATTGATTGTTTACGTTTACGCGTAATTAAACCATTTCTGCTTTAGGTTATGTTCAATAACTTCGGTTAAGCCGTGATCTTTCGTCTTAACATGATCTGTTTTATGCGTAATGACTTTTGGCAAACGCTCAGATTCGGTTGGTTGATAAATAATGCTGCATGAAGGATCCACACTAAAAAATAACGAGTAATGGCTATCTTTAATATTAGGAATTATATATTTACCGTTTTGACTGACTGAAATAATGTAATCTTTTGGATAACTTGCAACAATTTTATGGGCATATTCAGCAGTGAAAGAGTCCACAACCTGCGGATTGTGGTAAAGATCTGAAAACGGAGTGAGGGGATCACTCAGCCCTAGGTTTTCTGATGTGAACGTATGATTAAGCAGCTTACTAAAAGCGATAGAATGAACATCAATTTTGTTGTTTTCGTCGACGAGTGCTTTATCAATGACGGTGAGTTTCTCTTCTTTTAATTTTGCTAACTGCTGTTCTAAAGCAAGGCTTGATGGGCATTTACGCTGACATAAGGTTTGTCTGTAAGCATAGTTATTTTGTACATTGATCAACTGAGAACGTAAGTTGTTGGCAAAATAATGAGTGTTATTTTTTGTATCATAGAAACCATTTAAATAGGTCATAGCGCGCCAAACTTTCACTGCTTCAGTTTGAATAATATTAATCACCTGTTCTTTATTATTTGGCGTAATATAGCTAACTAAACTGTCAAGATTAATATAGGTGCAGTATTTTGCATTTTGTATATTTAAAAGCTCATAGTCACCCCAAAAACGCTCACAGTCTGGAGTCAGTTTTTTCTTAAGGTCGAATTTAAGATTATCATTAATATTAAAAGCGACAACAGGGTCTTTAACAACATTATTTAATGCATTGTAAAGCGAATTTTTACTATTAAAGAAAACGTGTTGTTGAACTTGTATTTGCTTATTTATTTCAGCAATTTTGTTTAAATAATATTCATTGGAGTGAGATAAAACGGCTAATTTTTTCTCATGCTCATTAATTTCAGCATTATAACGTCGCTCTGTTTTATCAATAGAGCGCTGGAGTGTTTGAGCGTACGCATGAATACGGAATAAATTAGTTCGGTAGGTGCGTTTTGCTTGTTCTAACTCTTTAATAAAGGGTTGAGCTTCAGTTAATTGAGTACCTTTTAATAGTGATAGCAATTCATTGATATTACAAAGGTAGTCCGGAGACAGTAACCAGTCACTTTTGAGTAGTGTATGCGATAACCGCTGAATTTGGTTAAATGTTTGCGGTATCGTTAATGGATTATTTTTCTCTGTAATAATAAAGCCATGAATATCATTCGCTTTAATTTCATTAGGCGAAAGCGAAAATGATTCAAAATCAACTTTTCTTTCCATATCACATGCAGTAGTCGATGCGATGAGTGAGATTAATGCAATATAACGAAATTTATTCATGATTCTTGGTTATCAAGTTATAAAACGCTGCTATTTTACTTTGAACAATTATGTTCTGAAAGTGCATGTATAAACTTTGTGAGCTTTTTCTCTTAAAATCATAAATAAGACATTTATCTATAATATGATGAGTAAGATTAAGTTATTACCATGTTTTGTTTGTAATTAATATGTAGTATCGGTGTTATGTTTGATTTTAAAATAGGGTGGAAAGAGGTATTTTTAGTTATACTTTCAGTGTGGGTTATCTCATTTATCGCTTATATAATTAATCATATTTTTAATGGGGCTTTAAATCATTATGGTTTATTACCTCGTCATGTAAGCCATGTTACAAATATCGTGATTTATCCTTTCATTCATGGCTCGTGGTCACATTTATTCTTTAATTTATCGTCTTTTACACTCTTGGCATTAGGAGTTGGTTTCAGTGGTGTTGCACGGTTACTGAATGTGATCATACTTTGTTGGTTGTTAGGTAGCCTTAGCGTGTGGTTATTTGGTCGGATCAGTTATCACGTTGGGCTTAGTGGTATTATCTACGGGCTTTGGGGTTACTTATTGATATATGGCCTAGTACTAAGGAGCTTATTGTCACTGGGCATTACGTTTCTTGTTTTGTTGTATTTTAGTTCAATGATATGGGGCGTTTTACCCATGAACTATCAGGTCAGTTTTGAAAGCCATTTGTTTGGGGCAATTGCTGGTGGCTTTGTTGGTTATTTTTTAGGGAAAAAGGACGCTGCAAAGTTAAATTGCCATTTTGATGAGCAACCCTGAGCTAACAAAGTGGTCTAATAATATGTTCAACATCTGATGTTATTCAGGGCCATAATAAGAGAGAAAGGGAGTGATTTATGCTGATTACATTTCGTAGTAAAGGAAGTCATGACGTTACGATGTTTGGTGATATTGCTCAGCAGCTTATTCATATGATGGGATTTTGCGAGACTGTGCCAGGGGCAATACGTGAAGAGGATATCGCACAGGCATTGCGTAATTTAAATCATCAAATCGATATGATGAAACAACAAAACAAGCAGGGCGATGTTGAACAGCCTAATCCTTTAGACGCAGATTTAGATGAAGGTGAGTTCGAGCCTGAGATTTGTTTATCAGTGCGTGCTTTACCAATCATTGGTTTGTTAGAATCGGCGATCCAAAATCATAGCTACGTGATGTGGGAATAACAGCTGCATCTTATCAATAAAGCTAACGTACAATATGTAAAGGCGCAAAAGGATCATCATCGGGATCATTTTGCCATAGATATTCAGCTTCAATTGCTACTTTGCGTGCCACACTATCGCCAAGTTGATACCCAATCACAGCTAACGCCATATCAATACCTGATGAACCGCCAGAGGCAGTAAAAATATTACTGTCTCGTACCCACCTCGCAGATGACTGCCATTCCACGTTATGGCCTAGTTTTTGAACCCAATGAAATTGTTTCTTATTGGTTGTGGCGCGTCGGTAATTCAATAATCCTGAGGTCGCTAGCAAAGCTGCGCCAGTAGACACTGAACAAATTAATGTTTGCTTAGGTGCAAAACGTTTCAGCCAAAACAGGGTTAGAGGATCATGAATGATCGCTTGCAAGCCGGAGCCTCCGGGGATCAGTAAAATATCTGACTGAAATTTATCGTTGAAACTGTATTGAGGCTCAATGTGTATATGCTGATGGCTGATCACAGTTGTACCTGTTTGCGATACTGTTTGCAGCGTATAAAACTCAGGGAGTAGAGCAAACATCTGTAATGGGCCAAACGCATCGAGTAATTGAAAACGATCAAATAAAAATAATGTCACTGTTTGTGGAGTCTGCATTTTTATTTCCTATTTTCTACCTCTTAAGGATTAGCATAGCTAACTGATTTCTTCGTATTTACTCGTTATTGAGATGGTTTTCGCTGCTGTTCTATGGATAAAGCTTGTTATTCCACGCTGAACCATTACAATCAGCGCCTTGTTTAAAAATGATGAAAATATCAGCTGGCGCGACTATGAACAGAAAGAAGAAAATTAACGAAACGCTTAAAAAAAGAATGAAGAAGGCAAACGCGAAATTACATAAGAGTAATAAGCCTCGCTACATTTCTAAAGCGGAGCGTGCCAAGTTAGAAGCAGAAGCGGCATTGCAAGAAACGCAAGCAGCTGAAGCTGCGACAACACCATCAGAAACAGAAACTATGAGTACGGAAACAAGCGTTTCTTAATTACGTGCTCGTTGGTACTTTTTGGACAGGGAAGGTAGCAGCTACCTTCCCTGTTTTATTCTTGTTGAACAGTACATTGTTCAAATGCTGATGCATGATCAGCACAATTATCGCCATAGTGGCGTTGTATATAAAAGAGAGATGCTATGAGTTTTGCCTCTTTAGGCCTATCTACCCCAATTCTTGATGCTGTAGCGAAACAAGGCTACGAAAAACCATCCCCAATTCAGGAACAAGCGATCCCAGCGATTCTTGAAGGTAAAGATGTCATGGCGGCAGCACAAACGGGTACAGGCAAAACCGCAGGTTTTACGTTACCTTTGCTAGAGCGTTTAGCGGGTGGACGTCCTGCTCGTCCTAATCATGTTCGTGCGCTGGTGTTAACACCAACACGTGAGCTTGCGGCACAGGTAGGCGAGAGTGTGGCAACTTACGGTAAAAACTTACGTATTAGCTCTGCTGTCGTATTTGGTGGAGTAAAAGTTAACCCACAAATGATGCGTATGCGTAAAGGAGCGGATGTACTGGTTGCTACACCGGGACGTTTAATGGATTTACACAGCCAAAATGCAGTGAAGTTTCGTGATATCGAAGTGCTAGTGCTTGATGAAGCTGATCGCATGTTAGATATGGGCTTCATTCGTGATATTCGTAAGATCTTAGCGTTACTACCAAAAGAGCGTCAGAACCTGCTTTTCTCTGCAACATTTTCTGATGAAATCCGTGAACTTGCGAAAGGGCTTGTGAACAATCCTGTTGAGATTGACGTAAACCCACGTAACCAAACAGCACGTACCGTTAAGCAGTGGATTTGCCCAGTTGATAAGAAGAAAAAACCAAACTTATTAACGAAGTTACTAAGCGAGCGTAACTGGAAGCAAGTGCTGGTTTTCACTAAAACTAAACACGGTGCAAACAAATTATCTGCCCACCTAGAAAGTCGTGGTATTACCGCAGCAGCTATTCATGGTAACAAGAGCCAAGGCGCACGTACTAAAGCGTTAGCGAACTTTAAATCAGGTGAAATTCGTGTATTAGTAGCAACAGATATTGCGGCACGTGGTTTAGATATTGATCAACTACCGCAAGTAGTTAACTTTGATTTACCACATGTTGCAGAAGACTACGTGCACCGTATCGGTCGTACAGGTCGTGCGGGTTGTGAAGGTGAAGCGATTTCATTGGTATCAGCTGATGAGTTTAAAGAGTTGGCTGCGATTGAGCGTTTAACACAGCAAGTGCTAGAGCGTGAAATTGTAGACGGTTTTAAACCAACAAATGCATTGCCAGCATCTAAGCTAGACACACGTCCAATTAAGCCGAAAAAACCGAAGAAGCCAAAGAAAGATAAGCCATTCACGCCACGTGAAGGTACTGTGGCATCTGAAACGCGAACAGGTAGCAACCAAGCGAAGCGCAAGCCAGCATCTCGTCGTCCACAAGGACAAGGCACTGATGCGAAAGAGCAAGGTAATAAACCAGCTCGCAGTAAACCGCGTAATTCTGATGCAAAGCCAAAGTCATCTGACAGTAAGCCTCGTCGTCGTTACAACGATGAAAAGCCACGCTCAGATGATCGTCGTCGTGCACCGCAACGTAATCGTAAGCCTAAAGCAGCAGCGACAGCGTAATACGGTTAACGTGCTTTAGCTAAAAGCTCAGTATTAATGAAGAAAACGATTGATAGCTAATAACAGTATCAATCGTTTTTTGTATTTGCAGTATACGAAGTACCCGTAATGGAAGAAGTGTGGTATGTGTATTAAGCGTTTATTGTCGAAGTGACAATGTCACGGTAGGGATCGCGTGATCGGTGCTGTAGCCATCAATATCAAAATACGAATCGACTAAATGCTTATCTTCCGTGTGATAGTCACTCACCTCAAACAGTGAGCCCAAATAGCCCGCATTAAATTCCTGTGATAGCAAAATATAATCTAATACTGAGCCTTTACCATTGTAATAATGGGTCGCAGGACGTGGCTGTGATTCATTGCCACTAACAGAAGTAAACAGCTTCCAGCCATCATACAAACAGTAAAAATGGATTAAACGTTCAATTTCACTATCTGACATACCAAACACACTTGTTGCGACGAGTTGCTCTAAACAACTGCTTGATAGCGTATCGTTAAAGTCGCCAAACAAGATCATGGGATATTGCGTTTGCTCACGACGTTTCACCATGGCTAATTGTAATAATGCCGCTTCTGATCCTCGCTGCATAGCAGAGCCCCAATTGCCGAGACGTTGACGAATAAAGCCTGATAATGCGGTATCTGCTGGGGTGATTGTCTCTGGTAACGGCTCATCAAACAACGAACGCTTAGATTTAAGGTGAGTCACATAGCAATCTGTCGCACCAATATGTGGAATATCAATCGTGGCACGTAGTGGCTTGCGGCTAAAAGCAAAGGTATTCCAGCCCATTAACTGTGCTGCTTCATTGTCAGCTTCAACGGCACAGGCTTCTAAAATCGGGAACTTCGATGCAATTGCTACCACGGGGCTACGATAGATGAAATCGCCTTCTACAATGGGAGTATCAATGGTGGCAAAGTGAGGGTAGCCAGCCTCAAGCAATAAGGCTTTCAAGTTATCAATACTAAATACTTCTTGAAAACCAATGATATCCGGTTGCTGTGCATTAAGCGTAGCTACAATCCAACGTTGCTTTTTCTGCCATTGCTCTAAGCTATAAATATTTTCAAAGTCATAGTACGCATCAGGCGGAGCAAGATAGTTTAGCAAGTTAAAACTCGCGACTTTTATTTTTGACTGAGCGATAGGCGTAGATGATGAAAGTGGTAGATCAGTCTGTGGCAACATCGAATTCTCAGTATCGTAATAAAATGAATAGCAAGTATTACAGTGTAACCTAATAATTAACAGTAGCTGCTAAGTAAAGCTGCAATCTTTGCTTTAGGTGTTTTTGCTAACTTCATCATCAATGCAAATGGAATGGTTTTAATGCCATATTGCTGTTTAATATCGTCAAGCATTACAAGCCATAATCGTGCAGTCATTTCTGAGTCAGCTAACGCACGGTGGAAAACACCATTATGGTAGATATTTTTATAATCGACTAATGTTCCTAATTTATGGTTAGGCGCATCTTGATATAAACGACGTGCGATCAGCATAGAGCAGGTAAACGTACCACCATAGTGACGGTTAATTTGCTCCAACTCGGCATCTAAAAAACGTTGATCGAAAGAAGCGTTATGCGCAACTAAATTGGCATCACCAATAAAATCAGCAAACTCATTCATCACTACCTCACAAGAGGGCGCAGTACGGAGCATGTTATTACTGATCCCCGTGTAGCCTTCAATAAAACTACTGACACGAAAACCCGGATTCATGAGTTGTTGAAATTGACCAACAATTTCACCGTTTTGTAGTTTTACTGCACCAATTTCAATAGCGCGATCCCCTTGGTTTGGAGATAAACCGGTCGTTTCGAAGTCGAGAATAACAACATTATCAGCAGCGCAAGAAAGGCCATTGGCTGAGTGAGAAAGGGTCATGGTAAAGCCTGTTACAAAGAGAAGAGCTTCATTTTAGCGACCGAAGAGAGCTTGTAAACTGCGAAAAGTGAATTTATTAGTGGGAGTAAGGTCAAATTATCGTCAAACAGCTATCGTGTTATTACATTCTACCGATAGATCGAGCATTATACGAGATAGGTATAAATAAAATTCGTTATATCAACGAGTGCATCTAGCCATTGAGATCTCATTAAGCATTCTATGAAGAAAGAAAGAAGTCAGTTTCGCGATCATGATGCCGAAGCATCATTGTTTAATCGCCGTGCAGTCGTTTCATTTATTGGGATAATTATCTTATCGTGTGTACTCATTGGTAACCTGTACCATTTGGAAGTACAAGACTACAAAAAGTATCAAGCTCGCTCGAATGATAACAGTATTAAAGTGATCCCAATCGCGCCAACCCGAGGCCGTATTTACGATCGAAATGGGATCATTCTTGCTGAAAATGTACCTGTGTATTCACTTGAAGTGATCCCAGATAAAGTGGCGAATTTGCCAGAAACATTAGCCGGGCTGAAAACCTTGCTCGGGGTGACTGACGATGAAATCGCAGCTTTCATGAAAGATAAAAAGCATACTCGTCCGTTTAAGCCAGTTACTTTGATCGACCAAATGACGGAAAAGCAGGTTGCTGAGTTCTCGGTTAATGAATTTCACTACCCAGGCGTGGATGTTGATGCGCACTTTGAGCGTTATTACCCATATGGTTCAGCGCTGACTCATACCTTAGGTTATGTGGCAAAAATTAATGACCATGACATAGAATCACTAAAAAAGCAGGGTATTTACAATAACTACAAAGCTACACGTACCATAGGTAAGCTAGGTATCGAGCGTTACTATGAAGACTTATTACATGGTCAATCTGGCTATGAAGAAGTCGAGAAAAATAGCCATGGTCGTATTATTCGTACACTTAAATATGTACCGCCTATTTCGGGTAAAGACATTAAGTTAACTATTGACTTAAATCTGCAGCTTTATGCAAACAAGTTACTAACTCAAGAAGTGAAAGATCCGAAAACGGGTAAAATGGTAACGAAAACGCGTCGTGGTGCAATTGTGGTGTTAGATCCACGAGATGACTCAGTGTTAGCGATGGTTTCAAGTCCAAGTTACGATCCAAACTTGTTTGTTCACGGTATTTCATCAAAAGAGTACAGCAAACTATTAAATAGCCCAGCACACCCACTGGTTAACCGTACGACGCTAGGTGTGTACCCACCGGGCTCTACAGTGAAACCACAAATTGCAGTCGCAGCGTTAGCAACAGGGGTGATCACGCCAAATACTGTACGTAACTTTCCGGGCTGGTGGAAAATTCCAAACAGTAACAGCCGTAAGTTCCGCGATGATGTTCGTTGGGGACACGGTAGCGTTAACGTCTACAAAGCTATTGAACAATCAGTAGATACCTTCTTCTACCAAGTGGCTTATGACATGGGTATTGATCGTTTATCAACGTGGATGAATAAGTTTGGTTATGGTGAATTAACCGGAATTGATATCCGTGAAGAGACATCCGGTAACATGCCAACACGTGAATGGAAACAAAAGCATGTTAAACAGCCTTGGTATCAAGGTGATACGATCCCAATTGGTATCGGTCAGGGTTATTGGACAGCAACACCAATGCAAATTGCTAAAGCAACATCAGTCGTTGCGAACTCAGGTGTCGTGCATCGTCCTCACTTACTGTATTCGATTATCGACGGTAAAAATGAGAATATCGTGAAGTTTAAAGACTTCCCGAAAGTTGAGCCTGTACCTGAGCAAGATTGGAAAATTGCCCAAGAAGGTATGCATTTAGTAACCACCAAAGGTACGGCACGTAAAGAGTTCCAAAACCTTGGTTATGAAGCAGCAGGTAAAACCGGTACGAGTCAGGTTTACACCATGTCTGATAACGAAAACTACGATGCTAACGAAGTTGCTGAACATCTACGTGACCACGCCTTGTTTACGGGATATGCACCGTTTAATCATCCGCAAGTATTGGTATCAACCATTCTTGAACACGGAGGTTGGGGACGTAATGCCGCACCGATAGCTCGTAAGATCATGGATTATGTTTTGGTAAAACCGACACTACATCCTGACGCTCAAAAGCAAGATGGTGATGATAAATCGGCAACACCTGTGGATGTCAGTAAAACAGCAGAAGTAAAAACAAGTTAATGATTTGAAATTATCATCAACGAATCAAAAGGTCACTTCGGTGGCCTTTTTGTTATCTATTTATATCTTTTCTCTAGTTTGTGTTTGTGCCGTATTTCTTCATTTACTCGATGGAAGCCCCCCAAATTGTCAGGATGTCATGAAGCTCAGAGGCAAGATAGGGCTTACATAAAATATCGTTCATACCGGCATCAATACAGGCATCACGTTCAGCACTTGTTGTTCCTGCTGTTAAAGCAATAATTGGTTTATCGTAGCTATTCTTACGTAGCGCTTTAGTGGCGGTATAACCATCCATAACGGGCATTCGACAATCCATGAGAACAATATCAAACGATTCTGTATCAAGGAGCTCAATCGCTTGCAGACCATTATCGACAATCACAGGGTCTATTTTGACTTTATTGAGCATTAATTGAATGATCATTTGATTGGTTTTTAGATCTTCAACTACCAAGACTTTTAAATGCTTGAGTGGGATCTTCTTCGGTTGTTTTTTCTCTAAATGAAAACCAGTGGTTTGGCTTATTACTAACGGCAAAGACACATAAAAACACGCACCTCGCCCCAATGAGCTTTCCACCCGAATAGAGCCACCCATTTGCTTGCAAAGTTGTTTACAGATCACTAAGCCTAACCCTGTGCCTTCATGGCTACGTTTACTGGTGATATCAACTTGGCTAAATGGTTTAAATAGTTTGTGTTGGTCGGCTTGCTCTATTCCACAACCACTATCTCTGACAGAAAATTGTAGCTTGTTATCTTCCCACCACAGCTTGGCATGAACAAAACCATCACTAGTAAACTTAATCGCATTTGAAATTAAATTAACGAAAATTTGTTTGATCCGATCTTCATCCCCAATCAAAGCAGTAGGCAAATCTGGTGAATAGTAAATATTGAAATCGAGTCTTTTCTCATTGGCTCTATGAATGAAAATATCTTCGAGTTTAGTTGCGAGTAAATGGCTATCAAAAGGTTTTTCAATTAACTCCAGCATATCAGCATTGATTTTGCTGTAGTCGAGCAAATCGTTAATGATCGCCCGTAATAACTCGCCAGAGTGATTTAACGTCGTTAATAGTTTTAATTGATGATTATCAAGAGAGGTATCGTGTAATAGCTCGGCAGAGCCTAATAAACCATTTAATGGGGTACGTAACTCATGGTTGATCATGGCAAGAAAATCACGGGTAGATTGTTCTGATTCTTCTGCTCGTTTTTTGGCATTGATCGCTTGGTGAAACGTAATTAACCGCCCAATCGCTGAACGGAGTAATTCACAAAACAGTGCCATCTGCTTTTGAATGGCATTGAGCCTTTCTTCAGAAGAGATGATCCTCACAGCAAATACCCCAATATTGCCAGAAGGGGTGTGCAGGTTATTCCATAGAATATGCTTATCACATTCCCAATAAATATCAGTCGTATCAAGAGTAACCGGAGGCAACCATTCTTGCATACGTCCACTGCTGTATTTACCTGAAATAGTAATTTCATCGGTAGGGTAGACAGAGAGATAACACCCAGTGATATAGTTGCCATCAACTAAACTGTCTAGCAACTTTTGAATGTTTTCAGCGGTCGCACTTTCTTTTAAAAACAGCCGAGCATAGCTGAGCAGTAAATTTTCCATTCTGTTTTGGTACGCTAACAGTTCAGAATCGAATTTTGCTTGCAGCTTTAACTTCTCTAAAGAATCATTAAGCATCTGATTAGTGTTATAAAGCTCGTGGCTTTTCGCTTCTAATAGCTTTTCTGCCACTAAACGTGCTCCATGCTCTCGTTCGAGTTTACGTTGTAATAATTCAATATGTTTTTCATGATCAATCATCAATTATTACTCAACAATAAATGAAACCGGACATGATTCTTCTGATCTGTCGGCTCTAACGTAATCTCAATGGCTTGGTTAAAATAATCGGCACAGCCTTTCAATAAACCAAGACAAACATAGCCCATACAACGAGCAGAGTGGTAATCCATCGTCATCGTCGTTTCTGTTTCATTGGCAAATTCAAAACTTGGCGGGGTGGTATCAGGGTAGAGCTTTTTAACTTCTTGATGAATATAGGTTTCGACGCTACGAATAAAATCAAACGTATTAGAATCTACAAAGTGATAGTTGGGTAGCAGTTGTAATAGGCGAGGGAACACCGCGCGACCAAAAGTCTGTTGCAATTGTTCGGCAGAAACACCAGTGACTTTACTTAGGCAGATAATTAACTTAACTAAGCGTTGGTGTTCATAACTACCAACTGCAGTATATGCACCAGAATCCCCTGCTAGATCTAGCATAGATTGGCACACTTCAAGATCGAATGTGTTTTCGACAATATCGATAAATTCAGTAAAAATGATTCCTTTCATACTCGTCACCAGATGATCAAAATATATTTATATTTTATTGAAAATATAGAACATTATTTAGTATGGCAGAGAATGAAATTTCGTCAAAAACAGAAAGCGAGTAGTGGAAGGCGGAAAGTAATAACGAAGCCTATTGCAGAATAAGCCTCGCCATTGCCATTATTTTTGTAACGTGACCGATTGGGAGGTTTGCTGTGCGGTATGAACCAAATAGTTTTCCATCTCTTCCATCAGTTGATCTTGATTTGGCAAAGGTAGAGCATAAATATCTGACACAAGGCTGTGATGCTCACCTTCTTCTGAATGATTAAAGATCATGCCACAAGCTGCAGGCTTACCTTTAAAGAACCCTACATAAAGCGTGGCTTCTGCATCAGGCTCGAACATAATTTGCGTTAAATACTCAACAATTGCTTCTTTTTCATCGTCATTTTGCCATTGGCTGGCACGTACTAATGAGTAACGGATAGTAAGGGGATGGCAATCAACAGGGTAAAAAGACAGAGAAGGATCTGAAGAAGTAACAGGAGTATCGACAACGTGTGCGGTTAACTCAGTTTGGGACAGTTGATACAGATTTAATCCCTTCTCACTTAACGGTGTTGGAAATTCAGCATCAGTAATATGGCTTGCCATCCAAGCATTTTTTAAAGTAATCAGTTTTTCTGTAATAACTAGCATAGATTCGCTTCTTTTATTTAACTAACTACACCTTAACCTAAATACGCGAGAGAAGGTATGTAAAATCTAGTAAGTGATTAAAAATTAAACGCTTATGTAAGTGAGATGTCAGTATTCTCTTAGCTAACCGAGATTTGACCAATTTCAGATACTTTTTGCATCTATATTAGATAAGGTTAGACCCACAAGTGACTTGAAATAGCGTTATCTTATTATTTCCAAGCGTTAATGCGACTTGGGTATAAGTGTTTGTACCGTGGCTAGGGGAAATGATGCGGTACATCAATCTAGGAATGAGAAAATGAAAAAACTACTATTAGCGACTTCAATTGTTCTACTACTGGCTGGCTGTAATGATAAAGCGCCTGAAGAACAACAAACAGAAGCGGCACCAGCAGCAACGCAAACCGTAGCAGCAGAACAAACACAAGCACCTGAAGCGCAACAACTGCCTGAGTGGATTTCTGGCGATAAAGTAGAATCACCACTTAATAACATTGTAGTCGGTGATAAGTCATACAAAGCGATGTCTTACTGTATGCCAAATAACTGTGCGGGTGATTTCATGATCACACTAACAGGCCAAGATAAAAAAGAATATTCCATGGTTGTGCATGTGAAAGACACCGATGGCGCAATCACTAAGCCTAGCAAATACGCAACTTACCAGTACATTGGTAACCCAAGTGACGACATGAAAGGCTTACTACAGCAAGCACTATTACAGAACCCTAACTGGAAATAATCCCGTTAGTATTTTGTAAATACGTAGCTAACACAAAAAACGTGCCTAATTTTGTTAGGCACGTTTTTTATTTTCATAATAAAGCATTACTGCTCAAGCCTCATAGAAGACAAGTTCATTGTTATGAATATGATATCTGTAAGCGAGGACGTTTACACAAGAGGCAATCTTCGGTGTATGGTCGTGTAAATAGGTTTCTGTACCTAAGGTAAACAAAACAAAGAATGATCGTATAACTGTTACAAGATGTGTATAAGCGATAAATTTAATTGTTTTGATAATGTAAGTTTGGATAACCCCTAATTTATTCCCAAAAAGCATTAAGACGATGAAATTATTAATACTAGTATCTTGTTTACTACTAACGGCTTGTAGCGTGTCATCCAAAGCAGGATCGCCAAAATGTATTCCACTTCCAATGAGTGTTTATTGTGGTAATAGCTAGTTATTATTGTGATCAGAGAAATAGAAGCTAGGTATAAATGGCGGAAGGCTAATTCGTTCCGCCACATTTTTATTAAGAGGATCAGTGTTTAATAATCACTTCGCTATTATCAACACGATGGCGGTCGCCATAAATGCCATCTTCAGCGCGAGGACCACAGCCAATAATCATGGTGATCTCATCTTTCGGGTTTAAGCCAAGCAGGGCTTTTGCTCGCTTAGAATCAAAACCTTCCATCGGACAGGTATCGTAACCTTCCGCACGCATAGCCGTCATAAAGGTCATTGCAGCAAGGGAAGTGCTTTTGTGTAAACACACACGTAAATCTGCTTTACTCACTTCACGTACCATCGGCTTTTTACGCCCCAAATATGCCACAATCACCTTACGAATTGCGCCCATAATGCCTAAACGATCATTACGGTAAACAAACGGGATCAGTTTTTCATAATACTTTACAGCACGTTTAGACGTTGCATCTTCACGCCCAGCAAACGCTTCACGAATTTGTGCGGCATTGCGTTTAGCACGTTCTTTCCATTTATAAGGTGTCGTGGTGATAACAATTAACTCACGGGCGGTTTTTGCTGCGTTTTGCCCCATACATAGCTGTGCGAGTTGTTCACGCTTATCATCGCTTACCACGCGGTGGAATTGCCACAATTGCATATTAGAGCTATTTGGCGACAGCGTTGCTAATTCTAATGCACGTTGTACCGCATCATGATCAAAATCCGCCCCTGCATCATATTTACGTACTGAACGACGGCTATGCACTAAATCCGCATAGTGTTCAGCTGCGGATGCTGTTGGTAACGGTGATGTGGCTTGCGGTTCAGACACAGTGCGTTCTTTTTCAGGGGTATCAATCATGCTGTAAACAACCTACTCAATAAGAAAATAGCTGTGCGTATTTCTACCTGTTATTGAGATGTTAAGCAAGTAAGTTCATGTATGAAAAACGATAGCTTAGAACCTCACCATGAGAGTAAAGTCACTTTTATCAGTATGATTTATAGGTATCGTTTCCTTCTTTCAGTTATTTAATTGGAAGGTGATATGGCAAAGAAAATCATCCTAGATACAGATCCGGGTATCGACGATGCGATGGCAATCCTATTTGCCGAAGCGCATCCAGATATTGACCTTATAGGGATCACCACTGTTTATGGTAATGCGACGATAGACAATGGCACTCACAATGCGCTCTATTTGAAGCAGAAATTCAGTATGAAGGCAGTCGTCGCGAAAGGTACGGATAAGCCCTTAATCAGAGATCCTGTTGGAGCAACAGTGGTGGTGCATGGTGAATCAGGTTTTGGGGATGTGACAGCACCTAACTCACTCGATGTTAAAGCAATTGAAAAGCCCGCTTATCAGTTCATTATTGACAGTGTTCGAGCAAACCCTGGCGAGATCACTCTTGTGGCTGTCGGCCCTCTAACTAATCTTGCTCTTGCACTTAAAGCTGCGCCTGACATTGTCGATTTGGTAAAAGAAGTGGTCGTGATGGGTGGTGCGTTCGGTGAAAATGATCACAGAGGAAATGTAACACCCTTTGCAGAAGCAAATATTCATGATGATCCTCATGCTGCTGATAAGGTGTTTACCGCATCATGGCCAGTTGTCATTATTGGGCTTGATGTGACGGAAGAGAGCTTTTTTACCAGCCAAGACCTTGATGAGTTACGAGATGACGCAGGCGAGGTAGGGCAATTTATCTGGGACATCAGCCGTTATTACTTAAGGTTTTATTCTCAAAAAGTAGGAATGGATAGTTGTCATGTTCATGATCCATCAGCCATTGCTTATGTTATCCAACCTTCGCTTTTTAAAACGCGTCGTGGTCCGGTAAGGGTTGTTACAGATGGACCCGCGGAAGGGATGACTATTCAGAAAGTGGATCAACGCAACTATATGAATGATGAGTGGAGCTTATTTCCAGCACAACAGGTTGGCGTACAAGTCGATAATAAAACGCTACTCTCACTCTACAGAGAGACAATAGTACAGTATTCACAGCAGTAAAGTGGCTTCCTGTCGCACACAGAACGCAAGGTGCGGCAGGACAATCCTTTATACCCAAGCATCTTGAAGTTACTTAGGTATATATAATTACCCTGCAATAGTGTAGATATACTCAAAGAAACAGTCTTATTTCAACTAACTGAATAATTTCAGTTTATTTGGGTAATCAAGGTTTGCTCGTCATCCACAAACGCCACAAAGCCACCATGATAAATAAACACACGACCACGCCCTTCAACTATGCAGGCAAGCTGTGGGTTTAAATCATCCTTGTTATTTGGGCTTTGAAACGTGCCTGTATCGGTAATTACGCCGTTGAGTGTCGGCAAATATCCATAAGTACGCTTGGCTTGATCAATCAGGCTCAACTCGCTGGTGGTTGAGAAACAAGCGGGGATATTACCTGCTTCTTCGATAAACATAGTTTTAAATTCTTCAAAAGCTGTAATCACCAGCCAGTCGATGTCGTTAACACGATGGATAAACATAGATTTTCTCGGTAGTTCTGATGTGAGGATTCTATCATTTTCAAACACTAATTCTATGTTATTTCCAGATATCTATGAGCGAATTTGAAATATGTTTTACCCATAATTTGTTCGATCAAATATTCATTCATATTGTATGAATGTGGTTTTGGATTGGTTTTATTTTCTGTATATATGAACAGTTATAATGAAAATCGTAAATTTTGCCGCTTAAGGTTCGTTTTTAATCAGAAAATTTTCTTAATTATCTCAGCAGGTGTTTTTAACGTATTGATATTAAATAGCCAATTTTGTTGTTTGTGTATTTAATCCGACGGACAAAATACCATTCTTACTTTTACCAAAGGAAATATATCGATTGAATGTGATTTTTTGCGACTAACACTATGAAACCTAGTGTTTTTATTTAGTAAAATGTTGAATATTTACAGTATTAATAAAGCGTAAAAGTAAGAATGCTTATTAATATACTGTTATGTGAATGGTGAAAAATCACAGAATCTAATCTCTAACTTCTTGCTATAACTCATATTTACAGCAGCTCAAATTCGGTAAAATGCTCGATTATATTAGTCGTAGTCTTGTGAGTTATGATCGCAGTAATTTTTGAAGTACAGGTAGCAGAGGGTAAAACTTCTGAATATCTAGATATTGCAAGCGAACTAAAACCGCTGCTATCAGATATTGATGGTTTTATCTCAATCGAACGTTTCCAAAGTCTAACAAATGACAGCAAGGTTCTATCTTTGTCATTTTGGCGTGACGAAGAAGCAATTCAAGAATGGCGCAATCTAGAATCTCATCGATTTGCTCAATTAAAAGGTCGTAGTGGTGTTTTTGAAAGCTACAGACTCAGAGTTGCAGGTGTCATCAGAGATTATGGCATGGACATACGTTCAGAAGCCCCAAAAGACAGTATCGACGCACACGGCTAAAATTCACATAACAAACTGTTCAAGAGGGATTCGCAACGCGTGGCATTTTCACTATGCGTTGGTTTTGGTGTTTAAGGTGGTTTGCGGCGGCTTCTGTATTGCGTTGCTCACCCCTTAACAGGGCGTTAGCTGTTAAAATGGAACGAGCTTATGTAAGGCCATTTTGACTCTTTGCTAAAATATGCGTGGCACTCCGAAGATTTGGTCAGGTAGCTTGAAAATCACTAACTTCGCAAGAGAATTAACCTATTCTAACGGCAGTGCAATTTTTCAAATAGCCACTGGACGACTAGAAACTTACTAATAAGGTTAATTATGAAATTTATTGTCCCTTTCTTATTTGCCTATCTTGGGTCAAAGCTGATTTTTAGTTTCTTCAACTTTAGTTATAACTTTATTTCAGACTCATTTGATTTAACAAATCTCCTCATAGACATTGGTGTATTTGCGGTGCTCTGGGTACTCGCTGAGTTAAGCTACAAAAAGTTTACCGAAAGAAGTCGTATGACAAACAGCTAACAAACTGCTCAAGACGGACTATCAACGCTCGGCGAATTCAGTTCAGGTTTGGTACAGTGTTTACGGTGGTTTGTTTGGGTGTAGTGGTTGCGTTGCTAGCCACTTAGCAGGGCGTTATAACGCTCAAAATAGTTCTGTGAAAATAGGAGTGGTTTGTGAATAATAATTTTACTATATCTGACATCTACGATGTGTTTAAGAAAAAAAGTTGTTTCTTATATCACGGTGTAGGGAATGGTATGGGGGCTGGTGCCAATACTAATATTGATCCATTGCAGCATCTAAAAAATGCGTTATCGACAAACTACGAATTGTGTTGTTCGACGATCTCAAGTGGTGATTCGTTTTATACAAAAAATTACTTTGGAGAACTTGGATTTATACTTAAAATTAAACATCCAGATTCGATAACTTATGTTTGTCCTAATGATGCGGGCTCAAGCAAAACTGCAAATAATCGTAGGCACACTACTCATGGTATTTCTCAGCCTATAGGGTTAAGTGATGTTGAAGACTCGATTACAAATCGAGGAATAAGTTACCCTAATCTTCCAGGTACAGCATGGAACGAATGGGGCGTTGAGAATTATGATGTGTTTGGGCTTTTCATAGATACGGGCTTGCCATTTAGCTTTTTTATTAATAATCAGATAGTAACAATTGGTCTGAATAATATAGAAAATGCATTTCCTGATATGAATATTTACGCAAGAGATCATGTTGGTGACTTGCGACAGGTATTTTATTGCCCTAAGAATCACATTTCTTGGGGAAGTAGTATTACTATTTCGAATATCTACCCATAGCGTTATAACAAAGCATTTAAGAGTGATTCGCAACGCTTGGCGTTTTCGCTTCGCTCAAGTATAGCCAAGCGCCGCTCACATATATGGTCTCCCTCTGTTTTGCAAGCCAGCAGTTTGATCAAAAGTGCAGGTTAACTACCATATATACGGCCTGTTAAATCGGCTTGTGCCTTGGCCAAGATGAGGCAGTCGAACACGAAGTCCTAATCACCTTATCGACTTTAAAAGCCAGTGTGAGCAGAAGGTTTTCATCGTGTAGGATTTTATCCTGATATTCATCTAACTACGTACTTTGCAAAGGTTGGTGATTGTTGTTTATGCTGGTTTATATTCCTCGCTTTTACTGATTACCGCCCAAGCTATCCGCATTAATTTATTGGCTAAAGCGACAGCCGCACGGTTTGCGCCTCGTCGCTTTTCAATATCTACAGCCCATAAGCTTAGTTTATCTGATTTAAATTTGGCTCGTCTTAAAGCCGCTCTTGCGCCATGAACAAGTAAGGAACGAATATAGGTATTGCCTTGCTTAGTGATACCAAGCAGCGTGGTTTTACCACCTGTAGAATTCTGCTTGGGTACAAGACCCATGGCTGCGGAAGCATCTCTTCCTGTTTTAAATTGTTGTCCAGAACCCATCCAAACAGCAACAGCTTGGCTAGTTAAAGGGCCAAATCCAGGGATTGAAGTAAGTAGTTTGGCATTAGCAAAATGCTGAATGGTGTGATTTAGCTTGTTATCAAACCAGCTTACTTGCTCGTTGATATAATTATATCTTTCATGTTGATGGTAAATGAGTTCTCGCAACATCGATGAAAGTTGATTCTCAGCATCTTCAAGGATACTTGGTATGGCTTTACCAAATGCTGTTTTTCCTTTTGGAATAATGATGCCATATTCCGATAAAAGTCCTCTAACTTGATTAATAAGACGAGTTCTTTCAGTGATAAGAAGCTTGCGCATTTTAATGACCGATTGAATATCTTGTTGCTCGATAGATTTATGCGGTACGGGATGATGTCTTTGATAAAGCGTTATTTCAGCGATAGCCTCGGCATCGTTGTAATCGTTCTTTTGTTTATGACGCTGGTTTTTTACATGTTGTGGTGGAAAGAGCATAACTTGATGCCCAAGTTTGGAAAATTCTCTAGCCCAATAATGTGCAGAGGAACAAGCTTCCATCGAGATGGTGCATTCATTTTGTTGTGCGATATAGTTTAGAAGCTTACTTCGAGGTAATTTTTTACGGCTAATATTCTTTCCTTTATGATTGATTTCAAAAAGAAAGAAAATACTTTTTGCTAAGTCGATACCGATGATTTTATTCTGAGCCATGGTCTTTACCTGCACATTGATTGAATATATCAAGCATGGCTCAAGACCATGCGAAGAGGTAGAGGGAGACCATCTCATCACCTTAATGCGGCGTTATGCCTCATGGAGAAAACTTTGACTAGCAATGATAAATCAGACGTTTCAATATATGCATCTTATGATGACTTCTGCAAAGCAAATAATTTGCCTTTGCCAAAGCGAGTAGAATTTGATCGATCCAAAGTAAATCAGCAAGAGCTCTCAGTGCTCAAGAAATACTTTACGGATTTGTGTACTGATTTAACGTTGTATAGCGAGCTATTTACTTCGCAAGAATCAGTAGATGTGTTGAATAAGTTCAACTCATTGGTGTTCTCACGAATTCAAAAAGCTTACATAGAAAAACTATGCCTAAGTATCGCTTGCTTATTTGATCCTGCTGAAACGAGGAAAAATAAAAACTTGTCACTAGCACGTATTGTGAAGCAGTGTGATTGCCCAGAGTTAAATGACAAGCTAGAGAAGTTGAATGAGCTTTACGTATCTACTGGTATCAAGCAGTGGAGACAAAAGTTGTTGGCTCATAATGATCTAAGGACATTGATGGGTACAAAACCTCTTAACCTACAGTTTGGGCACGAAGATATAGAGAATATTATGGAGCTTATTCAAGAAATCTTTGACGATATATCGGACCCGACAGTCTATACAGACATTAGAATTGTTTTGCCTTATGACAAAAATGGTGGTGCCTTCATAAGGAAGCTCCAGTACTTGTTGGAAGATGAGGCATAACAAATAAGGATATGTGTCAACAAATAAGGATATGTGTCGCGCAGCCGACACCTATCCGAAGTGTTGGACAAGCCCAAGCCACCTTATATAAGTAAATATTGGAAATAGCATGAAGGGTGATGACAAAAAGTAGTCGAGCGTTATCCTTGGTGTGAACCAATAACTTTAACACTCTGATTTATAGTAAAATCCTCTTTAGTTCTGCAGCGTGAAAGCCATTATCCTTATTATTGAACGTCGGTTATTTGGGTCGAAATCTTCCCGTTAATTGCATGACATGTTGGCAGCAGGGGCAAAAATTCTTTCCTTTATGATTGATTTCAAAAAGAAAGGAAATACCTTTTGCTAAGTCGATACCGATGATTTTATTCTGAGCCATGGTCTTTACCTGTACATTGATTGAATACATCAAGCATGGTTCAAGATCATGCTAGGAGGTAGCGGGAGGCCATCTCATCATCGTTATGCGGCGTTAGAACTAGGGAGGGTTATTAAATATGAAAACAGTACATCAGCTTCTCAACGAGCTTTGTGATTGTTTTGAAAGAAAAGGACACTTGGTAACTTCGTCATTATTAGCACCTTTAACTGAACAGGAACTTGAAGCTAAATGTTCAAGCTGGTTTCCAACTAAAATTCCAACTGCTATTAAAGATCTCTACACGTGGAAAGGTGGGCAGGAACATGACGGGTGGGAAGAAGAGTACCCATTTTGGTTTCGAGATATGAGCTTTATCAGCCTTGAACAGGCAGAGACTGAATATAGATCTATGAACCAATTTTATGGTGTTGATAACACATTAGAACATGATGGCGTTCTATTAAAAGACTGCTTCCCATTTGCTGCTTTCAATGGTGGTTGGTTTGTAATTCCTGCAAGTAAACACAAGTGGTCTAATAGTTTTGATGAACCAGTTATATGTGTTTTTCAAGGCATAGATTTGTATTATCACTCGATTGATAAAATGGTTAAAACGGCAATTGAATGTGTTCAATATCCAACGTGGACAACTGAAGACCCAGATACCCCTGAGGATGTAGAAATGAAAATATGGAAAAAATACAATCCAGGTATATTCGGAGAATAGTTCTAAGTCATCAAATTGGGCTTCAAATACACGGTATTCTCGCTTCGCTCAAGTATAGCCGTATGCTTTTCGTCGTTTATGTATACGGCTCTTAAAATAACAAAGGAATCTCGCAATGGATAATGTCGAGCATCAATTGTATTGCGGTAGTTGTGGGAAAGTTACACGACATAAACGTCAAGTTTTAGTTGAAAATCATCAAGTTCAAAAGGCTAAAAGTGGTTTTATTGCAGGTGTTAAGCGGTTTCTCAACCTATGTTTCGGAGAACCTTTAGAAAAGGGAATGTTAGATAAAAGCGAGTACATTTGCTCCATCTGTGGGGCAGTGTTCGATAAATCTAAGGATATACCAGATTTTACTGGTTATGATGATTAGTTGCTCTCACCCTTAAGAAAGCATTTATTTCTAATCAAATTTAGAGTCAACATCATGGATGAAAGAAGTAGAACCTACCTAGATCTTTATCTTAAATCGTTACCTAATGAAGTGGCATCAAACTATACATCATTTAGCTCAGACTATTTCTGTGCAGATGAATACAATGCAAATATATGTGCTGACTTAATTCTTCGTGATGAAAAACGAGCATCATGTAGCTTAGATTATTGGTACAGCGAAAAAGGTGAATTGTTGCCAGAAGTCGGTCATCTTCAAGTCGTGACCAATTGGGATGGTGTGCCAATTTGTATTATAGAAATCACCTCAGTCACTAAGTGTAAATACAGTGAAGTAACACCTGAGTTTGCAGCGTTAGAGGGGGAAGGAGACAAGACGCTAACGTGGTGGCGAAAAGCACATTGGAACTTCTTTTCAAAAGAGTGCATTGAATTAGAAATATCGCCATCAGAAGATATGTTATTGGTACTCGAGCGTTTTAAAGTTGTGTACAAATAAAGATATAACACTCTGTTTAATATCGAGTTATTTATACTTTCCTGAATGAACACTAAAAGCGATGCCACATAAGCTGCGGCATCGCTTTTATCTTTTATATCTTAAAAAGTTTAACCCTAACGCGACTCCAACGGATACGAACGGTAACTCCACATGCCGTAAGTACGCAGTGCATCACGGTAAATACCTAACAATTCACTATCACTTGGCGTTGCTAACTCTTTAAGTGGTTTATCTGGGTAACTGACCGTATCAAAGGTGATGTTTTGTGGGCCTGTCTGCCAGCTTGCGATTTCAAACAAAGTTTGACCACGACGAACATGGCTTGCTGAGCTAATAATAGTAGCGTGTTTAATGTGATGACGTGCTAACGCATAGCTACTAAATAGGGCATTATCAACGGTGCTGGTGGCGTAGTTCTCTTCAATAATACGATCTTTGCTAATGCCTTTTTCAATAAGCCAATCCGCCATTAGCTTACCTTCGGTTTTATGGTTCATTGGCACACCACCTGTTAATACGATTAACGCATCAGGGTTGGCTTTTGCCATAGCAAGGGTTGTTTCAAGACGTTCTACTAAGATTGGATGCATCGAACCATCAGGGTTTAGAGCATAACCTAAGGTGATGATTGCGCCTTTGTCGTCTAATTTGCCTTTAGCTGCTTTCTCTTTCAGTGGGGTTGCCACGATGCGATCAACGGTTGTGAAAATACGCTCAATATCTGCTGCTTTGCCCGGGTTTAATTTGGTTAATGTTGCCATGTGTTTGGCCGATTCAGCTTGATTGCCTTTGAAACGTTGCCAAACCGCAAGGTAGGCATGTAAATCGACATCATCAGGTGCAACCGAAAGAGCTTGTTGGAAAAGTGAAATGGCTCGGTCTGCATTCTTGTTGTAGATCTGTGCATTGGCAGCAGAGATCAGTAAATCGGTACGGTATGGCTCTAGTTGGTAGGCTTCAAGTAATCGGTTCGTTACGATTTCCATATTGCTTGGCATTTTGGCGGTAAAACCTGCATGGGAAACACGTGCCGGAGATTTAAATGCGGTTACTGCATCATTTAATAGTTGATCGACAACTTGACGCTTAGTGACGAATTGCGAGTAATCGGTAGAAGATTTAATGGTCGCGTCGTTAGCTGCAAAAGAATATGGTGCAGCGGTGAGTGCTAATACGCTACAAAGGGCTAGGGCAATTAAGTTGTTTTTCATCGAGATATCCAGAGGTTATTGCTGTTTATTGTTATATAAATGAATTTTTATTCTATTTTTAATCAGTATATAAACTGTGAAAAATATCCCGTTTTGTAACCTTTTGTTTTATCAATATTTGTTAGTGTGATTTATCTCATGTAATTGGTTTTTCACCGTTGATTATTGCGGTGCTTGCTTTTTACCGATGGTAATTACAAAAGCCCTGCTGTTCAGGGCTTTGATTGTTTTATGTGTTGCTAAAGGTTATTCCGTTAACGGCAGCACTACTTCCCCTGTGGTACTGGTCGTCCAATCAAAGGTTTTACCGTCTTTACCTGATAGTTTCGCGCTGCCGCCTGCAAGCCAGCTATGTTGATTGTTAGTATCTTCTTCATAGCTAAATGGGGTAGATGAAATAGATTCCATCGTCCAGTAGGTGACATCTATGGTTTTGTCATCACGGAAGAAACCTCTAAAAGTAGCTGTGTGGGTGTCGGTTGTTTCATCTTCTGTGAAGTGAATAGCGTTATCGTCTTCTAAGCGGTAGTTCAATGTGCCATCACTGATACTGGCAGCATGGAATTTCACATTGTCTTTGGTTTGGATTTTAAAGGTGCTTTTTGCGGTACGTGTTACTACCAGTTCACCACTGTTTAAAGAGAGGCTGGTGTATTGCGCTTGGCTGGCGCTGTCTTTGTAGTTGGCGATATTACAGTTAAAGCCGGTGAGAGCCATATCAGGATTTCGTTCAGATTCGGCATCAAAACATTGGCCTGCAATGTAAATAAGGACGGTGTTAATGTCGGTTGAAACTTGCGCGTAATGTTGTTTATCTTGGGTTGATAAAGCATCAATGTCTAACCCTATGGTGTCGACCACCACATCTTCAGCATCGTTTGAACCACACCCTATCAATAATGCCGATATGAACGCTAATAGGCTCCATTTTTTCATAGCATATTCCTGTTGTTATAGGTAAAAGATCTCCACAAAATTGTTCAGATCTCGGAAGTTATATTTTTGAGATTAGCTAAGGCTGGATGCGTTGATTGTCTTGAAAGTAATACTTTTATTAAGATTGTTTGCACGTCACAACATTGCGAGTGTTTAGCACTTTTCTGTCGTAAATTGTTCGCTTTGATAACGATCGATAATGCGGTGAATACTCTCTGAGCTGAGTAATAAATGCGGTTTACTAGGTAGTGATAACACGATATCGACCACGGGTAAGTTTGGTAAATGTGGGGCGGTGAGTTCGATTAAATCACTTGGCATGCTACATCTAGCCATAGCGGATATTGCTAATCCTTGGTGTACCATGCCTTTGTTAGCGGTGGCACTGCTGCAACAGCTGATCAGTTGGTAATGTCGATTACGTTTAATAAATCCTTCAATGGCGGCATCGTGAAATTTACAATCACGTTGAAATAACACGATAGGTAATGGCTGCTGATTAACGAGATCATGATCTGGCGATCCTACCCATATACCTTTATCGGTTTGTAGAAAGTAACCTTCTTGAGAATTGGGTGAACGGGTAACAATGGCGAGATCAAGGCGGTTACTATCGAGTAAATTCTTTAACCGTACACTGGGCGCACAGGTGATTTGTAAGCTGATATGGGGATGTTCTTGGCGAATTAGTGCCACGATACGAGGTAAAATTGATTCAGCATAATCGTCAGGGCAACCGAGCTGAATGGTTTGCTGTGGCAGCTTGTTTTTTAGCTCTAATAAGGCTTCATCATGTGTGGCGATGATTTGGCTGGCATGAGCAGCTAAACGTTGCCCGTCTTCGGTTAATACCAACATTCGTCCATCTTTGGTAAATAGTTGGGTATTAAGCTCTTCTTCGAGCTTTTTCATCTGCATACTGATTGCAGATTGGGAACGAAAACTTTGTTTAGCAACGCGAGTAAAACTGCCTGTTTCGACAAATGCTAAAAAGCTTCTTAATGCTTCAATATCCATATACATCCTTCCGTTTATCAATAAAAACATAGCGTTAAAATGAGACTATAACAAGAAGTAAATACTTCAATAATATTGATAGTTGGTATTTATATTTTGCGATAGTCGAATTGCCATTTGCTGTTTAGAGTAAATTTAGTGTTCGAGCAATAAATTGCTTAGTTGAGCTAAATATAAATCAAGGAGTGAATATGGTTGTCTATGGGGATTTACAGTCGGGAAACTGTTTGAAAGTGAAATTGCTTTTGTCACTGCTGGGTATTGAGCATCAGTGGCAACACATCAATATTTTGGAGAACGAAACCCATACACCTGAATTTTTAGCGCTAAATCCTAATGGCAAAATTCCAGTTGTGGTGTTGGATGATGGTCGGGTGTTGTATGAGTCTAATGCGGTTTTAAGTTATTTCGCAGAAGATACACCGTACTTACCGCAAGACAGTTTTCTAAAAGCCAAAGTCTTTCAATGGTTGTTCTTCGAGCAGTATTCGCATGAGCCTTATATTGCGGTAGCGCGTTACATTCAAGTCTATTTGGGGATGCCAGCAGACAGAGTCGAACAGTATGAAGCGTTACATGCAAAAGGGTATCAAGCCTTGGATGTGATGGAGCAGCAATTAGCACAAACACCGTATCTTGTTGGTGACGCTGTCACAATAGCGGATGTTGTTTTGTATGCTTACACCCATGTTGCATATGAGGGGGGTTATGATTTACGTGGCTACCCACACATTAAGCGTTGGCTAAAAGCTGTCGGGCAATTATGTGCAACTATCGTTCTATAAATGCTTTTAACCCCCATTCGGTAACGGCATTTTTAACCCATGCTTGCATTGGTGTTATGATAATCAAATAACAATAATATGATGTGAGTATGGAAATATGACTGAACAATATTGTGTGGTGATGACCACGTTTGCCAATCCGTCTGTGGGTAAAACCATTATCGATGAGTTGATCAATCAGCGTTTAGCGGCTTGTGTGCAAGTAATGCCGATCCAGTCTTATTATCACTGGCAAGGTGAGGTGAATTGCGATCAAGAACATCAGGTGATGATCAAAACTAAAACGGCACTGTTTGAGCAGGTAAAAGCGACAATTTTACAATTTCACGATTACGAAACCCCTGAAATTATCCAATTACCGATCACCAATGGATTAGGTGACTACCTTGCTTGGATCGATAAAGAATGTCGTTAATTTAATCACTTATATAAAATCAGTGACTTTTCTTTGATTTATCTAAAGGGTTTAGGTAAAACTAAAGCATATATTGTGTTGCAGATTTGATAAAAACTAATGGCTTAGGCTTTATGCAGCTCGAAAAATGGGCGAGATAAATCATAAAGGTAAGCTGCAACGCACAAGGATGAGATAAACCTCAGCAGAGATTGGCTGAGGTTTGAGACAAATTAAGCAGTAGAGCCAGATCAACTTACTGCGATAACAGGGAAGTGGTAATTTATGTCGGATCAATACCTATCATCACAAGAATCTGAACTGCGTGTACGTTATAACGACATTACACGTGGCGTTTATTTCATTGGCACAACGCCACCTAAAACCAGCACACCACTTGAAGATGTGGAAGGCATTGCTGATCGCCTTGTAGATCGTATTTGTGATTTAGCCATTGATGGTTTGATTGTTTACGATATTCAAGATGAAGCTTCACGTACTAATAAGCCACGTCCGTTCCCATTTAAGTCTACCCATGATCCGCGTCATTACTCATCGCTGTTAAATAAGAAAACAGATAAGCCTGTGATCACTTATAAGAGTGTGGTGCAGTCGGAAACTGAAGAGTTTGATGCGTGGCTAAATGAAGCGTGGGATGAATACCGTGTTCGTGACATGGTGCTTGTGGGTAGCCCGTCAGCGAAAAATGAGGTGTCGTTACCATTATCAGCGGCTTACCAAACCTTGGCGGATAACCGTAATAACTTCTTTACTGGCGGCATTATGATTGCTGAACGTCATGCTAAGAAAGGTAATGAGCATGAGCGTTTAATTGAAAAGTATAAGCAAGGTTGTAATTTCTTTATTTCTCAAGCGATTTACGACACCCAAGCGACCATTGATATCCTGACTCGCTATGCGATCGAGTGTAAAGAGCAAGGCTTAAAACCACAGCGTATTATCTTAACTTTCTCACCTTGTGGCAGTGCGAAAACACTGGAGTTTATTGAGTGGCTAGGGGTGAGCGTTCCTGAAGCAACCAGTTTACGTATTCTAAATGCAGAAAACCCACTGCATGAGTCGATTAAGATGTGTTGTAACAGCTTAAATCAGATCTTAGATGCGGTAGTGGAGTATGACTTACCGTTGGGCTTGAACATTGAAAGTTTAACTAACCGTAAAGAAGAAATTGATGGTTCGATTCTGCTGTACAAGCTGCTACGTTCTTCAATGGATAGTCACTTAGCAAAACATGAATTCCGTGTGTTAAAACGTAAAGCTCGCGCAAATAAACAAGCATCGATTTAACTTGTTTTAGTGAGAAAGCGTAATTAGCTAAATAAAGCGTTAAAAATGGCTACCGAGTTTAAAGAGCGGTAGCCATTTTTGTATCTGTTCTGTTTTCAATTCTCTTTGGAGAGAATGCCGTTAAGGTTTAGGAATTTGACAATTCTTCTCGCTGGCAGGCTCACAACCACCAGTACATAAAATATCACCCATTTGGTTTTTGATCGCAAAGCCACCATCTTGCTTAGAACATTGATAGTTACCTTGTTGATCTTCGATACATTGCCCTTTACCACACAGTGGGTTGCCAAGTTTATCCGCATAAATATGGCCAAAAGGTGGTGGGCAAACATAGTCACCTAAGGTTGTTTTTAGACAGTAGCTGGCACTCCATGAGGAGGCAGAGAATAGCAGTAATATCGATAATAGTAGAGTTCTCACAATCCATTCCTTTTTCTGCTTATTTGACGCTGTAACGTGCTGTAGCGCTCGATAGTCTTAGACAATTGTTCAAATTATAATGAAAAAAATGGCTACCATCTGGGTAGCCATTGTTATTATTTATTAGTGTTTCGTGAACGGGAATAGTTCAATTACATTAAGCCGAGTACCGACCACCAAGCTAAACCTGAAGCCATAAAGATGATTGCACCACCGATGGAAATCACCAAGCCGATCTTCATCCACTCTTTATCATTATGGTACTGATAGCCCATTAATAACGGGTTACGAGCGTGGCTGTAAGTGGTTAGGTTACAACCGATATTGGTAATACCCGCAACGGCGAGAATCGCAATTAATGGGTTCACACCTAATGCCATGAGAGAGCCGATGATAACAGGACCTAATGCCACCACTTTGGCTGTACCTGAAGCAAAGAAGTAAGCAGTTAACAGGTAAAAACTCATCATCACAATCAGAATTAATGTCGGGCCTGCGTTACCCATGCTGCTACTGATCATGTCTGATACGCCATGACCAACCCAACCAGTAAAGCCTAAGGTTTTTAGCTGGCTTGCCATACCCATTAATACCGCGAACCAAATTAAGGTATCCCAAGCGCCTTTCTCGGCTTTAACGTCGTTCCAATTTAAAACGCCAAGCACCAGTAGGGCAGATAAACCAATAAATGCAGCTGTGGTTGAGTGAAGGCTTAAGGCTTTACCGCCTACCCACATCACAATCAAACCAATGAATACGGCAATCAATTTCCATTCTGCTTGTGTCACTTTGCCCATTTTCTTTAATTCGGCACGGGCAAATTTTGGTGCTTCTGGGGTTTGTTTTGTTTCTGGGTTAATAAACTTGTACAGCACGAATGGGATGGTTAGCAGTAGCGTAAGTGCAGGAATTAATAAGTACATTGCCCAGTGGGTGAATGTCATTGTGATCCCAGCAACTGAGCTGGCAATACCCACCAATGCTAAGTTACCTGCAAAGCCTGTTTGAAAACCGACAGCTGATGCATCGTTCATTGCACTAACAGACGAGATCAAGTATTTACCTAACTTGGTGTCGTCTTTGTTGATGGTTTTGGCTAATGAATCGGCAATGGGAGAAACAATCGCAGAGCGTGCAGTATTACTTGGTGTCGCAGGGGCAATCAAGAAATCCGCAACCCCTAAACAATAAGCAATACGCAGCGATGACTGACCAAATAAGCTTAACAATACCAATGCAATACGACGACCTAAGCCTGTTTTAGCAAAGGCTCTGGCGATCATAAAGGCAATCACGATTAGCCAAATCAGGACATTATTAAAGTTGCTGGTGGCAGCCATAATCGCGGCTTTTGCTGAGGTTTCACCGCCAGCATGTAGCACGGCATAAACAGAAACGGAAATAACGGCAACAGCACCAGTAGGGAGTACGTTTGCGACAATGGCAGCAATGGTGGCAATGAAGATGATGGCGGTGTGGTAAGCAGCGAGTGAAAGCCCCGAAGGTGGAGCAAATTGCCAAGCGATAATACTTAAAAGAATGATAGCAAGAGAGGGTATGAGTTTTATCGCTAATAGCGGTTCTTTTGGAGTGGCTATAGCTGAAGATTGTTTCGCGTGTTCCATACTAAGCTCAACAGTAATTTTATTATGCCTTTATGGTATTTTAAAAGCGATTGTTTGCCTATGATCTGGATCACTGGTTATTCCCTCTGAATATATTTATTTTGGTGATATTAAATATGTCAGATATTTTCTGATAATTGTTTCTCTAATGCCGCAATACACAGTGTTACAGCCAGTGGTGCACTTTTATTAAAAGGGCTTAGCGCATAGATCGTATTGCTGGATAAACTCATATTTAGTGGTAGAGGAACAATAGTATTTTCCTGATGTGATCTGATTTGAGATAAATAAAAATCAGGAATAATACCAATCCCAGCTCCGGCTTTTATTAACGCCACGCAACTGTGAAAAGAGTTGGTTGTACAGTGCGCTTCTGTTTCATAAATCATAGTTTCCCCATTGGTTGCAGTGAATACGTGCTTAATGTGTTTGCCTTGCCATTGATTAGCTATGTAGGGTAATTGCTGAATATCGGTTGTGTTTAATTGCGCTGAACCACACAGTACGTCTTTAAATTCACCGAGTCGTTTTTGCTTAAGATTGCTGTCTTGCGATTGTCCCACGCGGATCGCTAAATCAATATCGTATTTCATGAGGTTAACGTGCTGATCATCGCTGATAAGCTCTGGTTTTAACTTTGGGTATTGCTTCATTAAATCGGCAATGACAGGAGACACCAAGGTATCCATCAAAGCATTCGGTGCGGTAATACAAAGCCTGCCTTGGGGCTCTGTTTGCATTTCTTGGGCTTGATCCCACGCAATATCAGCAATGGTATTGATTTCACGACAGCTTTGATAAAACACTTCGCCTGCCTGAGTTAGGGTATGGCGACGAGTTGTTCTTTTAAGCAACGTAATACCAAGTTCTTGTTCTAATGCTTTTAGATGCTGGCTGACAACGGATTTGGATAAATTAAGCTTATCGGCTGCTGCCGATACTGAGCCTGCCTCTACGATGTGAGCAAAGATCGACATTTGTCTTAGTTTGTTCATAATTGTTCTCTTTTATTAAACAGTCATTTCTATTATCTCTGTTTTTCGAAATAAGTGATATGGGTAATCTAGTTATCAAATCACTAAATAAACGGAGTAAATGATGGTTGATAATAATGTACTTGAAGCATGTAAAGCTGGACTTCAAGCGTGGCAAAACGCATTTAATCGTCAGGATGCAAAAGGCTGTGCAGAGCAATATAACGAGGCGTGTGTGATGGAAGCGCGTCCGTTTGGTATTTTTGAAGGTAGAGATGCGATTGAAAACTTCTGGCAAGGTATTATTGACCAAGGCTTTAATGATGTTAATTACACGGACGTGACTTGGGATCCCGCTGGTGATAATGGTTTTATTTTGTCAGCAAAATGGACCATGAATAAAGCATTTGGTGTGGTACATAAAGAGCTTTGGGCGATGCAAAGTGATGGTAGTGCTAAGCTTGTTTCTGATTGCTTTGAAGTGCAAGGTGAGCGTTAAAACACGCAGTGATTGGCGATAATAATAAAAAGATAATGCCATAAAAATAACGCAGCAACAGGTTCACTGTCGCTGCGTTTTTTAATTACGGTTATTGAATATTACAAATGTTGAGTTTTCTTTGACTGCCAGCCCCTAGCATTGTGACATTCTCTTTTTCATTTACTTGCCGCCATGCAGTTTGTTCTTTAGGTGTCAGATCGGAAGGACGATAATCCAAGTTGGAATAACGAGAAATCATGACTTGTTTATCTAAATCTTGCGAAAGGTTATTGATAACATCCGTTGTGACTTCTCCATCAGAATATGCCATTACGAGTATGTCATTGTGCTCCTCTAGGGCTTGGTTAAGCTGGTTATGAGTTTGTGCTTCATATTGAACGTCTTGGTATTCAATCGGGGACTGTGCTTTCTTGCCTGATAATGCACGGTATAGTTTTTGTGATTTACGCCTTTTTAGTGAGCCAACAGGCGTTTCATTTGCTGCACTGTAGACATTTATCACTTTAATATCATTTTGAGCGGCATATTTGAGAACCGATGATTGGTTACCTAGTCCGCGTCGGGTAACCGTAGGTGAGTTTGATAAACTGCGTGATAGCCGCTGCTCTGTGGGATCAATAAGTACAATAGCGGGTTGCTTTCCTTCACTGAGTGATTGCTTTAATGCTCGTTTTACTTCGATATGTGCCTGTTTGCCTTCCAAGGTGTCCCAACTAGGTTCACTTAACCGATAGGATGCAGGTCTTACATCAACAGGGTAAGGATGATATTGATATTGTTCTGCAGGCCAATAAGTATTGCGTTTCTTTGCCCCTAAATCATCAGCAAGATGATATTCGCTTACTACTTGTTCATTGGTTAGGAAGGTTTTAGGTTTTTCTTGTCCTAATTTTTTCCAGTCGTAATAAATTTTCTCTCTTGCATTAATGGCACGAAGACGTACCTCACTGATATTAGTGTCAGCAGGGCGTCCATTTTGCGCATTATTGTAATGGGCGATACCTGTTGTTTGGTATTCCGCATTGGCAATGCTGTACTCTGTAATGGCTTGATGTTCAGGATGACGATGAATTAAGTGAACATTGCCTTGTGGCATTGCACCAGAGGAATAATCACGCGCATGGATCAATTCATGCCCTAAAGCGACAGCTTGATCAAAAGGGCTATTAACACCTGGGATATTGACAACTTCTGTGGTTGAAAAGAATACGGTATTAGATAACCCCTTTCCGTTAGATTGCCTTTGTAGCGCTTCTGCTATTTGTTCTGGTTCTGAAAACTCCGAGGCTTTAGTTTCAAATAATCGTCCTTGGCTTTCTGGCTCTCGAATAACGGTTGCGACTGTTGTTTTTGAACTATCAACGCCGACAGTGTATTCAATCAGTGGGCTAACAGCGTCGTCTGGTGCATTAATTGGCGTATAAGTCCCAATTTGACGCAGTATTTCTCGACCTGAATTCGACATTTGAAGTTTACGTATTAGCAGTTTGATATCAGCAAGATAGGCATCATTTTTCGTTTGAACATAGAGGTTTTTTGATACTCGATAGAGAAGACCATACTGATGTGAGTTATAGCCTAAAATGACTTTTACACCATCGGGTGCATCATAAAAGTTTCCCATAAAATGTTGCCCATTGGCAAAGCTGAAATGGGTATAAAACAAACCAAGTAAGAGATAAGTGAATTGGGTTTTACGAGTCATGATTATGCAGATTCCTCTAATGTGATTTGCAGATCGATCCATTGTTCAAGTTCGTTCAATAGCCATTCATTTATATGTGGGAGAAGCGGGAATTTATCTTGTTGCACAATAGCCCCAAGTTGTTGAATAGCAACGGCTAAATTACCTTGCTGTAACGTTGGCTTTATTGCCGCTAATGTTTGCCATAACGGATCATTTATGACGTTGGAGTGTTGCTGCTCTAATGCCGCAGTGTGATGAGCTAACAAATAGCTTTCATGGAGAGGAGAGAGACGAGTCACGAACAATTGATTGGATTGTTCTTGGTTGTTGGCTAATAACCCAATGTTGCTCTCTGATTGTTGGTGTTGCGCAATTTGTGCGAATACAGCGAGATCACCTAAAAGGTAGTGTAGCTCGTTTGCATTTTGGGTTTCGCTAACCAGTTGCATGATGTATTCAACGGCATCTTGTTCTGTAATGGGATATTTTGAGTTAGCTTGATGCAATATTTGATCAAAAATATCAGCCATGATGGGCGAGTGAAAACGTAAATATTTGGCTGGGTAAAGGTTTGGAAACGGCACTGTGTAGTAAAGATCACGCACATAGGCCGCAGAGATAGTTTGCTCAAAAATAGGCTTAATGTAATCGATAAAGACAAAATATTGGGTTAAGTTGCTAATAGCCCCTCCGTACGGTTTTTCTGTCAAAATATATTCGTACCAGCGACTCAATTGATACCAATTTTTTTGCTCTGCTGGATCGGTATTGTCTATTCCTTTTGTCGTCAAATAGTCGTGATAGGGTGTTTGAAAAGGAGGCACATCGAGGTTAGGTAATAGACTAATTAATGATTGGAAAATGTCATTCGCATTGTGACCAGAAACATAAGCTTGCGCTAATAGATTCAGGTTATGTTTGAGTAAACCTTTTGGCCAACCGCGCTTTAATCTGACATAAATAATTTGCTCTACTGTGAGTTTAGGCGTGTAGTGAAGTACCTTGGCAAGTTCAGGATCTTTTTTAATATGATAGGTATCGTAGATAGCGCCACTGTCTTTACAGGCATCGAGAGAGTCCTGAATACCACCAGGGTAGACTGAAGGCACTCCCCAACATTCACGGGCTGGTTGCACTTCAAAAGTTGCAGTATTCAACTGCTCTTCTGAGAGGTAATCAATATTCCAGTATGCTTTGGCATATTCTCGAAGGCCACTTTTTCGCGCTTGGTCTAACAGGTAAGAACGATTGATGCTGGCATGGTTACGTATGTTTTGAACGTGGTGTTTAGCTCTGGCAATGATGGTATTAAGTATTTGATCACGATGTTGCACAAGTCGTTGTTGAACGATGGCAACCAAACGTTGTTTCGCGTTAAATATATTAGCGCTTAAGCGGTGGTTTTCCGCATTGTTGAGGTTGTCGATTAATTGATTAATCCGTATTGGACCTGCATTTTTTATACAATTAACAATGTGCTGATGAGTCGCTTGTGCTGGTTGGCATAAGGGCTGATGTAGAGTGGTATTTTCTGAGACATGACCAAGAGTTTTAAGTAATTCCAGATCCATTCTAGCCATTTTTTTCGCTAGTTGACGGTCATATGCTGCTGCAATGCGTCGATACTCGGTATCGCCAATCAGTAATAGTTGATCAACATACATTGATATAGTGAGATCTAAATATTGGTCATATTTATTAAGCAAGTTGATAGCATCTTCTTTTCTATGATGTAACTGAGTAAATTCCGCACTGAAATTTGAGAAAACATAGTGTTTTTGTTGCTCAAACTCTTCAACTTTTTGTTTTGCAGAGAAATACTTAATGTCATTGGAAAGGGCGTTTAATTCATCACCGACTAACGGCAAAATAGAGAATATCGCAGCGGTTTTGTCTAAATTAGTTGCAGATTCTTCGCTAAAGGTTTCAACAACATTATTTAGCCATGCGCCAACAGCCACTGCATCGCCAATTGGGCCTAAGACTTCCATTGTGGTTGAGGCCGCATTCCCTAATTTACTTAATATTGCTTCACCACTCGCGGTATTTTCTATTTGTGAAGGTACATTATTTAAAGCAGATGTTGTTTTTGGCCATGCTGCTTTAAATGTATCACTATGGCTATCATGTTCTAATTCTCCTAAAGTGGAGCCAAATTGTGGTTCATGATAGATTTGATTGTTGAGTCGGGTAATGTTGCGGGCGGTATTAATATCTTCAAAGGATTGGGTATCTTGAATATTATCTCCAAAACATAAAGCATAGCTGATGGGGCTTATTAATATATTAATTAAGCCTAGTGTTACAATCATAACTTTCATGGTGATTTTTATTATCCGTTATTTTATATAAATTAGAATGGAAATTAACAAGGCGAGCATAATATGTCTTTCAAATATTATTCGCAAATAAAAGAAATAATTTCGCAATAAATAAAGTGTTGATAAGTAAGCGATAATTTATTTTAAGTTGTTAGTGCTTGGTTGTGTTTAAATTAATTATTATATGTCTGCCTCTTATTTTTTGAATTTTAATGGGATATTTTGTTTCTGGTGTTTGTTATAGTTGGTGTTGCTGTTTTTAAAATTGACTTTAATTTATAAAACCTATCGGTATAAATAAATTTTGCGGAAGTATTAATAATACGAGTTTGACTTTTTTAAATATTTTTAAAAACTATTGGTTATTTATCTGTTCTACGGCTTTTAACTAAAATGTCACCAGATAGAATGGTGACATCTTAAATAAAGATAATATTATTTTTCTGCAATACGACGAATATATTCAGCTTGAACATCTTTGGTAAAGGCGTTCGGTCTTAGTGCTTGAACTTGAGTGATGACATCGTCAAGCTGCCACTGTTTTTCTAATAACAGGTGAGCTGCCAGTAATCCTGTTCGACCAGAACCGCCCATGCAATGAAGTGCGACTTTTTCACCATTATCTAATGCTTGATGAAGTGCAGGAGAGATTGCATCCCAATGCGGCTGAAAGCTTTCATCTGGTGCACAATCATCTTCAATTGGGGTATTGAACCATTTAAGTCCGACTTGCTGAACAACCAGTGGTAATGCACCCACACTCTTTGCTTCCATTTCCTTCATGCTTAATGCTGTGACAACAATAGTGACACCTTGTGCTTTTAGTTGATCAATGCTTTCAACTAATGGCGTGCCTTTTGTTCCTGGACAAGGAGTGAGTACCAATCCTGCTGAATTATTGCTTATTGGTAATTCCCATGTTGGATGTGTCATGCGGTATTTCCTTATTGTCTTTTCCATTTCTAAACAGTTATACACCGCAATTATGACATATATGCCTATTCATATGTATTGGTTTGTTTATCTCAGTGCTTATCAAAAAAGTCTTTATTACGTATGTATTTTTGCATGAAGTGATAGCTGAAAGGGCGCATGATCCAGCTAATAATCGAGCGTGATAACCTGATAATTGTGGGGATGTTTTGATAAATCTTACCGTTGTGTAACCAGAGCATTTGCCCAACATGCCAGTGCATAAATGGAATGGCAGGTAAAAAGGTCACAATATCTAAATCACAGCATATTCGATAGGTTTGGTGGCCAAGCGGGTAGTGTTTTTTAAAGCTCCAAAAGCCAGTGGCAGGTTGTCCAAAAGTAACCACACGTTTTATGGCTTGAGGGAAGTGTTGATAAAGATAATCAGCACTGAGTACTGCCATAGCACCACCAGAGGAGTGTCCGGTTAAACTGATATGTTTGCCGGATGCGATTAAAGGCGCAACAATGTGCTGGATTTGCTTAATGATATTGCTATTGGCGGCATGTTGGCGATAGTGAGGTAGCTGAGTGGCTTGAAATATATCAGCTTTTTGACTGTCGCTAAGATCAGGATGACATTGATGAAAAGCGTAATTTCGATGAATACTCTTTTGGTTGATCAAATAGTGATAGCCCCAATGAACGTAATACGGTTTGTTTGCAGTGACGACTTTTTTAGGAAAACAGGCAAGGTTTAGCAACCAGTCCCAGATATTTTGTGAGCCTTTAAATACCAAAACCACTTCATTACTTTCTCCCCATAAGATACGAATAATAGGTCGTCCCCAGCGATCGATGATTTCTTCTCTGCCTTCAGGTAAAAAACCGTATTGGGTATGATCAAAGTCGTCAGGATAGGCAAGGTGGCACAAAATCGCATATTGCTCGTATTGATAACGTTTTAGCTTTTTCATAATGCGCTTTGATTGGAGAAGTTAAGATCAGGATAAACAAGGTATTTATCAATCTAATGACAGTCATTGTGATAACTCAACCAAGATAAATAGTCTTAAGAACGGTCGTGTGAAAGGAAGTCGTCCAGCCTACAACACATCATGAAATAGGCCGGACTGAAATTAATGAGCACTCAGGAGACAGGCATGTTTTGGGGGAAACAGCCAATCAATGTTCATTAATGCTACAAAGAGATTTGTAGACTTAGTCGAATGTTTAGCACAACTCACACTCTTAATAGCGCATGCACTGTATTCATATCGACAGGATTATTTTTACGCTAAAATGAGGAAATTAAAAGAGAACAGTATAAGAAATAAGGTTTCCTCTTTATGAGTGGTCAGCGTTTAAAATTACAGTTCCAGCGCCTTTATAACCATTTCTCAGGCAAGACGACAGAAACGAACCTGCAAGATATCTCTGAAGTTTTATTTTGTACCCGACGTAATGTGCGTATGGTGATCAATAAAATGGTTGAGAAAGGGTGGATTGATTGGCAACCATCAGTAGGGCGTGGCAAGCAATCTCGCTTAGTATTTAATAGTACTGACAGTGAGTTACAGTTTATGCAAGCGCGTAAACTGGTGGCTGACGGTAAGTTAGAAACCGCTTTGTCTGTACTCAATAATAACGCTGAAAAATTAGTGCAGTTGATCCAAGAACAAATGGGTATTAGCCATGTTCATGGTCGTCAAATTGTGCGTTTACCTTATTACCGTAACCTTGGGAATTTGAACCCGCTCAAACCGCTACGTCGCTCTGAGCAGCATTTGATCCGCCAAATTTTCAGTGGATTAACCCAATTTAATGAGGAAAAAGGGGAAGTCGAAGCCGATATTGCTCATGCATGGGAGATGATTTCAACGCGTCATTGGCGTTTTCACATTCGTCCTGCTATTCGTTTTCACGACGGGCGGATGTTGGAAAGTGAAGACATCGTTAAAACCTTTGAGCGAGTTAAACAGCAATCTCTGTTTAAGCATATTGATTCAGTGATTTCTCCGTTTGCTAACACGATTGATTTTTATCTTAAACGTGATGATCACCATCTTCCTGAATTGCTGACGAATATTAATGCGGTGATCCAACCTGCTGACGATCAAAAGCGTTCTGATGCTGATGTTTTTCCTATTGGTACTGGTCCTTACAAAGTCACTGTTAATGATAAGCAACGTTTAAAGCTAGAAGCCTTTGATATGTATTTTGGGTTTCGGGCGTTAACTGATGTGGTTGAGATCTGGATTTTATCGGGGTTCTCTGCTTTTTATTTAAAGCCAACATTAGAGTTAGAACAAAAGCAAAGTGCTTCTGTTTCTGAACAATTGAGCTTAGATCAAGGTTGTAATTACCTGTTATTAAACCGCAATAAAGGTTTAGCTCAGCAACAAATTTGGCTCGATTATTTTAAATCTCGTTTAAATAGCCTAAACCTGATGCGAGCGTTAGATCTTAGTAAAGTAGTTGATTTTAAACTGATTAATGCCTACGGGTTATTACCGGGTTGGATCTGCGATTGTCATTACACTCATAATGTGGACATACCGACAACCAAACGTGCCGTGACGTTAGCTTATCAGCAGGAACACCCTATCTATCCTTATCTAGCTGATCTTATTGAAGATATTTTGGCGAAAGATGGAATTAAGCTGAAAGTGATCGAAATGGCTTCTTGCGAGATCATGACAGGTAAGCAAGCAGATAAGATAGATATTTGGCTCAACGGGATGAGTTTAGGCAGTAATCGAAGTGATGCGATCTTACCTTGGCTATATAACTTTGAGCAGATAGAGCGTGCGATGCCTGAATCTGAATTTGCCCAGTTAGATGTGATGGTGGATAACTGGCGAATGAATATTACTCCGACATTTCCATTAGGATCTATTCAGCATTTGCTGGTTAATTCAGGTCAAGTCTTGCCGTTATTTCATGCTTGGTTAGGGGTAGACGACAGTGGTCAATTAGAAGGGATGGCATCAAATAAATTAGGCTGGTTTGATTTTAAATCGGTATGGGTAAAGCCAAGAACATACTGATTCAAAGTTACTTGGGTATAAAAACAAAAAGGAAGTAGAGCGATGGCTTTACTTCCTTTTTTTGTTATTCATCTTTGGGGTTTTCTTCAAATTCAAGAATGTCACCCGGTTGGCAATCCAATAACTCACAGAGTTTATCTAACGTTGAAAAGCGTACTGCTTTTGCTTTGCCATTTTTTAGAATTGATAAGTTAGCTTCTGTCATTTCCATAGCTTGAGCTAATGCTTTAAGTCGCATTTTCCGCTTTGCCATCATGACATCTAAGTTAATGCGTATTGTCATCGTTGGCTCTTAAATTGTGTAGTTTTGCTCATCAGCTAATTGATAACCTTCTTTCATTACCCAAGAGATAATTAAGACAATGAATCCTAATACGATAGTGAGGAAATCAAAGCCAATAAAGCTGATCGTTATCATACGTTGTCCCGGTGGATTATTAAATGTCAAAATCAATGACATGATTGGTTCGTACAAAAGACCACCACCGACCCAGTAAAAAATGCAATAACCTAACTTTTGGTAACTCTGTGCATTCTCTAGGGTAAAGATATTGTTCTGCTCATAGTTTTTAAAGAGCTTAATAAGCACAGTCAGAGCATACATGATGATTGTGCAATACAGTAACGACGCCGCCATTGCGAGTAATCGGGTAGTTAAGGTTAAAGGGGCTTGCGTTAAATCAGCAATATCAAATGAAAGGTTAAAAATACCGGTGTTGCTAATGAAGTTGTATGGGGTATTGGTGGTTAACCAGAAATAAATAACCATCAATGGTGTAAGCACTAAGAAAGTTTGGAAGAGTTTTCGAACCTTTCGGCTGTGTTTTTCAATGTTAGACATATTAGCTCCTTAGTTGATGACGAGATAATATGCTGGCAATTCAAATTGAGCAATAAAAAATTATCGTTTTTCGATAATTAAATTAATTGCTAGTTATAAGCGAAACGATATTTAATAACTATCTAAGGACTTGATATGTGAAATAAGGAGCGAGCCTAAATAAATAGACTCGCTTTGGGATTTATCATTAGGCTTTTACTGTTACTGTGAGTACTTTAAATTCAAATGCTGCTGTGACTCCATAAAGGCAACATGCAGATTGATCAGTTGTACGCTTTCTTGCTGCCATTGTGGATCGGACTGATGCTGGCAAAACTCCACCATAGCGACAATGATCCGATCAAGCTTCTTTAAGCTCCAACGTTTTAATTCTGCGCTGTAACTTTGTTTGCAAACAATGGCTTGTAGCTTGGCATACGAGAGTTGAATATAGCCAAAAGCTTGTTCGTTATAACCTTGGTGTTGATAGTATTTGGTTAAACGAAAACAAGCATCAAGCCAATAGGCAAGGGCTTCACTGCCAGTTTCTGTATCAAGTTCATCCATCATGCTTTGAGGTGTTTGTTGGATTACCGAGATTAAATCTGAAAAGTCATGGCTGTGATTGGGTTGGTACCAGCTTTTTATGGATTCTAACCAGCAGTGAAGTTCTGTCATGCGATTTTATCCTTTTGCAGTGCGGCTATTTCAGCTTCATCCCAGTTTGCAACAAAGTGATTGTCAGCCACTTGGCGATGTCCTGCGACCGATTTAAGACTGATGGCGCGGATCTTATCGGCACTTTGTGAATAGTCAGGCTCTGAATCAACTAACTTATTAAAGGGTAGATCAGGATCGGGCACAGCGGAAATCAATAACTTGGTATAAGGGTGTTGTGGGTTACGCAAAATAGAGCGAGTGTCTCCCCATTCCACAATACGACCACGGTACATAACTGCGGTTTCTTCCGCGATATAATGTGCGGTAGCTAAGTCGTGAGTGATATAGAGAAAACCAATGCCGATTTTCTCTTTCATCTCTTTCATTAGGTTCAACACGCCTAATCGAATAGAAACATCCAGCATCGAGGTTGGCTCATCGGCTAGTATTATTTCAGCGCCAACACCAATCGCACGTGCGAGATTCACACGCTGGCGTTGACCACCACTGAGCTGGTGGGGGTATTTATCAAGATCTTCAATGGGTAACTCCACCAATTCCATTAGCTCATTCAAACGCTTTTCTATTGCGTCTTTACCCTTTACTTGTTTATGAATTAATAGTGGGCGAGTGAGGTGATGGCGAATAGTATGAGTTGGATTTAACGATCCAAATGGGTCTTGGAACACCATTTGTACCTTGCCACGATAATTTAAAATATCACGACGCTTATTGATGGTATCAACGTTCTCGCCTTTAAATAAAATTTCACCTTCAGTGACGCCATGGACTTTGGTGATCAGTTTGGCGCAGGTACTTTTACCACAGCCTGATTCACCTACAAGGGCAAGGGTACGTCCTTTGTAGAGTTTAAAACTGATGCTATCAAGGGCGCGGAATATCTCGGTTGAACCAAAACCACCACCGGCAGTGAACTCTTTCACCACATTATTTAATTCAATAACTGGTTGTTCCATTATGATAATTCCTCTGCTGTGATGTGTACGTGTGGTGCTTCTTCATGAATATTCGGGAATGATGCCCATAACTTTTGAGTGTATGGATGCTGTGGATTGTTACGAATTTCACGGGCTTGGTTTACTTCTACAATCTTGCCGTGACGCATGACCGCAATGCGATCACAAAGTTGGCTCATTAGCGCAAGATCGTGGGTAATAAACAGCACAGAGAAATCAAACTCTTTACGTAACTGATAGATTTGCTGCAGGATTTCACGTTGAACAACCACATCTAATGCCGTGGTCGGTTCATCCATGATGATAAGTTTTGGATTTAAACATAAGGCAATGGCAATCACTAAACGTTGTCGCATGCCACCACTAAACTGGTGTGGGTATTCTGATAAACGTTCGCGGGGAATATTGACCAAATCAAGCAATTTTTCTGCACGTTCTTTGGCTTGTTCATTAGTGTAGCCAAGGTGATGACGCATAACATCAGCAAACTGCTCTTGAATAGGAAGAACAGGGTTGAGTGAGTTCATGGCACTTTGGAATACCATGGCAATGTCTTTCCAACGGATCACACCCATTTGCTGTTCAGTTAACGAGACAAGCTCTTTATCATTGTATTTTATGCTGCCGTTAGTGATTAATGCGGGCGGCTTATGTAAACGGTTAATGGCGAAAGCGATAGTGCTTTTACCACAACCTGATTCGCCTGCTAGCCCGAAAATTTCACTTTTACCAATATCAAAACTCACTGATTTTACGGCTTTGAAATCACCATTATCGGTAATATAAGTGACCTCAAGATCACGGACTTTGAGTATTGGATCGGAATGAAACGCTTGTTCCATGGTGCTCTCCCTGCAAGATAATAAATCTATATGATAATGAAATTAATTATCATTAATATTTAATGTAAGCTAAATGAGAGCAGGTTGGCTTGCAAAGGATCAGATCAAAGAAGGTGAGTTAGGTATCAAAAAAATATGTAATTACGTAAATAGGTTACTCTATACGTTTTAAACTGATTTCAATCTGTTGGGGGAATACTGGGTGGGCGTTAGGGGGAAAGGAAGGTTATCATTCTGCGTTATTGTTTAAGATAGCGTCGGCTTGTCTCTGTTGTTTATTATAAGAAAAGCCGACGGTATTTAGTTACAGTGTCGCTTTTAATACCGTAATAAAGCGATCAATGTCTTCTTTACTGATATTTAAGTGGGTGACAAAACGCATTGGGTTGCCAGCTGAGATCAAAATGCCTTGTTGTTTTAATTGTTCAACTAATGCTGTTTGATCGATAGATTCATCAACTTTTGCAAATAAAATATTGGTTTGAATACGCGCAAGGTTTACCGCAAAACCTTCGACATTATTGAGCTGCTCTGCAAGGTATTTCGCATTAGTATGATCATCAACTAAACGTGCTGTATTTTCAGTCAGGGCGATTTTACCAGCGGCAGCTAAAATACCTGCCTGACGCATGCCACCACCTAACACTTTACGCCAGCGACGTGCACGCGCAATCAGTGCCTTATCACCAAGTAGTAAAGATCCCACTGGCGCACCAAGTCCTTTTGATAAACAGATAGTAAAGGAATCGAAGTATTTAACGATCTCACAAATATCTATATTCAATGCTGCTGCTGCGTTATAAATACGAGCGCCATCAAGATGAAGCTTTAAACCGTGTTGGTTAACAAACTCACGTGCTTGCTGAATGTATTCTAGTGGTAGGACTTTGCCGTTAATGGTGTTTTCAAGGCTAAGTAGCTTGGTACGAGCAAAGTGAGGATCGATAGGTTTAATGGCTGCGCTAAGTTTGGTTAAGGGTAAAGTACCATCAGGCTCATTTTCAATCGGCTGAGGTTGAATTGAACCTAAAACAGCCGCACCGCCACCTTCGAACTTGTAGTTATGTGCTTGCTGCCCACATAAATATTCATCACCACGTTCACAGTGTGCCATTAAGCCAAGCAAGTTAGCTTGAGTGCCTGAGCTACAAAATAGTGCCGCTTCAAAGCCATGACGCTCGGCAGCATATTGTTCTAGATCGTTAACGGTTGGATCGTCACCATAAACATCATCCCCGACAGGGGCATTGGCTATTGCTTGGCGCATGGTTGTTGACGGGCGAGTTACAGTATCAGAGCGAAAATCTATCATTTATTATTAGCTTCCTGTTGCGTTTTTTTTAATATATCACCGTGTAGTATTTGCTTTCTATAGTAGTTACATCTTGTTATTAAGCATCTGATAGCGTTATGTTTAAAACGCATTTAATGACATTTTGATTTATACGAGATTCTCACAAAATATATTGTGTAAACCATCTACACTTAAAGGGTCGGTTGTTTATTGTACAGTTGTTGAAGTGACTCAGAGTAGGCCACACTAGGAGGACGATGTGATGTTAGTGGAACAACGAGACTTTACCTTGCTAGGTAAAAAGCAGCGGCATGCTCATATTAGTGTGATCCCCACGGGAAAGTTACGCGTTAACATTCTTGAGGAGAACGCAGAGCAAGAGGCTGAGTTTTCGCAATTATGGTTTAGCAAAACCGGAACTAAAACATTATTAGTCTGCCGAGATGAATCAAAAGTCAATTGGCAGTTAGATCTTAGCAACAAAGACGCGAAAGAGCTTGAACACCTGATTGAATCTGCGCAGGAAGATTATGAAATCTTAATGCGTGATTTATAACTATCATCAAATCCTGGTGTATGGTTTGGTGGGTCAATTTGATTTTGCGAAATGAGTGTGTTTAACCCTGCCAGTAACTAGCAGGGTTTTTTCAATTTCGAGGGGAAGGTAAAATTAGACTTGCCTTTAATCCACCACGTTGGCTTCGGCTTAAGATCAAATCACCACGGTAGCTGTGAGCCAATTCATTAACAATGTTAAGTCCTAGCCCTGTACCTGGGGTACTTTCATCTAAACGCACACCACGTTTGAGCACTTGTTTACATTTCTCTTCGGCAATACCGATACCATCATCTTCAATAACAAGGGTCACTTCTTGTTTATTCTTATTCGGTTCTTGGTAAACACGAATTAAAGAGTTTGCCCATTTGTAACTGTTTTCGATTAAGTTACCGATCATTTCATCTAGATCGCTACTTTCAACCGCTACCATCACATCACTTTCGAGTTCATTCACTAAAATGATGTCACGATTGGCATACACTTTGTCCATTGCCAATGATATAGCATCAACACGGCTAGAAACCGCAGTTTTAGCAGCTAAAATATTGACCGCACCAGCCATACGTGAGCGACCTAAATGATAGTCAATATGCTGTTGTAACTGTTCTAGCGCAGGTACAAGTTTCGCTTTAGTTGACTCATCAAGCAGTGCTACTTCATTGTTCAAAATCGCAATGGGTGTTTTTAATGCATGCGACAAGTTACCAGAGTGATTCCGAGCTCGTAGTAGTAACTCTTGATAGTGAAACAGCAGAGCATTCAAATCATCAATAACAGGCTGAATTTCTACTGGGTACAGCCCTGTTAGTTCTGTCGATTTCCCTTCACGTACCAATTTTAAATTACGGCGCAGTTTACGTAGAGGCCATAATGACCAACTTACTTGCAGTGTCGTTAACGCTAAAATACCAATCGCCATGATGGTTAAGATCAACCATAAACCACGGGTTAATTGTTGCAGCGTTTTAAGTAAGCGATCTTGGTTAACCGCAACAGAAAGCTCAACCGGATAATCACTGTCAGGCAATAAGAACTTACGTTTAACAACAATTAGCGATTGATTATTTGGCCCATGATAACCATCGTCATTGCTACCTGAAATCGTGGTATCCCACAGAGAACGAGAACGCAGATGTTGGTTATTGAGCTTTAGCGACCAATACAAACCACTGTAAGGGGAGTTAAAGCGTGGATTTGATAGTCGACCATCAAGGTAAACTCGTCCATGGGCATCAATATCAACTAATGCCGTAATTTGATCTAAGTAAAGGTATAGCTGGGTTTTTTCTTGTTCAATAAGGTAGTTTTTAATGAAACTCGGAACAAGATAGCCAGCCGTTAAGATAATCGCCATGAGCCAAATTGCAGCGGCACTTAATAGGCGATTACGAATACTCGGCTGACCTTTCTTACGTTTGTTAGCTAGCATTGATCCGGTATCCAAGACCACGAACAGTCTTAATGACATCATTGCCGATCTTACGACGAATACGGCCAATAAAGACTTCAATGGTATTTGAGTCGCGATCAAAATCTTGTTTATAGATATGCTCAACCAACTCAGTACGAGAAATCACTTTATCAGTGTTGTGCATTAAATAAGATAATACTTTGAATTCAAGCGCAGTAAGATCGACTAACTGACCTTGCCACGTCACTTTAGAGGTACGGGTATCAAGGCTTAAATCACCAGCTTGAATTACAGGGGAGGCGTTACCGGTAGAACGACGAAGTTGCGCACGTACACGTGCAACTAATTCAACCATTTGGAAAGGTTTGGTAAGGTAATCATCAGCACCCGCGTTTAAGCCATCAACTCGCTGAGTTAACTCATTACGGGCACTTAAAATTACCACTGGGCAGTTAACGTTCTCTTCACGGATCCCTTTTAAAACCGTAATACCGTCTAATTTAGGTAAGCCTAAGTCGAGAACAATGGCATCCCAAGGTTCAGACGTTGCACGGTATAGCGCATCGATACCATCACACGATAGCTCTGCTACCCAACCACTTTGTTCTAACCCTGCGATAATTTGTTCGCCAAGGGTTACTTCATCTTCTACAACAAGAATTTTCATTTTGGAGCCTTGATGACATTTTCTAAATGTCGTCCTTTTATTTGTAACATTTGCAAGGATTGAGCTTGATATTCAACTTTTATTATATTGTTTTCACTATCAATCAGTTTTAGTTCATAGATCCACTCACCATTATCTTCGTTGAGCTCTACTTTAATTATGCGTGCAGATAACTGTTGTGAAACTTTATGTTGAAGCGCTGAATAAGGCTTTATAAGCCCTTTTTCTACGGCTGTCATTACATCATCGTGATGTTCATCGTCGCTAACGCTAGGAGCAGCAATAGCTGCAAAGGTTAACGAACCGAGAAGTCCGATTATATATAAATATCTATGACGTATTTTCATATTTATAACTGTAACGTAGCAAGCATGAATGGAAAGTGAATGACAGCCATTATGATAACGTTGTAAACAGGGGTAAGTCGTTAAATATTTAGGCTTTTATTGTAAAACTATGATCCAGTTATAGCTGTCTAATTATCCAGCTCTAGAAGTGTTGATGTTTTATTCAATTTTGGTGAATGGCTTGCTAGTTGGGCGTATTTGTCGCAAAATCTCGCGCCATAAAGAGTAATCGAAACAGGTAACGCACCATGGCTTCTAGCGCACACGCACTTCATATTTTGGTTAAACACAAAGAATTGGCTGACGACATTCTAGAGCAGCTAAAAAAAGGTGCAAAATTTCAAGATCTCGCTAAGAAACACTCAACGTGTCCATCAGGAAAGAAAGGCGGTGATTTAGGTGAATTCCGCAAAGGTGCAATGGTACCGCAGTTTGATAAAGCAGTATTTTCTGGCAAAGCAATCAGCACTAGCCAAGCGTTAAAAATGAAGAACAACAATCTACGAGGTTTGATCCCAGAGCCGGTCAAAACTAAGTTTGGTTGGCATGTAATCAAAGTGCTATACGTATTGTAATAGAATCGAAATATAAGAGAGCCTGTTGGCTCTCTTTTTATTTGTAATCCAGTATTATGAATAAGCCATTATCATTGAGCTGTTTACACTCATTTACGTTTCAGCCCTATATAAACGTAGCTATTTTTCATAGTATCAAGTTATGCCCTTGTTACGGAGAATGCCGATGAAAGGTTTATTTGATCAACTTATCAATCAAGCTAGTAATTATATGGAGAAGGGGAAGTCAGCTTCTGGTTCAAGTTCTGCTGATTTATTAAAAGGGGCGACGGCTGGTGGTTTAGTCGGTGCTTTATTAGGAAATAAGAAAACCCGTAAATTAGCAAAGAAATACGGTGGTAAAGCTGCGGTGATTGGTGGTACTGCCGTCATTGGTACTGTTGCATATCAAGCCTATAAAAAGTGGTCACAAGAATCTTCCCATGCGTCTAATGTTGCAATGGAAAGTCAGCCTGCTAGCCAACAAGCAACCATGCTTAAGACTAATCAAGATCTGTTAGTACAGGCGATGATATTTGCAGCGAAATCAGATGGTCATATTGATGAGCAAGAGAAAGCAACGATAACACAGTGGATGTTAGATAACGGAATCAATCACGATATTGAAAATGTGATTGTACGTTGGCTAAATGCGCCATTAGATCCACAAATGTTAGCTAAACAGGTCACTGGACTAGAACAAGCATCAGAAGTGTATTTAGTAACCTTATTAGCTATCGATGTTGATCATTTCTTAGAACGCGCTTATCTAGATGCGCTAGCACAATCGCTGCAATTACCATCAGGTTTGGTAAAACGGATTGAAGAGCAAGCGAGCCAGATGTAATTTTAATGAGCGAGATGATTAGCTAGCTCGCCCATGTTCTATTTACTGTTCCCAGTCTTTAATGATTTGTGCAATTTGGTGGGTATCTTTGTATTGATGATGCTCGCCAGCCACTTCAATACATGTCACGTTATCACTATTTCCAAGTAATGTTTTTAGTTCGTTGAAGCTACCAAAGGGATCACTGGTTTCTTGGATAACTAAAGTTGGCGTTGTTGTTTGGGTTAAAGCGGTGAGTTTTTTCTTATCATCGTCATCATATAAAGATAAGGCGACACCAATAAAGATTAAGCGATCCCAAGTGATGTTTGGTTGGGCGTTTAAGGCAATTAATGTTCCGATTGATTTGGTGATCAGGATATCGTAATGCCCGTTAGGTAGGTGTTCGATTTCTGTTTTGATATCAAATTCTTGATTGTTATCCCATGCGCTAAATTTATGTAGTGTAGCTGGTTGGTCGTTCCAATCAAGGTTATCAATAATTTGTTTTAGCCAAAGTTCTGTTGCTGGCATTTTGCCGGGAATTGCTAAGATATTCATCTGCGCCTCATTGGGTATATCTGTCTTGAATAGGCAGAATGCGAACTTATATATCAATAAATAATACGCTGATTTTTGATGATAAATAGTGTGATTAGAGACGTTTTGTGGGAACAGAGATTGAAGAAAAGGCATTGGAATTGGGGTTGAAAGGGGCGTATTGGTCACGCCCCTAAAGCAGGAATTAGTGAGTTTGACCTGCTGGCATTGTGCTATTGATTTTTACTGGACCAAGACCAACAACACAACGGCGATAACCCATTTCCCAACCTTTTAGGTAAGCGGCTTGGCTTACTTTGTCGTAGCTATCAACGATTTCTTTAGTTGGTAGAAACTGTGCTTTCATCGCATCTTTACAGCCGTCATCGTAGCCTTTTTTTTCTACTGGAGCTGTATTTTGCTTAACTACTTTAGTGATCACCTGAGGTTCAGGTGGTGGCGTTTGTGTTGCACAAGCTGAAGTCAATAAAGCAAGACCGGCTAAAGCTAAAATCTTTTTCATAATATTCTCATTTATATAATCACACACTTTTCAAGTAGTTGCAGAAAAGTGTATGTGTCCTTGTTAGAGTTATATTATAACAAAATACTCAATAAGAATAAAATAAGTCGAATTGTGATGCTCTGTGCATATTTTATAAATGATGATTAGAATTAGCGCAAATTGACAATAATTTCTTGTGATGTACGGGTATCACTCCAATTAAGCAGTTGTGAATAAAAGTGTTTAAGTGTGATGAGGTATAAGCTAATTAGGCTAAAACAACTGATAGCAGTAATACCTTGTTCAAAGTGATGTCCACCAGATAGCAATAAGATAACGCCGATGGTTACGCCAATGGATGAGAGCATTAACCATAGTGGGTAGCTAAGTGTGAAGAACTGATAAAAGTTGAACAGTATAGAGAAGATCATTTTCTTAAGATGAAACATAATACACCCCCAAACCAATATGTTTATTAATTGTTAAATTATGGCAATTAATCGAGTGGTTAAACTAGTAGGGGATATTTTTGTGCAACTGTTCATATTTTGATGATAACGATGAAGCAAGTGGACTGCTTCATCGTTATGTGGGTGAGTTAGTCTTGTGATTCTGGCGTGGTTGGTTTTGGAATATAACGACCTAGACGATCAATCTTTCTGTTTTTCGAGAAGAACATTTCCAATTCAATCATGATCCCCGGGTTAGGGTGGTAGTTGTATTCTCGAGGAAACTCGAGCTGTGGGCGTACACCTAAGTAAAGCCAATGCTTGTAAATACGCTTATTCCATGTTGCTGATACCCAATAGTTAGTGATTTCTTTATCTTCACCGGTATCTGCACTCACACCTGTTGAGTATTCAAAAAGAACCTTGTCATTGTAACGATGGAATATCTCAAATTGTTGTAGTAATTCCCATTTGTCATCTTCTTTTAAATATTGCGCACTGGTTGTCGTTTTGAAGATCTTTGATTCTTCAGGGTTTAGTGCGTAATAACCACTTAGCTTACTAAGTGAGCCAAGCCCTTTTGAATGGTAATAAAAGAATTGTTGCTCTAACTGAGATGTCCAATTTTCACTGATGGGATCGACACGAGTAAAACGAGCTTTGGTAAACGGATCGAGCGGCAGTTTTAATTTAATACCGATATCAAAATCAGTGTGCCAGTTACCAAACTGAGTATCTTGAAGGCGGAATGCACCAACAGTATCACCAGATGTGTTTTTACTGCCTGTTGTAATTCCACGTTGCTTACTTTCAAGACTATCAAAGTCACTTGGTTCGGAGTCGATGATCAGTTTCCAGTCTCGCTTGACGTGGGGTAAATCAAGTTTGAAGTAGACTTTAAATTCGTTATCTAACTTGCCACGGTAGGAGTAAATTGAGCGATTACGGATCCGTAAGTAACTGCGGTTTACTAGATCTGACTCGTCTTCATCTTTGGCTAGGCTTTCATCAAGGTATTCACCAATGTTGTGAACAGTCTCAGTTAAGCTTTGATGAGAGTTATCAACCCAATCAGCAAAGGAGTTATGTTGTTCTGCATCACTGACAGATTGTTCGCTAACAGTTTGGGGTGATTCGCTATTTGCAACGGTATTTTGCTCTGCTTGACTAATACTAGGGATAATCGAGAGGAAGCAAACGGGTAAATATAATTGCTTTTGCAATGTTTTAAAGGGGATTAACGATTTCAAAGTATTCAAGCTTCCTTTCTGAATTCAGTACCTTAGATCCAAATGTTGTGAGAATCCAGATATTACTTTATTACTGATAGAGGCGCTCTTAATGTGATTATAGTGTGCCAATAAAAACAATTGTCTCAGTTGTTATATATTTATCACTAAATCATCATCTGAATATTGTGTAACCACACTATACTGAAAAGGATTTTGTGATTACCAGCCTCCGAAATAGGATATTATTGTTGTGCTGAGTATATCAATCGCTTTTGAGTTGTATGGGTTATGGTTACTGTATTTTGTGACTTGCCTTTAAAATATTTACTATTAGATTTAGATATAAATGACGATTTTTAATAGATCTGTTATTGCAAGTATATGAAACCGAATGCAATCGAGGGAGTATATGGATAGTTCAGAGCTAGATAGCATCAAGCGGGATATGTCGGTTAAAGTGCACGATATTTTTGATAACTTTGAAGAAAATAATAATCGATTACCCACGATGGAAGAATTTAGAAGTATTTTCCATGACTGTGCTGATAATTATTTAGGTCCTTTAGATCAACAAGTTGTCGATGGTATTAATGCTAATTTGGAGCGTCAACGAATTCGTGAACAGCAACTGTGGGATGCGGTGAACGAGTTGGAATCTGAAGAGCGAATGCGAAGAGACGCAGAATAAGATTATTGGGGATGCGCCATTGCAATACCTACTTTGGTGTGTGAGCGTATCCCTAATTGATGACAAAAACGATGACCGATGGCGGTCATTTTTTTTAGATCAACACCTGTTTCAATTCCTAGCTCTTGGCACAAATAGAGTACATCTTCTGTGGCTACATTGCCGCTAGCGCCTGGCGCATAAGGACATCCTCCTAATCCTGCCACACTGCTATCAATAGTGGTAATTTCCATCAGCAAAGCTTGGTAAATATTCGCTAAGGCTTGCCCGTAACTGTCGTGAAAATGTACCGCAATGGCTGTTGCTGCGATCTGCTTTTGCATTTCTTCTAGTAAGTAAGCCACCCGTAATGGTGTGCCTGTGCCGATGGTGTCACCTAACGAGACTTGATAACAGCCCATATCAATCAAGGTTTGCGCAATGCTGGTGACTTGTGCTGTAGACGTTTTTCCTTCATAAGGGCAATCCATTACGCAGGAAAGGTAGGCGCGAATAGGGATCAAATGCTGGTGGGCAACAGTGATAACAGGTTCAAAGCGTTTGATACTTTCGCTAATACTGGCGTTGATGTTTTTTTGGGTAAAGGTTTCCGAACAAGAGGTAAAAATTGCAATCTCATTAGCATTTACATTGATAGCTGCTTCTAGTCCTTTAAGATTTGGCGTTAATGCGGAATAACAAACCTGAGGTTGCCTGCTTATTTGTGACATGACTAAGCTTGAATCTGCCATGGTGGGGATCATTTTCGGTGAGACAAAGGCGCCTGATTCGATATGGCGTAATCCAGTTTCACTGAGCGCATTAATTAACTCAATTTTTAGCGTTGTCGCTTTATTGCCAAGTGAGGCGAGGTGAGGCTCATTTTGTAAGCCATCACGAGGTCCTACCTCAAATATCGTCACCTGTTTCGGTAGTTTTTCTTTGAGTTGATTAGTGATCTTTGTCGTCATGGCGAATACTCCAGCTTGGCTGTGATTGCTCAAAAAAGGCTTGTATGCCTTCTTGTGCTTCTGGGGTACAACGAATGTGAGCAATTAAGTCACTGGTATAAGTAATAAGTGTTTGGTCGATAGTTTTGTTTTCGCACTGTTGGCATAGCTGTTTGATAGTGCGTAAAGCGTTCGGGCTGTTATTGAGTAATACATTAATGATCTGCTGTGTTTGCTGCTTGATATCGTCACTAATTAAATGAACAATCCCCAATGTTTGCGCTGTCGTTGCTGTGATTAATTCAGTAGTGAGCATGTAGCGTTGTGCTTGTCTTACTCCCATCGCTCGGCAGACATAGGGCGCAATGGTTGCAGGTACTAACCCTAGTTTAGCTTCGCTTAAACAGAATTTTGCTTGTGGAGTGGCAATACTAATGTCACAACAGCAGATCAAACCGAGTGCGCCACCAAAAGCAGATCCTTGAACAATGGCTATGGTTGGCGCTGGAAAGCGATATAGCCTATCGAGTAATGCGGCAAGTTGTGCTGCATCTTGTTTATTCTCAGCCTCTGTTTTTAATGCCATGCTTTTCATCCAGTTAAGATCAGCACCTGATGAAAAGTGTTTGCCGTTAGCATTGAGTATTAAGCAGCGAATGTTGTTTTGTGTTTTAAGTTGATCAAGTGCTGTGAGGAGCGCTGTGATCATCTCGGGATCAAACGCGTTGGATTTCTCTGCTCGATTTAAAGTGAGTGTAGCAACACCCGTTTTAGAAACAGAAACTAATACAGTGGGCTGTGTATTCATATGATGACCTCAGCACTACATGCGAAATATCCCAAACTGGGTGTCGGGGATCGGTAAGTGATGCACTATGGCTAATGCTTGTGCTAATACTTTGCGGGTATCTTTAGGATCGATAATGCCGTCATCCCACAGTCGAGCACTGGCATAATAAGGATGACCTTGCTCTTCGTATAAATCTAAAATCGGTTGTTTAAGCGCGTGTTCATCTTCTGTTGTCCAAGGTTTGTTTTCACGCTTGCGAATAGCTTGTGTGACTTGAGATAAAACAGCGGCCGCTTGCTCACCACCCATTACTGAAATTCGTGCATTAGGCCACATCCATAACAAGGTGGGATCATAAGCGCGTCCGCACATGCCGTAATTACCCGCACCATATGAGCCACCGATGATCACGGTGAACTTAGGCACATTGGCACAGGCAACGGACATCACCATTTTTGCTCCATGTTTGGCAATGCCTTCCGCTTCAACTCTTTTCCCTACCATGAACCCAGTAATATTTTGCAAAAACAATAGCGGAATTTTACGTTTGCAGCATAACTCAACAAAGTGCGCACCTTTTTGGGCTGATTCTGAAAATAGAATGCCGTTATTGGCAATGATCCCAATTGGATAGCCATCAATGTTGCCAAAACCACATACAAGAGTATTACCAAACATAGCTTTGAATTCGTCAAAGTGAGAATCATCAACTAAACGTGCGATAACTTCTTTTATATCAAATGGAATACGGACATTAGTGCCGACAATGCCGTAAAGATCGTCGATTGGGTATTTAGGTGAATAAGTATTTAAATTTGGCGATGTTTGTGATGAACAGTTAGATGAATAATGACAACTAGCAATGGCTTCACGAGCAAGATCTAACGCATGTTTTTCATCATTGGCGTAATAATCAGCAAGTCCTGATTTTTTACAATGAACGTCAGCACCACCTAGTTCTTGTGCTGTGACTTCTTCGCCTGTTGCGGCTTTAACAAGGGGAGGGCCTGCTAAATAAATGGTGGCTTGATCTTTGACCATGATGGAAACATCCGCCATAGCAGGTATATAAGCGCCACCTGCGGTACATAGCCCCATCACCACTGCTATTTGTGGAATACCTTTGGCTGACATTTGCGCTTGGTTGAAAAAGATACGCCCGAAGTGATCGCGATCGGCAAAAACGTCGGCTTGGTAGGGTAAATTCGCACCACCAGAATCGACTAAGTAAATACATGGAAGCTGGCATTTTTCGGCAATTTCTTGTGCTCTAAGGTGTTTTTTAACAGTGAGAGGGAAATAGGTGCCGCCTTTAACGGAAGGATCATTGGCAATGATCATGCAAGCTTGCTGGTGGACATAACCAATCCCAGCGACAACCCCAGCGCAAGGCACAGGTTCTTTATAGACATTCAATGCGGCATAAGGCGCAATCTCAAGCCAAGTTGAATTACTATCGAGTAGTTGTTTGATTCTCTCTCTGACCGCTTGTTTGCCTTGTTTCTGCTGATGTTCCTGTGCGTTTGTACCACCACCTTGTTTGATGTTGGTCAGTTGCAAGTTTAAGTCATCCACCAGTTGCTGCATGTTGGCTTGATTGTTGATAAACAACTGGCTGGAAGTGTCTATTTTTGAAGTGAGCTGTGCCATCGCTTGATCCTTAGCGTGCTGATTCTGCGAACAATTCACGTCCTATTAGCATGCGTCGTATTTCAGATGTACCTGCACCAATTTCATAGAGTTTGGCATCGCGTAATAATCGACCTGCGGGATAATCATTGATATAGCCGTTTCCCCCAAGGATTTGAATGGTTTCTAGCGCCATCTTCGTTGCTAGTTCTGCACTGAGCAAAATCACGCCAGCGGCATCTTTACGTGTGACTTCACCACGATCGCAAGCTTTAGCAACGGTATAAACATAGCTGCGAGCGGCATTGAGCTGGGTGTACATGTCGGCAACTTTGGCTTGGATAAGCTCGAACTCACCAATGGCTTTTCCGAACTGTTTTCGTTCGTGAATATAAGGGATAACAAGATCGAGGCAGGCTTGGGCAATACCTAAAGGGCCTGCTGCCAGTACAACGCGTTCATAGTCCAATCCACTCATCAGTACTTTGGCACCATGATGGATGTCACCTAGCACGTTTTGTTTGGGAACGTGGCAATTAATAAAGACCAACTCGCAGGTATTAGAACCTCGCATACCTAACTTATCGAGCTTTTGTGCGGTTGAGAATCCTTCAAACTGTGACTCAATAATAAAAGCAGTAATGGCGTTGTCATCGGTGCGAGCATACACCACAAGGGTATTGGCTTCAGGGCCATTGGTGATCCACATTTTATTGCCATTAAGCACAAAGTGATCATCATGCTGTTCGGCTTTTAATTGCATGCTCATCACATCAGAGCCGGCATTGACTTCACTCATGGCTAGGGCACCAACATGCTCTCCGGTGAGTAACTTCGGGAGGTACTTTTGCTTTTGCTCATCGTTACCATTGCGAAATATTTGATTCACACAAAGGTTTGAATGAGCACCATAACTTAAGCCAACTGATGCGGATGCTCGGCTTAATTCTTCCATGATGATCACATGGGCTAAATACCCCATATCTGCGCCACCGTATTGTTCATTGACGGTAACCCCAAGCAAGCCCATTTCGCCTAATGATTGCCATAAATGAAAAGGAAATTGGTTGTCGCAATCAATCTGACTGGCAAGAGGGGCAACATGTTCTGAAGCATAGAGGTTCACTTGCTCACGCAGCATATTTGCTGTTTCGCCTAAGTCGAAATTAAGAGAGGTATATAAGTTATGCATGCCAGCCTCCTTAACGAAAACCGATCGTTATTAGGTGGTTATTTATGAATATCTGCTTTAATTAATGCTCGTTGGCAGCGTTTTTTAGCTCTTTCTAATTCATTGAGAGTGACATCAATATCTTTACGTTGATGGATGAGTAGTTGTTGTTTTTGCTCGATGATATCGATCATGGTGATTAATTGATCATGGCTTTTGTGATCATCGTAAAGGCTGAATAACTCGCCAATTTCTTGCAGGGAAAAGCCAAGACGTTTTCCTCTGAGAATAAGGGCTAGGCGGGTTTTATCGCGTCGTCCGTATATGCGATTAACACCATCTCGTTTGGGCGAGAGCAGTCCCATGTCTTCGTAAAAGCGAATACTGCGTGGAGTGACTTGGAACTCATTGGCAAGTTCACTGATTTTAAAAGTCATCACATGTTGTCTCCTGTAACGTTAGACAGCACGTACATACCCAAGTCATTCATATTGAACCAAGTATTTTGATATTACTTGGGTACATAGCGATATTGTCGGTTAATCAGGGTGGTGATTTTGCGAGCGACAATCTGTACATATGTTTCTTAACGTTTACGTAAATGTTAGTGCTATGCTTACAAAAGCGTCAAGAAATCACCCGATATTCTCGTTAAAGCCAGTGCGATACATTGACTGATGAGGTGAATTGTATGAGTAAGGATATCCTGATCGTTGCAGCCAAAAGAACGCCAATTGGCAGCTTTCAAGGCGATTTAAGCCAGTTTTCAGCGGCTCAACTAGGTGGCATTGTCATTGAATCAGCACTGCAAGATGTAAAGCGGATGGCGCTTCAAGATAATGCTATTTCACACATTGGTAGTATTGAATACGAACGTATTGCTGAGCTGATTGATGAAGTTTTCATGGGGTGTGTATTAACGGCTGGTGTTGGACAAGCTCCTGCTCGTCAGGCTGCATTGAAGGCGAAGTTACCGCATTCAGTTTCTTGTGTGACGATTAATAAAGTGTGTGGTTCTGGGTTAAAAGCCCTGTTTCTTGCTTGCGATATGATCAAAGCTGGCTCTATTCGTACCGCTGTTGCTGGTGGGATGGAGAGTATGAGCAACGCACCTTACTTGCTGACCGATAGCAGAAGTGGGATGCGTATTGGCCATAAAGCGGTATTAGATCATATGTATTTTGATGGTCTGCAAGATGCTTATGATGGACATTTGATGGGAATTTACGGGCAGCAAACAGCAAACAAATACGATGTATCAAAAGAGCGCATGGATGCATGGGCGGTACGCTCTATTAATCATGCGGTTCATGCGGAAAGTCATCATGCTTTTAAAGCTGAAATTGTACCCATTACAGTTTCGACTAAAAAAGCGTTAGTGATGGTAGAAAAAGATCAGCACCCTAATGAAGTGGATCCTCAAAAAATACCAACATTGCCGCCATTGTTTGCCTTAGCGGGTGAGCAAGGCACTATCACAGCAGCATCTTCAAGCGCAATCGGTGATGGGGCTGCAGCCTTAGTGGTAATGGAAGCTGAGCATGTTCGCCGCCAAGGTTTATATCCATTGGCGATGATAAAAGGTTACGCTTCTCATAGTCGTTCACCGGACGAATTTACCATCGCACCTATTCATGCCATTCGTCAGTTATTAGATGATCTTAATTGGTCTATTGATGAAGTGGATTTATGGGAAATAAATGAAGCCTTTGCAGTGGTGACATTAGTGGCAATTGATCAGCTTGGGATTGATCCAAACAGGGTCAATATTAATGGTGGGGCATGTGCTTTAGGGCATCCGATTGGCGCAACAGGTGCAAGAGTCGTGGTGACCTTGACCCACGCATTATGCCATAAAGCAAAAACTGTAAATAATGCGAAAAGCAATGGTGAAACCAAAACACTGAAAGGCATTGCTGCTGTTTGTGTTGGTGGTGGTGAAGCACTTGCCATTGCCATTGAAGTCGATGTGAAGTCTGTCGATTAGTCGTTAATGTAAGGAGTGAAGTATGACAGGGGTCGTGAATGTATCTTATTTACGTTGCGTTGATGGGCATAACATTGGGGTGCTTGAGCTTGATAACCCAGAGTCGTTAAATGCATTAACCTTGAATATGCATAAAACCCTTCATCAATATTTACAGCTTTGGTATGACGATGAAAGCATTGTTGCTGTGATCATAAAGTCAGTGGGTGAACGGGCTTTTTGTGCTGGTGGTGATGTACGCAGTATGTATTACGCCATGAATAATGATCCTGTTCTCAATCAGCTTGATACACCACCGAATATTCCATTGGCAGAAGTTGATAGCCATATCGCAAAGCCATTTTTAACGGAATATTTTACCGTTGAGTACAGTTGTAACTACCTCATTCATAACTATAACAAGCCGATTATTGCATGGGGGCATGGCTTTATTATGGGTGGCGGCTTAGGTTTGTATATAGGTGCCAGTCACCGAGTCGCCCAGCCGAATAGTTTATTAGCGATGCCTGAAATTAGCATTGGTTTGTATCCTGATGTAGGGGCTACGTGGTTTTTAAATCAGTTACCGAATGGGATTGGACTGTTTTTAGGGTTAACGGGTTCTCATGTGAATGCCGTTGATGCCCGTGATTTAAAGATGATTGAACATATTATCGATGGCTCATCCTTGAATAAGATTGAACAGAAGTTACTGCAGCATGCATGGTCAACATCGTTAGATAAAGATGAGAGACAGCAAGTGGCTAGCCATGCTGTTTCGATGATCCTCGCTGAATATGAAATTAACGACGAAGATAGATTACCGGCAAATCAACTCATTCCGTACTATGCCCAAATTCAAGCAGCCTGTTCGCAACAGTCACTCTCTATTATTATTGAGCAAATTAACTCTATCGATGGGCTAGGCGGTTGGATTGAAACAGCTAAACAGAATTTAAATGCCGGAAGTCCAATCACTGCACATATCTGTTTTAAACAGTTGCGTGATTATAAAGATGCATCTTTACTTGAATGTATAAATATGGAGCTAGGGCTCTCCGTTAATTGTGGCTTAGTCGGTGAGTTCAAAGAAGGTGTACGAGCGCAACTCATAGATAAAGATCATCAACCGCAATGGTTATATTCATCCGTTGATACAGTAGATGAAAGTTTAATAGAGCAAATGTTTGCGTCTACATGGCTTGAGAATAAAAATCCACTTGTTATCTCTCATAGTAGGTAACTATTTATAATAACTTAGTTTTTATCAATAGGATTAGAGCAATGCAACTTGATACGTTAAAGTATTATGGTCAAAAGTCTTATTTTAACTAGGAGTCATGAATGGAAATTGAGAGTAGTGTTGTTGTCGTTACTGGCGCCAGCCAAGGTCTAGGTCAGATGATGGCTGTAACTCTAGCCCAAATGGGTGCTCAATTAGCCCTCATTGATATTAATTCAGTAGGATTGCGTAAAACTCAAGATCAGTGTCATATGCTAAATAGTAAAGCAATGGTGTATGAAGCAGATGTAACCAACGAAGATGAAGTTGTACAGGCATTCAATCGTATTGCTGAAGACTTTGGTCATATCAATGTACTGATTAACAATGCTGCCATTCTTGATGATGGCTTACTGGTTTGTGGAAAAAATAATACTTTAAGCAAAATGCCTCTAGAACAGTTCCAAACCGTAATGGATGTGAACGTAACAGGCACTTTCTTATGTGGCCGAGAAGCGGCTGAAAAGATGATTGCAACCGAATCACAAGGCGTGATCATTAATATTTCGAGTATTGCGCGCGCAGGTACATTTGGTCAAACCAACTACGCTGCATCAAAATCAGCGGTAGCAACAATGGCTGTCGGTTGGTCAAAAGAGCTGGCGAAGTATGGTATTCGTGCTGCAGCTATTGCCCCTGGTTTAATTGATACACCGCTATCGGAGCAATTAGAGCCTGAAATACTAGAGACGTTAAAAGCTTCAGTTCCTCTAGAGCGTATGGGTGCTCCTGAAGATATTGCGCACACAGTGAAGTACATTATTGAGAATGATTACTTCACTGGTCGTATTTTAGAGGTTGATGGTGGCTTACGTTTATAACGTAAATTAGCCATAAAATGCGGCATATAGTGCCATGCCACCGCCTAAGACAAACATCATCATAGAGACACCGAAGGCGAATTTAGCAAGGTATGGCATTAATTTTTCCATGATATTTCTCCACTCATCATAATCAACTGCAAATACTACCTTTCATCACGTATTTAGTGAAGATAATTCGATATACAAAATAAAATTCTATTATTTATTCTTTATTGGTATTTCGTATACAATCATTGTGAATAAGATAAAGGTTGCCATATGAGTATAATAAAGTCAGCTAAATTAGCTTACAGTGATAAAAAAAGAGGGAAAGCATTATCTATCGCAAAATATGCGATGAGAGCAATGTTATATTCTCGCCAATATAAAGAGTTATCTCAGTATTTCTCTGCTACGCAAAGAAAAGAAGTGTTAGAGCAACAACCTGAATTTTTGATGCGTTTTACTAAGCCTTATTTGGCAACATGCTTTTCTAAAAATCAGATTGTTGACGTTTTAAAAAAGCATTATTGCTGGATGGAAGATCACTTCTCTGAAGAAGCTAGACACATCATTTACAGCGATGAATTGGAGCTTTACAGTTTTACAATTGATGAGAAAAGCTATCAAGTAAAACTGAGTTTTGATCATACCTACCGCCGTGAAGGAGAGCTTGCTCTGCTATTAACAGATAGCGAAGATAACCGTTATTATGCGATTGCCTTTACTGTTGTAGATAACAATATTTATATCGGCTGTATGCAGGGTGGTAATAACGATAATGGCTTTAGTCGCTTATTTACCAAAGCTATTTTTGGTTTAAGGCCTAAGTCGTTCATGGTCGAAACACTGCGTTTGTTTGCTAATGATATGGGGATTGACCATATTTATGCGGTGAAAAATAGTGCCCATGTGTACATGGCAAAACGCTACGGTAAAAAAGGCTCATCCATTAATTTAAATTATGATCAGTTATGGCAAGAGCATAATGGTGAGGAGTATGATGAATCATTTTATGCATTGCCATTACACACTGAGCGTCGTGCTATGGAAGACATTAAACGTCCAAAGCGCAAGATGTACCGTGAACGTTATGCATGGTTAGATGAGTACGATCAAGCGCTGAAAGAAAAACTTGATGCTGTTAGTGTGATCCACTAAATATGCTTTAAGGTGGCTAGAGACTGAATACAAATAGCGTCATGTCGCCAGTATTCAAAGTCACAGTCGATCAGGTTATCGAATTGATCGTAGTTTAAACGTTCAACAAACATAGCAGGGCTTCCTGCCGTTGCACGCAGCGCTGTCGCTGTTGAGCCCGTCAATGATGTTGTGCTCACGCGATAGCGCGTTTTTGTATATATACGATTGAAATGCTCACGGTAAACAATACTCAAGGAATGGGTAAAGTCCGTTTCCAGTAAGTTTGGAAAAAATGACGGTAAGATGTAGTTGGTCACCACAACGACAGGACGATTATCTAAATAACGTAAACGCTTTATTCGGTATAGCTCATCTTCAGTTGAAGTGTGTAGTAGTTGTGCCACTTGTTTATTGGGTTTGACTAATTCAGCTGAGAGTAATTCCGAACGGGGAGTACGACCTTGCGCCATTGCCATGGCTGGAAATTCAGTCGTATTGGTTGGATCATAAATTAATGGTTGTGGTGAGATAAACCAGCCTCGACGATCCTCGCGAAACAACTTTCCTTCCGATTCAAGTAAAGATAAAGCCTCACGTAGCGTAATACGTGTAGTGTTAAACAATTCAGCTAATTTTCTTTCAGAGGGCAGTTTTGCACCTAACTGTCCTGACTCAATTTGTTCGTAAATCGCTTCCTTGATCTTTAAGTATTGCACTTGATTACTCTCTATTATCGACGATTAGTATTCAATGTATCTGTTTGTTATACCACTATTAATCAGTGGTGACACTTAGAACGTAGTGAATAAAAAGAGGGCTAGTTGAACTAGCCCTGATGTAATTAACGCTTTCTCCAACCTTGGGTGGTGCTTTCAAGTAGTTTATTACCACCAACGTAACTGATTTTAACTAGTGCAGTGGTCAGTAGCAGCATTACCGCCATCGCTGCAGCAGGGCCTGTTTGACCCGCTTCATCCATGTTAAGAACAGATACGGATGCTGGCATAGTATCTGTAGAGTACAAGAAGATGATGGCAGATGTTGTCGTCATTGCATTGACAAACAAGTAAACAAAAATATCTAAAATAGCAGGTGCGCAGACAGGTAACGTCACCTTAAAAAACGCTTTGTATTGCGGTAGTTTAAGCGAGGCTGAAATAGCTTCAATCTCGGCTGGCAGCTGTTTTAATGCTGTTATAGCCGTCATGTGACCGACAGTGTAATAGTGCATTACCGTATTAATAACCAAGATTGTCATGGTGCCGTATAACACAGTCAGTGGGTTATGATGATTATTGAAAAAGAAGATATAGCCTAGACCTAATACCATGCCAGGTACAGCCATAGGAATGATGGCAAACATTTGAAGTAGTTGACGCAAAGGGGTTGCGCAGCGGCCTTTTTCAATACAGTAAGCACCGATAAATATCGTGATGGTGCCGAAAATTGCCACCAACACACCTAACTTAATCGAGTTAAAATAAGGCTGCCAACCAGAAGCACTAAATTGTTCAAAGTTGTAATTATGAAGGCTTAATGCGGTATTCCAAGGCCAGAAGGTCACTAGTGAGCCATAAATCGCCATACCGATAATCGTAATGATTGCTAGACAAATAACGCTACAGAACAGAAAACATATACCATCGCGGATAAAGTTTGCTTTAGGTACATACGCTACTGAACGAGAATCAAATAACCCTTTTTGTTTTTTCTGAACCCAGCGGTCGGCAACAAATGCTAATAATGCTGGTACAAGTAGGGCGACACTGGTAACTGCACCCATTGAAAAGTTTTGCTGGCCGACGACTTGTTTAAAAATATCGGTCGCTAAAATATTGTAACTACCACCAATAACTTTAGGCACTGAGAAGTCACACACAACCAGTGTAAATACCACTATTAACGCACTGATCACGCCGTATTTTGCTCCCGGTAACGTCACGATAAAAAAAGTTTTGATCGGAGAGGTATTGAGCGCTTTTGCTGCTTCATATAAACGGGCATCAGAAGTACGTAATGATGTTTTAATGATCATCAATGCGTGAGGAAAACACCAAAAAGTTAAGCCGATAGTTATGCCTACTGGTCCATAAACTGAGTGTCCCATCAGTAAATCTTTTGCAATGCCTTGATTACCGAGTAGGTAAATCAAACTGATCGCAGGGAGTAATGAAGGCGCTAAGATAGGAGCGGTACCTAAAATACTAAATAAGCCTTTGAATGGCATACAGCTTCGAGTTAGCGCATAGGCATAGCCAAAGGCTAATAACCCCACAAGAGAGGTGACTGTTATACCAATAAAAAGTGTATTTCTTATAGATTGCCATACTGATGATGATGAGAAATATTCTGCGAAATTTGCCAATCCAATGAATTGTCCGGCATCATTTTGCATGCTTTTTTGTAGCATGGAAAACAGGGGAGCCATAACGAAAAAGCCCATGATGAGCAGAATAAACAGTAATATCGCTAGCGTGATAAGGTTGTTTTTTGTAATGGCATTTTTCGCGATAGTAAGGCGAGTACTCAAATTTAGTGGGGTAATTTCATGAGTATTGTTTTGCACCACGTTAGCTGGAAGTAGAGAAGCCATAATCATTAGTCCTTTATTAACGAGTCAGATCACTGAGCTTGAAAAATATGGGTGTATTGCTTAGTGATGTTTACGAAAAGGTAATGGCCTTCTTGTATCGATAGGCGGCGAAGCTCCCTAATAGGCACATCCACTTTAATGTTTTTGGCTGGATTGCAGTTTTGTAATCGGCAGTTAGCACGAACATAAGTGCCTTGAAATTCAAGATCTTCAACTTGAACAGGAATGGATGATTCTGACTTCATGTAATCTTCGGTGAAATGAATATCTTCAGGGCGTAGGCCTAGCTCGATTCTTTGACCGCGTTGAAGAGTACTTTCTGGTGTTGGCAGTAGCGTTTCGCCAATGCGGATTTTTTCGCTGCTGACCACAGATGCATCAATAAAATTCATGCTGCCAACAAACTCGGCAACGAAGCGAGATGCAGGATTTTGATAGATTTCTTCAGGAGTACCCACTTGTTCTATTACACCGTGATTCATAACTACAATACGATCTGCCATGGCTAATGCTTCTTCTTGATCGTGGGTAACCATAATCGTGGTAATACCAAGTTGGCGTTGAAGTCGGCAGATTTCTTCGCGTAGATGGGTACGAACTTTGGCATCAAGTGCCGAGAGCGGCTCATCTAGTAGTAATAATCCCGGAGATAATGCTAACGCACGAGCAAGTGCAATACGTTGTTGTTGTCCGCCAGAGAGTTGGCTTGGGTATTTATGACCAGAGTTGGGTAAGCCAACTAATTCTAACCAATGAGTGACTATGTCATTGGCGGCTTGGTTTGATTTACCTTGGTTGCGTAACCCTAAGGCAATATTTTCCGATACAGTAAGGTTTGGGAACAGCGCATAAGACTGGAATACAATGCCGAAATCACGCTTTTCTGGTGCGAGGAAGGTGGTGTCTTTACCATTTTGGGTGATCCGTCCTGAACTAGCGATATCCATACCGGCAATAGCACGAAGTAATGTCGTTTTACCACATCCAGAAGGGCCAAGAAAACAGATGAATTCACCTTTGTGAATATCCAGAGAGATATTCTTTAACGCGGTGAATTGTCCAAAATGTTTACAAATGTTATCGATTTGTAGATAAGTACTCATGATGTTAACTCATACTAATTGGTATATACCAAATTTAGTGTTGAAGCGTTACACTTCAATGACATAAGTTTGACGTTAACAAGACAGTTAATAATAAATTCGAAAAGAAAAAGCCGAGTGTGGTCGACAGCTCGGCTTTAATTGTGATGGGGATATGACTATGACTTTGGCTCAGATTTTGAGTCAAACTTTTCAGACCAAGTCTTTAAAACAGCTTTACGAGATGAAGCCATTTTCGAGAAATCTAATTTAGCCATGGCTTTTTCTACATCTGGGTAGTTAGGCACTGGCTTAGATTCTGACTTAAGACCGACTATTGGGTAGAATTCGTTGTATAGCTTGTTTGCATCGGCTGAAATTGACCAATCAACTAGACGTTTCGCTGCTGCAGAATTTGCATTAACTAGGCCAACCGCTTCTGCTTCCCAGCCCACGCCGCCTTTTGGCATGATAACGTCGATTGGTGCACCTTGTGATTTAAGTGTTGCGCCACGAATAGCCATAGAAATACCGATGGCTACTTCACCTTGTGCTGCCTGTACACAAGGCTTAGAACCTGAATGTGTGTAGTGATCGATGTTCTTATCCAGCTTGGTCATGTACTCCCAACCTGCTTTATCGCCCATGGTTTGTAGCCATGCTGAAACCTGCATATAACCCGTACCTGAAGATGCGGGGTTAGGCATTGCAATATGACCTTGATATTCAGGTTTTAGCAGATCTTGCCATGTTTTAGGTTTTGGTAGACCGAGCTCTTTCGCTACGATTTCGTTGTAACAAACCGCATTAAAGAATGCATCGTTACCAAACCATGCTTTATCACTTTGAGGATCAACCAGTGATGGACGGACGTCAGATAAGCCTTTTGGAGAATACGGTTTCAAGATGCCATTTTCTTTTAGCAACGCCATTGATGAGCCAGCTAAGCCCCATACCACATCGGCACGTGGCGCATCTTTTTCAGCCAATAGTTTAGCTGTCATGATCCCCGTTGAATCACGTACCCATTTGATTTTGATATCAGGATTTGCTTTTTCGAAGCCATTTTTAAATTTCGCAAGCATGTCAGTTTCAAACGCACTGTATACCGTTAGTTCCTCTGCGGCAAAAGCGTGAGTAGCTGAAAGGGCGGTGATAGCAGCAAGAGGGGCTAGCATCCAACGGTTCTTCATTATCGTATCTCCATGATTATTTAAATCTTACTCAAGATGACTTTATTGGTATGTACCAGTTTGTAAGCCATTACGATGCTAGAGTGTGTTTATGACGCTTAGATGATTACTTCGTTGCAATTTAAAGTCGGTTTTATGTGGTTTATATGACCCACAGAGTGAAAAGTATTACAGGAGAATGGTAAGTATGAATCTTTTATTAACTCTTATCTTAGGGCATTTACAGTATCGTTTTTAAGTCGTTATAGTTTCCGTATCTGGTATAGTCCAAATGGAGGGTCAAATGGAAAACTCGACAAATCAATACTTGCTACTAACACCCGGGCCATTAACAACCACTAAAACTGTTCGTGAAGCGATGTTGAAAGATTGGTGTACGTGGGATGATGATTACAATAAAGAAATTGTTGAAGTGATCCGTACCAAACTGGTGGCTTTGGCAACGCAGCATCAGGGTTACACCTCAGTATTAATGCAGGGCAGTGGTAGTGCATCAGTTGAAGCGACTATAGGCACAGTAATGCCTGAGAATGGCAAACTGTTAGTGATTAATAATGGTGCTTATGGCAAACGTATTGGTCAAATTGCACAGTATCTTAAGATTGATCACCATGTCATTGAGTTAAGTGAAGTTGAGCAGCCAGATCTTGAACATATTGCAGCTTTGCTTGATAGCGATAGTGCAATTACTCATGTTGCCATGGTGCATTGTGAAACCACGACAGGGATGCTCAATCCGATTGAATCTGTTTGTAAACTGGTAAAGCCTCGCAATAAGATCATGATCTTAGATGCTATGTCGAGCTTTGGTGGTATTCCAATGGACTTAGGTGAGTTGGGCGTGGATTTTATGATCAGTTCAGCAAATAAATGCATTCAAGGCGTACCGGGGTTTGGCTTTGTCATCGCTAAAACCGATGAGCTGCTGAAATGTCAGGGGCAAGCTCGCTCATTATCATTGGATCTGTATGATCAATGGGATTGTATGGAGAAAAATCATGGTAAATGGCGTTTTACTTCTCCAACACATACAGTACGCGCTTTTTACCAAGCGATGTTAGAACTTGAACAAGAAGGTGGCGTTGCGGCACGCTATCAACGTTATGTTACTAATCAGCGCATATTAGTTGAAGGAATGGAAGCATTAGGTTTCCGTTGTTTACTACCTCAATCTCTTCATTCTCCGATCATTACTTCTTTTTATTCTCCAACCGATACGGATTATGATTTCAACCACTTCTATCGCTTACTTAAAGAACAAGGTTTTGTGATTTATCCGGGTAAGGTGTCGAATGCGGATTGTTTTCGTATTGGCAATATCGGTGATGTTCATAATGACGATATATACCGTTTAATAGATGCTATTCGTCGCACTATGTTCTGGCAAAAGGCGGCATCGTAATGACGCATCATCCTATCGATGCGATGTATTTACGCAGTGAAGGCGATACTAATACGACTGAGGCAAGAAAGCAGTGGTATCAAACGCTAAATTCACCGCAAACCGAGGCTATGTTAGAGCAAGATAGCCAATATTTCTTACATCAATCCATGTCCACGCCTTGCATGAATGTATTAGCTGCGGCGGAAGGGATTTATATTGAAGATCTTAGCGGTAAACGTTACATGGATTTTCATGGTAATAACGTTCATCAATTGGGTTATGGACATCCTCAAGTGTTATCGAGCATTCAACAGCAGTTGCTTGAACTGCCGTTAGCTCCTCGTCGATTTACCCATAAAACCGCGATTGATTGCGCCAAAAAACTCACAGAAATTGCTGGTGGAGAGTTAAACCGAGTGTTGTTTGCGCCCGGCGGAACATCTGTGGTGGGTATGGCGTTAAAACTTGCCCGAGTGGTAACTGGTAATTCAAAAGTGGTGTCACTTTGGGATTCTTTTCATGGTGCATCACTAGATGCTATCTCTGTTGGTGGTGAAGCGTGTTTTCGTCAAGGAATGGGGCCACTAATGGCAGGCGTTGAGCGTATTCCGCCACCTGTGATTTACCGTGGCGCTTTTCCTCGTGATGACAATAGCGATGTGCATTATGCCGATTACCTTGAATACGTGATTGAAAAAGAAGGTGGCATCGGTGCTTTTATTGCCGAAGGGCTTCGTAACACCGATGTTCAAGTGCCATCAAAAGCCTATTGGCAACGTGTTCGTGAGATCTGCGATAAGCACAATGTCATGTTAATTATCGATGACATTCCTAACGGCATGGGAAGAACAGGACATTGGTTTACACATCATGCTTTTGATATCGAGCCAGACATGCTTTGTATCGGTAAAGGATTAGGTGGTGGTGTTGTGCCTTTTGCAGCCTTGATCACCAAGGATAAATATAACCAAGCGGCTGATATATCGCTGGGACATTATACCCATGAGAAAAGTCCGATTGGGTGTGCCGCTGCTCTTGCCACCATAGATGTGATTGAAACGGAAAACCTGCTTGAGAAAGTTAAACAAGATCAAGATTACGTGTCGAAGCGTTTAGTACAAATGCAGCAAGGTTATCCAATTATTGGTGATGTACGGGGGATAGGTTTGTTATGGGGCATTGAGCTAGTCACAGATAGGCAAACTAAACAACGTGCTTATGATGCAGCAGAGCAAGTGTTGTATCGCTGCTTAGATCTCGGTCTGAGCTTTAAAGTGTCGCAAGGGAACGTATTACAACTTAGCCCACCATTGATTATTGAACGTAATGAGCTTGCTCGTGCTTTAGATATCGTCGAACAAGCCATTAGTGAAGTCATTATTAACTGAATTGATGTGAAAATTTAAAAGGATAGAAAATGAAACAGATCCAAGGTGTGATTTTTGATTTAGCTGGAACCGTTGTTGATTTTGGCTCATTTGCACCAACAACCATTTTTGTTGAAGCATTTCGTCGTGGTTTTGATTTTGATATTTCACTGCAAGAAGCACGAGTTCCGATGGGGTTAGGAAAGTGGGATCACATCAAAGCGGTTGGCGAACTGCCTGAAGTGGCACAGCGTTGGCAAATACAGTTTGGTCGTGAAATGGATGAATCTGATATTGATACGATTTACGACACGTTCATGCCATTACAAATAGCCAAAGTGGGTGAGCACGCTGATTTGATCCCAGGCACTGAATATGTAATTGAAGGATTACGTGAACAAGGTATTAAAATTGGTGCATGTACGGGGTATCCACGTGCTGTATTGGATGCACTACTACCTTCACTTAACCATAATGGCTTTACGCCTGATTATGTCGTTGCTACAGATGATTTAGCCGTAGGTGGTCGCCCAGCAGCCTTTATGGCGTTGAAAAATATGCTGGAATTAGGGCTAGGCGATGTTACCACTTGTATTAAAGTCGATGATTCTGTTCCCGGCATTAGTGAAGGCCTTAATGCTGGTATGTGGACAGTGGCGCTATTACTTTCTGGTAACGAGGCTGGTCTAACTCAAGAGCAATTTGAAACGGCAGATGAAGCGACATTAGCGGTTGCACGTGAAAAAGCACAGAAAGCGTTTAGTACCTCAGGTGCACATTATCAAATTGATACGATTGCAGATTTACCGAAAGTCGTGGCTGATATCAATTTACGTTTAGCGAACGGTGAAAGACCATAACGCTATAAATTTAATATTGATAAAAACATTTTTCTGAATAAATAAGACGAGTGACTTAGTGAAATTGTATGGCTAAGCACTCGTTTTTATTTACTTATTATTTTCACTATCAGTTTCATCTCTCAGTCACAGTGTTGTTATCTAATCGTCACATTGCACTCATATTGTAGTTCTTAGTGGTCTATACCAATTAAGGAAGCAGTAAGGTATGCATAACGACAGTCATTTCCAACCATTTTGGTTCTCAGAAGCGTTAAAACAAGAGTCTGATAATACTGTAAATTCACTTAAACATGATATTCAAACGGACGTATGTATTGTTGGTGGTGGTTATACAGGCTTGTGGACAGCTATTCAGCTTAAACAACAACAGCCTAAACTAGATATTGTGATTATTGATAAAGGCTTGTGTGGTAGTGGTGCTTCAGGTCGAAATGGTGGTTGTATGCTGACATGGTCGACCAAATATACATCAATGAAAAAGCTTTACGGTGAACAAGAAGCTGTAAAGTTAGTACGTGCCTCAGAACGTGCTGTTTACGAAATTGCTGATTTTTGCGAAACACATAATATTGATGCCGATTTGCGTCTTAATGGCACTTTATACACTGCAACGAACAAAGCTCAACAAGGCTCTATGGATGGTGTATTAGAGCAATTATCGAAGCATGAAGTGAATAGCTGGAAACAGTGGCAACGAGAACGTGTTCAGCAAGAAGCGGGCTCAGCATTACACTGCGAAGGCTTTTATTCACCGGCAGCAGCAAGTGTACAGCCTGCGTTGTTAGCGCGTGGTTTAAAACGTGTTGCCGAGGGAATGGGGATCAAGATTTATGAAAATACCCCAATGGAGAATATTAGTACTGAAATTCCGATTACGATCACCACGCCAGAAGCTGATATTTTTGCAAAGAAAGTTGTACTTGCGCTCAATGCATGGATGTTAGAGCAGTTTCCACAATTTAAACGTAATGTGGTGCTTGTGAGCTCTGATATGGCGATCACCCAGCCGATCCCAGAGAAGTTGAATACCATGGGTTTGAAAGACGGTAAAACCGTGATTGACTCTCGTATCTTTGTTCATTACTACCGTTCAACGTCAGATGGACGTTTAATGTTAGGTAAAGGCGGTAATTATTTCTCTTTTGGTAATAAAATCAGCAAGGTGTTTGACTCTCCGAGTCGCTATACGAACTTGTTGCGTAACTCTTTTAATAAATTATTCCCGAGCCTCGAAAAAGAGAAGTTTGCAGCAACATGGACAGGGGCTTCCGATCGCTCAACGACGGGATTACCCTTTTTTGGTCACCTTAATGATAACCCTAATATTGTTTATGGCTTGGGATATTCTGGTAATGGGGTTGCTCAAACATGGATTGGTGGGCAGATCTTATCGTCATTAGTATTAGATCTAGATAATGGATGGAGTCGATGTGGATTAGTGTCTGGGCCGAAAGGGAGTTTCCCACCTGAACCTATTCGTTGGTGTGGTGCGATGATGGTACGTGATGCGATACGACGTAAAGAGAGTGCGGAAGACAACGACAAAGCGCCATTCTGGCTAGATAAGCAATTAGCCAAGTTTGCAAATGCAGCAGGAAAAGCAGATAAAGCATAAGCTGCACTTATTTGAAATGAGATAAATAAAAGGCTTGTTCTCATGCATGATGAGTAACAAGCCTTTGTTGTTTTTATAGAAGGAAGATTAACCAGCTGCCACGTTATCTTCTGGGTATTTTAGTAAGGTTGGTTTAGGACGCGCTAACATATATGCCAATGTTAATGGACCTAAACGACCGATGATCATCACGATAATCATGATGTATTTACCCGGCTCGGATAAGGTTGCGGTTAAACCAGCAGTCACACCTACGGTTGCGAACGCTGAAATAGTTTCAAACATCACTTCGTAGAATGGTGCTTTTTCCGTGATCATTAACGCGAACATTGCAATGGTCAACACAATGCCACTGACAACAATGATAGCTAATGATTTGGTTACCGTTTGGTTTGAAATAGTACGCTTAAATAGCACTACACGGTCACGTTGTTTTAGGAACGACCAGGTAGCCAAAATAGCGACAACGAACGTCGATACTTTAATACCACCACCTGTCGAGGTTGAACCTGCACCAATAAGCATCAGTAGCATCATGATCAATAGGCCCGGTTGAGTAAATTGACCAATATCGACACTGTTAAAGCCTGCTGTACGGGCGGTTGCTGATTGGAAGAATGCAGCTAACCACTGACCTGATTCATTAAGCGAACCTAAGGTATGACTATTGTGGTGCTCTAATAGCCAAATCATCACGGTACCTACAAAAAGCAATACAGGCGTTGCAATGATCATGATTTTTGAATGTAGTGATAAGAAGTGAAAACCACGATGTGCGTTTCGCTTAAGATCAGAGATCACAGTAAAACCTAAACCACCAAAGATAAACAATGAAGCAATGGTGATGATCACTAAAGGATCGTCTACATAGCGGGTTAAACCGTCTGAAAATAGTGAGAAACCAGCATTATTAAAGGCTGAAATAGAGTGGAATACAGCAAAGAATAAACCTTGTTCCCAGCCCATTTCTGGAACCCAACGAATAGATAAAAAGAACACACCGATAAGCTCACAGATCAACACAAAGATAATAATGTGTTTAACAAGGCGACGAATATTGGTGAACTTCTCTTGACCTAGTTGCTCTTTGGTTAATGCTTGCTGGCGTAGGCTTAAACGTAAGCCAAACATGTAGAGTAGGACAGCAGATAATGTCATTTGCCCTAAACCGCCAATTTGCATTAAGAACATCAGCAAGATTTTTCCGCTAATAGAAAAATGCGAGCCAGTATCAACCACACCTAAGCCTGTTACGCTGATCGCTGACGTTGCTGTAAATAATGCATCAGTAAAACTGAGCCCTGAAACAGAAAATACAGGTAATGTCAGTAAAATCGCAGCAGGGACTAAAATCGCTAAAAAGCTAAAGATGATGATCTTAGGCTCAGACCATCGTTTATCGCGATTTTCCGTTTTAATAGGGACATACATGCCCCTGTTAGGAATAAAACTCATAGTTTTCTTAAGGTTTCAGTTAGGACGTTTTCAGGGCCTGTTAGGATTAAGATATCGCCAACTTGTAGCTCAGTATCCATATCAGGAGCTTTGCGTACTTCAGGACCACGTTTTAGTGCAAGGACTTGAGTTGACTTATGACCTGCGCAAGGGTGCTCAGACAGCTTGCGTCCCATATTCTTCGCAGTAACAACCACTTCAGCCAGTGAAATACCACTACCTAGTTCTGAAAATTCGAAAATGCGTTTATCGAGCATATTACGTGCGATACGAATACCCATATCACGCTCAGGACGAATGATTTTATCGGCGCCAATTTTAGATAAGATCTTACAATGTGGGGTGTCTTTGGCTTTTACCCATACGGTTTTCACACCAGCTTCTTTTAATAGCAGAGTAGTAAGAATGCTGGCGTTAACATCTTCACCGATAGAAACCATCACAAGATCGTAATCATCCAGTTTTAATTCAGCGATAGTTGCATCATTTGAGCAATCAGCAACAACAGCTTGAGTGGCAATATCTGCCGCTTTACGTACGCATGCTTCATCAATATCAATTGCCAGTACTTGTGCGCCACGCTCACTGAGTTCTTCACACAGTGACATGCCAAATCGACCAAGACCAATAACGGCAAATTGTTTATCTTCAGGACTCATTGTTTTTCCCCAAACGGTTTTAGTGTAGCGTTTTAATTGTTTTGTTGTTGATTCAAAGAGCATCTTTCTCAAAATACTGTAAGGACTATGGACGTTAATCAGTAGCTTTGCCTACACTCAGCTACCAAGAGCACACAGTCGTTACACATTTCCAGTGACTAAAATAGATCGTGAATACTGCTAGTATTTTATTTGTAATACAAGACTAGGGGAGATGAAGCGATAAAAATAGCGAACTTCAAGATTAACCCAACTTGTTATAACAGCATGAAATATCAATATTTATTCTTTAAATTAACCTCGGTGTCGAATGCTGGTTTCAAAAATAGCAATCTTATTTTTAGTACAAAGAAAATAAAAATATAAAATTTGTACGTTTATCTGATGTTTTTTTGTTCATCGTTGTAACTGAGTTAACAAATTTAAGTAAGTTTGGTGTAGATCACGGTTGAGTGCGTCTGCTCAAATTCGATAACAGCGAGATTTAAATTTTGGTAAATCACTTTGAATTGCCCTTGTTCTAATGTATTGAGATATTTCTTTGTATCAGAGAGGTGAGTGTTTAACCATGTCTGATAGGATTGGTTCAATACAGCGTTATAAGAAGTAAAGCTAAATTTATTATTATTGATGGCGTCAATGCAGCCATTACTCTCATATACGATAATCTGGTTGTTACTACCGCCTTTACTCATCAAAGTTATGTTGTATTGATTGGCGGTAATTTTTAAATTTCTTTCAGTAATGCTAGGCTTTTCATGGCCGCAAGGATGTACTTCATAGGCTCGCCATAACCCATTAAGATTTCTACCAAGGTCTAAATTGATATAGTTACTAACAGAGAATAAGAAGAATAACGTAGAGCATGAGAGTAACATGTAATAACGTATCATATCTTTAATGCTCGATTTAATTCACTGTGAAAAGCTTTTATATCATTAATGTTAACAACATGGCTTTTATTATTTATGTTGTTTTTTCGTATTATTGAAAAATTGATTTCATTGTTGCTTTCAAAATAAAGCACTTTAATACTTTCATCTAATGATATGACTTTATTGATTAAATATTCAGGTAATGCATTATTAATGTTATTAACTATAGTTATATTATTTCCATTGTTTGAAAAATTAAAGGTTGAAATATTACTATCCATATACTCTTTTTGTGGTGACTTTATCAATAAAATGATTGATACAACAATTAAAGAAATAGAAAGTAAAAAAATAAAACGTTTTAATAAGTCAGCGTCACCTTTATCATGATGAGATACTTTGAAATAAACAATTCCCCATAAAGAAAACACTAAGGTACTACTGTTATTAACGTTATTAATTAATGTCTTTAGACTATTTATGGAGTGATGGATAATATCTTCTGCATGTGCTTCACGAGGAAAACACGTTTTTTTGATATTATCGATTGTCGTAAAGCGATTTGCATTATTTAGTAGATAGCAAAGTATAATGACATCATTAAAATCCAGCGTAATATTTTGCTGATCAATATTGATTAAATTAAGAGCAGGGTAAAATGTCGCTCTACTAATTTGATACTTTACCATTGAAAACTAATGCTCTTTACGCTTCGAATGGTATTAGTCTTAATAAAAATGTGAGTAAAATCAAATAACCAAGGATTATTTTGCGATAACTTTACAAAACAATCCTAGTCGATTGATCCGATTAATTATTATCTGTGATTAGATTTTTACTCTGAATTATTCGTTTTTTCTTTTTTCTAGTAATAACTTAGCGCAAAGGCGAGCAAGAATAAAACCTGTGATCAAGCCACCTGTATTTGCTGCTAAATCAAGCCATTCACCATAACGATTGACATAAGGTTGAATTAACTCAATAGCACCACTCCATGCAATACAGCCAAGAAATAACCAGTACCAATGCTTGGGCATTCTTAAACCAATAGCAAAAATAAGTGCACTATAAGCAATAAAATGATGGGTTTTATCGGTTCCCGGCACTTCAGGTAAGCTTGGTTGAGGTAATAGAGATAAAACTGTAATTAATAATAGAATAAGTACAGTGATCACTTTCCAATGTTTATCAATAAAAGTAAGTAATGCAGCCATAGTGAGTCGTGGTTAATGTTAATCATAGTTATGATCATACTTATTATTTGACGGTATTCAACTCATCATTGGATGATAAAGTAGGTAGCAGGTGTTGCCTGCTACTCATATTTATTCGTTATCATCTAAATTTAATTTATTGGTAAGAAAGGTCGTATTTAATTGTGAAAAATGCTGTATGAAATGTTCAGCTAACGTGTTGATGTCTTCTAAGTGTTGTACCAGTTTTTGCTCTGACTCCTCACAGGTATGCTGGTTTAAAATTAACTGGCATAACTCTCCAGTAATAGCGGTCGATATTTGTTCTACCAGTTTAAGTGTGGCTTGTTTTGATAATTGAAACCCTTCGTCAATATATTGGTTAACTACTACACGGCTAAAAACCTGATCAATAGTTTGTGAAATGTTTTCTTGTTGGGAAAAAGTATTGATTAAGGTTGATAATTGCTGAATAGCAAGGGCAGTGATCACCATTTCACATTCTCTGTTAAGTGTTGCAGTCAGTAAATCTTCGGTTTCCTTCGTGGTGATATGAGTAATAGTACCGCGACGATTTGCAGCCTTAATCGCAAAGTCGTTACGTGATTGCCGTAAAATCTCAAGGCTTTGCTGGCACACATAATCAAAGTCATGAAACGTATAATCTTGGTTATAGTGGCATTGTTTATTGATCGTATTTTGTGATTCACAGTGAAAAGATTGCAGGAGTAAGTAAAGTGTATATGTGATCTTGTTTTGAAATATACACGCGTTTTTACGATCACTATGACTGTTTGATGGGGCAGTAAAAGCCATAGTGGTTAGGATTTGCTGCACAGCACTTTGAACATGCAGTTCAAGGCTGGCAGTTTCACATAGCCTCGTGCTCATAAGCGTACTCCTTTAACGCTACTACTCTTTAAGCATGATACAAATTTAGCCATTGTGCATCTTAGATCCGATTAAATGTGAACAATATGCTTGTCTTGGCCGTTTTCATTCGTAAAAAAGCGATCTCTATACCTATAGAATGTCTCGAACATTACTCTGTTGTTTAATGAATAAACAACCGAATATGGAATATTTCTTGTTTAAAAGCCACGTTTAAAAGTGAGTTATCTACACTATAAGAGGCTGGTTTAAGCCATGTGTACTAGCTCGAATTGGAATTTTACTTACTGGTTAAGGTTGTAAAATGAAATTAAGTGCAAGAAATCAATTAAAAGGCGTGGTAACGAATATCGATGTTGGGGCAGTGAATGTAGAAGTTACGGTTGAAGTCTCCCCCAATGTTGAACTCACGTCTATCTTAACGAAAAAGTCATGTGAGTATTTAGGTTTAGCCGTGGGTAAAGAGGCGGTATTAGTGATAAAAGCATCCAATGTGATGGTCGCAACCGAGTAATGAATATCGTCAAGTTAGTTCAAGTAATTAGGCTTTAGAGAATCACTTGGAAAAAAGAGTTGCTGGTTCAACAGCAACTCTATTTTTATCAATTACTTCTTCTATTTGTGTAATAGTGGTTTTTGTTGCTGGACAACGTTAAAACGATCAGCCGCTATTGATTAAATTTTGAAACTAATGATTTTAATTGTTGATTTAATTCTTCATTGGTTAGGGCATTCTTTTCTAAATCGAAGTTGTCGTAAAAACTTGGAATAGAAAGAGAGCCTAATACATTGGCATCAAAATAAGGGGCTGATGTCACGGCAGTATCTAGTACGTTTTTAGCGCCACCAGGGCCCGGTGATGTTGCAAGCATGATCACTGGTTTCTGTTGATAGAATTTTTGATTAATACGTGAAGCCCAATCAAAAATATTCTTATAAGCCGCAGTATATGTCCCGTTATGCTCAGCAAATGAAATTAAAATTGCGTCAGCTTGGCTTATTTTATCGAAGAATAACTGAGCTTGTTCAGGGATCCCTGACGCATTCTCACGATCAATGCTGTAAATCGCCATTTCAAAATCGTTTAGGTCAAGAATTTCTACTTCATCAGCGTTTACTTGTGATGCCGCATATGTCACTAGCGCACGGTTGATTGATTGTTGGCTGTTTGTTGCAGCAAAAGCGAGTAGTTTCATAATGAGCCTCGTTTGTAATTAAGTCGTTTTAGCAAACTGATGTTGTTAACCAATGACTAGAGTGTATATTAGAGTTCGTATGTAATTAATAGCCTTAAAGTGATTAGATAATTTCCATATGACTAATAATCAACTGTTCGATGGTATTACTTTATTTGTTCAAGTCGTTAAAAGTGGTGGCTTTGGTGCTGCGGCGCAGGTAATGGGGCATTCAAACTCTTATGTAAGCAAAGAGATCGTTAAATTAGAAAATCGCTTAGGGGTAAGGTTGCTCAATCGCACAACTCGAAGTATTTCGTTAACGCCGGAAGGTAAGAGTTATTACCAAGAATGTTTACAGTTGATCAGTGATGCTGAACAAGCGGTTGCTCATATCACTCAAAGTACAGTGGCGCCAAAGGGAACATTGAAAATCAGTTGTCCGGTATGGTTTGGTAAGCATTATTTAAAGGATGTATTTTCAGCTTATCTTACACGTTACCCCGATGTTGTGATTGATCTTGATATGAGCGACAAAGCCATTGATGTAATAGGTGATGGCTATGATTTGGTGATCCGTGCATCAGCAAAACTCGATGAATCAAGTCTTATCTGTAAACGTATTTATAGCAGCCGAATTTGTACGGTAGCGTCACCAGGATATATTGCCAAATATGGTCGCCCGATCCATCCAGCAGAGCTTTCTTCTCATCACTGTTTTTGTTACAGCAACTTAAAAAAATCTAATGTTTGGGATTATATGGATAAGGCAGGCAATCAAACCTCTGTTGACGTTCATCAACGCGTTCGTAGCAATAACACTGAGATGTCACTGACGTTAGTACGTAATGGTGACGGGATCATTCGTCTGCCTGAGTTTTATATTGAGCAACAAATAAAGACAGGGGAATTAACCTTATTATTTGAAGATTATATTTTCCCAACAGTGGATGTGTATGCACTGTATCCCACCCGTAAGCATCTTGCATCTAAAGTACGCTGCTTCTTGGATCTGATTGATGAAATGGTTATAAACCATAGATGTGCCAAGGTTGAATAATGTTGCAGCAAGGGAATATCTTGTTACATGTTTTTGCTTTTTTATGTGATATTAAATGGTATTTTGAAGCGGTAAATTGGTAAGGAGACAGTCCTTTACCTGCATCATTACTATCAAGGATATAGATAAATGAGTAATGTTATTCGTCTACGTGCATTAGAGCGTACAGATCTACGTTTTATTCATCAATTAAACAATAACCGCACCATCATGGCGTACTGGTTTGAAGAGCCGTATGAGTCGTTTGCTGAGCTAGAAGAGCTGTACCGCAAACACATTCATGATAGTACTGAGCGTCGTTTTATTGCTGAAAATGCAGACGAAGAAGCCATTGGCTTAGTAGAGTTGGTTGAAATCAACAATATTCACCGAACTGCTGAGTTTCAAATTATCATTGCCCCAGATTACCAAGGTAATGGCTACGCGCGTTCATTGATCAATCGTGCGCTAAATTATGCATTTACCATTTTGAATTTACATAAAGTGTATCTGCACGTTGCGATTGAAAACGAAAAAGCGATTCACTTATATGAAGAGTGTGGTTTTGTAGAAGAAGGCCATTTGATCCAAGAGATTTTTATTAACGGTAAATACTGCGATATTAAGCGCATGTATATTCTGCAAGATACTTATTTTAAAAGTCGTTAATTAACCTCTTTAATAAGATAAATAAAAACCCAGCAATACTAAGTACTTGCTGGGTTTTTGTTATTCTACGTTCAGTTCAGTTGGTATTTAGCGAAGCAGACTTGCTAATTCCATGTCGTTACCGAAATTACCTAATTCAGGATCTGTTACCGCTTTGAAGTTGTGCTTGTTATTTACTTCAATACGACCTGCTGCTTGCAATGAGAAATAGCGGCAATTATCGGCAGTAAAGGTAAGATCATACCAACAGTGCTTACGCGTTTTGTAAGCGATATGCTCAACTTGCTTAGGCTTGATGGTCAATACCACAGGCTTTTTGCCATAAACGTTATCTGTGATGGTAATGACTTGCGGCTCCTTGGTACTATTTTCGATTCTGATAGAAAGATGAGCTTCATTATTACCAACTCGTGATGCTTTATGCGTAATATCAATTAATGGCATAGCTTTATGCTCACCAGTAAAGCCTTTCACACGACGTATAAATCCGTTAGGGCCAAAGGTCATTAAATCGAAGTCTTGATGTTCATCGAACTGCCATTTATCAGCGACTGTTGGGTTATGTAGATTCGTGCCTTTTGCTGCAACCGTGTATTGGCGTGGCATCGTCATATCGTAAGGACTGCCTTCAGACGCAACAAATTCATCTTGTTGAGGTAGGTTGTGAGCAAGGTAATTGTAAGTTTGGTAAACCGTGCCTTGTTTACCCTGATTTGCGTATTCAAAGTGTACGCTATCTTTACTAAATGAGATGTCTACTTTTGGTGAGTAAGGTAACTGACAAGAGGGACGAGAGCCTTGCTGTTCAACAACAGGCAGGCCAACTAGGCTCATCTGTGGCTTAACTCTTTTACCTGATTCATCATATCCTTGTTGGTTTTTATGCTGGTTTTGTTCTTCGGTTGCGGCTTCAAAGCGACGTTGAGCTTCCTCAAATGACATATTGTTAGGGATATCACTATTTGGTCGGTTTTTTTCAAAATCAAAACAGCTTGTTAAATCGCCACACACGCTACGTCGCCATTCTGAAATATTAGGCTCTTCAACGCCGGTTACTTTTTCTAAAAACTGTAGAACAGAAGTATGGTCAAATACTTGGGAGTTTATATTGCCGCCAACACTCCAAGGAGAAACAACATAGCAAGGTACGCGAGGACCTAAACCATGGGAAGCGTTATTGATGAAATCAGAAATATCGTCGTTAGTGCCATTAAACTTCGAATAATCGACATCATGGTAGTATTCGTCATCAGTTTTAACGTTTGACTTACCGTAAGTATGCTTATTTTTTGCTTTATGAGGTACTGATGGTGGTGGCATATGATCAAATAGACCATCATTTTCATCGAAGTTGATAATGAAAACAGTTTTTGCCCATACGTCAGGATTAGAAGTGAGGATATCTAAAATAGCTGCAGTGTATGCTGCACCAAGACTTGGTGTTGAAGGACCTGTATGTTCGGAGTACAAATCTTCTGAAACGACCCAAGTAACTTGCGGTAGTCCTTCATTATAGAGTTCTTCAAATAACTCAATAGAAGGTTTATCGCCGTAATCTGGACCAATGCCTTTGACAAAAATCGGGTCATCTTGGTTAGTTTCGTTTGCCTTAATAAAACTTTTAAAGCCAACCAGTGGATTATCCGTAAAGTTATTATTGCTGTTTTGAAGTACTCGCCATGAAATGCCTGCTTTTTCTAAGCGTTCAGGATAGGTTGTCCATTCATAACCATTTTCGTATTCACCCCAAGCATCATGACTATTAGTGATAACTGGACCATTTTTTTTCTGTTTGGCATCTGTTGTTCCACTCCAGTGCATGACACGGTTTGGGTTTGTCCCTGTTTGGGTTGCACAATAGTATGCATCACACAGAGTAAAAGCATTAGCGAGTGCAAACTGAAAAGGCATTTCTTTTTCTGTGAAATATCCCATGGTTCGGTCAGTTTTATTCGGTAGCCATTGGTTCATTTTGCCATGATTATTAGCATATTGTGCATCACTGTAGAGGTGAGGTGTACCACGAAAATGCTCATAACTGACATCTTTTCCTGTATTGAAATACCAAGGAAGTAGGGTCTTTTTGAAGTTTCCTTTATCTTCATTTGGCTCAGGATTATGCTGATTCCAAACAAAGTCACCGTTGGACTGTTTTAATGGGAAACGATCGGCAAAACCGCGCACACCGGGCATGGTGCCAAAGTAGTGATCAAATGAACGATTTTCCTGCATTAAAATAACAACATGCTCAACATCTTTGATACTGCCATGTTTTCGATTTGCTGGAATTGAAAGTGCCTTTTCAATACTCGCAAATACGTTAGGTGAAGTAGATACTGCGGCAGCGCCTGCACTTACAACAGCAGACTTTTTAATAAATGAGCGACGACTATCGTTTACCATAACTAATCCTTATTCAAATGAGGTTATTGATTAACCTGTTAGTAATTTGAATAAGGAATATTTCATGTTTATTAAGCGGTTATGGGTAAGGTTCTAATTAACATTACGCTGACATTTTTCATTTAACCGTCATACAGGCTTCACTAACTTATCATGGTTAAATCATTGTGCTGCGTAGCTTGTGTGTTAGTACAACTCTCCCATAACGGATATTTAGTCATTGCTTTAGAGAAAGTAGGATCTTGATAAAGATCGCTTAACCATTGTTTTAGATTCGGATAATCAGCCTCTCGAAACCATTGACGTTCAACATGAGAAAACTGGCGAATAAAAGGCAAAATAGCGTAATCAGCAAGACTTAGCTGATCAGCCATTAGGTATTTATGTTGGGATAAGCGATTTTCAAGGTCGAATAAGAAGGACTCACACAGTTTGCGATAAACTGGTGCTTCTGGATTATGGTAACGAGTATCCGCTTTGTAATGCTCAAGGGCTGTAATGTACTTGTAATCATTACGAGCAATTAAACTTAGCATTTCAGCAAAGCAGTGTGGTTGTTGGCTTAACAGTAAGTCGTGAGGGTCATTGTTATTTAATGCCCAAATCATGACTTCTAAACTTTCATCAATATAGTCACCATTTTCAAACACTAATAAAGGCACGGTTCCTTTGTTGGAAATGGCAAGCATGTCAGTAGGTTTTTGCCTTAAGTCAACATCACGTTGTTCAAAATTGATCTCTGCAAGTAACAATCCTAATCTAGCTCTAATAGCATAAGGGCATTGCCTTAATGTATATAAAATTGGTGATGACATATCTAAACCCCGCTACACGTTCCCTCTGATTATGAGATTAGTCTATAACAGTGAATGATGCGATTTTATAACCAAGTCACTGTATTTATTGGTTCACATAACCTAACTGATTAGAGTATAAAGATCTGTGCTTACGACAATGTTACAGCTAATGTAATGGGTTTATTGTTGTTTCAGTTGGGTTCTGTGATAGGAGTTTTACGAATGGAAAAGCCGTTAGATCATTATTTAAAGCAACAAAAAAGTGCATTCTTATCAAACCCAATGCCAGATCTTCAGTCGAGACTTGCCGATTTGGAGAAAATCTTAGAACTTGTTCAATCACATCAATCTGAGATTTGTGCTGCAATTGGTAAAGATTTTGGTCAACGCTCTGCAACAGAAACGGCATTGCTTGAAGTTTTCACCAGTGTAGAAGGGATTAAATATACGCGTAAGCATTTATCACGCTGGATGAAGGTACAAAAGCGTCATACTTCTATGTGGTTTAAGCCGGCTAAAAATCGCTTGCTGCCACAGCCAGTTGGTGTTGTCGGGATCATTGTGCCGTGGAACTACCCTCTATTTCTTGCAATAGCACCGCTTGTTGCTGCTATTGCTGCGGGAAACCGTGTCATGGTGAAAATGTCTGAAAATTCTCAGTATTTGTGCCAGTTATTGCAAGGTTTGTTTGCTCAATCATTTAATGAAGATCAGATTTGCTTTATTGCTGAAGAAGGTGAAACAGGCAAAGCTTTTTCTCAACTAGCGTTAGATCATTTGGTATTTACCGGTTCAAGTACCACGGGTAAGGCTGTGATGGCAAATGCAGCTAAAAACCTTGTGCCTGTTACTTTAGAGCTTGGTGGGAAGTCGCCAGCGATTGTTGCTGATGATTATGATCTTGCTAAAACCATGCAACGTATTTTGGGTGGAAAGGCGTATAACAGCGGACAAACCTGTGTAGCGCCTGATTATGTATATGTGCCAGAGCATCGCTTAGATGAGGTGATTAAGCATGCAAAAAAGATCATGGCGAAGCGCTTTACTGATATTCAGCATCCTGATTACACATCCATTATTGATGACACGGCGTTTGCTCGCTTAGTCGATACATTAGAAGATGCGAAAGCGAAAGGGGCGGAACTACATAATCTGATCCCAAATGCGGAGCCTGATGATGAGAATCGTAAGTTCCCATTACATCTTGTGACGAATGTGAATGAAACCATGTTAGTGATGCAGCGTGAGATTTTCGGCCCTATTTTACCAATTAAAACGTATCAATCGATTGATGATGTATTAGTGGAAATAAACGCTGGAGAAAGACCGTTAGCCTTATATCTATTTTCTAATGATAAAGTGTTACAACAAACAGTGATAGATCAGACTCGTTCTGGTGGCGTAACAATTAATGATGTGATGGTACATGTAGCGCAAGATGATCTACCGTTTGGTGGAATAGGCAACAGTGGTATTGGACACTATCACGGTCGAGAAGGTTTTGAACGCCTATCAAAGATGCGCCCTGTGATGTATCAAGGCTCTGTCTCGTCGCTGAAGCTGTTATATTCACCTTATTCATCCATCGCTAAGCGGATGATTAACTTCATCATTAATCGTAAGCTAGGTAAATACCAATAGTTTCAATGTCGTATTGAGATTGAATATATAAAAGAAGCCCCTAAAGTGAGACTCTAGGGGCTTTCTTTTATACGTTATCAGTAACGGAGAAGGGATTACTTCTTCACGTACTCTGCGATGATAACCATTTGCACACCATCAGCACGGCCTTGGATGTGAAGTGGGTTATCAGTCAGGCTGATGTTACGTACAGGCGTACCACGCTTAATTACCATGCTAGAACCTTTAACTGGAAGGTCTTTGATGATAGTTACGTTGTCACCAGCTTGTAGCTTAGCACCATTTGCGTCAAGCGTTGGAATAGCAGCTTGTGCTTCTTCAACTAGACCTTTTTCAGCCCACTCTTTAACATCATCTTCTAGGTACATCATGTCAACTAGGTCCATTGCCCAGTCAGTTTTTGAAGATAGACGCTTAAGTTGACGGTAAGCCATTACTTGTACAGCTGGAACCTGACTCCACATAGAGTCGTTTAGGCAACGCCAATGGTTTTCATCTGTTGTCTCTGGATCTTCAAGCTGACCACGGCAAGTATCACAAAGATATACACTACAGCCCGCGCTCTTGTCTTCAGAAGCAGGAACTGCGTATACAGCTAGGTTGTTTTCAGAAGAACATAGTTCACATTTTGATTCGCTACGATCTTTTAAAGCTTGTTCGATAGTCATGGGAAATTGTCCATAGAGTTATTGTGGGCACATTATGCACATCAAATAAACAGAAGGGAAGAAAACAAGCGCGAGATCACGAAATTTATAGTACATCAGACTGTTTAATATCCAATCCTAGTGAAATGTCATGGAAAATTATCCAGAGAGTAACGAAAAAGCAGTTAAATTTTAACTTCATTAACTCATTCAATGATTGTATTAATTTGAGTAATTTTTATTTTTAAGCAAAAAAGTGCTGGTGACTTGTTGTAACTAATAGACATTCTTATTTAAGACTTATGTGTTAGCTCACTGTTTAGAATGTTTTTGCTAATTAGCGGTTAATAATTTGTTACCTTGTAAGTATTGGTTAATGGACGATATTTAAGAAGGCTTGTATGAATAAAATAAAAACATTAGGGCTAGCAATTTCCGCAAGTGTTGCTTTTCCGCTATCGGTAATGGCAGCTGAAAATGATATTAATGCTTATATTATTGGTGGTAATGAAGTTCAAACAAGCCCGAATGAATTATCAACAGTGTTTGTTCAAGCGGGAAATTGGGGATGTACTGGTAGCTTAATAGCTGAACGTTGGGTACTAACTGCTGCGCACTGTATAAAAATTGGTAATAAAAATGATGAGCTTGAAACAGTGCCTACCGCCTCAATTAAAGTTTACGCAGGTATAACGAATCTTTTAGATATTTCACCAATTAATGAGTATCAGGCTGTAGATGTAATTGTGCATTCTGATTACTTACCTGAAGGCACAGTAATAGTTGAAGGCGAGAGTGAAACTCAAATAAATACGCCTTACGTTAATGATATTGCACTTATTGCTGTTTCACGAAATATTGATAATGCCACGATAGCAACATTACCAACGAATGAGCAGGCATTCGCGATCGAAAAAGAAATTACCGAAAATAAAGAGTTCTTAATTGCTCAAGGTTGGGGGAAAACCTCAAATGGCGCAACCTCGGGTTCAAAGACATTAATGTCTGCAGAACTCAGTTATTTACCTACCGCTGAATGCTTTGATAAAACAAAAGCTGACAGTAATTTGGGCTGGCTATCTAGTGGTGTCGATCCATTAAAAATGTGTACTTATGAACCTGCTTTTCTTGGTGTCTGTCAAGGTGATAGTGGTGGTCCTTTGTATTATCAAAACGTAGCCACAGGTGAGCAAATACAGCTCGGAATTACCAGTTTTGGTGGTGAGAAATGTGCAGCAGGAGATCCCGATATCTATACCCGTGTAGGGGGATATGATGATTGGATCAATAACGTCATTGCTGAAAAAACACCTACACTTCCAGCGCCAGTACCATTCGATAATGAATCAACAGGTAAAGACAATACCGATAACGGCGTAGAAGATAGTAGCGGCGGCGGTGGTTCCATTGGATCAGGTTTAATTATGTCACTATTGGCAATGGGTTGGTTACGTAGAAAACGCGGTTAATCCATTATTTCATCAATCTTGACGTTATTAAGTGCTAAACGGGTTGCTGTGGGCTTGATTTAATATTTTCTATGTTTGTTTTGCAGCATTGCATAGAAAAAAGAAGCCTGTCGCAACTCGTTTATCTTTCTAAGTAAATAGTGAATAGTATTCGGTATCATTAAACTAGCTGTATTTTAAAAGGATTTAATGATGGTGAATAAATTAACGCACTCATTGAGTGTATGCATTGCATTAGGATTAGCAGGTTCAGCTTACGCTCAAGCTGATCAAACCCCGACACCTTTTATTATTGGTGGTTCTGAAGTGACAGTCGCCACTGAAGATAATTTCATGGCATCGCTGCGCTTAAATAAAGCCAATGAATCTCATTTTTGTGGTGCGACGGTTTTAGATGATCGCTGGTTATTAACAGCGGCTCACTGTGTTGTTGCTGGTGGCGGTACTGGGGAATCTGGTCTTACTGTTGTTGCGCCTTCAGATATTACAGTTACAACGGGGTTAGTTGATAACGCTACTGCTGATGTTAAAGACATTTATTCAGCAACGCATGTTGTTGTTCATCCTGACTATAATCCACTGATTATTTTAGAAACATCAAGTGGTAACGGTGTTAATTTAGAAACAGAAATTGTAAATACTGCGCTTGATAATGATGTTGCACTTATCCGTGTTAACCGTGACTTTAATGGTGTAGGTAAAGTCAAATTAGCATCAACCAGTGCGGCGGTTGAATTAGATGATAAATTACGCGGTCAATGGAATGATAAAAACCTGCCTGAAAACGTAAAAGTACAAGGGTGGGGAGTGACGGAAAATAAAGCACCAGCTGAAGATGAAGAAGAAAAGAGCCTGAGTTATGAAGGCGGTGAAACATCTGACGTGCTACTAGAAACCATGTTAGCAAGTTTCCCGATTGATAAATGTTACGAGCGCTTTGAATCACAAGATCCAGAAGGCATTTTCATTGATAGCCCAAGTAACACCACTAAGCTTTGTACATTACCAGCACGTAAGCTTGATGGTTCGGATTTAATGGGGCCTGATGCTTGTTTTGGTGATAGTGGTGGTCCGCTATTAACACAAGATAATGACAGTAACTGGGTGCAGATTGGTATTGTGAGTGGTGGTTCAGCAGGTGAGCCTCAATGTGGTTCATTAACGCGTCCAACCTTCTATGCCCGTGTTGGCACTTATTATGAGTGGATCACTAAATCAGTGAAGACTGTGCCAGAAAGTGCCATTACGCTACCTGAATTTTTAGAAAAAGAGAAAGAACAAGCGGAACAGGGCTGTAACGATAGTATCTCTGCTAATAACTGTAATATTGGTAAAAATGACAGTGGTGGTGGTTATATTGGTGGTCTAATGCTTGCGTTGTTAGGCTCAATGGCATGGATACGACGTAAACGTCACTAATTGTTCATCTCCATATTTATTAAAACCACTTATTTTTAACTGCTTCAGGTTAAAGATAGGTGGTTTTTTATTGTCTTGTAATCACCTATACCCAAGCCACTTGGGTATATATCACATCAAGTAGCATAGATTTGTCATTGAGATATGTTTGAATGTTGAGTTTTAAACAAGATTTATTCACAGTATTTTTATGTCATAAATAAAGTAAAAACAACAACTAGCAATTTTATATACTACCTCTATTTTTATTTATCTATATGAATATAAAGGATTTTATTTCTTGTGGGTAAGATTGCTTTTAATCATGGGTGACATTTAAACCAAGAATGTGATAAGTAAAAATTTGTTGTTATTATCCACAGAAGCTGTGCATAACTCTGTGGGAAAGGCAGATAGCCTAGATTTGGTGCCGCCTCTGCCAAAGTCAAGGAGTTGTTTCAGGGTAAAAACCAGTATTTGATGCCCTATTGATTTAGTTCAATATATAGACACAAAAGTAAATTTTTCCTTAAAAGTTATCGTAATTTCGCTAAGCAATTTCTTGCTGTAACCACTCAGAGACTTCCATTAATGCATCGTAATGTTCAGAATGTTTCAATAGTAGACCGCATACAATGGAGATCATCGACTTAGCATTGAAAGGGTAACCAATCGCTGTTTGGCTAAAATCATTCATCATGTCGTGATAGGCGATTGGAGCATCGTAATAGATGTTAGTAATGACGCCTTCATCAATGTTGAGCTTTAACTCGACATTGCCCCATGAGAATGAGGTATCAAGTGATTCAATGAAACTTGGCGATTGTCCGTAGTTCCAGTCCCAACTTTTTAAGCGATAAAAGTTAGCACTAAACTCAACCCAATCAGGGTGCTGGTTATTTAGAATGATCGTATTTTCCGCATCAAGATTTAAGGTTGTTGCAATACTGTCACTGATATATCGGCTAAGTTCATTGTGCTCAAGTGGGCGAGTATGGTGATTAATAGACGTATAAGCACGTTCCAGATCTTTATGATTTAAGATTGAATAACGACTATTCATATACTGAGAAATATCAGTTAATGATGTGTTGACACGGATCGTACTATGAAAAAACAAATAGTGATTATTTTCAGATAATGCTGTGTTCGAGACTTTCTTATTATCAATTAAACATTCCAGTTTATCTGATATGGCTATTTCAATATTTAATGGATCGAATACCCCTAAAAGTATCTTTTTAATAATCTCTTCTGTTAAATAATTATTTGAACCAATTAAGGCAATATTGGTGTGTGTCAAATCTTGGTATATAGCACCGCCAATAGTATGACGCCTTACAATATTAATATTATTCTCTTTTAACTGTTTTGGTTTACATACACGCCAAGGGTTTTGATCTTTGCCGATATTAACTGAGCGTTGGTTCTGCCACAAAAAAGCGATAATACGATCATTACTCGCTTGCTTAAGTAGCGACTCTTCAATGGCTTGGTTAAAACTTGGGTCAGTTGATTCTGAATAATAAATAGACAGTTTCATTGTAGTTGTCTCTTAATCATCAATCTTGGTGTTATTAATTAGTATTGTTGCATATCAGGTCATTTTATTTAAGTGAGATAAGAAAATATTAAAGCTAATTATATGAACTACTTCGCATTAGTTGTTTTTAAATTTAAAAAAAGTGTCATTTAATGCTTAAAGAGAATGTTATTGATGGCGTTTACAGTTTTTTAAATACCTGAAAGACTTTAGAAGCAATAAAGTGTGATCTTGATATTGATTCTGTTCTAATTTTTTTATTTAGAGCTGTGAAAAAAGTATATTGAAAGTAACCGTTTCAGGATCAGCTACGGCGTGATTAAATTATAAATAGAAGTCTCTTATGTCATTATCAATAGTTCAGCGCACCATCGTCGGCTTTATAATAATGTTTATTCTTATTGCCGTTGTTGGAAGCATTAGTTATATCAACACCAACCGAATCCATGATCGACTAAAAGATGTTACTGAGGTTTCAACACCAATGGTAATTTCTGCGAGTCAATTATTAGCCAGTCTTCGTGAAAATCAGTTAACCGTTATTGATTACCGTACAACCTCATCTTCTGCTTTATTAGCCGAGCGTAAAGCTGCTGTGGATTCTGCGCAGAATGAATTCCGTACTGCGAAAGAGCAAGCGTTAAAAAATGCCATTGATAGCGAAGCCAAACAAAAGCTATCAACAGCGTTAGTAGCAGCAGATAAGTTTTTTGAGCTATCTCAACAAACTATAGATACCCAAAATAAATGGGTAGCGGTGAATGATCGTTTAACTGATTTAAACTTATCTTTTTTACGGTTAGAAGATACCTATCAATGGGCGGCAAATTTATTGCTGCAACGTGCCAGTGTGAAACGCTCGTTAAGTAATCGTGCAGAGCTTATCACCAGTGGTATTAGTCGTGATTTGAAAAACGTTCGTCGAGCAGATAAAAACACCGATTTTGCTAAATTAAGTAAAGTGTTAGCAAAAGATATTGAGCTTGCCAAACAAGGTCTTGAGCGTATTAACGTGCCTGAAGATGTCAAAGCTCGCTATGCTCGTAACCTACAGCGTGTTCATGATTTAGCTTTAGGTCAAGATGGTCTGCTGGCTGTTATGGCGCAAAACAATCGTCTTGAAAGCGAACTCGCTAACCTAAGCCAACAATCTAACCAGCAAGTTGTACTTACACAAACGGCACTAAATGACTACATGCAATACGCAAGTAGTAATGCTTACAACAGCCGTAATGCAGCAGATGCGGCAGCGAATCAAGCCACTTACAGTATTGTGATTGCGTGTTTAATTTCAGGTGCGATTGCGCTGATCATTGCCTTTACCACAGCGAAAAGTATTCATACGCCATTGGCTCGTATTAACGCAGTCCTACGTAAGATGACCGCAGGCGATATGACACAGCGTACTAACTACCAATCATCTTGTGAATTTGGTGCCTTATCACGTTCCATTGATCAGCTTTCTGAAAGCATGGCAGAGATCTTAACCAAGATTAATGATGGTTCATTGCAGCTAGTAACAGAAGCGAAGAAAACGGCTGTCACGAGTGAGCAGGCAATGAGCCGAGTGGAAGATCAAAAGCAGCGTACTGATCAAGTGGCTGCTGCGATTTCAGAGCTTGAAGTGAGTGCGAAAGAGATCTCACGCTCTTCTGATCTAACAGTTAACGAAGTTAATGAAGTGAATCAAGCGGCACAACAAGGTCGTGATTTAGTGTTAACAAGCCGCAATATCACAGAGCAGCTTTCCGTTGATATTACAGAAGCGGTAGACATTACCCGCAAACTAGAAACCTTTACCGTTAATATCGGCAGTATCTTAGATGTTATTCGTGGCATTGCAGAACAAACTAACTTATTGGCATTGAATGCAGCGATTGAAGCGGCGCGTGCTGGCGAGCAAGGTCGTGGTTTTGCCGTGGTGGCGGATGAAGTGCGAGCATTAGCAAATCGTACTCAGCAATCAACAGAAGAAATCAATGAGATGATTGAAAATCTTCAACAAAGTGCAGAGATGGTGACATCGGTTATGGCGCGTAGCCATAAACAAACTGAGCAATGTGTTGAACAAACCCGTTTAACAGATGAAGCATTACAAACCATTGCTGATCGTATGCGTTTGATTTTTGAAATGGCTGAGCAAGTTGCCCATGCAACGGCTGAGCAGATCTCTGTAAGCCAAGATGTCGCAGAGCACATTAATGGTATTGCCAACGTAGCGTATAACGCAGAGTCGGAAGCGCGTGAATCAGCAACCAGCAGTGAAGCATTATCGAAGTTAGCCGCAGAGCAACGCCAATTGATTGAACGATTTAAGGTATAAACATGAAACAGACAACTTCTACTTTTATTTATACAAAGGTTCAATCAACACTTTGTCGTAGCCTGATCGCAGCGAGTGTATCGCTTTCTGCTGTTGCTCCAATGCCTGCATTGGCTGAGGTTCAAAAAGCATCACTCAGTGGCACGGTATTAGTGGACTCTTGGCGACAAGATGATGCGATTTGGAAAGAAAAGATCATTCCAGCGTTTAACAAACATTATCCAAATATCAAAGTGACCTATCGTTCGCCTGAAGGCTTGACGGCATTTCAAGATGAATTAAATACCAACTTAGCAACGGGTAAAGCAGGAGACTTGATCGCTTGTCGTCCATTTGATGGTTCACTAGCACTGTTTAAACAAGGGCACTTAAGCGATATTACCGAAATGCCGGGGATGGAGAACTTCCCAAGTTTTGCGCTTAGCCCTTGGCAAACTGATTCAGGTGCGCAGACCTTCTGTTTACCAATGGCATCGGTGATCCACGGCTTTTTCTACAACAAAAAAGTCTTTAAAGAGCTTGATTTAAGCGTGCCGAAAACCACCGCAGAGTTTAATCATATCCTTAATATGATCAAAAATAACGGTCAGTATATTCCTCTTGCAATGGGAACCAATGATAAGTGGGAAGCGGGCACAATGGGCTTTCAAAATATTGGTCCTAATTACTGGAAAGGGGAAGATGGCCGTTTAGGTTTGATCAATGGCTCTGAGCGTTTTAACAGCCCACAATATCAACAAGTATTCCAAGAGTTGGCAAATTGGGGACGTTTTTTAGGTCAAGGCTATCAAACGCGTAAATATGCAGACTCCATCGAGTTGTTTAAAACAGGTAAAGCGGCCATTTATCCAGCGGGTTCTTGGGATATTAGTACCTTTACCGGTCAACTAGATTTTGGTGTTTTCCCACCACCAGTTGAGAACAAAGGCGATGAATGTTACTTCAGTGATCACACTGATATTGGTATGGGCTTGAATACGAAAGCAGAAAATAACCCAGCTGCGAAAGCCTTGTTGGAGTGGATGACAACAGCTGAATATGCGGAGCTATTAACTAACGCAATACCGGGGTTCTTCTCGCTATCTAACCACTTCTTTGATGTGGAAAACCCAATAGCAAAAGAGATGATGGCGTGGCGTAACGAATGTGATTCAACAATTCGTAGCTCAGCGCAGATCTTATCTCGTGGTAAAACCAATTTTGAAGCCCAAATCGATCAAGCCAGTGTGGCAGTGCTAAATGGCACAATGACACCGATGCAAGCAACAGAGTTGGTTCAATCTGGATTAGATGAGTGGTATGTACCACAACGAGAAGCCAAAGTAGCGAGCTTGATCTGCCAAGAATAGTTGTTTAAATAACAGCCATTAAACACGTTAATAAAGCGATGATTTCGAATGGGATCATCGCTTTTTTTGTTTAGTTGTAAATTTTTACAATTGATATTGAGAATGGTTATCTTTATTGTTGTTATTTGATGGTTTGGTGATTAATATGCAACGTCTTCAATTCTAGGTAAGTTGTTGTGTCAAAAATATTAGTTGTCGATGATGATGTTCAATTATGTGCATTGCTAACAGAAGTGCTTGAAGATGAGGGGCATGAGGTCAGTTGTGTTCATTGTGGTGAATCTGCAATGGACTATTTGCAATCGACGGGTGTTGATCTGGTTTTACTCGATGTTATGTTACCGAACTTGGACGGTATGCAGGTAGCAAGGCGTATTTGTCAACGTTTTGCCACACCGATTGTAATGCTTACCGCGCTGGGTGATGAAACGACCATGCTAGATGGACTTCAAGCAGGAGCAGATCAGTTTTTGGTGAAACCGTTTAAAGTTGAAGAGTTGTTAACACGTATTACGGTTACGCTTCGCCGTGTTGGTCTTGAGCGTCAGCGACAATGTTTACCATCAAGTACACCAGCGCTGGAAAGTCAGTTAGCGCGTTTACCTTTAACGGGGACTGAGATGGATTTACTCAAGTATCTGATTAAGCATAACGATATTGTGATCTCGAAAGCCGAGTTACAAAAAGTGGTACTAAAGAAAGAACTAAGCCCGTTTGACCGAAATCTAGATATGCATATCAGTAATATACGTCGAAAGATGGTGTTAGCTGGAATGTCTAAACAACACATAAAAACCGTACGAGGTAGAGGCTATAGCTATTCAGCCTGTGTGTCGGAATAAAGCCTGTTAAGGTGAGTAGCCAAGAGACAGTGAAATAAATCGAACGCAATAAATAAGGCGATCATTAGATCGCCTTATTTGAATGGTTAGTGCTGCTGAGATTAGTTTTTGAGTACACGGTTATTTGAGAAAGTCAGTAACGCCAGGTTAAACGGCATAGCTTTGTTTTCAGGGTAATGCTCAGCGAACAGTAACTCATCACGTGACTGATCATAGCTATGTTGTAAGTAGCCATAGCCACTTGGGTATTGCAGGTTCCACAGATCACTTTTCGCAATACGGCTAACGGCTAAAAATTGTCCGATATAGCTTGCTTTATTCGGCTCAATTTCAAAGCGCACATGCATATCTTTGTTATTTTGTGACGTCAGGGTTTTGTTACCGTCCGAGCCTTCAATCTTGATACTAAAAATTTCGTATTCACCAACGGGTAACTCAATACTAAATAGATGACCGCTGACATTTGGGTTCTCAAAATGTCCATCTTCATTGTTATTAGTGATGGTAATAACGTCATCCATGTTACTTGCAGTACTGTTAGTAGTGTTGACAGGGCGAATATTGATAGTCGTGATCAGGTTTTTACCTGTTTTCGGCCATTCGGTATTTGCGCCTAACGATCCAACCAAATAGCCCGTAGCTTTGTTTTGTTCAAAATAGCTATCTGGAACAGAGATCTGTAACCCTGAAGAACACCCAGTTAGCAGCAGGGCTAAGAATACGAGTAACGTCTTCATCATAGAACGTCCTTTTACTTTGATGAATGGCTAAGAAGAGTAAGGTTATGCGCTTTTGTTAAGAATACAAAGTAATAACCTAACTCTATTGTTATGCAAAAATGGTAACTCGTCTATTTAAAGGCGAGTTTTTGTGAACGGTGTTAGCACTCAATCTTAGATTCAATAAAGTGGTAATGAATAGAGAGAGAAAAATCGGTGAGTGTAATAAGTGCAATGAAAGTGAGACGAAGCATACCGCAGCCTAAAAAAAGTTTAGTGTTCCGTCTTTTTTCCTACTTTACGATTGGGTTATTGCTGATATTAGGTTTACAGAATCTTGCTGAAATTGCCCTAGTTAAAACCATGCTGCATGTGCCATATCGAGTACAGCATGACATCATGAATATGGCTGTTGACGTTGAACCTGTGATTGCGCTAAACAGTCCGGCATCGTTAAAACAGTGGGAAGAGAAACAGAAGTATTATGCTTTTGTACTTGATCAAAATAATGATGAACTCAGCACCAGAGAAATGCACCCACACTTTGAATTTAAGCTCAAATATGCCAGAACATTAAATACGATTTTAGATTCTCGTGTTAATCAGCCTGTTTTTATGATCCCACTTAAAAACGGCAATAAATTGGTGGTGCAATTACCGCATCAATTACACCCAGCAAAGCATTTCAAACTGTATTTTGGGTTAATCCAAGTCGTGATAGCGCTAATGATCACCTTGATGTTTTCCTACATTATCGCTCGTTATTTAAAGCTGCCGTTAGATACGCTGCGCCATGCTAGTCGTGATTTAGCCAACGGCGATTTTTCGGTTCGTGTTACTCATGCGCTAGGAGATAGTGTTAAAGAGTTTAATGAATTGGCGACAGATTTCGATAATATGGCAAATCAAATACAACTATTAACAGAAAAGCAGCGTCGATTAATCCGTGATGTTTCTCATGAATTAAGAACACCATTAGCTAGACATAATCTTTCACTGCATTTATTGCGAAAACGGACCGCACCAGAATATTTACATTTAGTGGATCGTTTAGAGCTAGAATCGCAAGAAATGAATGAATTGGTCTCGGAAATTTTAGAATTTAGCCAGTTTGAAAATGCCACGGCAAAAATCCATTTAATTCCTGTTGATGTACAAAGTTTCTGTAGTTCTACCGCAGAGCAGTGCCAAATTTTAAAAGGTCGTAATCAGACGATTGAAACGTTTTTTGGGCGTGAATTGCCTTTGGTTCATGCCGATACTCGTTTATTAGTTCGTGCGATCAAAAACTTAATAGGTAATGCGATTAAATATGCTGGTGACAATGCAACTATCTGTATTAAAACGGCTAAAGTACAGCTTGATGAGCAATCCTACGTTACGGTAACGGTTAAAGATAACGGTAATGGGATCCCAGAACAGCACTTAAAACATATCTTTGATCCCTTTACACGGATTGAAGGTGCACGTGATAAGTCATCCGGTGGTTATGGTTTAGGGCTGGCGATAGTGAAAGAAGCCATGCATGCGATGAAAGGCAAAGTTGAAGCCTGTAATTTAGAAAGTGGGGGATTGAAAATAATACTTTATTTCCCTGTTAATGATGACCAGTAAAAACTTAGCTTAAAACACAGCACAAATATGACTATTGAGCAGATGATTTTCTTGGGAAAGTCATCTGCTTTTTTATTTATTACCCGTTTTTTATAAAGGCTACTCCTATTTGGTAAATTGCTGGTGATGTTATTAAATTCCTATTAAGTATATAAACTAATAAAGGTTTAATTGATTGATAATTCAAACCTATTGAAGCAATAGATATTTAGAATTAGATGGATTGAGCAAATTGTTTTAAATTTGCTCCAACGGACGAGATATGATTTTGTAAGACATTTTTTATTGATTTATATCAAATTAAATATTTTGTTTTAAGTCAGTTTATAGGTGTCGAAAAAATTGAAAAATAACTGTTAATTATTTGAGTGTTAAATTCTCAAAAAGCATAAAACCCAATTTAAAATTTCAATTTTAATGAATTATGTTTCGTTGCTATTCAATGCTTAGTAGCTATATTGGATAGAGCTAAAGAATTAAAAATAAAAAATACTTATTAGAATAACGAGGTGAACACCAATGTCTAAATGTCCATTCCATAATACACAAGCGGTGAATCCAGCGATTAACCCAGGTAACGGTACTTCTCCAAGCGATTGGTGGCCTAACCAATTAAAAATAGACATTCTTCACCAGCACGATCGTAAATCAAACCCAATGGGTGAAGATTTCGATTACGCCGCTGAATTCAAAAAGCTAGATCTTGAAGCTGTTAAACAAGATCTACGTGAACTAATGACAGATTCTCAAGACTGGTGGCCAGCAGACTTCGGTCACTACGGTCCTTTCTTCATTCGTATGGCATGGCACAGTGCAGGTACATACCGTACTGCTGATGGTCGTGGCGGTGCGAGCACAGGTAACCAACGTTTTGCACCACTGAACAGCTGGCCTGATAACGTAAACCTTGATAAAGCACGTCGTCTAATTTGGCCTATCAAACAAAAATACGGCAACAAGATCTCTTGGGCTGACCTTATTATTCTAACTGGTAACGTTGCTCTAGAATCAATGGGCTTCAAAACATTTGGTTTCGCGGGTGGTCGTGAAGACATTTGGGCACCAGAGCTAGACGTTTACTGGGGTAAAGAAAAAACATGGCTTGCTGATGACACACGTTACGAAAAAGACAGCGAGCAACGTGATCTTGAAAATCCACTAGCAGCAGTACAAATGGGTCTTATCTACGTTAACCCAGAAGGTCCAGACGGTAACCCAGATCCACTACTAGCAGCACACGATATTCGTGAAACATTTGCTCGTATGGCAATGAACGACGAAGAAACAGTAGCACTTATTGCTGGTGGTCACACATTCGGTAAAACACACGGTGCAGCAGATGCAGCACACGTAGGTGTTGAACCAGAAGGTGCATCAATCGAAGAGCAAGGTTTCGGTTGGACATCAAACTACGGTAGCGGTAAAGGTGCAGATACAATTTCTAGTGGTCTAGAAGTTATCTGGACAACAACACCAACGGAGTGGAGCAACGGTTTCTTCAGCAGCCTATTCTACAACGAGTGGGAACTAGAGAAGAGCCCAGCAGGCGCTTACCAATGGGTATCAAAAGGCGGCGAAGTACACCCAGACGCATTTGACCCAGAGAAGAAGCATAAAGCAACTATGCTAACTACTGACTTAGCATTACGTTTCGACCCAGCATACGAGAAAATCTCTCGTCGCTTCTTCGAAAAACCACAAGAGTTCGCAGACGCATTTGCTCGTGCATGGTTCAAGCTAACTCACCGTGATTTAGGTCCAGTATCTCGTTACCTTGGCCCTGAAGTACCAGCACAAGTGTTCACATGGCAAGATCCAATCCCAGCGGTTGATCACGAGCTAGTAAACGATGCTGACATTGCAAAACTTAAACAAGAAATCGCTGCATCTGGTCTATCAATCAGCGAGCTAGTATCAACAGCTTGGGCATCTGCTTCTACATTCCGTGGTTCAGATAAGCGTGGTGGTGCAAACGGTGCACGTATTCGTCTAGCACCGCAGAAAGATTGGGAAGTAAACCAACCTGAGCAACTAGCAAAAGTGCTAAACGTACTTGAAGGTATTCAAGCAAACTTCGAGAAAACAGTATCTCTTGCTGACTTAATCGTACTTGCTGGTGGTGTTGGTGTGGAAATGGCTGCGAAGAATGCAGGCCGTGACATCACAGTACCATTTACACCAGGTCGTATGGACGCATCACAAGAAGAGACTGATGTAGAATCATTTGCTGTTCTTGAGCCAATCGCTGATGGTTTCCGTAACTTCGAAAAAGCGAAGTTCACAGTAGCAGCAGAAGAGCTACTACTAGACCGCGCACAACTACTAACCCTAACAGCACCTGAAATGTCAGTGCTTGTAGCAGGTATGCGTGTACTAGGTGCGAACTACGACAACAGCGAATACGGTGTGTTCACTGAGCGTAAAGAAGCATTAACTAACGACTTCTTCGTTAACCTACTAGACATGGCAACACAGTGGAAACCAACCTCTGTAGACCAAGACGTGTTCGTAGGTACAGATCGTAAGACTGGTGAGCAGAAGTGGATGGCATCACGTGTTGACCTAGTATTTGGTTCTAACTCACAACTACGTGCACTTGCAGAAGTTTACGCATGTGCTGACTCTGAAGAGAAGTTCGTCAACGACTTCGTTAATGCTTGGGTTAAAGTAATGAACGCTGACCGTTTTGATCTACACCACTAATCAAAACGCAAAGACTCAATACTAGCCGATAGTATGAAATAGAAACTTAGCAATAAAAAACAAAGAGGCGCTCAATGAGTGCCTCTTTTTCGTTTCAGTGACGTAAACTGTTATCATAGCAATAACTTTTAGAAATTCTCCGATGCCGTATGAAAAAGCCTTATCCTGCCTCCACCATTCAAAATGTCATTAATAGTGCGATTTACCACTTAAACCTACGTGATCATTCTGAGTATGAACTTAGGCAAAAACTCGAGGCCAAAACAGAGAATAAAGCGTGGGTAGACACCGTTCTTGAGCAAATGAAAGGCTATGGTTACCTAAAAAGCGATCATGCATTTTCATCACATTTCTGCGAGTTAGCCTTTAATAGCCAATATGGGCGTAAATACATCCAGCAAAAACTTAAAACCAAAGGCATCGACGAACTCACCATAGAGCAAGCCATCACAGAAACCATGCAACGCATGAACGTCTGCGAGCAATCGATGATCAATACACGCTTGGCACGTTTCAAAGATTTCTCAACCACATCGGCAGAGAAAGTCGTCAATGATTTACTAAAACGTGGCTTTAGTATGGATGATATTTCTCGTGGTATTTCAGAGCATAGTGCGTCAGATACTTTACTGACCAAAGCGCAAATCAAAGGCAAGAACGCCAATCTTGAAGCTGAAGTGATCAAACTTGCCAAAAAGCTAAAAGGGCGATCATTAATCGCACAAGAGCTAAAAATGAAGCATGTTGATATCTCAGAGCTTGATACCGTACTTGATGAACTTATCGAATCAGGCGAAATAGATTTCTACTACAATTGCCAATTAGCCCTCGCCAAGAAACGCTACGATCTCACCGATTTTAAAGAAAAGAGCAAAGCTTATGGTTATCTATCAAGCAAAGGCTTTTCAGGCGATGAAATAAAAGAAGCCATCAATAGTGAGCTAGAAGAGTAGGGTTAATTCCACTTCAGCATCTTTCATGACCACACTCTAGATATGACTATATATCCAGTTATAAATGAATGCGTTGATTTCAGCGTTATAGTTTCGTTTTTAATAAGAAAATATTCTTGTTAAAAACGGAATTTAAAATCCAAGCCAATGAAAATAAAGCAATTTTTCATCCTTAGTCATTTTTAATCAGACGGGTTAAAAACTTTTCTCACTTCTATCAAAAGTAATTTATCAATTGAATGTAACTTTTTGCGACTAATGCTATGAAACCTAATGCTTCTATTGAGTAAAATGTTGTTTATTTAGCGTATTAATAGAGCGTGAAAGTAAGATGCTGATTAATATACTGTTATGAACCAACGTCAATCGTCAATTTGGAGAATAAATGACATTATCAGAATGGTTAACCTTAGCTTCAAGTTTGGGGGCTCTTGGAGCTGCTACAATTTCGCTTTTCACTCTTTTCGAATTATTTCGTCAACGAAAAGCCAGTTACAAACCGGATATATGCGTACTCAAAAGACGCTTTGCCGTTAGAGGCGAAGGTATCGGTAAATTCGGCACCCCAACGAATTGGTTTCACGAGGACTCCGAATTGGGTGTGATGGCATCAATTCAATTGGTAAACGTAGGTGTCGGCGCAGCAAAGCATATTAGCGCTAAATGGATTTTTGAGCAGTCAACGTTAGTAAAGGAAATCAATAAATTAGCGCAAGAAGCTCATGAAGAGTTTTATATTCATGAAGATGGGACGTTTTTATCGGTAAAAGATAGTAGTCAAACTAGCTATATGATTAATGCTCAAATGAGCGAGTTTAATTTTGAATACCTTCTTCCTGCTTCACAAGATGAAAGAGGAATAGTGCTAAGTTTACCTCCTAGCTACAGCTTTTTGCTTAGTCTGTTCGTTGGGCTGTCGTTTAGGGTGTATGAAAAGATTCCTGAAAAGAAATTGATCGCTATAAAATTGAAACTCGAATATTCGGACATAGGAAAAAACAAGCATTCGTCCAAGCATATGATTAAACTCGAATTGAGTACTATTCAAAAGACGGATGACTCTATGGAGTTTACAGGGTCATTGGTTGAAGGCTCATAACAAGAAATTCAACAGTGATTCGCAACGCTTGGCGCTTTCACTTCAGGTTGAGTTTAGTGTTTACGCGCAGTATTCAGTTCAGTGTCTGCGCTGCTCACACGTTAATTGTGCGTTAAGCAACAAATCTCCGCTTTTTCAGAGGTTTATAGATTTAAGTAATCCCTTGTATTAAAATACAAAAAAATAAACATCGGTGGCTTGTAAAGTGTGTAAAGTATTAACAGTGATGAACATGAAAGGTGGTGTTGGTAAAACAACAATTTCAACTCATTTAAGTTCTATCGTCGCTCATCACTCTATAAATGAACGTGTCAAAAAGGTTTTAGTCATAGACTATGATCCTCAATTTAATTTGTCTCAGGCGTTTTTGAGCGTTGAAAAGTATCGCGAGACGGAAGAGAACAATCGTAATGTGTTATCTGTCCTTGTAGAAAATCAGGTCGTTGAAGACCCATTCACTCTGCAAAAGCCAGATTCATTAGAGCCTCCAAAGGTAAAGGATGTCGTAGTTCGTTTATTTGAAGAAGATGATAGGGTGTTTGATTTGTTGCCTTCTACATTAGAGTTAATGTATATAGCACTCGGGCGTTCTGGTCTGGCATTAACCGCAATGGAAAAACGGTTTGCCAAATTCATGGAGGAAGCGAAAAAAATATATGATTTGATTGTGATCGATTGTCACCCTGCAGGCTCACTCTTTACAAAAACAGCTTTGTCAGCTTCAGACCACGTTTTAGTACCGATTACACCTCATAACTATGCTCTTAGAGGTGTGGGTTTAATGTACAACTTTCTTGATTCTCCAACTTTTAAAAGAAATAAACCGCAGTTACATATATTATTTAATCATATGCCTAAAAGCGATGATTTCATTGAGCAACAAATAAGAGCGAATGATAGGTTTGGTGATAAATGTTTAACTTCAACTATGAAAAAGTATAGTGCATACAATGACTTAGTTAATGGTAGTGGTTATGTTTGGCAGCTGAATAAAGCGTATAGTAGAATGGCTTATTTCAATATGCGTAATATTGCTGTCGAACTATTAGATAAAATATATAGCTAAGTTAGGAGGTTACATGAGAAAAAACACACAGGCAAAAATTGCACGCTTACTAACATCATCTCTCATGTCTTCAGACTTAACGAGCAAAGAAGTTATGGATTTCTGTGAAGCTCTTATGCATGACGATCCATTTATGAGAGATTTTGCATTTAATCTTCAAAATCTTGTTGGTAACACAATGTATTCTCCGTCGAACTCTCAAGAGGACGATGAGTTAAATTATGTGTACACTCTCATAAAGCGTAGGAAATTAACAAAAGTCGGATTGTTTACGATACTGGACGATCAATTCAATGGGCTTGGTAGCTACCTTAAGTCACAACGCTTAACGTTGAGAAGTGCAATTGAAGTTGCTCACGATAATGTAGACTCCGCTAGCTGGAGAAATTTTGTTGATATGCTTAGAAATGATGATTATTTAGATCATATTTTAAATAGAGAGCATCTATGAGTGAACTGATAAGTGTTGTCCGTTCGGTAAACTGGAATGAAAATTGTACTTCAGCTGTCGATGATACTGAAACTTACTCTATTGGTGAAAAATCATTAGTTAAATTATCTAATTGGTGTCGTCAAATTGAGAATGTATATAATAATAATCCATCTTTACCGTTTATAAGAGAGGCTCAAGTTTCCGCACAAGATTTTTTTTGCTTAGTTTCCTTGGGACTGTATAAGTCATCAGCATCATCTTTGCGAACTATTCTAGAGAGCTTTCTGTATTTCAGCTATTTTAAAGACCACCCTGTCGAACTAAATAGCTTAATCAACGTTGATAAATATTATATTTCTAAAGCGGATGTTCTTGCCTATCATAACTTGCATACTATTGATTTTACTGACCGTTCAAGAGGTGTTGGTCTAACCTCACGCCTTGAAAAAAGTTACGCAAAAATTTCCGCTATCGTTCATGGTCAAATGCCTGGCGTCTGGCATTCATCACCATCTCTTGCGAATAAAAGATACGATAAAGGTTTAGTTAAAGAAGCGATTAATGAGTTTGTTGAAGTAGTCGGCATCGTGAACCTTATGATGCTGATACTAATTTCTGATGAAGATTGGAATAACATAGATCAAAAAGTTAAAGCGATATTAATCAACGGCGTTAATCCTAAATTTATCAACCTTTTAGACCGCAATTGACACTTGTTGTTTAATAAACAAGGATAGGTGTCGCGAAGCCGACACCTATCCGAAGTGTTGGACAAGCCCAAGCCACCTTATATAAGTAAATATTGTAAATATCACGAAGGGTGATATCAAAAGAAGTCGAGCGTTATCCGTGGTGTGAACCAATAAATTTAACACTTCAATTTAGTGTTAGTTCCTCTTTAATGCTGAAGCGTGAAAGTCATTATCCTTATTATTTAACGCGGGGCGCTAAAATTGGTATGGCAGAGCGTTATATTTTATCGGAGAGAAGAACATGGAAAATCATCAGGGGTCATCGATAGCTGGCAAAGTAATCATTAAGTTGTTGAACGTCAGTTGACAGCAAATGATCTACCAAAAGTAATAAAGACTTTAGATCGTCTATTAGCACAGGGAATCAGTCGTGAGGAAGCGATTAAGTACATAGCATGTGCGCTTTCGGTTCGGTCAGAGACTCTGAAAAGTTTAACCCTGGGCGGTACGATAAAATTTAGAATGCTTGCCTTATTTACCATGGGACGATTAGCGTTTAAAAACATAATAAGCTCATCGCATCCCCTTAATCTGGCGCTATAGCTCATGTCCAATTTTCCACTCTAAGCATCATAACTACGCAAGTAACGTATAGTTTTTGCTATCTATACGTTAATTGCGTATACTTTCTTTTATGAAAAGTGTATTTGTCGAATCAACCATATTTGAAAAGTACCGTAATGAATATCTCAGCGATGATGAGTTTAGACTTTTTCAAGCTGAGTTAATGTCTAACCCAAAGCAGGGTGACGTGATTCAAGGTACTGGTGGTTTGCGTAAGATTCGAGTTGCGAGTAAAAGTAAGGGGAAGCGTGGAGGCTCTCGAGTTATTTATTACTTTCTCGATGAAAAGCGTCGTTTCTACTTGCTAACGATTTACGGTAAGAATGAAATGTCCGACTTAACTGCAGACCAAAAGAAACAACTAAAGGCTTTTATGGAGGCATGGCGCAATGAGCAATCGTGATCTATTTGCAGAATTAAGTTCAGCACTTGTTGAGGCTAAAGAACATTCAGAGGGTAAGCTTACCCTTAAAACTCATCAAGTTAACGATATCAGTGAGTTAAATATCTCACCTGATGAAATTGTGAGTATTCGAGAGCAGTTTAATATGTCTCGTGGTGTATTTGCTCGTTTGTTGCACACATCATCTCGTACGTTAGAAAATTGGGAGCAAGGGCGTAGTGTACCAAATGGACAAGCGGTAACTCTTCTAAAGCTGGTTCAGCGTCATCCAGAAACCCTGTCGCACATCGCTGGGCTATAACTATAAATAAGATATGTGTCGCGCAGCCGACACCTATCTAACGTGTGAATAAGCCTAAATCTCCAAATAGAACTACACGTTACAATCTCCCTGTCATCATACCTATGGCTGTATATATCAAATTTCAAAATAGAATTTATAATCACGTACACCATCAATATGCACGCCTTTTTCTCGAAGTTCTTGGTATTGCTTGAGCTTAATGGTTCTGAAATCCATGGCTTTTAGGGCAAGAATAATGCGCAGTTCATCCATGGAGCGTGTTTTCGCTTCTGCACTACACGTACCGCAAACCACATGTGCCTTTTGTTTAAAGCCTATTTTATTGAGCCAGTTTAGATCTTTGGTGTCTTTGCGTGTTCCGCAAAAATAACAGTGATTGTCTTGCTGTAATACGGTTTGTTCCCTTAATGCTTTAGGGCTTGGTGTGGCGTTAGTTGGAGTCACATTTTGTTTCTTGTTACCACTAAACTGAGAGAACTGAACGACATTAGACATAAGCATTGCTCTTTTTCATCAAGGGAATACAGCTTATAACAAGATTGTATTGTCATAAGGCTCTATATCCTATTGCTTGTAGCTTTAGTTAGTCAAATACTCGTTTAGCTAACGGTAGCGTTATTTATATTTAAGACAAAAGAATTAGCCTTATCTAGCAATAGCTTTTCATGGTAAATAGCTCTGCAAGAGGCCAACTCTTTTGTTTTGTAGCGAATATGCTTCTTATTCGTTTGGGTTATGAGTATTGCTTGATGATGGTATCCATCTGCTGAGATTGAGTTTTTAGTTCAGCAGAAACCGCTTTAATTTCCAGTGATTTTTCATGAGTTGATAACGATGATTCTGCAATAACCGTCATAGATTCACTGATGTTACTGGTGACATTAGCTTGCTCGTTGGTGGCTTGCGCGATTTCCTGGCTCATGTTTTGTAATTCATTGAGCATGGTGTGAATATCGTGAAGGTGTTGATTATTAATATGACAGCTTTCAACCCCGTTATTGAGTAGCTGGTGGGCTTGCTCAACACTTAATGCAACTTTGCTCGATTCATTTTGCAGACGTTCAATTTTCTCTTTGATGTTTTCTGTTGAATCTTTGGTCATTGAAGCAAGGGTTCGCACTTCATCGGCAACCACTGCAAATCCACGACCATGTTCGCCAGCTCGGGCGGCTTCAATCGCGGCATTTAAGGCTAATAGGTTTGTTTTCTCGGCAACGGTATTAATGACGTTTAGTACATCGGCAATATCTTCACTTTCCGTTTTTAGCTGATTAATACTGGTGAGTGCTTCGTTCATTTGTGCCATTAGTCCATCGATGTCATTCATTAGTTGATCTGCGCTTTGAATTGAAACCGTACTTTTGCTATTGGCTTCTAACACATGGGTTGAAGCGTTATCGGTATAACGTGCAATCTCATTGACTGAGGTAGTCATTTCAGTCACTGCAGCGGCAATGTTTTCACAATTGGCACTTTGTTTACTGGCTGATTGCGACATAGTGACAGCGTTGTTTGAGATGGTACTAGATTGGTTTTTTAGTGTTTGGTTAGCGTGAGAAAACTGATTGAAAGAGTCTTCAAGAGTGGCAATGAATTGGTTAAAAGAGGAGGATAGATCATTTACTTCGGGGCCACCATTGCGGATTGTTAAGCGCGCAGAGAGGTTCTTATTATCACTAATCGCAATGATCTTTTTCGATAATACCTTGATAGGTTTAGCGATAGATTCACCAATAAAGTAAGAAAAGAATGCCGCTAGCAACAGTAGCAATACGCTACAAATGGCGACTGCTTTATAAAGTTGGGTTTTGAGTGCACTGACATCGGCTAAGGCTTCGGCTTTATCGATTTCACTGATGATCATCCAATGTTGATTTAACAGGGTGATTGGGGCATAAGCGGAAAGCACTGCAATATCACGATAATCAGTGATGGCATGGCTACCTGTTTTGCCATCTCGGGCAAATTGTACACTTGGGGTATTCACTGGCTGAAAGCCAATCGCAGTATCTTTTTTACTTATGTTATCAATCACATTACTTGAAATATTGTTCGCTTGAAGGGCTTGTAAATAGGCTTGTTTATCTTCAATAAAGAAACGGGACTGGCTACGTAGGGTAGAATCCATTCCTACTAAATAAATCTCACCGCTTTTACCTAACCCGGCTTTATTCCAGTTTTGATCAAAAGTCATGATGTTATTGATCGCATCAATCGGGGTTTGAATGATCATGTAACCGATACGTTTTTGGTTCTCAAAAATAGGGGTAGAGAGAAAAGATGACGGCAACTCGAATGAGGGAGTATAAGGCTTAAAGTCGGTTAAGGTAACTTCACCGTCGGAGAGTTTAAGCGCACCATGATAAGCATTGGCTAAGCCACTATTTTTAAATGGCCCTTGCTGTAGGTTGGTCGCAAAATCCACTTCTTTAAACACGCTGTACACCACGTTACCTTGGTTATCGACGAGGAAAATGTCATAAAAACCAAAGGATTCTAGATAGTGGCGTAGCACCGGGTGAAAAACTTGGTGGGTTTTATCGTAGTTAGTATTTAGCGTGTCATTATCAAGAAAATGCTTTTGACCTAACTTATTGCTGTTATTAGCGATATAGCGAGACTGTAGGCTCACAGCGGTATCACTGAGTTGCTCATAAATATTGCCAATTGTGGCTTCTTTGTTTTTGTCACGATAAATAGCGGCAAATTGTTCTTGATAAAATTGCACTAAAGCCTGTTTATCCGCCATTACGATATCTTGGTTGGGGTAACTATTGAAACCTGTATCAAAACGTTGCATGGCTTGTTTAATACTAGGATCGGAAGAGAAGGTACCAATGAGCGTGGCAGTGGTATTAAAGTGGTTTTCGATTTCTGTTTTCTTGATTTCTCTAATGGAGATCAGCTGCTCCATTGCTCGATCATAAAGTGCTTGTTGGCTTATTGCTGCACTTTTCCAAGCAATATAAATCCCTGACACCACCACACAGCAAGCACAAAGGACTGATAAAGTAAGACTGATCTTATTTGCGATTTTCATTGTGTTCTTATTCCCTCAAGCACCTAACTCAACCATGTTCATATAATTCTATATGCCAATAAGGATTATCATAATGAATATGTAATCGATTGCATTGTTTGGGTGTAAGTTGCGAGTTGTTTCAGAATTAAGATGAAAATATTTTATGTTTAGTTGTTATTTAGTGATGCTTATAGCTATCAATTGTCATAATTCTTTAATATTTCAGATAGATAAAGCATAGAGCTGGCGGGAATATCCTAGAAAGAGTAGGGAATTTATCTTGTTAGCGATAATGAAATTCTCTACAATGGCGGCGTTTTTTACTAACGATAGAATTTGATCATGACAGATACTACATCACAACCAGCATTACCAGATCGTCTTTCAGGTAACCCTCGCAGCCCACACCACGTTGCAGAATGTTTTAACTACGACATCGGCATTCGTCTAAACGGCAAAGAGCGTTTTGATGTTGATGAGTACTGCATCAGCGAAGGTTGGGTAAAAATCCCTTCACCTAAAGCACTAGACCGTCGTGGCCAGCCAATGCTAATCACGCTAAAAGGTAAAGTGGAAGCATTCTACAAGTAATGTAGATATGTACACAGAATTGAAAGCCTAGAGTATTGCTCTAGGCTTTTTTGATCTTGGAGTAAGTAAATTTGAACCTTACTTCGGCCTTGCCACTGAAAAGGTCTTTTCTAATACCGCGTATTCACTGCCGCCTAAACGTGAAAGTGGATTTACTTTTAAAGCATCAATGACTAGGCGTTCTTGTTCGCTATTAATCACAGTATCATCAATGTAAACCTGTTCAATTTCAGCGAAGATCAGGCTTTGTGGCGTTTCGCCAATCTCTTGCACTTCATACAAACTGCAACCAAAGGCGATAGGGCAATCTTTAAGTCTTGGTAAATCAAAGTCATCAAAAGGCACTAAGGCGAGGTTTGATTGTTCAACTTCAGATTCACCATGATCTAATGTTGCTGCGGTTTGAGTTACTTGATCCGCCAGTGAAATGTTTGCGATATGAACCACCAGCTTTTTATTTGCGATGACATTACGGGTTGTGTCTTTGATTTCACCATTTGGCTTTTTACCCACAGAGAACATTAATAGAGGTGGATTGCTCGCAACTGGGGTGAAATAGGAAAAAGGGGCAAGGTTATAGTTGTGCTCACCAGAATCTGTCAGTACCCATGCGATAGGGCGCGGGATAATAGTTTGGGTCATCAAGTGGTAGATTTGAGTTGGCGAAAGCGAGCTGAGTTGTAAGTTCATGGCACATCTATCCTTAGTGTTAGTCATCCTTAGATTCATTTTACGTTGGTAATGGCTGAACTCAATCTATTCACTGAGTTATAGATAATAAAAAACCGACACTAGGTCGGCTTTTTGAAAAGATTACGCTTTAATTACGTTCTTAAAATGCTTTTTCTTTGTAAATAAGTAATCCACATCAGGCGGGAAATCTTTGTTTGTTTTGGCATGTTTCATCATGTCGAAGACTTTAAACTCTGCTAGTACAGCGTACTGGTACGGTTCAAAGTTTTCACTGTTTGCCTGTAATGTTGGATCGTAGTATTTGCCATCTTTGAAAATGATCGCTTGGTCTACGATAGTTTCTTCATTACAACGATAGCCAAGAACGTAACGCTCACCTTTACAATAAATCACATTCATGTAGCTGTTATAGAAGGTTTCATCTTCTGTAGTAGTACATGTTGCTAGCACTTCTGGATCCATTGCCTCTACTGTCACAATACGGACTTTTTCAGCAATAAAGTTGCGTTCATTGAGTTGTTGGTGAATAGCTTCAAGACTTAGTTGAGTCACATTAAATACCGCGAAATGAAAAAAAACGGGCAGATTATACGACTGTTAATTACAAATGTCTTCGTTAAAAACAGTATTGAATACGGATAAATGGCTTGTTCTTCGTTGTTGTGGCGATAAATTCACCAAGTTCATCTTTGCATATCTTTACAAACACCGACAAAATCTTTACGAATGCAAAGAATGTAAATTTAATGCAAATGGTAATAATTATCACTTATATTCCTTTCTTGTTGCTGGTAAGCGTATTTTTACTTATCAGCAGCAGGCCATGATTTGCTCTCGATATTATTAAAAACATTACCTTGTACTAGCTAACGCAGGGGATAGCAGCAAATCAAATATGGCGTTTATTTTCGGTTATACGTTTATTTGGAGTTAAAGGAATATGTTTTCTAAAAGCCAGCTGACGCTGTTAATTGGTGCTGTACTTGCTGCACCTGTTACTTATGCTCAAACCACGGAAGCGGATGAGCACATGGTGGTAACAGGTCGTGACTATGGTTACAAGGCAGATACTAACTCAACAGCGATGCGTATGGAGATGACTCAATTAGAGACTCCTGGGCAAGTTGCAGTGATTGATGAACAACTTATCGATGAACAGCGTGCAAGTACGCTGGGTGAGGTGTTACAGAATGATGCAAGTATTTCAGCTGGTGGTACTGGTCGTAACCGTGAGCGTTTCTCGCTTCGTGGTTTTGAACTAGGTAGCAGCAGTGGTTTCCTACGTGATGGTCACCAACACTGGTCACACTACCGTCAGCCTGTAGAGCTATTAGAGCGTGTTGAAGTAATGAAAGGTCCTGCTGGTCTACTTTACGGTAAATCTGCACCGGGTGGCCTAGTTAACATGGTTGCAAAGAAACCCACTCACGAAACCCAAGTAAACTTTAGCCAAGATGTTGGCTCAAATAATCATACTCGTAGCGTGTTAGATGTAAGTGGTTCATTAAACCAAGATGAAACACTACGTGCACGTGCTGTTGTTGCAAAAGAAGATTACGACTCATGGCGTAAATACGGCGATGGTTCTACACCTTCAACGGATCGTTTTGTTGGTGGTCTATTTGTTGATTACGATATTAACGATGACGTGACATTGTCACTGCATTACGATCGCACAAATGATAAAGGTAATGTAGATTCAGGTGCTTACATTGTTGATGGTAAGCCTGTATTAGGTCGTGATCATGTGTGGGATGCACAGTGGTCAAAAATTAATAACGAAGTTGAAAACTACGGCTTTGATGTTAAAGCTCAGCTAACCGATGTGTGGGCATTAAATACGGGCTTTAACTACCAAGATTTTAAACGTCATGATGTGGAAAGTTACCCGAACTTTGCAAACTTTGAAGAATCAGGTTTAGTGAAGCAAGGCGGTAATGATCGTCATGATAACTGGAAATTTAAAACCGCTTACGCAGATTTCGTTGGTGAGTTTGATGCACTAGGTATGCAGCATCAGCTATTAGTGGGCTCTAACTGGCTAGGTTACAGCTACGATCGTTTCCAACGTTCATTTAACTCTGTAGAAGTAGCACCAAACCAATCAACACCAGTGCCAACCTTTAAGGCAGGTAAGCCAAAAGTATCTAACTCGTCTTATGATGCTTGGGGCTTCTATGCACAAGACATGGTGACGATTAACGATTACTGGCAGGTGTTAGCTGGCGTACGTTTTGATCGTCAAACGCAAGAAGGCAAAGCGGCAGAAGAAGCAGTTTCACCAAAAGTAGCAGCGATTTTCCATCCTGCTGAAAACGGCTCGATTTACTTAGCGTACTCTGAAAGCTTTGAACCTCAAGGTACAGTATCATCTGGTTCTAAAAACTACGTGAACGATGGTGAACAACTTGATCCACTACGTGGTAAGCAATATGAGCTTGGTACTAAGTGGGAACTGCTAGATAATCGTCTGTTCGTATCGGGGGCGGTATTTAACATCACGCAAGAGAATTCAACCATTGACGTTGAAGTGGGTAAGAATCTGTATAAGAAAACCCAAGCGGGCGAGCGTGTTCACAATGGTGCAGAACTTGCTTTACAAGGTAATGTGACTGATAAGCTAAGCATGAGCGCATCTGCAATGTACCTTGATGCTGAATACACTAAAGATCAGAAATACCAAGGCAATCGTCCTGCGGATGTACCAGAATTTGCAGCAAGTGTTTGGTCTACTTACAACGTAACACCTGCAACTGATGTTAACCTTGGTGTGATTTATGAAGGTTCACGTTATGGTGATGCAGCAAATACCTTTAAGAAAGATGGTTACACTCGTGTTGATTTAGGTGTGGCGCACACATACAAGTACGATGCTAACTTAGATATCATTGGTCGTATTAACGTAGAGAACGTATTTGATACTGACTACATGGCTGGTGGCGGTTCAACAAGCAAAGACTATGTTGGCGCAACAGGCGTAACACTTGGCGAAGGTCGTAACTTTATGGCAACCGTTGAGTTCAAATACTAATTTGTAAACCTGTAATGAAAGGGGAAGTCATGGCTTCCCCTTTGTTACGATTAAGTATTATTGGCAAAGTTATTATCAGTTATAATCTTTAACTTTTTATTTTTAAAACTCTTTTTTATTTTTTGCATTTAAAGATTACTCATTACTAAGTTTGATTATGAATTTTATTAAAACCAGTTTAGCGGTTGTTATTTTGAGTGTAACAACTGGGGTACAGGCAAGCAGTCTTGATACAGCACGTTCGATTGAAAACAAAACCAATGCTGCATCGGCAGTTAGCCAAGACAAGATTGATCGTAATGCTGATGCTTCTATTGCGATGAAAGCTGAAATTGAGCAACTTCAAGAAGAATTAAAGAACCTTCAGGTGTACCACGATCACCTTGCACGTATGGTGGATAATCAAACCCAAGAAATCACGTCTATTCATGAGCAAATCGCCAACATCAAAGAGACTCGCCAAGGTGTTGTTCCTTTGATGTATCAGATGATTGATGGCTTATCGACGATTGTTGAACAAGATAAACCTATCAAGCACGAGCAACGTCTAGCACGTATCGAAAAGCTACAGAGCATGATGTCTCAAGCTGATATCAGTGATGCAGAGAAGTTTCGTCGTATTCTTGAAGCCTACCAAATTGAAATGGACTACGGCACTAAGCTAGGCACTTACCAAGACAAGATCGCGCTTGCTGATGGTAAAACCATTGAAGCTGATTTGTTGTACTTAGGTCGCATGGCATTTGTAGCGCGTAGCTTAAATGGTTCGCACTACTGGAGTTGGAATAGCCAGACTAAACAATGGCAAGCGCTTGATAGCAGTGAAGCTGAAAACATCAATAAAGCGTTTGAAATGGCAAATAACCAAGTTGCACCAAGTCTATTACGTTTACCTGTTTCAGCAACTGTCGCTAACGTGGAGAGCAAATAATGAAATTAAAAGCGTTAGCCATCGCACTATGTATGGCATCTGTGCCATTTACTGCATCGGCAGAATCTGTAGTACAACAAGCAAAACAAGAAAACGTTGCTCAGCAACAGCATAATGCACAGCGTGAAGCGGGCTTTAATCAATCGACACAAAAAATTCGCAGTGAACGTGATGCACTATTGGCACAACGTAATGCGTTAAAGCAGCAAACTGAAACCCTAAGCCAAAGCTTTAGTAAGAATGAAGCAGAATTAGCAAAGTTAGAACAACAGCTACAACTGGACTCTGGCAGTTTAGGTGAGCTTTTTGGTGTTGTTCGTCAAACGGCTAAAGATCTGAAAGCTGAACAAGGTTACGCTGTCACTGGTGTTGATGTCACTCAATATGTACCTTTGGTCAATCAAATTGTTGATGCCAAAGCACTGCCTTCAATGACACAGCTAAACGGCTTATGGCAAGCAATGGAAGCACAAATCATTGCAAGCGGTGAGTTGGCTAAAGTAAAAGTACCATTTATTAATGGTGACGGTGAGCAATCGACTGAAGATGCATTACGTTTAGGTGCGCTGGGTTTAGTGGCACAGCAAGGCTATTTAAAATGGGATGGTGCGCGTCATATTGCAATGGCTTATCAGCAGCAACCTGAAAATGGCCCACAATTAGCGGATTTAGCTAATATTGCAGCAGAAGGTAAAGAGAGTATCGCACTTGATCCTTCTCGTGGTGTGATGCTGGATCAATTAGCTAATGCACCAACGTTGGAAGAACGCCTAACAGCTGGTGGTGTTGTTGGTAAAATTATTCTGTTACTACTGGCTATTGGTGCGGGTATCGCCATTTTCCGTGGTGTGAAACTGGCAACGATCAAGCAACAAATTAAGAAACAGCTTAAAAATCCAGACCAAGTGGGTAACAACCCGTTAGGCCGCGTTCTGGCTGTTTATAATAAAGAACAAAATCGTAGCGTAGAAGCACTAGAGTTGCGTTTACTTGAAGCCATTGTTGATGAGCAACAGGGGCTAGAGAAAGGCTTATCTATGCTGAAACTATTTGCTGCACTAGCACCAATGCTTGGTTTATTAGGTACAGTGACAGGTATGATCGAAACGTTCCAAGTGATCACTCAGTTTGGTAACGGCGATCCAAAAGTAATGGCCGGTGGTATTTCAATGGCATTGGTTACAACTGTTCTTGGTTTGATTGCAGCTATGCCATTATTGCTTGCTCATAACGTACTAAGCACACAGGCAGAAAACATTCGTTCAATCCTTGAAAAACAAGGTATTAGCTTAGTCGCTGAGCAAGCAGAAAAGAATGATGCGAAAAAAGCGAACAATAAACCCGTAGTTGCAGGACAGGCCGCATAATGGATATCAGCATTTTACAAAGCTGGTGGTTCTCGCTTTCACATTTTATGGCGCAAGGTGGCGCCATATTATGGTGGCTTGCAGCGGTTGTGGTGCTGTGTTGGCTACTGGTGATTGAACGTGTGATTTATTTGTTTTTCTATTTTCCTAAACAAAAAAATCAATGGTTAAGCCAATGGATGGCACGACAAGATCATGAATCATGGCATGCTTGTGCCATTCGTGATGGTTGGCTTAACGAAGCGAAAATTGCTTTAAATCATAATCTTAATTTCATTAAAGTGTTAGTTGCTATCTGCCCGATGTTGGGTTTACTTGGTACGGTAACTGGCATGATTTCTGTGTTTGATGTGATGGCAACCCAAGGCAGTAGCCAGCCTAAATTAATGGCCTCTGGTATTTCATTAGCTACCTTGCCGACGATGGCGGGTATGGTAGCTGCATTGGCGGGTATGTTTGTTCATGCACGTTTATCTAAAGCTTGTCAGATGCGTGAGCTTAAATTGGAAAAATTATTAAGGAGTCAGCAATGAGACTCGGTCGTCGTTCTTCAAACCGTGAAGATGCCCAAATTGATTTAACGTCGATGCTCGACATTGTATTCATCATGCTGATCTTCTTTATTGTTACTAGCTCATTTGTGCGCGAATCAGGTGTTGAAGTTAATCGTCCTCAAGCAAGCCATGTGGTAAGCCAAAAAGATGCCGGTATTTTTGTTGCCATTACCTCTGCTAACGATGTTTATATTGATAAGCGCGTTGTTGATGTGGAACGTGTACAAGCAACATTAGAGCACATGTTAACGGAACAACCCGATGCATCATTGGTGATCCAAGCTGATGAGCATGCTTACAATGGTACGGTTGTGAAGGTAATGGATGCAGCGAAAGGCGCGGGCATTAAGAATATCGCATTGGCGGCGGAGAAAAACTAATGATCCGTTTATTAATGGCATTGCCACTCGCCATTGCGGTTGCGTTAGGTTTGTTTACTTTCATAGCGTGGATGGTGGATAACGGAAATCATAAAGCGCCGGATAATAAAGAGCCTTTGGCTTTCAATATGGTGATGGTGGAGCAAGAACAAGCACCGCAACGTCGTCAGCGAGTTGCACCACCGCCACCTGAAACACCGGAGCCACCGCCAGAAGCAAAGCCTTCTATGTCTAAAATGGCAACAGCAAGTGTTCAGCCTGTTGCTTCTGTTAATAGCTTAGGTTTAGACACCGCAGTGACAGGCATTGCGATTAATATGCCGAAGTTTAGTGATTTTAGTAGTGCTGCAGCTGTTGTTGGTGAGCCGAGTGTAGGGCTAAGCCAGCAAGCAATGCCGTTATATCGAGTAGAGCCTCGCTATCCACCTCGTGCTTTAAAGCAGGGTAAAGAAGGCTATGTGGTGTTGAAATTCACTATTGATCCGCAAGGTCGCCCAATAGATATTAGCGTGGTGGAGGCTAAGCCAAGTCGTCTGTTTAATAAAGAAGCGATCCGTGCGTTGCGTAAATGGAAATACCAACCTCAAGAGCAAAACGGCACAGCTGTGGCGCAGTATGGTCAAACCGCACGTATAGAGTTTAAGTTGAATCAATGATGAAGAAACTAGCATTTATAATTGCTTTAACTGTTGCGACAAGTTTACCGTTATCGAGTGCTTACGCGGTTGGGCAATTGTCTCAGCCAATCGCGGTAAAAGTACAACGTGCCAATAACTTACAGTTAGATAATAAAGTCGATCAGGCGATTGCTTTATTGGTGTCGTTAAAGCCAACCCAAGCTTATGACAAAGCGTTTGTTCAACGTATGCTTGGGGTGTTTTATTGGCAACAAGGTAATAGCGCCAAGGCAATCAGTAACCTAACTCAAGCAGTAAAAAGTGGCTTATTGCAAGACGATCAGGCTTGGGTCACTGAACGTATGTTGGCCGATATTTTGTTATCAGAGCAAAAGTACAGCCAAGCATTACCACATTATTACCAGCTCACAAAACGTATTCCTAAAAATCAAAAGGGATACGAGCTATGGCTTCGTATTGCGCAATCCCATTATCAATTAAGCCAATGGTCTAAAGTGCTAACGGCGATGAAGCGTTACGATGGTTATAACCGTAAAGACGAAATGTCGCCGCTATCAATTAAACTTGGTGCGCAATTGCAGTTAAAGCAATGGAGCGGGGCGACATCAACCTTAAATCGGTTAATTGCGTTAGAGCCGACTAAGCTGAACTGGTGGCAACAGCTGGCAAATATTCAGATCAGAGCTGGAAAGTCAGATGAAGCATTAAGTACATTGAAGTTAGCAAAATACCAAGGTGTGGCGTTAACACAGCAAGACTTACATCGTTTAGCTCAGCTTTATGCTCAACGTGGTATTCCCGAGCGTGCCGCAAAACAAATTGCTGAGCTTGATGGTGCTGATAGCAATACACAATTGTTGGTAGAGCAAGCGAACTATTGGCAAATGGCAAGAGAGTGGCAGTCAGCGATTAATGTATGGCGAAAAGCAGCTCAGCGTAATAACAAGTACCGTTGGCAGTTAGCACAGTTGTTATTGCAAGAAGGCCATTATCAAAAAGCGTTAACGGAATTAAATAAAGTAAAACGTAAAGATAAACAGGCTGATGTTGAATTGGCAAAAGTACGTGCGTATTACAAGTTGAATGATTTCGACAATGCAATTATTCATGCCAAACAAGCGAATAACATTAAAGCATCAGCAGCGGCATCTAGCTGGGTAAAATACTTATCGCAAATGCGCAAAATGGAAGAAACCAGTTAATCATTCATAAGCATAATTATCTGTTTTGAGTAAGTTAAAGAGGCGAGCCACTGTGCTCGCCTTTCTTATATTTGAGATATGGAAAATTAATTAAATTTTGCTGTGACTTTTCTTATTGCTATGGCGTTTGTGTAAATACAGTCGAGGTTTATCAAGGACTGAAAAGGCATAAAAACAATATAACAATTAGAGGAGTAGTATCATGAAATCAACAATCACTGCGGTTTCCGCTGCGGTTGGTATGCTGGTATCGTCAGTTTCTTATGCTGATACTGTTAGCATGTTTGATTATGAAGAAGCCACATCGGCTTATGAAGATGCTTATTTAGATGCTCAATTTGATTTACGTAGTGGTAATCAAGATCAAACCAGTTATAACGCGGTGATGAGCGCCAATTATGATCGCGTATTCTCATCTGCAAATCGCAATACTCGCATTGATTTTACTGGCGACGGTACTATTAGCCAAGGACCCAACGCCAATGATGAACGTAAAGAAACCTATCAAGCATTAGCGTCATTAACCAATGATATGTATTTTGCCCCAACGGTGAATGATTTTTTCTGGTACGGCAAAGCTGAAGTGGGTGCACAAACCGATATGGTTGACCCATTCACCAAGTTAACTGTTGGTTTGGGCTATGGTCGTGTGGTGAATGCAACCCCAATGGCAAAGGCGATCCGCGTGGTTCAGGCATTGCAAGAGCGTGGTTTACTACGTGGTAACGTCTCTCGTGAAACATACCAGAATGTTGCTCAAGTGATTGCTAAAGAGCCAGCTTATCGTAGTCGATATGGCTCTGCGGATTATGCGGAATATTGGGTTGAAGATATTGGTAAGGCATTAGGTGATAACCTTGGAGCAAGAGGGGCGATCAAATCTTACGATGTCTTAGTTAATGAGCGAATTTCTACTCGTAAATATGGTTGGTTAGTTCGCGCTGGTGTTGGTGCTGTATTAACGAACTATGATGGTTCTGATACAAAGCCAGCGCTAGAAGTGGGTGCTGAATATCATTATCCAATCAATAACCAAACCCAATTTTCTAATGAAGCGATCTTAACGGCTATTTTGGATGATGGTGATAATGGCTTTAATGCATCAAACACGATGTCGTTAACTTATGAGCTTCGTGACAATATCGATTGGGAAAATACATGGTTATTAACCTATGCAGCTAGCGATAAAACAGAAGATCTCATGACTAATTCGCTGCGCTCTACTTTCCGTTACTATGTATCTAATTCGATCAGTTTGTCGTTGTCGGCTGGGGTATCGAAAACTGAAGATAATATTGATTACAACCCAGCAGATCCAAGTACCAATCGAAATGATGATGTTGATACTACTGTCAACTTTGGTGTGACTTACCGTCTGAAATAGTAAATCAACCGCTTAGCAATAAAAACACATGCTTTCTTTTTTATAAGACAAGCATGTGTTTTTTTTTGCATATAGTAAATAGAGTAATAAAAAACTATCACTTTTTTGTCATTGAAAAAATAAAATCATTATATGGATGTGAAGATGACGATATTAAATAACGATCTAATGGATGAAAATGAACTAATATATCAATTTCAACATAACTATTTAAAAAGAAATGAGGTTTTCTCTTTATTGATGAAGCCTTATTGGTCAGCATTGTATTCGCGATGTTTATATAAAATAAAAGATAAAGAAAGTATTGATGATGTACTGCAAGATGTGTTGTTGAAAATTTATCAAGGGCTGCCTAAATATTACCACAATGGTGTGTTTAAAACCTGGATATATAAGATAGCTGATAATGTATGTTATTCATATTTAAGAACTAATATGAAATATATGAGGGGTAATATTTCAATTGATACTTTAGAACCAGCAACAAATGTTCATTCGATGAATGTTGAACACGAAATAGATGTTGGCTCAGTAGTCAGTGATTTACCATTTAAAGAGCAAGAGATCATTGATCTTAGGTTCTATCAAGATCTTACGCTTTTAGAAATCAGTGATATTTTATGTATTACTATTAGTGCATGTAAAATGCGCTTATATCGAGCATTGAAATCACTGAGCCATTTATTGTTTGGATATCGATATCATTAAAAATACAAAATCTTGTGAATCGTCTATTATTGTTTAAGTCTCTTTATAGAGAATGACTAATATAATTAAATATAAGCTAGTTTATTTTTTGTTTCCGTTATTGTAGAAAGTTATGTGCTTCGCTAATAGAAATTATAAAACAGCATGTTACTGTGCTGTTTTATAATTTAGATCATGGTTAGATATAGCAATAAGTAGGATTATTTATTACTTAGCCATGAGTTATCATGTGCTTGATATTGAACAATAAGATCAACTCAGTTGATTTGTTACATGTGGAATAAGGGAATGTTCGTCTTACTATTTATGCTCCGATTATGGATTTATGTTTTTGCTATCGGCTTTCACAGCATTAATATGTTTTGAATGTAAATGGTAACACGTGAAGTTAAAAGTCAGTGTAAACGTCATGTTTTGCTGACTTTTTTAATTAAAATTAGTTACTTAGCCTTAATTTTGCTGTTTGAATTATCCTTCCTTCTTTACGATCTAGTCACCAACGTAAACAATGTAAATTAAATGCCAATAAGAACGATTATCAATTAAATTTACATCCATTCTCAGTCGGTAGTTAGTTTCTTTGGCAACAATGTTAAAGCATAAAAGCGTTCAACTGTGGGCTCGTCGCCTGCACATTTACATTTCAATGGCACTGTTATTAGTCGTTTTGTTCTTCGCAATTACAGGTATTACGCTTAACCGTCCTGAAGTGTTTGTCTCTGATTCTCCGAACATTACAGAGCAACAACTGACTCTACCTACTGAACTGTTTTCTTCTCCGCAAGGCGATTTTGTACCCAATACAAAAGCGTTGCTCGATTACTTATCTCAGCATGCAAATGTGAGTGGTACACCTTCTGAAGTGGAAGTGTTTACTGATCTTGATGGTAACGAACTCATCGAAGGGGAGATCTCGTTCGATTACAAAGGTCCTGGTTATAACGCCACTGTTTTCATCGAGATGACGACTGCAGAAGCCACGATTGAAAGCACCCATTACGGGATCATTGCGGTTTTAAATGATCTTCATAAAGGGCGAAATAGTGGTGAAGTGTGGAAGTGGTTTATCGATATTACTGCAGTATTAATGATTTTCTTTGTTTTAACAGGTGTGTGTTTATTGTTACCGAAGAAGAAAACACTGATCACTTCAATGAAGTGGATGGGCGTTGGCTCAATCATCACAGCACTCATTTATCTTGCTTTTGTTCCTTAGTATTTAACAGGTTAACGATGACCATTAAAAATAAAATGAAAAAGACCTTACTGGCAACGTTACTGTTGGCGCCATTATCAACGGTATTTGCAAAGCCTTTACCAGAGTCAGCCAAATTAGATGTTGAGTTGACTTTACCGAGTATTGAAACCTCCATGTATGCACGCCCTTACGTTGCGGTGTGGATTGAAGATAGTCAACGTAAGCCTGTTCGCACTATGCAACTGTGGGTAGGTAAAGATGAGTGGCTAAAAGATTTACGTAGCTGGTGGCGAAAAGTTGGTCGTTACGATCGTGAACTGGTTGATGCCGTTACCTCTGCGACTCGCCCTGTTGGTGAATACCGATTCTCTTGGGATGGCTTAGACGATAAAGGTTATCGTGTAGAGCAAGGGGATTACACCTTCTATGTTGAAGTGGTTCGTGAGCACGGTGGTCGTAACTATCTGCGTCAAAAACTCTCTTTAGGTGAAAGCGAAGCTAGCCATGTTTTAGCACCAACTCAAGAAACAGGCACCATCAAGATTAACTACAAACTTTAAGTGAATTGTCATCATGAATAATAAATATAAAGCGCTATCTCTGGCTTGTTTGGTTGCTGCAGGACTTGGCATGACGTCAGTGGCTCAAGCTCATCCTCGTTGGGTTGTACCATCACACTTTACTGTTTCGAAAGAAGGCGGTGATTGGTTATCTTTCGATGTGACAGCGTCACATGGAACCTTTGTTTACGATAAGCCAGCAAGTATTGAAACGACCCAGGTGATCATGCCTGATGGTCGTATGACAAACCCTAACTTTACTATCCGTGGTAAACGTCGTGCGATTTTTGATTTCTTCTTTGAAGAAGAAGGGACACATAAAATTCAAATTAATCAGACGCCTAAATACTACACATATTATAAAGCGGGTCGTCGTGACACTGTTAAATGGGCCGAAGCTAATAAAGCTAACCGTTTGACCGTACTACCAGAAAAATCACGTGACGTTGTCACTCAGGTTAACTACACCCGTGCAGAAACCTATGTGACTGTTGGTAAGCCGTCGAAAAAGGCAATGGAGTTAACTGGTGAATACTTGGAAATGGTACCTGTGACACACCCATCTGACATTGTTGAAGGTGAGCCTGTGACATTCCAGTTCTTCTTTAATGGTAAACCGCAAGCAGGCGTGACAGCTGATATTACTCGTGAAGGTACTTTATACCGTAACCATCAAGAGCAAATTGATGTAGTGAGTGACAAAGACGGCATGATCACATTTACACCAGCTGTTGCAGGTCGCTACCTGATGAAATCGAACTACAAAGGCATGGTAGAAAACGATCCTATGTATGATCGTGCGAATGTTAACGTTCATCTAACCTTTGAAGCGCTTCTTCAGTAATTCATCGCCATTTACTGTTTCGTTAGGCGTGTGATTAATGCGCCTAACCTTTTATAACGTTTAAGCCATTAGTGGCTTGTTTGAGATAGTTATGAAAATTAAATCTTCCCTTTTATCGGTATCGTTATTTTGTGTGGGTACGTTTTCAAGCGCAGTTTTTGCCCACTTTCCATTGATGAGTTGTTGGTTTGAATCTGACAAGGTGCTTTGTGAAGCAGGATACAGCGATGGTAGTACTGCTGTTGAATACAATGTTGATATGTTTGACTACGACGACAACTTGATTGCTAAAGCGATGACAGATAAACGATCAATCGCGGAATTTACCAAACCTGATACCGATTTTTACTTGGTATTCGATGCTGGACATGAAAACCCAGTGGAAGTGGATGTGGTAGAGATTAAAGAGAAATGATCCGTCAATCTGTTCGATCTGATAACGGCGATCGTGAAGGCAAATGGGTTGGATTGTGTATTGGCTTAATTCTACTGATTGCGTTTGTGTTATTGCCTTATCACCAAGCGAAAGAACCAGAAGCCGCATTGCTTTCTCATCAGGTTGCAATTACTGATTTATTACCAGATGAACTGGCAATGGTTGCTGAATTACGTTTAGCCCATGAAGAAATTCGTAACTTGTTCCAAGACACAGCGCTAGAAAATGGCACAGGTAGTTGGCCAGAGCTTAATGAGCTAGAAGCGTTTTGGATTGCACCTTTTGTGAAAGATAAAAGCTGGCAACGTAAAGGTCGTCATCAATGGACACTGGTTGCAGACGGTACTTATCAAGGTCTTCGTCAAAGTGATTCGGGTTCGATGTCAATCGTACTAAACAGTCATACTAAAGATCCTGATATTTGGCTTGCTATGGATGACCAAGCTAAACCTTTTGAAACTAAACAAAAGGTTGATGAACAGCAATTAATTTCAAATGGTTGGACACAAATAGTCTTCCAACCTGTTGCTGAAAATACATCATCTTCAGCTAATTCAACCCATTCTCATTAAAAGAGGCAGAGCATTGGTCTCTGCCTTTTCTCAATCTACTGAGATATTTATAACAATGAACAAATTAATTAAATCAAGTCTTAGTGCTTTAGCTGTTTTGGCTGCAATGACGGCAAGTTTTAATAGCTTTGCGGCAGAAAAGAAAACCATAGGTATCACGCTTCAGCCTTACTATAGCTATGTAAAAGCTGTGGTAGGAGATAAAGCGGAAATCCTGCCGCTAGTGGATGCAGGCTTTAACCCTCATAACTATTTGCCTCAACCTAACGATCTTAAGCGTTTGAAACAAATGGATATCATTGTGGTAAATGGTATCGGTCATGATGACTTTGCCTTGAAAGTGATTCAAGCGGCAAACCGTGATGATTTAATTGTCATTGAAGCGAATAAAGATGTGCCACTACTGCCAGCAATGGGTCAATCAGTAGGCACTGGTGCGGTAAACCCACATACGTTTGTTGGTTTATCGACCACGATCCAAAAGGTTTACACCATTGCCAATGAACTGGCGAAAATCGATCCAGAAAACGCAGCTGAATATCGTAAGAATGCGCGTAACTATGCCAAACAATTTCGTTTGATGAAGCGTGATGCGATGTTGACGTTAGGTGACTTAGATACCGCAGGTATGAAAGTGGCAACTACGCATAACGCTTATGGTTATCTATTACAAGAGTTTGGTGTCGATGTGGCTGCTGTGATTGAACCAGCTCATGGGGTAGAGCCAAGTGCAAGCCAACTGCAAGAAACGATTGAAAAGATCAAACAATCGGGCATTAATGTGCTGTTTTACGAGCTAAATATGCCAAACCGCTATGTCGATACCATTGAAAAAGCGACAGGTGTTCAGTTATATCGTTTTTCTCACATGACTCATGGACAATACGATCCGAAGAAAGTCGAAATTGAAATGAATGAAAACCTGATGACGTTAGTTGAAGCAATGAAATTTGCGGCTAAGAAGGATCAAGCATGATCATTGGCCCAAGTATTCAGCTTAAGAACGTCAATCTTCAATATGGTGTGAATCAAATTTTGTCTGATATCACCCATCATTTTGAAGGGGGTCAATGTCACGTTGTAATGGGACCAAATGGCGGTGGCAAAACCTCACTGTTACGTTCAATTTTAGGTTTAACCCCGTTCGATGGGGAAATTGATATTTTATGGGATGAATCAGTCAATAACGGTAAGCCGGGAACCATCGGTTACGTTCCGCAAAAAGCCATGTTCGAGCAAAGCTTACCGCTTACCGTGATGGATTTTATTCTGCTGAATCAAACCCGTTCACCGCTATTTTGGCGTCAACGACAGAAAGACAAACAACGCGCATTGGCTCAATTAGATCGCGTAGGTATGGCAAGCCGTGCTGAACGACGTATGGGGCAGTTATCTGGCGGTGAGCAACAACGTGTTTTGTTCGCACAAGCGTTACTCGATAACCCAGATCTGTTGGTACTTGATGAGCCAACAACGGGGATGGATGAGCAAGGTGTTCGTTATTTAGAATCCTTGATCAAAGAATTTGTGGGACAAGGCAAAACGGTGCTGGCTGTTCATCATGATGTTACAGCTGTACGTCGATTACAGGCACAAGTACATGTTGTTAATCGTGTCTTGGTCGATAGTGGTGATTATAGTGAAGTTTTAGTGCCAGAAAAAATTGAGCGTTTATTCAATCACTATACTCAGCCGTTTGAATCAGATTCAGCGAAGAAAGAGGTCGCATAATGGAACTGTTAAGACATTGGGCACAATTAGGTGTTGATGCTGGTTGGTTGAGCGAAAGCTTCTCTTATGCGTTTATGGTCAATGCCATTGTAGCTGCATTGCTACTTGGGCCGCTACTGGGTGGTTTAGGGACATTAGTTATCGCAAAGCGTTTGGCGTTCTTTTCTGAAGCAGTTGGTCACGCTGCATTAACGGGTATTGCCTTAGGTGTGTTATTGGGCGAGCCACCAGAGAATCCATTTATTGGGTTATTTAGCTTCTGTATGATTTTTGCGTTGTTACTGCATTTTGTCCGTAACCGTACCAACGTACCGTACGATACCTTAGTTGGGGTATTCCTTGCGTTAGCACTAGCCGTCGGTGCTGCTTTATTGATGTATGTGGCACGTAAGATCAATATCCACATGCTAGAAAACGTGTTATTTGGTTCGATTCTAACGGTGACAGATTATGACTTAATGGTGTTAGCCGTTAGCTGTGCATTAATTGTGTTGCTATTAATCCCAACTTTTAATCGTATTTTACTGACTTGTATCAGCCCTGATATTGCCCGTGTCCGTGGCTATAAAACCAATTTTTACGACTACTTGTTCGTTATGATGATCACTTTAGTCACCATTGCATCTGTCAAAATTGTCGGTGCGGTATTGGTTGGTGCATTGCTGCTTATTCCGGGAGCAACAGCAAGACTGCTTACTAAAAATATGGGGAGTTTTGTTTTACTTTCAGCGTTATTAGCAACCATCAGCTGCGTCATTGGTACTGTATTACCGATGGAGCTAAAGATGCCAGTTCCATCAGGAGCTGCGATTATTATTGTGTCTGCATTCTTCTTTTTATCAGCAACGATTTTCCGCATTGTGCGTAAAGGTTAATAAAGGAAACATTATGTTTTTAATCAATCCGTTTTCTCGCGCTATGCGTAAGTCACAAACGTTAATCGTTGGTGCTTGTTTAACAGCATCAGTGCTGTTGCCATCAACAATGGCGAATGCTAAAGATATTTTAACCGCAACGCCTGTTACTTATATGTTGGCATCTGAATTGACCAAAGATACGGGGATCACAACGGGGTATTTGCCACCGAAACGCTACGGTATTTCTCGTTTACCTAATTGGTTTGCCACCAAAGGTTCAGAAGTTGCCAGTGCTGCAAGCCATTCCGCGACAGCAGTTGTTTCGCTAGGTGCTATTTGGCATCAAGACCCTTTGTTCCAGCATGCTCGTGAAGGCAATATTAAAGTTGTCGAAATTGATGCGTCACAAGCGATTTCACCGCGTGCGCAAGGGGTAGCGACGTTACGTTTAAATGATGGTTCAACATCCATGTACGCGTGGTTAAACCCGAATAACTTAACGGTGATGTCATCAATTGTTAGTCGTGATCTTCAGCGTTTATGGCCTGAAAAAGCACCGCAAATTAAACAGAACCAACAAGACTTAATGGCAGATGTACGTCAACTGATCAATCGCCAGCAAAAAGCGTTAATGGAAGCGAATGTTGATGCTGTTGTGTTGTTATCCTCGGAATTAGAAGATTTCGCATCAGGTAACCAACTGTTTGTTGTTGATCGCATCACTAAGCCAGAATTGGAATGGAATGACGAAGATAAAGCCCGTTTAGTGAAATTGGTGGCAGAGGATCCTTCAGTTACCTTGCTCACGACTAAAGCACTGAGCCAAAGTATGAAAAAATTAGTTTCAGAACAAACCAAAGTAATTGTTATTGATAGCATTGATCGTTGGGGAAGAGCTGGTATTAACAGTGAAAAACCATTACAGCGATGGGAAGTGAATATTTAAAAAGTCTACTTATTCATGTGGTTGTAAATAAATTGTAACCGTGAATTGTGATAGTAGAAGAGTCAAGCGTCCACTGCTTCGACGTGTAAGTACTTATCTGTTACCCATGAGAACAGATAATTAAAAGGTACTACTTTTGCCCAGCTTAATGCTGGGCTTTTTTATGGTGTTTTTAAGTGATTATAGATAGCCAGCAATACGGGCTTTCAGAAAGGCAGCCAAGGTTTTGTTATCTTGGATTTCGTTTTGAGCAATCTTTTGCTCGATGTCTTGTACTGAAAGTGTGACAACTTCAATAATTTCATCGTCATCCAATTCACCAATGGTGGGTGTTAAATCGGTAGCAACAAACAGGTATTGGATTTCGTCACAAAAGCTCGGAACGGGGAGAAGCTCACCGAGTGATTGCCAGCTCTCAGCTTTTAAATTCACTTCTTCAGCCAGTTCACGTTTAGCACATTCAAATACATCTTCATTTGGCTCTAATGTGCCTGCTGGAAACTCTAAGATCCATTGCTTAATCGCTGGGCGATATTGGTTAACGAGAACGATATGTCCTTGGCTATTAATAGGAATGATCACAACAGCGCCGGGATGCTTAATCGTTGTGAAATTCACTTGTTTGTTGTTTGGTAACAAGTGTTCTTGTTCTTCGACTGAAAAACATTTCCATTGATAGTGTATTTTTGAGGACATAGAAATAACCTTTATTCGTTGGTTGCGATTTGATTATATCCCCAACGTTTCGCACGCATCAATGCACTCTCAGCCTTAATGTAATCGTATCTAAAATCTTGATATTCCACCGCTGTGATACCAACGCTGATGGTGATGTTAATACGATGTCCTGTTTCTAATTCTAGTGACCATTTAGCGACTTCATTACGTAGTTGAATTGCCATAAATTCAGCTTTTTGAATATCGGCATCAGGTAATAAAATACAGAACTCTTGGCAACTTAAACGGGAAATTTTCGCTTTATCACCGCAATGTTCATTTAAACATTTCGCAAGCATCATAATGGTTTTGTCACCTGCATCTAAACCAAAGCGATCATTGATTTCTCGTAAATTATCAATATCAAGCAATAGCATCGAAATATCGCGGCGATAACGCTGACAGCGTGATGATTCAGTTAAATATAGTGGGACAAAACCTTCACGGTTAAGTAAGCCAGTTAGGTAATCGTGCGTGGTGGTGCGTTTTACTTGTTTAATAGCATCGTAACGGTGACGAGAAAGTAAAAATGCCATTACGAAAATAATGGAATAAGCACAGATATTCTGCAATGCAGAGGAGATCTGTAAGTGCTTATTGGTGATTTCTGAAATGCTTAATACAACATAAATAAAGCCAAAAATCAGGCTATACCAGCCTGCAGTTTTAATTCTAAGGGCAAAAAAGCACAGTAACGGAATAGTTAAACCAATAGTGTTACTGATATGACGTGCACCATCAAAGTAAAAACCACTGGCGCAAACAAGGGTGGTTGCAACTAAGAAGATCCAAAATAAAACTTTAGATGAAATGGCAGAGCGGTTAAGTATGGCTAAGGCATAACAAAGCAACATCCCAACAATACCCACAAAGGTAAAGTAGTATTCAGCGTTAGAAACAAAATAAGTAAATGCAATAACGGCACAAATTGCGCCTGCAAAAGGGAAGAGTAACGCTAACTGTTTTTGGAGGGTTTTTTCGCTTAGCTCAATGTAAGCAAAGTTGGTGGGTTGTAATTGATTACTTTTTATTAATGTCGTCATAAAGTTAGAAACGCCTATGCACAGATAAATGAATGCAACATGTTGTGCATGGGCGAGGATAACAGTATTTCACTTTATGTCTAATTATTTTTGAGAATTAATGTAACTAGCTATAACAATGACAATTAAAAAAGAGTGATTGTAATTATTTGTTGGCAATGTGATTAAATAAGTGTCTAAAAGGTGAAATATAAGAGGTAATTATTTACCTCTTATATATTCGATGAGTTATTGCTGTAGAAAGTTATTAATAAGTTTTGATGTTAATTCTGGTTGCTCATTGGTAACACCATGAGCAGTGTTAGGTAATACAACAATAGGGGCTTGGGTGTATTTACTTAATTTAATGCCGTTTGATAGTGGGAATATTTTGTCTTTTTCACCCCAAATAAGCATCAATTCTGGTAACTGTTTTGGATCAAATTGCTGTATGCGGTCACGATCTGAGGGCAGAGTTTGAATTAACTGGGTACGCTCTGGCTTCCATTGTGAAAAATAGCCTTGGTAAATCTGATTGGCGAGGAAATCAGGTAGCGGCTTTTTACTTACAAAAACGTTATCATATAGGCGACGAATACCATCCCCATTTTCTGGTACAAAGAGATCTTCTGGCGCTTTAACACCAGCACGTTGCACTAATTCAGCTAAATCATTATCGCTAAATAGTGGACCTGGGCTAGCAATAATAATCGCTTTGTTAATACGTTCAGGTGTTGTCATCATATCGTAAGTGACAAAACCACCGTATGAGATACCAACGACGTTGATCTTGTCGATGTTCATACTGTTAACTAATTGCCAAATAGCTTGGGTTTGAGTGGTTAATCGAGGCTTAGCATCACTTTGTGATTCGCCAAACCATAATAAATCCGGTGCTATAACACGGTAGTGGTGACTTAATTCAAGCATTTCTGCTTTCCATGTTGCAGCAGCAGTACCACCAAAGCCATGGAGAAGTAACAAAGGTTCACCTTTACCACCTTCCCAGTAGCTCAGTTTACCGCCTTCTTTTAATGCTAATGTATGTTTTGTAAAACCATCTTCATGTAGGGCTGTATTGTCGTGATCAGTTTTCCATTGAACAACTTCACAGCCAGTGAGAAGAGTGAAAAGGCTACAGACCATAAGGGTCTTGGATAATAAACGTTTCATAATGGCTCGACAGATAGAAAAACGTGGATTAAATAATACAGTGTTTTATAATTTTCAAGCAAGATGATAACAATGAGATTGCATCGATAATTGTAACCATACATAAATGGGATTAAATGTTTTTGATAACATACTTCAGCGTCATTGATTTGATTAATTGGTGTATTCTCATGATAATTATCGGCAACTAATTGATTAGCCTTTTGTTTGACGTTTGATTCAATGATTTGAGCGTAAGTTTATAGGTAGTCAGCATTTTTAAGGATTAGGAGACACTATGCGTGTTTTAGTTACTGGTGGCATGGGCTATATCGGCAGCCATACTTGTGTACAAATGATTGAAGCGGGTATGACACCGATCATCGTCGATAATTTATATAACAGTAAAGAAACAGTATTAGGTCGAATTGAAAACCTAACAGGTGTTAAGCCTGCTTTCTATAAAGGTGATATTCGCGATCGTGCATTTTTAGACAATGTATTTGCTGAAAATGAAATTGACGCAGTTATTCACTTTGCAGGCTTAAAAGCGGTAGGTGAGTCAGTAGAAAAGCCACTTGAGTACTACGACAACAACGTTCACGGTACATTAGTGTTAGTAGAAGCGATGCGTGCAGCTGGCGTTAATGCATTGATTTTCAGTTCATCTGCTACGGTTTATGGCGATCCTGCTTCTGTGCCAATTACAGAAGATTTCCCAACTAGCGCAACGAACCCTTATGGTCGTAGTAAGTTAATGGTTGAAGAGTGTTTAGCTGATATTCAACATGCTTACCCTGAAATGAGTATTACGCTGTTGCGTTACTTCAACCCAGTTGGTTCTCATAAGTCCGGTACCATGGGTGAAGATCCACAAGGTATTCCAAATAACTTGATGCCATTTATTTCTCAAGTTGCAGTGGGTCGTCGTGAGTTCCTATCAGTGTTTGGTAATGATTACCCAACGATTGATGGTACAGGTGTACGTGATTACATCCACGTTGTGGACTTAGCTGATGGTCACTTAGCGGCACTGAACCATAAAGGCACTGAAGCAGGCTTGCATATATATAATCTCGGTACAGGTAATGGTAACAGTGTACTGCAAATGGTTGATGCATTCTCGAAAGCATCTGGTGTTGAAGTAGCATACCGTATTGCACCACGTCGCCCTGGTGACATTGCTGAATGTTGGGCAGATCCAGCGAAAGCAAAAGCTGAACTGCATTGGGAAGCGAAGCTAACCTTAAATGATATGACGCAAGATACTTGGCGTTGGCAGTCAACTAACCCAAATGGCTACCCAGACGTTGAATAAGTTTTGATAGTTACAAATAAATAAGGCGCTCAATGAGCGCCTTATTTTTATCTAGGTAAATGCTTTAGTTTTCTTTTTGATAAGGTTTGAAAATGAAGAACAAACTCAAACTAAATAGTGCGCCTAGTGTATCAGACAGCATATCTTTTTGCGCATCCCAAATGTCACCTTGAGAGCCTAAGAACTCGATACCAGCTTCACCACCAGCACTTGCTGCGTACCACCATTCAATGATTTCGTAAGCGGCGGCGGTTGCCATAATAGCAAATAAGCCAAATAAACCAGCAATGAGCGGTTTACAGTGATTTTTTCTTACAAGGTATTCAGCGATAGGAAAAGCATAGAAGCCGATAGAAAAGTGGGCGAGGCGATCAAAGTTATTACGGCTTGAGCCAATCAAATCGTTGAACCAATCAAATGGGACATTTGCAAAAGTGTAATGTGCACCAATATTATGCAGTACCAGCCAAACTGCCATTAAGCTATATGCAAGGTTACTAAAGCGGAAATGGCGAAAAGAGAAAACAAGTACACCAAAGATCAGTATGAGTGGAATCGCTTCTGCTATCCATACTTCTCTAAATGCAGGGTTTATTCCTAAAATAATAAAAAAGAGGCCATAAGAAATGGCTAGCCATAAAGGAAATTTATTGTCTGACATCATATATCCCTATTGAATAAATCTCGGCTAGATTAGACTAAATGCTCATTAATTTCCAATTCACACGATTTTTCATTTTTGCTACGAAATGAAGCGGGTAAATTTTCTTTCTTAGTTAGAACTTGTGTTATAATCCGTGGCTAATGTTTTTCACGTTATTGTGATATTCATCATAGTTAACAGTAAACTCTATCCTGAGAGTTGTTTTTACCGGAGCATCATTTTGCATTTTAAAGATCTTGGATTAGACCCACGCCTACTTAAAAAAATTAATCACTTGGCGTTTGATCGAGCAACCGAAATTCAGCAAACAGCAATCCCTGTTGCTATCGCAGGCAAAGATATTTTGGCCTCTTCGAAAACGGGTTCCGGTAAAACATTGGCATTCTTGCTACCTGCAATGCAGCGTATGTACCGTAGCAAGCCATTTACACGTCGTGATCCTCGTGTAGTTATTCTTACGCCAACACGTGAACTAGCAAAACAAGTCTTTGCTCAGTTACGCACTTTAAATGCAGGTACACCCTACGATGGTACGCTAATTGTAGGTGGTGAAAACTTTAACGATCAGGTTAAAGCACTGCGTAACGATCCTATGTTTGTTGTAGCAACACCGGGTCGTTTAGCCGATCACCTAGAGCACCGTAGTACGCACCTTGATGGTTTAGAAATGCTGATCCTTGATGAAGCAGACCGTATGCTTGATTTAGGTTTCGCGCCACAGTTACGTCGTATTAATGAAGCGGCAAATCACCGTCGTCGTCAAACACTGATGTTCTCTGCAACACTTGATAACCAAGAAGTGATTGAGATTGCATCTGAAATGCTGGACAACCCGAAACGTATTTCTATTGGTCACTCAGCAGAAGAGCATAAAGACATTACGCAACGCTTTATTCTTTGTGATCACCTAGATCATAAACAAGCACTACTTGATAAAGTGTTAGAAACAACCGATTACAACCAGGTCATTATCTTTACCGCAACCCGTGCAGATACGGATCGTCTAACCAATGAGTTGAATGAACGTAAACTAAAAGCGGTGGCGTTAAGTGGTAACTTAAACCAGAACCAACGTAATAGCATCATGAGCCAGTTCGAGCGTAACTGTCATAAGATCTTAGTAACAACGGATATCGCGTCACGTGGTTTGGACATTGATAACGTATCGCTAGTGATTAACTTCGATATGCCAAAACATGCTGAAGAATATGTTCACCGTGTAGGTCGTACTGGTCGTGCAGGTAACAAAGGTGATGCAGTATCACTTGTTGGTCCTAAAGACTGGAAGAGCTTTAAGAACGTTGAAGCTTTCCTTAACCAACGTATTGAATTTTCAACTATCGAAGGTTTAGAAGGTAAGTTTAAAGGTCTTAAGCCTGCACTGAAGAAGAAATTCGTTAAGAAGAAACCAACAGGCGAGAAAGTGGTTGCACAGAAGAAGCAAGCACCTAAAGCGAAGCGTAAAGTGGATAAGCGTTTTTACGAGAACCAAGCGGTGGGTAATGACGTATTTATTCCTAAGAAAAAGCGCAATGTTGATGTGAGCAACGATGGCGAATAATCAACACTAATGATATAGAAAGTCAGGGCAGCAGTGCTCTGACTTTTTTATTATTTGTGAATACTGAATTTCACGCATTAAAAAAGCCAGCAGTTATGATGTTGGCTTTTTTGTATCGGCTTACGAACAACGATTAACGTAGTTGGTAAACTTGACCTTCTTTATCCGCTTTAACAGCAGCAAAGCTTAGTGGGAAAGGCCCTTGTGCTTGAACTGATGCTGGTAGGTATTGAATAGCTTGGCGTGCTTCTTCTTTTGTTGCGAAGTTACCGTAGATCACAGCATACCAGTTACGACCATTTACACGCTTCCAGTTAACCCAGATTGGCTCGTTACCGTGAATTGGTTGTAGGTAACCACGAAGGTTACGCTCTTCACTTAACGCAAGAATTTGTACAGTGTAACGAGAAGGTGAGATATCACCGAATGCTTGATCATTCGTCATTGATGTTTCATCTTCTAAATGCGCGTTATCGTTATTGATGTAGTCGCTGTCAATCACTGGTGGTGGTGTTACTGTTGTTTCAGGTGCTACAGTGTCAGCTGGTTGTTGACACTGAAAGTTAGAGCCATCAATTTTAGATGGCATTAGGTAACCTGAATCACATGGGCTGTCAGAAGAAGCACAACCAGATAATGCGAATAGTCCTAAAAGAATAGCTGCCTTACGATTCAGCAACGTCATACGTCTCTCCATAATCTTTAGACGAGAATACTAAATTGAAAAATACCGTTAGTTGAAGGTATGGATGTTTAGTATCAAATATTATTTCGTCTATTGTATCCAATAAAGGCATATTTACCGCATTAAAATATTATAAAAAACGTTGTTTGATGTTTTTTTATTCGATTAAAACAGTATTTTATTGGTTTTTTATATGTTTGTGCTTTCTATCATTTGAGTGGTGAAGTGAAAGCAATAAAAAAGTGATTTTAAGGTATGAATTGTATTAGACTGTATAAGTGTACAGTGTGTTGAGTGTTATCTAATGAGTGCGTATCCGTACTTTATTGAATCCGTTCCTTGTGGTTTTCCGTCTCCAGCTGATGGTCATCAAGAGAGCTTAGATCTTGATGAATATCTTATCCGTCATCCTAATGCGACTTTCTTTCTGCGTGCTTCTGGCGAGTCCATGATTGGGGCTGGCATTTATGATGGTGATTTGCTGGTGGTCGATCGTGCTGAAACGGTAGCTCCGGGCAGAATTGTGATCGCACGTATTTATGATGAATTTACCTGTAAACGTTTAGTTCGCCATGAGGGAATGTGGTGGTTAAAAGCTGAAAATCCTGCAATGAAGTCTTTTCCATTACCCCAAGATGCAGAAATATTTGGTGTCGTCACTCGTAATATCCATAACTTGCTATAGCGTATGTCTGACAATCTTATCGGAAATCGGGATCAAGTATGGGCATTAATTGATGCCAAAAGCTTCTATTGCTCCTGCGAACAACTCTTTGATCCTACTATTGCCAACAAACCAGTTGTAGTGCTTTCTAATAACGATGGTTGTTGTGTTGCGTTATCTGAACAAGCCAAAGCTCTTGGCATTACTCGTGGGGCTCCTTGGTTTAAAGTCGAGCGAGAAGCGCGTTCAAAAGGTGTTGTGGTACGTAGTTCTAACTACACTTTATATGCGGATATGAGTCGACGTTTTATAGAAGAGCTTTCTAACTTTTCACCTTGTGTGGAGCAATACAGTATTGATGAAGCCTTTGTTCGTTTAGATGGTTTTAAACTTGAACAACTGGAAGATTATGGCCGTCAAATCAAGCAGACCATCTATAAAAATATTGGCTTACCGGTACGTGTTGGCATTGGTGCAACACCAACATTGGCGAAATTAGGTAACCAAGCTGCAAAAGTTTATGAGCAACGTGTTCAAGGCGTGGTTCAAATAGATAGCGATCATAAAAGAGAATGGTTACTAGCTCGTACTGATGTGCAGAATATCTGGGGAATAGGCGCAAAAACCGCAACTCGATTACGGACGATGGGGATTGATAACGCGCTGCAACTCTCACAAAAAAGTGCCCCAGAGATGCGACGAGTATGGAATGTGGTGCTGGCACGTACCGTTATGGAGTTACAAGGTATCGCCTGTATCGATCCCGGTGATATTGATGAAACCAAAAAACAGATATTATCCAGTCGCAGTTTTGGTCAAGGCATTACTGATTTTGAAGAGCTGAAATCAGCATTAGCGTTTCACTGTCAGCGAGCAGGTGAAAAATTAAGACGGCAAGGTAGCCAAGCAAATGTCGTCGGTGTTTTTCTTCGTACTAACCGTTATAAGCAATTACCACAATTGAATCGCAGTAGTGCAGTACCCTTAATGTGCCCAAGCCAAGATAACTATAAGTTTATTGATTCAGCGCTGCAGCAGTTAAAACAGATCTATAAGCCCGGATATGAATACCAAAAAGTAGGGGTGATCTTAGATGAACTAACGCCTGCTATAGATGAAGGTTTTCAACTAGATATGTTTGATACCAGTGCCTTTGATGAAGCTAAACGTCGAGAGTTAATGGCAATTACCGATATTATGAATGCTAAGTTCAAGAATGGTATAAAACCCGCCTCTGTTATCGCCACCTCAAATTGGCATATGAAACAAGCATTTCGATCTAATCGTTGGACAACACGATTAGATGAATTACCGATTGCTAAATGTTGAATCTCTGTCGCTTCTCAAAACTAAAGCGTTGTTATAACCAATAAATAAAAATGTGTAGATAGTGAAAGTTAAGCGTGAGGCTAATAATCGCTATGTACGCTTTTGCTTATAGATGCGTGATTTATTTATATATACAGAGCTAGATAGATCTTTTTCCTCTATCAAATAGTGAATCGATATTTTTTAACATTCTTCACTCTATTAGTATTAATAGAACAGATAGGAGTGAAGTATGAAAAAATGGATACAAGAAAGAAATCATAAGAAAGCCAGAGTGACTGCTGCAATACTGGCTATTGGGCTAATCATCGTGTCTCTAATGACATCGGGTTTAGCGAGTGCGTTATGTGATCTTGCTGCATTTTTAATTTTGATCACTGTTGTGTGGATGAAAATAGACAGCAATAAAGAACAGTCTCAAAAAAAGATCTTAGTTAATAGCAGTGAAAAGTTAGAGATTGAACCTTAAAATGTGGGGTAATTCGTGAATAACTATCTCATTTGTTTAAATATGCGGAATGATGATTTTATAATGGTGGCACTTCATTGCTATTAACGAGATTGTGCTGATAAATTGTTCTTTTTATGACTAATTAACTATTTATACTTAGAAAATTTAGCAATTTTTCCTCTATCTTTGCTATTTAACCTCTCCATTTGCTATGGTTTCTGAAGATATCTCTTCTATTCATGCAAAAGGAATGCTTATGCGCTTGCTTATAAGTCTATTAGCCTCTTTACTTATCTGTTTTTCCGCTCAGGCAAGTGAAAAAAAATATTCAGAAACCGACATGTTAGAAAAGCCATTCATGGAACGTTATATTCTCGATGAGCTGAAAGATTTACGTGAATCTCAGCAAGATCTTGAACGTCGAATGGTGATTGAAATTACTGACCGTGAGTTAGCTGTTGCTGATAAATCTCTGAATTACGCCAATGTAACTGTGACTTACTTTTTCTATATTATTGCCGGTGTAGCATCACTGATTGCTTTTGTTGGTTGGCAGTCATTACGTGAGTTCAAGAGCAATACAAAAGAGATGGCAGATAAGCGTTTGGAGCAAATCGCCCAAGAATATGAAAAGAAATTCTTAGCACTAGAGCGAGATTTAAAACGTAAAACACGCATTATCAGTGAAAATAATAAAGAGATAGAGAAAATTAACGAAATTCATAACTTATGGCTTCGTGCACAAAGCTCTCAAACGCCAGAGCAGCGTATTGATGTTTACGATGAAATATTATTGATCCGTCCTGGTGATCTTGAAGCATTAACGTATAAAGCGGATGCTGCGATGGAGATAAAAGAATATCGCTGGGCATTAAGTTTATGTAATCGCGTGTTAGAAGTAGATGACACCAATGGTCCAGCGCTTTATCAACGTGCTTGTGCTTATTCTCGCCTAGGTATTGAAGAGCAAGCGATTGAAGATTTAGAACGAGCAATTCTTGCAAGTCCTTCAATCAGAGACTTGATTGCAGATGAGCCAGATCTGGATATCTTGCATGGTAATAATCGTTTTGACTTATTGCTTATATCCGTTGACTAAACCTCCGGTTTATATTTTTCTGAAATTAGTTGCTCTATTAAAGAGGCGGTAAATAATTACCGCTTCTTTTTATTTTAAAATAAGCATCTCATTAGAAATATATTTATCTTTATTTGGTATAAGTTAATTCTATTTAAAAATAACAAATAATAATATCTAGAAGGCTTAATATATCCTCATTTGGAATTATATTGATAATGCATACAAAACAATTACATTAAAACTTATATAAATAAACTTAACCATAAATAATATTTCATATCTTTTATTTATTTGTTTTTAAATTTATTAATGTGTGATTAAGCGCTATTTTCTGCTGTTGTAAACTTAATATTATCGCCTCGAATTTACCGCAAAAATACAAGTGACATATTTTGTATTTTGACTTTGTTGTTTAAAAGCGATCATCAGGGAGAGCGATGTGTTTTTAATTGAGTTTTTAATTGTATTAGGTTGTATCTTGATCGGTGCCCGCCTTGGCGGTATCGGTTTAGGTGTTATGGGTGGTGTAGGTTTAGCGATTTTAAGCTTTATCTTTGGGTTGCAACCAACAAGTCCACCTATTGATGTCATGTTAATGATCATGGCGGTTGTCGCAGCAGCTGCTGCAATGCAAGCGGCTGGTGGTCTTGAATACTTAATCAAAATTGCTTCAAATATCCTGCGTAAAAATCCTCGTCATATTACCTTTATTGCACCATTAGTGACTTACACTTTTACCTTCTTAGCAGGTACGGGTCACGTTGCTTATTCAGTATTACCTGTGATTGCAGAAGTGAGCCGTCGTAGCGGTATCCGTCCTGAGCGTCCAATGGGTATGGCGGTTATTGCTTCTCAGTTTGCGATTGTTGCAAGCCCAATCGCTGCTGCGGTTGTGGCACTTGTTGCGTTTCTTGAACCACAAGGTATTACCTTAGCTGACGTATTAATGGTTACCATTCCGGGTACATTCTGTGGTTTAGCATTAGCTTGTGTGATTGTAAACAAGCTAGGTAAAGAGCTAAAAGACGATCCTGAATACCAACGTCGTATGCAAGATCCTGCTTTCCGAAAAGAAATGGAGCAGGAAGTGAAGGTTGAAGAAATCGCAATTAAACCAGGTGCGAAAAAAGCGGTAGGCTTATTCTTATTTGGTGCATTAGCTGTCGTTGTGATGGGCGCGTTTCCTGCCTTACGTCCACACTTTGATGGTTCACCAATGGGGATGGCACATACCATTGAAATCGTGATGTTAGCAATGGGTGCATTGATCATCTTGATCTGTAAACCAGACGGTTATGAGATCACTCAAGGCTCAGTGTTCCATGCAGGTATGCGTGCCATTGTAGCGATTTTCGGTATTGCATGGTTAGGTGATACGTTTATCGCAGGTCACGATCTGATGGTGAAAGAAGCGGTATCTGGCCTTGTAGAAGTTGCACCTTGGACATTTGCTTTTGCTTTGTTTGCTCTTTCTGTGATGGTGAACAGCCAAGGTGCGACAACAGCTGTGCTTGTACCTGTTGGTATTACATTAGGCTTACCACCTGAAGTGATTATTGCAACGTTCGTTGCTGTGAACGGTTACTTCTTTATTCCTAACTATGGCCCAATCATTGCCTCAATTGACTTTGACCGTACAGGTACGACCAAAATTGGTAAGTTTATCTTCAACCACAGCTTTATGATCCCAGGTTTATTGAGCATGGTGTTCAGTATTATCTTCGGATTCATTTTTGCAAGCTTTGTGCTGTAACTGATTAAATTGTAAAAAGAACAAAATATAAGCCTTTATATCGTATAAACTCGGTATGAAGGCTTTTCTGCTTCTGTCCAGTCAATAACGTCTCGTTTGTTAGAAAAAGTGTCTCGATAATGAGATGCAATATGCGAATCTCTTCTACACTTAAATTCAGGTCACGATTTTAAGAGCGGAGATCACGAATGAAGAGGGTAACAACATTACTTACATGCGGTACTGCTGTAATAAGTTTACTGATTTCATTTAGCATATTTGCATCATCGCCTCCAATAACACCGATTTCGCCTATCACGGTTATTACTCCTGAAATCAATGAAGCTGTGGTTGCGACTGTTAGTGTTGATCCAAGGCTAAGTAAATCAGCCTTAGCGAATGACATGAAAAATAGGTTACGCCCAAATCGTGGTTTAACGCATTACATTCCAACCAGTACATATGTTAAATCTGGTGATTTGCTTCGTGTAACCTCTGTTGATGGTCGTAATGTTAAAATCTGCATCAATGTACTTTCAACCCCAAAATTATGTGATCAACGTTCGGTGATTAACAGATCCAATGACGTTTACATCCAATCAACTTACGATGGTGAAGTGTACATTGATAACCAGTTATCAAGTACAGATCCAGTGGTTGAAGTGACGGTGACAGGTGGTCGTGAAATGCCTATTTTTCGCTTAGGTGAACATACCGATAGCGACTTCCTTACAATGTTAGAAAGTGCGACATCACCGAATATCCATTTAGTTTCCCCATTTATGGTGATCACCGGACCTATCGAAAAATTCAAATCTTATGGTGTTACTAACCCAACAGAATTAATGCAAGGTTGGGAGCAAATCATTGCGTGGGGCGAAGAACATTATGGTTTTTCACTTGATTTAGCTGAGCACCATCAACCGATGAAGCATAAAGTGTTATTCCTTGATGTGGGTGAAAATGGGTATGGATTAATGTATGCCACGACTCACCATTTAGGTACAGGGACGGCGAATGCCTTCAATCCAGTGGTGAATACCAATAAATTGTTAACGGATGGGGGCTGGGGACCATGGCATGAGTATGGACATACGCTACAGCCTCGATATTTACAATTTAATAAAATGACTGAGGTAACGACCAATATTACCTCTCAGAAAGTCCGTGCTTCACTGGGGTATGGAAGTCGATTAGAAACACGTTGGCAGAGTAGTATTTTCCCGTATTTAGATCAGCCAAATAGTGGAAAAGATTACTTTAATGATGATTTAGGTCCATTTGAGCGTCTAGGTTTATTTTGGCAACTTGATCTGACGTTTGGCCCTCGTTTTTACCAACGCATGAGTGTGATCATGCGTAATGGTTATAACACTGTTGAGCGTAATTTTGATGGTAATTCGGATCATCGTGTTCAGGTTTTTATTCGTGAAGCGAGTTTAGCAACCGGTTACGATTTACGAGCGTTTTTTGCTGATTGGGGTGTACCAACAAATAGCGCAAATAATGAGTTATTAGATGGGCTGTCAGGATATCTGAAACCTTCGACTAACATGTCTAATAATAGTGATTTTGAAATAGAGAAAAAAGATCATGATTTTGGTCGTGATGTTGCGATTCATTATCGTCCTCGTAGTCAAACAATCCAAATTTCCTACGATTACTATCGAACATGGCTGCCAAAACACAGCGCAAAAGTATATGTGAATGGTCGTTTTATAGGCAAGATCAGTAATAATCAAAGCGATAGATTCAACGTGAAAATTTCACCGGATACCGCTATCACACATGCCACATTAAATAAACGTCTTCGCCAAGGCGATAGAGTGAAAGTGGTATTTGACACGCCGCAAACGGATCAAGTGGTATACAACTATCGTTTTAATGATCTTCGTATATGGGCAAACTCAGAGAAAGAGCGAGTAGTCGTACGAGTTAGCAAAAAACGTTTTAATAGTGATAATTTTTCTTTAAAAGCTTACTCAAACGGTAGTCTTATTTTTAGCTGTCAAAATCAAGTATGTGATCAGGCTGATGTGCGAGTTAAAAATAATAAAGTGGTGATTTCAAAAGGTTATCAGTTGGAACCAGACCAACCGATACACCTTATCATTGGGCATGGCAAAGGATACTCAGATAGAGTTATATATGCCAAATAAATCATAATGTTAGCTGTTTCTATTTTAGTGATTAAATAAGCATAGATGTTTATGATAAAGTTCACGAAGCGACCAAGTAAAGGTCGCTTTTTTCTTTATTACTGCGTATTTGAAAATAAATACAAAAAGCCAGATCAATGATCTGGCTTTGTTGTTTTTACGTGTCTGTTTAAAGCTGTTGTGCTGATTTAAGGAATAAACATTTCGATATAAATCAAAGAAGCACTACCGATTGCCAGCCACAGTAATACGCCTAATAGCATAGGTTTCGGCCCTGCATTGCGCAATTTATTAACGGTAATACCTGAACCAATTAAGAATAAACACACCACCAATAAACGCTTAGATGCCGTGAAGATCATATCGTACACAGGTTGGAAATGCGGTAAGAAGTGGGCGACTAAAATCGCTACACAGTACAGTACGATAAAATAAGGAACGGCAATTTTCTTGCTATTGCCTTTAAACAGTAGTGCGCTGATAAAGGCTACTGGGATGATCCACAATGCGCGAGCAAGTTTAAGTGTTGTTGCTGTTTTTAAAGCTTCATCACCGTATGAACCTGCAGCACCAACAACGGAAGAAGTATCATGAATCGCAATAGCCGCCCATGTACCAAAAGTGTGTTGGCTCATATCGAGTAAATGACCAATAGCTGGGAAGATAAACAGAGCGACTGCATTTAATACAAATACCGTTGCTAATGCCAAAGAGGTTTGATCATCACGGGCATTGATCGCTGGGGATACTGCTGCAATAGCACTGCCACCACAAATAGCCGTACCCGACGCAATAAGGTGACCGGTTTTTTTATCCAGACTTAAAAAGTGTGTTGCAATCCAACCTAGTAGTAAAGTGAAGAAGATAGAACAAATGATCAGTCCTAAACCAGCTTTACTTGCTTCAATTGCCTCATTTAAGTGAATACCGAAACCTAAACCAATAATGGAATATGACAAAAGTTTTTTGGTGAGGGCGGCGATATTAAATTGCGTTGGAACAAATCCGAAACTGGCTAAGAGAAAGCCTAAAATTAAAGCGATAGGTGAGCTAATAAATGGGGCAAGACACAATAGCGCTGTGCAAATAAACACAGCGTCTGTCGGTCGAAGGCGTTTGAAATTGTCGATAATGGTCATGTGATAGCGATAATAATAGAGTTATATATTTAAAAATTATACGCTTACCACTGAATCTGTAAGAGTTAAATTGATTGAGCGTGGGGTTAAGAAAAACTTAACATTTTTGTGGGTTTATTTTTTAATCCATTCACCCGCTTTTGTTTGAAAATAATACCCAGGTAAGGTCTTTTGTTTGGCTTTAGCACGTCCCAATGCCGTTACTTCTTCAATGCTTATGTTATTTTGTTGGCTAATTTGTTGGTAGCCTAGCTTTCTTTTTTGATTGGTATCATCGACCAGTTGCTTTACTTTTGCTGTTGGCTGAGATTGAACACTTGCCACGTAGCCATTATTGGCCTCACCGATCAAACCTTGTTGCTTTGCTTGCTGTAAGGTGAGCGCCATTGCAGTGTTAGCTGAGCATAACATGCCAATGAATAGTACTGCTTTCACTTTGGTTGAGCGGAAATTAGAAAACATTTTTGTCCTTGAATAATTCATTAATTTCGTGATCAGCTTTAACATTGATTTCATGCTTAATATTGATATTTAAGTTAATTTCAATCGGCTTTTCAGAAAGTGCGACTTCAACTTTCGGTGTACAGCCAACCATTAGTACAGTTCCGATAATGAGTGCAAAAGCACTCGGAAGATTGCGGAAATGAAACGTCGGAAAAAATTGGCAAAGTTTTGTATTAGTTGTCATACGATTTTTAATCTTCTTATTATTGAACGCCAAGTTGTTGTTTTATTTGAGCAACAAGAGGTGATGAGTCAATGAGTTCCTTTGAACGTAATAACTTAGGGATATTATCATTAAGTTTAAGATTGACGTTAATAGGACGTCCATCTTGGAAATCTGGATTTTTACCTTCGATACGTGTTTTTAACGATAAATCGCCGCTTTTAGCATAATCAAAAGCAAACGCAATGGAGTTGTAATGATAATTATCTAATACTTCCACAATATTTAGTGGACTATAAGTACCTGCTTCTTTAACTTTTTTATCGATAGTTGAACCTTGGATATAGCGTAGAACACCACCAGGTTTTTGGGTTTGTAGTTTTGCGTTACGTATCACGATACTACCGTCTTCTAACGCGATTGGAATAACGCCATCGATACGACCTGTTAATTCAATATTATCTTGATCGGCTTCAGCGATGACACGAGCGAGATCAACCCCAGAGACGGTAACAGGTACTTGTTTAATATTACTTAGGCTAGTGATTGTAATTGGCTCGATGCTAATATTACCGCCATACAGTTCAGTCGTGCCATGGGCAATGTGGTAGTAATCTTTGCTGGTATCAAATTCAGCCAATAGGCGAGGGTTAGACATAGGTACACCTATATCAAGATAATCTGCTGAGATCTCTAACGGCGATTGCGTTTTAACGTCAGTCGATGATAACGCAAGGTGGAGATGACTATGTACGTTACCAAATCGGAACGCCTCATATTCGCCAGTGATGCGATGAGTGGCAAGATCAATAAAACCAGATACCTGCTTATCTTTATTAACTGTTATATCAGCACTTGTTGTTAGTTGACCTTGAGTAATGTTCAGATTAATGGGTAGTGCTGGAATATAAAAGCTTTTCAGATCTTGCTCTGGTGTAAAGGTAAAAGTATGGCGTTTTAATTTAATGTTAGACATACCTGTATCGAAATTAGACAGCAAACTCACATCAGCAAACAAAGCATGATTACTGTTTTTAAACTTACTATTAATATTTAACTCTGAACCGTCTAGTTGTGCGTGACCTTGGCTGTAGATCTTACCCAGTTTTTGTGTATTACGTTGCGCACTAAAAGTAATATCGTAATCAGATTTAAATTGTAACGGCTTCACTGTTACTGACTCATATAAAGCTTGATGTTCAGCACGGATCTTTGCTTGGATCGCTGCAATATCGGCACCTACTTTATAAGGTGCGGTAAAATCGATTTGTGGTGATAAATCTTTTAGGTGTGATAAACCCATTAGCTCGGCCAACTTTTTAATAAGTCGTGTATCGATGCTATCTGTCTTTGCTTTTTCTTTAACAACCGCTGGCTTTGCTTTAACAGGAGGCAGTGGTTTGATCAATTTGAACTCTTGGCTTAAGTAAAAGTTATTCACTTTAATACCTAAATCTGCACGATAGCGACTTAATGAATCATGAGTATTATTATCAAAATCTTCATTACGGTTAACAATGAACTCGGATGTTAAAGAAGCTTTGGTGTCTGCGGGTTGGTAAAGTATAAAGTTACCTACAGTTTTAAACCTGTCTTGACTGTAAATTCCGACTAAAGAGTCCAGATGGAAGTGAATATCTTTACTTAGGCTTTTTTGTAGTCCGGGGATCCCTTTAACATTCACTTTATCCATGGCGATATTATTGTTGGTCATTTGGGCTATCAATGTGTGATTACCCCATGTTGCAACCATATGTGTTTTGAATGCGAAGTCGTTAATTTGGCTTTCAGGCATTGGGTAAATGGTCTTTGCCTGTGCTTCTACTTCAGCATTGATGTGACATTGCAGATTAGGATATAAGCAGTTCAAGACATTGAAATCAAAGTTTATAGATGACTGGGTACGCTTATTTACCAAGCTAATTTTTTCTTTTTTGTCCTTTAAAATCACACGTAAAAGCTTATCGTAGAAATTGACATTAAAATCAATTCTTCCATCAGTGATCATCTGTACATCGGCAAGCTGTTTTTCTTTTAATTGATTAGATGTTTTCTCAGCTTTCTTTTTAAAAAGACCTGCTGGTATTGCATATTTATTAAGAGAAATAGCAAAAGATTCAGGTAATTCAAAACCCACATCGTAGTATGCAGTGGCTAGTTTATTATCCACCAGCATACGTTTATCTTTCGGAGCATCAACCGGTGCTTCGGTTTGCACTGCAACAAAACGTAAAGGGCCATTGATTTTGGCGTCAGGCAAACCTTTAAGACCAAGGCGATCGGTAAATTCTTTAGTCCCCTTAAACTTGGCATTACAGTTCATGTACTTAGGTAGAGGTTGATCAAAGAGAATGACCGTATCACAATCGAGGCGATTCCCATCACCACGCACCAAGCTGGTATGGACTCGGGCATCAGTTTTCGTTAAATGACGAACCGTTACATCTAAGTTATAAGGATTCGGTGCAAGGGCTTTACCACGCACAATAAACTTGGCTTTGGTATGGGTTTCTTCTGCAATATTAAGTTCTTTCGCTTGCTGCTTCGCTTTAAGCTCTGCTTCTTTCCTATCAAGATCTTGCTGTGTAAGAATTTTCTTCTTCTTTTTTTTCTTCTTTTTTGTTGCAGGCTTATTGTCTGATAACGGTGTTTCAAGTAGTACGCGCGAATCTAAAATTAGATCACCATAAGTAAATGACTTAACTCTAAATTTGTGCATGGGTAACTGAGCCAAATTAGCAATGGTTTGGCCTAGGTGGTATCCCTTGTTATTGATATCAGCACGTTCAACAAATTTAGGTAAAAACATTGGCTCTTCAAGGTGGATTTTGTCAGCCGTTAATACCATAGATTCGGTCGGCTTTTTGAAATCGATTGAAAAGCCTAACTGGGTTAATTCTTGTTGTTCCAAGATGGAATATAAGGTTTTCCACTCAGGATACATAGCCCCTACGTTGACCTTTAATGGCGTACTGTCACCTTGCCAACTAATCGAAAAATCACCATCGTTGAAATGCAAACGATAGTGAGGTGAAGGGTTGTAGTCAGGGAAAAATAGTGTCATTACACCATGTGATACATTGCCGGTTAGCGCAATATGAGGATCGCTATTAAAAGCAACGTCCACATCTTCAAGAATTTGAACCGCATTAGGCCAACCTGTCACACTGTTAGTATGCAGAGCCGAGGATGTCACTTTTCGCGCATGTGCGGTGAAGCGAAACGGTGCTGAAAAGTGGGTAAACTTGATGTCAGCATCGTAAAGGTGGATATAGTTAAGTTTGATATTTTGATCAGCTAACGCTTTAGTCGCAGCTTTTGGCAGTTTTATTGAAGATTTCACCGCAAACACATGATAAGAAACATCACCCGTGTCTTTATTTAAGTTACGGTGTAATGAAAGATCTTCTAGTTCAATCGTGGTATTTTCAATACTGACAGAGATATTCTTTGCTGTGATGCCGTTATTGAATTTCAAACCAGAGACATGGTTTAAACGGATATCTTTGGTATACAACCAGCTTGAGAGGATAACAGGCGGAGTAACAACAAATATTAAAATGGACCAGAACAGGAAACGTCGAAAACGCTTGTTTTGTGGTACTACTGCAAGCTGTTCATCAGTGTTTGATGACTTTGGTTCTATATCAATACTTTGTTGTTCTTTTTTATCTGACATAGAACTTAATCTTTCCCCAAAAAACAATAAAATTTATCACTAATATTAACATGACAATAATAAATATATTAATTACTTATAATAAAGGTGATGATTTTTTGCTTTGTCATATTTAGGTTATTTATGAATAATCCTTACAAATAACCCTGTATTGTGACAATGTCACTTATTTCGCTTGGGTGCAGGAGATTACCGCAGACTACTCAGCTAAATAATGTAACCAGCCTTGATTGATCACCGTAAAATATTCGGGACAACGTAACTTTTGTTGTTTCCTTTCTGATGCTGGCAACTCATCAAAAATGCGCTGATAACGATTTGGATTACTTCCATACACTAAACATAAAATATTGTAGTAGCGTTGTAAGTCTAAACTGTGTTCGCTGACAAAATCAGCATCATCAAAACTGTCAGTATCTAAATCTTCTAGTGCGAACAAATCTGCAGAGTTAATAGCAATGTCATCACCGCGCGGAATGTCGTTAAGTAGCAGAATTGTGGCAAAGTTATCAACTGAATCTTCTTCTTTCCCTAAAATGGGAATGGCTCTATCAGCAATATAGGCATGTCCAATTTCATGGAGCAAAGTATGAAGCAGCGCATCCTCTGTAGCTTGGTTCACTTCACGTTGAGTTTTGAATAATCCTTTATTTTTAAATAGTTGGCGACTTTCATTGACGAATTGATAGGGGATGTGAATTGAATTGGTTACAGGATCAAATAAAGGACCATCATCTGAACCAAAGACAATATTTAGGGCTGGTGAGAATACAAAACGCTTTTGGCTTAATTGCTTGATGGTTTCAAGTACTGGTGATTGCTCAATAAATTGCTCAGTCTGTCGCATGGCTGTATTTGATGGAAGAAAGCGAAAATTAACCGTAGGTGTGGGCTCTAACACCAAGCCGTATTGATCATCAACGGGTAAGTTTGTACCAATGTTTTTGGTTGTACCTGCCTGACTTATTGTTGAATAAAATAAAAAACTAATCATGAGTACGAGAATATAGATACCTAACTGAGGTTTATATTTCGTTGTGAGTAAACTGCTATACATCCTACTTCCTCACATATTTTATGTGCTATGTCTTTTTCGTGATAATTATAGTGTATAAGGCAAAATATCTAGATAAATATGCTATCTATCTACAAATAACTTTCTCAATATGAATATATATTCTCATTTCTAAAACAAAATGGGTTATCTATTTACACAGAGTTAATAGGGTTTTCTATAGTGTGTATGCAGCGCTAAAAGTAAGAACTTATTGTTACACAACGAATACTTACGGAAGGCTAGATCACAATGAATATGGAAAATATATCAATAAGAAACAAACTACTTATAGGGAATGGGCTTATTGTGCTGCTGTTAGGCATATTATGCGCAATTGTTTGGAATGCCATTGTAACAATGGATAAAACAGCGAAGATGGTTGAACACACCTATAAAGTTATCGATAACTCAAATATCTTAGTGTCTTCGATGGTTGATCAGGAAACAGGTTTACGCGGCTTTGCCATTGGTGGGCAAGAAGAATACCTTGAACCCTATATTTCAGGTAAGAAAGAGTTTGATAAACACTTAAATATAGTCACTGAATTAACCAGCGATAATCCAGCACAGCAAGAACGCTATGCTTTTGTTGCCACTGAAGCCAAAGCTTGGCAAGCATACGCAGATAAAATTATTCAGTTACGTAAAGATATCCAAAACGGCGAATATTCTGAGCAAGCTATTCATGAGTTGTTAGCATCAGGCATTGGTAAACAGCTGATGGATAAAATTCGTATTGAAGCTGAAGATCGTCGTTTTGGTTATCAAAGTAATGAACTTTTGCAGGCAATGGTGAATATGGAAACCGGCTTGCGAGGCTACATCATTAATAAGACGGATGATTATTTAGAACCTTACTATCAAGGAAAAAAAGAAGTTAATCGTATTCTGAAAACTAACGATCTTGATGATAAAAATATCAATGCATGGATCAGCGATTACGCCGAAGTTGCGATTAAACAAATCAAGCATGGGCTTCAATACAAGGTCATGAATGATCTTTACCTTGAGTTAGAGAAGAAACAAGGTAAGGCGTACATGGATGATCTTCGTTATCGTGTTGCTGAGATCATTAATGTTGAACAAGCATTGATGCAACAGCGAAAAGGCTCTGCAAATGAAGCAGCAAATCTCGCGATAATGGTTATCGTTGGTGGAGGTATTATTACGGCGATATTAGCTTTTGCTGTTGGAGTCTTTATTTCTCAAACGATTACTAAGCCTATTGGTAGTGCTGTTGACGCTGCAAAAGAGTTAGCACAAGGGAATTTAACCGTACATATTCCACGTTATGGTAATAATGAAGTCGGTGTCTTGCTGACAGCGTTGCAAACTACTGCCGATAGCTTGAAAAGTATCATCGTTAAAATGAGTGATGCCAATGATCAGCTTGGTAGTGCTTCAGATAATTTGACTGCTATTACTACTCAAACCAGTCAAGGTGTCACAGAGCAGCAACAGAAAACGGATGAAGTGGCAGTAGCAATGAATCAGATGTCGATGTCTGTTCAAGAAGTTGCACAAAATGTGGGTACAGCTGCGCAATTTACCAATGAAGCACATACTGAAGCACAATCAGGCATTGTTATTGTGCAGAATACTGTAAAAAGTATCAGTCAGCTTGATGAAGAGATTAACTTAACGTCAGTGAGGCTTAATGAACTGGTACATGAAACAGAAAACATTGGTGGTATTTTAGATGTCATTCGAGCTATAGCCGAACAAACCAATTTATTAGCACTCAATGCAGCGATAGAAGCGGCTCGTGCTGGTGATCAAGGTCGAGGTTTTGCCGTTGTAGCTGATGAAGTACGTGAACTGGCAAAACGTACTCAAGATTCAACCACAGAGATTCAGTCGCTAATTGAAAAAGTTCAGCATGGTACCAATGAACTTGTATTGAGCATGGATAAGAGCAATAGCATCGTAAAAGAAAGCGTGTCAAATGCGACAAAATCAGGTGATGCGTTTAGCGTGATCACTGAATCTATCGCTAAAATTAATGATATGAATATTCAAAATGCGAATGCTACCGAGGAGCAAAGTACGACAACAGAGGAAATTAACCGCAATATGGAATCGGTTAATATCATTTCTCAGCAAAGCGCTCAGAGTGTCGGAGAAACGGCGAAATCTACGCAGGTGTTATCTGAATTATCGCAACAAATGCACAGCATTATCAGACAGTTTAGAATTTAGCTTAGCTGGTGGAGCAAGGCTTTGTATTAGCTATAACAGTCATACGATGATAAAAAAGCAGCCTCAGAATGGTTCTCTTTCTAGTTGAAAAGATCTAGGCTGCTTTCATTGGCTCGGTATAAATTGATCACTTCGTCTTGCTCAATCTCTTTACTGATTTCGACTATAACACTCATATTCTTTGTGACTTCCTGTCTTGAATGCATTTTAAAAAGGTAGCAATAATTTCAATCGGCGTTATTACTCCCTAAGAACTTAGCTATCTTTTTTGTCAATAAGAGGGAGTAGCATTTCAACTATGCCATCTTCTAGTTGAACGTCGATACTAAAGCCTACTTTCTCTGCTAAGTGGATCATACCGTGATTAGAAGGCATGGTCATACCCGTCATAAACTGCAATCCTCGCAGTTTGCAGTAGTTCACTAGCTTGTTCATTAAGATGCTACCTAAGCCCAAGCCTTTCATATCGGAACGTACCAGAATAGCAAATTCTGCATCATGGTTTTCAGGATCAGAAAGGGCACGAGCAACACCTAATACAACGTCTTCTTTTTCATTAGTTTCAAGGTTGATATGGGCATCTTTGGCAACGGCAACAAATGCCATTTCACGGTCGTAATCAATTTGTGTGAATTTGGCTAAGGCTTCGTGGTTTAGCTCACCAATATCGGAGAAGAAACGTTTATATAAATCTTCTACCGAGACTTTCGACATAAAGGTTTTATGAAGTGGCTCATCTTCCGGCAAGATAGGACGTAATAACAATGTTTGTCCGTCTTTCAAGGTACAGGTTTCTTCGTATTCTTTAGGGTAAGGACGGATCGCAAGGCGTTTTTGTTTATCACCAGTGAATGGCTCGATATCCATTGAGGCATCAAGCACAGTCAGATCACTACCACTAACGAGTAGCGGGTGAATATTTAACGCTTTGCTCTCAGGACAATCAATGATCAATTGTGAGATCTTAACCAATAAGCCGCATAGCGCAGGAATATCTATTTTCTCTAATGTACTACGTTGTTTGATTTTGCCGGTTTTAAGGGCGTTAATCACCATATAGCGAGCCAGCGCCATATTCAGCGGTGGAATAGCGACCGCTGCGTCACGGTGAATATCCCAACGGGCGCTATCTTCACCCATTAAGATCACCGGACCAAAGATAGGATCGTTGTGAACATCAATCCGCAATTCTTGTGCTCCAGAACGATCAGCCATACGTTGTACTAACAAACCATCGATCCGTGCTGTTGGGTAGTGCATAGCAACACGATCAAAGATCGCTTGAACGGCATTTTCAACTTCGTTAGCAGTACGAAGGTGCAGTACAACACCGTGAATTTCAGACTTATGACGAATATCGGGCGATCGAAGTTTTACCGCAACGGGGTAGCCAATTTGCTCGGCAATATGTACGGCTTCTGCGGCATCAAGTGCAATCCATGTCGGCAAGGTAGTAAAGCCGTAAGATTCTAAGATTGGACGGGCTTCATGGGTTTCTAAGTGACGAATATTATTGGCAAGTAACTCAGCAATTTGTTCATGAGCTTGATGAGTATTGTGGTTGCTATAACCAATAGAAACGGGGGTTTCCATTAATTGTTTTTGGTTACGACGGTACTCGACCATGTGCATGAAGGCTGAAATCGCACTCTCAGGCGTGCGATAAGCGGGATAACCAGCTTCGGTAAAGGTTTTACGGGCAATGTTCGCTTCGTTCTCGCCAGCCCAATTTGTCAGAATATTAAAGCGTTTGGTTCTTGGATGCTGATGTAAAGTTTCAATTAACGCATTGGCAGTTTCAATATCGGGAGCAATGGCCGACGGGCTGTGCATGATCAGCAAACCATCAAAGTCGTCGCTATCTAATAGAATTTTTACCGTTTGCTGATAACGATGAATGTCAGCATCACCAATAATATCGATAGGGTTGGCATGAGACCAACAAGAAGGTAATACGGCGGATAAGCGATTAATGGTTTCTTGGCTTAATTTAGCTAACTTACCGCCACGATCAGATAAGGCATCGACAGCCATGATCGCAGGACCACCACCATTGGTTAATATTGCTAAACGTTCGCCACGTAATGGTACAGAGTGTGCCAAGGTCTCTACCGCAGCAAACAACTCATGGGTATTGTTTACCCGTAACATACCTGAACGTCTTATGGCGGCATCGTAGACAGCATCTAAGCCAATATCACCACCAGTATGTAAGTGTGCAGCAGAACTGCCTGCTTGGGTCCGTCCACTTTTTAATACCAGTATACGTCTATTACGGGCTGCAGCTCGGGCAGCAGACATAAAACGTCGGGCGTCTTTAACTGAATCGATATAAAGCAATATCGCATCGGTTTTGGAGTCTTGACATAAGGTATCAAGTAATTCTGCAAAGTTAATATCACAGGCATCACCTAATGATAAAAACGTTGAGAAACCAATACTCTTGTTTTTAGCCCAATCCAAGATCGTGGTACACACTGCCGCAGATTGGGAAATAAAAGCAATCTTACCTTTGTTTGCGCTAATAGGAGAGAACGAAGCATTCAAGTTTAGCCAAGGTAGGATCAACCCCATGCTGTTAGGACCAATCAAGCGCATGCCGTATTCTTTGGCTTTTGCCAACATTTGCTCTTCTAGGCTTGGCTGGTGGTTTTGACTAAAAGGGTTGGTATGCAGTTGAGGATTGTTCATGCCTGCTGCAAGAATGATGGCAGCTTTAACCCCTTTCTTGCCAAGCTGCTCAACAATATCAACATTTAGCTCTGCGCGAGTGCAAACCACCGCAAGATCTGGAACGCGAGGTAAACTGGCAATATCAGGATAGGCAAGAATACCGGCTACGGCATCATATTTAGGGGTAACGGGCATAATAGGGCCACGAAATTGCCCTGATAATAAGTTACGGATCACCACATTACCTGCACGTAATGGGTTATCTGATGCACCAATAACGGTAATTGATTTCGGTTTGAGTAAGCTTCTCATCCCATCCATGATTGATATCCTACTGTGTTGAATATTATCTGTTTATAGAGGATAAGCTTTTATCTTTAAATAGGGGGAAAACAGTAGAAGAGCTGTGATCTGAACACGCTAAAAATTCATAAAGTAAAATATCCTTACAATATTTTATAAAATGAAAAGCATGCGCTGTGAAAGTGATAGATACACTATACGTTTATATATTAATTGCTTGCTGTGACGGGTTTTATCATCTCAGCACAATAAAAATACCCTCATTCGCTGATTGCTTTAGCTACAAGCGAGATGAGGGTATTTGTGTTATCGCGTTATTTAACTTGATAGTTTACGTTGTCGGATTAATTGCCCCAGTGCCATTGTGAGCCTTTGGCAGTTGCTGATACAGGGGATGTTTGGCCATTGAAAGTCGCTTGCTGACCTAATGCATTGATAAGGTGCTTATTATTATCAAGGTGCCACTTTTGTTCTGGAGCATTTGTACATTTCACAATATTTGAGGCGGCAAAACATAATTGAGGCACATTGTGAGGATGTAAAAAACCTTCACTTGTTAGTGTCCATTTTTGATTATCACTGCCATCACATTTCGTAGTTAAAACTAACGCACCATCAAATGTATAATTATTATAAACATTCAAACATTGTCCCTGTGTCACTAATGGTCGCCATTGTACTTTGGGTTTAGTATTTTGAGCCGCTGCGTTAATTAATGTATAGACAATCGATGATAGTGGCTGAGCATTTTTAGATGATTCTACCGCTTTATCTTGCCAATCAGTTGGGACAGGATCAGCTATATTCCAATTACCTTTACCATCGATAGCTGATTGTAAAGTGTCACCTTTTTTAATCGTCCAAAGGAAATCAGGATGTTGGGTTTGTCTATACCACTCACCACCGATAATATCACCATGATCATTGAGTTCGAGATCATAGGTATAATTCACAACCGTCACTGCATCGTCAGCTTTTGTGTCTGGTGTTTTATGATTAGGCCAACTCTCATCTGTGTACTTGAACGACATATTCACGCCAACAATTGAAGCCGTATTTTTACTACGGTAGCTAGAGAATCTATCTCTAGTGTAATCTGAACGTGCAACTTTCACTTTATCAGGATTTGCTGATTTCTCACCTGTCTGAGGGTTAAAGTACTCAATTGAATAACCAATAGCGGGCTGATTCCAAACTTGGGCACTATAGTCAGCATCAAGTACAAAGCTTCGATGGCTTAGACCTAATTGGTTTAAAACAACGATATGCCAAACTCCTGGGTTGACGTCGCGGCAGTCAGAATCCTTCACTCTAGCATTGTGGTCTGTTGCAGGATCTGATTTGAAACATCGAGCACCAATTACCTTATACTGGCTATACATAAATGCTTCTGACCAAAGTTGATCAGCTAGTGCTTTGATGTCTGAAGGGTAAAAAGTGAGATCGTCACCACTTGGATCTTTAACTGTAACGGCATTTGTAGGGCGAGGAAGAACGGATGCTGCAGAAGCCCAACCATTACAGATACCCATCCAACTTTCAATATTCGCACCATTTAAGCCGCCATAATTGATGCCAACTTGCCACGCAGACTTAGTCAGTGATAATGATTTATCACCAACTAGTAGGTCATATTTTTCTGCTGGAGATAAGTCGTTGCGATCATCACCTTGATAGGTATTTATTGGCCTTACTTTGTATGTGTAATTGTAAAGGTCTTTAAAGGTAGTATCACTAGTCGTTTTGTTATTATGATAACGCCAAGCAATACCACCGTATACTGTAGGCCAATAAGTATCAGACCAAGGCTGTTTTTTTAATTCAAAACTATTAGGTGCTACTTTTGTCAGCTCTGTAATGTTGACGATTGTTTTATTGCCTAAATCTGTGAAATCTTGGGGGCGGTAAACTTCTGCAATATTAGGATCATTGTTAACCGTGGTAGGAAACGCACTAAAATTTGATGGTTGTTTTAATGGCAGGATCATTGGAGCTGTCAGATTGCGAATAGTTAATGCTTTATTTGATAAAACATGAGGTACATCAAATGATTCTGCTGTAGCACTAGCCGACATTAGTGGAAGTAATAATATTATTTTTTTCATTGTTGTCAGTTTATTTTATTAGTGAAGTTTAAGTCCCATATAGTTAAGCAGTTAATTTGAATAATAAATAGACTATTAGCTCTAATAAATACTTAAAAAAACATATTGTTATATTTTTAAACAAAAAGCAGATAATAATAATGATAATATTAATTTAATGAGCGTTAGGTTAAATTTTAGGAGGTGTAATAAAACAAAATAAAAAAAGATTATTAGTTTTTTATGCCAAAAAGTCAGAATTATTTGTAAATATATTATTGTGTTCGATTGTATTTTACTATTTATAAATTATAACGTTTGTCAAATCAATAACTAATTATGAAATGACTTAACTTTTCTTAATTATTGAATGTTATTGTTTGAGAATCTTGTCACCATATTATTTCCAATAAAAAAACACCCTCATTCGCTTGATTGTTTTAGCTACAAGCGAGATGAGGGTATTTGTGTTATCGAGTTATTTAACTTGATAGCTTACGTTGTCGGATTAATTTCCCCAGTGCCATTGTGAACCTTTGGCTGTTGCTGATACAGGAGATGTTTGACCATTGAAAGTCGCTTGCTGACCTAATGCATTGATAAGGTGTTTATTATTATCAAGGTGCCACTTTTGTTTTGGATCATTTGTGCATTTTACAATATTTGAGGTGGCAAAACATAATTGAGGCACATTGTGAGGATGTAAAAAGCCTTCACTTGTTAGTGTCCATTTTTGATTATCACTGCCATCACATTTTGTAGTTAAAACTAATGCACCATCAAATGTATAATTATTATAAACATTCAAACATTGTCCCTGCGTCACTAATGGTCGCCATTGTACTTTGGGTTTCACATCTTGAGCAGCGTTAACTAAGGTATAGACTATCGATGATAGTGGCTGAGATTGTTTAGATGATTCTACCGCTTTATCTTGCCATTCTGTTGGGATTGGCTCTGATATATTCCATTTACCTTGAACTTTTACATCAGATTGAATCACCATACCTTTTTTGGTCACCCATAAAAAGTCAGGGTGGTTTTGTGAGTGCCACTCACCACCAATGATGTTACCGTGATCATCTAGCTCTAAATCATATATATAGTTAGCTACATCAGTTAAATCATCTGCTTTAGTATTTGGTGTATTGTGATTTGGAAAATTCTCATCCGTATATGTAAACTTCATATTAACACCAACGATAGAAGTGGTACTGTCATCTCGGAATTGAGAAAACTTATCTTTTTTATATTCTGAACGAGGGATCGCTACCTTTAATGGGTTGGCTGATTTTTCACCTGTCTGAGGATTAAAATATTCAATTGAATAACCAACAGCGGGTTGGTTCCAAATTTCACCTTCACCATCTATATCAAGTACAAAACTTTTATGAGAGATACCTATTTGGTTTAAAACAACAATATGCCAAGAGCCTGGGTTTACATCACGGCAACCACGGTCGGTTTCTCGGCCATTGATGCGTTCAGGATGTAGGGGATAACAACGTTGTCCAAGTTGTCGATATTGATTTTGTTTCAATGCATTGCCCCAAAGTTGATCTGCTAATGCTTTAATATCTGATGGATAAAAAGTAAGATCTTCACCATTTGCATCTTTAACGGTTACTGCATTCACAGGACGTGAAACTTGCATTGCAGCACCTGCCCAACCGTTGCAGATCCCTAACCATTCACTAAGGTCACCATCCCCTTGAAGGCCACCAAATATAATACCAACATCCCATGCTTGTTTAGTTAGTGTTAACGCTTTATCACCGACGAGCAAATCATATTTTTCTGCAGGAGATAAATTATTGCGATCATCACCTTGGAAAGTATTGGTAGGACGTTTCTTAAAAGTATAATCATAAAAGGCTTTAAAATTACTACCATCAATATCAGATTTGGTGTATCGCCAAGCAATGCCACCATAACGCGTTGGCCAATAGCTATCTGACCATGGCTGTTTTTTTAGCATAAAAGTGTTGGGGGCTTTTTTTGCTAAATCAACTAAATTTACGATTGTTTTGTTACCTAAATCTGTAAAATCTTGAGGGCGGTAAATAAGTGGTTCATTCGAATTATGGTTTTCCCATGTAGGGAAAGCACTAAAATTTGATGGTTGCTTTAATGATAGATTTGCCAGGTCTGTCTTATTGTGAACAGTTGTTGCTTTATTAGGCAAAAGATGTGGTTCATCAAATGATTCTGCTGTAACGCTAGCCGACATTAGTGGAAGTAATAATATAATTTTTTTCATTGTGGTCAGTTTATTTTATTAGTGAATTTGAAGTCCTATATAGTTAAACAGTTAATATTAATAAATAATAGAGTATTAGCTCTAATAAATTGGTATTAAATTTACATTGTTCTTTTTTTTAACAAAAAACAAAGAGTAAGATTGATTGTATAAATATAATGAGCGGTGTGTTTAATTTTTTATGTATAATAAAACAAGTTAAAATAATATCATTTATATTTATGGTGATAATATCAGGGATATTTGTAAATATATTAAATTTTTCGATTATATTTTTGATTTATAAATTACAGTGATGTTTAAATTAATAAATAATGGACTATGAACTATATTATATAAATTATTAAATGTTATTGTTTGTGAATGCTTTAACTTTGTACTGTTATATACTTATTACTTAGATATGGATTAATTGAAGAGATAAGTGAATCTCTAAGTAACTACCTTTCAAATACAATGGTTAATGATTATTGCTTAGGTATATTGATGAGTATGTTCTGATGCTTACAGCAAAATAGCCCATTGTTAGGTAAAAAGAGCTAATCTGAAACTCATCAGTTAGCTCTTTTCGTTATTGGTGCATATATTAAACCCATTACACTTGGTAACGGGTTTTATCGCCAATATCAAAATGTAGTGGCATACGCCATTTATTAAATGCTGCTAAAGCTAATAAAATTGCACCTAACATAGCACAAGCTATTACGCCAGCTTGTACATTAAAGATTAAGCAAAACCAAAAGCCAGCTAATACTAATGGTGTTAGTAAGAGCGCTTTTATCTGAAAGCAAAAGTATTCTTTTACCGCTAAAGCACTAAATACAAATAAGGCAGCACCTAATGCTAATGGTTGCCATAATCCAGCGATTAGCCACATAGCAGCAAATAAACCAGCACCTTGAATTAACCAACGAAAGCGTTTGTCGTAAACATGGACTGTTGTTGATGCTAATAAAGCAACGATAACGAGAAACGGGGTAGCTTGAACGGTTTCGTAACCAATGATCGCCATGATTAAAGCGCCAACACTTAATGCTGAGCGATAAAGAATCACGGTTAGTTTATCTAACATATCAAGATCGCACTGAATATGGGGATCAGCCATACAAACTCCTAGGGGACAAAATTAATAACAAAATTGTTCATATTTTACGTTGTAGGGTGATAAGCATGAAATAGTATTTAAATGATTTGGCATTTCATTGACTTGAAGGACTATAAACTACAAATTGGAGTCAAAAATGGCTTTTACTCGAGTGAAAAGATCGTGAACACGCTAGCATATATTAACGATGCCTGAACTTAGTAAAGGTTATAGTTGATTGGTGAATAAAGGGACGGCAAAATACCGAGCATGATGTTGCTTCACTTAATCTTAGGTCTGAATATAATTATGAAAAAAATCCTCGCCATCAGTATGCTAGCCACACTTACTGGTTGTATGTCTCTGTCTGATAATCCAGCACCTGTCGAAAAGGTTAACCAGCCAGTTAATGCGCAAAAAATGAAGCCTATTGATACGGTTGCTCAAGTTGAAGCATCTGTTGTTTCAGAGCCGTTATATCTTTCCAGTGATTCGGTTGCGATCAGTGAAACACAACTGCCATTAAATAATGCGAATGAACATGCAGCGTCAGTTGATAATACTGAAGCTGCCCATACTGAGCATCCAAATTCAGCCCCTGAGACACAAGAGCCAGCAGTTGCTGATGCTTCAGAGCAAACACATCCCGATCAGGTGAATAATGATCAAGAGCGTATGGTTGAGATCGTCGGTGAAGATCATCAGGTTTCTCCGGATCGTGTAGAGCAAACAGCAGAAGCTCATAATGCAGAAGTTGCACCTGCTGCGGTAGCGACAGAGCAAGCAATAGATAATACTGCAACACATTCAGAACAAGCTGTTGAACCAAAACAAGAAAGCCACACGGCAGTTAAACATGAAAGCGCTGCTTCTGATGAACAGACTATTGAGGCTACTCAACCTGAACAAACAACAGTTGAAGGTGGAGAAACAACGACAACAGAAGAAACGCCTGTCGGTGAAAAGACTACATCGATTACAGGTTATAGTATTCAGTTATTAGCATTGCGAAATGCGAGTGAATTCATGCCGTACTTAAACCAATTACCAAGTGATCAGCCTGCATGGTTAAACGATAAAACTATTAATGGCAGCAGTGTGTATACCTTGTTGTATGGTCATTATAGCGATTACGATGCTGCAAAAGCGGCACTGGCAGCTATGCCGAAAAAGATCACTCAAACAGGTGCTTTTGTACGAAATCTTGCAGATATTGAAACAACCCAATTTCCAAAGCTAGAGCGTATTCGTTAATCATAACTTACGTTTTAATATAATAGTGAGAAGCCATTTACTTAGGTAAGTGGCTTTTTTATGGAACAAAATCGAGCTTTGAATCTCAATTGATTGTTAGTCCTGTGTTAGATACGTTGATTTACTAAGCAAGTAAGTAATCAAATTAAAAATAAATCACTAATCACGCGAGCAGAGGGTGCACAGTTTAGTGTTTTTTGATTACTATATTCTCCACACAGACTTTGACGATTTTGCATTGGTTTTATCTATATCAAAGTTATTACTTATTTTACGTTAACGCATTTAATGGGTTAGCGGTATTTACAAGGGATGATGATGAGTTCTATCCATGTTTTATTACTATGCGGCGGTGGTAGTGCCGAGCATGAAGTTTCTCTCGTATCAGCGAACTTTATCGAAGAACAACTAAAAGCGATCAGTGGCGTTACTTACACTCGTGTAGAAATGACGAAAAATGACGGTTGGTTAGATTCTGAAAATCGTCCATGTGAGTTAAACCTAGATAAAACATTGATCGTCGGTGATCAAGAAGTTGTGATTGATTACGTTATTCCTTGTGTTCACGGTTTCCCAGGTGAAACGGGTGATCTTCAATCTTTACTAACATTAGCGGGTCTGCCATTCCTTGGTTGTGGCGCTGAAGCAAGCACAAATTGCTTTAACAAAATCACGACGAAACTATGGTTTGATGCGCTGAACATTCCTAACACGCCTTACGTTTTCCTAAGTGAAAATAACCAAGAAGCGCATCAAGAAGCACTTGAAGCGTTTAAAAAGTGGGGCAAGGTATTTGTTAAAGCAGCATGTCAGGGATCGTCAGTTGGTTGTTATTGTGTAACCACTGAGCAAGAGTTAACAGATGCTGTAAACAATGCATTTGGTTACTCTGATCAAGTACTTATTGAAAAAGCGATTCGTCCACGTGAACTAGAAATTGCTGCTTATCAATATGGTGACGAGCTTGTGATCACTAAGCCGGGTGAAGTCTCTTGTCCGACTGATAAGTTCTACAGCTACGAAGAAAAATACAGCTCAGATAGCCTATCAACAACGAAAGTTGAAGCTGATAACTTAACGGAAGAGCAAATTGAAGCGATCCGCACTTACGCACGTAAAGCGTTTGTACAAATGAAGTTGAAAGATTTGTCTCGTATTGATTTCTTCCTAAGCGAAGATGACGAAATTCTACTAAATGAAATCAATACCTTCCCGGGTATGACGCCAATTTCTATGTTCCCTAAGATGTTAGAGCATCATGGTCATAAGTTTGCTGAGTTCATTGAACAAGCGATCAAGAACGCAGTGAAGTAATCATCACGTTTAGCAAAATATAAAGCCCGTTAACATGCTTATAAACAAGTAGTTAACGGGCTTTTTTGCTGGTGGATGTTAAATTATTTATCACTGTTCTTCTAGCGAATTTCTTCAATTCATTGTCCCGCTTACCACGTTGACCAATATATTGCGCAGGCATTGCAGGGCTTCGCCAACGACCTTGGTGCTGTATTTGGCTCACGGTTAATCCAGCATCAGCGAGATCTTGGCTGGCACCAACACGAGGGGATTGCCCTGAGAAAATCACATCAGTAGGTAAGTCTAATTCTTGGCTGGCCCGACGAAATACACGATAGATAGAAGAGTGATCCAGTGGGTTATCACCGATATTACTATGACGGTCTATGCGCCTAAATAGGTAACCTTGTGCAATCATCCCAAGGGTTAACCAGCGTTGTACTGCTTTAGATGACACGTCACTTAAAGCAATGATACGTCCATCAACAGTGATATTAATTAATCCTGATTGCTCAATTTCAAGATCATCAATGGTCAATGCCGCGACTTCAGAACGTTTTAACATTGCCTCAAAAGTGATAGCCCAAATTGCCATATCACGAACGTCTTTCGGTTTGGTAGAAAGGGAGAAGGTATCCAATAGGGTTTGTAAGTGGCCATCTCTAAAGCCTTGTGCATGAGTATAATCATCATGTTTATCAAGTCGTTGCTTATGCATCGCTAATTTGATTTCTTGGCTTTGGCATGGATTAGGTAAGGCGTGGCACTTATGAATTAAACTGATAGTTACAACGTAACGCTTGAGGCTGGATAGTTTACGACTTTCTGCCATTTTTTCGATAAAACGATGTACTGTTGAGGCAGAGGCCGGTAAGGGCGTTACTTTATTCTTTTCACAAAAGACTAAGAAGTGGTTCCAGTCGTTTTTGAACGCGACTAAGGTATTGGCTGCATAATGATTATGCGTAAGTGATTGCCAAAGTGAAAGGTTATCTGAGACTTGACTAAATTCTGCAATACTCGATTTCTTTTGTGTGTCGCACTCAATAACAGGAATTTTTTTTGCCATTTACACACCTAACGCACTATAACTTTATACATTGACTAAATTGTAACATATAAAATTGAACAAGGTAGGCAAAAACGTACAAATAAGCCTTAACAGCATGGAATTGCTAGTTATAATTAAAAAAGGTGATTAAGTTGTTGAACATTTATGACAATCAGCAATGCGATCACTATGAGCATTTGGTAGTAGAGCAGGAATAAACTGTATGAAAAAACGGATTTTTCACCGTGGATATACGATCGAAAATACAACAGGTGTCACCAATGAGTGGACATCTTCGATTAAAGGAAATCCTGTCAGCGGTACACTAACCGAGGTGAAAAAAAGCGTAGATTGGTGGTTAGATATGAGTACTTTTATTCCGCCCCAAAAGTTCTCTTCTCAAACGACGAAATCAGGTTCCACTTCTGAAAACTATCGTGGTTTTACTATCCGTAACGATACGGGGAAATCTAACGAGTGGTACTTGGTATTACGAGGTCAGTTACTAAAAGGTAATGCAACGTCTATTAAGCAGTACCTAGATAAAGTCATTGAAAAACAAACTAAAGCACAATAAATAAAAGCAGTAGAGTCAGCTCAAAACAAAACAGCCTGCAATAAAGCAGGCTGTTTTATTTAGAAATCAGAACAATTAATCATCTTCATCATTTTTGGTTACGTCAACAAGGTAGTCATTAGCTAACCAGTTACGGCCAATCAATAGCTTGTATTCTAACTTGCTGCGATCGCGTAGGTTAACTGGAATTGCTTTATGTTGACCGTTCCAAATTAAATCCATAACGACTGCGTAACGGCGTTCTACACCTTGAGCATTACGGATTTTACTGACCTTGATGATCTTAGCGGTATGTGAAACTTCCTGACCAAGCTCATTTTTAGTTTTAAACGTCACCATATGACCAAGGTTGTCGTACATTGCCTTTTTACTGTCATCAGTATCCGGTTTACCATCTACTTTAATATCGTAAGCATTGATAGATGTTGTATTAGCACCTGTATCTATACGGGCTTTGTAGCTAATCCCTAAATCTTTTACTTGGATCGTTTCAACAGGGCCGACAATCGATTTACCATCACATTGCGGGGCTGCAAAGGTTGTTCCTGAGGCAAGTAATAGCACCGCAGAGATAAGAATGTTTTTCACACGTACTCCTGAATGAACATTATTATTCTTTCAAATAATAGACTTATTTCATGATCATTGGTTCAAATATGTGTCAGAAATTATTTAACTAACTGTGTTTTTACACTAAACATAGCAAGGAGTTCTTCTATTTCATCAATGCAAGATTGAGTAGGTGTAAAATGTACGGTGTTAAACCCTAAAGATTTTGCGGTTTCAATATTAGGGTAATGATCATCAATAAATAAACATTCATGAGGATTTAGCTCATAACGTTTGCATAAAAGATGGAATATTTCAGGCTCAGGTTTCATGGTCAGCTCTTTTCCTGAAACAACGCCACCATCAAAGAACGATATGAAATGATGCTTTTCATAAAGGGTTTCAAAAAAAGCACTACACATATTTGTTAAGTAATAAAGTGGGTAATTCTGATCGAGTAATCTATAAAATAACGCTTCAGTTTCAGGAATTTTCTCTAGGCTTAATTGAATATGATTAAAGAAGTCTTCCATACGTTGAACGGAGATATTCGTTCTTGCTGCAAATTTAGGGATTTCTTCAGCAATAAGCATGGTGCCACGATCAAGTTCAAGCCAGTCTGGGTGTGCCAGTACTTCACGCATTAAAATAGTCTGCTCATCAACAGATTGAGTGAAAGTTTCAACAATATGTTGAGGCTTCCATTGAAATAACACTGCGCCAAAATCAAATATAACGTTCCGAATCATAAGCAGTTCCGTTTAGTGTTCTTTTCTTGATAATATTAGCTGAAAGTGAATAAGCAAGGCTCATACCTGAACTTTAAGGCTTATTCACATTAACTCCGCAAATGATGAGACTGATTGCATAATGAATGATAACAGCCGTTTAGTTTTCTCAACCGAAACTGGTCGAATTAAAGAAGAAAAAGCAGCACCTGAACGTCCAAAAGGTGATGGTATCGTACGTATTCAACGTCAAACAAAAGGACGTAAAGGCAAGGGCGTTTGTATTGTGACGGGCTTAGATGTTGAAGATACACAACTGAAATTAATTGCGGCAGAGTTGAAGAAAGTGTGTGGCTGTGGTGGTTCTGTAAAGGACGGCACAATTGAAATTCAAGGTGATAAGCGTGATGTGATTAAAGCGCATCTTGAAAAGAAAGGGCACACAGTTAAATTAGCCGGTGGTTAATTAATCTGAACAAACGAAAGACCAGTCGATAACGACTGGTCTTTTTTATTGCCAACGACTTTTTATTCGTTATTGTTATTTATTTTTGAGCAAATTGTGCTGTCACATCTTTATAAGTATGTGTTGATTCCATTTCGATTACTTTAGGTGCTTTTAAGCCTTTAAGTGATTCAACGATGTTTAACTTCATATGCTCAGGTGTTAGGTAAGTTTTGAAGTAGTAGTTTTTATTTTTAGTATCTGCAACAGAAGTCCATACTGTGTAATCAGTAAACACACCATGTTCTGTTTTCTCACGGATCACACCCTTTGGAATATCGAATGCATTTAAGATATGGAATGCATTAAATACGGCATCATCAGCGTTCTTAGTTGGCTCGGATGCGTTCACAAAAGATGTTGCACGAACAAAACGGCTTGGTGAAGTGTAATCGCCAGGTAGCCCCATCATGCCAGTACCTTGACTTAGTGCGGTCAGTTTAACGCCGTTAATGGTCATTGGTTGTGTGTTGTATGGTGATAGACCAATGTAGTTACGAACATTCATTTCATGCCAGTCGTACGAAGGCGTGTTAGTTACCACCCCCAGTTTATTATCGAAAATCTTCATGCCCGCTTCAGAATATTCAATAACAATCGAATGACCATTGGCATCGGTTACAGCGTAATGTAATGGTGCAAAACCGTTAATTTCAGGAATAAAAGTACCGACAACAGCGATATTTTTTAAGCCTTCTTTTACTTCTTCTACGTTTTGGAAATTAGCAAGAATGTAGTTACCTAGTTCTTCACTTGATACTGCTTTTGATTGGTTTTCTGCTGTTAGTTTTTCGTATTTCGCCAGACCTGAGAAATAGAAAGCACCAAAGTACAGACCTTTCTCGTTCATACCATCTGCGATAATTTTACGATCTAAACCATTAGCACCGCCAAAGCCATATTTTGCATTATAAACAAGACCTGTTTTGTCTTTGTCTCCACCCAATGATTGAATTTCTGTACCTGCAGGAACCATTACAATGTCTGATTTGATATCAAAGCCAAATTCCATCGTACGAGCAGGGATGGTTGCGCCATCTTGGCTCTTTAAAACAATGCCTGTACATGCTGATGCAGTTGATGCCGCAAGTGCCATACCAATAGAAAGTGGTAATAGATATTTTTTCATTATGTTTGCCTTTAAGTAAAAAACTGCAGTTACAGTACGAGAAAAAAAGTCAAATAACCTAAATGCAGCTTTGAATTGCACTGACTTATGTTTTTTTATGTTGGTTTATATGGCTGGTTTTAAAAGAAAAATTGAAATAAAGCGGAAAGGTGCCTCGATTTTACAAGGGGCGATGGAAATGGGGCATTACTAATGTAAGCCCCATATTATCTAGCATGATGCTGGATTAAGGTGCATTCAATGAGACGAAATGCATTCAAGATTAAAATAACGATGTTAGATCTTGGAAGTGATGTGATGATTCCATTTCAATCACTTTTGGTGCATCTAAACCTTCAAGTGCTTCAACAATATTTATCTTACATTGCTGTGGAGAAAGGTAAGTTCGGAAGTAATAGTCCTTATTTCGGGTATCAGCAACGGATGTCCAAATGGTGTAATCATTAAACACACCATGTTCATTAACTTCTGAAACTAAGCCTTTTGGGATATCAAACGCATTAAGGATATGGAAGGCATGGAAAACGCCTTCATCAACACTTTTTGATGGGATAGATAAATTAACGAAAGCCGCAGCACGTAAAAAGCGGCTTGGTGATGTGTAATCGCCAGGTAACCCCATCAAGCCTGATCCTTGACTGAGTGCGGTGAGTGTAACGTTATTATTTATCGCAACGGGTTTCACGTTCTCGGTGGATAAACCAATATAATTGCGAATATGAGTCATATGCCAGTCAAAGCTTGGTGGGTTGGTCATCACACCAATTTCATTATCAAAGATGGTTAAGCCTTTTTCGCTATACTCAATAACAATGGCACCGCCGTTTGCATCAACAACACTATAGTGCAGAGGGGCAAAGTTCTGGATCTCTTTGATAAAAGTTCCTACCACCGTCACCTTGTTTAATCCCTCACGCACTTCATCGACGGTAGCGAAGTTAGCAAGAATATAGTTACCTAGCTCTTCGCTTGATACAGATTGCGATTGATTTTCTGGTGATAACTCAGAATATTGTGCAAATCCTGCAAAGTAGAAAGCACCAAAATACAATCCTTTTTCATTCATACCATCAACAATGATATTACGCCCAAGACCGTTCAAACCGCCAAAACCATATTTCGCTTTATAGACTAAGCCTGTTTGTAACTCATCACTAGACAGTGAAGATATTTGTGTGCCAGCAGGAACAATAGCGATATTGGACTGAATATTAAAACCAAACTCCATAGTTCGAGCAGGAATAGTAACGCCATCTTCACTATGTAAAATAATACCTGTACACATTTTATAGTCCTAATTTTCATGAGTAATAATATCGAATATAGCAAGTTATATTCGGTTAACTAATTTTTATAGTGAGTATTGCTAACGAGATAAAAGAAAGGCCGATATAGAGGCTAAACTATATCGACCTTGTGAGGTGTTTATTGTTAAGGTGAACATCTGTCATCAATCATGGCTTGAATATGTGTACCGTAGAAAGAATCATCGCCAACCCAACCTGCAGGATCTGCGGCATTAGGCATGGTTTGATTTGCTGCTTTTTTTAACAGCATATTGCAGTAACTAAAGGAAAGATCACCGATTTCATGACAACTTGCGCAAGCTCCGTCACCTAATTCAGCAAAAGCAGGGGGATTACTCCAGCCTTGTGATGAAACGGGCTGATAACGCACATTCGGATCAATATCATAATCGCTAGAAATATCGATAGTTGTGCCAGGGTGGATTAAGAACACATTCTTACCTCGGTGACATTGGGTACAGTTTTCTCCAAGCATATCGCCATTATGAATGTCGGCAATTTTGAACGTGAGATCTTCACCACCGCGAAGGCGTTGTCCGGTTTCTTTGCTGATATTGTCCCAAAAACACGCTTTACCGGTGTTTTTACTTTGGCAAATAATACCCAGTAGATCGACTTCATTAACACCTGCTGCTTCATTAATACGCCAGCGTGGTAATGCCATACAAGCACCCGGAACTGTGGGATCACTGTATGCCCATACTTCAGTACGATCACTGCCTAAGAAATCAGTTTCTGCCACACCACGGTATTCCCAATCACTTGATCCCCAATCTGGTGGGATTGGTACATCGTTATCACGACAAGTTTCAATGTAATCATCAGAATCTTGTTGCTGAGGTGGAATAAGTATTAAGTGTTCAAGTAATGAACGTTGGCTAAGAAAATCCAGAATCCAAGAATAATCGGCTAACCGTGAAATAGGATAAAGCAAGTGAGTGTGATGACGGAATAAACGAAAAGAAGGGAAGTACTTATCTTGTACTGCTTTGTCTGCATTACTTAACATGGCATCAATAAGGCTATTTTTAAATAATACTTTATCGATATCTTGTGAGTCTTTTAATGTTTCAAACGCGGTTTGTGCTTCAGAGAATGTTTTTTGTTGCTCGTCGGTGAGGTTTGGTAAGACATCGTTGATGAGCTTATCTTGCATGAGCAGCACTTGATCTTTATCTAGCTCAAGTTCTTTACCGTCATTATCGTAAATCAAGCCATAATAACCATTTGAAATGTCATCAACGGCAAACTTAGGTTCAACTTGTTGATCTTCGGTCTGATCTTGTACTTGGTCTACTGCATCATTAACGGTATCAGCAGCGTCTTGTACAGCATTTGTTGATGAATCGTCAGAGCCTCCACCGCCACATCCCATAAAGGCCAGTGAAGTAAACACAATTAAGAGTGAAGATAGTTTCATGATTAAGTCCCATATTAATCGTAAGGAAAGCACCTAAAAACATAATAGTGAGACTAAAGGTGTAACGAGATTTCAGAGTTAAGAATCGCAGAACAAAAACAGGAATGTTCTATAGTGAAGGGGGAGTTATTGCTAAAGAGGATATTGATACTGCTAGGTTATATACATAATTTACAAACTTATGTTTCAGCACATAAATACTTTTTCCTAAATGCTGCGTGATAATATCTTAAAAAAATGCTTTAAAACGCAAAATAAGAGAACAAATATGTCAGAACTCAACGTTTTTAAACAGCCAAAACCCTTTTATCTTATTTTCTCAATAGAATTTTGGGAACGCTTTGGCTTCTATGGCATGCAAGCCATTCTCACTGTATATCTAGTTGATGTACTGGCAATGACAGAAGCTGAGTCCTTTACGCTATTTGGGGCTTTCTCAGCATTAGTGTTTGGTTCCATTGCGATTGGTGGATGGGTAGGTGATAAAGTCCTTGGTACAAAACGCACTATTGTTTTAGGTGCTATCGTGCTAATGACTGGTTACGCCTTATTGGGTTTTTCAGCGTCTAGTGAATTTAATAGTAAAGAGCTTATTTTTATAGCAATGGGCTTTATTACTATGGGTAACGGTTTATTTAAAGCAAACCCATCAAGCTTACTAGCGAAAGTGTATGAAGAAAATGATCCGAGATTAGACGGTGCATTTACCATGTATTACATGGCGATTAACCTAGGCTCGTTTATTTCAACACTACTAACACCTTGGATTGCAAGTAAATTAGGCTATGGCATGGCATTTGGGGTAAGTGCTATTGGTCTATTGATCACTGTTGCAAACTTTGTGGTTAGTCGCCGTTTGGTTAAAAATATTGGTTCAGAACCAGATAAAAAGCCGGTAAATGTTGGGAATTACCTACTTATTGTTGTTGGAACGATTGTACTGAGTTTAGCAAGTGCTTATTTGCTACAGCATGTTTTCTACGCACACCTTATTTTAGCAATAGTGGGTGTTACCATTGTCGCGCTTTACTTTAAAGAAGTTGCGAAAACAACAGGTTTAGAGCGTTCAAAAATGTTGGTGGCTTTTGTACTGATGCTACAAGGTATTGTGTTTTTCGTGTTGTATTTCCAAATGCCAACCTCGTTAAACTTCTTTGCTATCCATAATATTCACCACAATATCTTTGGTATTGATGTTGAACCTGAGCAATTCCAAGCATTAAGCCCATTCTGGATCATGGTTAGCAGCCCAATCCTTGCGATGGTTTATAATAAAGCAGGTGAGAAGTTCTCCATGCCATATAAGTTTGCACTAGGTATGGTGTTATGTAGCTGCGCGTTCTTAGTTTTAACGCTAGGTAGCCATTACGCAGATAGCAAAGGGCTATTAAGTTCTAACTGGTTAGTATTTAGCTACTTATTACAATCACTGGGTGAACTACTTGTTTCAGGTTTAGGTTTGGCAATGATTGCTCAGTTAGTACCACAACGCATGATGGGTTTTGCGATGGGTATGTGGTTCTTAACATCAGCAACTGCTGCTGTGATCGCTGGTTGGGTAGCAACATTAACAGCAGCACCAAAGGGGATTACTGATCCGCAACAAACCTTGCATTTATACAGTACAGTTTTCCAAGAAATTGGTATCGCAACAGGGGTAATTGCACTTATTACATTGCTAATTGCACCTAAATTAACCCGTATTATTCAAGGTCAAAACTAACAAACTAACTAAGCTGATTGGCAACAGTCACACTGACAATAAGACATCATGGTGCGTAAGAAATACTGACCAATATGTTTTCCATGTTCATAATCATGGTTAAGTGAGTGAATATCGCTGCCAATTAGCTTAGATTTCAATGCCCGGTGAGGATGTATTTCAAAAATATTAACGTCATCCGGTGGATTCAATAAAAACGCTTCTGTTTCGTTGTATGCCTGTTCATGGGTTAACAACATATCGATTAACTCAGCCGTCTTGGTTCTGGGTAGCCCTAATTTCACTTTATTCAGCCATTCATGATTGCCATTACAGCCAATAGGGTTGGTGCGAATAACAACAATATTCTTATAACCCCGTTTATAAGCTTCAATAGCAGGGATCGGCGCATGTAAGCCACCATCGACCCAGTAATGCTCTTCGGAGTATATTGGTTTGCGATTCAAAACAGGGATCGCACATGAAGCCTTTAAATGTTGATCCCAATTATCTGAATTGAGATCAAAATAGCCTGTCTCTTTATGATCAATGCCTGAGGCTGTGGCTAATACCGTTCGATTAGCCATATTCTTTCTACCGGTTTCCCAATCTAATTTTAAATTGGTTTGTGTCTGCTCCAATAACCAATCTAAATTCATTCCACCGCGAGCAGAGAAGAGTTTGGTATAACTAAAGAACTGTTTCTTTGTGGTTATTTCTGTGATAACACGATAAGCGTGTTTTTTTTGCTCACAGATATAAGAGGCAAGATTCAATGAACCAGCAGATGTTCCAATTAATAATGAAAATGGATTAAATTCATGTTCAAGGAATATATCAAGTACACCAGCAGTAAATATACCTCGTTGACCACCACCTTCAGTGACTAAAGCGATCTCATCAATATGTGATTTTTCTGCATATAAAGCTTCTAAATTATTTAGACAGTAAGAAATATGTTTCCCGGTCATGAATTAAATCCATTTCAATATTAGTTATTTTTATTAATGAATACTTTATGCAGCACGAACAGTTAATGGCAGTTCACGACCATTTTTAGTCAGTGATAATTGAATCAGGTTTAAATCACGAGCGCGGAAAGCACCGGCACAACTTAATAGATAATAGCGCCACATACGGTGAAAACGTTCGCTGTATTGGTCTGAAATTTTGTACCAATTTTTCTCGAAGTTTTCACACCATGCCATTAGAGTGAGATCATAATCAGGACCAAAGTTATGAATATCTTCAATGTTCATTTTTCCTTCAATAGCCTGACTTAATTGGGCGATAGAAGGAACGACACCGTTCGGGAAAATATATTTATTAATCCAAGGGTCTGTTTGGTTTACAGATATAGGGTTACCAATAGTGTGCAGTACAAAAATACCGTCATCTTTTAAAAATCGATCTGCACATTGGAAGAATTCGTCATAATTGTCAGGCCCAACATGTTCAATCATACCGATGGAAACAACACGGTCGTATTGTTCTTTTGGTTGGTATTCACGGTAGTCTTGAAGAATAATCGTGACAGGTAAGCCTTTTTCATCTGCCAATTGCTGACCAAGTTTCATTTGCTCTTTAGATAACGTTAAGCCATCACAAATAACGCCATACTTTTCAGCTGCATAATTCATAAAGCTAGACCAACCGCAACCAATATCCAATAAGCGCATACCCGGTTGTAAATCTAATTTACGGCAAATTAGGTCTAATTTATTTTCTTGTGCTTCATTGAGGTTTGATGCGTTTTTCCAGTAGCCACAAGTGTAAACCATACGTTTATCTAACATATTAGTATATAAATCATTACCAATATCGTAATGAAAAGGGACGTCTTCTTTTACTCGGGAAACGGATTGGTGGTTAATGAAATTTTTTAACTTAGAAACCCCAATTTTTGCTGCTAATTTAAATTTCTCGGCATTGGTTAATTTTTCTTCTATATGTGAACGTAATAACTTGGAAATTAATATATCGATACGTTCACAGTCCCAAAGGTTATCCATATAGCCTTCACCGAAAGCAATAGTACCTTTAGTTAAAATATTATCGAATAATTGGTCATCGTGAACGGTAATATCCCAAGAACGGTCACCATTAATCTTAACGTCAGCTTGTTCTAATAATTTGGAGAAAAATGCTTTGTTTGCCATAAAAACACTCTTTTAATTAATTGTTTATGTTTAATTCATTTGTTTTATTAATATGTTACTCAAAATTCGGTTTTATAAAATTTAAAACGAGTTAAATAGACGTTAAGAAAACCTAAACATATTGATATGTAAAAATATAAAACATTGGATTATTAATAACAGAAGGGGAAAATTTAACCTCGATAACTCATTAATTAGAGATGGTAATTATCTATATATAAGCCGTTATTCAGTGAGTTATCTCACTATGGTGGTTAGATATAAAGCATTAAAAAAGAAAAAGGAATAAATAACGCACAATATGAAATTGTTTGGTTAAAAATAGAGTTTATACTTTAAATTGAGAAAAGTTTCTTTTCATTTTTGGAAGGTTAGTAATGAAAAATTCTAGTTTGTAGAGTTCGGAATATTATATAGAATTCAAGCCACAATATTGCTTCAGTTGATAGAAATCACTACAGGGTTGTTAATTTTAGATTTCTATTCGATAAATAAAAAATAACTTTTATTAAAATGTCTTTTTCTTCTCGCCACAAATTAAAAACAACCATAAGAACAACGCTATTAATGTCGATGATGGCGTTACCTACAGTAGCTTCAGCTCATACACAGCATAAAGTTGAGCATCACGAGAAGCATTCAGTTAAAGAAACTCACCACCATAAACAACAACACGTTTCTGAACCGAAACATAAACACGTTGAAAAACACGAACATCATCAGGTTCAATCTCATAAAATTGTTGCTAAGGCTGCTCATCATACAAGTCATGCACATCATACAGCACGTGAGCATGAACATAAGCCTGAAACGGCACATCATGAAAATCATCAAAAGCACACTTCAGCATCGACTAAACATGATCACCATCGTGTTAAAGAAGCGAAACATCATGAATTAAAAGAATCCAAGCATCATGTAACGCATACCATTAAACATGTCTCTCACCATGATGCTCATAAACATGCAGTAAAGCATACTCACCACCACCAAGTACCACGAAAACACGTTGTTCCTGTTGATTACTACACAACAAAAGGGCATTACGGACATCACCGTTCGGTGTGGTCATCATTAATGCACTTTAGGCTTACAAGTCATTTTAAATCAAAGATTTGGCACTCTTATGAGCACTGGGCTCACACCCCATACCGTTATGGTGGTACAACTCATCGAGGGATTGATTGTTCAGCGTTTGTAGGGCGTGTTTTCTCAGAAGTTTTCCATATCCATCTACCGAGAACATCGCTAGAACAAGTTAAGCTTGGGTTTAAAGTGAAAAAAGAGAATGCTCACTACGGTGATTTGGTTTTCTTTAAAACGGACGGTGGGCATCACCATGTGGGAGTTTACCTAGATCATGGACGTTTTGTGAATGCCACCAGCTCTCGTGGGGTGGCGGTATCTAATATTAATCACCCATACTGGCGAAAACGCCTATGGCAAATTAGACGTTTAGTCGCCGCTTAACTAAAAACGCAGCTATATCGCTGCGTTTTTTATAATGAATTTTAATAAAGAAACTTAACAAAGACTTATATCTCTTTGAATTGAGAATTTAAATGTTTAAGTTATTTTGCGCTGTTATTTTTTATTGAGTATTTAATAGTAATTATTCACTAATGATATTTATTCTTATCTGATTATTAGTGAGAAAAATCACTTCTTATTAACAGTAATTTGAAATAAGCAAAGGAATAATCGGCTATTATGCGTGTTGCTTTAATCGAGCAATGTTATTTTTTCGTAAAAACAATAACTTATTAATGGGAATATAATTTTTTATTAAGATTATATTTCATTTTTATGGCTAATTAATAAAAAGTGCTTTTGATAAAATTTTAAAGTAAGTAATTATTTGTGCACAGATATAATGTCTGCTTGTTTTTCTGTGTGTAATAAAGGAGAAGTTAAATGCCTAAAAAAACACTTATTATCACAGGAACAAGACCTGAAATAATTAAAATGGCACCTGTATATAATCAGTTTAAACAACAGGGACAAGCGATAGAGTGGTGTCATACAGGTCAGCACGATACGCTTGCTGAACAAACCTTTGAAGTATTTGATATTAAGCCAGATTATGTTTTTCAACGTCCTGCAGGTAGCACGCTAACAGACTTATTATCTGGTTTAATGACAAATATCCAACCGTTATTACTGCAGAATGCTTATGATTGCGTATTGGTTCATGGTGATACTAGCTCAACATTAGCGGGCGCAATGACGGCTTTTTATGCTCAAGTACCTTGTATTGGCCATGTTGAAGCAGGCTTACGCTCTGGCAATTTACAGCACCCATTTCCTGAAGAATCGAATCGCACCTTAGTCGCTCGTATCGCTAACTTACATTTTGCGCCGACAGAAATGGCAAAACAGGCATTATTGTCTGAAGGGGTTAATCCTGAAAGCGTGATGGTTACGGGGAACACTGCTATTGATGCGCAGAAACTGCTACTTGATAAAGGCATATTAAATCCAGAAATCAACAATACAGTCTTAGTTACAGCCCATCGCCGAGAAAATTGGCAATCAATTCCAACGATATGCAAAGCGATCAAACAGCTATCAGCACTTAAACCTGAATTACATTTTATTGTCGCCGTTCATCCAAATCCGACAGTAAAACAAGCCGTTATCGATAACCTAAATGGGGTAGAACAAGTCACAATTGTTGAACCATTGGATTATTTAGCACTACAACAGGTTTTAGCGTCATCAGTGCTTACCATGACAGATTCCGGTGGCATTCAAGAAGAGGCACCAACCTACGGTACGCCTGTCGTGATTTTAAGAGAAACCACAGAACGCCCTGAAGCCTTAAATTTAGGTTTATCAGTATTAGCAGGCGCAGAAGACAGTAATCGTATTGTTGATGCTGCATTAACTTTATTAACACGTGGTAAATCAACACAGTGTGTAAACCCTTATGGTAAAGGCGATGCATCAGAAATGATTTGCCAGCGTGTAAAAGAGTATTAATCCATGGATATGTTTGATTTCTTTCTCTATTACCTCTACGGATTACGTGTCGTGCTGTTTGTCACCATGGTGACGCTTTGTGTCTGTGGTATCGATGACTTGTTTATTGATATCTATTACTGGGTACGTCATTTCTGGCGAAAAGGAACAGTATATAGAAAGTTCTCGCGTAAAAACGTTAACGATCTTTATCAGAAAGAAGAGCAGCCATTAGCGATCATGGTGCCAGCGTGGCAAGAGTTCGGTGTGATCGACAAAATGGCAGAGCTGGCTGCTTCACGTTTAGATTACGAGAATTACCAGATATTCGTAGGTACTTATCCTAACGATCCTGAAACGCAAAACGATGTTGATCGTGTTTGTGCGCGTTTTCCTAACGTACATAAAGTGGTATGCGCGCGACCAGGGCCAACCAGTAAAGCGGATTGTTTAAACAACATCATTGCTTCAATTGTTGAGTTTGAGAAAAAAGCCAAAATCGAATTTTCAGGCTTTATTCTTCATGATGCAGAAGACATCGTGTCGCCAATGGAACTTCGTCTTTACAACTACTTATTGCCTGATAAAGATCTGATCCAGCTTCCGGTTTATCCCTATACCCGTAAATGGTATCAAATGACCCCGGGTCACTATGCCGATGAATTTGCAGAATTACATGGTAAAGATGTTGTCGTTCGTGAAGCGATTGCAGGTCAGGTACCAAGTGCAGGTGTAGGTACTTGTTTTAGTCGTAAAGCGATTACTAAATTATTGGAAGAAGGTGAAGGTCTACCGTTTGATGTTCAATCACTTACTGAAGATTACGACATCGGTTTGCGCTTAAAACAGTGGGGAATGAATGAGATTTTTGTTCGTTTTCCAATCATTGAAAAAGATCAGCAAACACTAAAAGAAGACTCATTTGGGGTATCACTACACGACGGTAATGTTGTCTGTGTTCGCGAGTATTTCCCAACCACATTTTCAACAGCTGTGCGTCAAAAAAGCCGTTGGATCATAGGTATCGTATTCCAAGGCTTTAAAAATCAGAAGTGGACTAGCGATTGGAAGCTAAACTACTTCCTATGGCGTGATAGAAGAGGCTTTATTAACAATACAATTGGCTTCTTATCTATGCTTATCTTTCTACAATTAGTGGGCTTAAGTATTTATTCCTACTTGGTGAAAGATGGCTACCATTTTATGTCAATTATTGCCAATGACAGAATTACGCACATTATCCTTGTCGTTAATACCTTGTTGTTAATCAACCGGTTATTCCAACGTTTCTTCTTTGTTAGCCAATATTACGGTTACTTGGAAGGGGTATTATCACTACTGCGTTTATGCTGGGGTACCGTTATTAACTTTGCAGCAAATGTACGAGCTATTCATCAGGTGATCCAGCAGGGGGATGCACGTCGTGTTGCATGGGATAAAACCACCCACGATTTCCCATCTATTGCTGATGAAACAAACAAAAAACCGATCGGTGAAATTTTAAAGCAGAATAAGAAGATCTCAGAAGAGATGCTTAACAGTTTATTAGAAAATATGCCGAAAAACCGCTTGTTTGGCTCTTACCTTGTAGAGCAAGGCATTGTAACTAATGATGATTTAAGTAAAGCCATTGCTGAGCAATATGATGCTGAATTTGAACACTGTGATCCTTTTGAATTGGATCCTGAGTTGATTGATTTATTACCTAAAAAGCTCGCATTGAAATACTCAGTACTACCATTACGTAAAGATGGTGAAATGCTCATTTTAGGTAAAGAGATGCCACTTAGCCCCGTTGCATTGGCGACCATTACGCGTCGTTTGAAGTGTCCCGTTAAATGTGTGATCACAACCAATGGTGCGGTGACATTAGGTTTACGTTACTGGTATTTAGATCAGAAAAATATCAACCCTTACCAAATCATCGAAGATGAAATAGGTGATGATGCGAGTTCTCTAGATAACTATAAGAAATTGATTGATAGATATTTTGCTAGTCAAAGTCAGCTCGGTCAGTGCTTATTGTTAAGCAATAAAATTGAACCTGCGGTATTAAATCAGGCAATTTTAGCGTTTGAAAAAGAAGAAGATAAAAGCTTTGGTGCTTTTTTGATCAGCCATCACTATGTTACTCAAGATGCGGTTAATGAAGCGCTTGAATTACAAATGGCTCAACAAATGAATGCCAGTAACCTTATTAATGAATGCAGACAATACTCATGAATAAAATAAAAAAAACATCACTTGCTATCGCCTGCGCATTCATGAGTATCAATGTGCATGCCAATGATATCTATGCTCATTTATCAGATTCTGAGCATTTTCGCACATATCCGTATATTGATAGGGCTTACGAAGAACAAGCAAATAAGCAATATGCAGCAGCATTGGCTGAGGTTGATCACGCTTTGATCATCGCTCCCAAGCACATACCGTTTTTAAAGTTTGCATATCAGTTAGCGGTCAGTGCCCAAAAGCCTGTCAAAACACAGCTTAAGTATTTATCACAGATCCCAAAAGATCAGCGGGGTGATGACATTCTTAATATGTGGCTACAAGATGCTAAAAAAGGCAAGTTTTACACCAATTCGCAATTGAAAAATATCGCGGATACATTAACTGAAAAACAAATGCGCAGCTTGTTTCTCGATAACTTATATAACCTTAATAAGCACCATGGAACTACAAGTGCATTGAAATGGAGCGAAGGAAAGCCACTGCAATATAAGTCGCTAGCCGCATTACGTTTTGAGGCCTATAACCTTTACGCCCAAAAGCAATATGCTAAGGCACAATCGATCTTAGAAGCGCTTCATCATGGTTCTCACAACAATGAAACTGATCTTAAGTTTTTAGCCTTAAACACATTAGCAAATGGTCATGAAAATAAAGCATTAAGTTATGGTGCGAAACTGACATCGGTAAGTGATCAGCAAGCGTTTTACGGTCAATACATTGAGCATTTACTTGCCACCTATCAATACAGTAAAGCCAAAGTTGAGCTTAACCAGTTACACGCTAAAGATGCGTTACCTGAATCCCTAGCGAAACAGCGTGATTACTTAAACTCACTTGATAAGCAATCGCTAAATGCATTCTCGGCAATGACACCTTGCCTGAAAACCACATTAACTGAGATTGGCGAGAATAAAAAAGCTCAAGCGATTCGACAACTTAAACAGTGTGATCCTCAAACAGATTCAACCATGTGGATCAAATTAGCGAGTGAGCTAGGTTTATATCACCAGATCGAAGCGATTGACTTTAAGCATGCAAGTGCGAAAAAGCTGAAAACGATGGTGTTATTAAGCCACTATAAACAGCAAAAGGCGTGGTCGAAAGTTATTAACTTACTGCACGATGACTACCATTGGGAATCGTTGTCTCGTGAGTTGGCTTACGCGTATTCACAACAAAGACAATACAAAAAAGCCGCGCAAATCTTATTCCGTATCTACAAAATCGATCACCACAATAGCGACTTAAATCATGCCGTATTTAATGCGTTAAAATTGCCAAATGGGGATGAATTAGCAGCATCAATGATAAATTATGGATTAAAAACCCATAAGCGTAAGTTACTCACTGATCCTCACGTAGTACAAAACATTATTGATATCGCATTACGCAAAGTTGAGCTATTTTCTCCGCAAATAGTAGCGGACGCCAATAAGATAAAAGTGACATTGTCACCTGAAGTATGGCAAATGCAACATCAGTGTCAGGTATTACAAGAAGCTACACCGACAACAGACTTCTTAAAACAAGCCACAGCGTATTGCCTTGCTGACAGCGATCCACTGAAAGCTGCCCAACATTACAGGGCATCATTGAATGGTCAGCCAACACAGCAACAAGCGTTAACGTTAGCTCAATGGTTTGCTAAAGGAGAAGACTACAACACCAGCGCAATATATTGGCATAAAGCAGTACGTACTAATGACGATTTAAAAAAACTCACCCCGTATTCTCGTTATTTGTATATTCAGACACTTAATGAGACAGGGCAAACAAAGCTCGCCAATCAGCGTTGGTTAGCATCGGATTTTGATCCGCATAATGAACAATGGTGGCAGCTTGGTATTGAAATTGCGAAAAATATGGGTGATCAAAACCTATTAATATCACGCATAGAGCAGGGTGCAGATAATACCCAGTCGTCAGTATTAACCAAAGACTTCGCAAGATACATTGCTAAAAACAACGATAAAGCATTGGCAGATCAACTGTTTAAACAAGATAAAACCGGTAATGCCAGTGCATTCTTGGGGTATCAAACGTATCAAGAAGATCCAGCATTAGCGCAACGTGCATTTGCCAGTGCGTATCAACATCCGAAATATAAAAAAGATGTCAATATGATTGCGCAATATGCTGATATTGTGAATAAAAACGGCGATACAGTACTTGCATCTCAGTTATATAAAGCAGCCATTGATCAAGAGCTAACCAAACCAGCACCAGACAAGAAGTTGTTAACCTACTTACAAAGTTCACATAAAAACATCAACTTAGGTTGGAAATACAATGTTGCTGGTTGGATTGGGACAGATCAACAGCAAGCAATGCCAGGGGTATCTAACAGCACAGGTAATTACTTCTTATATGGTGAAGCGAAATACTATTTTGAGCATCCTTGGTTGCCACGTTCTGCCGTTTCCATTGCTACATTAAGTAATGGCGGATTTGCTGATTCATCGTCGGATAACACCACAGATTTAGATTTATCGTATCAAGTTCAGCCGATTGCGAACTATGATACTTATTTAAAAGCCGGTGTACGCCAACGACTTATCGGTGATGATCATAAAACACGACCTTATATACGTGTAAGTTCAAACGTACTTTCAAACGATAAATGGTCAAAAGAATGGAAGCCTGATCTCAATCATTGGTTATATCAGAACCTTTATGCCGATGGTCTGTTATACCTAGATAATATACATGACTATATTTTGTTTGGACGTTACGAAATTGGTCAAACATTCAAGATTAAAAATGATTACCAACAAAGACTTACGCCATATACATTCATACAATGGGCGGATGACAGTAACAACACATCTACCGTAACTGGCTTAGGCGCAAGTTGGAACTGGAAATCACATAACACCAAATATAATGGGTTAGACGTAGATTCAGAAGTAGGTCTCGAATGGCAACACACATTACAAAGTTCACAGGTAAACAAGTCAGACGATGCTGTCTTACTGCGTTTTTCTTTTTCCTTTTAACTGGCTGTGAGCAAACAGTAGATAGTCACGATCTTGGTATTTTCTATCAACCACTTAACCAAGATCGTGATATTCCATTACAGCAATGGCAACACTTTGGGACAGAAATAAAAAGCATTGGTATCAAAAATGTCGTGATTCAATGGACAAAATACGGCAATGAAGCGTTCGGAGAATCACATGGTTGGTTAGCAAAGCGAATGGAAGCACTGCAAGAGGATAATATAAAATTATGGGTAGGGTTATATTCCGATCCCAATTACTTCCGTCAAATACATAGTGATGCAGCAACACAAAAAGCGTATTTAAATGAGTACTTTGCACAGTTACATAAATCATACTTACAGTGGCAAACGTGGTTAAAGATACACGCAAGTAAAGTGCAAGGATTGTATTTGCCGTTAGAGTTAACTGACTATGATTTCAAAACGCCAGCACAAAGGGAACAACTGGCACAAATCTTAAAACAGCAAGTAAAACTGTACGATGAACCGCTAATGATCAGCCTTTACTTATCTGGTCAATTACCTGAAAACCAGATAAAACAATGGACAGAACAGCTGACAGGTTTAGGTTTAATTGTCTACGTACAAGATGGCGCAGGAACGCAAGCGTTAGCAACGGATGAGCGCCATGCATACTTAAATAACTTGGGTTGTAATGTCGGTGTTATTCGCGAAATCTTCGTGCAAGACAAAGATGCCAAAACTTTCAAAGCTGATCGTGTCAGTAAAGGCAAACTCGACAGTATTTTGAATGAACAAACGTGTCATCCAAACACCATGTTTTCTCTACGTTACTTACCAATCGCATCCAATCCTTTAAAACTGGTTGGTGAAAAGTAAACAAGCCGCCAAGCGTAATTAAAACAGCCTCAAATTCTTACCGAGTTTGAGGCTGTTTTGCTTTTGGGTAATTCCAAATAATCCTTGTTCAAGAATGCATAGCGTTCGCAGAGCAAGAATTATTAATGGTAATTACCTATTTTATGGTAAATCCGCAATACTGTTAAATGACCCTGTAACGAACTAAAAAGCATGATGAATCAGTAAAGTAGTGGGGATTATGTGACAGTTATAAGTCAGCTATAAATGATACTATTAATCCAGATATCGTATTTAACTTATATGAACTGAATGGGAAGTTCATGGTTAGCTGTGTTTGTTAACCCTTGTATTATAATAAATAATTGATACTATTGTCTTGTACCACCAATAGTAGGTTCATGAATCAGTGTTTATATAGCTATATGAGGTGTTTTTCCCAATTTTATTTCTCTATTACTTCATGAACTACATACTGCACTTGATAAAGGCTTAGGGTGAGGGATGAGGATTTAATAGTATTCAACATTTAGTTTATAGATGTGATTCTATTTGTATGTGCGGCTTCTTTTTTTAGAAATATTTACATCTAGATCTACCACTTTCTAAATTATCTATCACTTCAGAGCCAGAAGATTCCCCCTGATGTCTGTTAAACAAAAAGGGGAAGGTATAATTTTTTATTTAAATATTACTTTGAGAAATCCAAAAATTTTTGTTGATAATGTTCATACAGAGAAGACCAGACATCCTCATTGACAGAATGTAATGGAATGTACTCTTCAAAAATTACACCATTTTCATTTGGGTAAGCAAGTTCGGTGTATGCATGTATTGGGTTATCTGCACATAATGCAAGCCAGCACTCAAGGCATTCCTCTTTAAATAATGTTATTTCAATTGGTTCAGAGTAATCCTCAAGCAAATGACGTAAGTTTTGCATGTCAAAAAAATCGTGAAATTCACCAATATTATCAAAAAGGTAGCTAGAAAATAAAGCGATTGAACGTTTATCCCATAGCCTATATTTGTGGTATTTTTGAGTGTAAATTTCTTCTACTCTATCAAGAAGGTAATTTGTTGTTAAAGCATATAAATATCCACTGCCATTTGGTATAGGTTCTAGATCATAATAATGCCTATAATCAAATAAATAGCGTAGAGTGAGTTTTTCTGCAATTGATTTTACTGAACCTTTTAATGCAATATCATTATTAGCTAGCTTTTGGGAAGAATAAGCTATTGTATTTGCGAGATCTCTAGATATTTTATCAGCGGCTGATTTTTCGCATTCAAAAAGCTTTGCAATCAGATATTCTTTAGCTGAAATTTCGAAAGGATCTTTTTTTTCAGAGGGGAGGCGGCAATAGGATAAAATCGATTTAATGCTACATTCTAACGATTGAAGTACTGATTGTTGGTCTAAATTGAGGTTATGATTTTCACAAAATAAGGCTAATTCTTCTTCGAAACTTCTGAGGATTTCTTGCTTTACGCTTTCAACTTCACAGACTTCTTCGCTTGTTAAAATTTTATCATACGTACAATTAAAAGGTTCAAAGACTTTATAGTCTGGCATGTTTATATCCTCTAGTTTTATTCGTTAAAATTTAATCAACGTAGCTTGTTAAAAAATCACTGATAATTTAGATTTTATTAAGATCATATTTCAATACCCTTGTTATTCAATTAAGGTATTTATGCCTTAATTTTAATACATTTTAATTATGAATGTATTGTAAGTGAATATGTGTTTGAGTATCACCACTCTCTGAAACCATTAGTGCATCTTCAATTTCGACACCAAGGTATTCAATCCTGCTTTCGAGCTTAGCATGACCAAGAAGTAACTGAATAGCGCGAAGATTCTTGGTTTTGGCGTAGCTCAAAGAAGCTTTGGTACTGCGTAGGGAATCTGTATCATATTGGGCTTTATCTAACCCAATATAGGGACAAAAGTGAGTTATCTTCGCTTAATTTCTATATTTTCGGCCACTTCCATTGGTCTTGATATTGTTCATAATATCGGTCTTTAAGCCACTGTAAATCATCTTCCCAGTTACGAATAGGTACACTCATATCTACACTTTTTCGCTTAGCATTGCGAATTAAGGCAGCCAATGTTTCTGCCATTTTTTTTAGTCGTCCAGCAGAACTAGGTTTGGCCCATTGTGCGATATATTCCTCACTTTCCACGAGAGGAAGGTACTGCGTATATACGTTTTTCAGAATCTCAATGCGTTCATTTTTTTAAATGAATTAAGAAATCTTGATTTAAGAGCTATTGGTAATTAATACCTAACTTGAAGAACAAGGCAAATTAACTATTTGCTGAAGTATCTTAAAGAAGGGTGATAATTACCTATTTTATGGTAAATCACGATACTGTTAAATTGAAGTCATGAACTTAACGTACTCCCAGAAACACCAAGATATGAAGTTATACGCAACCCTAACTAAAATCATTCAGATCCTAAAGGAGGGAGCTAAACCATTGATTTAATACTACTCATGAACTTAAAGTAAAACCCGAGTTATTTAACATAAGGTACATAATGCGCACTAATGTCATTATAACCAAGGTGAAGTTTTTCTAATGCAAAGCTAGACTATATCCAACAAGTAAATTTAATCAAAACTAACCATCGCATTGCTCTTATTTGCCAAAGTATTTTGGATTTTTACAATAATAGGCATTGTTCTCTGCCTTAAAATCCCGACGGTTTCAAGATCATGACTAAAGTTACATTTATCACCTTTAATTCTTTTACTACATATATTTGCCATAAATTCATAGAACTCTTTCATTACAACTGAAAGTTCTCCATGTTCATCTTTCATTTCTGGTAGATATAAATTTACAATTAATCTTGCTTTACTATATATATCATCTGGTTTTTCAATATTATCACCTACAATACAGTGGAAATACTCAACCATAAACGTGGGTAGTTTATCAAGGTAGATGTAATATTCTTCTATCTTTTCTCTAATAAGTTTGTCTGCTTCTTGTTTTTTCCAAACTTGATGCTTTATATCTTCCTTAACTTGCTCTGTTGCTTCTGCTAAGGATACTTGTTGTTCCTTGATTTCATTTAGGTTATCGGATATTACTTGTATTTCTGCATCTTTTTGAGCATATGTTTTCCAATAAATAGCAAAAGCACCAAGTAAAGCACCACCAACAGCGCTTACTGAGTGGGTAATAATTTCTTCTAATGACATAGCTTCTTCAGATAAAAGATAAAACACTGATACTATTGCAACTTACGATAAGTTAACATGTTTAATATCAATAAAAACATGTTGATGGAATCATTTGATAAACTATTCAAGTAATAGGCAACCATGACACCCCTTCCATTTCATACTGATACATCAGCGTATTACATTGCTGCTTACGTCTAGGATTCGACACATTTAGTATTTGCACCCTATTGTGATCACTGTTGTGTGACGGTTCACACAAATGCTCATATTCATTGTTTTGTATATTAAATCACTTTGGGACAGCAAGGATTGCTGTGGTTGGTTTAATGCTCTTCAGTTAATAAGGAATGATATGAAGAAGCTTATTTTACTCGCTGTTATTGGTTATGCCGCTTGGCATTATTATGAAAATCAAGGTTTTGATTTACGAGATAAGATAGACGTTGAATTGTCCGATTTAAAAATTACGAAAAAGTATGCGAGTAAAAGTGATAGCTTCGATCAAGATTCAAACTTTACTTGTGATGGTCGTCAGTATTGTAGTCAAATGACATCACGTAAAGAGGCTGAATTTTTCCTAGAACATTGTCCAGATACCAAAATGGATGGTGATTTAGATGGTATTCCGTGTGAAAACGATTCTAGATTCTAGTTATCACGTTAGCAGTAAAGCTAAGTAGGATTAACAATATGGCTAAACATCAATGTCCGCACTGTCACTCACCTATTGCTTTGAGCTGGTTTTTCTTTAGTGGCTTAAAAACCAAGTATCGTTGTGTGACGTGTTCTTCACTCATGGGATGGAATAGCCGAAGAAAAATGGTTGGAATGTTTACCTCAGCTTTAATACCTATGCTGATTTTTTCTTTAAATACATTTACGCAAAATATGGTGTTGAGTGTGTATATCCCCTTGGTATTAGCGACTTTCGTTTTATGGCGAGTACCAAAGCAATATGATTTGCTAGATGATGATAAAGAGAAAACTAAACATAAGGCATGAAAATAGTCGCTCATGCCTTTGCTTTGTTTGTACTAATCTAATAAACGCCCTGCTTGTTTTAACACGCCATTAAATATCGATTCGCTAATATCTATAGGAAAGTCTTGGGGTAATTGCTGACGGACTTTTTCTATTACACTTGGCGCTTGGCTTTTCATCTCGCTCATCAATTCATTAGCACGTTGAGTCGAAAATCCAACTGTTTTAGCTGTACTTAAAAAATGACGAGGCTGAATGGTTTGCCATTTGTAATATTTCTTGGTACCCGTTAATGCCATCGCCATTTTCGCTTTCTGTTTGGGAATACTTTTCGAGTCCATTAATGGATAAGCTGAAATAATGTCGTATAACGGTGTCATGCGATAACGGCTTTCAGGCTCTAAATAGACACTGAAGTTTTTACCATGACCATCAATGGCTGCTAATAACCAAAATAAGATCTGTGCTTTAAAGAACACTTCTCGATCATGGTTAGAGGTTTGCGAACCAAGTAAAAACTGCATGATGCTGGCAATGTTTGGCCCACCGTCAGATTCATATTTTAATGCAGGTGCTACACCTAATGCTTGGCACATGTCTTCTTGTGGTAAACGCATCAGCCAGCTACCGTCTTGTGACCATCGACGATCAAAGCGTGTCAGTGCCAATGCTTTTATGTCTTCAACTTGAATAATGTTGGCATCATTAACATCAAAGCCAAAGGCTGATGCGATTTTTAAACATAGCCATTCGTTTTCACAACTATCACTTAAGTCTATGTTTTTATGCGGTAAGATCCCGATTGGCAATTTTAAAATATGGCTAGTTGGTGTTGAACCTTGTGGTAAATGCCATTGATTTTGATACCACAGCAAGCCGGTTTTCTCTTGTGCGCCCGCAATGGAGATACGAAAGTCATCCATATCATCTAGCATGCCGAGTGGTGCATCACTTTGATAACCACGTAATACCTGTGCCATACGTGATTCGGTTAAGGGCTCTGCCTGTATTTGCCTCACATCCTGTAGGCTATGTTGTGGTGAATATAGCTGAATAGCACCAACACAATCGCCACCTATTTTACTTAGTAGATCAAAGGGACGCTTGGTTGCAGCTTGAAAGCGAGATTGTATACGGCTGCGTATTTCTTCGTTATCAGGCAATAAGTTATCGAAGAAGTTGTAAGGAATATCACCATGATAAGCATCGTGGCGTAATGGCATGGAGAGTGATATTGCACGAGCACCTGGGCGAGATAACCAGCTAGGATCGTATTGAAATGAAACCGCACCAGAGTTGGCTTTGGTTAAGCTGCCGACTAAAATCCCATTCATTGCAACCGTTAACACGTCCATGGTTACCACTCCTCATTCCACTTCTGTTGTGCGGTGTGTGGCTCGGTGTTTGTGTTACGAGGCTGAACATGCAGTTCTAGATCTAACGCGGCGAGTAACTTAAAAAGCGTTTCTAGCTTGGTGCTTTCTGGGTTATTTTCAAACGCAGATACGGTGGTTTGTTTAATCCCCACCAGTTTTGCGGTATCACTTTGGGTTCTGCTTTGTGCTTTACGTTGGTCTCGCACTGCATTGGCAAGCATTTTAGCTGATGTGATTTGCATGGTTTCCACTTTAAATTATCCGCTATAAAGGATATTTAAAGTATATCCCCTATAACGGATATTTTCAATTTATCCGCTATAAAGGATATCCCGGTATTATCCTCTACAGCGGATAATACGTTACGCTAAGTGAGGTAATTAAAAACGGTAGCTTGTGCCAACATAGAAATTGTTCATAGTTAAAATTGAGCTGTCAGCAAACTGGTAACCTACGTTGATACCCATTCCGTTATGGAAGCGTTTTTCCCAACCCACTTGCAGGTCGGCACCAACCTTACTTTCATTATGTTTTACGTTATTCATTTTGTAATCAACATCGTGATAAGCAACACCAACTTTTGCGTACAATGCATTACCATGACTTAATGGATATTGCCCGTACAGTGATAAACGTGGTCCACCGTATGACGATACATCAGCTGATGACAGTAAGCTGGTAAAATCGCTAAAAATACCATCATAGCTTCGTGTGTAGCCGGCTTCTACCCCCATGTAATCGCTCAGCATATGACGATAATAGATATCAAATGCAACGGTATCTCCATCATTCGCATCATATTTTAGTTTAAAGTTTTGGGTGCCATAACCAATAGAACCGCCAATGATATTCTCGTTCGCTACTGCAGTTTGAGATAGCAAAGTAAGTGATAATAAAGTGAAAGCTGTTTTTAATCGCATGTTATCTCCTATCAGTAAATAGGCTTACGTTATAAGCTTATTTATTGATATTTATATATTTTTTATAGTTATATGAATAAGTAAAAGCAGACGGTTTATCTACTACTTGAGTGACGCTATTTGTTTAGGTCGGCAAGTATATGAATAGATTATGAATGGAAACTGAACAGTGAATGATTTGTATTTGTATAAGGAATGTATAATTGGGTGTGGATTGATTATGTGTATGTAACATTAGGTGAAATATCAACACATAAGCTGAGTTATAAAAAAGGAATAAGCATTGCTACCTATTCCTTTTATGTTTGTACTATTTAAAAACGGATATGGTTTGATTTTACTTTTTAGCTGTACGTTGCTGCTCTTTATGGGCAAGTTTGGCTTGTTTACGTTGTTCGATAAGTTGTGATGCATCACCACCAACATGGGTTTCACCACGCGCATTAGCTAATTGCACTTGTTTTTCACGTTCGCGGAAACGGGCTTTCTGCTCATCGCTGTGTTTATCAATACATTTTGGACAACTTACGCCTTGTTCAAAATGCTCTGATGCTTTGTCTTGTTCTGTGATTGGTAATCGACAGGCATTACACACATCGTAATGACTTTTTTCTAATTGATGATTAACCGCAACACGACCATCAAACACATAACAATCGCCTTCCCATAGGCTTTCTTCTTGCGGTACTTCTTCTAGATATTTAAGAATGCCACCTTCTAGGTGATAGACTTCTTCAAAGCCTTGCTCTTTCATGTAAGCGGTTGATTTTTCGCAGCGAATACCACCTGTACAGAACATCGCAACTTTTTTATGCTTAGTCGGATCAAGGTTTTCTTTCACATATTGCGGAAACTCGCGGAAGGTTTCAGTATTTGGGTTTACTGCGTTTTTAAACGTACCAATATCTACTTCGTAATCGTTACGAGTATCAACCAGTACGACATCGGGATCAGAGATCAGTGCATTCCACTCTTTTGGTTTTACATAAGTTCCCACTACATGGCGAGGATCAATCCCTTCCACACCCATGGTGACGATCTCTTTTTTGAGTTTTACCTTGGTGCGATTAAATGGCTGCTCTGCATTGTACGATTCTTTATAAACCACATCTGCTAAGCGTGGATCTTGCTTAAACCATTGCAGTAAAGCATTAATGGATTCTCGTTTTCCAGCGACGGTACCGTTGATCCCTTCACTCGCTAGTAGCAATGTGCCTCTGATGTTATTGGCTTCTAATAGATCTTTGAGTGGCTGTTGGATTTGTTGGTAATCATCAAGTGCAACAAACTTATAAAGTGCACATACGACGTATTGTGTCATTGTTCTTCCCTCTGCGAGCTGGATCGTAAATCCAGAGCGATATCCATAGTATTTATAACCATAGCTTTTTTAAAAGCGGTTGCAGTATAAACAACTCGCACAACGACAAAAACCAACTAAAAACAGGGAGATAACTCTTTATTCTCTGTTTTAAATCCCTGATTTTTTAAACTCTTTTCACATTAATATCAAAGATGGTCTTAACATATTGATTTTTATGTTATTTATTAATTATTGATAACAATCAAGATTGTTGATCATATTGATTAAGCTAATGAATACTAAAAACAGACATATTTACGATTAAAAGAGATTCAGTCATTAAGATGAAACAGAATACGAAGAAAGAAATAAAGCCGCTTTATCGTAAAGTGAATACCAGAACCCGAGGTGTTCGGCATCGTCATGGTAGCGATTATAGTAAAACTCGGCACAGAGATGATGTGTTAACAGGGATGCGAAAAGGCATTCAACGAGGATTGGATTACACGCCTTTATATAAATTTCTACTGTCCAAAATTGGTGGTTGTTGGAATACGATCTACAGCGAAGCTGTTTCAAGATTAGATAAACCAGATCCTATTTTTAAGATGGTTGCTAAGCGATATGAATTAGGCAATGACATAATGCTTGTAAGTGAAAGCACTTATTTTAGTGGCTTATATATTGATAAAGAAGGCACACTGCAAGTGGTTAACCCTGATATAAATGAAAATAGCTTAAAGCCATTATGCAAATGTTGCACACATACATTTAATGGTATCCCCTTTAGTCAAAAATATACTGATTAATAAATAGATAAATAAACTAAATTTGAAAAAAGTTTGATTTTGGTGTGGTTTTTATGAGTTTTTTAACTCACATGCTCATTATATTAATGTTTAACGATTACTAAATTGATATGAAAAATGAGTATTAAACGATTATGTTCAGCATTAGTGCTTGGACTATTATTAACTGGTTGTGCTGACAGTAATGTTTCTTCATCTAATGTGCCTGATTTACCTATTAGTCAGCAAACTAAAGGGCGGGTTTATATTGTTAAATCTGATTTACCAGCTAACGTAAAGTACGAAGAAGTAGGTAAAGTTAAAGCTAATGCCAGATATGGTTATGACAGTGTAGTGACCTTATATCCACTATTGGCAGATGAAGCGAGAAAAATTGGGGCAAATGCCGTTATTGATTTATATGGCGGTCATACGGTTACTGCTTTTTCTTGGGGCGCACCTTATACCGGCGGCACCGCTATTAAAGTCGAAGATCTAGAGCAAATAAAACAATCTGATGTAGAGATCTATTAATCTTATTTATTGATATTTTTTCTTTGCTGTTTCTCTTTTATTGTTTGCCTGTATTGATCCATCAGTACAGGCTTTTTTTATTCCTAAGATAGCTAATTACAAATATTATCCAGAACAAAAAAGTGACAGTGTAATGTGCTCTACGATAAATTAAGTGACATTGTAACTATTGGTAGTATTGCTGGATGTTAGAATCACTTGTTGTTTTTAAACTTACCCCCCCCCTTTTTATATTGAAATTATTTAATTTAATATCAAGTAGTTACTTAAGGTTTGATTTTGGTTTGGTTTTTATGTGGTGATGGTTTAGACGGTTTTTAACGAAATCTATAACCTTGCCTCCATCAACACCAAACACGTAAACATGATCGAGGTTTTAATGAAATATTATAAGCAATGGTTACTTGCCGCAGCATTTTCTATTCTTGCTGGCTGTAATTCTGGTTCGGGTTCTTCAGATACAAAAACAGTAACCAGAGTAAAACCTGCAGCAGATTATAATTTTAATGAGGATGAAATTGCGAAGCTTATAAATGATCGTGAAACGTACCTTAATAGTATTGATCTTTCTTTTGACGGTACGATTTATCATCACGTTAAGTTCGCACACCCAGTGAGTGACGACCTCATGATTGTGAAATTAGCTGATAATTACGATAATGATATTGATTTAATGATTGATTTTAGTGATGACGCAACATGTGTTATTTATAAAAAAGATATGTACAAAGAATTTTTTGATTGTGGTGAGTTTAATAAATCCATAACAGATGATTCGACATTTATTCAATCAACATCAATACCACAAATGAATAATGTCATGCTGACTTATGAAAACGATAAAATTGAATATTTACCTGCTATTGGTTCAACCTTATTAACAGTTGAATATTATAGCGATCAAATTGATATTTTAACTTCATTTGCATTTAAAGATTTCTATAACGAATTCTTAAAAGATAATCAGGATATTACAGAGCGTGACCTTAATCGTTCATCGTTAGGTTTAACAACTTATCAGCAGTTATCTGATATTGTTCAAGACTATTACGGTCAGAATATGCTATTGAAGTTTGATAATCATATTGGTGGTAGCATGGATGATGATATTAATATGTATACTGGCTTGATGATTCGAAATAATCATATGTTAACAATGGTTACTCGCAATGGTTCTGTGTTTTCTGGTGGTACAGATTTGTTCACTGCAGGTGAAAAGCGCATTCTACAACTAGCGCAGCCTGTTACTAACATTGAGCTAACGAAACAAGTGGGTGTTCATAGTTGGGCTGAAGATGATAAAACAGCAAAAGAATTCCCTTTTACAGATTTAAGCCATCGTAAACAAGCGACCTACTTTGCAAAAATGTTGGGTAATAAAGGCGTTGATTTCTACCTATACACTCTAGATTCAGCACCTGCATCAGGTGAGCATTGGGTAACAAACGACGAATCGGCTAAATATGGCTTAATCTCAGGGACTTATTACGAATAAAAACACATTATAACCAATAAAAAACCGACATGTTTTGGCATGTCGGTTTTTTTGTTTTAAGTTAGGTGTTCAATAATCCTTTTGGTGTTCATCGCTTAATGAATGGCACCAATACGGTTGAATCTCACCCCATTTGGTAACCAACTTGGCCATGATGAATCAGGATTATGATTAAAGGTGAAACTGATCCAAATGAATGTCGCCTTACCAACGAGGTTTTGCTCTGGCATAAAGCCCCAGTATCGGCTATCAAGGCTGTTATCACGGTTATCACCCATTGCAAAGTAATGACCTTTAGGTACAACCCACTCGCCTACAGGAGAGCCTGGTTGTTGGTAATAGCGGTTATACATTTCAGGTAGATTAGGATCACGTAAAATACGATGTTCGACGTTACCTAAATGTTCTTGGTATTCATCTAAATCAGTACCTAGCTCAGTAAATTTACTTACGCCAATATACTTTTTAGGTACTTCGTAAGTGGCTGGGCACTCTTTCTGACCGTTACAAGCAGGCTTAATATATAAGGTTTTGTCACGGTAAATAACGGTATCGCCTGGCAAACCAACAACACGTTTGATTAAATCAATCTTAGGGTTTTCAGGGTCGATAAATACCGTAATGTCACCACGCTGAGGCTTACCCGTTGGTATTAGTGTTTTATGGAAAACGGGATCACGTAAACCATAAGCAAACTTTTCTACGCCAATAAAATCACCCGGTAATAACGTTGGTTGCATAGAACCACTCGGAATTTGAAATGGTTCTATGATAAATGAGCGAATGATTAAGATAGCAAAAAGTACAGGAAACATTGAGCGAGCTTGTGCTACCCACCCTGTTTGTTCTTCATTGGTAACGCCCGTTTCTTTCTCTCTTTGAGGTTGCCAGCGGTACTTATCTAAAAAGAAGAAGATCCCTGTTATCAGGGTTGCTAGCGTAAGTATGAGCGAAAACAATTCCGCTGAGTTAATAAATGAAAGCATGTTTTATCCAAGGGCAATGTATTGTTCTAATAATAGTTCTAGCGTATTGAACATGAATAACTTATTAAAGAAAACGCCCTGAATTCGCAAACTTTGATCCCACTTGCGCGGTATTTGATAAATGACCTGTTGCGGTTAATCCTCTTGCTCATGTGGGTATAAAGTAAAAGCAAAACCTAAGCCTAAATCCGCTAACTGTTTAATCACACTTGGTTTAATTTGCTCAATAAAAGCACGATGTGTTGATGAGGTATTGTAACCAACATTCATCACTTTATGGGAAATGCTATTCCACTCTGCTTTGACGCTATCTGGCATACTTTTAAGCCAATTACAGTGGTTTTCCAAACAACTATTGGCAGAGTTATAGTCATCAAAAGAGAGATTGGTTATCCATTGTGGATCATAATTATCTGGCGGGTAGATTTCAGTGCCTGAATACTTTTTATTTATAAACTCAAGCAATGCATAAAATGGCTGCTCTGCATGAAGCTCTAAATCGACAGTAATATATGTTGTTTTCATGATAACTACCTATTTTTGTTTTCTTCAGGTGTTTTTACTCAGTAAATGGCATGATGACTGCGTTAAGATTAGTTTTGAAGAAACGTAACAATATAAGGATAACGATGACTTATCAACAATGGGCATTAATTGCAGATATTTATACGCCAGTGATCGCATTGGTGTGTTTTATTTCAATTCTACGGGTGATGTTAAAAGGTAACATGCAGCAAGGGTTAATACGGTTAGGATTGGTAATTCTGTCGACTATATTTATCTATACCATGATGTTCATTGATAATATCTTGCATATTTGGCCTGCATTTGGACTTGATTACAGTACCCACACAGCTATCGCGCTTGTCTTTGTTTCGTATTTCATTGTCTATAAATCGCGATTAATGCACCTGATGGTGATATCAATGATTAGCTATGCCCTGCTCATGGTTCATCAGCATTATCATAGTGTTGCTGATATCGTTACCACCGCAGTGGTTATTTTGCCCATAACGCTGTTAATTCAATCTCAAAGGTTTGTTAAGTGTTAATCATATATTTCGATTATTTTGAAATCGGATAAAAAATGAGAGCAAAATATTACCTAGCTGTCTATTTTTTGTGTTACTAGGTGTGCTTTTTATAAATTAATGCATTTTGTTCTGTTATTAACTCATTTTATTATGTTAAGTTTGATGCATAGATGTTGATGTGAATTAGAGTGTATATATGAGATTGATAAAATTAAGCTACAAGATGTTTTACTATGCATCGTTGGCCATTACGATCTTTTACACCTACCATTTTTTTTCATTGGCTTTTAATCGCTATTCTGTGCTGCCGCAATGCATTATTTTGTCTCTATTTAAATGTGTAGCGAGTGGTGTTATCACGCTTGTCGTGTTACGTGCTAGTTATCGTGAAGAAAATAAGCACTTAAGTAAACGCTTCGCAAAATATGATCAGCGAGCTATTAAGCGTGATTATATGGATTAGTTAAATATACTAAATAGCGATATCTTCAGCTTATCTTCAGCTTTGTTACGATATAAAGCCAAAAGGAAGTAAGCCTAAAATAAGGGTAATAAATGAGAATTGGGGTTATTGGCTTAGGTGATATTGCACAAAAGGCATATCTACCTATCATGACGCAACTGAACAATGTCGAGCTTGTTTTCTGTACTCGTGATGCCTCTGTACTGGCTGCATTGTCTGAAAAATACCGTATCAAACATTGTTATAGTGATTACCGTGAATTAACAAAGCAACATGTCGATGCGGTAATGATCCATGCCGCAACCAGTGTGCATTTTGATGTGGCATTTTGGTTTCTCACTCAAGGTATTCCTACTTTTGTTGATAAACCTCTCGTCGATAGCGGTGAGCAAGTTGAACTGCTTTATAACTTAGCTGAGAAATACCAAACCCCTCTTTATGTTGGCTTTAATCGTCGTCATATCCCGCTTTACAATAAACACCTCCCTGAATTAGCTTCCGGTAATGTTGGTGAATTACTTTCACTGCGTTGGGAAAAGAATCGTCATAATTTACCCGGTGATATTCATACCTTTATTTTTGATGATTTTATTCACGCTCTAGACAGCGTTAACTTAAATTGTAAATCCACTTTAGAAGATGTTTACCTCACCCACCAAATGAGCGGTAACCAACTTTCTCGTGTTGATGTGCAATGGCAAGCAGGACAGTGTTTACTTCATGCCTCAATGAATCGTTTAACGGGTATTACCAATGAAACGGTATCGGCGACTTACTACAATCAGTCATATCAATTTCCAGCATTTACCCGAGGTCAACGTTGGCTCAATAATGAAGAGCGTATTCTAACGAGTGAAGATTGGACGCCAATGTTAGCAACCAAAGGTTTTGAGGCGATGATCAAAGATTGGTTATATGTGGTGGAGGAAGGTTCAATGCCAATGCATACCATTGAGCGAAATATTTCTTCTCATCAATTAGCTGATGCAATTTCTCACCAATTACGCAGCATTTTTAAAACTGACGCGTAATTAGTATGTTATTTGGTGACGTTGTCACTAGAGTGAAATACCATTAACGTTATGGTTAATGGTATTCAAATGTCTTTTGATATTGTTTTAGCGTTAAGCCAAATTGATGCTGAAATCGCTGAGCAAAACGCAATTCTGATTTATAGCCACAAAGGTTTGCCAACTCTATTTGTGAGTATGGTTTGTTTTGCAATAAGCTAAGTGCATATCCCATTCTCAGCTGAGCTAACACCTCTCTAAATTGAGTGTTCTCTTCTTTTAAACGTCTAATCAACGTCGATTTACTCAAGCCAAAATGCTCACAAACCGATTCAATTGAATGGTTAGCTTGAGGATCTTCATTGAAATACTGCGTAAGTTTATCTCGCCAACTTAAGCTACGTACCGTAAAAAGTTGATGTAATTGCCCGTCATTCGCTAAGTGCTCAAACAATGCATTAACGATATGTTTTTGTACGTTTGGCTCAATATCTTTTGGCATGGTAATGATACTTTGCCATAGGTATTTCGCAGTGCCGTTAATGCTATATTCCGGTGTTTGTTCTGCTTGGTGATTTTCTAACGAACGCTCAATTAACGCATCACTTGGTCGGATCATAAAGCTCAATTGCGTTGAGAAAAACTGACTTTGGTTTGGGTTATTGATAAAGGTTAACGAAGTATTACCGTGCGATAATAACCAATTTTTACTATTGAAACTGATCCAATCATTTTGCCACTGCAACTGTTTCTCCCCTTGCTGGATCCAGAAAATCGAAGGGTAAATAATCGGTACATTGCGTAGACGTTGCGGCTGGCTACCGTTGTAATAGCTAAGCTTAATAATACTATTCATAGTCTATACAAAAGCCCTGTTTACCTAGTTGTTAAGGTAAACAGGGCTCTTACTCTATCTTAATTAACGAGTGTAAGTCGCTGTAATTGTAGATTTACCTAGAGAAGTCATGTTTAGCATGAAGCTAACAAGTGCGCATGATGCATCATCTGGTACTTCTAATTTTTCTACTGGTAATGCCCATACCGTGAATTGGTAACGGTGCATACCATGACCTTCTGGAGGACAAGCACCGCCGTAACCGTTGAAACCGTAGTCGTTACGCATTTCAAGACCAGCTGCTAATTTACCTGAAGCGCCCTGCTCTAATGATGTTGTTGATGCAGGAATGTTGATCACTTGCCAGTGCCAGAAACCACAACCTGTTGGAGCGTCTGGATCGAAACAAGTTACAGCGAAACTTTTTGTACCTTCAGGTGCATTTGCCCACTCTAGCTGTGGAGAAACGTTATCACCATCGTGACCGAAGCTATTGAATGAAAAACGTTTTTCTTTTGGTTGACCTTCAGCAAGGTCGTTACTGCGTAGTGTAAAGGCTGTCATTTTCGATGTCCTATTGTTTTCTTGTTGAGATAATAATAAGACGAATCGACCAAAGATACACATCCAAAAGTGTCAATTTTAGTTTTTATTCCTAATGTTTGATACTTTCTGTATTTTATTTGATTAATATGTTGTTTTAGTGGGGAAAAGTAGCGCTTATCACATTGATAAAGGGTAATAAACGCTACTGATAGGTATTACTTCATAAGGCTTGGTGATTTGATGGCGTCTTTTGCCAGCTCTTTAGCAAAGTCTTGAATGTCTGCTTCTATCTTATCGATTTCGTGATTGATAGATCCCACATTCACGGTCTTCATTTCACGTTTTTCCATCACTACCTTACCGTTAACAATGGTCGTGTCCACGTTGCTTGGGTTTGCTTGGTACACTAAGGTTGCATACGGATTGTAATTAGGACGCATATTTGCTGAATCTGTTTCAACAATAATGATATCGGCTTTCTTCCCTGCTTCTAACGAACCAATTTGATCATCCATATGTAACGCTTTAGCTCCACCAATGGTGGCTAACTCAATGACCTGCTCTGGGATCATAATAGTGCGATCATCATGCTTTAGACGTTGCATGTTAGCGGCATAACTTAAGGTACGCCATAGATCGACTTGGTTAGAGCTCATTGGTCCATCTGTACCTAAACCCATTGGAATGTCTTGTTGATACATTTCCCATGCCGGTGCAATACCCGTTGCTCCTTTGGCATTTGCCATTGGGTTGTAAGCAATACCTGCACCTGATTGTTTCACCAATGCAATGTCATCTTTGGTTAAATGAATGCTGTGTGCCAGCACCATACGATCGTTTAATACCCCGATTTTATTTAGCCATGCAACAGGGCTAAGTTTGTCGGTATTATCTTGAATGCGCTCTGCTTCATTGCCAAATTCACTTACGTGGATCAACACAGGTACATCTAATTTTTTAGATAATACATTGATTTCTTGTAATTTATCCTCTGCTACTGTGTATACCGCATGTGGCGCAAAAGCTGGCGTGATCAACGGATCGTTTTTGTATTCACTGATAAATTGCTTGGCATATTCAATTCCACCATGAGGCTCTTTCGCATCAACCACTGGGAACTTAATCACTGTTTCACCCAGTACAGCACGTAAGCCGATCTCTTTAGTTGCTTTGGCCATTTCATCCATGTGGTAATACATGTCAGCGTAGGTCGTGACACCACTTTGTGCTAAATCCAATGTGCCTAAACGGGTTGCTTGATAGATAAGATTACGGCTTAATTTCTCTTTTTCTAATGGGAAGAAATATGCAAACAAACGGTTCGCAATCCCTTCTTCACCTAAGCCACGAAACGCAATCATAGGTAAGTGATTATGCGTGTTGATCATACCCGGCATAACAATGCCATCTTGAGCATCAATCACTTTGGTCGCTGAATATTGCTTAAGTAATTCACTTGAGCCAATCGCAATAATTTGATCATCTTTAACAACAACGACACCCTGCTTAATGATGTCTTTATTGCCATTCATGGTTAACACTTGACCGTTCTTAATGATCAGAGTGGCGTTAAAGGTTTAGTTGTGAAGTTTGAGAACAGGCAGAAAGCAGGCTTACAGCCAACAGTGAAAGCGTGAGTTTTTTCATAAAAAAGGATAAGCACAGTAAAGAAAGTGGCGAAAGTATGCCGATTCCATCAAATCAAGTAAACGTTTGCGTAAAGGTGTTACATGAGTTTTGTGATCTATGCATTTTTTGAACTTGAATAAATATATTAATGGTCAAAATTAGTCCAATAACGCTGGGTATTAATAAAATCAGTTAATTACGACCATTTAAATCTTGAATTGATGTTCTAAACTACTGTTTATAAAATCACTGTTGTTATATACAGTTGGATGTAAGTAATACTATGCGTATTGAATTAATGATTAACAAACTTAACTTATCTGAAGCTCATTTTACTAAAATCGATGAAGAATTTACTCGTCGTATCAATGCCGTTTGGCCTGATGCAAATGTACGTGTTCGTCTTGGCGGCAACAATGATCTGAGTGTTTTAGGTTGTTTAGCTGATGATAAAGAACGTGTTGAAGTGCTTTTACAAGAAATGTTTGATGAAGCAGATGAGTGGTTATACAACGATATCGACATGTATTAACTATCCATGTAACAAAATTGCATAGTTCATGTAGCACGGTTATTTGGTTAATTAGCTTGCTAATTTGTCTATCTATAAAGCAGTTTTCATCGCCTATAATAAACACATATTCATCAAACAGTTATGTGGTTTACTATGAGTGATTTTATTTCTAAGAATATCTGGTCTGATTTTACTAAAGATCCTGAAATGCCAGGATTTAGCTTCCGCGATACAGATGAGAAAAACGAGAACTGTGTAACTGCACTACTTGAACGTTGGGATGCAGGCACTTACGAAGCACCACACCATCACCCAAACGACGATATGTCGATCATTGTTAAAGGTGAAGTTGCGATTCAGTTTTACATTAAGCAAGACGGTGAATTAGTAAAAGATGGTGAAGAAGTGATTCTGAGTGCGGGTCAAACTGGCTACATTCAAGCAAATCGTATTCACAGTGTGCTATACAAAACAGATTGCGATATGGTTTATATTCAAGATCGTGTATTCGGTTTTGAAGCTGACGAATAAGCAACTTATACCGCTATTGGTTTTAAAAAATAGTTTAAATAGATTTTTAAAACAAATACTTAAAACAGCCATTCAATGAGTGGCTGTTTTTATTTATAGCACTATCCATGGTTCGTGATGAACCAATTCAAATTGGATGTTTTCACCTTCAACGGTGAAATGCAGTTTTTCGTTATAGGTATCTATTTCATCTTGGTTGTTACAAGGCCAGAAAAAATGAATACCATAACTGACTGTTGCGTAACCACTTTTCAAATCAGATGACATTTCAACCATGTCTACATTCAAACTGCCCGTAGCAAACTGATAACGTAAATCTTGTTGATCATGTTTAGTGAATAAGGCTGGTGAAAACTCGCTCTCATGCCCTTGCACATATTCAATAATGTTTTCAGCGACTGAGACTTCTTTATTGATTGCAAAACTAACTGCTTGTGTCGTCATAATGCACTCCTTATCTATGGCATCATCATTACACATTTAGCATAAAACGTCAGTCTTCGTAGCAAAAATTGATTTTGCTATTATCGTTGGTGGTTATTTTAGTTTCTGCCTCTTTGTTTACAACGATGGATGAATCATCTTCCATCACGCCATTGATAGTACTTTTCGATGTATTACACATAGTGGCGATCGAACGTTCTTTCATATCAAGCTCGACTTGATTCACTCTTGCTGATAATTCAAAAAGTGAATCTGTCATCAATGATAAGTTAAGTTTCCCCAATGCTTTTTTGGCATCGACAGATGATGACTGAAATGCAGTGACCGTCATATTCTCTGCAACAACATTCACCTTTGCATGCGCATTATCGGTTAATGTTATATCTAAGTTTGTTGTTGAACCGTGTAACTCCGCATATGATTTTTCAACCAAACTAGCAGTAAATCGAGTTGAATCTATAGCGCAATCATCGATATCTACATTGGCATGATTTTCAATAAGCATTTTTACAAGCGGTTTAGCAACGGTCACATTAGCAACAATATTTGTTTTTGGGTTTTCTTCGGTTGCTGAATAAAGTTTTAATGTTGCGTTGTACACTTGTAATTTAACATTTTCTAACTCATCCCCTTCAAACGAAATAGACGGCAATTTTCCACAACTAACGTTCACTGTTAAGTTATTTATATTGCTATCAATTTCATTAAATTGTTTTAAGTAGATATTCGTTGCACTAGCACTGGTGGAACAAAAGCAACAAAGTAAGATCAGGCTCTTTAATCGTTTCATACCCACACATCCTTTTCCCCCTAATAGTCTAAGTATATGTAATTACAACTTACTTCAGCGTATCAAGTTTACAACTGCATGTGACACCGTAACACTTTAATTGTTTTATATATGACGAGTATTGCATCGGTAAATTTATCAAAAATGGAGATATTTGAGCTCGATTTTTAATCTAATATGGCATTGTAAGATCATAAAATACGATCATTAGTTTTTATGTAACTAACAGATTTATATAGTAATTTATTCTCAGTCTTATATAATATCTCTTATAGCAGATCTAAAATATCATTCGTAATGCCAAATAATGTTCCAATTGATCCACGTTCCTTCTCTCTTAGAGCCACTTCGTTACGTCAACAAACAGAGCTTGCACAACGTGTAAACCAGATCCAATACGCATCATCAAACCCTGCACTTTCTTATATTTACTCTTTAGCTGCAACGGATACTACTGGCGGACAAGCGAATGCTAGGTATACGTTAGAACGATTAGCGCGTTATGTTATGGGCGATAGTTTTCAACTAATTGATTGGAAAGTATTATTTTTAGATCAAATAAAGCTATTTGATGCAGTTAGGGCTTTCTTAATTCTTCGTGCGAAGCAAAAGGCAAAGATGAAGAATCAGTTCTTTTCTGCTGAATTACCTTTAAAAAACTTACAAGTTAAGCCCCTGCTGAATGCATTGATGGCGGTAGCTAAAATGCTGCATTCTGAAAAAATCCTTTCTCTATCGGAAGTTAGCGAACTTGAAGATCGTATTGCCAAATTTAAACTGAGTGATAGTAAAAAAGTAAGTTTGGAGCAAGGCTGGTTACAACCTAATCCCCCACAGTTTTATCAATTCGAATTGACGACTCAATCTCGTGTCATGTTAGAAGCATTTAGCTGTTTTTGTATTAGAAGTTGTATTGAAAGGTTTGATTGGCTCCCCCTTCTGTATGCACCAGTACTTCAATCAACGATGCAATCATTCTTAATGGATCGAATTGAAAATACATTAGGCGATCAAAAGAAATCTTATGCGCCAGCTACTGCTGATAATTTACTTCGAATGTTACGTGGCGTTGCACAACATGCATGGTTAGCAGAATTGATCTCAGTTGAAACATTAGAACGTATCAAAGCGATAAAACTACCTAGAGGTTCTCGCCAATCAAGTGGTCGATATTTAAGTTATCAAGAATTAGATCACATCTCAGCACTAACATTAGATCAAAAAAATAAAGCTAAGGCGTTGAGAGATAATGCTATTTTTTGGTTGATGTATGAAGCAGGTTTACGTCGAGCAGAAGTGGTGAGTTTAAATATCTACGATATTGATATGGAGCGTTGCCAACTTCGGGTACTTGGTAAAGGTAATAAAGAACGCTATGTGCCTTTTTCGACAAAGAGTGATCTTTATCAGTCGATGCAGCAATGGCTTTTTATTCGTCAACAAAATAGCCATTTAGATAAGCCTGCACTATTTTGTACTATCAACCGTTATCAAGCTTTAACTCACCAAAGACTCACTACACAGACATTGAATGATTTGTGTAAGGGGGTGAATAAGAAAGGATTTAATAGAATAGTCTCACCTCATGATTTTCGACATTCGGTGGCAACAAACTTACTTCGTTCGGGATTCGATCTACTTTTAGTCAGTAAATTTATGGGACATAGCAGCATTACGACAACGCAACGCTACGATAGACGTACAGACGATGATCTGAAAGGTGTGATTCCAGGGCGATAATGTAACTGATTAATTCATCGTATTTATAAAATCATGTACGAACTCTCAATTTTGGACATATTCAATTTAATGCTTTATTAAATATGAAATATAATATTCCAGATAAAGGAGTTCATGATGAAAATGTGTGTTATTGCTTCAATTATTTCGATTATTTTACTTATTTCTTTCCCATCAGGAGCACGTAGTTTCGAACAATATGTAGAACAGTATAATGTTTTGCCATGTGAAGGATTAAAAGTTAAACAGGAAAGTTTAAAAAAACGTGCACCAATGATAAAGAATGTGTCATCAAATAAAGAAATTAAAACATTTAAAAATCAACAAAAAGCAGTTAGCTATCTGATCAAGAAGAAGAAATGTTCTTCTTCTTAATCAATTTAGGAAAGTGTCACTAAAAGATAAGCATTTAGGGCTACAACCAAAGTAACAATCACAATACCTGCATAATTTACATAGCTATTATTTTTGAACTCCCCCATTAACTTTTTACTGTTGGTGAAAATCAGTAATGGGATAATAGCAAGTGCAATACCAAAGCTAAGCACGACTTGGCTCATCACTAGAATTTCTGTCGTATTAATAGCTAATGCAATAACAATAAATGACGGAACCATTGTTACAACACGGCGTAATAGCAAAGGTATTTTGAACTTAACAAAACCTTGCATAACCACATCACCAGCCATCGTTCCGACTACTGTTGATGATAAACCCGACGCAATTAGCGAGACTGCAAACAATGTTGATGCTGCTTTACCAACAAGTGGTGTTAATGTTTGATACGCTGTTTCTATCTCAGCAATATGTTGATTACCTGAATAGTGAAATACCGCTGCTGCCATTGCAACAATCGCAATATTTACAAAACCAGCAATAACCATAGCAATCAGTACATCTACACGTGTTGATTTTAAACGTCTTTTTTTACTTTCGCCGTAAGTGTTTTTAAATAGGGCTGAATGCAAGTAGATAACATGTGGCATTACTGTCGCACCTAAAATACCAGCGGCAAGATAGATTTGATGCGAATTATCCAATGTCGGAATAATAAGCCCCTTCACCATTTCGTGTGTTTGAGGCTGAGCAAACAATAATTCAACAACATATACCACCGCAACAAGCAGTAATAATGAACCGATAACAACTTCTAATGGTTTTTGGCTTTTATTGTTAAGCATAAGAATGGCCATTGTCACCACTGCAGTGATCATTGCACCTTCCATTAAACTAACACCAAACAACAATTGAAAACCTACTGAAGCACCGATAAATTCGGCAAGATCTGTTGCCATAGCAATAATTTCGGCTTGAATCCAGTAAGGACCAATTGCCCATTTCGGTAGGTGATCACGCAGGTGTTCTGCTAAGTTCTTCCCTGTCACTATGCCTAATTTAGCAGACAAGTATTGGATTAACATCGCCATTAAATTGGCCCATAAAACGACCCAAAGTAATTGATAACCAAAAGCCGAACCAGACTCAATATTGGTTGCAAAGTTACCTGGATCGATATAGCCAATAGCAGCAATAAATGCAGGGCCCAGTAATAAAAGTTTTTTCTTTAGCTTTAGGCTAAAGCTAGCCATTTCAGGCTTAATAGAAATTGATGAACAGGCCATAGCTAACTCCTTATTTAGACTAAGCTATACTATCAACCTGTAAATGATAATCAATATCATTTAATCTCAATTATCGGTATGTTAGTTTACGCAAATAGATAAAAGATAACTAATAGTTAAATACTATCTAAAGTTTGATATAGAAAAACGAAAGTATAAAACAGCGTTATGAATTGCTAGAGAATAAACGCTATATAAATATATTTATTATTAAACAGTTAGTTAGTCGTTATTTATTTTAAATAAAATTATCAATAAACCATAAAAACCACAATTTGATGTATATGTAATATCAATTTCAAAATGTGATCATATACAATAATTTTATTAACAATTTAATAAAATAGCTGTATATGATATTCCTTTATGGTAGTGTGACCTCCGTTGCTTATGGAAATTTATAAAAAAGTAATCGTAAAAGGCATACCGAGGACGTTGTATGGATGTTTACAAGAAAGAAGATCTAGTTTCACAGGGTGGAGATATTGTCCATTTATACCTAAAGGATATAGCGGAGAAAGATCTACTAAGCAAAGAGGATGAAATTCTTTATAGCCGAAAAAGTTTAGCTGGTGATAAAAATAGCAAAAAAGTGTTAATTGAAAGTAATTTAAGACTAGTTGTTAGCATCGCTAAAAAATATCGCGGCAGCACGATACATATTAGTGATTTAATTGATGAGGGTAATATTGGACTTATTACTGCAGTCGAAAAATTCGATCCTGAGAAAGGCTTTCGATTCTCAACTTATGCTACGTGGTGGATAAAACAAACCATTGAGCGTGCTATCCATAACCAAGGCAGAACCATTCGTCTACCTGTGCATGTTTCAAAAGAAATTAATACTATTGTTAGAGCACACAAACAGTTGGTTAAGAAAAATAATCAAGAACCAAGTGCTGAACAAGTTGCTGATGTTTTAAATAAATCGCTGGATGATGTATCGACAACCCTTTCGTATGACACCCCTATTATCTCTTACGATCAAACAGTGAATGGAGAAACCAATGCACAATCAATGGCCGCATTGATTGCTGATGAAACTATAGCCAAGCCAGATCAACATGTTGATGATTTAGCCATTGAAAAAATCACTACTAATGTGCTCAATTGCTTGAATAAACGCGATAAAGAAATTATCTGTCGCCGCTTTGGCTTGTTGGGCTACGAAGCACAAACTCTGCAAGAAGTAGCTGAAGAAGTTGGCTTAACACGTGAACGTATTCGTCAATTGCAAGTCACCTCACTATCAAAGCTTAAAAATTCACTAACTAGAGATAATTACGACTTATCAGTTTTGTTTGCTAACGGTTAAGTTTTTCATTTGTTTCAAGAAGCACGTAGGTTTACGTGCTTCTTTTGTTTATCATGAGCTATAAGTAATAGAATCATTATTCACTTGCTATTAAGGATTTATATGCGTTTTAGAGCTCTGATCATCGCAAGCTGTGCATTTATTTTTGCAGGCTGTAGTAGTTACGGTGTCACTGAAAGTGAAATGCAAAACTACATCAATAAAGAAACAAATGTTGAACGTTCCGTTGGGATTCAAGGTATCGCCTACGCCACTGGTCGTTTAGATAAAGTCAAAGTAGGTATCGGTCGTGTCGCTGATAATCGTGTAAACGTTGACGCTACTGCAACAGCAAAGTTAGAGTTAGCCGGTCAAGCACCACAAGATATTGTTTTGAATGCTAACTTTAGTGCTATTCCTTATTATAATCCTGATGAAGGTGCGATTTACTTACGCAGCTTAAATATTGAATCACTGAATATTAAACCAGAAAGATTCAATAATATGCTAACTAAACCAGTGGTTACACCTTTTGTCTCCATCATCGGTCAAGTGCTATCAACTCAACCTGTTTATAAACTCGACGAGTCAGAAATGAAGCAAGCTTTACTTAAATCTACTAAGCCTGATCTCATTATTAAGAATCATCAATTAGTACTTGATTGGTAATTTTTAATTACTCCACTATATAAAGTTATAGTGCATTAGTTATTATATGAACGAAAAAAGAGGTACAATCGCTACCTCTTTTTATTATCAAAATAAAATACATATACTAGATAATTTATTTTGATATATCTTTGATTTTTAAATCGATTTGCTGTTTACAACAAGTTTTGTTATCACCCTTTAGTGGGCAACTTCTCCAGCCTTTTGGACAAGGAAAAACATAATTTGATGTACAGGTCTTAATGCTACCACCTGTACATTTTAATTCTCTTTCTAACGGACTTGCTTGAATATGCTGCTGAGGCGTTTCATTGTCAGGCTCAGGTACTTTTGACATATTAGCGTAACTAAGTTGGCTCATAAGCACTAAAGAAAGCATGACAAACAAATAACTTATTTTTTGAATAACGAGTTGATAATTCATAACTATATCCATAGTGATAGTTTTACAATCAAAACCTCTCTTAAAGATAATAGAATCAATAACTCATTCCTGCGACTCAGCTCTCCCCTAGCATACCGCCATGATTAATCGCCAAATTGATAACGATTATTACTCAATCCGTAAAGTTCTATCTTACCGATATTCTCAAATCCTAATTTAATAAGTAGCTGATTAGATGGAATATTATCAGGATATGTCACAGCTTGGATCTTCGTTAAACCATAACGTTTCATTTCATCTGCAATAACTGCTTCAGCCGCTTCAAAAGCATAACCTTTACCACAATATTGGCTCAAAAATGCATAACCTAAATCAGGATATGTTAGCTCTGGTCGCTTTAACAAACCACACATCCCTATCGCTGTATTCGTCGACTTCAAAATAACCATGTTTAAGCCGAATCCATTAGCCTCATAACATGCCATTGGGCCTTGAGTTAAATAACGAATAGCATCTTCGTGGCTACGTACAGCTTTATCTGCGATATATCGAATAAATGACTCTTCATTAAGCAAACGAATGATAAAGTCAGTATCCGTTAGTTCAAATTTACGAATCACTAGCGCTTCTGTTTCACAGACAATATGCATATAGGCTTCCTAAAAGAAGAAAGGATCTGGCTATGCACAGATCCTCTAAAATAATCATGATGTTATACGCTTATCAGGATCAAATCACAATCATATAATTGGCAACAAAAAGCAATATCGCCAACAACCACACCGGACATTTGAACTGTTTAAAAGCAATGAATCCCACTACGACTAACACGATATCAAACCAGGATTTTATCCCGCTTGTCATAATTGGCGTCACAAATGCACTTGCTAACAAACCTACTACTGATGCATTCACTAATGTAATTGAGTGCTTTAAACGCTGATGAGCAAATAGTGCTTTCCATGCTGGAACAAATGCAAACAATAGCAGTGCCCCCGGTAAGAAAACGGCTATGGTTGCAATAAGACTACCCACAACAGGATGCAATGAATCAATTGATGCACCAAGATAGCTTGCCATGGTAAACATCGGTCCAGGTACAAGCTGGGCAGAAGCATAAGCATTGATAAACGTTGACTCGCTGACCAACCCTTCCATCATTGGTTGTAATAACGGAAGTACCACATGACCACCACCGAATACAAAACTGCCCGCTTGGTAGAATATGTTAAACAGATTCAAGCCTTGGCTATAGCTTGCGATTAATGGCAGTACAACTAATAGGATAATAAATGTACTCAATATTCCCATGTGCGGTTTAATGCTAACGGCTTGCTGTGTTTTTGTTGGCTCGACATTTTTGTATGAAAGACCATAACCAATCGCAGCAGCAATACAAATTGGTAAGATTTGCCCTAGTAGGCCTGTGCTGAAATATACCCAGATTGCCGTTATAAAAGCGATCGTAATGGTCAGTGCTGAAGTAAGATTCTTCTTAGCCATTCCCCATAATGCGTCAGCCACTACAATCACAGCCAATAGTTTGGCTGCTAAAATTAAACTTTCAACAACAGAGTTTTGCGTCACGCTACTGCTTGCAATGGCAAGTGCCGTAAGCAGCGCAAATGATGGTAAGGTAAAACCAATAAAAGCGGCAACAGCACCAAGGTACCCCGCTTTTTTAAAGCCAATATACATGCCTAATTGGCTACTTGCAGGCCCAGGCAAAAACTGACACAAAGCAACAGCATGGTTGAAATCATCATCGCTGATCCATTTCTTCTCTTGTACAAATGCACGTTGAAAAAAACCGATATGAGCAGCAGGTCCACCGAAACTATATAGGCCTAAAAGTAAAAAAGTCGTGAAAACGGTTAACATGGGTTCCTCCATAAACTATCGCGTTATCATAGCGTTAACCTCTTCATTATTAAAATCGTTTAAAATGATGTTATTTATTGTTTTTACTAATAGTTATATTGATGTTTAGTAGGTAAACAACAATAATGCCTTGGTTATATATCCTGATTTTATTTAATGTGACACTGTCACTTGGGTTTGTGAATGCTTGATAATCTACAGCAAATGGTCATCTTGGCAGCGGTTGGCCATGAACAGAATTTTACTCGTGCAGCCGAGCGTTTAGGCATTTCTAAATCGCAAGTAAGTAAGCAAATAAAGTGCTTAGAGGATCGACTCGGTTGTCAGTTAGTACAGCGCAGTACCCGTACCGTAGTGCTTACAGAAATTGGGCTTCAATATGCTGATTATGGTCAACAACTTATTGATACCGTAAGTGAAGCCGAAGCGATGGTTGCAGGGTATCGTAATGAAATCACAGGTGTTTTACGTATTGGTATTGCACAATCATTCGGTAATATTCATATCACCTCAGCGCTTGCTGAATTCCAAAAACAAAATCCTAATTTAGAGCTTGAGATCAGCTTGTTTGATCATCGCCCTAACCTATTAGAAGAAGGTTTTGATTGTTGGATCGCGATTCATGAGCATCCACCGGAAGGCATGGTGGCAAGAAAACTGGCCAAATGTGAATTTGTTGTGGTTGCCTCTCCTGACTATATTGAGCAGCACGGTATGCCTGAATCACCAAGTGATTTGCGTCAGCATAATTGCATTACTTACCAAAGTCGGGAACGTAAATACGTTAATTGGGAATTCTGCCGAGATGGGATCAAACAATCGATTCGTGTCAGTGGTAATTACCGTATTGATAATGCACCTGCTGTGTTAGATGCAGCCATGAGTGGTTTGGGGATAGCTTATCTATCAACCTATTTACTCACCGATGAAATTCAATCTAATAAACTTGTAACTCTACTACCTGAATGGAAAACAACAGTAGATTTGCCAATTTATGCTGTCTATCCACGTCGTAAGTACCTAGCACCTAAAGTACGATGTTTTATCGACTTTATGGCTGAAAGAATGGCTCTTCCGCCTTATAAGAACAGCAACCCTATTCTTTTTAATCAATAGTGTACTGTTGTTGGAATAGTCAAATAAGGTGTATATATCAAAATAAGTTAGCTCAATATACTAGACTTGATAATAAAGCCTGTATATTGAGTCTGCTATGTGGTTAATTCCTCGATATTTTAAGCGTTCCTTCTCCTGTAATAGCTACCTTGCCAGTATCCTTTTACTGTTCGTTCTATTTAACTCAAAAACATGTTTTGCCATTCATAGCTTTAGCCAAACACATCCTATCTCTCATCCTTTGATGACAAAGCTTGATCATTTTCCAGAGCAAGCAATGTTAGTGGAATTTCCAACCCACTATGACGTAATTTACTTTGAAAATAACAGCAGCCAATTAACGGCAAGAATTAAAAGTATTCTCGATGAACTCGGCTACTTATTAGAGACTTACAAAGAAACATTTATTGTTATTACTTTGCATACAACAGGCGATTTAGCACATCAACGTTTATATGGCGTTGCTGATTACATTGCTATGCAATTTGATATTGAAGAAGAAAGGATACAATTGCTTCAAACCAGTGAGGAAGAAACGGCTCACTATAAACAATACGAACAAAACTGGATAAATAGCACCGAACTGATCATGCCACAAACGATTATCGTGACTTATGATCCGGAATTAGGCATGTACTAAAAAGAAACGGCACACTCGGTGCCGTTTGATTTAATATTACGATAGCTGTTGTTTTTTCAACGCTGGCAATGCATACATCTGTTTCAAAATGTCATTCACGCCTTCATTGTGATTTTCAAACTTCTTGTTAAACAGCGACTTTTCATCTTCTGTCACCAGATCAGAATCCATACCTGCAGCAATGTAATTTGCTGGGAATAAATGGTAATTCTGAGTAATTTGACGATCGATTTCTAATGCTAATTCTTCTGGGGTTTCTGGAGCATGGGTGATCACATCACCAAAGCTAATATGAATATGGCGTTTTTCACCAACGATGCCTTGAACGATACTTTCAATATCTTCAAATTCACCTTTCTCATAACTGCCCGTTGTTGCCTTCTGATGTAATTCTTCAGCTTTAGCCACGTCACAAGGATCGTTTTCGTAAGAAATCGCTACAGGCACAATGTTTAAACCACTCATAAAGTCTTCAAATGATTGTTTACGTTTTCGACCTTCCATATAAAACATTTTTAAAATTGCAGGATCAGTTTTATCGTTGCCATCTTTAGCACGACCTTCTTTCTGTGCAATCCAAATGTTATTGCCTGTTTCTAGCGAGTGTGAAATATAGCTTGATAGCAAACCTAACGACTTCATTAACTCACGCGGGCCTTTAGCCGAACGTTTCACAATAAAGCTCTTGTTTAAGCGCATAAGCTCTGTCGCACAAGGTTTCTTTAAAAGGTTATCACCAATTGCAATTCTTACTGTGCCCATTTTCTCTTGATATAGACACCAGTTAACCATCGCAGGATCCATTGCAATATCACGGTGATTAGAAACAAATAAGTAAGCTTTGCTTGGATCAAGCTTATCAAGACCAGTATAAGTTACACCATCACATGAATGTTCAATCGTGCCATTCATGTATTTAGCCACTTGGTCTTGCACGTCTTTAACCGTTTTAATGCCAGACCATTTCTTGACAAGAAAACGCTTAATTAAAGGAATAAGTAACCATCCAAACATGCCCGATGCATGAGGGAATCGGTATTTTAAAATGGCATTGATAAAATCTTTATCATCAATGAGGCGTTGAATCGCACCACTAACTTCATCGTCGTTATATGGGCGGATTTCTTTATAAATATCGTTATCTACTTGCACAGTCATGCTTCATCTTGAAAAAACTGGTTTATTTTACTTATAAAAAAACATTAGCCAAACAACCAGTGTCAATAACCGTGATGGTTGGAGGTCATACCTCATTATTTAGGCGAATTTTTAAACGCTTATTCGGCATTTTGCCCTAATTTGATCACATGTTGAATGTTATCTACAGTATTTAGTTATTACATTCCCCTCTGAGTTGACGCTATCAGAAAAAAAAACGAAGATGTGCAGGCTTATGTGTTAGAGAGTCACTATGAAACAAGCTATTGAGTTTTCAAACAACGAACATCCTTTTCTTTTTGTTGGTTCACGTCGTAAAAGCCATTGTTCTTACTTCATTATTGTAACTGACGGCAGTGTGCTGATCCGTTTAGGTAAACATGAACACATGGTCACTAAAGGCCATGGCTTTTGGGTGCCATTTGACTGTTTGCACGCTATTACTGTGCTTCCAGGTACTCAATATTACAAAGTGGCGTTTTCCGTTCGAATGACACAACCATTGTGTACTGATGCAGGCTTTTTTGTTGTTTCTCCTTTGATCAGAGCGGTTCTTGATGAGCTATCAAAAACACCTGTAGAAAAACATCAATGGGAAGGTGCTGAAGGTAGATTATTACGTGTCATTGCAGATCAAACAGCAAACCTATCGGTATCGACCCAATCGCTATGCCCTGCAATTAATAAGCAATATCACAATTCATTAGCCTTAATGCTATCAGGTAACAAGATCACTGAAAAAGCGACCATCAGTAGCCTTGAAGCAGTCATGAATATGACGGTTAAAGAGTGCGAGGCCTGCATTATGATGCGTGAAGTACTGAAGCTGAGTCGTTCAGGTCGTAAATTGCCACAAATTGCAGCTCAGCTAAATACAACCGAGCAAATGATTGAAGCCTTATCACTGCCTATTCTGGGTGAAAGCTTAAAGTAACCGATTTAAATACGCAGCCTGTTCGCATATTCAGTAAACAGGTGAAGAAAAGAAGAATAAGTAAAACGCCCACAACGGGCGTTTTTTATTACTTGGAAAAGGCTAATTAATAGGAAAATGCAATTGCATCGACACACCATCTTCAACATGGCTATTGTTGTGCCAACGATAATCAAACCTCACCCTCGGCGTATGCCCTTTTGGATCACCAAATCCTAAACTCATTTGTAAGCCATGATTTAAGATCCAACTTTCAGCCCCAGCTACATTTGAAAAGTCTTCTTCATCATATTGCTCCGGCATCCAAAAGCCTAAACCATAAAATGTCGAGGCACTGTGATCCATTAAAACGGGAGAATCGGCAAAGTCATCATTCCAATGTAACCAAAACTTACTGCCATAGTTACTTTGATCTAATTTCCAAAGTGATGAATTATCCTTAGCTTCTATCTTCTTAAGATCATGGTCATATGAAGCTATAGAGCACATCGCACCATAATTCTTATTAAAGAGGCTATTGGCAGACCCTTCTATATAAGAATCATTACAATTGAACGCCAACACTGACGAAGAAAAAATAAACGAAAAGCTACATATAATTGATAACGGGATTGTTTTAAGCACGCTGACATAACCCCTGCAACTTAAAATTGAAAACGCCCATCTGTCATCAGCAACTTACAAACACTTGGAGTAGTAAGTTCAGAGACATTTTCTCCCTTAGCCAACTTGTCACGAATTAAGGTACTTCTGATCGGTGACGTTTCAGGACAAGCTAATACCTGCCAACGGCTAAGTATTTCTTTTGACATGTAAAACTTACTAAAGTTCAAGAAATTATCAGGACCAACCACAAAAGTAATTTGATATTCAGGGTAGCGCTTTTCTAACTCTTGAAGAACCGCGAAAGTCGTTACCGCTTCATCGTCAATGGCAATCTCTTGCTCTAAGGTTGATAGTTCCAAATTGCTCTGCGAAATATCATTAATAAACGCAGAAACGAGCTGACAACGGAGTGAATAATCCAGCATCGCTTTACCCCAAGCATGGCTATAACTTGGTAATAAAAGAACTTTGTCATAATGCGCTAAGCGTTCTAACACAGAGCGATGCCCTAAACTTGGCGGATTAAATGCGCTACCAAAGACGGCGAGTGTTTGTTTCATCCATCAGACCTATCAAACTGTTTTTTCGCAAAGATTTTCTAATGATGTAACTATTATTTAAGCATTTCCAAGAAAATTGCTGACTAATTTTAGTTAAATCTATCTTTAGCATTGATCATAGTTAAGAGTTATCGCATGATTTTGAAAAAGGTGTAATGGTTTAACTCTCATTTCTCCATTATACCGTTTCAAATGATTAATATTTGGGCTAACGCCCTTAAGGATTCATATACCATGGAACAGCTTATCCGCACTGAAATGCGTGTGTTACCTGAAATTGACGTTGATTTTGAAATCCAACGCCGTGTGGCATTTATTCAGAAAAAACTTAAACAATCAGGCTGTAAATCTCTTGTGCTAGGCATTAGTGGTGGCGTGGATTCAACAACCTGTGGTCGCCTTGCTCAATTAGCTATTGATGGTTTAAACGCAGAAACCAATACTAATGATTACCAATTTATCGCTGTACGCCTACCATACGGCGAGCAACAGGATGAAGATGAAGCCCAGCTAGCATTACGCTTCATTAAGCCTAGCCACTCGGTTAGCGTGAATATTAAAGATGGTGTTGATGGTACACATGCAAGTACCCTTTTTGCTATTGAAGGTACCGGCCTTATCCCTGCTGATGAAGCAAAGGTTGATTTCGTTAAAGGTAATGTAAAAGCACGAACTCGTATGATAGCTCAATACGAAATCGCAGGGCTTGTTGGTGGTTTAGTTTTAGGTACAGATCATTCAGCTGAAAACATTACTGGCTTCTACACCAAATTTGGTGATGGCGCTTGCGATCTTGCTCCTTTATTTGGCTTAAATAAACGCCAAGTACGTAAGATTGCTGCAAAGCTAGGTGCACCTGAGCAGTTAGTATTCAAAGTACCGACAGCTGATTTAGAAGAACTAGCACCACAAAAAGCAGATGAAGATGCACTTCAAGTTTCTTACGATCAAATCGATGATTTCCTTGAAGGCAAGCCTGTTGAAGATTTCGTACGTGATCGTTTAGTGTCTATCTACAAAGTCACTCAACACAAACGTCAGCCAATCCCTACTATTTACGACGAAGAATAATCTTCTTCATGTCTGCTGCGAGTTATTATCGCGGCAACAAAAAAGCCTTTGGTTTAGTCTACCTAAACACAAAGGCTTTCTTTTATCAGTTATCTAACCAAGAATTAATAGCAATTAACACAGTCTTTTGTATGTATTAGTAAGTCTAATTCTTGCCAGATCTCATCGCATAAACCAGGACGGTATACCGCATGTTTAAACGCTTCATGCTCAGCTTGATACATTAAATAATGACGACGTGAACTATTACTACTTGAACGTACATTCGCTAATCGATCGCAAGCTTTGACAATCAATGCTAAGCGAGCAGCATCTTCAGCAGGATTAAGCGAGAATAAACGTTGGTTGATCTCTAATTTGCGCTTCGCTCTATCTTCTAACTTAACATCTGTTACGTAATTCACTGCATCAGCAATGGTGTAACCAAATACATCAGCTAATTCGTCAAATGTTGTTTCTGTGTCTTCAATAACATCATGAAGTTGGGCAACAATCATCGCATCGGTACCGTAAGGGCTTGCTAGCTCTGCTACCGCGTCTAGATGAATGTAGTATGGGTAATCTCCATATTTTTGTTCACCATGGCGTTCCTTCGCAAATGCTTGTGCCTTTAAATAACGGTCATTCATATCATTACCCCAAAATGTAACTACTAATTTATCTTTTATAATAAAAATTAATAATTGAACAGCCTTTTATTTGGAATGCTAGAATTCAGATATAAAAAAAGAGCCGCTAAGCTCTTCTTTTAATTACTCTTCTTCATCACTGAAAGATTCACCCGCCGCCTGACGACGTTTAGCATCTTCTTCACGAATTTGGTTAGCTACGATCATGATAGCTTCACCACTACTAATACCTTGAGCCATCAACTCATGAATACGCTCTGCCGCTTTTTGCTGTTCTTCGTGAGTGAGCGTTGGGGTGTGATTGTACATAACTTTCTTCTTCTTGATGAACGAGGCATTATTTTAGAGTGATTAATCAATAATGTCACTGATTATCAATCCAGCTAAACGCCAATCAAACTTGATTAAAATTAGCCAGGATGACCATCTACTCGAGGCTGTGTAAGGATTGGATAATAAACAATAGCAAAAATTGCAAACGCTAATGCCCATAAGCAAGCTGATAACACATAACCATCAATAGTTATACTTGGAAGCACTAGGATCAACACTACTCTAGCTAACAGAGATGCAAATAAAGCAATAAAAGAAATTGGCATCAACATATTAACTTTAAGCTTTCTACCAGTATGACCAAGCGACACTCGTGAGATCATCGATAAAATCATACCTCCAATACCGCCAATAGCCATTATATGTATAGCAATAGATACACTGATGTAATTGCTAACATAACTCACGCCTAATGCAAATAAACCTATGATTAGCGATAAATATGCCAAATGTAATGTCCACAGCAATGGATTTGATAAGGTTGACAACGTACGCCAGCGACTAAAACGCACAAAGTTAGTTAACGCTGTAATGATTGCAAGTACACCTATCCAATTAGCAGGTATCAGATTTGATGGTATCAGTGTCGCGAATAACAACAACCAAATAGGAATTAGAGCTGCATATTCAATCACTTTAACTCGTGTAATTTGTTCTGTTTGAGTACCACGCCAAGTAAAGAATGGAATAACTCGACCACCAACGACCAATGTAATTAAACTAACAACAAGAACAATAGGTAACGTCAGTGTACTGATCGCTGTACTGAGCATTCCTAGAGCGACTAAATGAAACTTCACGTTCATCATGCCAAACAATGCAAGTACAGGTATAAAAAACAGATTACGCCATTGTTTTACCTTCACAATGGGTATAGCAAGATAGTACATCGCAAGGAAAATCCAAGCAGTATCTATCACCAACCAGACGATGCTCAATGGTGCAAACATTAAACCTAAGCGCGCAATTAACCATAAACTGAACACAAGCAATAATCGTGTACCTTTAATACCAGTCTGCCCTGTCCAGTTTTGAACTGCCGTTAAAAGAAAACCAATAATAATTGCACCTGAAAAGCCAAATAGCATTTCATGGCTATGCCACCAAATTGGATTAGCATACATAACGCCAGCGAGCTGTGACTGACCAGACCAAAACAGTGCCCAAATGAGCATTGCAAATACAGAAAATGTGCTAGCACCGAGAAAGAAAGGTCTAAATCCTAAACGTAAAATAGCAGGTATTTTGTCTTCTTTAGTCTTATCTACAATTTGCATTTGTTTGTCCCAACCTTAAAGATGTATTAATTATACATGTTTAAGGTTATAAAAAAACCACCGATTACAGTGGTTTTTCTAATTCACTCACATCATCATCCTAAATAGTCGATGGGACGCGTAATGCTTTGAACATCGAGGATAGACAATTCACCCTGCCATCGACTCTGAATTAACCCCACATCAAGCCAATAACGACCTTCAGGGATATGTAATTTAGGAAGCTTCGTTGGTAAATGCGTATCCACCTCTTCACTCCATAATGGTCGCCAATCTGTATCATTCAAATCATACATCTTGACCGACAATATCGGTGATGGGCAGGTAGTATTAAGCTCTTTTACCTGATCAATACGCCATGAGTTACTATCTTTCCAGCCAAGGGTTTGTTTAGCTGGAGGCTCATTTAGCACCACCCATTTATTCCAAACTGGTTTACCTTTAGCCACAATAGATAACTTATAAAGCCCAGCTTCAACCTTATGATCGAGCTTATTAGCTTCTACCGTAAAATAACCGCCATCATCAATAACAGGAGCTTCATCAATCAATGAATAATTGGGGTATTTTGTAAACGTGATTTGTTCAATTTTTACTCGAGTCAAACCAACTATTGATAGCTTTAATATTTGCTGATTCAGGTTTTGAACAACAGCACGCTCAATGGATAGCTTAGATAACCAAGTGGGTAAAACTGTTTTATCTAAGCTGTGACCACAATCTTCAGAGATCGCAAGATCGAGTAAATTATTTAGATTAGTCTGTTGATCAACACTTGGCGACTGCTGCCAAGCTTCAACGATGGCTTCAAAAGCTTGATCGGTTCTGTTCTCCAACAAGTACTTATGCGCTTCAGTAAAAGTACTTTGGTTGATGAACCAGTCAGCATTGGCACTCGCTGTAAAAAACAGTGAGTGCGCAATGCCCAAACCACATAAGAAAGACGTTATTTTTCTCATTTTAACGCCAATTCTTATGGCTTCATGCGATAGCCAACACCACGTAATGTTTCGATATCAATACCTGGTAGTTTTTGACGTAGCTGAAGAATATGCGTATCAACTGTACGAGTTGTTGGGTAATGGTTATAACCCCACACTTGATCAAGTAATTCGTCACGAGTAAATACACGACCTGCATTTTTAGATAAGAATACAAGTAATTCGAATTCTGTACGCGTCAGAGTAATATTTTCATCACCAAATAACACTTCGCGGCTTTCTTGGTTAATGATGATATCACCAACTTTAATGATGTTTGCTGCTGCAGTATCTTCATCATCACCACGAAGATGAACACGTACACGGGCTAATAGCTCTTCTTCAGCGAAAGGCTTCGTTAAGTAATCTTTTGCACCTGAATCGAGACCAACGACTTTATCGTTGATTGATACCATTGCTGTTAACAAGATCACAGGTAGGTGCTTTTTCTTAAGCCATGCACCTAGGTAATTTAATGAGTCACCTTCTGGAAGTTGGCGATCAAGTACTACAAGATCGGCTTCTTTCCATAAAGCATCAACTTTACTTGCACAATCTGCATATAAGCAATTGTATCCAGCTTGCTTCAAGCAATCGAGTAAACCATCAGCAAGGTTGCGGTCATCTTCAACCAGTAGCAGAGTTTGATTCACACGGTATCTCCAATATAAACGTTGTTGGTGGGCCAGAGAGCTTCAATGTCCCTCCCATTCTATTAATCATCGATTCTACAATCGTTAAACCTAGACCTAAACCTTTCTCAGTAACGAAAGGTTTTCTCAAGCGAGACCAATCTTTGGCCGTTAAAGGACCTTGATCTTGCACGATAATCTTAAGCTTTCCGTCTTTGTATGATGACGTTAATGTAACTGGTGCTACACCGTATTTATGGGCATTTGATAGTAAATTATTTAAACACGTTGTTAGCCAATAAACATTAATATGAACACTTCGATCTTCAGAAAGATGCAAAGTAACATCATATTCTTCTGCAAGGTAAGTTAGCCATTCATTTAATGACTCCACTTCTTGCGTACTTAGTTGTTGCTGGTTAGCTTGCAAATAATCTTTACTTGCTTCTGCTAATTGTCTTAGACGTCTTGAATCGTCAGTTAAACGTCTAAATTCATCATATAAGCCTTCTGGCAGCTCATCAAAATGACGTCTAAAACCTTCAACCGTCATTGATAAACTTGCAATCGGCGTTCTTAACTCATGGGTCAAAATCTGCAGAACGAGCATACGTTCTTGCATATCACGACGGCGGATACGGAAGCGGTAAATCCCCCATCCTATAAGTACTAATGCATTACTTACTAATAAGCTAATCAGTAAATAATACGTTAAGTGCGATTTATTCTCTTCGCGCCAACAAATATTGCCATTTTTTGCTAAACAGAAATCATTACGACTAAAGCGCTTTAAATGTAACCCATGTTGTTCAAGCACTTTTAACCATGTCGCCTGATTATAAATATTATATTCATTACCGTTTCTTACCCATAATTCACCATTAGAGATGAAGTACTGTGAGCCCGAAATTAACACTTTGATCTCATCACTACTCATACGCTGTAAACGACCAAGTAGTGTTGAACTAGACGCCATTGCACGTTCTTTAATATGTAAGAATTTCTTTAGCTCAGATACCTTATCAGGGTGTTTTTCCAAATAACGTATAGCATAACTACCGCCACCGGGATGAATATAGCCTGAACGTCTAAACCAAGCATTTGGTAAATTTGTTTTATTACAGATAGCGCGAGTGAAGACGACGGGTTGTGTCACTAAGGGACTAAACGGCCATGGGCCTTTACATGTTAGCGAATTTTGATAGAGCTGACGTAATGCCGGTAATGGATATTTATTTGTTTGAGGCAATAAACTTGATGGATATAACAAAGCTGATGGATATTCACTTTGAAATTTCCGAAAGTCATACGTCTTAACCGGTGTACTTTCCAATAACTCTGAACGCACAGCTGCAAGGCGCTCAGGTAAAGAAGGTCCTTCTGCATGACTAGCTGCAGAGAATGCTAGTGTAAATAAAAGTACATACGTTTTCATTTGGCCAGTTTAACATTGTTTTTATGAGATTTGTCAATGTATTGTCATGTAAAACTATGCATTCAATACAATCAAATGCAATCATTATCATAAACTTAGCGTAAAGAATATAAATACAACAAAAAAAGCCACTCAAATGAGTGGCTTTGTCTTAGCGGAGATTATTTGTTATAGATGCTCTAAAATCTTCAAACAAGTATCTTTTGCATCACCAAACAGCATATGACTGTTTTCTTTGAAGAATAATGGATTCTGAACACCAGCATAACCTGTATTCATCGAACGCTTAAAGACAACTACCTCTTTCGCATTCCAAACTTCAAGTACTGGCATACCTGCGATAGGACTATTTGGATCTTCCATTGCTGCCGGGTTAACTGTATCGTTCGCACCGATAACAAGAACAACATCTGTTTCTGGGAAATCATCGTTGATTTCATCCATTTCCAATACCACGTCATACGGTACTTTGGCTTCAGCAAGTAATACGTTCATGTGACCAGGTAGACGACCCGCTACAGGGTGAATACCAAAGCGAACATCAACGCCTTTTGCACGAAGTTTTTCCGTGATTTCATGCACTGGGTACTGAGCTTGCGCTACTGCCATACCGTATCCCGGAGTGATAATCACAGAACGTGCATCTTTCAACATTTCTGCCACTTCTTCAGCGAAGATTTCACGGTGTTCACCGTACTCAACATCTGAAGAAACAGATATTTCTTGACCAAAACCACCGGCAATAACACTCACAAATGAACGGTTCATCGCCTTACACATGATGTAAGACAGGATCGCACCAGAAGAACCTACAAGTGCACCTGTTACGATTAACAGATCGTTTGCTAACATGAAACCTGCTGCCGCTGCTGCCCAACCAGAGTATGAGTTCAGCATTGACACAACCACTGGCATATCTGCACCACCGATTGAAGCAACAAGGTGATAACCAAATGCAAAAGCAATCAGTGTCATCACAATCAATGCAAACATGCTACCGTCAGCTTTCACGAAATAAATCATTAGCAGAGTAGAAATAACCACTGCAGCTAGGTTCATTTTGTGTTTGTGAGGTAGGTTTAACGGTGAAGATGAAATAATGCCACGTAGTTTACCGAATGCGACGATTGAACCAGTAAAAGTTACCGCACCGATAAACACACCTAGGAACACCTCTACCATATGGATAACGTGTTCAGTGTGAGCAAACTCGCCAGAGTATACAGGCGGTTCAAGATAGCTGTTATAGCCAACTAGAACTGCCGCCATACCTACAAAGCTGTGTAGAATTGCGACTAACTCTGGCATTTCTGTCATTTCTACGCGTTTGGCGTAGTAGATACCGATAGCACCACCAATGACCATTGCCAAGATAATCCAAGTAAAACCTTGAGAATATGGGCCAAAGATAGTGGCGATGAGCGCAATGCTCATACCTGCGATACCAAAATAGTTACCTGATTTTGCTGACGTTTGTTTTGATAAACCAGCAAGGCTCAGGATGAAAAAAAGTGCAGCAACAATATATGCCGCTTGTGCTAATCCTGCAGACATTCTTTGCTACTCCTATTAATCTTTACGGAACATTTCAAGCATGCGTTTGGTAACCGTAAAGCCACCGAAGATATTAATGCTTGCAATGAGAACAGCAATAAAGGCGAGGAAAGAAACCACCCCATTACCTTGACCAATTTGAAGTAGCGCACCCACAACGATAATGCCTGAGATCGCATTCGTAACTGACATTAATGGTGTGTGCAATGCATGTGTAACGTTCCAAACGACGTAGTAACCAACGACGCAAGCAAGAACGAATACCGTAAAGTGTGAAAGGAACGCAGGTGGAGCAACAGAAGCTACCCAACCAAAAGCACCTAAACCAACCACTAAACCTACTAATTTCTTAACTGGTGACGTTGGTTCTTCAACTTTCTCAGCGACAGGTGCTTCTTCTACTTTCGCTTGAGGCTGTGCCGATACCTGAATTGGTGGTGCAGGCCACGTTACTTCACCGTCTTTAATAACAGTAACACCACGTAGAACGACATCTTCGAAATCAATATCAATATTACCGTCTTTCTCTTTGCAAAGTAGTTTCAGTAAGTTAACAAGGTTTGTACCGTAAAGTTGAGATGATTGTGTTGGAAGACGACCAACCATGTCCGTGTAACCGATAACCTTCACACCGTTTGGTGTCGTTACCACTTTATCCGCTTCAGTGTAGGCACAGTTACCGCCGTTAGCTGCAGCTAGATCGACAATAACACTACCCGCTTTCATTGAATCGACCATCTCTTTGGTGATTAATTTCGGAGCAGGACGACCAGGAATAAGTGCGGTTGTGATAATGATATCAACATCTTTCGCTTGCTCTGCGTATAAACGCTCAGCAGCTTTGTTGAACTCATCAGACATTTCTTTTGCGTAGCCATCACCCGTTGAAGTGTCTTCTTTGTAATCCACTTCTAGGAATTCAGCACCCATTGATTCAACTTGCTCTTTTACTTCAGGACGAACGTCAAAAGAGCGAACAATTGCGCCAAGGCTACCAGCAGCACCGATAGCAGCAAGACCTGCTACACCCGCACCTGCCACTAAAACTTTCGCCGGTGGCACTTTACCAGCAGCAGTAATTTGACCGGTAAAGAAACGACCAAATTCATGCGCCGCTTCAACCACTGCACGGTAACCTGCAATATTTGCCATTGAGCTTAATGCATCTAGCGCCTGTGCACGTGAGATACGCGGCACAGAATCCATCGCCATTACGTTGATATTTTTTGAAGAAAGTTTTTCTAACAACTCTGGATTTTGTGCTGGCCAAATGAAGCTAACTAGGCTTGCGCCATCTTTAATAAGATCGAACTCATCAACACCATTTTCAGGGTTAACCTGAGGAGCGTTAACTTTAAGAATAAGATCTGATTGCCAAACTTCATCAGTAGAAACAACCTTTGCGCCCGCTTCTTCGTAAGCTGAATCATCAAAGCTTGCTAAGCGTCCGGCTCCTTGCTCAACGACAACGCTGAACCCCATTTTCAATAGCTGCTCTACCGTTTTAGGTGTTGCAGCCACTCGCGTTTCATGCGCGAGCACTTCTCTTGGTACACCAATCTGCATTATTATTCCCTGAACATTGGCTATAACATAATCATTTTGTATCCAACCCAAACGGCAATATCAAGCCTTTTGTAGTAAAAATACAAAAATCCCCACATCTATTAGTCAAAAATCGCACATTCGTAATTATTTAACTGAAATTAAAATACATTTTTGAGTATATATTCTATTTTTATCAGTTTTTAATGTGATGCAGTATCTTCTTTAATGCTTGCTTTTAGCTGTTAAAACATTAATGACTCGTTATACCCAATAAGCCACAAAATAATCGTGCAACCTATTGTTAAAAAACACCTAGCCGGGTTTTAAATCCATATAACTGACAAATCTAACTTTAACTTATTCACAAAAAGCATAACTATGCTGTGCGATATCCATCTTATGGTTAAAGAAGATACTGACATACCACCTTAATTGCAATGAAATTTGTTGAATATTACTACAATTTTCAATCAAACATTTTTTCGCCCATCTGATTGATAAACATTTCAGATTTTTTGATCATGAATGTTTCAGCATCATGACGAGAACTTAACAAGTCGGAGCGAATAAAGTGATGTGTCTTCAACTCTCCGTTGATCTCTTTGCAAATGCGCCCAGCAATCCTAAATTGTCCACCTTCTTGTTTAGGCTCTGGATAAATTAAGTAATCATTATAATGACTTGGCTCGACCTGTTCTGTTTGTGACTCTGATTTTTTTGAACCAAATAGCTTTGAAAAAAAGCCCATTTTTTTATTCTCCTAGTCAGCAATGAGTGACTATGTGTTTAATCAATACAGCAAAGAATTCTTTTATCTAGAAGTTAAAAAAATTCATTATTTTTGTAAGGTTATAGCGGAAATTAGTGCAAAAAAAAAGCCGACATTGATGTCGGCTTTTAAAGTTTCAATACAAAATATTATCGGTATAGGCCGATATCTTTCTGTAAATGTACTGGTAAATCTTCAATACTGTAAGCAACCGTCTTTTTTGATCGGTTAAATACAAGATCATACAGGTGTGCAATCAATCCTTTGATTGTAACGTCATAACTTCTCTTATCCTGAGCTGTAAGTGGAGATGCAGCGTCGATGTCGAAAGTATGTGCCATGATTGCCCCTAAAAATGCGTTGTTAAATCAGAAACTAGGAATAGTTTAATATAAGTATTACTTGGCTTTTAAATGACAATATTTCGAGATTGGGATTAGTTTTTCTTATGTGTTAATGCTTGATTAAACAGGATTTTTCAAATTAAGCACATTGCGCTACTAAGAACGATTACATTAATTTGCATGCGATATATTATTTCAAATTCAACGAGCTTCTATGTTTCAATAGGATTAGTGATAACAATAAGTTAACAAAGGATTTTTAACTTATGCTTTCTTTTATTAATAAACATTCTGCACCATTACTGATGGTAGCTGGCATTATTGGTTTTATTTTCCCTAATGTGAGTAAAACCCTCTTCCCTGCACTGCCCTTTATCTTGTTTTTACTCATGCTGTTTACACTACTCGGGATCAAACAAGAACAGCTTATCAAACAGTTAATGCGAGGATCTGTGTGGAGCTATGCTTGTCTTCATAGCATTGGTTTAACCCTGATTGCCATGAGTATCTTATGGCTACTCAATTCTCCCTCTTCGCTATTCATTGCAGTTACCGCCGTGACCGCAACAGGAACACTGTTTACAACACCTGCGATTGCTAAAACCCTTGGCTATGATGTTTTACATGCGATGGCACTCACCATTGCTTCGACATTAATGATGCCATTAGTGTTATTTATCAATTTAACGCTGCTACAAAACGATACAGTCAAGCTTGATCTGGTTGAATATATCCAGCGTTTAGTGATTTTCATTATTGGCCCAATGGCTATCTCTTCATTTTGCTATAACACCATTAAGCGCGAGAAATTAGCTTATATTCACGGTCAACTATCGAAATTCACGGTATTACTGATCTTTGCTTTTCCGCTAGGATTGGTAGCACCATTAAGAGAGATGTTTGATCGATCATTTTATAACGGACTGTATTATCTCATCCTAGGCATGTTGCTTTGCGTCGTATTTTTCACCATCACTTTCCTCTGCTATTACCGCTATAACAAAACTAACGCCACACTGTTTGCCATTACTGCAACTAATCGAAATGTGCTTTTAACTTACACCATAGCTAGCGGCTATTTAGGAACTGAATATCTTGCGTTAATGGCTGCAATTCAAATACCCACTTATGCATTACCAGTGATCGTAAAAGCCAGAGCGAAACTTAAGTCACATCAATCACCAAACGTAAAATACAAAAAAGCCGAATAACCTATTCATCATGAATGCGCTATTCGGCTTTTGCTATTTGTAGCAACAAATGTTGAGCGAGTTACGCTACGTCTTCATTGCCTGTACACGGAAAATAAATCGTATTGTTATTAACAGGAGCATCAAATGATTTCTTTTGCTTAGCGAAATCTTCAAACGCATCAGCCATGGTCACGTTAATAGGTTTAGGCTCTTTCACGTAATCTAATAACGGTGCATAGCCCTCTTTACCTGTTGCGGTATAACCAGAAGAAACAGAGGTATAGACTTTCTCATCTTCCACTGGAATCCAGACACCATCTTTTAAATGCTCTAAAGTTTCGATGCGTGTCCCTTTTACCGAGCAACAACGATAAGTAAAACGCAGATCTGCAACATAAGGGAAACTACCATCACCTGTGCCATCAACACCATTGCTGATTGCGTTATCGATAGCGCCTTCTAATGCTTGACGAATACGCTTACCTTTCACGCTATAAATCATAATGCCGATAGCAAAAGGCAGTAATTTACCAGCAATATCCGCAGGAGTGATCACACCAGGGTTTAGCGAGCATCTTACGCCACCAGCATTATGAATACCGAAATCAACATCATAGCCAAGCTGGCGTGCTTTCCAGACAAAGCTTTCCACTACCCAAGGGGCTATTTGGCTAGGCCCTCTGCCATCAGGAATACGAATATGACGTAATGGCTCATTAATCACTGCGACTTCTTCCGTTTGCAGCGCACGAACAGCAGGACGGTAATGCTCGTTTAGTATGTTCTCAATGATAGGATCTTTGACCACAAAGCGAATGTTATCTTGCTTGCTTAAGAAATCACGAACAATGTCATGTTCTTCACTTTCAAGATGTTCCGTACGCCCTGCATCAACGGTAAATTGACGACCAAGTAAAAGCTGGTTAGCACCAAATGCTTGTTCAACTTTACCGTCTTGTGCAAATTCAAGTGTAACGTGACCCACCGCTAATGCATTACAACCCGCTTGCACAACACAAGTGTTATTTACCATGTGAGCGTATTGGTCGGTTTTACCGTAGCCAATATTTGTAAAGTCACCTTGCATGGTATGAGTATGACCACCGATGATCGCACCAATACCATCCACTTCTTGTGCTAATTCAATGTCATGCTCATAGCCAAGGTGACTCAGCACAACAATTTTATTAATACCTTGCTGGTTTAAATACTGAACCGTATTTCGTGCAACTGTCGTTACATTCATAAAGTGAGTATCAGGATCAGGGTTCGCAATCCCTGCCATATTTTCAATCGCTAAACCAAAAATAGCGATCGGCTCACCGTGCACATCTTTAGTAATGTATTTTGCGGTTTGTGTTTGATTATCGTAGGCAAATACATTCGCTTTATCACGAAGAGGATTGGGTTTGGTTTGATCTTCTTGGGATAAATCCCAGTTACCAGCAAGCAAAGGGAAATGCGTCTGATCAAGGAAATCAGCAACGCTATTATTACCCATATCTAACTCATGATTACCCAATGCCATTGCTTCAACGCCAATCGCATTCAGTAAAACTGCATTAGCTACGCCCTTATACAACGAGAAATACAGCGTACCTTGGAAACAGTCACCAGCATGTAAAAACATAAATTCACGCTGATTTAAGAAAGCCTCTGATTTGAGTTCATTTACCGCAGACGAAATACGAGAAAAACCACCACAACTTGCATAAACAGCAGTATCTGTATTCAGAACATGTTGAGGCAGGTTGAGTGATATAGAAGATGGTTCAAAATTCGAATGCGTATCATTGATATGAGCAAATGTGATCTTTGCTTTTTTATTATTCTTCGTCATAAAAAATTATGTCTCTCCCTGAAAGACTCACACTAATGAGAGATTATTCGTAAGCTGTCACCTATTAAGCCCAAACCATACATGGAAAGACAAAATACTTGTGATAAATGTCAATATATCATAAATGAGAATATTAGACGTATTAATAGTAAGACGGTAATAAATAATACCGCCTTACATCACATTCGAACTCTATACTAAAAAGTTATTTGTAACGTCCGTGACGTTGTAGGAACTCAATTTTGTAGCCATCAGGATCTTGAACAAAGAAGAATTTCGCCAATAGCTGACCATCACGGAAGAACTCTTTGATCTCAAGTGGTGCATAACCACACTCAGCAAGCTTGGCATGTTCAGCTTCTAAATTCTCAACGGCAACAGCAATATGACCATAACCCGTACCGTGTGTATAAGGCTCTTCAGTGCCTTCATTCCAAGTTAGCTCAAGCTCCATATCGTTTTCTTCATTTCGAAGATAAACCAAACTAAAGCCGTCAAAATCCAAACGCTCTGCAATGTCCAAATCCAATACTTCTTTATAAAATTTTAATGACGCATCTAAATCAACAACACGGATCATTGAGTGGATTATTTTAGCCATCTAACTATTCCTTCAATCATTATTTATTTGAAATTGTTTAACTATTTGTAGTCAATCATGCTATCAATATGTGATCAGAGCTAGCCAATCAGCCTCTGATTTACTATATCGTATATGGGAAGCAACGAGGTTTATATAGTTTTATGCATTTAGAAAGCATTGAGATTTCAGGTTTCCGTGGCATTAAGCGTTTATCCCTATCATTCAATGAGCTAACCGTACTTATTGGTGAAAATGCATGGGGTAAATCCTCATTGCTGGATGCCCTATGTTTGGCGTTATCGCCAGATGCGAAATTCTATGATTTCCATTTTTCAGATTTCCATATCGACCATGCCTTAGGGAATGAGCGTTCGACTGAAATTCAAATTGTTTTACATTGGCAAGAAGATTACGAAGGTGAACATCTTGCGCGTCGTTATCGAGGCTTTCAACCGTTTCTGATCGATAAAGACGGTATTAAGCATTTCTATTACCAAATCCATAGCCATATCGAAAACGACAAGATCATTACTAAACGTCAATTTTTACAGCTTGATGGACATGGTATTACACACCAAGATACTGATAAGTTTATTCGTCAGCTTATGGTGCTACACCCTATTGTGCGTATTCGGGATGCAAGGCGTTTACATGATGGTGGGCATGAGCTTCAACATGATCAGCCACCAGCACAAACCCAGAAAGAAGCCCGTGTACAACGGCGATTAGATAACACTTGTCGTCGTTTAATGACACAGCCCGGTCACGTGAGTACTGCTGAGATCAAAAGTAGCATTACAACGCTACGATCGTTAGTTGATCACTACTTTGCTTTTGCGCCCCACCAGCGTAGTAAAGATCATTCGATACACTATCAATCCATTCATAATTCAAACCCGTTTGATCAGCTTATTCAACCAGCCATGACAAAACAGGCTCGTTTGATGTTAATGAGCTTATTAAACGAATATATTCGTGCCCGAGGGCCTGTAGAGCTTAAACGTATTTCTCGCCCTATTATGATCCTTGAAGATCCTGAAGGTCGATTACATCCGATCATGTTGCACCAAGCATGGGCGTTTATTCAAAGTATGCCGATGCAAAAGATCTTAACGACTAATAGCCCTGAGTTACTATCCTCTGCGCCTTTAACTGCGATCAAAAAGCTGATCCGTCAGCCACATAAGACTGCGGTTTATGGTGTTGATCGTGGTGAATTAAATAAAGATGACACCCGTAAAGTCACTTTCCATGTGCGAATGCATCGACCTAGCGCTTTTTTTGCTCGTGTGTGGTTATTAGTCGAAGGTGAAACCGAGGTTTGGCTATTTAACGAAATGGCAAGGCTGAACGGTTACAACCTTGCCGCAGAAGGTATTCAAATCATCGAATTTGCGCAAAGTGGTTTAAAACCGTTAATCAAGTTAGCGAAGTTATTAGGTATTGAATGGCACCTTGTTGCCGATGGCGATCCTGCGGGTAAGAAATACGCTGATAAAGTTCGTAATATGCTAGGCGATGATCCTGAACGTGTGCGCTTAACCGTGTTACCAGCAAGAGACATCGAGCATTTCTTATATCGTAATGGGTATGAGGCGCTATTTCGTCAATTAGCGAATGTATCAACTAATAATCCATTACCCATGAAGAAGATTATCTACAAAGCACTGCGTAAGAATGCGAAACCAGATATGGCGTTAGCAATTGTGAAATATACCCAAGAAGAGCGAGATGATCGTATTCCGCTTTTGATCCGTTGGGTGCTAAAACGCATCGTCGCTATGGCGCGAGGGTTTGGGTAACGATTAAAGCAAGCTGAGATTAGAGATGAACAAGCCTACAATGATGTAGGCTTTTGTTTTTGGACTGACTGACTCATTGTTGTACAGAGATCATTTAGCTTATTTGTTATGTGTTTTCATGGAAAATATCCCAGTCTCCACCTAAATCGATATAAAGCTCGTGCAGATTATATGAAATCTGCATAAACATTTCATGGAAGATGAATTCATCACATTCATCTAAGCTAGATTTGCCTTCCATTTCTTCAAGCGTTTGCATAAAACCATCTGTCATGTCTGAAAAGGAACTCTGCGCAAGGAGAACTATATTTTTGTATTCTATTATCGATGGCGTGTATGAAATTCGATGTGCTAACTTATTTCTCATCGTGTTTATAGCCAAAAGTGTTTCTTTCATTGGCTCATCTAGCTCACCTAATCCAAACACTAACTCCACAAGTCTCTCATGATTTAGAGTTTCAATAAGCTTGGTTAGAGTTGGTTGCTTTAACTCTGCGATTTTAACGAGAAGATACTCAGTCATGAGATGACCAAGTATAAACGACGACAAAAACGAATTATCCCTTATCCCTACAGCTCTTTCATACAGGTCTGTAAAACTGTTTATTCCTTTAGCTCTAGGCATAATTTAACCTCTATCTCTTCAAGCAGACAAATAGCTTATTAATCAGCATTCTTACTTTCACGCAAAAGAATGCCTACAAATTCCGACAATCATACTCCATCTATCTCATAAACATCATGAGCTTAATTACATCATTTTGTTTCAAATTATTTATTAAAAACACAAAGACTAAGAGTGATTTAATAAATTTGATCAATTATAAGCCAATGATTTAATGACTATTTAATTTCACACCTCATACTAGAAGCACTTATTCCCTTCAAAAAAAGTAGTTAACTTATTTGATTTATATTTGAGGCGTTTTTGAGTCTAAATTTAGGCTTTTTTAGCTTATTTTCATGATGATGGGTTCTCCAAATGTTGTTTAGAACCATATAAAGGAAAAAACATGTTAAAGCTAAAATCTATTCTTCTTCCTCTATCTTTACTTTCTGTAGCTGCTTTCGCTCAAACAGATATTTATAATCAAGATCAATCATCAACGTTGGAGAAATCCTATATTTTTCAAAACTCTATGGTTCCTGTTGGCTCTGATGTAACGAGTACAACACTCACGTTGATATCAGATAACGGATGTGAAAGTCACGGTTATGGCGATAATGACTTGAATGTTAACGGTACAGTCCTAGGTCATAATATAGGGGCGCTTAAAATGGAGCAGTTTTCAACTTGTAGCTTATCATTCCAAATTAATACTGCTGATAACATGATTCCTTTAACAGTCAAAGTAGAAAACGGGGCTTTGCAATATCCATCAATGACGCAAGATGACAAAGAGTTATTAACCAAAGAAAATATTTCAATTACATACTCGCACAATTACATGACTTTCCGAAGAGGAGATAAAGGTGAGTGTGTGGTTTGGAAACTAAAAGGCTAAGCTGAAAAAAATGACATCTTGGCGGATAACCATTTCTACTCTTTAGTCGTATAGCTAGGAATAACAGCTAAGATTCGATCGAAAAGGCCTACAGAGATGTAGGCCTTTATCTTTTAGAAAATAGATGAGCTAAAGAGTACTAAACACAATTACTTATATTTTCTTAAAAAACAGCGTCACTTTACCCACTTCAAAACCAAACTTGTTCATGGTGGCGATGTTGAAAACGTGCTTTTCGTCTTGGCGATACATCCAGTCGTTAAACTTGATGTTGTAGATTGAATCATCGACTGGAATCGCTAAGGTATATTGCCATTGCAGCGCATTCCCTATCTCAACGCCTTGAGCTTCACCAATCACATCATTAGCTTTGCCTCTATAAGTACCGTCCGAGAGTTTGTTGATCACCCAAATACGTTGTTGAGTTTCGCCATCATCAAACACGAAATCTTCGGTAAGGGTTAAGGTGTTATTTTCAATTGTGCCAACAATATCCACAGTAAAGCGTCGTGTTTGTTTACCTTTGTAATCTTGCAGCATTCCCCATGCAGTAATGTTACCTTCAAAGTAGCCGAACAGATCAAACTTAGGCTCGGTTTGTTGATAATCCGATGTTGAAACTGTGCAACCCGTTAGTAATAGTATTAAGGCAAATAACCATTTCATTGCACACCTCCAGATGTTGAGCTAGACATTATTGATTAATCAGTTGCTTACGAAGTTTGGGATAGTCAGTTTTAGGTGATAGCCAAATAGCGATAAAACTGCGTGTTAATGATTTCGACAATGGCTTACCTAAAGGTTGAGTCCCTTGGTAAAACTGTCCGATGCCATTACGTTGCACAAAGATAAGACGATCACCCTTTTTCACATTCGGCCAAATAGCCGATAAGGTTGTTAACCAAGGTGTGATTTGTTGTTTGCTATAACCTAAATGCAGCCATTGCTCGTTAGTCGCTTGTAGCAGATCATCTTTATCAATATCTCTTAGATAGCGAATAATTAGTGCTAAATCTGTGTCTAACCCACTGTACTTCCCTGTTGGTGTTTTTAGCTCTGAGTTATAAATATCCCAAAGCCCCCATTTTAATGTTGCTTGCCCCACGGTTTGCCATTGATACCAAGGATACTGGCTAGTAACACTCTTTATCGCTGGCTCTTTGATCGACGTTTCTCTCATCACAGAGGCTTGGTTTGAAGCTAACGCATAAGTTGAAGCAGGTATAACAGTGATACTTAACAGCAGCCATAACGCACGCATTAATTTGCCCTCTTATTGAAGATTGATAATAACCAAAGCATGTAACGTGTCAGCCCAAGCCAAATCAACATTAAGATCAAGCTGGTATCAAATACTGGTAATGTAAAGGATACGGCTTCTAACTTCATACCAGACCAATAACTCAGCGCACCACCAATACTGCCAGTCACCAGCAACCATTTAGTTGATATGGATGCAATAGTGTCTCGTATGCTCCACACAAAAGTGGTAAAGCCTAACCAAAGCATTATCAACCAAATGGGAATAAGCCCTACGGTTGTCAAGTCGATGAATAACGGCGTTCTATTGGGAATGGGAAATTCAAAGATATTCCACTGTTTAAGTAATGAATCGATAACGATACCGGGAAGCGCAGCCAGTAATGAAAAACGCCACGCTTTTGCTTCAAGAAACCATGTCACAAGTAAGATGAAAAACAGAATGTAGACAAAGCGATATTGACCCCACACGGCAAGTAACCAGTACAGGTTAAATACCATGCCTGCGAGTATGACTTTTAGCTTGTTGGCAAGTGGGTTTACTCTCTCCATTGCGGTCGGCTCGCTACAAATTGAATAGTGCTAATGGTTCGCTCTAAAAATCCACCTTCACAATAAGCAAAGTAGAATCGCCACATACGCATAAACCTTTCATCGTAGCCGTATTTCTCTAATTGTGCGGCATTGGCATCAAACTGATCTCGCCAGTCTTCTAGGGTTTTGGCGTAATCCAGCCCAATGTCTTTAATATCTCGAATAACAAAGTCGCTATGCTGGGTTAAATTATCCAGAAGTACAGTGACTGACGGTAAAAAGCCACCAGGGAAGATATGCTTTTGAATGAAATCAACACTACGGCTATAACTTGCATAACGTTGATCAGCAATGGTGATCGCTTGAATTGCCATTAATCCATTTGGTTTTAATAACGACTGGCATTTCTCGATATAGGTTTTCAAATACTGCTTACCTACGGCTTCTATCATTTCAATTGAAACCAACTTGTCGTATTGCCCTGTTAAATCACGATAGTCATCCATTAAGAGTGTTATACGATCAGATAAGCCTGCTTGTTCTACCTGTTGTTTCGCCCACAGATATTGTTGTTCTGAAATAGTAGTGGTAGTAACTCGACAGCCGTAATGTTTCGCAGCATGAATTGCCATACCTCCCCAGCCTGTACCGATCTCTAATAAGTGATCATCCGAGGTGAGCTTTAATTGACGGCATAAACGATCCATCTTGTTCCATTGCGCTTGTTCAAGGCTATCGTGATCGTTGAGATAAATAGCCGATGAATACAGCATGCTAGGATCAAGAAAGTGTCGATAAAGATCGTTACCAAGATCGTAATGTGCAGAAATGTTTTTACGGGCGTTTTGTTTATTGTTCTTTCTTAAAAAGTGACTTACTTGGCTTGATAACTTACTCACCCAACCCATTTTTGCTTCTAGCTTATCAAGGGTGGCTAGGTTCTTCGCTAATACACGCACTACGTTGGTCAAGTTTGGTGAGTCCCACCAGCCTTCAATATAGGCTTCACCTGCACCAATACTTCCTTCGCTTAATAGTCGTTTATAAAATAAAGGATTATGGACCACAATATTGGCTTGTAGTGACGCTTGCTTATCACCAAAGAAAACGGTGCCTTCCATAGGATCAGAGACACTTAACCCAGCATTACTGAGCTGATTTAATACCGTGAATAGAAGTTTCCTAGAGGCGTGATCAGAGGCTGAAACTGACGTTGTTGATTGTTGTAATTCGCTTCTAAGCATTATCATTCCCTCGTTTAATAACGTGATCATTACTTGATTGGATTTGATTGTTATTGGATGTGTTTTTTGCTGGATGATCGTAAATGGGTGCGCCTTTAATAAAGAGCTTTAGCGCTTGCCAATAGATACCGACGACCACCTTGATCGTCATAATGGGAGTAAGTAATAGTTGTTTAATTAATGTCTTGGAGCTAAAGCTGTGTTTGCGCATCTGCATGCTGGCATCAAATACTTTTTGATTGCGATTTTTTAAATCACTTTGATACTCACTCGGAGCGATGCTATCTATACTTTTGTTAACAGCCAAATGAACCAGCAAATTGCTATCAGGCTTCGTTAACCGCCAACAATACTCTTGTTTGATCGGATTAAACGGTGAGACATGAAATGCCTTATCATGGTTATAAGTTTTACCCGTCCAATATTGTGGTGCTGGCACTGCGTAATAATGTTTTTCATTCCAAGGTGTATTGCTGACTTCTGCTAATGTGTATTGCCAGTTGCCCGACTCATCATGTAAGTAGTAAAGATTAAGTGGACTGAAATACAAGCCACAGTAACGCAGATGACAAAGCATGGTGACATTGCCTTTAAACTGTTTTCCCGTCAGTTCGAAGACTTTATCTTTTACCGCTTTAGCAAGATCTTGATCGCCAGCAACATAATCATCACGGCGAAAACGCGCAAAGCTCATTACCGATAATCCAAAACCTGTGACTCGATGACTAAGTTGTGATAATTCAGCTAAGTCGATATAAACCATAAACATCGAGTAGGTAAAACGATGATCAACAGGTGTAAATCGACGATGCCGAACCCACCCTTGATAAATCCCGCTATTTAGCTGCTTATCTTGTTCCATCATTAGCAACTTCTTATTACGTTCTTGGTTGTAGATTCGATGCTAGAGGTAAAAGCAACCATATTGTGTGGCGTATCATTGCCACCCGCTAAGCGTTGGCTCTTTATAGCATTGACAACATCAAGCGCACTGCGTACCCCATCTTCATGAAACCCGTTATACCAATAAGCGCCACAGAACCATGTTTGATTCACGCCATTGATTAAATGTCGATTCTGCTGAGCAGCGATACTTTTGTTATTAAAGACTGGATGCGAGTAAACAAACTTACGTAAGATTTTGTCTTCATCAATAGCATGAGTTTGGTTAAGGGTGACGCAGAATGTTTCTGGGGCAAATATACCTTGTAAGATATTCATGTTGTATGTCAGTGAGGCTAAGTTTCGTTCTCGCTCGTCACGATCTTTAGGTAAGGAATAATTCCATGATGCCCATGCCATGCGTCGTTTAGGTAGTAAAGACGTATCGGTATGCAGAACCACTTCATTTTCTTGATAATAAATATCAGACAGTACATAGACTTCTTCGGAAGTGGCATCTGCCAGCATGGATAAGGCTTGATCACTGTGACAAGCAAAGATCACTTGATCAAATTCTTCTGGTTGGTGATTTGAAGTAACGATCACTCTGCCAGTTGTACGTTTTACTGAGCTAACTGGGCTATTTAAACGGATACAATGACCGATATGTTGCTGCATTTTTCGCACATATTCACGGGATCCTCCAGGGATCACATACCATTGCGGGCGATTAGTGATATCTAACAGGCCATGATTTAAGAAAAATCGCAGGAAGAAACCAAGCGGAAAACCACGCATATCTGACAAGGTAGAAGACCAAATCGCCGCCCCCATTGGCAAAATGTAGTTTTCAGCAAAATAGTCGCTGAAATTATGCTGCTCTAAAAACTGACCTAGGGTTTGTTCCATTAATGAACTATCACCGACGGTCTGTTTAGCCAGTTTATTAAACTGGGTGATTTCATATAAGAAGCGATAAAAAGCAGGATTGATTAGATTACGCTTTTGGGCAAACAACGACGACAGCGAATGACCATTATATTCAAGTCCAGTTTTCTTATTATGAACACTAAAGCTCATTTCACTTGGCTTGCCGGCAATCTCTAACTGCTCTAACAGGTTTTCAAAGTTGGGATAAGTGCGATCATTAAAGACAATGAAACCTGTATCAATAGCATATTCACCACTTTTAACCGTGACATCAACTGTTGCGGTATGGCCACCTACATAATCATTTGCTTCAAACACTGTAACATCATGCTCTTTGTGCAAATACCAAGCCGAGGTTAAGCCAGAAATACCGGAACCAATAATGGCGATTTTCATTATTATTTCCCCGTTATTTGTTTAATTACAGCCATCCGAAGGGTGAATGGCAAAAGCGCAATGGTTTTTAAAAATAATGTAAAAACAATAGGAAAATGAATTTCCTTTTTCCCAGTCTCAATGCCATGCCTTATTTTTTGAGAAGCAAATTCAGGCGTCACTAACATCGGCATCGCAAAGTCGTTTTTATCTGTCAGTGGCGTTTTTACAAACCCCGGATTCACTAAGGTGACCTTGACGTTTTTATGTTGTAGATCGAGAGCCAAGGTTTGTGAGATATAACTTATCGCTGCTTTAGAAGCGCCATAGGCTTCTGCTCGTGGTAACGGAATAAAACTCGCTGATGAACTGATGACCACTAAATGTGTTTGTTCTGTGAATCTGTCTTGTAACGCTTCAATACAGTGCAAAATCCCGAAAACATTAACGTTAAACACACGTTTAAATAGTGCTGTATCAATCACACCTTGGTCGATATATTCACAAGTCCCTGCATTTAAAATGATCAAATCAGGTAATTCCGTTAACTGTGACAAGGCTGTTTTGGTGTTTTCAATATCTGTTACATCAAATCGTAAACTCTGAATTGATGAATGATAATTTTCTAATTCATTCAGCCTTACTTGGTTTTGCCCACAAGCGATCACATTCCAATTGTTATCTGCATAATCACATGCAAGCTGTTTGCCAATCCCTGAGCTGGCGCCGGTGATCAATACCTGTTTCATGCTTGACCTAACCTCGCTTTAATATGGCGAATGATCCGTCCAAACATCGGCAACCCCTCATAAATCATTTCTCCCATGTCAAAATAATCTCGATGATAAATGACTTTCTCTTGCTCGAACTTAAGTTGAGTACAGCCTTCTAAGCGGCGTTCTTTACCGTTTTGTAATCGAGGATGAGAAAAATGCATGGTCCATTGCACAAAAGCTTCATGATCGTCTTCAACATAGCTATTGATCACAAAGTGACAACTATTAATGTTTTGGTAGAGATTGAAGAAATACGCTTCTAATGCAGTGAAACCTTCAATCTTATGAGCAGGATCTTCGAAGATGACCGAATGATGATAAACGTCCGCAAGCTTTTCTAAATTCTCTTTCCCTAGCTGTGCATACACATCAAAAAACTTGATTAATGCAGGATTGTTCACTGCGTCCATTTTTCATTCCTCCACCTCTTTATTGATGATTATCCATCACAACTTTCGCTTGTTTGAAAGCATCAATCGCTAATAACCGAGCTTGCTTGTGATCAACGACAGGTAATGGATAATCAAGGCATTCACCGCTTTCCCATTGATGAGGGGTGTGAATGTACTTATCGGGAACATTTGCCAGCTCCTCCACCCATGTACGAATGAAATCACCTTTTGGATCAAATCTTTGTCCCTGAAGGGTTGGATTAAAAACACGAAAGTACGGTTGCGAGTCTGTTCCTGTTGATGCCGCCCACTGCCAACCGCCATTATTAGAGGCAAAATCACCATCAATGAGATGTTGCATAAACCACTGCTCACCTGCTCGCCAGTCACAAAGTAAGTCTTTAGTTAAGAAGCTGGCGGTGATCATGCGAAGTCGATTATGCATCCAACCGGTTGCTCTTAGTTGTCGCATTGCAGCATCGACAATCGGAAAACCGGTTTTACCGTCTTGCCATGCTTTTAATAAAGTTGGGTTATCTTGCCAGCGCACATGCTGGGTATAGGCTTGAAATGGATGGTTTTTACTAAGCTCTGGATAACGATGCATTAAATGTCCATAGAACTCACGCCAGATGATTTCGCTTAGCCATGTAAATGCACCGCTATCTTTATTGATTTCTAATGCATTGGGGAAATGTTGCAGTAAATGGTAAACACATTGCCTTGCTGATAATGCGCCAATGGCGAGAAATGGTGATAAACAACTGGTGCCATCAATGGCTGGGAAATCCCGTTGTTGGTGATAATCCAGTGCTTTAGTGGCACAAAAAGTATCTAATCGCTGTAGTATTGCTTCTTCATCAACCGGCCAACGTACACTTTCAATCACCGGGTAACCTAACGATTGAATATCCGTATGCTATCCGCAAGCATGGCAGATGTGGTATCGCTAAGTGCGACGGCTTTGGTTGTAGTGACAGGGTAACTAGGTTCAGCAATAAAACGTTTTAGCCAAGCACTGCGATACGGAGTGAAAACTTTAAACAGCTCACCTTCCCGATTTAAGATTGTCTCAGGTTGAAGTACATAATTATCATCAAACAAACTTTGATTAATGCCTGAGTTGGCAAGCAATACCCCAAGTTGTTCATCGCGCAATTGTTCATTGCATGGATATTGTTTATTCGCAAACACATGTACCACACGATGTTGGAGGCAATACTCTACAACAGCATCGACAGACTCTCTAAAGTCATTACATTGGATCACGTGTAATGGGATATTCAGTGCTACAAGTTGTTGTTTTAATATTCGTAAACGTCGGTGAATAAAGTCAACTTGAATCGCGGCCACATGATGCTGATGCCATTGCATCGGAGTTGCAACAAAAAGCGCAATAACAGGAAGCCCCGTTTCAATGGCATGATTCAGTGCAGTGTTATCTAGAGTGCGTAAATCATCACGAAACCAGATAATGACGTGATCTTCATTTACGTTAGTATTGGTCATTATTTCTCCCTTTACCTTATGATCAATCACCGATTCGTTACATTGTCACTAAAAACGTGAAAAAGATGTCGAATATCACCTAATAGCTACACTACGATTTCTCCCTGATGGATGTTTCTTATACTGCCAATAAACTCACAAGCAATATCACATTCGCTCATCACGTTTTCTATTTCAGCTAACTGTTTGTTATCGAGTTTATTTTCACCCACGATATACATAGCGTTGATCTGCTTATCTTGGAGCAGTGAAGATAGCCCTGTTAATTTGCCCGAAATATCACAAAGCACCATCACGTAGTAACCGTCATAAGCTAATTTCAATGCTTGCTGCCAGACATGATGGTTATTCATCGAACCATAACTCATAACTAAGCAAGGTGTGTTTTTCTCGACATTCACTTTAGTAAAAATAGACACAAAACACTGCATCACTACAGTGCTCCAAATACTCATGTGTAACGCTCTAAGGGGGTTTTCAGTACGTGAGATATAGCGTTCAATCGGCTGAAGAAACTGCTCTTCTAGCATTTTAAAAGGATAGAGTTTTACGGCTTCACGCAGTCTCTTTTCTACTTGTGATAATTTACCTTGCTCAATAAAGCTCAAGGTGTCGTCCACCAGCTCGATTTTCTCTACATCAGATTGTTGATGCTCAACCGCACCATCGAGTAACGGCTTCACTTTACCGATAGACACCCCTTTATCTAACCATGCAAGAATGTCGTGGATCTTGGCAATATCATTATCGGTATATAAACGGTGTCCTTTTGGCGTGCGTTGCGGCACTAATAAGCCATAACGACGCTGCCATGCACGCAGGGTTACAGCGTTCACTCCGGTTAACTCTGATACTTCACTTATTGAATACAACTTCACTTCAACGTTCACTCTTTATCCTTGTTTAACATCATTATTTCCAGCCTTGATACCACACCAAGGTATTCTTTAATTCTTGCCAATTGACGCTAAATTCTCGTTTCGACATCACGGCTTCCATAGTGCAAAACAACACTTCACCACTTTCATTAGTTTCAACATCGGTGATAATAAAATGTTTCTCTTTATTCTTTGGCTGTGCTGCTGTCCATTTGCTATTGAGCAGTTTTTTCGGACTAAGCCTATTCATGCTGACCTCTATCACCTTGCTAAATTTACCCTCACCATTTGCCCTTAACACTGCCTTATAATGAATAACGTAACAGTAGTTTTTCAGGATACGGTGCTAAATACGCTTGCTGTGATAAATACTCATCTGGGTTTACAGTAAGGTGATGATTAATTAAGGTTAGTGGCGCAACCAGTGGTAACAAGCCTTCACGATAGCGCATGATCACATCACGCAGTTCTGCCTTTTGTTGCTTATCTAAATCACGCTTAAAGTAACCTTGAATGTGCATCAGTACATTGGTGTTATTTTTACGGCTGGCACGTTTCTTCAGTGCATCCATAAATTGCTGACGATAAGTTAAGAAAAACTCTATCAGATCCTCCCATTCATGGATTTTAGAAACTAAACGTCCTAACTCTCGGTAAGAGGCTTGGTGGTGTGCCATAAGACAGAGTTTATAGCGTGAATGGAATTTGATGATTTTGTCACGAGTAATACCACCTTCTACTGAGCGATATAAATCATCAAGAGCATAGACACGGAAAATGAAGTTTTCACGCAATACTGGATCGCACAAACGCCCATCTTCTTCTACTGGTAACCACGGCATAGATTCCATCAGTTGTTGCGTGTAAATCCCAATCGCCCCCCCGGGAATGGTATTACCGTTTTTCATATACAGTTTCACCCGCTCCATGCCGCAAGAAGGTGATTTAGCGCATACCACATAGCCACGTAACCACTCAAAACTAGGAATAATCGCATCAGCAAATGTCTTCATTTTCTCGGTATGATCGATACTGTCATCTTTGCTATCAACAAGACGTACTTCAATGCCGTTATCTTGTAATCTGATCACTGGACGAGGAACAGGCATCCCTATCGCCATTTCAGGACAAACAGCTCTAAAATCAAAATACTCGCTTAGATCTTCAGCCACAAAACGATTACGTTTATGTCCACCATCAAAGCGAACCTTTTCACCTAATACACATGCGCTAATACCAACAGGGATGCCCATACCGCCTCCAGACTTGTACAATTTTTTAATCTTGTACAATTACTGTAGACAATATTTTAAAGTTGTACAAGATTAAAATTATGTACAACTTTGTTTTTCAATACGCTAAATAAAAGTAGATACTTGGCATTACGGCAAACGACAGACATAAAAAAAGCGACGATAATCGCCGCTTGATTCAAAATATAGTTGTTAACTATCAGTTAGTTAGACCAACGTTCTTGACGCCACTCTTGTTGCTGTTCTTCGGTTAAAAACGTCCACGCCACAATACGAGAAATCTTCTGACCTTGTGACATTTCAATGGTTTTTACATCCGCTGCTTGCGCTTGTTGTAGCTGTTGGTAAATCGCAGGTAGGTTTTCTTTTTTAGACACTAACGTTGTAAACCAGAAACATTGACCAGCATGTTCAGCACTTTGTTTGATCATTTTTTGAATAAATGCGGCTTCACCACCCGGACACCAAAGCTCGGCTTTTTGACCACCAAAGTTTAATACAGGTTTAGCTTGTGCATTAAAGTTAGTTTGGCGTGGCTTTTGTTTCTTGTTGGCATTGGCTGCTAAGTTACGCACTTTACGCTCTGATCCTGCTGTCGCTTCTTCTAACGAGGCATGGAATGGTGGATTACAAAGCGTGAAATCAAACACTTCATCCGCATTGATCATACCCGTGAAGATGTTATCTGCATTTTTCTGTAAACGTAGTTTGATATTACCTTTGAGGCTTGGGTTTGCATCTGCGATGAATTTAGCTGATTTAATGGAGATAGGATCAATATCTGCACCAACGAACTGCCAACCATACACACGATGACCAATAATCGGATACACACAGTTCGCACCAACACCCACATCCAAACCACGTACAGCCTTACCTTGCGGAATGGTATTGCCATTAGATTCAGCCAATAAGTCTGCAATATAGTGTAAGTAATCTGCACGACCGGGAATTGGCGGACATAAGAAACCTGCTGGAATATCCCAGTAATTCACCTTGTAGAAATGACTCAATAAAGCTTTATTTAGGGCTTTAACTGCCGCAGGATCTGAGAAATTAACAGAAAGATCACCATAAGGATTTTCACTAACATGCTGAGCTAATTCTGGTGTTGATTGAATTAACTTGGCAAAGTCATAACGCTCACGATGTGGGTTACGTGGGTGTAAACCTTTTTTAGGCTGTGCGTTTTTCTTTTGGCTCATCTTTTTGCTACTCGCAGAATGGATCTTATCAAAGCGCAGCATTGTACATGGTTATGCGTCATATACTTAGTATTAAAGGTGTTAACTGACTAAATTACCCACGGTTCATGGCTTTAATTACTCACTTTTCGCATCATTCTGCTTATTCACTTCTTGCTTCACCTTTAATTTCGCCATTTCCAGTACATCTTCCCCGCTTAATTTATCAATCAAATTGATCGGCAGTGGAAATACAATAGTGGATGTTCGCTCGTTTGCCACTTCCGTCAGGGTTTGGAAATAACGTAGCTGAATCGCATTCGGTGATTTGTTTAGCTCTCTGGCAGCTTCTTGCAATTTAGCTGATGCTTCAAGCTCACCAGTGGCATGAATAACTTTGGCTCGACGAGAGCGCTCAGCTTCAGCTTGTCTTGCTAGCGCTCTTACCATACTGTCATCAAGATCAACATGTTTGATTTCCACATTGGCGATTTTGATCCCCCAATTATCGGTATGCTGATCTAAGATCCCTTGTAGATCACGGTTTAACTCTTCACGAGCTGACAGTAATTCATCAAGTTCATGTTGCCCTAGCACTGAGCGTAAGGTGGTTTGAGATAACTGGCTGGTGGCTTCGAAGTAGTTCTCGACATTGATAATCGCCATCTTGGGATCAACGACTTTAAAGTACACCACAGCATTAACATGCACTGATACATTATCTTTAGTAATTAAATCTTGAGTCGGAACATCAAGCACAATGGTACGTAAATCAACACGCACCATTTGTTGAATGATCGGCACAATAATAACCAGTCCCGGCCCTTTGACTTCATAGAAACGCCCTAGTAGAAACACCACGGCTCTTTCATATTCTCGCAAAATCTTAAACATGCTGAAGATCAGCGCCACCACGAACACAACGATGACCGCAAGTGAATAAGTGATCATACTTATCTCCTTTTAAGCGTATTAAGTAGCTCTATAGATTAAGGATCGATTTCAAGCCATAAGCCTCTGACTCCCGTTACAATCACTTTATCGCCCTTGTGAAAAACACCTGTGCTGGTGGCTTGCCACATTTCACCCGCCACAAAAACATGGTATTTACCTGCTTCATTATCGACATACATCACTGTGGCTTGCTGACCAATTAAGGTATTTATCCCTGTTGTGACAGGTCGTTTACGAGATTTCACCAACATGGCAATAATGACGAAGAAAAACAGTGCAGAGACAACGGTGAAACCAATGATTAACGGTGCAGCGATTTGATAACCGGGTAAATCAGTATCCATTAACATCACCGATCCCAATGCAAATGAGGCGATACCGCCAAGCCCTAAAATACCGAAACTTGGACTAAAGGCTTCCGCTACCATTAACATGACACCAAGAATAATCAGTGCTAATCCTGCATAACTGATTGGCAACATTTGCAATGAATACATCGCCAAGACAAAGCAAATCCCACCTAATACACCGGGTAAACCAACACCTGGACTATAAAATTCAAGCAGTAAGCCGTACATACCAATTAACATTAAGATATAAGCAACATTAGGGTTGGTGAGCACTGAGAGTAATTTGAATCGCCAGTCTTGTTCACGCTCAATAAAGCTCACGTTAGTCAATTCAATCGGTGTTTCAACACCATTGATCTTGACCATTCTGCCATTGGCTTTCTCTATGACTTGCTCTCGGTTTTGGGCAATGAAATCAATCACGTTTTCTTTAAGTGCGGTTTGTGCATCAATGCTGGCAGCCTCTCGTACTGCTTTAATTGCCCATTCAGGATTACGATTGTGTAATTTCGCTAAGCTTTCAATATAAGCCGCAGCATCATTGATGACTTTACTTTCCATTGCAGAAGGATTGCTTGTTGTAGGCGTTGGCTCTTTATCGTTTTCAGCACTGTTTTGCTTCTCTTCGCTGTCTGGTTGTTTGTTTTGAGGGTTATCAGAAGCATTGGTTGGTTTATCCTCATCACTTCCTGACAACGGATTACTACCGGCTTTACCGCCACCAATAGAAACAGGTGTCGCTGCACCTAAATTTGTTCCATCAGCCATGGTCGCTATATGGCTTGCCAGCAGAATATAAGTTCCTGCACTGGCGGCTCTTGAACCTGCAGGACCGACCCATGTTGCGATAGGTACTGGCGAGACAGTTATCGCCTGAATGATTTGTCTCATCGACGTATCAAGCCCACCGGGCGTATCAACTTGTAGGATGATCATCGCAGCATTGTTGTTTTGTGCTTCGGTAATTTCTCGAGTGACATAATCGCTGGTGGCAGGGCCAATCCCACCTTTAATACCAATCACCCACACCTCTTGCTGTGTTTGAGCAACCGCACTAAACCCCAATAGCATGATGCACAGAAATAAGAATCGAATAATCGTTTTCATCGCTTCACCCACCACTGTCATGAATAAAAGCTGAAACTATTAATACTGATACAAACAGCAGTTAATACTTTAACTATACGAGCTATAAGGAGATTTGGTTTTCTTAAATATGAATAGTTGACTTAAATACGATGCGTTAGATGCAAACATCAAAATAGAAGATACGACTTATACTTAATAATAAAAATAATAAGGATAGATCTATGTCCAATAAGACGTTAACGCTATTCCCCCTCTCAGCCCGTTCTATCTCATGCCTTATCAGGCTACTTTTGGCGTTAACATACTTGTGCTGTGGGATCTCTTCATCATTAGCGGCACAAGAGCAGACAACTGCAAACTCCCCCAAAATAATGCAAGCCACAGTAACGAATGAAGCCAATAAAAAGGAACTGCTCATTGGCACTTATTTATGTCCGCCTTTTGTTATGCAAGATCAATTCGGGGAATACACAGGGTTAAGTGTTCTGCTATGGCAGCAAATAGCAGAGAAATTACAGTTACCCTATCGTTTTCAAAATTACCCACTGAAAGAGTTATTACAAGCCGTTGCTAATAAAGAGGTAGATATTGGGCTATCTTGCTTATCGATAACCCCTGAGCGTGAGGAAATCATCGATTTTTCCCATTCTTTTTATGAGACTCACTTGGCGATCGTGGTGAAATCTGCAGGTTATTTCGATACGTTCAAAAGTATTATTACCAACCGACATTTGCTGACGATCATTGGTATTTTCTTCACCGCAGCCGCTTTAGTCGGAGGTTTGTACTATTTGTTAGAGCATAGAGTAAACGATAAGCTTTACTCTATGCGCTCTCGCCCTGCACAACTCATTGAAGGCTTTATTCTTGGCTTACTATTTATCACCAAAGGGCCATTTAATTACTATGAATTTAAAACATTAACCGGACGAGTTTTAACCGTTTGCCTTGCCGTCTTTACCACGCTTTTTATTGCCAGTATTACCGCTGTATTAGCTAGTACTTTTACCGTTGGTTTGATCAGTAATGACATTAAAAGCCCTCATGATTTAGCCAATGTCACTACAGGCGCAAAAACAGCCTCTACTTCATCTCAGTTTCTCACCCGTCATAGCATTGCTCATCGTCAATACGATACGGTTCCAGATATGCTTGATGCATTAGACAAAGGCGAAATTGAAGCGGCTGTTGGTGATGATGCGATAGTGAAATACCGCATAAAAATAGCAAAAGAGAAAGGAAAATACGAAAAGCTTAACGTGTTGCCATACCAGTTTGAAAAACAAAACTACGGTATCGCTTTAACTGAAAAAAGCCCGTATGAAGAGTCGATAAATCGAGAGTTATTACAGTTTAGACAAACCAATGAATGGCGAAATGCTTTATTAGAGTATTTTAAAATCAAATAGATAAAAGAGAGTAAAGAGAGCCACGCTATATTCCAAATAATCATCACTTTTGAAATATAGCGTTTTAACTTCTAGCGAACCTTAAATAGCTTACCTAATTGGCTCAGTTTTGATGGATGATACGACCAACAGTGATCGAACATTTCAAGTAATTCAGGGTTACCATACTTCGACAAATTCACCGCATGAAAACGGTTCTTCTGCGCTTTTAGCTTTTCAACCCTTGTTAACATTTCATCAGGTTGGCTTGGTGCAATAAAGTCCGATAACACCACCAAATCCGCGTTTTTATATTTACCGTCACTCATTAAATCAATAGATTGATCAAGCACAGGTCCCAAGTCCGTACCACCGTGGAAAGAGTAAGATAAGAAGTTAACCACTTCACTCAAACCATCTTGCTTGGTTAGCTCGTAAGTGATTTGCTGAGTCGAGAACATGATCACGTAGCAATCACGCTCATCCGCTAACGCAATCTGCATTAAACCGTAAGCTAAAGCTTTAGCACAGTTCTCAGGAAAACCCGACATAGAGCCTGATGCATCAATACAAACGATAAACGGCCCTTTATCTTGATCAACACGCTTGGTTTGTCGCTTATAAGCTTTAACCTTACGCAGTTTTCGCTGAGTTCCCTGCATCCGATAATTCATTAAGCGTTTATCTGCTAAGTGTTTATAAAACACCACTTCAAGCTCAGGGTATGCCAAGAACATCGCTTCGTTGGGTAGCAGTTTGGCAAGATCATCACTTTCATAAATACCGACGATATCATCAGTGACATTGTCACTTACCTCTTCCACCAGCTTAAATTCTTCTGCTTTTACACGTTCTTTATTGGGATCATCTACCTCACTCGCCATTCGCCCTAACTTCTCTGCAATGTCTTGTAAGCCATTATTCTTTTTCAAGAACTTGGCTATTTTCTTCATTACATCAACATCAGTTTGGGTCAGTTTGGCTTTTGCCATATCCCATAAACGCCCTGCTTTGGTCTCATCACCAGCTTCGGTAACTTCTTCCATTTGCTTTAATGTTTCAATGCGCTGATACATATCTCTCAGCAAGGCTTCTTTATGTTCTTCAATCTCTGATTCTTGCGCTTCAGTTAAAGCATGAGCAATGTACTCATACCATTTATTACAGAAGAATCGTTGGAACATCGGGTTATGTTTTTGATGCTCTTTTGCAACAAGGCTTTTTGCTTTGAAGTAAAACGAAGATTGCCCTTCAAGTTTTTTTACTAACTCGTCAGCATGTTCGATGAAATAGTCTTGATCCCACTTACAGGCTTGCTGATACAGTTCAATCTCGTCATGAAACCGCTCTTCCACTGTCCCTTTTGCGGTTTGCCGGATCATCTGTCCACGCCATTTCATGACTTGGTTTTTCATGGCGGTTTTAATGCCGGGACTTTGCTCTGCTGCCATTAATAGTTGCGGTCTTACCATGACCTCGTGCACAGCGCTATCAATGATGCCCGACTCAGCGAGCATCATTGCAAAGTTTAATCCTTCAGAGACTGGCATACGCTATTCTCCTCTTTCCATGCTTAATATCAGCTTGGCTTGTTCTATTGTTACTAAACACACTGATTATCAAACACTATTTAGCAAAATATTCAGAAAGATGGTTTATGCGGAAAGCACTTTTCTCAACTAAGCCTTTAAGCTCAGTTACTTTATCTGCTGCATCACTGATACTTTGTTCAATTAGCGCAGGAAATGAATCATTAATAAAGTTATGTGGTAGTGCACCGTGGAACTGGGAGCGACACTTCATAATGCTATGCTCAGCATCCACAATCTTCGCCATGGCGCTATCTACAGCTTGCTGCCATGTTTGTTGCATGCTCTCGGTAATGCCTTTATTACCCGCAATCCCTACCAGTACAGCACGATTGGCAATATCTTTGATGGTTAAGCGATTCTGCGCATCAATTTCAAACTGTAAACGACACAGATGGGTATTCTTATTAACAAAACCGTAGATATCGCATTTGCCGGTGCGGATCTTCTTATCAAATTCATCACCATCCACATAAACCCAACGGCTATCGCCCGGCTCTTGCTCAGAAACTGATGGGTTCTGTTGCAGCATCACTAATTTGATCATGCGTGGATTGTTATTAACGTTAAAACGAGCAGCTGTAGCAAAGTTATACTTAAACCACTCTTTACGCATGGTGCTTTCTTTGGTGAAGGTAATCGCAAGTTTCTCTGCTACATCATCGTTAATAGTGTTAATGATGGTTTCTGCTTCATTGGCATCTAACGCAGATTCTTTTTGATTAAACGCATACTCAGCCGCAAACTTATCAACGATATTACAGATCACGTTGCGTGATTCTGGGCTATGCCATAAACAATCTTGTAGCAGTAATAAATCAAGTGGGTTGATTTCATCTCGACCATTAAAGAAAGCGCTGGCTTTTAATAAGCGTACTGATTTCTTCCAACGACGATCTGAAATGTAAAGCTCATTGTCGCTATCAATCACATCACCTTGGTTCACTTTGTTTTCAACCATGGATTTCAATTGATAGATTTGCTCAAAAATCGCTTCACTTAACTGAACATCATCAATGTGCTGCTGCCAGTTAATGTATTCCTCATCTTTAATCGTAAGACTTGGATCGATTTCTTGTAACGTTGGGCCTTCGCCCATCAACATGGCTTTAAAGTTTTTCTTCTCTTGAATACGGTTAACAAACACACGAACTAACATACGATCGTATAGGGCGTCTAAACCGCTATCTTCATCTGGTAATTCGTTAGATGCCGTGATCAACAAGCGCATTGGTACAGGCAGCACATCTTGACCATTTTTGAATGTGCGCTCGTTCACCACTGTTAATAAGGTATTAAGAATAGCAGGACCAGCTTTCCAAATTTCATCAAGGAAAACCACTTGTGCAGTCGGTAGATAGCCATCAGTTAAACGTACATATTTACCGTTATCTTTTAATTCTTGAATAGATAGAGGACCGAATACTTCTTCCGGCGTTGAGAAACGCGTCATCAAGTAATCAAAGAATTTACTGTCATCAAAAGCTTGGATAAGACGTTTCGCAATTAAACTTTTAGCAATACCAGGAGGACCTAGTAGAAAAACACTTTCCCCTGCTAATGCAGCTAGCAAACACAGCTTTATCACTTCTTCGCGTTCGTAAACGCCATTTGAAAGCCCTTTGATCAGTTTTTGAATACGTTCAGATAAAATTGCTTTATTCGGAGTTGTTGCTGTTGTTGCCATTGTGAGCATAAAACCAACCTTGTTTGTAAACCCTACTTACGCTTTAACTGCGTCTATATCACTGAGAGCACAGCTCTACTTTTAATGTTATATCTATAAAACGACTTTATCATTGTAACAAGTTGATTCAAAATTTTATCTTGTAATCACTCACTTATTAGCCATATAGATTCATATACTTAACGTTTTTTAGTGACTATTCCTAGCTTAAATTTGACTTTATACCTCTTTGATTCTGTGTCCTATTCACAAGATTGTCACAATATTGAAATAAGATACAGCGCGAAATAATTAAGCTCATGGAGTAAAAAATGCTTAAAACAATAATTAGCCTGCTGACATTAGGGCTATGTGTCACTTCAGCAACTGTACAAGCTAAAGAAACAGTTACTGTTGCAGGATCGACTTCAGTTAGCCACATAATGGATGTGCTAGCTGATACCTATTCATTAACCCACCAAAACACAACTATTGCGATCCAAGGAACAGGTTCGACCGCTGGAATCACTGCTGTAAAACAAGGTGCAGCTGAAATTGGCATGAGCTCTCGTATTATTGAACCATCAGAGCTTGACGGTAACTACAAAACCGTCACCATTGCTCATGATGGTATCGCGCTAGTAGTAAATAAAGATAACCCTGTGTCTAACTTAACTCACCAACAAGTGATGGATATTTACCAAGGTAAGATCACTAACTGGAAATCAATTAACGGTCATGATTTAGACATGGCTGTCGTTAGCCGTGAAAATGCCTCAGGCTCCCGCTTTTCGTTTGAACACTTTATGGGGTTAACCAAGAAAGTTTCTGAATTTACTGTTTCAGACATTAGCCCACGTGTTTTAGTGGTTAGCACTAATGGCATGGTGAAAAGCTTAGTTTCTCGTAATAAACATGCGATTGGCTATGTATCACTGGGATCTGTTGATGATTCTGTTAAAGCAGTTTCTTACGATAATGTTTTCCCAACCATTGAAAAAATTGAGTCAGGTGAATATAAGATCGCTCGCCCATTCCTGCTGATGTTCAAAGAGAGCAAACTAGACAAAGATGCGCAGCAATTCATTAAATTCGTATTATCAAATCAAGCACAAACCATTATTCGTGATAAAGGTTATGTCTCTATTGATGAGAATGTATAACAACGCAGCGAGTCTCTAGCTGACAAAATAAAAGGCGAACAGCAATGACATTCAGTCAACTGTTCGCCTTTTTATATTGATATATAAACTACTTCACAACAGGGTAACGTTCGTTAGCGCCCCATTCAGTCCATGAACCATCATAAACAGTGAGCACTTTACGGCCAATGCGATGTGCAGCCAACGCTAAAATACAAGCGGTAATGCCGGAACCACAGCTAAAAATCAAACGCTGATCGGGACGAGAAATACCATCAAACTTGGTTTGAATATCGGCTAATTCAATAAAATGTCCATCATTCAGCAACTCTGCAAAAGGCAAGTTCTTCGCATTAGGCATATGACCACTGCGGATCCCTGCTCGTGGCTCTTTTACTGAACCAAGAAAACGGGCTCTTGGGCGAGCATCAATGACAGCAACACTATCATCTGCTAATAACTGATTTAAACCATCAGCATCAATCACCCACTCAGGCTGTAGCTCTGCATTAAAGGCTGTTGGCATAATAGTAGGTAATTCGCCTGACTCAGTGTTATAACCAGCTGCAATCCAAGCTGGTAGACCACCATCCAGTACAGAAACTTTATTGTGCCCCATCGCTTTAAACATCCACCAGCCACGTGCTGATGAAAACATGCCTAAACTATCGTAAACCACGATATGGGTATTATTACTGATCCCTAGCTTGCTAACTTCATTAGCAAATTGCTCAGCCGATGGCAGCATATGAGGTAAATCAGTATTAGGTGCTGCCAGCCTTTCATTAATATCAAAAAAGCGAGCACCTTGAATACGCTTATCAATAAGCTCTTGCTCTGCGTTACGATCAACGCCTGGCATAAACGAGCTAGCATCTAATACAACAAGATCTTGCTGTGCGTCACTCGCATGTACTTGATTTTCTAATGCTTGGTGTAACCATTGTACCGAGACTAAATCTTCATGCTGATTAGGTAACGACATTGCTGATCCTTATTATCTTTAAATAACTAACTCGTTTATTTTACTACTTAATCAACAGTTTGTACTAACACAGACAAGCCATCACTTTGCCAATCATTGTTTTCAACCATGCTAACAATGTCATCATGGTTATATAGTGTACCGTCATAGACTACAACGATACTGGTATCACCAGATTGCAAGAAATGCGTTTCACCATAAGGAGTGTAGCGTGTGGCACCAATACTGATAATGGCTTGTTTCGGATGATCAGCAACATTCAATAATGCTTTAATATTTTCTGTTGGACCAACATCTTGCTGATAGTTCATACGCTCAACAACCCAATCAAGCAACTTCTGGTGGAAGTAGCTATAACCAATAATAGGGCTATCTTCACCATAGGTATGCAACTGACCGTTATGTTGATGGAAACTGGCGATACGGTAACGATCTAAAATGCCATCTTGCTCAAACGTATCAATATCAATCAGAGTTTGTGAAATTCCCTTACTGTTCGTACCCCAGTTCTTTTTCTCACTAATTTTGTTCGCATTAGGCTTACGAATAGAACAATCGTTATAAGCGGCAAATTGACGTGGAATTAAAGCTGCAACGTTAATATCGCCATCAATAGATGGTGTATATTCAATATCACAAATCAACGCCACTTCTGGTTCAATTTGCAGATTATAAGCATCATTGGGTGGCGTAATGTTAGTCGATGATAATGGATACACCGTCAGAAATGAATCGACATTAGAAGGCAGATAAAAAGGAAAAATCGCTTTGGGTTGAACAGCTTCTTTTACTTCAACTTTTAAGAAATCAGCCGCTTCCCCAGCTTGTTCAAGATGACCCGCAAAATTGCCAGCAACCCCGAAACCAATACAAGACTTAAACATATCTCATCCATTAAATAATAAAATTATCCATATTTTAAAGGCTTCAACACATCGAAACTGTAATCAACCTTGCATTATCATGTATCAAAATTAATACAAATTCACTTTTATGCGATCAATATCTTATATCAAGTCATTTTATTGACACTTATAGCTACGCTTAAAGAAACATCAGTTCAAGGCGGAGCTGCATATGACAGTACAATTTGGGGTAAAATTCATCTTCTGCACGTTTTTCTTTTTTATTGGTTCTTATTCCTTCGCATATACTCATTCTCAACCTGTTGCCAAAGCCATAAATGGCACTGAAGTAACACAGTATGCCCCTCTACTAATGCCGTGGCAGGCTGCATTGAAACAAAAAAATTATGACAGCGTCAGCTGTGGTGCTGTAGTGATCAGTGAATATTGGTTATTGACTGCCGCGCACTGTAATACTTCCGATATTGATGATGTTGTAATTGCAGGTACCAGCTTAATTGAAGACGGTAACTTCAATAACTTAGACGAGCGCTTCTTTTTTAATGTCGTTAAGCGGATCAGTCATCCCGACTATAATGAAAAAAATTTCCTGAATGATATTGCGATAATTCGTGTCGAACGCTCTCTATTTGATGTGGCACAGCCGATTAAAATCGTAACCCACGATGAGCAGATAATGGCTGATCTTAACTTCGATAATTCATGGATAACAAATGCCGATTCCCCCGTCACAGCAATTGCTTCTGGCTGGGGAGACACATTAGAAGAAGGCTACCCAACTACATTACAATTAATTACTTTAGCGGGTGTGCCCGACGATCAGTGTGTCGGGCTTAATATTGACGATCAATACATGGTTTGTGCTGATTCTAATATCAACGGCCTGATCAAAGATGTATGTAGTGGCGATTCTGGTGGGCCACTTATTTGGCAAAATGCACAAGCGATTGCTAATAGTGATTTAGGGATCAGACTTATCGGTGTCACGAGCAACGGCGCCAAATGCTCATCACGAAGCAGTAACCCTGAAAATCAATACAATCAACTGACGGGTCAATATACCCAAGTTTCTACTTATCGCACTTGGATCGAAAATCAAATTCAAGCATATGACAACAACCCTGATTTCTCCCTCGATGATGACTCTCTACAACCAAACATACTAGTTGATCCCTTCTCTGTTGCGAAAGAAGACTCTATCAATAGAGACACTGCACAAGCAGTTGTCACTGTTGCAGCAGAACAAAATGGTGGTGGTGCTATCACATGGTTCAGTATATTAATTGGATTAATTGCTGTAAGTTGGCGCCAAAATCAAAGCAAAAGCTATTAACCTTCGTACATGTCCAGATAGGCTTGCTCTTAGTGATCTTTTCGTGATACTAAAAGATCAGTTTATAAACATTTAGTTACTATAAGCGCACGCATTTTGCGAGCCTTTATATTGGACATCGAAATGGATTTTTTCCCAGTATTTCTCAAATTAAGCCATAAAAAAGTGCTTGTTATTGGTGGTGGTGAAGTGGCTTGCCGTAAGGTTGATTTACTTCTTAAAGCCAATGCTAATATCACTCTTGTTTCACCACAATTACACCCACATCTTGCCGCGCTTTTGGAAAATGGGCAATTTACTTACATCCAAGCAGAATACGACAAATCGCAAATTACAGATTTTGATCAAGTTTGGGCTACAACGGATGTTAAAGCCCTTAACCATCAGGTTTATCATGACGCTAATGCATTGCAAATTTGGACCAACGTCGTTGATGATCCTGATTTTTGTGACTTCATTACACCATCCATGATTGATCGCTCACCCATTCAAGTTGCGGTATCGAGTGGTGGCGCATCCCCAGTTCTGGTGCGCTATATTCGTGAACAACTGGAAACTCAACTTCCACAAAACCTCAGCTTACTTGCTAGTTTTTCAGGTCAGCAACGTGGGCGTATTAAGCAACACTATAAAACGGTTGATGAGCGTCGTAAGTTTTGGGAGCGTTTCTTCCGCTCACCTGCCGTTGAAGCAGCAACAACTACAGAACAACTGGAACAGATTTTCACTGAGTTATTAGAAAACCATGAAGATACAGGTGCGAATCTATATTTAATTGAAACAGGTAACGATCCTGAGTTGTTAACAATTAAAGCATTACGTTTAATGCAACAGTCTGAATTTGTCCTTTATCCTGAAGATAAGAATGATATTTTCGTTGATCTATGCCGCCGTGATGCCGACCGAGAAAGTTATCAATACACCAAGCTTGTTGAACGAGTAGAAGCACTGCTAGCAGAAGGGTTACGTGTTTGTGTATTGGCACCTAAAGATCAGCATCGTCCAACATTGAAGAAACTTTGCACGGAACGAAATGGCATCTTTGTTCCCAGCCACGGATAAGCTAAGTACCCCTTAGCTAGCTATAAAATAAAAGCCGCTGATATAACACTTAATATCAGCGGCTTTACTCAATCCAAACCGTATTAATCTGAAATAGCTTGTCGCTCAGTATCTGCAGTTTTTTTTTCGGCTAATTTAGCATGAAGCCATAAACCCGTGCTTTTCATTAAATAGCCAAACACCACGCCCAATACTAAAGATGGCACCACTAGCTGCCAATTACCATTCGCTGCAAATGTTGCACATGAACCAATGAAGGTACCAGGAATAAAAGATAACCAAGACTTTTTCGCTTGTACACACATCATAAATGCAACAATAGCAGTGACAACGTAACCGATAATATCAAGACTGACCATTGACGACAGCTTAATGATCACCATTGCCCAAAACACACCACTAAGATTAGTTGCGATGCTCAAGCCAACGCCCTTAATGCCATCACGCTGAAGAGCAAAATATGTCGTACAGCCTAGAAATCCGCCCCAGCTTAATAAGCCGAGTGATACTGCAATCCATCCCCAGATCCCAGATAAAATTCCGGTAGTTATAGCAATCGCAACAAGTACAGACATAATTTTACTCTTAACAACACCTAATATGTTGCTAAGTGTAACGTATGATTAAGAGGAATTAATCAACAAAGATCACAGAGAGTAAAAGTTATTACACTTGTAATCATTTTATGTGTGATTCTAATCATGTATATATTTTCATTTAAAATAATCAAATGTCAGTGATTCGTTAATAATGCTCAGTCACTAAACAATCACCGTAATATCAATAAGTAAAAGTAGATTATAAATTGCGGATAAAACTCACTATGGTAATTTAATTGCCTTACCTAATGTTACTCGGAGCACCGTCATGGGACCTTTAATGCTTGATGTATCAAGTTACGAACTTGATGCAGAAGAACGCGAAATTATTCAACATCCTACCGTTGGTGGCATCATCTTTTTCGCACGTAATTATGACAACCGTGAACAACTTCGTGCGTTAGTAAAAGACATTCGTAAAACCGCTAAACGCCCTCTTCTGATCGGTGTAGACCAAGAAGGTGGTCGTGTTCAACGCTTCCGTGAAGGCTTTACACAACTACCACCAGCCCGTGCATTTGCCGCATCAGAAAATGGTGAAGCCCTAGCAAAGCAAGGTGGTTGGTTAATGGCAGCTGAACTATTAGCCATGGATATTGATATCAGTTTCGCCCCTGTACTTGATCTGGGCTACGACTGTAAAGCCATTGGTGATCGTGCTTTTTCTGATAATCCGCAAGAAATTATTCGCCATGCAAGCCAGTTTATCCAAGGTATGGCGCAAGCAGGTATGGCTGCAACGGGTAAACACTTCCCAGGTCATGGCGGTGTAATTGCCGATTCTCACTTAGAAACACCTTATGATTCTCGTGACAATATCAAACAACATGATATGACAGTATTTAAACATCTTATCGAGAACAATTTACTGCAAGGCATGATGCCAGCACACGTTGTATTTGATGCTTATGATGAAAAACCAGCAAGTGGATCTGAATACTGGTTAAAACAAGTCTTGCGTAAAGAGCTTGGTTACCAAGGTGTGATCTTCTCTGATGATCTTAATATGAAAGGTGCTGACGTATTAGGCAGTTACAGTGAACGTGCTGTGGCAGCACAGGAAGCTGGTTGTGACATGGTAATGTTATGTAATAACCGTGAAGGTGCTGTGCAAGCCCTTGATGGCCTACCTCAAACACAGGTTCCTATTTTAGAAACGCTACTGAAAAAACCATCAGGTGAGTACAGCGATCTGATTAACACGCGTATGTGGCAAGAAACACAAGCAACCATTTCTCGCTTAGCTCAAGAGTGGAAAGAGAAAAACGCTTAATCAAAGCTAGTACACTAAAGCCGACATCATGTCGGCTTTGTTATTTAAATCAACCTGACTAAATGCAAGTTAAACGCAGATTCAAGATCGGCAGAAGTACACTAGATCGATAAGTAACAAAGTAGTGAAATATACGATAACCAACTTTGTTGTAATTGAATATCTTTCGCTTTGATTTGCTTTAACTCATTGTTTTTTATTTTATCTATTAACATAGTAATCACGTCAAATAAGAGTACACCATTCACTTTAGCCACAAGATCTCACTAATTAATCAATATGCTGTGACGTTGTTGAATTTCTTGGTTATACAAAGAGAACTCTTCAGCATCCATTGGCATACCAAAGTAATAACCTTGCTGTAGGTAGACATCACGTTCTAGTAGATACAGAGATTGCTCTTTGGTTTCGACGCCTTCAGCTATCATCTCCATCCCCGCTTGTTTACCAAAGGCTATAATCGAGTCAAGTAATGACAATTTGATGTCAGTGGTACCGATATTTTCAACAAACATCTTATCGATTTTTAAGCTGCGTAAGTTAAGCTCTTGAATATAGCTAAAACCGCCATAGCCTGTTCCCGCATCATCTAGTTTAATATCAATCCCTTGAGATTTAAGATATTCAATGACTTCAGAGGCAATTGTTAGATTCTCAAACTGCTTTCGTTCTGTAATTTCAAATGCTACCTGTTTAACCGAGATCTTCGAGTTGGAAAATAACTGCAATGAGTTATTCATCAACTCTAAGTTTTCTAGTTGTTGTGGTACGAGGTTTATACTGATCACTCGATTAGTTAATTGCCAATTAATAATGCTGAGATCTTTTATGGTTTTCTCTATCAACAAATTAGTAATTGGAATTATCTGACCACTTTTTTCAACATAAGGAATAAACTCCATCGGTGATATTAGCCCTGCTCCTTTCTTCTTCCATCGAGCTAAAACCTCACAGCCATAAAGCTCATTGGTTTTTACATTGACGATCGGTTGATAATAAGGAATGAATTCACGTTTAGTGATCCCTCGCTGTACTAATGCATGTAAAGATAAACGACGACGTATTAATGAACGACGTAATAAAATTAAAAATGCAGCAGTTGAACACCCTAATAAAAATAAGGGCATTCGTAACTCTTGACATATTTTATCGATAAACTCAGGTTTTATATAACTAGAAAGACGTAAACCGTTAGGTAATACAACCTGATAAATTGGCTCTTTAGAATAAAGTTTTATATCGCCCTGCCATGCAAAGTTTTCATTTTGATCACTTGTAGTAACGGAAGTTAATACACAATCAGAGCAATATTTATTTCTTAATATTTCTTCAACTATTGGCTCTAAAGAAACAACTAACTCACCTTTTTCTCCTTTCCAATGCACTTCAAATATTCGCTGTAAGCTATCTTTTTTAGAAGAAAGCCATAACGACATATTATTACCATAACTGCTTATTTTCGTTGAGTCTAAGCCATGTAGGTTTTGTTGCTCTTGATAACTAGAACATGAGGTTTGACCTGACGGTGTCAATGATATTTTACGGATCAAGTAGTTACTATAAGCAACACGAGTCAATTGAGTACGTTCTTGGTCACTACACGTAAAGTCAAAATTGCGACTCAAGTTGTTTATAAAAACATGATAATCGCCAATGTTTTTAATATATGTTTGTACTAATTCTTCTGTATCTGACTCTATTTTACTTGAAATCTGTTTGGTCGCGAAATATGGCGCTAAGGTAGTAAAACCAAAGCCAATTAATATGACAAAGAACATTAATCCTATGCCTATCTGCCCTGAGAATCGCATCAAAAGAATATCTGTAATACTCTTTGTGATTTTTTCGCTTTTAATCATCCTGAAAACCATTATTAAAATTACGGTTACTTTTATATAAAGATAAATGTAACATTTTATTTCTATATTAAAGTTAAGATCTAATCGTCACTTAAACAAGACACATTGAAAATTAATTATTGGTATGGATCACAGGTTTTAATATGTAAATTGCATGAATTAAAAATAGAATACATTTATAAATAACAAAAAACACCGTAAATATTATAAATTTAAAATACCAATTACAAATACATTATTTGTTTTACTATTTTACAATAAATATAAATAGATTATTGTTTATTTTTTTGATTGATAATATGTAAGAGAATTAAATAAAGTTTGATAACTATCACATTCATTTATTTGTGAACTTATTCAAACAAATAAAAAAGCGCGTAATACGCGCTTTTGATTAATCAATAGAGATTATAAATAGAATGATGATTATAAGCTTTCCTTGCTATAATCAATATTCTTAGTACATTTTTTTTCTTTCAGAATAATATAAAACGCACCCACAATGAACGCTAATACTAAAGCGGTATCCATGACTCACCTATGTTAAAAATAATGATTTTTACAATGGCTAAAAATTAACTCTTAAAATGCAAAGATAATTTTTAGAACGAAGAAATGATACAAGAATGCATAACTGATTGCATTAAGGTGGTTAATATTTTGTAAACTTCGATAAAAAATTTTAGAAATGTAATAATTTGTTAGCGATTGTTAGGATAATCTCTATTATATAGAGAATTACCCTAATATCTTTACTGCAGAAATTTGAATCTATGCTATAGCCAACGCTCTTGGGCTGTAAAAGTCACAGATAACCACGTTTCACCTAAATCATCTTCTAATTTATCCCAGATAATTTGACGGATACGATCTTGCTGCTTTGTCGTCCATTTATTTTCATCTTTGACTAAGATGTTTATTTCGAGATCATATTGACGACCGATTTTCGCAAAATGATGTGTGTAATCATCAAAATCGTATTTCTCTGACAACTCTGCGATGACTTGATCTACATGCTCTTGGGCACTATCTTGCGGTGCAACGAGTAACACTTCTTTCAAGTTTCTTCTTAGCACTTTGATTGGTAATACCGATGCAGCAATAGAAAGTGTAGTTACAAGAATTGGATCGACGTAAGCATTCCATTTTGAATACCCCATCGCATCAAATATCACGACTAAAATAAAGCCAACCAATATAGCGGCACTCAAGATGGCATCTACCAGCCATTCTTGGGAGTCAACACGCACTAGTTCAGAATCGACGCTTCTTGCAATGTATGTCTCAAAGAAGTAGATCGAAAAACAACTTACTGTAGAAAGTACTGCATAAATAATCGCGTCTCCCAATACAATGTCATGGCCACCATGCATGATTGTTTGTACGCCAGTAATAAATGCAAATAAACAGGTGATTAAAATCAGTAAGCCGTTTACTACGTTTATGAGTGGTTCAAAATGGGCATAACCAAATTGAAATTGTTCATCATCGGGCTTTGATACCAAGTATGCGGTGTAAAGACTTAGCCCAGTCATCCCCATACTTAAGAAAGAAAACATACCATCAAGTAGAATGGCATTAGAACCTACATATAAGCCATATCCGATACCAAGCGAGGCAACAAAAATAGTACCCGCTAACGATATCTTCAGAGCCATTCTCTCTTTACTAATTTTACGGCATGTAGCCATAATATCCTCCTAGTTTTTACTTAAAATGTTATGTAACTATCCGTCACATTTATGTAATTACGATTAAAATTGCACCTATATTTAATAATATAGATACTAATACAATACCATTAAAAGTGGTTTTAGGAAAAATTTTGATATTTATTCAGCATTAAATAATGCTAATTACATTCCTTTAAAAACTAATTTAGTTTTGTTTACTGGTGAGGCCAAACTTAAAGAAATGCAGGTAAGAGATTAATTTAAAAGGAGTTAGCGATAATTTTCCCATCGTCCTAATACAAAATATCGCTATCATGGGAGAGGCTACTACTACGGGTTTTCTCTGACTAGTTCTAAACGTTCAACATCACTGTAAAACGACACCATTTTCACTCTGCTTAAGTCAAATTCGAAGCTACTTTTATCGCACATGGTTTGCTTATCAATATCAAGCTTAGTTCGGTTGCGCTGTTGCTTATTATACGAAGAGATATACTGCCCTTTGATGTACTCGCATCGTGCTAACTTTTCGCACGCTTGATAGGTTTGCAAGTTCAGCATTTCCCAATGGTCATTAAATTGTGACAACGCAACATGTAATTCTTTATAGTTTTGCTCACTGATAAAACCTTTGAGCTCTTTTACTTTTTGATATTGCTTATCAAGAAATGAATTAAAGAAATGTGATTGGCTTTTCGCCTGCAAATCACTACATTGCTTGTCGACAAATTGTAAACCTTCTTTATCCGATGAATTAGCGATATCAATACTTGAACAAGCAACAATGAAAAATGATGCGATGATAATTGAGGTTGGCTTCATAACATGTCCATTATCAAATCTACATGTATAAATTATTACTCAAAAGTTCATCTTATGTTTTAGACATTATATTTATCTTATATGTAAGACACTTATCGCTTGTTAGTTATGATGTAAAAACAAAAAAGCAGCGGTTTACCCACTGCTTTTATTCCCAATCAGCACTGATTTATTGTGCTTTAAAAATTTGCGCTGTTTCTAATTGTGTCATACGGCGGATCTGACGCCACACGAAGTAGAAGATACCCATCATCATTATCATGGATGGAATGGCAATCATTGGATAACTCAATAGTGTTAGTCGACCTAACTCTTCATTAAACGCTTCTGTTCCTGATTTACTGGTTACAATTACGGTAGCCAAGATGTAGTTCATTACTGAAGAAAACAGAAAAGTACTTGCAAACATATAATTAGATTGCGTTAAACAACGATCAAACAAATGCTCGTTATTATTCTCTTTAAGACGTTCATTAATTAGCCCTAAATTTAATACGCTATCATTAAGTACTAATTTACGCACAACCGGAAACTTAGTGAAAGTTGAACCAAAGACCACGATACCAATTAAGCCAGGAATCAACGCTTCTTTGATGGCTAACCATTTAGTATCTAGCTCTAATAAACCAATACCACCCGTTAAAAGCACACTGACAATACCGAGTAAGGCAATGAAATTATATTTTTTATAACGAACAAGCTCATAACCACCGAAAGCAACAGGAAATGCTAACGCAACAAGCAAGCCCCCTACTGCACCTAATTGCTCTTCACCACTGAATTTCATTAAGATCACTGAAGGCACAATAACGTTAAAAACAATTTCACTTAACGGATTCGATTTCTTTTCAGCCATGTCTGACGCCACTTCCTTTGTTTACATTTATTTTACGTTGTCTCTTTGCATTGTTCCGTTTCTCTACAACACTGTAAAGAGCTATATGGTTACAAACCATTAAATTTTTAACCAACAAAAGGAATAACGCATGCTTGATATCCACAATTCCGTGTTGGTTGTGATTGACATTCAAGGCAACCTTGCACACTTAATGCATAAAAAAGATGACTTCTTTCATCATGCTGAAATCATGGTCAAAGGCGCTGAACTATTTGATATACCCACACTTTGGCTTGAACAATTACCAGATAAATTAGGGGCAACTATTCCACAAATCGCCGCCCCTTTACAGCAACAAGGTTTTACACCTATTGCAAAAGAGACATTTAGTGCCTTTCAAAATATCAGTTTCCTTGAACAGCTTCAGTTAAAACAACGTAAATCCATTATAATTATAGGTATTGAAGCACATATTTGTGTCTATCAAACGGTGATCGATCTTATTGCAGATGGTTACCACGTCACCGTAGTCAGTGATGCGATTAGTTCTCGAACGGAAGAGAATAAGCTTGTTGCGATAAATAAAATGCAACGTGCGGGAGCACAAATTAGCTCAACTGAAATGTTGTTATTTGAATTACAACGTGTGGCGAGTGGTGGGCGTTTCAAAGCCCTGCTAAAGCTCATTAAATAGTAATAAAAAGGCCTTAAACACACTTTAAAAACTAAGGTGTATGTAAGGCCTTTATTATATCAATTCGCTAAAAGAGAATAACTACATAGATAGCGCTGCTGTTATGCTTGCGAGACTCATTACAGTCGTACTTAAAAACATCATAGCAGCAACAGGTTTGCTTTTTGTCACTAGCGGCATTAACCATAAACCTACAGCGATTAACAACGAGCCAATGCTAACGGCTCGCAAGATAAAGCCAGCAATAGCACCTTGTTCAGCTTGCTGTACTAACTCGCCGATGCCGTTAATATTAGCTATAACAGCAATCAGTGCTAATACCGCCCCACATAAAGGCAACACACGGTTTAACGCAGTGAGTTTATGCTCTGCTTTTACTAACATGCTGTGTGCCAAAAGCGCACCACCTAAAAGTACTGCCAAGATAAACTGCACAACCACTTGTAGCTGAACAGCATGTGCTAACACACCGTCAATAAAATAACATCCACCCCAAACTACAATAATAATAAGGAACAATTTTCGCCACTTATCACTACCGACCAGCTGCTTTTCACAGAACCAATATGTAATTGTCAGAATAATAAAGCTCAGCGCAAAAAAGGTCTCTAAACCAAAACTTGATACGCTATTCACTCCGCCGAACATCAGCGTTCCTTCACGTAACAACATTGCGATGATCAATAACACCCAAATAATAGGTAATGTTTTTAATACCCTGTCACTTTGACCAAAACATAATTTTCCAGTCAGCATAATGCCGCCTAAAATGATGAATGCGCCAATAGAAAACTGTGTTAATACCTGAGAAATGATAAATGGCCAGTCAGTCCACTGCATTGATGACTCCTGTACTGCATGAGAGTGCTGCCAATTCCCTAATAATTGATTTGATAGCACAATAATTGATAAGGGCGCTATTTTGCAGAAAAGCCAGATTAAGTGCAAAGAAAAGGGATAGTAATTCACTATCCCTTTTCTTCATTTAAATACCTACTTACCTTAACGAATTAATCTAATGATCGACTCTTGAGTATCCATAACGTCAGCACCATAGCCAGCGCAGCAATACCAGCCATAGTAAGATAAGTTAAATTAAACCCATGCTGCAAAATCAGCACATCGACTTTTTGTGATATATCAGCGGTTGGTACTTGGCTGTGAAAAACAGTGGAGCAAATAGCAACACCAATGGCTCCGCCTAATTCACGTCCAAAACTAAACATCGACATTCCAATGCCTCTATCTTTTGGCGGTAACACATGCTGAACAACAACACTCAATGCTGGCAAAGTAAAACCTAATCCAAGCCCAGCAAACACTAAAGATAGATGAACGCTCCACCCCATATATAATTGCACTAAAGCCCCCGTAGCCAAACCAAAACCAATCACGGCTACGCGCTTATATAAGCCTGACTTTGCGATGTATTTACCGGAAAAATACGCTCCAGTTGTGATACTAAACATAAAATAAACCATGATCAGGCCACTTTGTGACACTGTCACGCCCTGTTGCCATTGCATCTGTAACGGTAAATAAACTAATACAGCAAACATCAAAAGTTGTGAGCACATGATCAAAAAAACGCTTATTGCATATCCTGATAACCTCACCAGCTTATAAGGCAAAATTGGATCGGCAACCCGTGACTCAACAATCACGAGCAATAGAGAAAAAACACATAACATCCCAACTAATAATATTTTAGAAAAATGCGATTCAGGTGAGATCACTAGTAATAACAGCGTAGTAACAACCATAAGCAGCATCGCACCGATCCAATCAAAGCGGCTCTTTCGTCTAATATTTAGATGACTTAAGTTCTTATTTATCAACCAAACAGCTAACAAACCGAGCGGAATATTGATCCAGAAAACCCAACGCCAACTCAATTGCTCAGTAAAAAAGCCACCTAGTAATGGACCTGCGATACTCGAAACGGCATAAACCGCTGAAATATAGCCTTGGTATTTACCCACTTCCTTTGCCGGAATCGTGTCTGCTATCACTGTAAACGCAAGCGCAATTAAGCCTCCGCCACCAATCCCTTGTAGTACACGTGCTGCAATCAACATATTTATGTCTTGCGATAACCCACATGCAATAGCACCCAAGACAAACAGTACAATGCTGACATTAAGCATTCTTACCCGACCAAACAGATCACTTAGCTTTCCATATAGCGGTAACACTGCGGTAGAAGCGAGTAAATAAGCCGTAACAACCCAGGTCAAAAGCTCACCTGCTTGTAATTCTTGCCCAATCATAGGTAAAGGGGTCGTAACAATACTTTTTTCTAATGAGCCTAACGCTATTACTAACGCTACACTGCCAAAAATCGTTTTAGGGGTAGTCATATCTCTCTCCTTCCCCTATAAGATACTGTATCTGCACTATTGTTGAAATAAAGTGATGATTTGTATGTTAATTACTATACAATCGAACGCCTTGCTATATTATCTGGCTTATTATCTAAATAAAAAAATCGTGTCAATTCATACGTTGTGTGAATAACTAAAAACCAATTATGTCTGATTCTGCTGTTTTTTTAATGAAATGATTTGACGAATCAAGGATTAAACAGGTATCTTATTTCACATAAAAAAATAAGATTTATTTTTAAGATTTTAGTCGATGTTTCGTTACGTATTTAAGCGAAATTGACGAGGCATTGTAAAAGAAAAAGGATTAACTGAAGCAATAGCAGCTTCAGCTCAGAAATTACAAGTGAGAAATCAATGATCGCAATTATTAATGTCAATGTATTTGACGGACAGAACACGCTAAACGATCAAGCAATCTTCGTTCAAGATGACGTTATTCAACGCATCGTTCCTATGTCAGAAGTGAATCAAGCAGAATTACCAGAAACAGTTGTTGATGCTAAAGGTATGTTAGCTTCTGCAGGTTTTATTGATCTTCAGCTAAATGGTTGTGGCGGTGTACTGCTAAACACAGCTATCAGCACTGAAACGCTGCAAATCATGAATGAAACAAACCTTAAGAGCGGTACAACTCAGTTCCTACCTACTTTCATCACGAGTGACGGCGAGTCTCTTGTTGAAGTGATCGAAATGGTTGAAGCAACTGAGAAACCAGAACAACTTGGTGTACTAGGTCTTCACCTTGAAGGTCCATTCATCAGTGTTGAAAAGAAAGGTGCTCACCGTGAAGAGTTTATCCGCCAACTAGACGAGAAAACGGCTCACTACCTAGCAGACAATGCAGACAAGATCTGTGTACTAACTGTTGCACCAGAAAACACGCCACAATCTGTTATCGATATCGTTCGTGAAGCAGGTATCACGGTTTCTCTTGGTCATACTAATGCTACTTACGATCAAGTTAACGAGAAAAATGGCCTAACAATGGCAACTCACCTGTACAACGCAATGACACCACTAGGTTCACGTGAGCCAGGCGTTGTTGGTTACATCTTCGATAAAAAACCACATGCAGGTATCATCGTTGACGGTATCCACGCATCATTCCCATCTGTACGTATTGCACATGAAATCATGGGTGAGAAATTATTCATGGTAACAGATGCTGTTGCGCCAGCAGGTACAGATATGACTGAGTTCGATATGGCGGGTCTAAAAGCATTTGTTACTGATGGTAAGTGTCACTACGCTGACGGTACTATTGCTGGTGCTGCTGTAACGATGATCCAAGGTCTAAACAACCTGATCGACCACGTTGGTTTATCTCGTGAAGAAGCACTACGTATGGCTACACTATACCCTGCAAAAGCTGTAAACATTGATAACGAGTACGGTATGCTAAAAGCAGGTTACAAAGCGAACATCACACTGCTTTCAGATGACAACCAAGTTAAGCACGTATTCCAAATGGGTAAGCACGTTTTCTAATTTAAACGTTTCTTATTTCAGCAGAATAAAAAAAGAGGGCTATATGCCCTCTTTTTTGATTAGTTTATTTAATCTTCATTAACGGTACTAAGCACCACATCACTCTTAAGTAATCCGTACAATAATATGTATTAATTTTATACGGTTTGCGATGTTAGTGAAGGTTTGGCTTCTGGCTGTTCTGCACTCGCCTTCTGGCTAGCTAATACAATTGCACGCTTTTCTGCCATTGCCATTTGAAATTCTCTTAACTTGAAGTAACCGTAAGAAACAACAATCAAGAAGAATAAATAAGAAAGCGAGAAGATAAATGGAGAATTAATAACGTCCGCTTTTAACCCCCACATAACACCAGTCACTGTTACAGCCAGTTTTGCCACCATTCCTAATAACAGAAGTAATACTGCCAATTGTGGATAACGAGTTGATCTAAACGCTAACCAATAAGCGACTCCTACCGATACTGCTGCAATACCAAAGCCAGCAATAAAAGAATGAAAATGCTCACCAGAAAGAACGCCACCAATTGATGATAGTAAAAAAATCAACGCTAATTTCATAAATGCCTCTCTGAATTCCGGGCTAAAAGTGCTCAATATTGCTGTTTGGTATATTTTCTCACTTTGATAGCAATATGTATATATGCATTGAAAGATTTCACTTTTGCAAAAATGGCATTAATTCGTGCCATTATAAAGAGTTAACTATCAACTGATTGATTTTAAATAACCAAAGCAATAATAGTAAAAGAATTGTTAAATAACTAATTTAATTAACAATATACATAAAAGGAATTATTTTAGAGAATTATAAAGAGAAGCAGGCATAAAACAGCTTAAACGATCATAGAACAATCAATATCAAGTGAGTTTATTAGCTGAATATATCAAAATTTCAATAATCGAATATTGATAACAAACTTTTATTTCCATCGATAACAATCGTTGATTAGTTGTAGTTTCAGCATCAGTTAATCCCTATCCCCTAACAGCTAGCATATACTGCCAAATGTTTTCTTTTTTGATTCAATGATTATTTATGTCATCTATCAAAAATGACACCATGAAGTTAAGATCTAGCTCACTTTTTACAGATTAAAATCATAACCTTAGTCGTATTTAACTTAATAAATTAATGAATTTGTCGATACTATGAGTTATTCAATGACGTCAGCATCGCTAACTAAGGACAGTTAAACATGGCTACGATTTTAGACAGTGTGAATCAACGGACCCAACTTGTAGGTGAAAATAGGTTGGAGTTATTGATCTTTAAACTCAACAGTCACCAACTATTTGCCATCAACGTATTCAAAGTTAGAGAAGTCGTCAAAGTACCTACTTTAAATTGTCTTCCGGGCTCTCACTCACATGTAAAAGGTGTTGCTTCAATTCGTGGAACGTCAATCCCAGTAATCGATTTACGCGCCTCTATTGGTATGAGAGCAACAGATGTTAATGAACTGAGCAACCTGATCGTCACTGAATACAATGGTAGCGTACAAGCTTTTTTAGTTGGTCAAGTAATGAACATCGTGAACATGACATGGAAAGATATTCAACCACCTCCCGATCAAGTAGGTAAAAACAACTTCCTGACTGCTATCTGTCAAATCAAACGTGAAGATGAAAACCAGTTGGTAGGCATTATTGATGTAGAAAAAGTGTTGGCGAACATCATTGACTATAATATTAAGATCTCAGATGAGTTACTAAATAATGAAGTTAGCCAACAATTACAAGGTCACAAAATACTGATTGTTGATGACTCACCGACTGCTCGTAATCAAATTAAATCGACTTTAATGCAATTGGGTATCAAAGTGGTTGAAGCAAAAAACGGGCAACAAGCTTATGATCTACTCGACCAATGGTGTCATGAAGGAAAAACAATCACAGATGAAATACTTATGATGTTCACTGACGCTGAAATGCCTGAAATGGATGGTTATCGTCTGACACATAAGATCCGTCACGACCCACGTATGGCTGACTTATATATAACGTTAAATACATCGTTAAGTGGCAGTTTTAATGAAGCAATGACAATAAAGGTCGGTTGTAATAGATTCATTTCTAAATTCCAACCTGATCTTATCGTTGAAGTGGTACAGGATCGATTACTTGAAAAGATAGCGAGTTAATTAATGCTCGATAAACTCTCTCAAATGCCAATAAGGCAATTCATTTTGCTTTATTGACCTTTGATAGAGTTGAATTTGCTACTCAATGAGCAACCATAATTAAAAACACACTAAGCGCAATAATAATAGCACTCACTATTAATAACACTTCAAATACGTGCTCTGACATATAATTCCTAAATATTACAATGTAATATACACAATCCGTTGTTTGAGTTGAAAATGGAAAACATCCCATTTTCTATCTTTAGTATAATTTCATAATCTAAATATAACCTGAACATACCTAAGGTCTTTATTTATATACTTGCCTGTTTTGTAAGACTTTCTTTTAATTTGCGATCACAGACAAAGTTTTTACCGCATACAGTAACAGTATTAAAAAAATACTTATCTGATGATCTCATTTCTAATCCATAAAAATTGAAGTTGTTAATGAATAAAGTGATCATGGCACTTCAATGTCACATAATGGATTGTTGTGAAGAAGAATATTTATGGGTAATTTAACAAAAGTATCGCTAGCATTTATTCCTTTAATCACTTCATTTCATACCCAAGCCGAAGTTAACACTCCTCGAATTATCAAATTATCGCCAGAGAAACTCACTCAACATAATATTGATCTACCATTAAACCAATTTAAGTCCTTAGAAATATTAGCAACCAAGAACGTGAGTAGCAGCCAAGTCCCCCGCCCTTATCAGCAAGATGACACATCAGTTAATGGCTCTTTATTTGGCGTCGATCTTAATAACAACGGTATACGAGACGATTATGAGCGAATGCTACTAAAAAGTTATCAACGTTCAGAATACGTCGCGATGGGTATTTTAGCCGCTGAACGCTGGGACAAATTACTGCGTCTTTTACAGTCACAAGACACAGTAAAAACACAGTATCAGGCATTAGAACTTTTTAATGATAATATCGCTATTAATCAGTGCTATTACTCTTTACAACAAATTGACAAAACACTTGTCTCACCCGTATTGAGCTACTTCAACAATGAACAATTGCTAGAAGCAAAGTACCAAGCGGAATTGTTACTGCTTGATATTATTGGTAACAAACAAACAAGTTTTACTTTCCATCAAGAACCTTGCGAGCGATTTGCTGAATTTGCTAGGAAGTCGAAAACAACCAAATTTGCAGCCTTATAACACACTCTGCTCATATAATGATTTTGCTTACAAATAAGCCAAGTTATCAAGTCAGTGATTTGTGGTAGTATCTCTGCTCTTACTTGTATAATACGCCAAATATTATTGGCTATCATAGAGATACATAATCTAATGAATAAACTTTTCACCTTTCTAAAAGGCATGGCTATGGGTGCAGCTGATGTTGTACCTGGTGTTTCTGGTGGCACCATTGCTTTCATCACTGGCATCTACGACACCCTGCTTGAGAGTATTCGTCGTGTTAACCCTTCTCTAATTGGTATTATTCGTAAAGATGGTATTAAAGGTGCTTATGAGCATATTAACGGTACCTTTTTGATCTGCCTATTCGGCGGTATCCTTACCAGTATCTTTACCTTAGCAAAATTCATTACTTGGATGCTTGAAACCCATCCAATTCCACTATGGTCTTTCTTCTTTGGTCTAATCATCATTTCTGTTATCCATATGTTCAAACAAGTGGATAAATGGACGATTAACCGCTTCATTGCCATTGTTTTTGGTGCCGTGTTTGCTTATGGCATTACAGTGCTTCATCCAGTTGCGATGGAACCAACACCAATTAACGTATTAATTGCAGGCGCTATTGCCATTTGTGCCATGATCCTACCAGGTATTTCAGGTAGCTTTATTTTGTTACTACTTGGTATGTACGCACCGATCCTTGCAGCAGCAAAATCATTTGATGTTGTTACACTTGGTACATTCGCAATCGGCTGTTTGGTTGGCTTATTGAGTTTCTCTCATTTCTTATCTTGGCTACTTCGTAGCTACCGAGATCTTGCTTTAACTTTTCTAACCGGTTTAATGATCGGCACATTAAGCAAAATCTGGCCATGGAAAGAAGTCGTCAGCTGGCGTGTTAACTCACACGGTGAGCAAGTACCACTGCTTGAGCACAACTTATCACCATTTAGCTTTGAACAAGTAACAGGACACCCTGCTTTAATCACTTATGCAGTCATTGCCATGATCTTAGGTATTGCTGTGGTATGGGGATTAGAGAAGTTTGCAGCGGCAGAGCAAAAGTAATATCAAATAAACAATATCTAAAGGCAGCCAATGAGCTGCCTTTCTTTTATCTTTAAACCCGACCTCACAAAAGTATAAAACTTGCCTACACTTATCTTTAAGCTAAACACATAATCGAATTTTACTGTTGTGCTTGTTTAAGGATAAACAAATGAAATACCAATGGATGATTCTGTCACTCGCATTAATTGCTGGACTAACTACCAGCTATATCCTTGATAGTCGAGATCCAAACCTTTCTAGTGAGCCTGATTACCCAATCAATATATTAGAGTCTGGCGATACTGCTGTTGACCTGTATAACCCTACAGATAGCAGAGTTCGTCTAGTGTATTTTGGCTACACACAATGCCCTGATGTTTGCCCGACTTCGCTTGCAGTCATGTCTGCCGCATTAAAGCAGCTACCATCAGAACAATTAGCGCAGATCTGGCCTGTTTTTATTACCTTAGATCCTGAGCGTGATGACGCCACGACAAGCGCTAATTATGCAAAACATTTCCATCCTATGATTTCAGGTATGACAGGTACCAATAAACAAACAGAAGCTTTAGTAGAAAAATATGGCGTACTAAAAATACGAACAGAGCTAAAAGATTCAGCTCTTGAATATGCAATTGATCACAATTCCTATTTTTATTTCTTATCACCAGAAGGTGAACTCATTGAGAAAATTCCACATCTTCTCAACCCTGCACCATTGGTTAATGCAATACCTGATATTATCAAACAAGTACCTAGCTCATAATTTGATCAAACGATAACAACAAAATGCACAATGATTCATAATCCAAAAAGATGGATGTCAATTTTAGTGATTAGCGGTTTTAACGTGTGTGTGAAACATCTCACAAAAATCGTTTGCATTTTCGTTCATTTATTCGCCTGTTATGTTTCATTTTTTTTTAATCGTATTTTTTTACATAACGCTGACTTATTATTTTTGTAACAGTCATAAATATGCCTCCAGCCCTTATTACAAGCGGTGTTGCGCATAGTTAGTCACAAATACAGTATGAAAATTTAATGTTAGATTTGTATATTTTTTATCCGAAAAATCATATTGAACGCGATTTTTTTGAACTTAGCCAAAAAAATTAATGAGCAATTTTAAGAAGTTATGCCATAATGAATTTGCCAACTCAAACTTTCACACTCAGTTGTAGTGGCAAAATCAATATGGAGATTTATAAAAAATGAAACGTACTGTATCTATCTTAGCTGGTGTTCTACTATCTGCATCTCTAGTAGGTTGTTCAAGCACTGACGCAGACCAAATGCAACAACTAACTAACAAAGTTGACACTCTAGCAGAGCAAGTAAGTGCACTACAAGGTCAACAAGACCAAATCGTTAGCGCAGTAAACGATTCTCGTGCAGCATCAGACGCAGCTTACCAAGAAGCAATGCGTGCTAACAAGCGTATCGACAACATTGCTGGTTCTTACACTAAGTAATTTGTCTTAGGCTAGATACTTAGAGAGATGGCTTTTATGCCATCTCTTTTTTTGTCTTGAATAAATAGCCTTTCAAACCATTCACCATACCTATTTCGCATTAATGGTTGCCATGTAATATCATGTTACTACAAACATTAATATGCCTTATTGCTTCTAACTCAATATAAAATACGGCACAAATTTAGCTTAAGATGTAATAAATTAGTCTTTTATTGCGCAGCTAAAAAACGAGCTTTATGACTTCCCTGCAGTTACTGCTTACTCATTTTTTCCGAATAACAACGCAACGATTATCAGCTTAAACGCCCATATAACAGCATTTCAATTTTGCCTAACATAATCGTATGCAATGCTCTCTACGCACTTATTAGAACATTAAGCTAGGCTGGTACGTACAAAATAAAAAGTACTTTAGAAAGCGTTTCACGTTATTGAAAGCAAAAAAAACGAGAGCATCAGCTCTCGTTTTAGATATCAATGAAAAAATCAGTTTAATACTACTGGAATACCAGATTGTTCATCTAATGCTTTATTTAGGACTTGGTAAGCATCATTGTCATAGTTTAGATCTTCAATTAGCTGCTTCGGTGCAGTTACCACTTTCTTCTCACCGATTTGAGACTCATCTTTTGACAATGGTGAATGCACTTCTACGATGATCTTACCATTTGGCTCTACTGAATATTTTACTGGCTGGTTGATAATACGTACTTGTGTCCCTAATGCGACATGAGGGAACAACCACTCCACATCCCATGGGTTCATACGAATACAGCCACCACTTACACGCATACCGATACCAAAATCTTTATTCGTACCGTGTATCAAATATTCACCATGACCATAAGCCAAACGCATTTTGTAATCACCAAGTGGATTATCAGGCCCTGCTGGAACAACAGCAGGAAGAATATCACCACGTGCAGCATGTTCTTTACGGATAGATGCTGGCGGTGTCCACGTTGGATTTTTCACCTTTTCATTAATTGTCGTTGTCATACTTGGCGTTTCACGCCCAACTCGACCGATACCAATAGGGAAAATATAAACTTTTGATGCATCGTCTTTGGGGAAGTAATACAAACGCAGCTCGGCGAGGTTTACAACAATGCCTTTATGAGCCACGTCAGGTAACACAACTTTGGTAGGGATCTCTAATAAACGTCCAGGAGCAGGAAGAAACGGATCAATGCCTTTGTTTGCAGACATCATACCAAGGAAACCAACATTATACTTGTTGGCGATATCAGCAAGGCTGTCTCCCTTTTGTACTTCGTAGTAATTAGGTGTACCAACGATATTACTACCATCGGTTGGTAACTGATATTCAATTGCATTTGCTGCAGATGAAACCAAGCAAGTGAGTGAAAGAAGTAATGCGCGGTACAAAACGACGTCTCCGTTAATAATTTTCTGAGTGTTGCAACAAATCAATTATTGCTGTTATAGCGAGTAAAACACTTAACTACTAACTATAAACAAATCTCTACAATCCATAGTACTTTATAAAGACCAATTCTACTAGCATAGCAATATGCAGAACATTAGCCTAATTCTGTATAGTCAATCATTTACATAGCTTAACTATACAGCTAAGTGTGATTATATCTTTATAACTACGTAACTTCGAGATATGAAATTCAGTATATTGAAGTCACTTAAGGGTATTACTATACCGTTAATATGAAAAAAGAGCTGTTAGGTTACGGTTAAACCTCAACAGCTCTTCATTTTATTTCACTTTTTCTTGAATAACTTACAGCGCATATTGCTGAATAAGCCCTTTCCACTCGCGTCGTTGTAATTCTAAACGCTCTTTCATCGACTTATATTGCTGCACAAACTCAAAATTATCATAACTGCTTGCAAGTTTCTGTTTTTCTAGCTCAAGTAAACGTTTCTTTGCTTGGTAGTAATCTGAAATTTTGGCTATCAATGCGTTATATTCATCTTCTAAATGCGACATCCTAGCCATGCTGTTTGGCATTGAGCTTAGGTGCTGCTGAATACGAGTAAACTGCATTTTCGCTTTGGTTTTCTCAATACGATCGGCCGGCGTCACTTTTAAGTTCTTTGTCCAACCTATCCATGAGCATGATTTGATCAACCATTTCGTTGGATCAAACTGCCACCAGCAAATACCATTTCGATAATCATTCTCGAAAATATGATGGTAATTATGGTAACCCTCACCAAAGGTTAATAACGCCAGAAATCCATTATCACGGGCGGTATTTCTATCAGTGTATGGCTGAGAGCCCCAAATATGTGCCAGCGAATTAATGAAAAATGTCGTGTGATGACTTAATACCAAACGTAAAACACCGACAAGCAATAATGCGCCCCATACATCACCATGGATCAAACCAAAAGCTAATGGGATCCCTAGGTTAGTTGCAATCGCTAACGGTAAATAATACTTATGCTGCCACATCACGATGCTATCTTTTTGCAGGTCTCGGCAATTATCATAATCATGATAACGGCTTGCTTGATATGCACGAAGCATCCACCCGATATGGCTGTAAAAGAACCCTTTTTTCGCTGAATACGGATCTTTATCGTTGTTATCAACGTGACGATGATGGATTCGATGATCTGACGACCAATGCAAAATGCTATTTTGCAACGCAAACGCACCACCAATTGCAAAAATAAAACGCAAAACTGCATTCGCTTGATACGTCTTATGTGACCATAAACGATGGTAGCCTGCTGTTATTGACATGCCACAAAAGCTAAATGCCAAAAACAACATCGTAATTTGTAACCAATCAAAACCATAGTGATAGGCATAAAGCGGCACACCCACTAAAGCAACCAAGAAGGTCACACTAAATACGGCTACGTTTAACCAAATGACAGGAGGTTTTGGCTGTTGAGTTATCATCCTTATTCTTACTCTATACTCAGCGTACACATGTAAGCCAGAATATAGGTAAATTTCAGACTATCAAGTGACAAGCTGTTATTTACACTAAGGCTATTTTACTAATGTGATACCTGCCACATCGTAGCGGGCAGTATTTCGCTGATAATAATGACTATTTGTCTGATAGAAGCTCGCTGGCATCGCATCTTTCAAACCTTGTTTATCCAATATTGAATGTTCAATTCGAGTCAATACGACATATTTCAGCTTTTCATCAAGCAGTTGACGTAGCCCTTCAATAGTTAAATCATCATCCCTTACCATGGTTTTCATCATTCCAACTAACACTGAAAATGGCACCAGCATATCTCTTACTAGCAATTTACGATCCACTACACCTTGAGATTGTGTTGTCCTAATGCCGGTATCAAAAATCGCTTCCCAATCAGGCTTATCATTTTTCGTTACGGCTCCATGCGTAAAACAATAATATGCCTCGATAAATGTTTTTAAATGATGATAACGCTCGGCATACACTTCCAAATATATGTGCTGTAATTCCAAATCAGCATTAAATTGGCTCACACTTGCCATAGTTTCCTCAACACTCAATAAACAATTTATTTTATACATTAAACGGCAAACAGATTTGCTAGTTCAACTACTACAACAGCACAAAAGATTATTAGCTCAATTAAATAGCATTATTTGCAAAAATTTTAACTTTTCTGTGAAAGATAATCGGTACTCGGTAGGTCTATTTACTTGTACCGATTATCAGAATTAGAAAAGGAACGCTATGTTAATTAAGAACACAAACAAGTGGGATTTGCGTGAAAGCGATGTCACGCCAGAACCTATTTACCGCCAACGACGTGATATTCTAAAGAAGTTAGGTATTGCTGCGGCTACCCTTCCGTTAGCGTCAAATGCTACAGCGGGTATTTTTGATGTGTTCAGTTCAGATGATCAAACAAATACTATCGATAATCGTCGCTCGTTAACCACGATAAAATCATCATTATCCGATCCAACACTCTCACTCACACCTGAGAAAAAAATTCTTCAGTACAATAATTTCTATGAGTTCGGTACCGATAAAACCGATCCAGCAGAGCGCGCTAAAAACTTTATTACCAACCCATGGCAAGTAAAAATCGATGGATTAGTTAATAAACCGCTAACGTTAGATTATGACGATCTATTCTCATCATTTCCGTTAGAAGAGCGTATTTATCGCTTACGTTGTGTAGAAGCATGGTCAATGAATATTCCGTGGATTGGCTTTAGCCTTGCAGACATCATCAAGCGTGCCGACCCTACCAGTAAAGCCAAATATGTTGCTTTTCAAACCTTATACGATCCTAAACAAATGCCAGGACAAGCTTCACGTTCGCTAGGTGGTGGTATTGATTATCCTTATGTCGAAGGTTTACGTTTAGATGAAGCGCTTCATCCTCTAACCCTACTTTCCGTTGGCTTATATGGTAAAACCTTACCACCTCAAAACGGAGCACCACTACGTTTAGTTGTACCTTGGAAGTACGGATTTAAAAGTATTAAGTCGATTGTTCGTATTACTTTAACTGACAAACAACCACCAACTACATGGAATATCCTCGCACCGAACGAGTATGGTTTTTATGCCAATGTAAATCCTAACGTCGATCACCCTCGTTGGAGTCAAGCCAGCGAACGTTTTATCGGTGAAGGCAGCTTATTTAGTAGCCGTCGTCAGCCAACGGCTATGTTCAATGGTTATAGCGATGCTGTTGCTAATTTATACCAAGGCATGGATTTGAAAAGGAACTACTAATGACAAACACAAGCACTTATAACCGCAGGTTTAAATTAAAGCCAGTGCACATTACTTGGCTAAAAGTGGTAATTCACGCTATAAGTTTATTGTTTGTCGCTATACTGATAATACAAACATTCAATGGTGGTTTTGGTGCAGATCCTGTCAAAGGCATAGAACATTACACTGGGAAGGCCGCACTAAATACACTATTTCTCACTCTTCTTATTAGCCCAATTGCGCGTTGGGGAAAACAAGCAACACTCGTTAAAGTGCGTAGAGTACTCGGCTTATACAGCTTCTTTTGGGCGCTACTCCATTTAAGTATTTATGTATCACTGGATTTAGGATTCGATTGGGCATTAATTGGTGAAGAAATTATCCAACGCCCGTATTTAGCTATTGGCGCTATTAGTTGGATCATATTGTTGCTTCTCACGCTGACATCAACGCAAAAGATACAAAGAAAGTTAGGGGCTCGCTGGCAACAATTACATAACTGGGTTTATGTTGCACTGTTTCTAAGCCCTATACATTATCTTTGGTCTGTGAAATCTGGTATTACTGAACCTGTTATTTATCTTATTATTGCTTGCGCCCTACTGTACTGGCGAAAAGACAAACTGAAACGCTGGCTATTTAAATTGGGGAGTAATAGAAATCAAAAAAACTCGATAGCTAGTTAAAAGACAACCGAATTAAACCGATTTAAGTGAATGCTTTTCACTGTCTAGTAACCTGTACCTAAATCCCAATTGGTACAGGTCTTTTTTTTGAATTCTCTGTCAAAAATTATCAAATCTTCATGTATTACATGACATTACAAAATTATATGCTACGATGAATATCTCGCATTTTGAGTATTTATTGTGTTTAGTTATCCCATGCAGGTCATTCATTTTGTTCAGTGATATTTTAGCAACCAGTGTTGAGCAACTCGCTCATGACTGTATGTTGCTATGTGAGCAACACTACCCGACCATTCATAGCCGTGGGATGCAGGAAAACCACCTCGCAAAAACACTGTGTCGTCGTATTATCACTAACGCTGCGCAAAAAAATATCCCCTTAACAGCCAAACGTATTGAAGATAGCCATTTGATCTCACAGGCGATTTATCGTCTTCAACACGGTAACACCTGTATTTGGGTGATTGCACATCATTTTGTTAGCGCCAATAAAGCAAGACGTGAAGCCTTACTCAACACCATCGCCCTATTGCAGCAAAACTTCGCTCCAGATGAGCAACATTATCTTATGATCGTGGCTGATCATTGGTTTGATCGCAGTAAAGCGAGTAAAGAAATCCCCGCTTGGTGGATAGGTGAGTTGCCAGCTAATCATCAAGACTACGCCACTGTTGGAATTAAACTTCAAGCTTGTGATGATTCATTAGCAAATAGCGTAACGCAACGCTTCAACTACTCAGGTGGAAGTATGGCATTACAGCATCCCTTTCAAAGAACAGATGATCACTCGCCTGTTTTACGTTATCTCTTCCTAACAGCAATTTATAAGATTGACTAAGTTGTAATAACCATCGAAAATGCGCCAACTTTTTGGACTGATCGACTGAATAACGTTTATTTCCTACATTATTCATCGGTTGCTAGTGCGATATTTCACTATCGCTTTACACGGAAGTCTTTATGTCTGGCTCATTAGCGCAACCTTTATCCCTACGCGACGATTCTATATTTCGCTTATTCTGGCGTTACACCCTTCCTACCATTGCAGCCATGTTGGTTACAGGCGTTTACGTTGCCGTTGATGGTATGTTCGTTGGTCACTTTATTGGTGAAGACGGCCTTGCTGCCATTATCCTCGGTTACCCAATTGGCTCTATTCTTTATGCGCTAGGTGCATTAATTGGTATGGGTGCTTCTGCATTGGTATCAATTAAACTCGGTGAAAATAAAACAGAAGAAGCGCGAAACATTGTCGGCAATGCCTTCAGTCTTTGTTTAATAGCTTCTGTGATCTTTTGTGGCTTGGGCATTAGCTTCGGTAAAGACATTCTGCAATGGGTCGGTGCTGAAGGTAAAATTCTCACCATGGCAACAGATTACCTATTCTGGTATTTCAGCATGGGCTTCTTTGCCATTCTTTCAATGGCATTTTCATCACTATTACGTAACGACGGACAGCCCAATCGTGTCACCTATATTATGATCTTTGGTGGTGTCCTGAATATCTTCCTTGATTGGCTACTGATTGTTGTGATCCCTTGGGGCTTAACGGGAGCAGCCATTGCGACTATGCTTTCACAAGCAGCAACCAGTGCACTGTGTTTACAGCACTTCTTTAGTGATAAATCGTCACTGCGTATTCACTGGGATAGCCTAAAGCTAAAACTTGATACCTGCCTACAGATCTTAAAACTCGGTACATCAAGCTTATTAATGTATATGTACCTTTCTGTGGTACTGATCCTGCACAACAAAGCTTTTTTGATGGTTGGTAAGCCAATTCATGTCGCAGCTTACGGCATAGTGAGTTATACAGAAGCGTTTTTCTATTTGATCTTCGAAGGCATTGCATTAGGCACTCAGCCAATCACTAGCTTTAATACCGGTGCAGGATTAAAAGATCGCGTCATCAAAGCCCGTAATCTTGCCTTTGCCGTCACTCTTGCGGTTGCAGCCATTGGTATTGCTGTACTTTATAGCTTCCCAGATTATGTGGTGTATTTGTTTGCTGGTGATAATGCATTACTACAACCTGTCGCAACGAATGGCATGTTCCTTTACTTCTGGGGGTTACCATTTGAAGGCATGTTACTTGTAGGCGCGACTTACTTCCAATCGATCAACATGCCAAAAGAAGCCTCAATCTTAACTGGCGGCAAGCTGTTACTGATCTCGATTTTTATCTTTGTTTTAGCTCATCTATTTGGTGTAAACGGTGTTTGGGTAGCATTACCTATCTGTAGTTTGCTGCTGACCAGTTGGATGATTTACAAGTTAAGATCGCATCGAAATAGTTAGTATATTTCTAAAACAACAAAGCCTGCGATAATCGCAGGCTTTGTTTTATCTATTAACTGAATACTATCAATTAATTCGCTTCTGCAAGTTGCGCTTCAGCTTCTTTCATTTCAGTTGTTGGCTGACCTTCAGCACCGTGCATCCAATCAATTAGCTTACCTGAGAACAAGATAAGAATTAGGCCAGAAACCGTTGCTGCTGCAGCAATACCACCGAAGATAGCTAGTGCACCTGCATCACCAATGTGAGAACCGATAATACCTGCTAGGTAGTTTGCTAATGCATTAAACGAGAACCACACACCCATTAGTAATGAACATAAACGTAGCGGTGCAAGTTTGGTCACCATAGATAAACCGATTGGTGATAGACATAACTCACCTAATGTATGGAAGAAATATGCACCTACAAGCCATAGCATTGATGTTTTCACTGTTAAGTCACCGCCTTGCTCCATTGCAGCACCTACCATAAATAGGAAACCAATAGCTAGGAAGAACAATGCTAAAGCAAACTTAATTGGTGAGCTTGGCTCTTTAGGACCCATTTTCACCCATAGTGATGCGATAACCGGTGCTAGTGTAATAATGAAGAACGGGTTAAGTGATTGGAACCACTCAGTTGGTACTGTAAAGCTACCAATAACACGGTCAGTGTATTGCTGAGTGTAAATGTTCATCAGACCACCGGCTTGCTCAAAACCAGCCCAGAACACAACAACAAATAGACCCATGATCATGATTACTTTCAGGCGATCACGTTCAACTTTGGTTAATGGCTCTTTCTTACCCGATTTATTCTTCGCAGCATCACGCTTTGCCGCTGGCTCAATACCAATGTTACCAAGGAAGCGATGAGCAAATAGCATTTGCAGTGTTAAACCAATACAGATACCAATACCTGCTGTCGCAAAACCTGCTTTATAGCCCCAAATTGAAACTGCTGTACCTGCGATAATACCCGCAAGTAGCGAACCCAAGTTGATACCCATATAGAAAATAGTGAATGCACCATCACGACGGTTATCACCCTCTTCATATAAGTCACCAACCATGGTTGAGATATTAGCTTTAAACAGACCGTTACCAATAATCATTAAAGTCAGGCCAGCATAGAAAACATGCAGTGCAGAATCACCAACAACGGAGTTAGGCAATGCCAAAACAAACTGAGCGGCAGCCATTGCTACACCACCAATCATCACACATCGGCGCTGGCCTAAAAAGTTATCGGCAATCCACCCACCAATCAATGGCGTTAAGTAAACAAGGCCAGTGTAGGTTGCGTATAAACCCAAGGCATCTTTCGTTGTCCAGCCAAAACCACCATTCATGGTTTTCTCTGTAAGGTAAAGAACGAGGATGGCGCGCATGCCGTAAAAACAGAAGCGTTCCCACAATTCAGTACCAAAAAGTAAGAACAGCCCTTTCGGGTGCCCTAATAAAGCGCCTTGGTCTTTGCTCATAACTATTCCTTTTAATCTCAATTTTATTCAATAAATGAATACCAGGAACGTTATAAAGCATAGTGAGTTATCATTCAATAAAGGATAATATCGCTACATTGTATAATTTATATAACCACATGTTATAAAAGCAATTAATTAAAAAAGCCCAAAAACCATGAAACATTGTGTTACATTTATCTTTCAGACTATAAGACTAAACAAATGCTTAAAAAGTAAAATATAAGACCGCAAAATAAACATAATGCAGTTAATAAATCCAAATTTGAGATTATTTTTTAACCTTAACAACAAAATGCATCATGCGTAGCAAAAAGTCACTATCAAAAAGTTAAATACGAATTATTCCACTATGATACCAATAGATATGCTGACATTACTCTGACAATCAATACGCTATGCTAAAAAACATTATTCATATTTATGAATAAAATCAGGGATCAGTTCAAATAGATCTCCCACTAATCCATAGTCCGCATAACTAAAAATTGTAGCTTCAGGATCTTTATTGATAGCCACAATGACTTTGGCATCTTTGATCCCTGCAATGTGTTGAATCGCACCTGAAATCCCCGCCGCAATATACAGATCGGGGGAAATTATCTTACCCGTCTGCCCTATTTGGTGATCATTTGAAATATAGTCAGCATCTACAGCGGCTCGTGATGCCCCCACCGCACCACCTAACACATCGGCTAGTTGTTCGATCAATACAAAGCCTTCCTTACTTGCAACACCTCTACCACCAGCGACCACGACATTTGCATTGGCTAACTCTGGACGTTCACTTTTAGATGCCTGTAACTCAACAAAACGTGTCGATGTACTCTCAAAAGCCTTATCAAGATGAACAATTTCAGCACTACTATCACTACTATTACAGGCATCAAAACTTGCGGCACGAATGGTTGAGACGATATAAGAATCACTTGAACTCACTTCCGCAATCGCATTGCCTGCATAAATAGGACGAACCACAGAATGTAGAGATGTAAATCCCATCACATCTGACAATTGTTCAACATTCAGTTTTGCTGCAATACGAGGCAGCAGATCTTTACCTTGAGTACTTGAGCTTATAAATAGATGCGTATATTGAGAGGCGATGTCGGCAACCAACTTTGCAATATTTTCAGCAAGCAAATATTGATAACACGCATCATCAGCAACCAATACTTGCTCTACACCCTCTAAATACGCAGCTTGCTCTGCCACATTCGAACAATCGCAGCCAGCCACCAGCACAGAAATAGTGACGTTGTCACTGTATTGTTTTAATGAATGGGCCGCAGTTATTGTTTTACGTGTGGCAATAGATAGATTCACCTGATCATGTTCAGCAATGATCAATACTTTAGTACTGTCCATTAGATCACCTTCGCTTCCTGAGTAAGTTTATCAATCAACTCATCAATGCTTTCCACCATCACACCTGCACTGCGCTGCTGGGGCTTACTGTATTTAATAATGGTTTGAGAAACTGGTTTAGCTAATGACGCTAAATTGGGATATAGCGAGATATTGTCATCAATGAAAGTAGCTAAAGAAGAGCAAGTAAGCGATTTAGATTTCGCCTTCATGATATTAGGCAAAGACGCAAAACGGGGGGTGTTTAGTCGAAGATCGCAGCTAACCACGCAAGGTAAATCGACCGATAAGATTTCAAGCCCAGCATCGACTTCTCTTGTAACTAATAACGCAGGATTATCACGATTTGGATCAGGCTTTATTTCTGAAGCAAATGTGGCTTGAGGCCAATCTAATAAGCCAGCCAACATTTGTGGCGTTTGATTATTATCACCATCAATAGATTGTTTTCCCATCAACACCAAATCACAGTCTTGTTGTTGTGCCAATACAGCTAACACATTCGCGATTTTTAATGGTGTAAATAGGCTAACACTAGAACTTGCAGCATTATCTGATAGAAAATCAGCAGTATTAATATGAATGGCACGATCGCCACCTAATGCCAATGCGGTTCTTAATGATTCATTACAACTGTCATCGCCAACACTTACCACAATGATTTCTTGTGCTAATCCTTGCTCTTTCATTTGTACCGCTTGTTCAAGAGCAATAGCGCAAAACGGATTAATGGTCATTTTCGTATTGTGATCATCAATACCACTGTGATCGTCTTTGACACGAATAGCCACATACGGGTCTATTACTCGCTTAATCGCAACAAGAATTTTCAAACTAGACTCTGCCATATCGCACACCTCTTATAAGAAGTCGTTGATTTAACGGCTAATACTGGAATGTGTTACTTTCTTTGAGCCTAGTTGAATTTACGTTTACGTCAACTGGACTATAGTTAAATGAAACAGTAAAGGAGCACGCAATGGCAGAAGAAAACAGTACGCTAGAAAGTATTTCTTTTGATGTTTTGATTGTCGGAGCAGGCCCTGCGGGGTTATCAAGTGCAATTCAATTAGCGCAACTTGCCAAAGAGCATCAACGCCCACTCTCCATTGCTGTTATAGAAAAAAGTGCCGACATTGGCGGTCATATCTTATCGGGGGCACTGTTTGATCCCCACGCATTAAACGAGCTTATTCCCGACTGGCAACAAACCGATTGCCCCGTTACCACTAAAGCAAAACAAGACGATTTCTACTGGCTTACTGATGATCACGCATCAATCACTATTCCTGCCCTTTTTCGTCCGAAAAACACCGACAATAAAAACAGTTACGTGATCAGTTTAAGTGAATTATGCCGTTGGCTAGGAAAACAAGCAGAGCAACTTGGTGTGGAAATTTACCCCGGTTTCAGTGCAGAGAAAGTGTTGTTTGAACATCAAAGAAGTGACATTGTCACTGAAGATAATGCAGATCTACCAATCTATATGAGTAGTGTTAAAGGGATCATTACCAAAGCCATGGGAATAGATAAGCAAGGCGAACCTAAATCGACCTATCAACCCAGTATGATAATTAATGCTCGCTATACCATTTTTGCCGAAGGTAGCCGAGGTCATTTGGGTAAATCACTGATCAAACAACTGAAATTAGATAAACATAGCCAGCCGCAACACTATGCACTAGGCATTAAAGAAGTGTGGCACGTGCCTAAACATCATAAAGCTGGGCATGTCATTCACAGTCTAGGTTGGCCTTTGAGTGAATCACAGACCACTGGCGGCGCTTTTATGTATCACATGGATGATGAACATATCGCTGTTGGCTTGATCACCGACTTAAACTATCGCAATCCCTATTTAAGCCCATTTGATGAGTTTCAACGTTTAAAGCATCACCCAGTTTTTGCCACCGCACTTAAAAACGGCAAACGGATTGAATACGGTGCAAGAGCGATTACCAAAGGTGGTTTAGCCTCCCTACCTAAACAATCATTCCAAGGCGGTGTACTTATTGGTTGTGATGCTGGCACATTAAATATGAACAAATTAAAAGGTTGCCACACCGCCATGAAATCCGGCATGTTAGCAGCAAGAGCGATATACAGTGAATTGATGAAAGATCACAGCCATACCGAACCTTGCTATCAAGCCTTATTTGAAAGTAGTTGGCTATATGAAGAATTACATCAAGCCAGAAACACCTGCGCTAACATTCAGAAATTCGGACAACTTACAGGAGCTTTTGCAACGTTAATCGAGCAGAGCCTCTTTAACGGTAACGCCAAATGGCAACTTACTCACAGCAAAGCCGATCACCAATGTTTACTACCTATTTCCGAAGCCACGCCCATTCACTACCCCAAACCTGATAACCAATTAAGTTTTGATAAAACATCGTCGCTGTATCTTACCTCGATTAATCACCCAGACGATCAACCCTGCCACCTTTTATTACACGATGCTTTAATTCCAATACAGCAACACCTCACCAAGTTTGATGAACCCAGTCAACGCTACTGCCCAGCAGGTGTTTATGAAGTAATAGAAGAAAACAACCAAGTACGATTTCAAATCAATGCAGGGAACTGTCTACAGTGCAAAGCCTGCGATATAAAAGATCCATCACAGAACATTTCATGGATACCACCCGAGAGCGGATCAGGGCCTAATTATAGAAAAATGTAATAAGCCCAAACTTTTTTTGAATGTAAAATCCCTCAAACAACAAAATGCTTCTAATGTCGCACAGACAAGTAAAAACAATTAAAGTACTGTTTTTAAATGATAAAGTAATTATCCTTTCAGCTTAACCATAACCAATATGCACAAAATGCATTTAAAAAATGAAAAGCATTCATTTTACTCATACACTTATAAATCATAGTATTTGCCTCAAGCCAAGAAGCAGCAAAGACAGCGAAATAACGCCTGTTAATAATCAAAAAAAGCTTCAAAAGCAGTGAATTAAAATCAGCCGATCGTGCTCAACACACATCAGATTTTAAGTTTATGGTGAGTCCATCTCATCATGACGCATTCGCATATATCACCTATTGAGGTAAACATTATGACAATCCCTACTACTGAAATGCTAGAAGCATGGAAAGGTTTTAGTGCTGGTAACTGGCAGCAAGAAGTTAATACGCGTGACTTTATCCAAACTAACTACACGCCATATGAAGGGGATGAGTCTTTCCTAGCTGATGTAACGGAAACAACAACATCACTATGGAATACCGTTCTAGAAGGTATTAAAGAAGAAAGCCGCACTCACGCACCGGTTGATTTCGATACTGATTTACCATCAACAATCACATCTCACGATGCTGGCTACATCAACAAAGATCTAGAAAAAATTGTAGGTCTACAAACTGACCAACCACTTAAGCGTGCAATCATCGCTAACGGTGGTATTCGCATGGTTAAGAACTCATGTGAAGTATATGGTCGTCAACTAGACGAAAACGTAGAGAAAATCTTTACTGACTACCGTAAAACACACAACAAAGCGTGTTTCGACCTATACACCAAAGAAATCCTAGCATGTCGTAAATCAGGCATCATCACAGGTCTACCAGATGCTTACGGTCGTGGTCGTATTATTGGTGACTACCGTCGTCTTGCACTATACGGTATTGATTTCCTTAAAGCTGATAAGCAAGAACAATACAAATCAACTCAAGCATTCCTAGAGCAAGGTCAAGATCTAGAAAAAACACTTCGCCTACGTGAAGAGCTAGCAGATCAAGTACAAGCACTAGAAGACATCCGTCAAATGGGCTTGAAATACGGCATCGACATGTCAGCACCTGCTCGCACAGCACAAGAAGCGATCCAGTTCACTTACTTCGGCTACCTAGCAGCAGTTAAATCTCAAAACGGCGCAGCAATGTCACTAGGTCGTACATCAACATTCCTTGATGTATTCATCGAGCGTGATATTCAAAATGGCTTGATCAACGAGCAAGAAGCGCAAGAGATGATCGACCACTTCATCATGAAGCTACGTATGGTGCGTTTCCTACGTACACCTGAGTACGATTCACTGTTCTCTGGCGACCCAATCTGGGCAACAGAAGCAATGGCGGGTATGGGTGTTGACGGTCGTACACTAGTAACGAAAACAACATTCCGTTACCTACATACGCTACACACAATGGGTCCAGCGCCAGAGCCAAACATGACGATTCTTTGGTCTGAGCAACTACCGATTGCATTCAAGCAATACGCAGCGAAAGTATCGATTGAAACATCATCTGTTCAATACGAAAACGACGACCTAATGCGTCCTGATTTCAACAACGATGACTACGCAATCGCATGTTGTGTAAGCCCACAGGTTGTTGGTAAGCATATGCAGTTCTTTGGCGCTCGCGCTAACCTTGCAAAAGCATTACTTTACACAATCAACGGCGGTGTTGACGAAAAATCAAAAGCACAAGTTGGTCCACAACTAGCGAAAATTGATGACGAAGTATTAGACTTTGATTCACTAATGCCACGCTTCGATTCAATGCTAGATTGGTTAGCAACACAATACGTGACAGCACTGAACATCATCCACTACTCTCACGACCGTTACAGCTACGAAGCATCACTAATGGCATTAATGGATCGCGATGTACGCCGTACAATGGCATGTGGTATTGCAGGTCTATCTGTAGTTGCTGACTCACTAGCAGCAATTAAGTTTGCCAAAGTAACACCAGTACGTGACGAAGATGGCGTAGCAATCGACTTTAACATCGAAGGCGACTACCCTAAATTCGGTAACAACGACCCACGTGTAGATGACATTGCTTGCGACCTTGTTGAGCGCTTCATGAAGAAGATTCAGAAGATGAGCATGTACCGTGAAGCAATTCCAACACAATCAATCTTAACCATCACATCAAACGTTGTGTACGGTAAGAAGACAGGTAACACACCTTGTGGTCGTCGTGCTGGTATGCCATTTGGCCCAGGTGCAAACCCAATGCACGGTCGTGATGAAAACGGTGCAGTAGCATCACTAACATCAGTATCTAAACTACCATTTGCTTACGCGAAAGACGGTATCTCATACACCTTCTCTATCGTGCCAAATGCATTAGGTAAAGATGAAAACACACAGAAACAAAACCTTGCAGCCCTAATGGATGGTTACTTCCACCACGAAGCAGCAGGCGCATCAGATGGCATCGAAGGTGGTCAACACCTAAACGTGAACGTATTAAACCGTGACATGTTACTTGATGCTGTTGAGCACCCAGAGAAATACCCACAGCTAACAATTCGTGTTTCTGGTTACGCAGTGCGTTTTAACTCACTAACTCGTGAACAGCAACAAGATGTAATTAGCCGTACCTTTACTAATAAGATTTAATAATTTGCTACTACGTTGGTAATACCTGACTGCCTACCCAAAGGTATTACCAATTTGCCGCCATAGTTCCCTACCTAGCTATGGCGGCTTTTTTGTTTTTCGTTATTAATAACAATATTAATTAGGCAGCATGATAATATTTGTATAGGGTGGCATGTCCAACAATTTAGTACTAAGCACTACTAGATATACCTCTTTATTGTATGTATCTAGCGGTAACTCCCTTTAGATTTATCAATGGAGACATCCCCATAACCAGTTGCCATAAGCATAAACCGCAGCTCTTCGCTAGTTACATTGCACTTGGGTCCTAAAACAATTTGTTTAATAGCCGTATTTTCTTGAGGTCCTAACATCAAATTACAGTAGGAAATCAAACCGTATTTGGAAGTACGGAATTTAAGATCAAGTGTCTGTTTACTTTTAAGGTCTTCCTCTAAGTAAAGTTCAGACCTTTTTGAGTGCTCAATAATTGCGCGAACTTCACTCTCTGAATGATAAAAATCAGCTTTGTAAGAACACGCTAATCTTGATATCCCTAAGGACAATCCTAAACTATCAACTCTATCGTTGGTAAAGTCACCAGCGGATGAAAAAAGATCATTAGCCTTAGCCACTAGTTCTTGCTTGGTGTAAATAACATTGAATAAATGAACATAACTTGTCGGTTTTTCGTCTTCTATATAAAAACGAGGTAATGTCATTGAATTATGCGAACGAAGAATACTTTCATCAACCCCAATAACTACACCACAACCATCATCTCCGTAAGCTCTCCATTGGCTCAAATCATCTGACATATTAGAAAAAGAGCATCCCAAAAGTAATTGTTGATTGTTCGAACCAACAATTTGGTTATGATTGAACCAATCAATCGAATCAGGAAATGTTTCAGAAAATAAGTCTCTTAGTATTTCAAGCCCTGCTGTAAATTCTTGCGGATCATTCATTTTTGAAAGGTCGGATGCCCAAAGAGATTGGCTTTCCAAAATTTTTAACAATGTATCTACACTAGTATAGTGATAAATCATGTTGCTATATTATCCTCATTACACATAACGCTCTGTTAATACTAAATTTTCACGTTTAAATCATTAAACTGACTTTCCTCAATACGTGACGTTTTAATCTGAAATTCGTTAAAGCCAAGGCTATACAAAACTGTTGATGTTGCTGAATTAGAGCTCAGCTCATCCCTTTTTTAAAGCGATCTTTTTCTTGCCTTAACAGATTAATTTCAAATACCAAACGACATGATAATTTAATTGTATTTTTACAGATTGAATACAATAGATTCGTTGCTCGAATACCGAGTAAATAAAGGACTGCGAATTTTTCATAATTAAATCAAGTGAGCTTGAAATTCGTTTAATAGCAATTCTTTGAGAAGACGTGAGCATGGTAGATGATTTATGATACATATCTGACAGCACCTCTAGGTTAATTTCTCTTGGCATCGGAACTGGTAACTTTCCACTATTCGAATTGAGTTCTAAGATTTACCAAAAACTAAAAATGTTGCTCAATATGTTCGTTCAGCTCATTTTGGATATCTTCAAGTTCTACCATTAAACTTTCTCGGCTTTGCCTACGAAGAAAATCAGATTTCTTTTTTCAATAAATTGCACGAGAATAACCGAAAATATTGCGCTTAACAGAAATAAACCAACTTTAATCAAATCGTCCTCAGATACCTCTTTGTTGTACTGACAGAATGTTAATAAGCATTCTAACCCTGTATGCCAACACACACATACCAAAAAGTAATTATAATAAATTTAGTTAATTAAATCATCATCTTAGTATTGTTTTTATCTTTTAATTTCTTTTTAGCTCTGTAGTACGTAATAAAAGAATGAAATCAGTCTGCTCAAGAGATAAAAAAGCGGAGCCTGAGCTCCGCCTTGTCATTGCATTGTTTGCGTTTTAATTAGAATTTCTGGCTCTTCAATTACAGCTCAATCTTAACTTAAGTCGACATTTTTCGTACCGAAGAACCATGTTGCTACAAAACCGACAACATAAGCGATCAGCAAACCTATGGTGAATATTGCCATGCCAGCAAAGATACCTAAACTTGAGGTCATTAGCGGTAAAGCCACTATGCCAGACGGGCCAAATACCGTATTCAAACCTACAGGCAATCCCATATACGCGACGAGTCCAATAAAGAAACCACCAGCAGAGCCACCCACACAAGCAGTAACAAAAGGTTTAACCCGTGGTAATGTCACACCATAGATAAGCGGCTCACCGATACCTAATAACCCCGGAATAATCGCCCCTTTTACTTGCACACGTAACAAAGATTCTTTTTTCGCTTTAGCATATAAAGCCAACGCTGCGCCCACTTGCCCTGCTCCTGCCATGGCTAAAATCGGGAAAAGAGAGTTAAAACCTTGAGCATCCATCAGAGCAAAGTAAACCGGTACAAAACCTTGGTGAATACCAAACATCACTGAGATTAAGAATAAACCCGCCAAGATCGCACTGCCGAATGGATTACCATTTAAGTTGATAAATAACCATGACATTCCTTTAAACAGCTCACCACCAATTGGCATGATGATAACAAAGGTAACAGCACCCATGATCAACAAGGTGATCATAGAAGTTAAAATCATATCTAAATTATCTGGAATAAATTGGCGGACTTTTTTCTCAACCCAAGCACCAATAATGGCGGCAATCAGTACTCCTATAATGTTGCCTCGAGGATCAATACCATTGCCGAAAAAGTCGTTCATCCCAGAGAAAATGCCAGACGTTGCATCTGGGTTATAACCAAGTACAAACAGTGAAGCTAAAATCGCACCGTTTACACCAGAACCACCAAACGCTTGCTGCGCATTATAGCCAATAAGGATACTTAGGAAGCTAAATAAACCTTTACTGAAAACTTTCATATACGCAATTAAATCAAGTAAATGCGCATTAGGCGAAGCCTGCCCTATAACAAAAAGTTGTTCCAGCAAGGTCGCTATACCTAGTAATAAACCTGCGGCAATAAAACCGGGGATTAAAGGCGTAAATATGGTTGCAAACTTACTTAGAAAGCGTTGTGCCGCACTTGTTTGTTTTTTCTTTAATTGCTGTTTATGTGCAGAAGCGACATCTTTTAGGTCGGAATGTTTTTTGGGCGTTGTTTCTTCCCCACTTTGCTCGCTCTCAAGCATGCTATTCATCATTTCAGCGGCGGTTTGTGCTTTGCCCGGACCTAACACGATCTGAAATTGATCGTCACTTTCAACTAACCCCATTACCCCTGCAATACGTTTGATTGAGTCACGATCAGCTAAGCTATCATCTCGTAATGTAAGACGTAATCGCGTCATGCAGTTACCGCATTTAATAATGTTTTCATTACCGCCTATTGCAGTGAGTATCTCTTGCATCATTGAAGCAGTTATTTTGGCCATCTTATGATCCTCGATATAACCGATTATTTATTATTCTTGGTCTAAAAGTGCATGACGAATAAAGCCATGATGCTTACTGAGTTTTGCTGCAGCTAGCTCTGCATTAATGTTTAGTAAAATCATAAGAATTGCAGTCTTACAATGGTTATTACATTGGGTAAGTGCCTCTGCTGCTTGTGATTCACTACACCCTGTTGCTTCAACTACAATATTTTTTTGACGCTGGATAAGTTTGGCGTTGGTTGCTTCAACATCAACCATTAAGTTTCCGAAGACTTTTCCCGTACGGATCATTGCCCCTGTGGTTAACATATTAAGCACTAACTTTTGGGCTGTTCCTGCTTTCATTCTTGAAGAGCCAGTGACAACTTCAGCACCAACAATCGGTGTGATATTAATGTCTGCAATCTCTGCCATTGGGCTATTGCCATTACAGCTTAATGCCGCAACCTTAGCACCCACGCTTTTTGCGTAATTCATCGAGCCAATTACGTAAGGTGTACGACCGCTTGCGGCAATGCCGACAAGTACATCTTTATGATTAAAGCCGATTTGTTGTAGATCAGTTGCGCCAAGTTCTTCGTTATCTTCTGCATTTTCAACTGCTTTTAATATTGCTTTGTGACCACCAGCAATTAAGCCAATCACTAAATCAGGATCTGAACCGTATGTTGGAGGGCATTCACTGGCATCTAAAATTCCTAGTCGGCCTGATGTGCCAGCACCGGTATAAATCAGCCGACCACCCGATTGAAAAGCCTCTGAAATAAGATCTACAACCTTGGCAATCTCAGGAATAATCGCTTCTACCGCTAACGCGACTTTCTGATCTTCTTGATTAATCACTTTCAACATATCGATTGTTGAAAGCATATCGATATTCTCGCTTGCTACATTTCGGCTTTCAGTCACTAAGGTTGTTAGATCAATTTTCATCATCAGCTCTCATCACTTGAAGGTTTTGTTGAGAGGCATCATAACGAATAAAAAATTCATTTAAGTGATAATTATCACAACTAAAATTATTCATTTTGTGCCAAAATTAAAGAATAAACACGAGTCATAACTCTTTAAATCATTCTAAAAAATAGAAAAGTAACTTATTTATTCAAACAGTTAGCAACAATTAAGTCGAATGAATAATGTTTAGGTCTCATTGAATAATTAATTCATTAAAATTGGGTGAAAATGAGTATTTTAGAGCGAATGCAAAACCAAAGAAGTAGCTTATCAAGCAATGGAGTGAAGATATTAGACTTTATTCTTGAAGATCCTGCTTCTCTAAGTGCCTACGTAAGCCAAGATGTCGCAGTAAAGGTAGGTGTTTCACAATCAGGGGTGATCAAATTTGCACAGCGACTTGGTTTTAAGGGGTTTACAGCACTAAAACTTGCCATTATTGAAGATCTTGCTCAAAAAAATGCCATTCTTGAGCCTAAAAGACCTATTCATAACAAAATTCATAGTGGTGACTCATCACTAACTATTGCACAAAAGTTACTTCAAGAAAAAACACATGCAATGGTCGCAACAACCAATGCACTTAATTATGCAGAATTTGAAACAGTCATAAAACTCATTCATCAAGCGCAACGTATTCAAATTGTTGGGATTGGCGGCTCAGCACTAACAGCTAAAGATCTTACTTTTAAGTTGCTAAAAATAGGTATTACAGCACTCACAGAGCAAGATCCACATGTCCAAATAGCAACAGCCAATACGTTAACAAAGAATGACATTCTCATCGCAATCTCCTTTTCAGGGAAACGAAAAGAAGTGCTGATGGCAGCACAATATGCTTATGAAAAAGGAGCAACAGTCATTGCTTTAACCAACGTAAAGAACAATCCATTGCGAAAATTAGCTCACTACACTATTGATACGATTGCAGATGAAATTCAATTTCGTAGTTCTTCTATATCATCACGTACAGCCCAGAACGTTATTACTGATCTTCTTTTCATGGCTTTACTGCAAATAAGAAGTGATGATGCAAAGCTACTGCTCAATGATATCTCTTCCGCAATTGAGAAGATTTAAGATAAGAAAAAGCGGAGCCTGAGCTCCGCTTTGTCATTGAATGAATTTACTTTTAAGCAGGGTTTACTTCTGCATTGACTGGCTCTTCAATAGCACCTTCGGTTTTAGCAACAATAGTGTTTACTGCTGTATCACCTACCACGTTTGATGAAGTACAGAACATATCGTTAATACGATCGACGGCTGCAACAATGGCTAAGCCTTCTGCTGGTAATCCTAATTGGTTCAGCAATACGCCTACCATCACGATACCACCGCCCGGTACACCACCTGCACCTACAGACAATAGCAAGATGGTTAACCCTAATGTCACGATATCTGACGAGTTAATTGGCTGACCAAATGCATTCGCCACAAAGATGGTTGCCAATGCAATGTAAATAGAAACACCAGACATGTTCATAGTTGCACCCAGTGGTACACCAAAACCTGCGACTGATTTTGATACGTTCAATTTTTCCGTAAGCGTTCGCATAGTTACAGGAATAGTTGCGTTTGAACTTGCTGTTGATAGCGAGAATAAGATCTGCTCACGAGTCGCACGTAAGAAGGTTTTCGGAGATGTGCCTGTCGCAAGACTCACTGCCATTGGATAGAAGAAGAAGATCCAAAACACCAGCATACTAACAACTAACGCGACGTAACCTGCAACAGATAACAGCGTATTTGAATCCAATGTAGCCCCTAATTGGATCATTAGAGCAAAGACACCGTATGGAGCAAGGCTCATCACTAAACCAACCAGCTTCATCATGATCTCATTAGCGACCTTAAAGGTACGAATAGCAGGACCACCGCGAGAATCAAGTGCTTGAATTGCAAGACCAGTTAAAATCGCCATAAAGATGATTTGTAACATGTCACCATTAGCAAAAGCTTGTACTGGGTTGCTTGGTACAATGTTCACCACTAAATCAAAGATATTAGGCGTTTCTGTTGTTGTCAGTTTGACGGTTTCAGATACGCTACCAGCTAAGTTAGCCCCTTTACCCGGCTGGAAAATCATACCTACCGCTAACGCAGCACTGATCGCAATAATGGTATTAATAATGTAGAGCGCAAAAGTTTTACCACCAAGACGACCAAACGCTTTGACATCTTTTAATTCCACGATACCGCAAACAATAGATACAAAGACAAGAGGTACAACGAGCAGTTTGATCAGTGATACAAACATACCACCCGCCCCTTCTGCTGCACCTAATAGATAAGTATCAAAGAGTGCTATATCGTTAAAAACATATTGGATTGCTGTTCCGATTATTAGACCTGCAAAAAGACCGACAAAGATCTTGGTTGAGAGCGATTTATCCATTGCTCATCTCCGATTGTTATGTTGTGTTTTTATAATTTAATAGTGACTAATAACACTATTTTGCTGTTGAGCCAGTGCATAGTACACAACAATGAAACAATTCAAAGCTTCATTTTACAAAAATGCAACATTGATCATTCGGAGTATTTCACCAAAAATATAGTCATTTTTCACATAACGTATTGAGTGATAATGCGTTAAGGGTCATTTTCCATTGCAGGATAATATTTTATTGTGTAATCGGAAAATAAATAAAATTGACCACTTCTCATACAGAGACGACTATTACTAGACGATAAAAGAGATAGGTCAGTAGAGAGATTTGCGCTATATCTCAAACGCTATTGAACCTTCATCGATGCACTGTTTTAGTTCAATGGCTCACCGCTTATGGGCATTTTTTGGGGGAAATATCACGCACAACTATTAATCATCTGATTTTATTACTTATATTTTTGGTACGAGTTTTGAATATATTGTGGTGAAACTCAAACCAAGGAGTGATTATGTATATTGAACATAAGCATTTTAAACTTCCTAACAACAGTTCTGAAGTGGATGTCTATATTAGCCCTACTGGCTCAATTCAATTTATGATCGAAGGGAAAAAGAAGGTATTAGAAGGCGATTTCCACAAACTGGCTTTTAAGAAAATCGAATCTGGTGTTGATCTGGTATACAAAACCCGTTCAGTGAAAAGTTCATGGGACATTATTCTATCAAACAAGGACGCAGATCTGGTATCACGTATGATTGACGAAGCTGATGAAAACTTTGAAATTATTATGCGAGATCTCTAAACGTTACTCAACGTCTAACCAGCGTTCTCGCTTTGCTTGTTGCGCAGCTGCTTTGGCTTCTTGCTTTGCTTGTTCTAAAGCAAGCTTTTCTTGCTGGCGGTAATATTTTCCAACCCCAAAACCACCAGCAAAACAAATGAGTATGCTAACTAAAATAAAGATCAATCTTCCCTGAGTAGTTTTATTCATCGTTCTTCTTACATCTCTGCAAATAAGCTCTTTAATAAATGATAGCTGTTTGTTATTCCCAACACGATTTCTCGTTAAAAACCACCTCTTGATGTAATAGGATTTTTGTTTCATTAAAATTTGATATGAATGTTATTTTTTGTATGATGTATACGTATTTATTATTAAAAATGACAATATCCAATGACTAACTCTACTTCTACCCCTCTTAAACGCATCCGCCGTATGCGTCGCAGCGCAAATATGCGTGATCTTGTTCGTGAAAATGAATTCAAACTTGCTGATTTAATCCACCCTATTTTCATCGAAGAAACCCTAACGGAAGAAGTGCCAATCAGCACCATGCCTGGCATTTCACGCATTCCTGAAACCATGTTAGCAGATGAAGTAAAAGTACTTTATCAGCTAGGTGTTCGCTATGTTATGCCGTTCGGTATTTCACACACTAAAGATGAAATCGGCAGCGATACATGGAATGACGATGGTTTATTGGCACGTATGGTGAAAACCATTAAAGCAGCATGCCCTGATATGATGGTTATTCCTGATATTTGTTTCTGTGAATATACAACACACGGTCACTGTGGCGTTTACCACGATGAGCATGTACTAAACGATGAAACGCTTGAGCTATTAGTTAAGCAAAGTGTTACCGCTGCTCGTGCAGGTGCGGATATGTTAGCGCCATCTGCAATGATGGATGGTCAAGTGAAAGCTATCCGTGAAGGTTTGGATGCTGCTGGCTTTGAGCATGTGGCTATTCTGGCTCATGCGGTGAAGTTTGCTTCTTCTTTCTATGGTCCGTTCCGTACTGCGGTAGATTGTGAATTAACAGGCGATCGCAAAGAGTACCAAATGGATTGCGCCAATGGTCGTCAAGCACTACAAGAAGCACTACTTGATGAAGAAGAAGGCGCAGATATTCTGATGGTGAAACCGGGTACACCATACCTTGATGTGGTTGCAAATCTTCGCCGTGAAACCCACTTACCTTTAGCAGTTTACCAAGTGGGCGGTGAATACGCTGGAATTAAATTTGCTGCACTTGCTGGTGCTCTTGATGAAAAGCGTGTGGTATACGAAACATTGACTGGCTTTAAACGTGCTGGTGCAGATTTGATTGTAAGTTACTACACTAAGCAAGTTGCACAGTGGATGGCTGAAGACAAAGCTTAAACCATAGCTACTATCTAATCATTAACGTCTTAAGTCTATCTAATAAAAAATCAGACTTAAGACGTTTATTTTCAATATATTAAATAACGTCACTTCGCTTAATTACGCAAGCTAAAACGCCATCCCCATTGCGTGTAAATCTCGTTCACATTGCGCTGCATGTTTAAATTGAATAGCAGATAAACCTACTGATTTCGCTCCGCTCACGTTATGTGGCATATCATCTAAAAATACCGATTCTTGGGCTTCTAAATCATACTTCGATAGCAAAGACTGGTAGATCTCAGGCTGTGGCTTTAACAAACACACGTCAGCCGAAACGATCTCACCATCAAACTGCTGCCAAAAATCGTATTTGTTCTGCAGAAATGAAACAATTTCATTCACATTATCAGTAAGCGCAAACACTTTGTACCCTGCCGCCTTTATGCGTTGGAGTAATTTGACTGAATCATAAATAAGGATTTGAGTTTGCTTGATGTAGTAAAATAGACGTTCACATTCTGGTTCAGTTAAACCGTGGAAATCTTGATACTGAAGTTTTGTTTCTTCTTCTGTTAATAAGCCTTTGTTTAAATCTCGCCATGTTTTGCTATTAAATACAGCTTGTGCAAGCGGCTCAGGCTTTACGTCATCACCAAATGTCAGTTTTACTATTTCAGTAGGAGACCAACGAACCAGCACGTTACCCACATCGAAAACGACATTCTTAATGTTACTGTGTTCCATATTCTCTCCTCTCGCAGTACTGCTAAGTATTGGTAATAATAAAGAATTTTACTTGTATAGAAATAACCTACGCCCTTTAATTAGAACTGAAACTGAACAGGTTGTTCAAAAAGATAACATAATTGTTTTATTGTGATTTTTATCAATGTAAGCATAGTTCTCATCACACTGATTGGATGTTTAGCTTTATGGATCGTTTGATGATATGGATACTCGTTACGAGCTTTGATTAGGCGCTAATAAAAAATACTTTCATGATATTGCTCACGATTTGGCAGATATAAGGTATAATATTGGACAACTCAATACCCTACTCGCCACAATGCTGCGATTTGGTGTATTGCGAGCGTAAACACGAAGGTAATGAAATGAATTTAAACCAAGAGCTTCAAAATCTTAATAACCGCATGGACAAGTGCCAGCGTAAACTTGCTGCTGCTATTCAACGTGATGACAAAGTGATCATGAAGCAGTTTAAAGATGAGCTTCAAAAACTGAAGAAGAAAGTTCAAAACGTTAAACACCGTCAATCAGCGGAAGTTAGCAGCAAAAGTAAAGATGTTAAGTCTCTTGCTTTCAACCGTGTACTGACTAAAGCAGAACAAGCTGACATGGGCAAACTGAAGAAATCAGTGAAAGGTCTTGTTGTTGTTCACCCTATGACGGCAGTTGGTCGTGGTATGGGCTTAAAAGAAGTAACAGGGTTTGCTCCTAAACCATTCTAATGGGTTGTTAGTTGCAAATGAAAAAGGCGAACTCTTTAGTTCGCCTTTTTACTTTTTAGCTGTTAGTCATCGTATCTATGAGGCTTTTTCTGACAGTTGAGGTGATAAATGCTGATCAAAACCGTGATTCACTAAACACTCAAATGCATCCCATACTTCATCAGGCATAGGCTGCTGAGTTGAAAAACCAAGTTCTGGATAAAAACGGATACGTTGTAGATCTCCCACCATCACATTGATCAAATCACCAAAGCTAATTACATCATTTGCATAATCGTCAAAACCCAATTGTGGCGACGTGACAATGGCTGTCATGTTTGGCCATTGCTGCTCAAAAGTCGCTAATGTACGACGTTCCATAAAAGGCTTTTGTACCAAAATAAAGCTACTTGGATGTAATCCTTTTTGCTCCAACAAGCGACGAGTAAACACCACGTTCTCGCCAGTATTGGTCGACTCATGCTCAATCAGGATATCTTGTTTCGGCACCCCCATATCTATCGCAATTTTGGCAAAGTGCTCGGCTTCTGATGTGTCATATAGCCCTTCGGTTAACTCACCAACATCACCAGAAAATACAATGTATGGGGCAAGTCCTTGCTTGTAGAGTTCAACTGCACGCTCGGCAACACGATCATCGTTGCTCCCTAGTACGAAAATACAATCACTTTTCACCATAGTGTGATTCAATTGGTGATAGTCCCAAATTCGCTTTGCTAGATCATAAATTCGTTGTGGCATATATCGTCCTTATACGCAGCATTATGAATGAGTAATAACTGATGATTAGCTTGATAAACAACCGCATTATGCGTCTTAGTTGTGATTGCATAATGACAAAGATAAGAATCTCAATTAAAGCTAAGAATGCTGTTTCAATATTGATAATTGTATCGTGAATAGCAATAACTTATCGATTCTAATCATCGCTGACATGCTGCTTCTGCATGGTCATTATATTCAAGCCTATATAACAAATACTGAATCATGTCATAAAATGGCAAAAAAAAAGACGGTGTAGATTAAATCTACCCCGCCCAGTTTGTTCAGTCTTAATGCTGTTACTTCAGTAATACAATCACTTATTGCCACTAACTCACTTCGGAGCTATATCGCAAATATGGGTAATATCACCAACACTAAGCGAAACATTTATCAATTAAAAATTAGCGCTTCCACCATTCAGGAATGATTGTTACGTTCGCATTCGACGCACTCAACCAAGCCTGTTCTCCTTCGATTGTTAGTTGAAGTTGCATACTACGCTCAACTAACTTCTCTAATTCTTGCAGTTCTTCATCACGAATGAAAACCACAGAAACATTATCTAATGCATTGATTTTATTTTTGTTTGCTTGCCACCAAATTGGGGCGGCATTGTCACCGTAAGCGTAGATAATCACTTTATCTGCTTTGTGTGATGCTTTACGGATACGTTTTTCATCCGGTAAGCCAAGCTCAACCCATAATTCGATGTCATCAATGATACTTTTCGTCCAAAGATCAGGCTCTTCTGTCGTGCTTACACCTTTGGTGAATTGTAAGTTTGGATCGGCGTTTAAGCCCCAAGCTAATACACGTAGCATGAAACGTTGTAGGGTTTCAGATGGATGACAAGCAATGGTATGTTGCTGATCTAAATAAACATGGCGATCCATGTCGGCAACATTCATGTTTACTTTGTAAATTGTGGCGTTAATGGCCATGTAATTAACCTTACTTATTTGCTGTTGCATGTTATACGCCCTCCGTTGAGGATACGTCTTACACTTTTAGTGCCAGATCTGAGGCATATAACTTGAAATTTTTCGCATATCTGCACTAGTTGTTGAAAAACAGAGAATTACAGTGAGATATGAAAATGTGAATTTTAATTGAGATAATGCGCTTTACTATTACTCAGGATCTTGTGGAAATAGCTGATAAAGGCAAGTGTCTGTTGTTATCAATTGTTCTTTACGTTGCTTAGTCAGGGTTTTCTTTATCTTGTATTCAAACACCATCGCATCACGCTTATTACGCACTTGCTGTGACCAAGCGAGTGTTAAAGGTCCCTTACCCTTAAGGTACTTGGCCCCTTTCTTACTGTGTTGATGTTCATTGAAACGACGTTCAACATCCGTTGTGACACCACAATACAAACTATTTGATGATGTTCGGATCAAATAAACATACCAAGGTGTTGTTACTTGTGTGTCTTCACTGCTCATCAAATACTCATCTCGTTTAAAACAAAAACAGGCTCAGCAATGCTGAACCTGTTCGTGTTGAGTATTCTAATCGTGGATGGCTACGGGGTGCAATAAATCATTGCCTAAATCGCCATAAAGCCAGATTTACTCAGTCAATGATGTTAATACCGCTTGTAACTCAGCCACTTGCTGTTTTAATTCTGCTACATCATTTTCAAGTTGAGCAATACGCTCGTTATTACCACCAGCAGATGTCACCGCTTGTGCTGCGCTCTCGTACGCGGATAGATCCACTTCACCACTAAACAAGTGCATGTAACGACAATCGCGTTTACCGGGTTCACGAGGCAATTTCACCACGTAAGGACCTTTTTCTTCACTCGCAAGTTTAGTCAGTACTGCTTCTGCTTCACGTACATCTGTAAACTCACATAAGCGGTTTGTTCGAGTACGAATTTCACCTGCAGTTTGTGGACCGCGAAGTAGTAATACAATCAATGCACCTAATTCTTGTTTTGTGAACTGCAGGTTACCAAATTCTGTATTACAAAAGCGATGCTGAAACTTTGCTACTCGGCTACCAAAGCTACTTACATCCGCCATCATGCGCTTGGCTTTTAACTCTTCTACGGTATCAAGCACTGTGGCTTCATCAAGTGACATTACTGGTTCACGGCTACTTTTTTGGTTACATGCCGTTGTTAATGCATTTAATGTCAACGGGTATTGATCTGGAGTTGTGATTTCTTTTTCAAGCATACAGCCAATCACACGCGCTTGATTTTGTGTCAAATTAATTTCCATGACCGTCCTTCACCCTTTCTAACTCACCAAATAAAATAATAAGCAGTGTCATTACACTTGCTAGGAATGTTACTCATTATTGTTGTTAAGAACATAACACGTTCTGATAACACAGCAAGCACTTAAAATGCAGTTTGATGGCTTTTTAAACAACAACTTACCTACGTGTTATCAATATTAATTTTCACTTTGATCAACGGGTATACTCAAGTAATCTGCGGTAATATATTGATCTCTGCCATTTGCTTTCGCTTGGTATAACAGTTTGTCCACTTCTTGATATAGATTTTCGATACTTTCTAATCCCGTCGGTATCCATGTTATTGCACCTTGGCTAACAGTGACACTTGATGATGTTTGAGAAAAGTTATGTTCGATGTTCAATGAAGCAATAGCTTGCTTTAAACGCTCACACTCTTTCTTTGCTTGCATGCTATTGCAACTGCTTAGCAAAATGACAAACTCTTCACCGCCATAACGAGCGCAAATCTCACCTGCTCGGCTGAAATTTTTCTTTAATGTCGCAGCTAATAGTTTTAGGCAGTTATCCCCTTCAATATGACCATAGTGATCGTTGAAAAGCTTAAAGTGATCAACATCAAGCATGATCATTGTCAGTGGTTGCCCGTTTCGACCATGTAATGCGACAAATTCTGTTAGCTTTTGATCCAAATAACGTCGATTAGCCAACGCTGTTAAACCATCTTCATTGACTTGCTGATACAAAAGTTCATTGGCTTTCTGTAGTTGCAACGACGTTTGTTGCAATTTCCTTCTCATTGCCGAAATACGTTGCATCGCCTTTAATTTCGCTGATAACACCATGCCATTTACAGGCTTTGTTAGATAATCGTCCCCACCTTTATCGATAGCTTCTACAATCAGCTCTGGCTCTGAATGACCACTTAAAAAGATAATAGGTACCCACTCGGTAAAACGCTCTCGAATGCTTTGCGCAAGCTCTGTGCCTTGCATATCCGGCATACAGATATCTAACAAGACAAGATCAGGATCAAATGTCGCATAACAATTAAGGGCATCCTGGCCTGATGATACAGCTTTAACTACATGACCAAATTTTTTTAATCTTAGTTCTAGATGTAACCTTTCAGAAAGAACATCATCAACAAGTAGAATGTGCATCGGGTCCATTTAGATACCTTTTGGGTATTTATAAGTAAGGTTTATTAAGCATTTTACATGCCTAATAATATTTTTCCGTAAGTCTGGTCAATCATTTATATAAAAGCTAGCTTAATAAGCATGGTGCGACAATCATCACATTGATATGAAACGTCCATTTATAACTGTTTTCTACATGATATATTGACATTTGACGTTAGAAATATAGGATTCCTCTCCTTAAACTTATGCTGTAGGAAAAAGCCATGTCTGAGATGAACAATAAAGACGAGCAAATCGTTGAAGAAGTAACCTTTACACTAGAAGACTGTTCTCCAGAACTTCGCCAAGTTATTAAAGTTGAAAAAGTACCAGCTGAGCTTATCGATATGTTGGTAAACGTGTACAAGGTTTCTGAGCCAAGCACACGTGAAGCATGGAATTCACTACCAGCAAGTGCGCAAAACGTACTTGATAACTTTGAACAGTTTCATGCGTTAGTTGCACTAAGCCAAAGCTACTCAGGTGTAGATTTCCTAAGTGAAATGCAAGACACGACTTTCCCTGAAGATATGGATGCAGAAGCACAAGCAGAATACAAAGCAGCTGCATTAGACAAAGTTCTTCATAACTGTGTGAAAGATATGTGTAAGCAACTTAAAAAAGCACGTCAGAACCCACCAATGAAGCGTGAGTTCACATCTATCTTTCAAAAATAGTTGTTAAGATATTTATATATTATGAAGGAGCAGCATCAGCTGCTCCTTTTTTATTTGTTAACAAAATGAAAGTAAAAAACAACCTATCCGTAACAGCAATAAACAGTTTCAAAATCAAGTTTCGACTTATTCAGACGCTCAATTTCACAAACAACTAAAGCTGTATAATTTTTAAACCACTCAATAGTTATGGTTAATAAAAAGCCTGTTAAAATTAACAAGTTAGAAAAAGATAAAAGCAATATCGTAAAGAAACTTCTACTTATTTACATAACTTTTTATAGATTTTCGTGATATTATACAAAGTTGAAAGATATCAATGACTAGAGGTGTATGGATGCCAAGTACTGAGCAGATAAGATTCCAAACGGATGTATGTTATATAGAAAGCCAAGGCATTCTTAAAACATCTGAATCTACGCTCAAGTTAAATTTATCTGAGCAATATATTCTATCTTACCTCATCGATAATTACGGTAAGCCTGTTACTAAAGATGAACTCCTAAAAGTTGGCTGGCCTGATCGCATCGTTACAGAAGCTTCTCTCTTTCAAGTTATTCGTGCTCTTCGTGTAAAACTCAATGAAGAAAAAAAAGGTGATGTTATTGAGACATTGCCTCGCGTTGGCTATCAAATTCGTGAATTCAAGCGCGAAACTATCGATTATTCAGAAAATGAAAACTTATCGCCATTTAAAAAGATAGGGAAAAAAACGGCTATCGTAGGTGCTATTGGCTTAACGGCTATTGGCGCAGGTATTGGCTGGATGCAATATGTACCATCACACAGCCCGACTAATTATATTATTGAAAAAGATCATATTGGCAGCAACGACATTACCTTAGTGACTGCTAATGCTGACGATTTGGCCGATCTGCGCAGCAAAGTCAAAGAAATGCTCAAAGGCCAAACGAAAAAGTACGGTAAATTGGTCACCAAGAACGAAAAAGTATACCTTTTTAAGTCTGACAACTTCTATTCAGCGGCCTGGTGTGCCGTCGATGACAATAATCAATGTATTAAAAATACAGATTTTAGCTATAAAGTTGCACCGGATGAATGGGATAAATTTGCAAAAATAGTGATAAACAATCAGAAGGTTTATCATGAGACGCCTGTTATAGAAACAGAATACTCACGCGAGCCTACTTCGGTTGTTTACGCTTCATATATTGATAAGTCAGGAATTCAATCAAAAATCATGCATTACTTCATGACGCCTACTAATAAAAAAGGCGTATTTGATTATTCCATGATGTCATTTATCAAAGAACCTGATACCGGGCTATTTCATGCATTAGCGATCAGTGCATCAAAAGCCTATATCGAGAACCGCGAGACTCAGTTTTTACAAACATTGAAGGTACAACCAGAAATGTTCCATTGGGCATATCAACCTAGCCCTAATTATGATGAGAAAGAGTCGCTTGCGTTAAAACATACGAGCCATTTTGAAAACACGTATGCCGACAAGAAACCATTCTATAACTATATCGTTTATAAGCAGCCACATTTGCTGTTAATGCTTAATGAGTTAACGGGTTTCTTCTGGAATAGTACAAGCCAAGGCGATCCATCTATGTATTATTCTGATGAGCTATCGGCACCGAAACACAGCAAAGAATAAATAAAAAGCGCAGTTAATACTGCGCTTTTCTATATCAGTAAGGTTTTATGACTAAGATAATTCCTTCCACTGCCACCACTTCTACCTTTTGCCCGATGTCTAAATCCACATCAGTTTTCACGCTCCAAGTGGTATCACCAAACTGTAGCCGACCAGCGCCTGCGATCATGGCTTCAGTGACAACACTACGTTGCCCTATCATTTGCGCACCACGTTGATTCAATTTAGAAACTGAAGCATCGGATTTATCTTTTTTATGTTGATATCGCCACCACAGCCAAGTGGTGAACAATGCAAACACCGCAAACGATACCCATTGTAATGGCCATGAGATTGGCAGCATCAATACCAAAATACTCACTAGAACAGCAGAAATACCTAGCCATAGCAGATAACCTGCCGTTCCTAGTAACTCAAGTAGCAATAACACTAAACCTATTGCTAGCCAATGCCAGAAGTTCATTTGTTCTAGTAGGTAGATCATGCATTATTACCTTTATCTGATTTATTGCCCCATAATTCTGCGATACCAGCAACAGAGCCCATCAAGCCTGTTGTTTCTAATGGCATCATGATCACTTTACCATTTTCAGACTGACCAATCGCTTTCAATGCTTCTGTATAGCCTTGGGCAACAAAATAATTCACCGCTTTAATATCACCGGCGGCAATCGCATCGGATACCATCTTAGTCGCTTTTGCCTCCGCTTCTGCTGCACGTTCACGGGCTTCGGCTTGTAAAATAGCAGCTTGCTTATCACCTTCAGCCTTTAAAATTTCTGACTGTTTTTGACCTTCAGCACGCAAAATTTCTGCTTGTCTAACCCCTTCTGCCTCTAAAATTTCAGCACGCTTATTACGCTCCGCTTTCATTTGCGCATTCATGGCTGCAGTAAGATCAGCTGGCGGTTGAACATCACGAATTTCAATACGAGTTATTTTGATCCCCCAAACATTCGTTGCGTTATCCACTATCGATAATAAACGGCTATTAATAGTGTCGCGTTGAGAAAGCATTTCATCAAGCTCCATCGAACCAAGTACTGTACGCATATTCGTGAGTGTTAAATTACGGATTGCGTGCTCTAAATCCGACACTTCATACGCTGCTTTCGCTGCATCAAATACCTGAATAAAACATACAGCATCAATAGTGACTGATGCGTTATCACGGGAAATCACTTCCTGTGCAGGAATATCTAATACACGCTCCATCATATTGACTTTATTACCAATCTTATCAATAAAAGGCACAATAAGATTTAAACCAGGGCGTAATGTTTTGGTATAACGTCCAAAACGCTCTACCGTCCATTCAGACCCTTGATTAACGGTTTTTACGCAAGATGCAACTATTACAATGGCAACTGCAATAAATATCACAATGGTTATCAATGAATCATAAGGCATGTCTTCTCTCCAACTTATAGGCTTGGAAAGTATTGTACTGCTCAAATTGTATAAATATGCATCAATGATACAAAAATGAGATCTGGTTAAAAGCCAACAGATTGAGAAAAGGGATATTTATAGAAAGGACTAATACATCAGAAATAAAAAACGCCAAATGCGCTAACACTTGGCGTTACTCTTATAACAGCTAATCAGTGATTAGCATTTACGCATGGTAATGTCTTCAAACTCACCATCAATAACATTATGAGATGATTGTTCGCGGTAATCAGTGTTTACTTTGCGATCTCGACCGGCAAAACCTTCACTAAAGGTGCGCTGTTCAAACTCTACACCTTCAGATGCAAGTTTACGCTTAATGAATGGTTTAGCGATTAATGCCGCGATACCCATAAAAAGAGCCATAATCGCAGCAAATGAAACAGTAAATAATCCAATAACTACAGCAACAAAACCAGTAAGTAAATTTTTCATGGCTAAGCCTCTCTTTATAATTTTTAGCAAGAACCACAGTGAATCACCGTTTTCTTGTCTAACTGTTCTGTACTATCACGTAGCAGCTATTTTGTGTTAACACCAAACTAACTGAACTAAGATGAATGGATGATGAACATATAACTCATTGTTATCACACTGCATCTTATCTAACGAGAAACTGAATATTTAAAAGACCGTTAGCATACAAAACAAATTATAAACGCCTGAGTATAGAAGCCATCACTGGTGCTTTGTAACAAAACCGACTTTGCTTGGTTAAAACAAAGTAAGGATGGTTATACCACACAGTTCATCACATTCTAACTTAGGCAGTTGCTAAAACCTTTGAAACTATAGCACTTCAAAATTCTAAAAAGCAATAATAAACACTGCTTTTTATACGCTGTTAAACAGCTTCTGCTGTTACAACTTCACATTGAATACGACTGAGCTTATCATCAGCAAGCAAGAAGTACGCATTTTGCGGCAAATCTTGTTCAAATGTTTCACTGTAACTCATCGCGGTATAGACACCTCGAAATACCGCACCTGTTAAACCATGAGAAATAACAATCACATGATCTGGCACTGTATCATCATCAAGAAAGTCTTTCACACGAGTAACAACTGATTCATACGATTCACAATGAGGTGCTGATAAATACCAATCATGATGATTTAATAACTTAGGATTTTGCTTTACCAGATCAGGAATAAAGCACATTTCCCAATCCCCTAAGTTAAATTCTTTCAACCGTTCATCAGTGATTATGCTGTTACTGTCGATACCTAACTCTGTACATACAATTTGAGCAGTTTCTAATGCTCGGCCTAATGGGCTACTGTAAACCGTCCACTGCTTTTTATTTGCAATTTTTCTATTTAATGATGCTCCAAGAGTTGCAGCTTGGGTTTGTCCTAATGCAGTCAATTCAGAGTTACAGTGTCCTTGTAAACGTTGCTGTGCGTTAAACGTTGTTTGACCATGACGTAATAAGAAAATGCTTTTTGACATTGTGTTCCCCTTGCGAAGTAAGGAAATTACAACACTTATTAGCTTGCGACAAGTTGAACAGATCTAATTGTCGCCTCATTAAGCGCACAATAAGATTACAGTGGGAAATGTTTTATAATGTGATGATAAATCGAACGATTTATCCGTCTATCATTGCATAAAAAATTAGATATAACGCATAAAGTAATTGTGGGAATAAGATTACTCACCTTATCCCCCACTCACAATTTTAGAGATTCATCCATACATCACTGAAACGCTGAGTTGAAATATGGAAGAAAAGATCATCACGTTGCTTATAAACGTTAACGAATGTTTTTTCCATATCAACGAATTCTGTATTCTTAAACTGTGAAACAACAAATGTTAAGTCAGCATTTGATTTTGGTGTATAAGCCCAGTAATTCAAATTATCTTCGTTACGTTGGCAATATTTTTCCATTTCAATTTTCTTGCCATTCACAACCATTGAAACCGTACTATGAAGACCTTGGATATTACACTGACTTAGAAAACGTTCAAAACCATTGTTGTTATACTTAGCTTTATATAGTTTAAAGAAAAGTTTTTTACCGCCAGATTCAGGAGTGGTGATCAAAGCTGATAAAACGTAGTGACCGTCAATACTTGATGAGTTCCAATCCTCTGCTTTCACATTTAATGAACACATCATCATTAAAATAGATGCAATACATAACAGCTTACTCATATTATTCCTTTAACATCAATAACAGCTACAATAAAAAGAGGAAACGTCCTTTTGGTTTTAGTTTAACAGCAATGTTATGCGTCATCAAAAGAATAAGATCGCGTGACACTGCTGTAGCTGTAACTTTTATACATAGTTTGAGTATTTTTTTACCAGCTTAAATAATAGTTATTACTAAAAATAATGGGATATTGGATGATATCTGCGACACGCATCACTCTAAATTAATCATCGTTAATTAGTTACACTTTCAATCTTGCTTTTCATCGCAAAACAACCAAAATAAATTTCATTTTATATATGAGATATTAACCGCACAAATCAATAATAATGACCACTTTTTGCGTTATTAAATGTGAATACTTCTCAAGGTTTTCAATAATATAGATGAAGTTTATGACACTAAATTATTGCTCAAAAATATATCTAATACGTTGTTTATTTGGTAAAAAAACAAGCAATGGCAGCACTATGAACGTCATTCTGACTCAAGATGGACTTATGTAAATTAACTACAAATTAGCCATTATCAAAAAAAGCTTGATGGTAAGCCACCAAAAAGCTTCTCAATTTCAACTTAACATCAAAACTATAATGATATTTTTCATTAACTCACTTCCTTTTAATTTATTACTCAATTAACTGACACATTCTTAATTAGTTATATCGTTAATAGGAATGATATAAATCATTAATGTAGCGAGCTGTAAAATAGTAAATCTCTAAATATTCTTATTATGCAATACACCACCTCAATTGAAACAAAAAAGACCGACTATTACGTTAAGTCGATCTCTATTCATCTTGCTAATATTGGATACTCACTTATTCAATAATTAATCCTAGTTTTGTCAGATCCAGATATTGTTCGACTGCATCAGCAATACGATTGATCCCTTCCTCACGTATTGCAGCAAAATCAGGCGTTGCAATGTTTGATAATCCAGCCCAAGCTAAGATTACATCACAGGCTTGTTGCTGCTCAAAAATACCATGTAAATATGTCCCAAACACTTGGTTATCAATACCTATTTTGCCATCAACATCTTTTTTACCATCAGTCGTAGCTGTTAAATGAATAGGCGCATCACTTTCACTAATACCCGATGTGACACCTGCATGAATTTCATAGCCCGTGACTGGTACTGTCGACAGATCTGGTAATGTCATCAGTCCTGTAACTTGTTTTAACTGTTTATGCTTGGTGATTTCAGTGGTGATAGGTAGATAACCTAATCCTAGTGACTCACCGGCTTCACCTTCGATGCCGTGAGGATCCGATATCACCTCACCTAACATCTGATAACCACCACAAATCCCCATAACTTTACCGCCAAAACGCAAGTGACGTTGAATTTGTTGATCCCAACCTTGAGAGCGAAGGTAGGCTAAATCACTACGGACACTTTTTGAGCCTGGAATAATGATCAAATCAGCCGGAGGAATCGCTTCTCCTTTACCGACAAACTGTAAATTCACTTGTGGATGCATACGCAGTGGATCAAAATCCGTATGGTTACTGATACGTGTTAATACAGGAACGACAACAGTAATCGCATTCTCTGATTTTTCAACTTGCTGAATATTAATGGCATCTTCTGCTTCTAACATTAACCCATGTAAATATGGCAGTACGCCAATCACAGGTTTGCCTGTTTTCTGCTCTAACCAATCAAGTCCTGATTCCAGCAATTTAATGTCACCACGAAAACGGTTGATCACAAAGCCTTTTACCCGATCTTGTTCTGATTCAGACAGTAAGGCTAATGTGCCATATAGATGAGCAAATACACCACCACGATCAATATCAGCCACTATGATCACTGGAATATCGGCTTCTTCAGCAAAACCCATATTCGCGACATCGTTTTCACGCAAATTGATTTCAGCAGGACTGCCAGCACCTTCGACGATCACTGTCTCATACTCACGAGTCAGTAAATCGAACGATTCCATAATAGGTGCCATCACCACCTTTTTGTAACTGTTGTAACCAATGGCGTCCATGTCTTCGAGTGCTTTCCCCTGCACAATCACTTGTGCACCAACATCTGTATTAGGTTTTAATAATACTGGGTTCATATGAACTGTCGGTTCAATGCCACAAGCATAAGCTTGCACTGCTTGTGCTCGACCAATTTCGCCACCATCTTTGGTTACGGCACTGTTAAGCGCCATATTCTGTGACTTAAACGGCGCAACACGAACCCCTTTTCGAGCCAAAACACGACAAATACCAGCAACAAGTACACTTTTCCCAGCATCGGAAGTCGTTCCTTGCACCATTAATGCACGTAGATTGGTTTTATTTTTATCCATTATTTCTGTGTCTCGTTAACTCGTAATAATCAGTCACTATAAGGCGGCCACTGCAACTGCGGCCAATCTTGGTTGCCATCGTGATAAACGGTGATCCGTATTCTTGCAGCATAAGGCAAATTGATTCGATGGAGGTAGACGGTATTTTGTGGCATTTCAAATAACAAACGTAGTAATTGACGCATGACGCCTGAGTGTGTCACTAACAAAACCTTCTGACCTTGATATTGCTGTAATAATTGCAACCATGCCTCATTAATACGGTTGTCAAATTGCGCTAATGTTTCACCTTTATGTAGTGCAGTACCATCATCACACTCTTGCCAAGGATCGTACCAATAAACATCAACATCCTTGCCAACACGTGCTATCAATTGTTGATGAGTTAGCCCATCCCATTCACCGAAATCCATCTCTTTCCATTCATCACAATGTTGAATTGGGATTTGTAATGATTCAGCAATGTATTGAGCGAAAACAGCACAACGTTGAAGTGACGAGGTCACAACAGTATCCAGTGTTGTAATCCCCTCCACAGACTGCCGCATTTGGTTAAAGCCTTGCTCCGTTAAGGCAAAATCGGTATGCCCACGAAGACAATTATCACCTTCAGGTAAACCATGTCGCAAAATATCAATTTGAGTAATAGTCGCCATAGGATCCTCGAATTTTATTTTCTAAAGCGATGGACCTTTCAATACTTGTGGTAATCCCGCTGTTACAAACACGACACGGGAACACTGTTGGGCTATCGCTTGGTGTAACCAACCGCTTTCATCAACAAATCTACGAGAAAGCTCGCCTAATGGCACAATTCCTTGGCCTACTTCATTACTGACAAGAATGATTCTGCCTTCTGCTTCAGCAAGCGTTTCTAAAAAATCGGTTTTGGCTTGTTGCCATGAATAGTTATCAAGTGGTTGAAATAAGAAATTGTTTAGCCACAGTGTTAAGCAGTCCACCAGCAAACAGGTCTCTTTATTGCTATGCTGTCGAATCACATCTGCTAAGTAATACGGTTCTTCGATTAACTGCCAATGTGCCGGACGCTGTCGTTGGTGTCTTTCAATACGTTCACTCATTTCATCATCACAAGGCGTTGCAGTAGCGATGTATTTCACTTGCAACCCTGACTCCTGAGCTAACGTTTCAGCTAATCGGCTTTTCCCTGAACGCGCACCACCAAGAATTAACTCTGAACCAACGAACGTATTTTTACTCATAAGCCACTCAGTTATATAAAGAAAACGGCCTATGTTAGCCGATTAATAAGCCGTTGTATTGTGTTCAATCACTGTAACCTTCAGCGTGGTTTTAACTATAGATGATGATTTTGCACGACAAAATATTCTTATTTTTGAGAATGATTGATGATAAAAATCCCATTTGAAAGTGACTAAATTTGATTTTTATCACTTACAACCAATACTTTAATTATCAATTTGACCGACAATCAGGAAGGAATGATGACTTCTCGACAGGTACAACTGGTTGATATTCTTTGCCTTCCAACACTATTACTCACACTTGATCCTAGAGCGCTCTACCAAATTATTACTGAAGCTCGTCATCTCAGTTTATTAGGGCAATTAAAAACAGCCTGTGAGCTTGATGGGATTTGGGATGAGCTGCCGCTATTTATGCAGCAACAGTTAATTTCGGGGTTTCATAGCTTCGAGAAGCAAAAACAAGCCCTAATATTTGAACATCAAGAGCTTAAACTACAATTTAAAAACGTTTTACCGTCATGGCGTTATATTCGAGGCAGTGCTTTACAGTTTTCTGAAATCGAAATGTTTAAAGGTAGGATCAAGAATAATATTGATATTTTGATTTCAGAAAACCATGTCGATGCTGTACTAGATCAGTTAATCAATCATGGTTGGCGCTATAAAAATATCACCGATTATGAAGAAACCTTTTATTGTCGTTGGTCAAATCAAACCATGCCGCTGATCCATAAAGATCGTCGTACAGAGCTTGCCATTCACTTTCACTTATTACCGAAAACCCTAAAACATAAACTCGATGAAGCGCCATTACTCCATCATCATACCTCACCGATCATCGCCCACCCTGCGACCTTACTCTCACCTGAAACAATGGTCTTGCATCAGGCTATTATGATGTTTAACCAAGTTGATTTTCGTTATGGGTTGCGAGATCTGTACGACTTACACCTCCAATTTACCTATTTTGGTAAGCAACGTCTGTTCTGGCATAACTTGATTCAGCTTCATCAACAGATCGGTAAAGATAATAGCTTATACATGGCGCTTGGGCTGTGCCATGAACTATTTGCCCTTAAAATTCCTGACGAAATGCTGCAATTTTTAAATCAACATCCATCACATCGATTCATTTTCTGGCTATACAAAGAACGCTTTAGTGAAGTAATGCGAAACGCATTTCCGAAATACCAGAGTGCCGATTATCGCTTTGCCGTGAAGTCACTACGTTTTAGAGGACGGCTAAAGCGCATGCCGCTGTATGCTATTCTGCCTCATATTATTAAGACACAAATCATCAATCTCATGCCCCATAAAGAAGACGAAGAAATCATTTATTAAGCATTTTAAGGACATAAAAAAACCTCTTAAACACCTCATGCGATAAGTCGCCAAAGTGTTTAAGAGGTTGAGTACCTAATGTTCAGATTAAAACTTTAGGTATTGTTTCATTGCAGCAACGCTTTTCTCGCCAAGACCCGTTACTTTTTCAAGATCTTTTGCTGATTTGAACTTACCATTCTTTTTACGGTAATCCACAATCGCTTTAGCTTTAGTTTCACCAATGCCTGGTAAAGACGCCGCTAGATCAGACGCTGAAGCCGTATTTACATTCACCGCTTTAAGCTGTTTCTTCACTGCAGTCTTGGTTTTGGTTGATGACTTTTTAACGTCTGCTTTTTTGCTGTCTAGTTTTGAAGATGTTGCTTTTACATCTTTTTTAACGTCTTTTTTTGCATCAGCCACTTTGGTTGATGATGCTTTCTTCGCTTTTTCTACTTCTTTCTTGGTCGACTTGCTTGCTGATTTCTTAACCTTAGCAATACAGTCCATTTTCTTTTGCTTATCTGCTTTGTATTTCGTTTCACATTGCTTGATAAGTTTTGTGGTATCTGTTGTTGCTGCTTGAGAGGCAAATGGCAGAATGAACGCCAGCGTTAATAACACCTTTTTAAACATTGGAAAACTCCTTCATAGATAATCCTTTGTAAATTAAAGACTATTAAGCAGCAAAGATAAAATAAAACATCATAAAGTGTTTAAATCAGTGTTTTTTATTCACCTTTAATTTCGAAAAAGTACTGAAAATAGACAACCAAGTATCAGATAGCTCTTACTATCCATCTGTTTTTCATATATAAATCTCTTCATTTGAAAAATCACAAGCTTGTGAGTGACTTATACTTAACCACGATGGCGTTTTGCGACATTGTTGGAATAATTGCAAATATTCACGATGAAAGTACAAGGTTAGATCATAAAATGCCACCTTAGTGGTCAGGTGAGTCTGTTTATTTCACCGTGGTATGATTGCGCTACTGCGTGTAGACAAGGACGATAAATGCAAAACAATATGCTTTTTTACAAAACCTACCCCCATCCAAGTAGCAAAGAGTGGGTAGTCTTTGTCCATGGTGCAGGTGGTAGTTCTGCGATCTGGTTTAAACAAATTAAAGCCTACAAACAGCACTTTAACTTATTGTTATTAGATCTTCGTGGTCACGGCAAATCCAACAACATGTTTAAAGACATGATGGCAAATCCTTATACCTTTAAAAGTGTCACCAAAGACATTGTTGATGTCCTCAACCACTTAAAGATCCAATCAGCCCACTTCGTGGGAATTTCACTTGGGACGATTATTATTCGTAATTTAGCGGAAATCGCGCCTAATCGTGTCAAAAGCATGGTACTCGGCGGTGCTGTAACACGCTTAAATACTCGCTCTCAAATTTTGGTTAAACTCGGCAATTTGTGTAAGCACATTATTCCTTATATGTGGTTATACCGCTTATTTGCTTATGTGGTGATGCCTCAAAAGAGCCAGCGCGAATCGCGTCATTTATTTGTTCGTGAAGCTAAAAAGCTATGTCAGAAGGAATTTAAACGTTGGTTCAAACTCGCCACTGATGTAAACCCTGTCATGAAATATTTCAAAGAGAAAGAGTTATCCATCCCAACACTTTATTTGATGGGTGCTAACGATTATATGTTCATAAAACCGGTGAAAGAGATGGTTGAGCGTCATCGATTAAGCTTTTTAACCGAACTCAAAGATTGCGGGCATGTATGTAATGTTGAAAAACCTGATGATTTTAATCAACACTCCATAGCGTTTATTCATCAACATAAAACCTATTACAGCGCATAAAAAAACGGCATAACACTCTCAATTTCTGAGTATGGGTTATGCCGTTTCTATGACTATGGATTAAACCATCAATTACTTAGAATGTGCTTATCTAAAAATGTCGTTAACTGCTGGGTCACAAATTCAGACTGCTCTAGATTACTAATATGACCGGCTTCTGGGATCAGCACATATTCACTACCATCAATTGCGTCATGCATCAATTGAGCTTCTAGTGGTGGTCGAGGAGCATCTTCCATACCAACCATGATCAACGTCGGTACAGTTAATAACTCAATATCATCAAAAGTATCACGACGACCGAACACCATCTTGCCCACTTGCCCTACTGCAACCGCACGTTCACCTGTAATGCTCGCCAAATGCGCTTTAAAGTTCTTCACGAGTTCTGGCGTATGCTGTTCAGCCTGACGACGGAAGAACAGCGGCGTAATGGCATCAATTATTTCTGTTGGGATCGTTTTTTGCTCAATGATGGTATTTAACATGGCAAAGTATTTTGCATGCAGTACTTCAGGCTCATAACCTAAGAAAGTATCCATCAATACGAGCGCATTAACACGTTGCGGCACTTTTAACGCCAGCTCTGCGCCCCACATGCCACCAACAGACAAACCAATCATAGAGAAGGTATCAACTTCAAGGTGATCAAGCAGTGCTATCACATCATCTGCATAATCACGTAAAGTACGTGTTTTTGCAGGAGCAGCATCCGCGTCACCATGCGCCCATAGCTCAGGCACGATACAGCGATAATGTTGGCTTAATACTTCGATTTGAGGCTGCCACATTTTGCTATCCCATAAATAGCTGTGACCAAATACTAATACAGGACCTGTACCTTGATCTAAGTAGGTTAACTTACGATCTTCAATTACATAACTTTGCATGAATATCCTTATGTGCGTGTTTTTTACACGCTTATTTTACGTTATCAGTTTCACTTTGATATTTGCTATCAATGATTTTCAATCCTTGACGATAGAAAACCCACGCACAAATACCTGCTGCAATGTTACCCACCATCGCGCCAGTAAATAAGCCCGGCAGTCCAGCTAAATGCGAACCTAGCCATAAAATAGGTAGGAAGCAAATAAACAAACGCCATGCTGAAATAAACAGCGCACGCATCGGCATCGCCAAGGCATTACATATCGATACCATGATCATACACACACCTAACGCACCTAAACTAATAGGAACTCGAGTTAAGTGTAAGCTCAACACTTCTTGTACTTTCACATCAGTTGTTAATAACGTACTCAATGGCGTAGCCAGTAAGAATATAACGATAGCAATCACCAATTGCCATACTAGGACAAAACATACCGCGATATTGATGAGCGTCTTGATCCCTTGAAGATCACGACTTCCTAACCGCTTGCCCACCATAGGTGGCATCGACATCGTCAAAGCTAAAACCACAACAATAGAGAAAAACTCTATTCGAGAGCCTAATGCCCATGCAGCTACAGTGGCGGCACCAAAACCCGCAACTAATTTAGTGGCGAGCATAGAAGAAACAGGTGGTAACAGTTGGCTCATCATTGCTGGCGCCATAATATTACCCAGCTCTTTAACTGACTTGCCAATATCAAGCCCCTGCCAATGGAAACTCATCCAACATCGTTTAATGACTAATGGAAAAACCACCAGCATACCAAGAGTAAAAGAAGCAATGGTTGCCCATGCCGCACCATTAATGCCTAATTTGAATGTAAAGATAAACAATGGGTCTAGCACGATGTTAAGTAAACTCGTTACCATCATCATGATCCCTGGCAGCATGGTATTCCCGTTAGCACGGCACAGACTATAGGCAAAATACAACATTGAACCACACCATACGCTTGCCAACCATACAGGCCAATAAGTATCAATAATCGGTAGAACGGTTTCCGGTGCATCTAACAAATGCATAATGACATCACGCAGCAACCAGATAACACCACATAGTGCGGCAATACCAATAGCACCTATTAAAACCACGAGCCCGCCCAGCTGTTGTGCTCGAAGCGCATCATTTGCGCCTAATACACGAGAAATCAATGCGGTTGTGGCAATACCTAACCCTACTTGCAAGCCTATGACGACCATTTGCATTGGAAGCGTAAAACCTTGTGCGGCAAGAGGAAGGACACCTAACTGACCAATGAATGCACTGTCTACAAGCTGAAAGCTCATCAGTGACAGCACACCAAATAACATTGGCCATGTCATTGTAAAAAGCTGTTGAGCTAACGCTCGGGTATAAGGAGATATATTCATGGAAAACTTTACATAAGTGAAAAACAAAAAATCCCCGCAATTGCGAGGATCCTTCAGCTAACAAGAGGCTTAGCGGATAACAAGTTTCACTAAATCAGCAGGACGATAATATACAGATTTAAGTACTTTACCTTTACGGATTACTTTACCTTCAAGGTCAACATCCTGCGCACATTTCGCAATTATGTAGTCCCCTTTCGTACTGGCTGTTAAAGTCACGCCTTGTTTTGCGTAAAATGCTTCGGTATCAGCGTATTCATCAGCATTGCGGCATACTTTACTCATGTTGCTTGAATGCACTTCATTCCAACATGCCATAAAATCGATACCTAGACGTGCTGACATTTGCAATAGAATATCAATCAAGTAGCTAATACCGATATTATCTTCTACTTTCTTATCACCAAGATGAACCAAACGTCCCATTAATACATACACAGAATCGACAATTGCATCGGCTTGTTCAACCAGTGAATCGGCTTCTGCTAATTCTGTCATTTCTTCAACGGCAAGAGAGGTATGTAATGCATCCGCTTGTTCATCAAGCGTTTGTGGTGATTCAATATCAAGATCAAACGTGGAACGAAACTCTCTAATATCGCGGTAAAGATGATCGAAAAGAGGTTGGTCTAGCGCTGACAGTTTCATTCGTTTTTCCTTGTCTCAAATTGTAAAAGCCCAAAATCAAAAAATCTTTATCAATGTTCACAATAAAAATTTTTGATCAGACAACGGCACAGCATACTAATCTAATCAGCGTTTAGATACAAAACCAATTGTCATTTCATTTTTTGATTGTTGGTAAATCCATCACTCACTGTGCGTACAAGTATACTAGAATAAGTTGATTTCAACGCTGCCACATAAACGCAACAAATCAACATCATGATATTGCGATATTAATACTTGATTGTTTGCTTAATTAGTCGAAAATCAACGTAAAATTTTACAACGCTAATGACTTTGGATACTTATATGATTGCAGGTCACCGCGGTGCAAGAGCCGTTGCACCAGAAAATACCTTGGTTTCCATGAAAGCAGCCGCTAATGCTGGCGCAAAATGGATTGAAACCGACACCCAACTGTGTGCTGACTTAATCCCTGTCATTATTCACGATAAAACAGTACGCCGTTGTACTAATGGTTCAGGTAGCGTTCGCCATAAAACCTTAGATGAAATCAAACAACTTGATGCTGGAAGCTGGTTCTCCACAGAGTTTGCTGGTGAAACCATTCCAACGTTACATGAACTGCTAGCTGCTTGTGACGAATATGGCCTTAACTTAAACCTTGAAATTAAAGTGCACTACGAAGAAGAAGTTGCATTACAAGTACAAAAGACCATTGAAACTATTAAAAACTATGGCTTTGATCCAAATCGTCTTATCTTATCGAGTTTCTCTTATAATGCTGTACGACATTGTTTAGAACTGTGGCCTGAAGTACGTCGTGGTTTGATCATTGAAGATTGGGTACCTGATATCAATCGCCTTGATGAAAAGCTTGAGCTATACAGCATTCATCTTGATCATCATTTACTGACTGAAAAATTAGCAAAAGAGATCACTGACGCAGGAAAAGTGCTGCAAATTTGGACAATGAACGATCCCAAAAAAATCACTAAATTCGAGAACTGGGGCGTTTCAACCATCATTACCGATGACCCTGAGCTTTTAATCGCAGCAGCCAGTAATTAATAATCTATGAATAAAGCACTTATATATAGGTGCTTTATTTTATCTCACCTAGTTATTTAAATTCTCCTACTCTTTTTTAATCCAATAAAACAACTATTATTTGTGACTTTTTATATTCCAAAATAATACAAATAATTCGCAATACATCTGTATAAAATGTTTAAGATATTTATTAATCATTAATATTTTATGAACAAGATATATTCAGATTAATGGTTATTTAACCGTATAACCCTCTATATATTCACCATCGATATTGAATGATTAATGTATATTATTATTAAATGATAAACAGCATGGTTAAAATCCATCCTGATTTGGAGCGAAGTTTTCATGTCAGTATATGACACTATATGTATTATGGCTGCAATTGCGGTCTTTATTTCCATCATTAACCATAAATTTGGCCGTTTTCAAACCACGATTGCCATTACCGGTTGGTCTATTGCTATCTCACTAATTTTATTAGCATTAACTCACTTAGGTTATATTCCTGTAAATAAAGAAAATACCTTAATTGAACTCATTCAACATGTTAAATTTGAAGACTTCCTATTAAAAGGCGTATTAGGCTTCCTATTATTTGCTGGCGCTCTCAATATCGACCTGAACCATTTAAAAGATCAGAAGTTTGAGATCACTTTTCTCGCTTTAGCAGGCACTTTATTCTCAACATTCTTTATTGGTATTGTTCTTTGGTTAATATTTAACCTTATCGGTATTAATTTAAATTTCATCTATTGCTGTTTATTTGGTGCTCTTATTTCACCTACCGATCCAATCGCTGTACTTGCTATTGTGAAAAAATTAAACGCACCACAGCGTATTTCTACTCAGATCGAAGGCGAGTCATTATTTAATGATGGTGTTGGTCTAGTTATCTTTGTGACTATTTTTGAAGTTGCTTTCGGAAACACAGCCCCTACTGTTTCAGGAACCGTAATGCTGTTTATCCGTGAAGCCCTTGGTGGTATTGCCTTTGGTGCTGTACTGGGCGGTATTTTCCATTACATGATCAAAAGCTCACATGACAACATGTTACGCCTGATCTTAACCATGCTCATTCCAACTGCTGGCTATGTGATTGGCGAACATTTAGAAGTATCAGCACCACTCGCTATGGTGGTATCCGGTATCATCATTGGTAATATCACTCGTCAATACATCTCAGAGCAATCATCTGAACAGATGGCGCACCTTTGGGAATTAGTTGATGAAATTCTAAATGCAGTACTATTCCTACTGATCGGCTTTGTCATGATCACATTTAGCTTCCATAGTATTGATATTATTGCAGTTATTATTGCTATCCCATTAGTACTTTTAAGCCGTTACTTAAGTATTCGTCTGTCGTATGTGGGCTTTAGTCATTTTCGTCAATACAACCCAGAATCAGTTAAGATCCTCACATGGGGTGGTCTACGTGGTGGTTTAGCATTAGCAATGGCAATGGCGATCCCAGCAGGTATTGTTCTACCGTCACACCCAGATGTAGATGTGAAAGAAATCATCGTATTAATGACTTATGCCATTGTAATTTTCTCGATCCTTGTACAAGGTTCAACTATTACCCCTATGATTTTAAAAGCGAAGGAAGCGGACAATAAACCGTTCTAAGGAGAGACAATGTATTGGATCCATCATCACCACCTTTTAATTGCCTTTATTGGGTTAATTGCTGCATTTGGTGCTGGTGTGTTTGGGCTATATAAACAAAAATAGTATCAAATACTAATTAAAACATTTCTGCTCACTTTAACTAAAGAGATAAACAACATTGTTTGTTTATCTCTTTCTTTATCTAGCACCAAACCACGTATAACAAGAATTTACGCCAACATTACATTAGATCATTTGTTTATTGAGCACGGTAATTTATGCTCTTATTCCCCTATCAGATTGTAGATACCATTAATGACCCACGATAAAGAGAGTTTAATTCCCTTGGGCGCACGCTTTATGCTGCTATCAGCATTAGGCTTTGCCCTCATGTCATCAACCGTAAAATACGTCAGTCAGCTCGGTATTCCTGTATTTGAAATCGTTGCCGCTCGCGCTTTTGTTTCACTGATCATTAGTTATCTCGACCTTAAGCGTAAGGGGATCTCTGTCTGGGGCAACAACAAACCTTTGCTGGTTGTACGTGGACTTGTCGGAACGATTGGACTGTCTTGCGTCTACTATGCTGTAACAACACTGCCATTAGCTGAAGCGACCATTTTGCAGTATATCAACCCAGTGTTTACTGCCATTCTCGCGGTGATATTCTTAAAAGAGCGAGTACAACTCTCTACCCTGATCTGCATTGTACTTAGCTTGTTGGGTCTATTCTTCATCGTCAATCCAACCACGCTCCATTCAGGTGGCTCACATCTTGCGATGTTTAGTGTGATGATTGCGGTAATTGGCGCTTTCGTCAGTGCGATCTCTTATATTATTGTTAAAAAACTCAGTAGCACTGAGGACAGCTCGGTGATCATTTTCTACTTTCCTTTGATCACGCTACCACTATCTATTTTGGTTGTAAGCCAAGACTTTGTAATACCCGATCTAACAACGACTTTATTATTGATCTTGGTAGGTATCTTTACTCAAGTCGGACAACTAGGCTTAACCAAAGCAATGCAAACACAAACGGCAGGTAAAGCAACAGCCTACTCTTATGTTCAAATAGTGCTATCTATCATTATTGGTTTTATTGTGTTTAACGAAGAGCCTTCTATTTGGACGTATATTGGTGGCGGCTTGATTATTGCTGGCGCCTTCGTCAATTTGTTTGGTCACAACATTATGCAAGCGATAAAACGTCGTTCATTCTAGATTCAGCACACATTTTGAAACACAATAAACCATAGCCATTAACAATCCCTTAATGATAACCTCATTAAGGGATTTTTTATGGTAACGGAAGATCATAACCCGCAAAGACTTTATCAGACTCAGCAGGATGCGATGATGATTGAATGTTTCAAAAATCGGCTCTGGTACCAAGAACAAGCTACTAAACAAAATGGCATGCTCAACAATAGTAAAATGACAGTCATCAAACTCAATGATGATCGGCTATTTATTCATAATCCTATTGAGCTATCTGAGCCACTTAAAGTGCAACTAAGTCAGTTAGGCGACATTGCTGCAGTTGTGACTCCTAATAAAAATCACCATCACTTTTTATCAGAATGGTGGCTTGCCTACCCTAATGCCTATTTTTTTGCTGCACCAGGATTACAGCAAACCCGTGGGGATCTCACCTTTGATGATGTTCTACGTCAATACACTCCAACACTATGGCAAGGACAATTACTGCAAACCTTGATCAGAGGAAATGATAATTTTGAAGAAATTGCCTTTTGTGATCCTGAATCTCAAACACTTATTCTTGGTGATACGCTTGCCTGGATGATCGGACAAAAACATCCACTTAATTTAGGTTACGCACTGTTTAATGGCTGTTACTTCAGCCCCGCTATGCCCCTTTTATTACGCCTAAGTTATACCGAGAAAAAATACCTAAGACAGTCAATTCAGGAGATCTTAACCTGGCCTTTTGATCGCATTATTTTTTCAAAGGGAAAAGTAGTCGAGCACAATGGCAAGACAATATTTGCCGATGCATTTCGCTGGTTGTTTCAGTAGTAATTAACCACAAGCTTAACCTAAAGTACGATATTCACAGCAAGCACAATGATTTGTCATAGCTATGACTTGCATTTAAATAATCGCTCAATGTGATTAAAAATTCATCCACGTAAGGTAAAACGTGAGCTAGATCAATACAGATTTACAATCTAAAGCGCATAGTATTCGGATAAAGACAATAAAACATGTCGAACTCATTCGGCAGTAACATTTGGAACCATACTATGAGCCCAGCTAAAATTTATTTGCGTGATCTTATCGGGCTAGCTGTTGTTGGTATGTTTATATTAACAGCGCTTGGCGTTATTTTTTCAATTGTTGGTGTTGTACACTACTTGACCAATGCCAATCATTTAGTTGCGCAAGATATTCGACTTGCCATTACTCATCTCGTGTTTATTGTGCCAGCCTTACTGTTAGGCTATGCCATTAGTCGTCCTCAATGGATTGCTGCAACAAAACAATACCGCATCGAAAAAGCGCGTAAAGAATCCGCATAAACATGCATTAGAGAAAAGAGCCTGACACTGAAGTGTCAACATTCATTGGTACTGTATCTTTCTTTACCTGTGTTTGTGAGGCTCTTTTGCTTAATGCTCAACGATACTCCATTACCAAACATCTACCTGAGTTTACTCAACTCGAAACGTTAATTGATCGCTTACATCAATACCCATTCGCTACACCATTTAGCTATAAAGTTTTAGCCAATATTCCCAGTCCTCTGCATTTCTCAGACTACACAGCAAAACACTTTCCGCTTTATGCTATTCACTTAGGTACACGCTCACCCACTGCGCCATTAATGCTTTTTGTTGGTGGCATTCACGGACTAGAACGCATTGGTAGCCAAGTATTACTGTCGTACCTACATGCCATCACAGAGCGATTAGTATGGGATCGGAATTTACAACACACGCTTCAACATATTCACCTCGTATTTATTCCCTTAGTTAATCCTGTCGGCATGGCTAAGTGCTATCGCTCAAATGGCAATCATGTTGATCTCATGCGCAATGCACCTGTTGAATGCAGTGAAAAAGCGGCTTTGTTAGTCGGTGGACATCGTTTGTCACCTCATATTCCTTGGTATCGAGGGCAAGAGGGACAACCAATGGAAATTGAAGCGGCGGCACTTGCAAGTTATGTGATTACACTGACCCAACATCGACCAGTGACACTGTCACTCGACTGCCATTCAGGTTTTGGCGTAAAAGATAGGCTATGGTTTCCTTATGCGCATAGCGCCATTAAACCTTTTCCTTACATTGGTGACATCTACCATTTGAGAGATAAATTTTCGACCACCTACCCCAATCATAATTATGTATTTGAACCACAAGCACTACACTACTTATGCCATGGCGATTTATGGGATCACATCAGTGAGCAATGTTTAATACAGCAACAATCCATATTACCGCTAACATTAGAAATGGGATCATGGCGCTGGATAAAAAAGAATCCGCTACAACTCAGACAATCACTTGGGATCTTCAACCCTATGCGTCCACAGCGTGTTCAACGAGTCTTACAAAAGCATATCGTACTGATGGATTTTTTGATCAATGCCACTGCAAATTATGGCGCGTGGTTTAAACATAAAGATAACCATCACTATCATCAACAGGCAATCATGCGCTGGTATTCAAAGCCATAAAAAACATTAGTGACGAGAGACATGACAAAAAGACGTACAATCATCTTATTAAGAGGATTATTCCGTGATCAATTTCACTGGGGTGCGTTTGTTCATCGCTTGAAAGAAAACTTTCCCCACCATGATATTTTATGTCTTGATATTGCAGGTAATGGTATCCGTCATAAAGAATCCACCCCTGAAACATTGGATGAGATAGCCAAAGATCTTCATCATCAATTTGTTGAATTACGACACACAGATGATGATAGTGCTGACATTATTGCAATCTCTATGGGAGGTATGATCGCCCTAAAATGGATGGCGCTGTATCCTAACGATATAAATAAAGCCTTATTGATCAATACCAGTACCCAATCATTGTCCCCCTTTTACCAACGCTTACGTTGGCAACGTTATTTCGATTTACTTCATATCCTCGTGCTACCCAATTACAAACAAGAGGAAAAAGTCATCCGCCTGACATCAAACCGTTTATGGAGTCTTGAAGAGCTCGCGGCTATCACACATCAATGGGCAAATTGGAAAGCTGAACACCCTATTTCATGTACTAATATGTACCGCCAAATCAATGCCTGTCGCCAGTTCAGACTATGTAAACAACCGCAACATGCAATACATATACTCGCAAGCCGCTGCGATAAATTGGTTAACTATCAATGCAGCCTAAAACTTGCCAAACACTGGTCACTGCCAATCACCATTCACCCGAGTGCTGGTCACGATATTCCTCTTGATGATCCTGAGTGGGTCAGCTTGCAAGCTAAATACTTTTTCTAATTACCGTTATGATTAAATGCCATTAACGCTATCTATTTAAAGAAGCTACTGCGTAGTAACTCAATCATAGCTCGCGTTTTTTCAGGGATAAAACGTCGTGATGGGTAAACCAGTGTCATCACAATATCTAGCTCAAACGTATCATGCATAACAGGGATTAACTCCCCACGTGCAACTTGCTCTTTAAACAGGACAATCGGAAGTAGCGCAATACCCCGACCGGTTTCTGTTAGCTGCTTAATTAAACCAAAATCTTCTGACACTAGCCGCAGATTCATCCCATCGGGTAACAAGGCTGATGTGTATCGACTTGATAGGATCGGATGCTGGTAAAGTTCATCCATTGTGCCCGGTAACTCCGCAGACTCAAAGTACTTAGGCGAACAAAATAAACGGTTAGAAGATGACAATAATGTTTGTTGCACATAGTCATCATTGATCACATCAACAACATTTGGCAGCAGTTGCAGATCGATATTTTCTCGCTTGAGATCCACGCTCTCATGGCGATGCACAATGTCTAATGTTACATCAGGAAACTGTGCCGAATAACTGTCTAATAAATCGAGGAATACTGGTGATGCGACAACTGCAGCTGGTATCGCAATTTTCAGACGACCACTAAATGCATGCTGTTGATTCTCAAGTAAGCTGACCGCTTGCGTAACATCATTCAAGGGTTGATTAATATACTGATAAAACAAACGACCATTTTCTGTTAATTCAATTTGGCGAGTGGTACGAATTAACAGCTGACAGCCTAAGGCTTGCTCTAGTTCTTGAATGCGACGACTTATTTTTGAACGCTGCATTGAGTGTGCTTTAGCCGCAGCACTTATCCCCCCATGCCTTACCGTTAACATGAATAGGTAAATATCATCGAGTGACGCTTTCATGGCTCACCATTGTCCTAAAAATGAATCATAAGTGTAATATTTATCAATCTTTTTAATCAAATCTGTACTCAATATAATAATGTGATAAAGATCACTATAATGAGAAAAGTATGGCTAATACAGACACAACATTTCGTCGCTGGATGAAAAGCCTCATCATTTTATTCCTTATTTTCCTAGGCTATATCATTGTTGCAGATAGACATATTCCCCTTACAACGGAAAGCCGCGTTCGTGGCTATGTAGTGCAAATTGCACCAGAAGTATCAGGTAATATCACATCCGTTGAAATTAAAAATAACCAAAAAGTCACTAAAGGTGAGGTGCTGTTTACCATTGATCCAAGTAAATATGAATTAGCGGTTGATCGGGCAAAATTGGCATTACAACAAGCTAAAGAGCAAGAGATATCATTAGTTGCACAATCTAAAGCCGCGCAAGCGAATGTTGCGACAAGCAAAGCAAACTATGATAACGCCCATAGTGAATATAATCGTATTAACCAATTGGCAGCTAAGAAGTTAGTGTCTGTTTCTATGCGGGATACCGCATTAGCGAAAGATCGTAGCTCGCTTTCAACATTTCACGCAGCACAGCAACAATTACTGAGTATTCAAGCAAAATTAGGTAAAAAGCCAGATGAAAGCACCATGGTTATGTCTGCTAAAAATGCGCTAAAACAAGCAGAGTTAGATCTTGCCCATACCAAAATTACTGCACCTAGTGATGGCGTTATCACCAACTTACAGCTCGATGTCGGCACAATGGCAAGTGCTAACCACCCAATGCTGACTTTTATTCCAACTAACTCTATGTGGGTTTCTGCAGATTTTCGCGAAAAGTCTACTGCATTAATCAACAAAGATTCTGTCGCTTACGTTGCTTACGACGCCCTTCCAGGGCAGGTGTTTGATTTCCATATCGCTACTCGTGATTTTGGTGTTGCGGCTGCACAAGAAACCCCAAATGGTCAGTTAAGTGCTGTTGAAGTGAATAACCGTTGGGTACGTGATGCACAACGTGTTCGCGTTAACCTTAATAGTGATACACCACTGCCAAAGCAACTCTTTATTGGCTCTCGTGCCACCGTGGTTATTTACCCAGATAACAACCCTGTATGGCAAACACTAGCAAGTCTCCAAATTCATCTAGCTAGCTGGCTACACTACATCTACTAACCGCTGCGCGATCACTCATAAAGTGATCGCCCTTTCTCATCTCTTGATTTAGGAGAATTACATGAAAACAATGCGGATTTGGTTCGGATGCGTATTAGGGCTTGCGATCAGTATGATTTTTGGTTGGCCGTACGGTTTTTTCACCGCTTTACTTCCTATTATGGTGTTGATGAATGCTGAGCGATGGACGCCCTCTATCATCATCCAGTTGATTGTTGGTATCGTTTGGACAACATTACAAGTCACCGTCATTTCAGGATTTTTACAGCCTTACCCATTACTCATGACCGTTGCTGTTGGGCTTATGCTGCTGGGTAAATGTATTGCGATGACCAATCCTAAAACCTATTTGTTTGGTTTTTCAGGCTTATTAATTGGCTCAATCATGTTTAACTTTGGCAGCTACACAGGGTTTGATATTGAAGACTTCAGCATCACGTTATGGATGTGTGGATTAGTCACTGCCCCTATTACTGCACTGGCTTATTTTTTATTTCCAGAACCGACATCAGAACAATCTGCGCCACCAGCAACGAGTAATGCTCAGCGTGTTGATCACATTGGTATGCTACGCCAAACCGCATTAGGTTGGATTGTCGCCATGATTGCTTTCTTATTGTTCCAATTTGGTGACTTACAAGATTCACTATCAGCTCAAGCATCGATCTTTATTGTGCTTGCCCCAATGACGCTCATCGGCTCAATGGCAGTAGCGAAAATCCGTATTACGGGCACATTTCTTGGATGTTTAGCAGGAATGATCATTCAGCTTGGCCTTTACTCTTGGATCAATAATGGCATCTTGTTTTTAATGGCATATGCCATTGCAGCTGGCTTTTTCTGTCGCTGGATTGCACAAGGTTCAATTAAATCAAGTATTGCATTTTCCGCAATGTCAGCGTTAACCGTACCGCTAACAACCGCTTTAGTCCCTGAAAAGAAAGATGCGTTCTTCTCGATTTTATATCGTTTTAGCTCGATCTTTGTTGCTGTTGTACTTACTTCTTTAGTGATATGGATAACCCATCATTTCTTAGTGCGCATCATCAAAGCACCTAACGAGCAGTTTTAATCCCCCAACAAAAAACAGCTAAGTGGTCATGCTTAGCTGTTTATGTTTTATCGTAAAATTAACGAACTAATCGTCTGTACTATGTCCACTTTCATTATGCTCACTTTCATCGTGTGAGCCATGTTCTTCACCATGTTCGTGATCACCATCAGACGAATCAGACTCTTCTTCAACTAATGGCTCTTCCCCATCACTATCAGTCGTTCCTTCTGCGTCACCAGCTGAGCCATCATGATCATGTGATTCTGTTTTTTCCATATGCTGTCCATCAGATGCATGATCAGCACCACCATGATCGTCAGCAAAAGCACCGAATGACATCATTAATGCAAATAAAAATAATATACTCTTCATCAATAAAATCCTTAGTTATCAAAATGATCTCTACCTATGCCACAAAGCCAGCGTCCATTAGCTGCGTTTGACACCCATAAAAGAAAACCAGTCACCATTCTTTTTTGTCGTTATCCCTATTACCTTTCCATCATCGTGGCTGTATTAAGTAGGTATAAGTCAAAAAAGAAAAGTCGCAACACAACGAATGATATAAATCGTTTCATCGTCACATTACATTTTTGATGGTTATATAGATTAAGTTATGGCTAGATCACTGGTGTTAAAAGTGGGATATAACACCAAAAGAAAAATAAACATCTAGAATGAGATAATGGAGGGTAAACAACATGAGTAAATATTTTGCTGCATTTTTGGTTGATTTATTAATAGTTTTTCGCTTTTTATACCTTTGCAGAAAATGAATAACTTAACATTAATAATCAGTAAGAAATTGATTGATATTGAATTTAAAACCTCATTATCGAGATAAAGTAATAGCAAATTATGACTAGGTAAAAAGCAAAAACAGCCAAGTCCTTTGGCTGTCTTAATATTGAGTATCGCTAAGCTAAATCATCCTTAGTGACATTTACGCCTTTAATTTGGGCATAAACCTGCTCACCTATATGCAAATCTAACTCATCTGCTGCCCATGCGGTAATATTTGCCCATAAGTGTGTTTCACCAACACGAAGCTTCACTTCAACACGTTCATCTTCGGCATAATGAATTTTATCCACTCTCGCTGCCAAAATATTACGGATACTGGTTTGTAATGGCATTTCGCGAGCAATAGAGACATCGTTTGAGAAAATACGCACTCGAACCCACTCACCACGTTGTTGATGCAAACGACTTACCCATAAGAAAGCGTCATGACTTAACATCACCTGTGTTAACGCATATTTAGGATGGTTGTAATTCACTCGAGCACTCAGCAGTGAGCTTTGCTCTTTGGCTGGTAACCACGGGCGCATCTCTGGCGAACTCCACACAGAGTTAACATGACCAGAAATCACTACTTTACCTTGGTTTAGCATCACCATAGAATCGGCAAGACGCAAAATCTCATCAAGGCTATGAGTCACATAAATAATAGGAGTGTTAACGCTTTTCGCTAATCGTTCTAGGTACGGCATTAACTCCTGTTTACGCGGCATATCTAGTGATGCTAATGGCTCATCCATTAACAACATATCAGGCTTGGTCAGTAATGCACGACCAATAGCAACACGTTGTTTCTCGCCTCCAGAAAGTGACGAGGGGTAACGGTGTAACAAAGGCTCAATACCAAGCAGTTTTACGACATCATCAAAATGCGCTTCATCAAGCTCTTTCACACCGTAGTTTAAATTACCTTTTACGCTGTAATGAGGAAACAAACGCGCGTCTTGAAATACATAACCAATCTTGCGTTTATCAGGCGATAAGAAGATCTTCTCTGCACTGTTATATAAGGTATGGTCACCAAGTTTGATTTCGCCTTGATCGGGCTTAGTTAGTCCTGATAACACATTCACTAACGAAGTTTTACCTGCACCAGAGCGACCGAAAATCGCGGTGATCCCTTTCATGGGTACGTTTAAATCAACATCTAAAGCTAAATCACCAAGCTGTTGCTTAAATTGGATCTTTAATCGTTTATTTTCCGACATTACATCACTTCCAAGCGTTTTCTTGCCATACGAGTTAACCACTCAGAAGCAAACAATGAAGAAAGCGCAATCACAATCGCTACCACACATAAACGAGCCGCTTCACTTTCTGCGCCCGGTGTTTCAATAAAGGAATACATGGCTAAGGGGATCGTTTGAGTTTGTCCTGGAATATTCGACACAAAGGTGATCGTTGCACCAAACTCACCTAAGGCACGCGCAAAGGCTAAAATAGTGCCGGTCAGAATACCGGGGATCGTTAAAGGCAAAGTGATGGTCATGAACACTCGTAGTGGTGATGCCCCTAATGTACGTGCTGCTTGCTCTAGCTTTTTATCGACTCCTTCTAACGCTAAGCGGATCGAACGAACCATCAGCGGAAACGACACCACAGCAACAGCCAGTGCCGCACCACGCCAGCTAAAACTGAAACTGAAGCCAAACCATTCATACAGCCATTTACCTATTACTCCTTGGCGACCCATAGAGATCAACAGCAAATAACCAATCACAACGGGAGGTAACACTAATGGCAGGTGGATCATCCCATCAAGTAAGGATTTACCCCAAAAATTACGGCGTGCTAATAACCAAGCACAAGCAATGCCGAAAGGAAGGCTACATAGCACTGCCACACTTGAAATTTTTAAACTCAGCAGCAACGCTTGTAATTCATAATCTGTAAGCAAAGCAAACAATCCTGTGTTTCAAACCACAAACCTATGCACTTTCAAGCACAGGGTTTTTAATCATAGCGGTAGCATAAGTAATCAGCTAACTAGAGTCAGTAACGATTTCCATAAAACATCGTAGTTGCTCTTAAAATAAACAAAAAAGCACCGAAATATCATATTCAGTGCTCTTCATTGCTTATTATTTTCGTCTTAAATGACATTTAGGCAAATGTGCTTACTTCACCGTACCAAAGCCATACTGCTTGAAAATAGCTTTAGCTTCATCATGCTGTAAGTATTGATAAAACGCTTTCGCCGCTGGTGTGTCGTTGCCTTTTACTAATGCCATTGGATAAGTGATTGGCTTATGCGAATCAGCTGGGAATATCGCCACAATTTTCACTTTCTTAGAAATTTCCGCATCGGTTTTATATACGATACCTAATTGAGCTTCACCACGTTCAACGAGTACTAATGCAGATCGCACATTGTTAGCACGTGCTAATAGTGGCTCCGCTTGCTTCCATAAATGTAAAAATTCCAACGACTGCTTAGCATAACGCCCAGCTGGTACGTTATCAGGGTTGCCTACAGCCAATCGAGTGCCATCTAAGGCTTTGCTTAAATCCCAACTCGCAGTCAGTGTAATGTTATTTTGAGGGTAATTCGTAGGAGCTACCATCACCAAGCTGTTTTTCAGCACATCAACTCGACTGTTATCAATCACAGCACCCCTGCTGCTCAACATAATCCATCCACTTTTCATTCGCAGAAAGGTAAATATTCGCAGGAGCACCTAATGCGACTTGACGTGCTAGGGCTGAAGACGATGCGAAAGAAAGCGTTGTTTTTACACCTGTTTCTTGCTGGTATTTAGCCGCAATATCATTTAGCGCATTAGTTAATGATGAAGCAGCGAAAACGGTAATATTGTTATCAGTGGCGGAAGCTGAAATAGAAAAAAGTGAGAAAACAGCTGCGGTGGCTAAAACCAATTTGCGTGACATAAAGTGCTCCTAGAAATTCCGATATATAGTAAACTACATATCGAAAATAACAAAGTTTTATCTCTTCCAACCTACGTCCATAAAATTAGGATATTTACCAAGTGCTACATCACTTTTTTCTGGTTAATACAAAAGTTATTTATCATTAAAAAGATAAAAAGCAAACGATTACCTTGGATTTTTATTCTAAAAAAGCATTTTAAAAACCACCGATAGCGACAAAGATCACAAATAAAAGCAATAAATAAAATTCTTATTTTCAATAAAAAATTACTCGGTATTATCTGCGCAAAACCCCATCTCTTCGGTGATACTTGATGTTAAAGAAAACGTTATTAGCAGCTTCATTAGCTACTTTATCTCTTGCTAGCAGCTCTGCTTTTGCTATCGAAAATGTTGATCTTTTGATCAAAAATGGACAAATCCTCACCATGGATCGTGATCGCACTATCTTCGACCGTGGCTTAGTTGCAATTAAAGACAACAAAATCGTCGCTGTAACAGATGGTTCAAATATTGGTGAATACAAGTCAGCAAAAACCATTGATGCTGATGGTGATATTGTGATGCCTGGTTTGATCAACACCCATACTCACGCTTCTATGACAGTATTTCGCTCATTAGCTGACGATGTGCCAGATCGTCTTCACCGCTACATTTTCCCATTAGAGAAAAAGCTAGTATCACGTGAAATGGTACGCATTGGTGCACAACTGGGTAACGTTGAAATGGTAAAAGGTGGTGTTACCACTTATGCCGACATGTACTACTTTGAAGATGAAGTTGCTAAAACCGTTGACCAAATCGGTATGCGCGCAATCTTAGGTGAAACGATCATTAAGTTCCCTGTTGCTAGTGCAAAAACACCAGAAGATGGTATCAAGTACGCAGAAAAGCTGATCAAAGAATATAAAGATCACCCACGTATCACAATGGCATTTGCGCCACATGGCCCATACACCAACTCAACAGAAACACTACAAAAGATCGCTGAGCTATCAATGAAATATGATGCGCCAGTGATGATGCACTTAGCAGAATCTGATCGTGAGCGTGATGTGATTGCTAAACGCTCTGGTGGTTTATCGCCTGTGAAATACATGGAATCAATCGGTGCGCTAAATGATAACTTCATCGCTGCACACGTGATTGATGCTAACGATGAAGACATTGCGATTTTGAAAAAGCACGATGTGGGTGTAGCTCATAACATGAGTGCCAACATCAAATCAGCAAAAGGTGTTTCGCCTGCACTGAAAATGTTTAACGAAGATCTACGTATCGGTCTGGGTACTGATGGCCCAATGTCAGGTAACACACTAAGTACAATTGATGAATTTAACCAAGTAGCGAAAGTACATAAACTGGTTAATAAAGATCGTGCCGCAATGCCACCGAAGAACGTTATCGAGATGGCTACCATTGGTGCAGCGCGTGCCCTTCATATGGAAGATAAATTAGGTTCACTTGAAGTAGGTAAACTGGCTGATGTGATCGTTATCGATACTAAAGCACCAAACATGGTTCCGGTTTACAACCCATACTCAGCACTGGTTTACTCTGCATACGCAACTAACGTTAAGCACACTATTGTTGATGGTAAAGTGATCATGGAAGACCGTAATCTACTAACAGTAAACGAAGACAATATCCGCAAAGAAGCACAAACTTTTGCTGATAAAGTGCGTAAAACTGTAATCGAAAGCGGCGAAATCGTACAGTAACTAATCTCTTATTAGTTAGATATAGGGCAACGAACACGTTTCGCTGCCCTATTTTTTATTCTTTAATATGCTTAAGGTAATAGTGGTAAAGCTGTTCAACATCACCACTGCACATCAATGGTATGGCTTGTTTCAGTTGTTGCTCTGACCAATCCCACCATTGCATTTCCGTTAGCATCTCAATTTGTTCTGGCTGAAAGCGCTGTTTAACCACATGGTTATTGGCAACGACAACAGTATAAGACGCAACATCTTTGGTGATCACTGAACGCGAGCCGATCACCGCACCATTACCAATGTTAACCCCTGGCATTATCATCGCCTCAGAGCCAATCCAAACATCATTACCAATCACAGTATCACCGGCACGCTTAAAACCACTTGGTACATCGTCACCAAACGCATTACCAAACGGGAATGTTGAAATCCAATCAATACGGTGACCTTGATTGCCCGCCATCATGAATGTTGCCCCTGACGCTATAGAGCAAAATTTACCAATGATTAGTTTATCAACCTCGCCGAATACCCCACTTTGCCAAACCTCTTGTGTCACCTGATCACCAAGCAAGTAGCGAACCGCTTGATCCTCAAACGATTTACCATGGTAATAACCAGAATAATAACTGTAGTCACCGACAATGATATTCGGGTTGGTAATAGTTCCTTTTAGCTCCTGACCTTGTAACCATGTTTCAAACTGCGCCATAAATACTCCTACATGCTCAATGCACCTAAGTGTAATGGATCTCAAATCACTGCTGAAGATAATAATCGTTATATTAAATTAAACACTGAAGATAAATACTAACCATATAAACAAACAGTGAATAACAATTAATTAATAGCATCTCCATTAAATTTACAGATAATCGTTTGCTTTATTGTATTTATAGAAATTAGTTCAATTAAAGAAAATATAACTAGCTTAACCATTGTTAATTTTATTAACCTATAAACCTTCCTATCAAAGCAAAATACTGTTATTTATTCAATTAAAGACCATGCCAAAATAGAATATTCTATTTAAACTCAAGATATTATATACTTAATAGGATTTGTATAATGATTATAAAAGCGTCAAGTAATAGTATCTCAACCTATGATGCGTAACCTGATTGATATAGATAAATAAAATTACCCTACCTATTTATCACTTCAATTCAATATTCACCTTCCTTTCATAATCATTATCTAAATAACCAGCATAGCTTGCAGCCCAGTAAATAAATAACAATAGAGGCAATTAATGGTTACTATTACTATTGATGGACAATCTTATAACGTAGATAAAAATCAAACTCTTTTAGCTGCCGCCAAAAAATGTGGTATCGAAATTCCTTCTTTATGTGATGTTGATGAATTCAGCCAAGAGTGCGTACTTTGTGATGTTGAAGTCGCAGGCAAAGGCATTGTCAAAGCCTGTGATATTCAACCAACCGACGGCATGGTTGTAACAACAGAGTCTCAAGTACTAACAAATATAAGAAAACACAACCTTGAGCGTATTTTACAACGTGCCAATACCAACTGTAGCGTGCCACCTTGCCAAGTTGCCTGCCCTGCCAATGTTGATATTCAATCGTACCTATACTTCATTGCCAATAACGAACATTTAAAAGCTATTGAAGTGATCAAAAAAACACTGCCAATGCCACTGTCTATTGGTCGTGTTTGCCCTGCTTTCTGTGAAGCCAAATGCCAACGTAACTTAGTTGATGAGCCATTAGCAATCCGCCAACTGAAACGTTATGCCGCAGATATCGATCTTAAAAAACTAGAAAACTACACGCCTGTTAAAAAAGAAACGAAAGGCAAGAACATTGCTATCGTTGGCGCAGGCCCGGGTGGTTTAAGCTGTGGTTACTTCCTGAGTAACGAAGGTTACAACGTCACTGTATTTGAATCGATGCCTCAAGCCGGTGGATGGTTACGTTACGGCATTCCTGAATACCGCTTACCGAAAGCGATTCTCGACAAAGAAATCGAGATAATGTGTCGCAACGGCATGACGATTAAAACCAACACCAAATTAGGTGAAGACTTTACCCTTACTTCCTTAAGTGAAGAATATGATTCAGTTTGTTTAGCCATTGGCGCATCACAAGCAAGCGAAATGAACTATACAGGTAGCGATCTTGATGGTTGTTACTTAGGCGTCGATTTCTTAAAAGATCTGGCAATGGATAAGCAATACAGCATTGGTAAGAAAGTGGCTGTTATTGGTGGCGGTAATACTGCTATTGACTGTGCCCGCTCTGCATTACGTTTAGGCGCTGACACTACCCTTATTTACCGTCGTACCCGCGATGAAATGCCAGCAGAAACCTACGAGATTGAAGAAGCTGAACATGAAGGCGTGAAGTTCCACTTCTTAACCAATCCTGTTGAGAATATTGCTGATGAAAACGGCCGTGTTTGCCAAGTGAAATTAGAAACCATGGCATTAGGCGAACCTGACGCTTCTGGTCGCTGCTCACCAAAACCTACCGGTGAATACACGCTTGAAGACTTTGATACCGTGATCGCTGCGGTTTCACAAAAAACAGATACCGGCTTTTTAGCTAACGAAGATATTGAATTATCATTTAGCCGTTGGAATACCATTAATGTTGATGAAGCGACCATGCATTCTGGGGTCAAGAACATCTTCGCCATTGGTGACTTCCGTCGCGGTCCTGCCACTGCAATTGAAGCCATTTCGGATGGTCGTAAAGCAGCAAAAGCCATTGATGAATACTTTGGCGGTAATATGGAAAAACTTTACACGGAATCTTTCCGCTCTCGTAACGTTGAACGTAGCCATTTGATCCGTCCAGAGCATGCTGAAAAACTAAAGCGTATAATGGCATCTTTAGCCACAGGTAATAACACCCAAGATATTGAATCAAAACTTCATCATGCATTAGCTAAAGTGCTACGCGTTAAAATGCCAGAACTTACCCTAGCGCAAAGAGAGCAAAGCTTTAGTGAAGTAGAAACAGGACTCTCACAGCAAGCAGCTATTGATGAAGCCAACCGTTGTTTGAGCTGTGGTTGTGATGCTGGTAATGATTGTAAACTACGCCACTATGCGACTGATTATAAGGTTGATCGTCGTTTATTCATTACCCGAGCGACACCAATAAAGGCTTAATACATATCTAAATAACCACCTGTATTAGGTTATATAGGGCTGTTAATTTGTTAGCAGCCCATTTCTTTTTATGTAACATTAAATTCACAATTAAAGCGTAAGATACTCGGTTACATAAATTACATTTCAAGTTCATGAAACCGCTTCAAATTGCTAACGAGTCCCACTTCATATTTAATAACAATGTAATTACATTTCTAGTAATAAATACAGTTAACAATTATCTCAATAAATATAAAATCGTCGCTATAGATCATTTTTACTTGTAGTCATTTCGTTTATAGTAAAGCCAAACAAGCATAAGAACCTCTGACAATGACTATAAGAAATAGAATAAATAATGTTTACCGTTATTTTGAGCCTAATTTATCAATTATTGGCTATTTAGGGGCTATTGGCTTTCCTCTTTACTATTTCATCTGGCACTATTTATTCCCGCAGCCTTACGAGAACTTATTACTAAGAATTATTTGTGGCGCGTTTTTTATTCCTTTTATTATTAAAGATCAGATGCCCTACTGGTTCACTCGTTACAAAGATATCCATTTCGTTGTCACGTTAACCATCGCATTGCCTTTTTTCTTTAGTTATATGCTGCTAATGAATGACTGGTCAATTATTTGGATCATGTCGTTTATGACGGCTGTTTTTCTATCTATTTTGTTGATTTATGACGCTTATATTATCAGTGCTATGTCAATCATTGGCATTGCCCTTGGTACACTGTCAGCGTTTAGCTTCAATCACGCTGAAATTCATAATTTCCACTGGGGTTACGTTGCTGTGATCAGTTTTGCCTATATTACAGGTATTGCTTCACACTACCGAAACCACGTTCATTATGAAGATCAGCTATTGTTTGCTCGTAGTTTCAGTGCTGGCATCGCTCATGAAATGCGAAATCCTTTTAGTTCGCTATATTCTTCAATGGAGTTAATGCTTGATATTCTGCGCCAACGTAGCGAGCAATCTACACACAACCATGAAGAAAACGTTAACGAATTAAAATCGATCATTCGCAGTAATATGACGGTGATTAATAATAGTAATGAAACAATTAACTTATTATTAAGCTCTATTAATGAACATGCTATTTCAAAAAACACCTTTCAAGAGCACTCTATTGTAAATGTAGTAAAAAATGCTGTTGAGAGTTACGGCTATCAATCATCGAGTGATAGAGAACTCGTTACAGTAAAATATAATAAAGACACATCTTATTTCGGTAGTGATATTTTATTTCGTTACGTTATTTTTAATTTAATTAAAAATGCACTTTATTATAAGAGTAAAAAAGATTTTCACATTGAAATTAATATCGACATTAATAGATTAAACAATGTTATTAAAGTGAAAGATACGGGCGTTGGCATTGCCAAAAGTAATATAAACTCCATCTTTAATGAATTTTATACTCATGGTAAGAAAAATAGCTCCGGACTCGGTCTTCCCTTCTGTAAGAAAGTGATCACTGCATTTGGTGGGACGATCTCGTGCCAATCACAACAAGGAGAATGGACAGAATTCACTATTCTATTACCAAAGATTGATTCAAAATCAACCAATAAGCTTAAATACGAATTATTGTCGAAAAAACGTATTTTATACATTGGTGATAACAACCAAGATGTATTTGAGTTACAAAAAAACTCGTTTTCTTTTGGCTACCACTTTTTATCAGTTAGTCCATTTCGCCTTGTCGACATTGAACATCAGCTCAACATAGCTGATATGATTTTAATTAATTTAGATAGTTATGGTGAACATAACTATTATATGACCAAGCTGCAGCATAAATTAGCTTTATCGACCACGAAGGTGCTTTATCTTTATCGTGAAGAGCAAGCGTTACACTTAATTTTAAATCCGAAAGTCAATTATAAGCTAGTTAATATTAATAAGTTAAAATCTGGGTTAACTGAAGGGATCTGTAAATACTTTTTCACTCACTTTAATCAAGAAACAATCCCAACCCAAAATAAACAAGAAACCCAGTCAATTTTATTGGTAGACGATAATACCTCTCTGCGTATGTACACAGGTATTTTGCTACAACGCAGCGGCTACCACGTAATTCACGCAGAAAACGGACTAAAAGCGCTTCAACATTTAGCAGAACATAATGTGGATCTCATTATGATGGATTTAGAAATGCCATTAATGGGAGGATTAGAAACAGCAAAACAAATACGTAACAATGATCAGTACAGTAACCATCATCATACGCCGATCATTTGTTTCTCTGCCTCTCTTAATACACAGCAACAGCAAGAGTTAAAAGCTGCAGGCATGAATGGCTTTATCTTTAAGCCAGCAACCAAAGATCAAATATTTGAAACCATCAATCGCTATCTCAACTAACGTTCAAAAAATTACCCACTACCCTGTAACGTTTACGTAAACGTAAGGTGGTAGTGGGCAAAAAAATCTAGATTACTTTAGTGCTAAATCCGCTCGCATAGACTCACAAACAGATACGATAGTTTCAATTTCCTCGTTGGTTACATCGCTGTTTAATGAAATACGAATAACGTTCTTATTCTTTGGTGTCGCTGGGGAGCAGAACACAGAACCAAAGACATCACGCGATTCTAAATAATCACGGATCACTTCGGTATTTTCATCATTACCACTTTCTAATGCGATAATTTGAGACTCACTTTGAATACGAAATCCAGCATTTCTTAAGCCACTACGTAATTTTTCAGACTGAATAAATAAGTTTTTACGCTTATCATCAGCCCCTTTAATCACATCCAATGTGGCTTTTAAGATCTCTAATTCATGATTAAGTAACGCCGAGCTGAAAATGGCAGGAAATGCAGTGAACGGGAATGACTGTGCCACTTCCTTACTACATAAAATCGCCCCAGCACGATAAGCAAAGGCTTTAGCTAAACTAGCTGTTAAGAAATCAACTTGATCTGTTAGCCCTAATTCAGCCACTAGCCCTGCACCATTTTTACCATGTGTACCAAGGGAATGAGACTCATCCACCAGCAAGGCGCAACCGTAACGATTTGCTATCTCAACCAATGTATGTAGCGGAGCAACGGTACCAATAGTGCTATAAACTGAATCCACCATGATCAATCCTGGTCCTTCACGTTTAATTTGTTTCTCTAAATGGCGCATATTGTTATGCAAGAAAGTTTGAATATTCCCTTCAGCCCGCTTTGCTCCATCCCATAACGACATGTGAGCAAAGAAGTCGATATAAATCGGCGTACCTTTAGGGATAATGGTCTGAATCAAGCCGACGTTTGCAGCCCAGCCAGATTGTGAAAGGACACATTTCTCAAAACCTGTCAGTGCGGCTAATTGCTCTTCAAACGTATCGCCTGTTTCTGATTGATGTTGAAAAACAGCTGACATTACCACTTCATGTTTATGTTCGGTGATGGCTTTTAAATGTCGCTGACGAATATATTCGTTACCTGTGATCGCCAAGTAATCATTACTTTGCAAGTTAATTGATGTTTCTGAAGGAGCTTTACCTAATACAAGGTGTTTTTTATTTTTACGAGAGTAGATATCAGCTTCTAAATGAGCTTCAACTTTTTTTTATAAAGCTAGGAAGTGATTTAATTTTTAAATTTTTCATTTGTATTACTCTTTATTTACTAAAAGGAGTAATAATTCTACCAATAAGATTTAGTCGATACTAAATAAGTAAGTAGTTAATTAATGTACTTATATCACAGTTAACAAATTTAACTTTACCCAATCGATTAAATTTAACAATTCATTTATTTTAATAAAACTTATTTATCGGTAGAATATAACTTTTCTTATTTATAAATTAGTTAATAAAATGAAGTTCAGTGCATTTATTTTTGATATGGATGGTTTATTGCTTGATACAGAACGTGTCTGTATGAATGTATTTAAACAAACCTGTCAGGATTTCAATCTTCCTTATTTAGAAACTGCTTATCTTAATATCATTGGACGCAACGAGGCTGGTGTAGAGGAAGTACTATGTGCTAGCTATGGCGATGCTATGGATTACCCTGTTTTTAGACAACAATGGAAACAGACATACCTTAATATTGTCGAAAATCAGGCTATTCCTGTCAAAGACGGTGTTATTGAACTACTACAATGGCTGCAACAGCAACAAATCCCCATGGTTGTAGCTACCTCAACCAATAAACAATTAGCATTAAAAAAGCTTGAGCTTGCAGGTTTGAGTTCTTTCTTCTCAACAGTTACTGCGGGTGATGAAGTCAGCAAAGGCAAACCTGATCCAGAAATTTACCTACTTGCCGCTAAACGACTGAATGTTAAACCAGAGCTATGCCTTGCGTTTGAAGATTCAAATAATGGTATAACAGCAGCGATTGCGGCCAATATGCACGCTTTTCAAATCATTGATTTAGTAGAACCAAGTGATGAAGTAAAAGCCTTTGGTCATCATGTTTTCTCTTCAATGCATGAAGCACTAGAATTATTAAAGCAACAAGCGTGATCAACAACATAACACTGAGATAAATCTAACTCACCAGCTTACGAGTTAGATTTAAATCAATACAAGTATACTGTGATGTGGCGATAAAAAGTCTAATACAGTCCCTTTAGGGATAATACGCGTGGGATTAATCGTCTCATGGCTGCCGCTTTGATGTAATCAATATTAACCGTTTGTGCTATACCACCAACCTGATACAAATGATATCTGTTTGGCTCGGCTTTAAATCCCGCTTTACCAGTGATTCCTGCACTGCCATCTTGAGTGATCCAGTTACGAAAACTTGATGCTTTACGCTTAAACTTCCCACCTGTTGATTTAGTGTCGTACCAATCTGTGTGCCATTTTCCATTAACTAGCAGCCCCATTCTCGACTCCTTACACTTATCATCATTGAATGAAATGTCGCATTTTATTAATAAGCATAAGACAAGCCTGACACAACAAATCCTCCCTCTGTTCTGAATCAAACGCTAATGATGAACACGATATTCTTTTCATGCACACTATTTTCTCTCTCGCAAAAAAAAGCCGACGCATAAACGTCGGCTTTGTGATCGTAAACGATGTTCTATTACTTAATAGATTGCGCTAACTGAGTTGTTAACTCATCAACACCTTTAGATAAGGCTTCAACCTGTGCTGGATAGCCATCTTTCGCTAATGGCACACGGAAAGTAAATGGGTGTACTGTTTCCAACTCACCATTACCGTTAATTAACAGCCATTCACCTGCCACTTCTGCAACACCTGTGTAGACACCATTGAACTGGTTAATACGTACCTGCAAACGAGGTACACCCGCTGTTGATAGCGTTGGTGTTAGTTGTGTCGGCCAGAACTTAGTTTGTTTTTGACGTAAATCCTGAGTAATACGACGTGTTAGCTGCTTACCTAATGCTTCACCCCATAGATTTTGTTGTGCTTCAACAATCTCTGTTGGGCTTGTTTGATAAACCAAACCTGTACCTGCTAGATGTGCAGCCACTTCTACAGGGCGCACAATCAGCAATGATTTATTACTGACATTGTGTGCTGTATTTACCGTTGTCGACATTGGCAACATGTAAGTTGTCATTGCTGGCTCTGTTGAGCTACAGCCCGTTCCAACTAGCGCTACCGCTGCAATTAATAACCACTTTTTCATTACTTACGGCCTCCAACTGGAATAGGATCTTTCGCTTTCTCATCACCAAACACTAATGAATTTGGCTTTTCATTTAACTGACGTAGTACAGGTTGTAGCTCAGTCATCACTTGCTCAAATTGCGCTAATGCACCTTGTAGATTCTGATATGGTGCTGCATCTGGGCTAAAGCCATTTAGTGTATTTTGGATCTCTTTCAAGCTTTCTTTGATATCAGAAGGTAATGTTTGCGTATCTTTCTGACTTAATAGACGATCAAGATCTTGTGTTACACGCTCTGCTGACTTCATTGTTTTCTCAGACGCTTTCAGCGTTGCTGTCATCGAATTCAATGTGTCTTCAACTGGTAGTTTATTAAACTTATTCAATAACGTACTGATTTGTTTTTGAACTTCGGCTAAATCACCTTCTTTCGTTGGGAACACATCGTAACCATCATATTTCAACGGTTTCTCAGGTTTTTCACCTTTGTAAACATCAGTACCAATGTACAACGCACCTGTTAACAAGTTACCTGTTTTCAGTGTTGCTCGTAGACCATTTTTGAATTCTTCTTCAAAGTTAGCACGAAGATCATCTAGCGTACCTTCATCTAGGTTGTTGTATACACGACCTAAATCGATGCGTACAAGCACAGGGATTTGATCGCTAGTAAAGCCTTCAGAGCTGGTTGGTAAACGTAATGGCACTTTTTGTACTGAACCAATTTGAATACCACGATATTCAATCGGTGCACCCGCTTTCAGGCCACGGATCGACTCTTTAAAGAGCATCACGAAGTTAATGTGCTTATCGTACATTTTCTCGTGATAATCCTGAACGCTATCGAATAAACGATAATGCTTAAGCTGTTTATTTTGGACAAAACCTTGATCATCAGACGGCGTTTTAAATGTCACACCACCTGTGATTAACGATTCTAATGAGCCAATTTTAACATTAAAGCCTTCTGCACCCATTTGTACGTTCATACCAGATTTCATAATAAAGTTACTGGTTGTACGTACTAAACGATCGTAAGGCTGGAAGATAAATAGCTGATAGTTAGCTTGTTTGCTATTGATATCAAAGCTTGTTTTCTCAACGCGACCCACAGTGAAACCATCATAAAGAACAGGATCACCGACACTTAATTTGCCTGCTTCATGGCTGGTTAATACCACACGTAAACCTTTCGCATCAGCAGGTGCAACTGGTGGTACTTCAAGGGCAACGAAATTATATTTATCGTTAGCACCACGACCTGGTTGCATTTCAATATAAGCACCTGATAACAGCGTATCTAAACCCGACACCCCTTCTTTACCAATGCGAGGCTTAACAACCCAGAACTTAGTGTCATCTTTTAACATGCGTTCTGTGTCGCTATTCATCTGCGCGGTAACAGTGATATAGCTGTAGTCTTCGCTTAACTTCACTTTGGTGACAACACCAACATTTACATTTAGCGATTTAATAGCGGTTTTACCCACTTCAATTCCCGAAGCATTCGGAAGGCGGATGGTTATTTCTGGACCTTTACTATTTAAATACTGAACAAACATCCAAATACCAATAGCGAGAGCCACAATAGGAATAATCCAGATTGCAGATACTTGCTTCAGGTTATGTACATTAGCCTTAACTGGCTGGTTATCACTCATCTTCTGTTTCTCGTTAATACTAGCTAGTTGCTACTGATTAGATTCAGTAGCGTTTAACTCTGAACCATGATTAGTTTTTGCTTTCCCCCAAAACACACGAGGGTCGAAACTCATTGCCGATAGCATGGTAAATACCACGACTGTGGCAAAACAAATGGCAGCAGGACCTGGTGAAATCGCCATTAGGTTCTTCAATTGCACCAAAGCTACTAAAATTGCCACCACGAAAATATCAACCATAGACCATCGACCGATAAATTCTGTCATTCGATAGATTTTCAAACGCTTAATCGCTTCGTTGGTCGAATCATTCGGCTTTTTACTTGCACAATAATAAAGCCATGCCAACGCAAACATTTTCGCCATAGGAATGAACACACTGGCAATAAAGATCACTAACGCAATCGGCCAAGAGCCCATCTGCCATAGCATCACCACGCCGCCCATGATGGTTGAGCCTTCAGTCTGCCCTAAGCTCACGGTGTACATCATCGGATATAAGTTAGCTGGAATATAAAAAACAATCGATGCTAATAAGAATGCCCATGAATACTGTAATGAATGCTGTGGGTTGTAACCATGTAGCTTACTTTCACAGCGGATACATTTAGCATGGTGATCTTGTGGCATTGGGTTAATTTGGTTACACACATGACAACCCACATGGTTATTGTCTAAATGAGTATCTCCTTCATGTACGCCATCAATATGCTTCATGGCAAAGAACTGATCCCATAACCATGTTCTGTCCACCATAGAGACACATTTCACTACTAGCACACTGTAGATACAGAAAGCCCAGAAAGAGTACCCCATACCGATATGTGCTAATGCTGAGATCTTCACCAAGCTTACTAATACGCCGATCAAGAAAACATCGACCATCAACCATGGCTGCACTCTAAATAAAATACGGCAAAGCATCTTCAGTGTTTCCGTATTACCAGATAGATGCCCAGCATGCTTCACTCGCGCGGCACGTACATAAAGATACAGCACCAACATGATGTAGATTGCAGGAAATACCAATACCGTTAGCATCAGCAAAATAGCCAAGACGCTATTTTCAAAATGCTGCAACGTTTCTGCCGCATTAAGCAGCATGATTTGTTGCCCCATTCCGTTAACACTGAACGAAAGGAAAGGAAAAGAGAGGCTAAGAACTAGCATGATCAAACACGCGATACCGTACGCAAGCGGTCGGTGGTATGGCATGGTGATCTTCTTGGTTAAGGTGTGTCCACAGCGCGGACAATCTGCTTTTTGTCCGTCTTGTATATCAGGGATATCGACCACTAACCCGCATTCTTCACAAGCGATCATCAAATCTGATGGCGTTTGTTGCTGTGGCGTTTGTGTTGTCATTGTAAAGTTTCTTTTTATCCTTATTCCTAGCTAAGCCATTTCGCTATTGAATGCTATTAATAAAATTAATTGCAGCGTGACTCAGTAAGAATAGACGTGCTTAGCCCAAAAACTAAACACACTCAATGTAAATAGGTGCGTATTGTCGTCCTTCAACGCATTTAGAGCAAGAAACTTTAACTTTCCAAAATGAAAAAACCTTGATATTAATGTAAATATCCATTTAAAACAGTGTATTATATCTATTCATTGTTAGCACGATGACAAAGCAATAAAGTGCTAATTTTAATTTCCGTACAGTTTTTCTGTATTCATTGCACAAATAACATCATTCAAATGAATGCCGTTAATATCATGGGTCCACCACGTTACTGTGACTTTCCCCCACTCTAAAACAATAGTGGGATGATGAAATTCCTCTTCTGCAAGTTCAGAAATCTTATTACTAAAATCCCACGCCTTTTTATAGTTACTAAATTTAAAAACACGTGTGATACGGTTAATGCCATTCGGACTAACTACTTGCCATTCAGGTAGTGATGCCATGTGCTCTGCTAATGCCTTATCACTTAACGCTGGTGAACCAGAATGGCAGGCTTCACATTTCAACTTATCTAAACTCGTCATTCACTATTTCCTTGTTCTCAAACATGGGCGCTCTTAATCCTCTACGCTGTGCTTCAGACACTAACGCAAAAATATCTTGGTTCGTTACTTGGTAAAGTTGCTCCATGTTTTGCAATACAAAATACTTTGGCTGCAAAATATCAATCCGGTAAGGCGTTCGCATCACCTCAACCGGATCAAATGCCACCCGTTGTGGGATCTTACTCGTTGCAGCATAAACAGTTTCTTGTGGCGAAGATAAAATCCCACCGCCATAAATTTGATATTTACCGTTTTGATTAAGCAAACCAAATTCAACCGTAAACCAGTATAGCCTAGCAAGATACACACGCTCTTCAGGTGTCGCTTTGACCCCTAATTTTCCATAAAAATGGGTAAATTGTGCAAAATATGGATTGGTTAACATTGCGCAGTGTCCAAAAATTTCATGAAAGAAATCCGGCTCTTGCAAGTAATCGATATCCGCTCGGGTACGAATAAAGGTGGCTACAGGAAATTGTTTACGAGATAACAGGGAAAAGAAACGATCAAAGCTGATCAACGCAGGTACAGCAACGCATTGCCAACCTGTCGCATCAAGCAATACCCGATTAATTTCCTGTAACTGAGGAATATAATCATGGGGTAAATTTAATTCAGATAATCCCGCAAGATATTCGTCACATGCCTTGCCCTGAATACATTCAAGCTGACGTGTAACAAGATGATGCCAAATCGCATTCTCTTCATCACTCCAATCTATCGTCCCGTTTTTATTCACAGGCTTAGAAACATAGTGATGCGTACTTCGGGGATCACTACTTTGATTATGCATAATAGCCTCCGTCTATACACTCACCTCCAACTGACACTTTTATTTTTATTATTATTTATACCCAACGATCTTGGAAATCTAGCGATGGTTTTCCTATTCATTCCGATTGTAGCGACACAGAACCGTATTATTTAAGTCACTTGGGTATATCTATAGATTAGAAGTGATCCCCACTCTCAGCCATCAAATATGACTAAAAATACCGATTCAATGCCTACTATTGCTGACATCCGCCACGAATTTACGGATAACTGTAAAGCTCCATGAACAGTTTTAAATATTCATCTTGTTATTAACGTTGCGATTTTCCTGCTTTCAACCACATTTAAGCTATAGCAACAGTAATTAATGAGGCAAGGAATGCATAAATGGTTTCAGCTCCCAATTATTGAAGGGCTATCAAGTAAACAAGCGCATTGCGACTTACCTCACGACAGTTTTGAGCGTGAATGCGGTCGTGAAGGTTTCTACGGCCCAGCAACTCACATGTACCATCAACATCCACCGACAGGTTGGCTTTCATGGCAAGGCAATCATAAACCGAGAGCCTTTGATGCCTTAGCGTTACCTCAATCAGGTAATACGCCGTGGGATGCACCATTACTGCTTTCTAATGCCGATCTTAAACTGCGTTTGTGGCAAACATCCAAGCACATGGATCATCTTGTTCGAAATGGTGATGGTGATGAATTGCTGTTTATTCACCAAGGTAAAGGGGATTTCTATTGCGACTTTGGTCATCTTAGTTTTAGTGAGGGCGATTATATTGTTATCCCTCGTTCAACATCGTGGCGTATTGAAACCACCAGCCATGTTAGCCTGCTAATGATAGAAGCGACCAATAACAGCTATCGTAATGTCGATAGAGGCATTGTGGGTGAACATGCGATTTACGATCCTGCGATATTGGAATACCCCAAAATCAATGCTGCATTTAAAGCCCAACAAACGGAAGAACCTTGGCAATTACTGCTCAAAGCCCGTAATCACATTAACGTTATCGACTACCCATTTAATCCGTTAGATGCCATTGGTTGGAAAGGAACGGTTACCGTACTAAAGCTCAATTGGCGTGATATTCGCCCGTTAATGAGCCATCGTTATCATCTTCCCCCGTCGGCACATACAACCTTTACGGCTAATAACTTTGTTGTTTGTACTTTTGTTCCTCGCCCAACAGAAAGCGATCCTCATGCATTAAAAGTACCGTTCTTTCATAGTAATAATGATTACGATGAAGTCATTTTTTACCATCACGGTGATTTTTTTAGCCGAGATAACATCAAACCCGGCATGATCACTTTTCATCCTTGTGGCTTTCCTCATGGTCCTCATCCTAAGGCATTGAAAAATAGTCAACAAAAGCCAAAAGCCTTTACTGATGAAGTCGCAGTTATGATTGACAGCCGTAACCCTCTCGATATTGGGTCTAACATTGATAAGGTTGAAGTCCATGATTATGTCCATTCATGGCGAGACACAACGAACAACAATCACAATGAATAACAGCTAGGAGATCAACAATGAAACTTGCTTCGTTAAAACCCGGTCGTGATGGAAAGTTGATTGTGGTCTCAAAGGATTTGAAGTGGGCAACCTCTGCTCATCATATTGCCCCAACCCTACAATATGCTTTAGATAACTGGGATAACGTCGAACCTATCTTGCAAGATCTCTACTATGCGCTGAACAAAAAAGCATTGGAGTATCGCTTTGTTTTTCAACCTCAGCACTGCACTTCCCCTTTGCCTCGTGCATACCAATGGGCGGATGGCAGTGCTTATGTAAATCACGTTGAGTTAGTCCGAAAAGCCCGTGGCGCTGAAATGCCCAAAAGCTTTTGGCAAGATCCACTAATGTACCAAGGTATGTCTGATAAATTTCTCGGACCAGAACAACCCATAGAAATTGAAGATGTCGATTGGGGGGTAGATTTCGAAGCTGAAATTGCCATCATTACCAATGATGTACCCATGGCAACCAGCGTTAAAGATGCAGCTCAACATATTAAATTAATCATGCTGGTTAACGATGTATCACTGCGTAACTTGATCCCTGACGAGCTAGCAAAAGGTTTTGGTTTCTTTCAATCTAAACCCGCCTCCGCCTTTTCTCCTGTCGCTATTACCCCAGATGAACTGGGTGATATGTGGCGTGAAAACAAAGTCAATAACAGGCTCAACGTGCATTTAAATCAACAACTGTTTGGTAATCCTGATGCTGGCGTAGATATGACGTTTGATTTTGCCCAACTGATCCATCATGCCGCCAAAAGCCGTGAATTAAGTGCGGGTACCATCATAGGATCAGGCACTGTTTCTAACCAAGATCGTCAATCAGGTTCATGCTGTATTGCTGAAAAACGGATGCAGGAGATCATAGCAAACGGCAAACCAAGCACACCATTTATGCTATATGGCGACACAGTAAAAATAGAAATGTTTGATGAGCACGACCACTCTATTTTCGGTGCTATAGAGCAAACTGTGATCCCTTTTCAAAAGCAAAAACATTAACTGACTGAGCTCAATAAAAGCACCATCAAAACACAACTATTTAGAACATAAAGAGAGCTGCGATGGCATTCACCTTATATGACTATTTTCGCTCATCCGCATCCTACCGGGTACGCATTGCTTTAAACCTAAAGCAGTTAGACTACGCTTGTGTGCCTGTCTCTTTACTCAATAACGAGCAATACAGCAGCGAATACCATGCTATTAATCCATCAGGCTTAGTACCTACGCTGCTACAACATCAAACCTTATTGCATCAATCGTTAGCTATCATTGAATACCTTGATGAATGCTACCCTAGCCCTTACTTGTTACCACGTAACCTAATTAAGCGAGCACAATGCCGAGCTTTTGCGCTTGCCATTGCTTGTGATATCCACCCTCTCAACAATTTACGAGTGCTCAAAGAGCTAGAACAACAATTTGATTGTACTTCAGCGCAAAAAACACACTGGTATCACCATTGGTTACACCAAGGATTCACCGCATTAGAGCAACAACTACAACAAAGCCCTTACACCGAACGCTTTTGTTTTGGCACACACCCAACCCTTGCCGATGTTTGTTTAATACCACAAGTGTATAACGCCAAACGCTTTGAATTTAACCTTAACCCTTTTCCCACTATTGCAGCTATCTATCACCATTGCGAACAACTTGAACCGTTTAGAAAAGCGGCACCTGAAAGCTAATAATTAAAACGGAGAAGCCATGATGACAAACGATGATTATAACCAATGCCTTTGGGAACCTAATCGAGAGCGCATTCAAACCAGTTTGCTATATCAATTTATGGTGCAGATCAGCGAGCAGCAAAACCGTTTGTTTCATGATTACACTCAGCTTCATCGTTGGTCAGTTAAACACAGTGATGAGTTCTGGCATCAACTATGGCAATTTTGTCATGTGATTGGCGAGCAAGGTAAACCCATTTCCTATTGCCCGCCAAATAGTCCTATTCCAAATAAAGATCGCCGTTGGTTTCCCAAGGCACAGCTTAACTTTGCAGAAAATCTATTAGTCCATAGCAAAGCATTAGCCAGACAAGATGCACTGGTGTTCTACAACGAGCAGAGCTTTAGTGATACAAATCACCTACAAGCGCAACAGCGATTATCATGGCAACAACTGTATGAGCAAGTGGCGATTGTCGCCCATTACCTGCAACAACAAGGGATACAAAAAGGTGATGTGATTGCCGCCTATATGCCCAATATTCCACAAACCGTGATTGCCATGCTGGCTGCAACATCGCTCGGTGCAATTTGGACATCGACCTCGCCCGATTTCGGTACAGAAAGCGTGATAGAACGCTTTAGCCAAACTCAGCCAAAGATCATCTTCACCACTGACGGTTATATTTATAACGGCAAACACATATCAAGCATCACAGCATTAGCTCAAGCTTTACCTGCACTTCATAATGTGAAAAAACTGATTGTGTTTCCTTATTTAAATACTCAGCCAATCAGCCAGTTACTACTCAATTCAACGCCACTCCCCGAAGCAGTTAGTCTTAGCGCTTGGGCGGAAATGGAAGATATTGTTGAAACACCTCACCTCAGTTTTACCCCAACAGCATTTAATCATCCGCTTTATATTCTTTATTCATCAGGCACAACGGGTAAACCAAAATGCATTATTCATTCTGTCGGTGGCACCTTACTTAACCATCTCAAAGAGCATCAATTACACTGCAATATCAAACCCAAAGATCGGATATTCTATTTCACCACTTGTGGCTGGATGATGTGGAACTGGCTTATCAGTGGACTCGCTTCTGGTGCAACCTTGATTTTATACGACGGCTCGCCACTTCATCCGCAACCCAATCAACTGTGGCAACTGGCTGATAAAGAGCATTTGCGACTCTTTGGCACTTCCGCTAAATACTTAGAAACCATTGAAAAGCAATCCCTATCACCACGCCAAGAATATAAACTCACTCAACTTGACGTGATTTGCTCGACAGGTTCCGTTTTAGCGCCCGAGCAATTTGATTATGTGTATCAAAATATCAAACAAGACGTGCAGCTATCGTCTATTTCTGGCGGCACGGATATTTGTGGCTGTTTTGCCATTGGTAACCCTATTGGTGCAGTATGGCGAGGTGAATGCCAAGTCAAAGCCTTAGCCATGGATGTGCAAGTGTATAACACGGAAGGTGAAGCCATAACGGATCAATGTGGCGAGCTTGTTTGCTGCAATAGCTTCCCGAATGAACCCATCGCATTTAGCCAAGATCCAAACGGCGAGAAATACTTCAACGCTTATTGGAATACCTACCCTAACACTTGGCACCACGGTGATTATGTGAGTATTTCTCACCATGGCGGATTAACCTTTTACGGACGTTCCGATTCAATTCTTAATCCCGGAGGCATACGCATCGGCACTGCTGAAATCTATCGCCAAGTTAATCCATTTGATGAAGTCGTCGATTCAGTGGTTGTCGCTCAACAATACCAAAACGATGTACGCATTGTTTTATTTGTTCAACTACAACTGAATCTTCATTTAACCGATAGCTTAATAAACAGGATCAAGACTCAACTGCGAACGCAATGCTCCCCCCACCATGTGCCAGCAAAGATCCTGCAAGTAAATGCGATACCCAGAACCAAATCAGGCAAAATTGCAGAAAAAGCAGTACGAGATGTGATCCACCAGCGACATGTGGTGAATACCAGCGCTATCGCTAACCCTGAGAGCTTGGAAGAATATAGAAATAGGAAGGAGTTGGAATGAAAAAAAACAAAAAAGCCCCCAAGACGTTAATCTTGAGGGCTTTTTTAGTAGCACCGCCAATTAGTGTGCCACTTCTGGTACAGGGAAAATCTTATCGTACGCAAGGTTATAAACATAAGCGTAGATCAAGTAGAAAATCACCATACCGATATCAAGTAGGAAAGCTTCCCATAGTGAAACTTTCAAGAACCAAGATAAAATTGGAATCGTTACAATCAATAAACCTGCTTCAAAACCAATGCTATGCACAATACGCTGCACTGTCGTTTTATTTAAGGTGTTATAACGACGAGCCATAAAGCGATCAAACCAATGGTTATAAAGGTAGTTCCAACCTGTAGCTAAAAAGGAAAACGCAATACCGATTGCTCCAACATGACCAGAATCATAGCCGAATTGACTCAACACACCAACTAACAGCACTAATCCAATAATTTCAAAACAAACGGCATGACGAATACGATCAAAACGTGTTCTCATCACAAACAACCTCAGTACAACTTTTCTTATATTTTATAAATACCTAAAAGGAATACAAAGATTATAAGCAAATTTCCATGCCTAACAAGCTAGATACTATCCGAAAAACGGATAGTTATGTGGTTATTTCATTAACTCAGACGCTTTACATTTTGCTTTAGCGTTCAAACTTAGTGTATTCATCGCATGGTGTTTTGCCGCATGATGCAGCGCATTTTTCTCAGCTTGAAGCTGCTCTACTTGCTCACGTAGTTTATTAATAAGTTCTTGAGAGCCTTGTTGTTTAGACTCATTTTGTTCTAGTAATTTGAACAAATTTGCCACTTCTTGCGCATTTTCTTCGCTCTTTTTAGTGATCTCATCGATTGCATCTTGATGATGTTCAAGCTCACCGACTAGCTGTTTTACGAATGATCCCATCTCATCAGCAGAACCTGCCAACCGATTAAATATTAATAAAAACGAGCATACTTGTTCATTATGAGAGAAGTTTGGGTATCGAATTTTATGGTCAATTTCAGTCCAACCTTCTTCAAAAATGGTTCGCACTTGTACTTCGGTATATACCACACGGTTTAATGGCTGTGATCCAAACACATAATGCAGCGAACGATAACCCGCTGGATGCACTTTAACGACAACATCATTAGGTAAATCCGCAAAGACTTTATCATCCCCACTACGAACGTAATAAATCGGCGCTTCTGCGTTTTTCCACTCTTGGCACAGATAATCGTGAATAGGTAAGCAATCTTCTTTAAACAAATGTAGCGCACGTACACCAATTAAATCGGTAACAATACTGTCGTAGTTGGTCTCATTGATCCCAATGTATTTTTCTTTAAAAGTAGGCGTATTTGGCTGGGTTTTGCGAACAATCTTTTCCATTAAGTGCTGCGGATCTTTTACCCGCCAGCGAACAGAATGTACCTGTTGGCATCGTTGAATAATACGTGCGTACATTTCTGCGGTTTCTTTTAATTGTTCGATATTCGCTTCATGGTTCAAACCAATTTGATGAAGTGTTTGCCAATCAATAGCGCTGGCTTGCCACTCTTCTTGGCTAATACGATTTGCTTTTAAAAAGCGCTCTTCGGTGAGTTCTGCTACTGACATTTTGCCTACCATAATGTTATGTAATAAGCGTAATTCCCATCGTCGATTACGCTATATTACAGTCAAAAATAGGCTGGCTTGACTTATTAATCAATCAGTATTTAAGCCGAAAAATGCAATTTTAAGATACGATAGCGTCATGAAAATAAGCGCATAACTTGATTCATTACACTTGGTTATAGACTAGCTTGATATGGCTATTAAGATGCTCTTCTACCGATTCCGCTGAAGCAAAATGATAAAAAGCATATTTGGAAACGTCAGAAAAGACGCAATACGGTTGGCGCTGCCCTAAATCGACATAAAGCTCGTTGTTAGCCTCATTGTGACCTATTTTACGAATTGAACTCGATTCTACGGTGATCCAATTAATCATTACAGTGACTCCATTCACTTCTCTATTACTGATCTCAGTTTGCAAAAAGGCGTTGATTTACGCCAGTAGAAGACAAACTAAATAACGTTATTATTTTAAATTTAAGGGGTCGATCACTTTGTATTATTTGTTGGAATTGATGTTAAAAACAAAAAGCCGACAAATCAGCCGGCTTCATTCTATTTCGTTATTTTAGCTTTGCTTATCGATACAAGTGTCGCTCACTGTTCAAGCCTTTAATTAGGCTCACACAGGTAAACAGCAAAATAAAGCTAAACGGTAATGCCGTAATAACAACCCCTGACTGCAAGGCCTCTAATGCTTGTGAACCACCGACCCAAAGTAAAATAGCAGCAATAACACCTTCAATAGTTGCCCAGAAGATACGTTGAGGCACAGGCGCATCCAATTTACCACCAGCGGTAATACTATCAATAACCAGTGATGCGGAATCTGATGATGTTACAAAGAACACCAAAATCAAGACAATCGATAGCACAGAAAGAAACATGCTCATTGGCATTGCATCGTAAACGTAGAACAAGGTTAATGAGATATCTTGTAAACCGTTCATGCCTAGTTGACCCACTTTATTAGCAAGTTGCTCTACAGCAATACCACCAAAGACTGAGAACCAACAAATAATGACGCAGGTTGGAATAACGAGTACAGAGAAAACAAACTGACGAACAGTGCGCCCTTTTGATATACGAGCAATGAAGATACCAACGAACGGAGTAAATGAAATCCACCAAGCCCAGTAGAAAATTGTCCAGCCATGAAGGAAAGTAGTATCAGTTCGACCAATTGGATTACTTAGCGCAACAAAGTTTTTTGCATAATCCATAACGCCTTGTGGTAATACATGAATAACAGTTTCGATATTTAGTGCTGCCACAAGAATAAGTAAACCAACAACAAAAAAGATATTGATGTTACTCAATAGCTTAACGCCACCTTCAATACCGCGAACGACTGAGAAAATCGCCACAGATGTGACACCTGCAATGATACCAAACTGCATACCTAGCTCGCCATGCGTACCAAATACATAGTTAATACCACTTACCGCCTGTTGCGCACCTAAACCAAGCGATGCAACAAGACCAAATAAGGTAGAAACCACAGCAAGAATATCAACAACGTTGCCTAACCACCCCCACACTCTATCACCAAAAATTGGGAACAATAATGAACGGATAGAAAGCGGTAAATTTTTGTTATAAGCAAAAAATGCTAAAGCCAGTGCAGCGATACCGTAAACAGACCAACCTGTAATACCCCAGTGGAAAAAGCTCGTGGCAATCGCTAATTGTCTCGCTTCTTGTGAATAACCAATAGCATTAAAAGGTGTACCATACCAATCGGTATACAGTGCTGCTGGCTCTGCAACACCAAAGAACATCACACCACTTGCAAGACCTGCTGCAAATAACATGGCACTCCATGAAATGGTTGAGTGCTCAGGTTCGGCATCTTTGCCACCAATACGAATCTTGCCTAATGGCGAAACCATTAACAGCACACAGAACACAAAGAGCATATTCATCATCCACATGAAGTAGCTATCGAACTGTTCAAGAATGCCATTTCGCATATTATTTAATGTTGTTTTTGCTGTCTGAGGATCAACAATCAACATCACAGCAATAAAGATCAGAATTAATAATGCACTAATACCAAATACGGGTTTATGGATGTCAAAACCCCAACGTTGGATATTATCTTGTCCAACTTGATAATCAGTCGTTTCTATACTGTATTTACTACTTACTTTTTCCGTCGAAGTATTCAAAAAAACCTACCTTGTTATGTAAATCCAATAATATTATTTAGACCACTAAACAATATTTGAGCGCAACCATAACAACCAAGAGTACAAACAACAAACAAAACAAGCTTTTTATGGTCATTACTTACATAAAAATTACATAACCTAGGTATTTATTATTTATCGAACTAAACATTTGGCTAATTTATAGAAAACGATAGTTTGTAAAAATGCGTTAGGGTATTTGCAAAAATCGACAAAGGTGAATGAATGACTAAATATTAGCTATTTCGTTTTCTTGCTATAGCTAAATTAAACCTCATTGTTTTTCCGGACATAAATTTAAAATAACCTAGCCCAACAAATACCCCCCATATTGCAGCGCTAATCCCAAATAAGTGCATGCCTGATAAGGTAATGAGAAAAGTCAGCATTGCTGGCTCTCGATATTCATCTTTATTAAACGCATTGTAAAAACAATTGATTAATGTCGTTAACAGAGCAAGTCCAGCTAAAATATCCACCAACCCTTCAGGTAAAGATAAGAAAACTGCCACCACAACTGATGCCCACACACCAACCAGCATGTAAACCCCACCAGCACAGATAGTAGCTTTGTAGCGATCACAGTGTTTGCCATCAATATCTTCATTCATACAAATAGCAGCGGTAATTGCAGCAAGATTAAGTGTAAATATCCCACATGATGACGCAATCATATTGATTAGACCTGTACCTAAAAGTACTGGGCGCACAGGGGCAGAAAATTGAAAATTTTGAATAACAGCAAATCCTGCCATATTTTGTGACAGCATTGTGATGAGATATAAAGGAATGGCGATATTGATGATTGATTCAATATCAAAGCTCGGTGTTAACCAATAAAACCTTGGCATAGCCAAATGCATTGATGCGGTATTTAGGGTATTGAAGTAGAGCGCAATGCCGACTGAAACCAATAGAGTCAGCAGCATAGAATAACGAGGTATAAACCGCTTCGCGACTATATAAACAGTAAACAACAGCAAAAACATCATTGGATGTGTATTTAGTTGGGTAAATCCACTTAAACAAATCGGTAGTATTACCCCACACAATAATGCAGAGGTTATTGGCGACGGAATACGTTGTAGTGCTAACGATAACGGACGAATTAACCCTGTAATAAAGATCAATAAACCACAAACTACAAATGCACCAACCACATCAGTTGCGCTATAACCTCCTACTGCAGTAATAAGAAAAGCTGCACCAGGCGTCGACCATGCTGTTAATACTGGCACTTTAAAATAGAAAGAATAAATGATGGTAGTTATTCCCATGATCAAACCCAACGCAAACAACCAACTATTTATCTGTCCCTGAGTTAATCCCATTTCTGTTAAAGCATGAATTACCAAAATCACAGATGACGTGTATGCCACTAAAACAGCTATTGCCCCTGCTGATATGTGACTCCAATTAAATCGCAGTTTGCTCATTCTCTACTCCTTAGAACAATGCTAATATGTGCGTTATAGCGCACATTACAGACAGCTTTATTTGTACGTTATAGCGCACAGACAGAACCTTAGCATCGTGCGTTATAGCGCACAACAGGAAAAATAATGAACGAAGACATTTTTAAAGCTCGAATATCAAAGCATTTAAAAGCATTACGTGAAAAACAAAAACTGAGTCTAGATGCAGCATCAAAGCTGACTGGCGTATCAAAAGCCATGCTAGGTCAAATAGAGCGTAAAGAGTCGAGCCCTACCGTTGCAACGCTATGGAAAATATCCAGTGGTTTAAATTCTTCGTTTACTGCCTTTTTTAGCGATCTTAATGATACCGACGGGAAAATATTTCCTGCCGATATCGATATACATGTCAAAACGCTAATAGCTTATGATCCCACGGTAAACTTTGAGATGTTTGAAATCACGCTAACCCGTTTTCATACCCAATGCTCATCACCGCACAAAGTTGGAACCATTGAACATTCTGTTGTCATTGATGGGGAATTAGGCGTTCAAGTCGATGGCGAATGGCACTATTTATCTAAGGGTGAAACCATCCGTTTTGAGGCGGATAAACCACATAATTATCGCGCAGTAACTGAAACGGTTATATTCCATAATATCGTTTCTTACTCAACAGCAATGCATGCAAACGAATAGCACCCAGATAAAAAGAGAGTGAGCATATCCGCTCACTCTCTATGGCTTTGACAATAAATTGTTAGCTTACCGCTTGCGTATTTTTATCCCGTACTAAGTCGTGCATTTGTTTTACCGTCATTAAAGACAGCCACATTAATTCATAGGCTGCACGTTCATTGATTGATTTATCTTGATGTTGTTGCAATAAGTCTTCATCTATTATCGGCAATTCAACCACGCTTTGGGTTTTAACACTGTTAATTAATGCATCCATTGATGAAGTGATCACTGCCTCCCACTCTTTAAGTACATGTTGCTGCGTACCTTTACGCACAAGTGGCACCAACAAACACAAATAATGCGATAACAACCGATATTGATTTAGCATTTCTTCGTAATAAAGCGGATCGCGACGAGTAAACTGAGGTTCATTGAGCATTTCCTTATAAATCAATTCAAGGCTACTTTCCTCTGTCAGCATTTTCCCTCTCAGCTGACTTAATGTAGACGGTGCTCGCTGTTCCATTGGTTGTTGTAATTGCTGATAACTGTTTAAAAATAGCGCCTTTGCCGCTCCCAGTGATTTCAACGCTTGATCATGAATTTCATTACCTCGCCACTGCGGCCATAGAAGCGCGTAACTGACTAAAACAAGCAAACAGCCAATCACATTATCCATGACTCTCGGGATCACAATATCAATACCTTGACTTGTCATCACTTGGGTAATTAGCACCAATATTGCGGTGACACAACCAATAGCAATACCGTAATTTCGCATAATATTGAGCATTGCAGTGACCAATAAAACAGCCACTAGAGCCAATAGATATGGCGTTGGAATCCCAATATGAATTAACGCTGTCGCAATACATAGCCCCGTAATTGTGCCTAAACAGCGGTGCCAAATCTTACTTCTGATAGCGGCAAAGGTAGGTTGAATAACCATGATCATGGGGATCAACACCCATTCGGGATGGATCAATTTAAAGGTTTCTGCCACACCTGCACCGGCAGCAAAAATAAAACTAACCCGAGCCACATGGCGCCAAATAGGATGACTTAAACTAGGAATATGCAAAGTTAATTGAAAAGGCTGAATGTCGATTTTTCGCTCATAACTTTGTTCATTTAACTCTATTCTGCGAGAAATATGTTTCACTGTTGCAGCCCAATATTTAAAACGGGCTTGTTGTTCTAACTCACCTTTCACTGCATCAATTAATTGATCTGCTGTAGCAATGCAAGAATAAGAGTTATTGCTTGTTTTACGATGTTGAAATTGTGCCGCTTTATTTTTGAGTTGGAGCTGGCAACATTCACTCCACCGTAATAATAGCTCTCGCTTAGTGACATCATGTTCAAACTGGTAAATAAGCTCAGGATTTTTCGTTTGGCTTGCCAAAATACCTTCAAAGATATCGAGCGCTAAAAAGAGCTCTTGACGCAATGGATCCACTTCTTGCTTATGTGAACGAAATGATTCGGATTGAATAGCTTGTTCAAATAATTCAACCAGTCGGTATTTTAACTTTTGCCCTTTCGCATCATTGTGATCACCTAATAAAATAGCGGTACGCTGCTTGATTAGCTCGCTTAAACTGTCATAAATCGCTGCAAGCCCAACTCTGAGCGCAAAATGCTTCCATATTGCAAACCATAACCAACTTAATAGAGCGAAAGCCAATGGACCAATAACCAGATAAATATACTGAAGAAATTCGGTGTTTAAATTGTGTAGTGAAAGAGAGACAACCGCCATTAACAGGCACGACATCCCTAGCCGCCCCCAAAATGCGCCATTAGCCGCAAAGCAAACGAACAGTGCTGCTAACCCACCATACACTAGCCACAATGGTAACCCTGTTTCTAGCAAGGTGTAACAAAGTACAATGGATAGACACCACGCAATAGCAGTAATAAAGAAGCGTACCCAACGTTTTGGGCCTGCTGTATCTAAACCACTAATTAATGCCGCAGGTAACGTCATTAAAGCTGTCATTAAGCTACTGATTTGGTTGGATGCTACACCAATAGAGATGAGGATAATGAAGATAACTGAAGCACGTAGACCTAAATTGATGGACGGGGAATACCACATTTTTTTTATTGCTGAACCCAATCTATCCCCCTGTTTATTTCAAACTTTCATTAACATTTAATGTAACATTTATAAACATGGCGAACGATTCAGTTTTTCTTAACTTGGCTTTTTCTGTTTTTAAACCAATAACTAAGCAGCTCTCTTTCAAATAAAAACAAAAAGCCAATAAGACTGATGCCAACAGTTGATAATGAAAGTGGCATTAGTACTTATTAGCTTTACATGAATCAATTACAGTTTTCGGCCTAAACGTTTTTCGACCTGCTTTCTCTCCCAATCAGGACCGAAAATATTAAGTATTTCAAACGCACTAAGAGCATGGCTAACAATACCTATCCCCCAGCCTAATGCAGGCCATACCGCCCACCAATAATCAGGACTAGTAAAATAGTTAATCACGAACAATCCAGTTATAACCAAAAGATACGTGACTAAGTGTGAATAAAACTCTTTGATACTCTTCACATATTCAATCGCTTGTTTTTCATCTTCTGTGATGGTGATTTCTTTGTTCATTGGCGGCTCCATTTGAAGGTCTGATACTTGTATTTCAAACACAGCAGCTAAAGATTTGAGTGATTCTAGCCCCGCTTTTTGTCCTTGCTCAATACGTTGAATAGTACGAATACTTAATCCACTTAATTGAGAAAGTTGCTCTTGAGACCAACCACGCTGTAGTCGTAATTTTCGAATAATCATTACAAATCCTTTTTGCTACTTTCCGCTAAAGCCTACAGATATCGAGTTCAAAACATCACGTCACAAGCCTGACAAAAACACGACAATCTTTATTTATCAGCATGTTAAAAAAAACAACCTATGGATAGATATTTACCTATCAGGCGATTTTGACGTTTTTGCCGTTAAACGACTCACAATACTGGTTATCTATTGTATGCCGATATCCACCATCAATTTGTTCTATCGTTGTATTTCACCTCTCCAATGTTAGCTTTCGTGAAAGGCATCGTACTATTTTGTAAATATGAAAAATTTCTCTTTGATGGAAACAATAGTGCTTTAACTGCTACGTTTTTAACCTTAGTTCAATTTTCATAAATTCTGGCTTCACTACCTTCACATGAGCACATACTGTTGCTAGATACCGTAACCCTGTAACATACGGTAGAATAAACAAATTACAGATGTAGACGTATAGAGATCAGCACAATATGAAACGTATTCCAACCAACATTATTACTGGCTTTTTAGGTGCTGGTAAAACTACTGCAATTCTTTCTCTTCTTGCTCGTAAACCTGAAAATGAAAAATGGGCAATTCTTATCAATGAGTTTGGTAATGTTGGCGTAGACGGCGCAATTCTCGAACAACAAGGTGCCATTATCAAAGAAGTCCCTGGCGGTTGTATGTGCTGTGTCGCAGGGTTACCTATGTCAGTGGGCATCAATGCCCTACTTGCACAAAAACCTGATCGCCTACTATTAGAGCCAACAGGTTTAGGTCACCCAAAAGAAGTGATCAAAAAACTAACGTCAGGTGTGTACGAAGATTATGTTGATTTACGTGCAACTATTACGCTTGTCGATCCTCGTCATTTTGCCGATAGCTTCTACACCAATAATAAAAACTTCCAAGATCAGCTTGCCCTTGCTGATGTCGTGGTGGCTAATAAGATTGACCAATGTGACGATTATGATCTTTTCACTTTCCAATTTGCAGTTGAGCAAGCAGAACCAAAGAAAGCCTTAATTGATGAGGTAGAACTAGGAAAGCTAGAACTAGAATGGCTTGATATTCCACGCATTGAGCGCCAAGCACAACATAGTCACCATCATCATCACGATGATCACCATCACGATATTGCCCCAGAGCCAGAGATTGAGCTTTTACCAGGTCAACAATTCATTCGTAAGGAAAATCACGGTCAAGGATTCCACAGTTGTGGTTGGTTCTTTGCTGCTGATCAACGCTTTGAGTTTTCCAAGCTGTTCAGCCTATTCTCAAGCATCAATGCAAACCGTGTGAAAGCAGTGGTGAACACGGAAAATGGTTGTTTTGCCTTTAACGTCGTAAATCAAGTTGTTTCAGTTAACGAGCTATCACTAGACGGTTTTGAATCACGTATCGAAGTGATTGATAGTGAAATTTTACCTTGGGATGAACTTGAACAAATTCTTCGCTCTATTATTTTGCCTTCAGAGGACAACCAGTAACGCAATACAGTTACTCACTGATAACTCAGTATTTAATCGTTTCGACCTATTTTATCTATAGAGGAAGAAACAATAAAAAACTGCTAGTTTATTAAATAGAGCTCATAAAAATATAAGGGAGCACACATGCTAAACCCTAGCACTGCTAAAGCAGTCATCGATCATGCGCTATTTTTAGGGGCTGATTTTGCTGAACTCTTTGTTGAGCATCATCAGTCTAACTCAGTACAGTTAATCTCAGGTGAGATCGATAAAATTAACTCAGGGATCGATTTCGGTATCGGTATTCGTTTATTTTTCGGCTTTAAAGTCTTATACGGCTACACCAATAGTACCGATGAAGAAGAGTTAAAACGTGTAACTAGCCTACTAGCTGCAAAAGACAAACGCGATCAAATCGTTAATGCAGGTAGCTTGAACTTAAATCGTTTCACCAATAAACACAGCTGCCAATTTCCATTAAGCCAAGATGCTAACATGGCAGCCAAAATTGCGTTTTTACGCCAAGCGGATGAAGCTGCACGAGCTGAAAATGAAAAGATCAGCCAGTTCATCGGTAACATTGGTCAACGTGAACAACAAATAGAGATCTTCAACTCTGAAGGTTTACATATTGGTGATACTCGCCACTACACGCGTATTTCTGCAAATGCAGTGGCACAAAACGGCAGTGAACAATCTACAGGCTATGAAGCACCGGGCGCATTTACTGGCTGGGAATTTAATAGCAAAGTCGATCCAAAACAGTTAGGTCAAGATGTGGCGAAACAAGCCATGATCAAACTGTTTGCAGATGCTTGCCCTTCAGGTGAAATGCCAGTGATCATTGGTAATGGCTTCGGTGGCGTTATTTTCCACGAAGCTTGTGGTCACTTGCTTGAAACAACATCGGTTGCGAAAAAAGCCTCGGTTTTCCACGACAAGATGGGCGAAATGATCGCAAATTCCGTGGTCAATGCAGTAGATGATGGCACCATGATCAACGAATGGGGCTCTATCAATATTGATGATGAAGGCATGGAAACCCAGCGTACACAACTGATCAAAGACGGTAAACTGACCAGTTTTATGGTTGATCGTATGGGCGGGATGAAAACAGGCTTTGCCCCTACCGGCTCTGGTCGTCGTCAATCTTACAAGTTCGCTCCTACATCGCGTATGCGTAATACCTTCATCGAACCAGGTAATAGCAACCTAGACGATATGCTAGCTGGTGTTGAGCGCGGTATTTATGCGAAGAAAATGGGTGGCGGCTCTGTTCAACCGGGAACAGGTGAATTCAACTTTGCGGTACAAGAAGCCTACCTTGTTGAAAACGGTAAAATCACTAAGCCATTAAAATCTGCAACTCTAATTAGTACTGGTCCTAAAGTGTTAAAAGAAATCAGTATGGTTGGTAATGATTTTGCGCTTGCGGCTGGTATGTGTGGCTCTGTCAGTGGCTCAGTACCGACAACTGTGGGTCAAGCTGCATTGAAAGTTGATAATATTCTTGTGGGAGGTGGTAACTAATGGCTGATCAAAATAAATTACAGCAAGCCATCGACCATGTGCTTGAACGTGTTACTCAAAAAGGCGCATCTGCCGATGTTATCGCTAATCGCAGCAATAACTTCTCACTAAAAGCCAATAACGGCGAGCTCGATGAATACAAGGTAACGTCAGGTCAAGTAATTGGTGTACGTGTGGTAAAAGATCAACGTGTCGCCACCAGCTATTCTGAGTCATTAGATCCAACAAGCCTTGATTTGATGGTTGATAACGCGCTGTTAAATGCTGAATATTCGCAGCAAGATCCACATCAAACCATTAGCTGTATTGATAGCAAAATCAGTACTGATTTAAGCGAGATCTACCAAGATGATGACGGCGATGTTGATCAAAAGATCGCTCTTGCCCTATCGCTAGAGCAAGGTGTGGTAAGCAAACCTGACGCTAAAAGTGCACCATATAATGGCTTTGCTGAATCAGATGCCCATGTAATTTTAGCCAATACTCAAGGTACACTTTGCCAGCATAGTGAACGTTCAACTTATTGTTATGCTTATAGCTTAATTGAAAAAGACGGTAAGCAAGCCATGCATGGCGGTATGTCATCGGGTCGTAAGTTCAGTGAGTTAGATGCTAACTACTGTATTAACTATGGCTATGATATGGCATCAGCATTGCTTGATGGCTCACCCATTGCTACCAAGCAATACCCTGTTATTTTCACACTAAGCTCACTTAGCAGTTTGTTTAGTGCCTTTGGTATGTGTACCTCAGGGCAGGCAGCCATGAAAGGTATTAACCCTTGGCGTGATGCGATTGGTAGCCAAGTGGCGAGCCCACTTATCACCATTACTGACAAAGCTTATATTGAAGGCGGTTTTTCTATTAAAGCTTTTGATAGCGAAGGTTTTGCTACCCGAGATACAATTCTGGTTGGTGAAGGTCAATTAAATAGCTTGCTGCACAATAGCCACACTGCGAGTTACTTCGGTATCGAAAACACAGCCAATGCATCACGTTCAGCAAAAGGTGGATTAGGTGTTGGCTCTCGTCACACGGTTATTTCTGAAGGTGTAAACAGCATTGCTGATACCACTGCTGGTGAATATTTAGAGCTTGTTGAACTGCAAGGTGTTCACTCTGGCGCAGATGCGATCAGTGGTGATTTCTCCTTTGGCGCAAGTGGTTTCTTATGCCGTGATGGTCAACGTATTCAAGCGGTACGCGGGATCACAGTTGCTGGTAACTTCTACCAAATGATCAAAGAAATCGATGCGGTAAGTAATGTGTTAGAACACGATTATAATCGCAGCTTCTATGCACCAAAAATTCGTTTTGCTCGCCTCAACATTGCAGGTAAGTAAATAACCTGATAAAGCCTTGCGACTGTTTACTTGTTCAAATAAGTTATTCAGACGCAAGGTTTTATTTTATCTATCAAAATACACAGAAACAGTATATACAGGCACGTTACAATAGTATTCAGTTTTAAGCAGCATTCCATAATGAGTAAGAGTAATCAAAATGTCTAATGTCGTTCAATTCTCTGCATTCAATGGTAATAAGAAAAATAATACGACTTCACCAACCACATCATCCAGTCCTAAAGTATTAAGGGAAGAGGCCGCGCTAAAACAAGACAATTGCTGCTACTTTTGTGGTACTCGTAAAGGTCCCAAAGAGCTAAACTGGCTTAATAAGGTTGGCTTTAAACAAAAAACGCATGTTGTTTGCGCTACCGTGTAGCTCTAAAGCTAAATCACGTTCAATGGATGATCTACGAATCATTCTTGCGCTTAAAGCAATGGATTTTAAAACAATTAAACTCAAACAGTGTCTGGAGTTAAGAGAGAAAGGCGTTCAAATCGACGGGGTTCGTGACTACAATTTCTACTTTGAAACCATTGATTGATGGTTCTCTAATGATGAAGCACAAATAAAACCTTGTCCTTACTCTCTTATTTAAAATAAGTCTGTAATGAACAAGGCTTTTATTTGGTTCATCGCAGATTAGCGGGAAATGAAAACAAAAACGGTAGAAAGTGATATGGTTTAGTCGCCAAACAAAAACACACACTAACTACCGTTTTCATGCTTAATCATACTTTCCTATCTTCATTCTGGGAAGGCTTTAAAATAGTAAAGTCTACTCAGACAGAGTCACTTATCTCTCTTACTCTCAAGCCCAACGCTACTGCTAAATGTTCATGTGGCCTTGAAGCTCATGCTGTGCATGAGTATCAATGGCGACATGTAAAAGACGCTATGATACTTGGCGTTCCCGTTGAGCTTAGCATTCAAACTCGGCGAGTTAAGTGTATTAACTGTGGTATTAAAACAGAGTCCCTTTCTTGGTTAGAGCCACATGCTCGAATAACAAATCGCTTAAGAAGCTATATCGAACAACTACTGCCACTTCTTCCAATAAAGCACATATCTCAAATGACGGGCATTCATTGGCATTCGATCAAAGAAATAGATAAACGCCGACTTCAGCAGGTAGTTCCGCAAGTTAAATGGGAGAAGTTAAGGCAACTCGTCATGGACGAGTTTGCCATCTTTAAGGGGCACCGTTACGCCACTGTCATTGCTGATGCTACAACTTATCAAGTTATTTGGATTGGCCTAGGCCGCAGCCGCAAGGATATACGTCCTTTCTTCGAACAATTAGGTGAACATGCTAAGAATATCGAAGCGGTAGCAATGGATATGAATACGGCTTTTGACCTTGAGGTACAACAGCACTGTCCCAACGCTTGTATTGTGTATGACCTATTCCATGTAGTTGCTAAATTTGGTCGAGAAGTGATGGATAGAGTTAGAGTCGACCAAGCTAATCGTTTAAAGCAAGATAAAAAGGCAAGGCAATGGATCAAACGCTCACGTTGGGTGTTATTAAAAAAACGGGATAATTTAAATGCACGGCAAGAAAGCTATCTTGAGGAAATATTAAGCCTCAATAAAGACTTAATGACGACTTATGTTCTAGGGGCACAGCTAAAGGAGCTTTGGCGATGTGGTTCTGAAAAGCAGGTTAATGAGCTATGGGAAGTCTGGTGGCAACAAGTACAAGAAAGTGGGATAAAACCATTACAAGAGTTTGCACGAAAACTTAGCCCCTATCTTCATGGCATTGTAGCTTCAGCTAATTACCCACTGAATACCTGCACTCTGGAAGGGATAAATAACAAGATAAAATTAATTAAGCGAATGGGATATGGCTATCGAGATACAGCATACTTCTTTTTGAAGATAAAAGCGGCTTTCCCCGGAAAGCCGCGATGAACCTTTTATTTTAGCTAACGTTTAAGCTATTGATTAATGATGCAATAAATAAATCACTTACACGCAACTTTACAAAACTTAAACCTTTTTATAAATTTTACCTACTGCAATTCGTCCTAACCTACTAAATGATTTTTCAAATATAATAAAAACTAGGATTGAAATTAAAAGAGAGAATGAAGTAAAAAACATCATTTTTGAAAATCCACTAAATCCTGCATAGAAAAAATCTAAGCTTGGAATTCGACGTGAGTAAAAATACTCTTGAATAGGTACATGAAATAAATACAGTGAATAAGTAAGTGTACCTAATGATATTAAAAAATCAGGAGCTTCAAATTTCCCTAACCTCTCCCAAAGTAACATTGCTGCAACAATTAAAACACACCATGGACCAACAGTTATTAATCGATTATATGGAATATTGACCATCATCAAATAAGATAAACACAAAATAATAATTAATATAGAAATACCACTAACTGCTGATAAGTTTCTATTAGGTAAGCGTATATAAATTTCCGCAAGTATCATTCCAGCAATAAAATATAACATCATCGGATTCGATATTACACCATAAATCGATTTAAATACTGAAATATCAGGTAAAGTTAACTCCTTATGGGTATTTAATGTTAAAAAACCAGAAGATATGTATTGTAATGAAAACATTAAAATAACAATCATAAATGAACAGATTAAACTTCGATATTTTTTATTTATACCCATAGATATAGAAAATAACACATAAAATATAAGTTCATATGTTAACGTCCATGTGACAATTAAAAATCCATAACCATAAGCAGGAGCTTGGGCCGCAGAGTCTATTGGGATAAAGAATAAACTTTTTATAAAACTAGGATCGTGGAGTAAATCTTTAATTGAATAACCAGAAACAAAACCATAAGTTATTATAGCAAGCCACGCTAATGGAACTACACGGAAAAATCTTTTAATTAAAAAAACAGAAACATTTTGCTCTTTTTTACTAACAGTAACATAGGTAATGACAAACCCAGATATAATAAAAAATATATCAACACCTATAAAACCAAAAGAAAATAAGTTCCTCCCCATAGATGGATATACGTCATCAACCCAATTATAACTATGCACCCAAACAACGAGGATTGCGCAAATTCCACGAAGAACCTGAATGCTATTCACCTGCTGATTACTTTTCACTTACAAATACTTATGTTAAAAAATGTACATAACTATATAATAACCGAATTATTAATGATATAAAACAAAGTTAATCTAATAATGGGATCTAATCTCTTATTCGTCTGGTTACACTTTGTCATGTCAGTTAATCGTACCTCTTTATTTATGCATATGTATGGGACAGAAAAGCAATGTAGAGAGCGTTTATTTAATATTCGATGGAAAAATGGTTACGTTTGCTCTAACTGTGCTTCTAAAAGTTATTGTGAACTTAAATCACGGTCATTATATCAATGTAATAAGTGTCACCATCAGACATCATTGACAGCAGGTACTTTATTTGCTCATTCGAAATTACCGTTAACCACTTGTTTTTTAGCTATTTATCTCATCACACAAGATAAAAACAGTATTTCAGCATTAGAGCTAAAGCGTAAATTAGGGGTTTCTTATAACGCAGCATGGCGAATAAAACATAAACTCATGCCCGAATTCAACTTCGAAGTGCGACACTCTCTAATATCAAGCGACCATTGCCATTTCTTTGAAAATAACGGCTGGTTGCTTGAACCCTAGACACTTTTTAGGGCGATTGTTAATCCTTGATTGAGCAAACTGAATATCGTCATCCGTCACCGTTCTCAAGTCCGTCCCTTTCTTCACATATTGCCTTAGTAGACCATTAGCATTTTCATTCGCTCCTCGCTCCCAAGAGCTATACGGGTGAGCAAAATAAACATCTGCATCCAGTGCCTCTGAGATCTCCTGATGGCCTGCGAACTCTCTGCCATTGTCGGCAGTAATCGTATGTACGCAATCCTTGTATGGCATGAGCATTTCTATCGTCGCTTTCGTTACCTCGGCGGCCGATTTGGACGCTACCTTCTTAGCTAAATAGAATCAGCTCTTTCGCTCTAAGATGGTGACGATTGCGCCAGTGCCGTGCTTGCCTAATACCGTGTCAATTTCCCAGTCTCCAAACCGATCTCGGTTATCGACAATTAATGGCCGCTCATCAATCGATACTGCATTTTTAATCGTTGGAGCCTTCTCTTTCAGCCCTTTACGATATCGCTTATGTCCTTGTCTCAGGTGGCGATAGAGCTTGCCACCTTGACGTTTGTCTTTAGCAATATAGCGATAAATCCACTCATGGCTGATTGATGCTCCTGACTTAGTTAGAACACTCGAAATCTGCTCAGGACTCCAATCTACGCTGAGTAATAGATGAACAAATTCAATACGCTCAACGGGTATCCGATACTTATGAGCAGTCTTACGCCTGCTAACAGAAGACGCGTGAGCGTGCTTGGGACAATATTGGTCATGTGCTCGGTTTCTTTTTAACTCACGATAAACCGTTGCACGATGGCACTTCACTTTTTGGGCAATTTCAGAGATTGAAATTCCCAGTTCCAAGAGGGTAGAAATCTGGTATCTTTTCCCCTCGGTCAACTGCTGATAACTCATGGTAGTACTGCTTGTTTCTTTGACGAGAAGAGCGTACCACTTTCAGCAGTTGGCTTCCTCTTCTACGCCTTTCCATGAGTGTCGCACTTATTATCTGAAACTAGGTGTAAGTGATGAAAGAGCATGATGATAATCGAAAGTTAGGCAATATCGTGCAATTGGATGATGCATATATTGGAGGTAAACAAAAAGGAAAGCGAGGACGTGGTGCCAAAGGTAAAACACCTTTTGTATCAGCGATCTCTTTGAATGAAGAAGGTCATCCTATTTATATGCGGCTAAGTGTTGTTTCTTGTTTTAAAAAACAAGAAATGACAGATTAGGCTAAAAAGCATTTACAAGAAAAAACGTTAGTTATATCAGATGGTTTGCCCTGTTTTAATGGTCTGTTAGCCGCAGATATTATTCATGGTTCATTACCAAAAAATGGTAAAGAACTTCACCAATATGAAGCTGCATTTTATTGGGTCGATACCATGATTGGTAACGTTAAAAATTCTATAAAAGGGACATATCACGCAATTAGAGAAAAACATATTCCTCGTTATCTTGGTGAGTTCTGTTTTCGATTTAATTATCGGTTTCGAGTTAAAGATATATTCGATACGCTAATTAAATGTGGTGCAAAATCACCACCGATGCCAGAGAAATTATTAACCTTGGCTGAGTCTCGGTGGTAATCAGGTATAAGAAAATATTAAAAAGGAAACACTGTTAACTGTTTTTATTTATTCCATTTTTTGTTTTTTAGATATTGTAAATATCATGTTCATAATCAATTAATTTGCTCTATGTTAGTAAGCAGCTATCACAGAGAGATGACGAAAATGAAGGATTATTTTAATACCAATTATCCAGACGTTGAGTACCTACGTCGTAAAGCGAAATTTAACCTACCTAAATTTGCCTTTGAATATGTTGATGGTGGCTGCAATATCGAGATGGCGTTAAAACGTAATACTCATGATATTCGCCAAATTGAGCTTATTCCCTATTACCTACGTGACTACAACTCGATTTCTTTAAAAACCACTCTATTTGGTGAAACCTATAATGCCCCATTCGGGATCAGTCCGGTGGGTTTACAAGGGCTTATCTGGCCTAATGCGCCAGAGATCTTAGCCAAAGCCGCTTTTGAACAAAATATTCCATTTGTATTAAGTACGGTATCGACTTCTCCAATAGAAAAAATCGCAGAAATCACCGAAGGTAAAGCATGGTTCCAGCTCTACCATCCTGTTGATGAAGCCATTACTGACGATTTGCTTAAACGCTGTGAAGCAGCAGGCATTAAAACCTTGGTCTTGCTATCTGACGTTCCTACTTTTGCCTATCGCCCTAAAGAAATACGTAATGGTTTAGCCATGCCGCCTAAAATGACATGGCGCAATATGGTGGAAATCATGCTCTCACCACACTGGGCATTAGCAACCTTGAAGAAAGGCCAGCCACAATTTGAAACCTTAACTAAATACATGTCGGGTTCAATGAACATGCATCATCTTGCCCTGTTTATGGATAAAACCTTTAATGGGCGTTTAAGCGAAGATAAAGTCGCTCGCTTGCGTGATAAATGGAAAGGTAATTTAGTGCTTAAAGGGCTTTCTACCGTTGAAGATAGCCAAAAAGCGATTTCCCTTGGACTTGATGGGATCATCATCTCTAACCACGGTGGTCGTCAGTTAGATGCTGGTCCTTCTACCATCAGCAAATCCATTGAGATCATGGAGAAATGCAAAGGTCAAATTACTATTATGATGGACAGTGGTATTCGTGACGGAGCCGATATTGCCCGTACTTTATCGACAGGTATTGAGTTTGCTTTCTTGGGTCGTAGCTTTATGTATGGCGTTGGTGCTTTAGGTGATCATGGCGGTCATCACACCATTAATATGTTGAAAAAACAGCTGCAACAAGTCATGGAACAATGTTGTTGTGAATCCGTGTATAGCCTCACAGATCATATAGCCAAACGTAACCCCTTCTGTATGAAATAAACAATGCTCTGCACTCATGATAAATGAGTGCAGATTGCTCACATTTGTACTTGCGTCATTCTAATTTATTGATCACCCACTAAATTAACGTTTCTGCAATCAATAAGAACATAATAAATACAAAAGGTTACTTCGCTTTTGCATTATGCCTTACCAACAAACTGCGCTAAGATAGAGAAAACTATAATTTAAAATATTGCTATGAACCTTACAGCTATCTCGACTCTTCTTATTGAAAATAAAATGTTTGCTAATCCTCGTCGTATTGCATTACTCAATGCTATTGAACGTACGGGATCAATCAGTCAGGGAGCTAAAGAAGCAGGGATAAGTTACAAAACGGCTTTTGATGCTGTAAAAGATATGAATCTTCTAGCTGGCGAACCTTTAGTATCAAGTGAAAAAGGTGGTAAAGGCGGTGGTGGTGCTGAGCTCACTCGTTTTGGTAAACGCCTTGTGCAAATGTATCAATTGCTTCATCAAATCCAAGATATGGGCCTGAAAGCTTTAAATGATGATAGTGCACCGTTAGAAAGTCTATTAGCGGTAATGTCACGCTTTTCTTTACAGACCAGTGCGCGTAATCAGTTTTTCGGACATATCAGCCACATTGAACGTCATGATTTACATGATGTAGTGCAGATCGCAATTACACCTCATCATATAATTTCAGCCACCATCACCCATGGCAGCACGGTAAAACTTCAATTAGAAGCAGATAAAGATGTGGTTGCGCTGATCAAAGGCCCTGCTATTACCGTGTGCAGTGAAGATAACTTGATCCACGGAAAACGTGATCGTTTTGATAATCAATTAGTTGGAACGATCACTGCATTAGTACAAGATATGAAATCAACCGAAGTGACTATTGCATTAACTGATGATATCGCTATCTGCGCACTTGTTGATAATCATGATTTAATGGAAGAAAATTTACGGTTAGGTATGGAAATTTATGCTCTCTTTCATTCAAATCAGGTCACTATTGCAACCATGTGCTAATTCTTAGTAACTTGAATAAAAGCTTATTGAATATCAGCAAAACCACTATGCTCATGGCGGTTATCTAAACGCTCAGAAAAGAAACGATAATCTTGATATTGTTTTGCAACTAGGATGCCGCCACTGATCACCATCAGTAATAATGCCACACGACTTAGCCACATTTTTTCCTTTTGCATTGACCTATAAAGCATAATCACTGCTAGCAACAGCAGTAATAGGCACACGATCCCTATGTAGTTTATAAATAAATAAGTCAATCTATGATTCCTAGCAATATAAGTCGATGCAGTTTAATGCTTTTTATTTAGAAATCATTGAAATAATGCATCAAACTCGCATGTTTTACACTGCTCTGACAAAACCATCGATGAACAAGCCAAATACCTATCATCCATTAAAGCTATATTCAGTTTTAGTAGGAAAATACTCCTCCCTAAATTCGATTCAGGAAGGAGTAACAACTAAAACTAAATCACAAGTCCACCATCAATTTTCAACGTTTGACCAGTGATAAAACTTGAATTATCACTGGCTAGAAATAACACGCCATTGGCAATATCTTGTGCTAAGCCCATTCGTTTCAATGGTGTTTTTGACACCATAAAATCAATAACCTTTTCAGGTAAATCAACCGTCATAGGTGTTTCAATAAACCCTGGAGCAACGCAATTGGCACGAACTTTCGCCCCTTTACGTGAGAACTCTTTAGACCAAGATTTGGTCATCGCTATAACACCAGCTTTAGTAGCGGCATAATTAGTTTGACCTATATTTCCGTCAGTACCCACGACCGATGACATAGTAATAATTGAACCTGAGCCAGACGCCATCATTAAAGGCGCAATAGCTTGAGTCATATTAAACACGCCTTTTAAATTCACATCGATAACCAGATCCCAATCATTCTCTGTCATGTTTTCAATTAAGTTATCACGCGTGATACCTGCATTATTGACTAAGACATCAATCGTTCCATACTTCTCTGCAATTTTGGTAATAGTTTCAGAAACATGTTTTCGATCGCATACATTCAATTCAAGTGCAGTCACATTAGAAAATTGCTGCTCTAAATCAGCCATCGCACCTAAATTCATATCACAAACAAAAATATGCTTTGCATTCTGATTAGCGAAGGTTTCAACAATACAGCGACCAATACCTTGAGCCCCACCGGTTACTAGACAAACCTTATCAGTTAGCATTTCACTACCCCTCTTAAAAACACATACTTGCTATATGTAGTTATCGTTATCCCCAAATAAATAAGCGCTAATGTTTACGGCTTACTATTAAGCGTAGATAACGCACTTCATCTTGTAGTTGCATAAAAGCAATTCACTCTTGCAGATATAATCAAATACCGTTCCAGAATTAAGAAAACGTCTAAATTTTCATATTTGCTATATTTAAACCATGAACCATCCCGTTATGATAAGTCGTCACACCAATAGGATGTTCTTTTAGCTAAGCAAGGAATGCGGATGTTAGATAAAATTGTTTTTTTTCTTCATGTCGTACGTTGTCACTCTCTTACCGATGCTGCTAAGCAATACGGTATATCGCCTTCTGCGGGTAGCCGTTGGTTAACCGAGCTGGAAGAAGCCATGGGAGTGAGTCTAATAAAGCGCACAACCCGTAAAATCACACCCACGCAAGCAGGTGATTTACTGTTTAAACAATTTAGCCATATTAACAGTCAAATCACTGATATGGTGAATGAAATCCAAAATCTCGGTAACGAAGATATTGGTACTATAAAAATTGCCAGTACCCCCTTGTTTGCGAAACATTTTCTCAGCCAAATCATTGGTGAATATATCAGTGACAACCCCAACATTAACTTTGTTGTTATTGAAACGGCGTTTGAAGTCGATAATGTTCATGAGGTTGATTTCGCTATACGAGCAAATGCAACTTATCGTGGCTTTCAAGATAAAGATAGCTTACTGGTCAAGCGGACTTTATTTAGTGAACCCCTTAAAGCATGCTGTTCTCCTCGCTATATTCAACGTTATGGTGAACCTATCGTTCCCAATGATCTCAAGCAGCATTTATGCTTATTTGCCACGACGTTAGTGGGCGGTAATAAATGGATTTTTGAGCAAAATGGCGAATACAATTCAGTTCAAATACCAAGATCTGTTGAAGCCGATGACAGTGAAATACTGAAAAATATCACTTTAGCGGGTGGCGGTATTGCCTACTTACCCTATAGCCTAATTCAAGAAGAGCTGAAGAATAAAAAGCTAGTGACTGTATTAAATAACTATGTGAGTAGTGAGTTTGAACTCAGTCTTTATTACAAACCGCGTAAATATATGCCAGCTCGATGCGCCAACTTTAAAGATTATCTATTAATGCGTGTAGACGAAATCAACCAGCAGCGCATACACCAAAAAACACCTATTGCTGTTTCTTAAATAATCAAAAGCCTCACACCTTTCCATTAAAAGAAATAGGATGTGAAGCTTTTATTACATATTCAAATTCTTTGCGACGACCACTAACAAGTAAAATACTTAAGTTGCTCACTTTGCTTTTCAGCCAAATCTGATAGCTCTTCACTAGCAACGGTACACTGACTTAGCCCCGATGCATTCTGACGAATAATATGGTGAATATTTTCAATGCTATTGCTGATATCCATAGTGACCTGTAACTGCTCTTCTGATGCTGTAGCAACATGCGTATTCATATCACTATTCATAGAAATTGCAGCAGTAATCCCCTCTAATGCTTCATTCGCTTGATTAGAAACCACTTTATTATTCTCTAACGTATCTATCGCTGATTGCATACGCTCGTTCGCAGATGTCGATTGTGCTTGTAATTGCTCAATGATCTGCTGCGTTTCTTTGGTTGAATCCTGTGTTCTTGCTGCTAATTGACGAACCTCATCAGCCACAACCGCAAAACCACGACCACTTTCCCCTGCACGTGCCGCTTCAATCGCAGCATTTAGTGCTAGCAAGTTAGTTTGCTCCGAAATCCCTTGAATAGAGTCAATCACTTGGCTAATTTGCGCGGATTGTACTTTAAGCTGTGCAACCACTTCTGCCGCTTCCATTAATGAATGTGCCATCTCTTCATTAGCTTGCTGATTGTTAGAAAATAAATCTAGGCTCTTAATCGCTAAGTCACTTGCACTCTTAGCATTTTCATCAGATTTCTGTGCGGCTTGCGTGACTTCTTGTGCGGTTGTGGTCAATTGATCAATCGCCGTTACCACTTGTTCAATCTCGATAACTTGATCGTTGGCATGTTGCTCAGAGTCTTTCATTACTGTCGATAGCTCTGTCGATGATGATGCAACATTACGCCCGACATCATTAAGCACAGTCACCGTTGAGCGCAATTTGCGGATCATACGATTAAGGTTCTTCGCTAACTCGCCAACTTCATTGGTACCATCAACATTAATTTCATCCTGCAAATTACCTTCTGCTATTTTTTGCATTGCACGTTGCAAAACAGTAATCGGTTTAACAATCATTGAACCAATCACAAAACAGATAGCGAGAGCTATCAGTAAAGTAATAATAAACTCAACCCCGATTTGGTTAATCGCCTTACTGTGTTCCGCTTTTTGCTCCTTTATGTATGCATTTACAGTCTTATTTACGCGTTCATCTAGCGCATTGATAGCAGCGATCATATCGTCTCCGAGTTGACGATACTTAACAATAAACTGTTGATAGTCTGAATCTGCGATATTCCCAGCATGTCTTTTATCCAAAATATCTAACACCGTATCACGGCTAAAATTGATATAAGCCAACATCGCTGTACGAAATAGTTCTAGCTCTTTATTAATTTCTGGAATTTTTTGTAACTGTAAAATAGCGGCTTGATTAGTTAACTCACTACTCTCTAATGATTTTGACAAACGCGGCAATGATTTTTTATCGTAAATCGCATAAATCGCACTTACACGCATGGCGTAACTACTGCTAATTAATATCGCTGTACTGTCTTTTGCTTCCACAACTTGAGAAGTGGTTGCATTCATTTTATCAACACTTTCTATTAAATTATTACGCCCCATAAATAATGCAATACATAATAAAATAGCAATAAATATTACAGGTAAGGCTATTTGTAACTTAACAGACATATCCTTAAGCAATGACATTAACAACTTTCTCCATGTTGTTTGTTGTATTAGTAACTTATTGGAAAAGAATAATAAACAGTATTAATGAGATATATCAACAAGTTTATTGATATTTATATCAATTTATAGACGTGGAAATAACCACAACAAATAAAGTGGTTATTCTCGCTTTACGACATAAATACACTTACAACTACAATCAGCATTGTATATTTTAAATAGTGTAAATATTAGAGCCCTTACTATTACTATGTTATTTAATAGTATAAGAAGAATATTATTTTAAATAACTAGCGCTGCTATGAATATAAAATAATATGCTTCTCTTCTACAAAATACACATTTATATAAAATCAATAGTTGAGAATAACCATTCATTAAATAGAATAAATACACATAATTTTATGATTAGCATATTATTAAATATACCTAAAAGACTTCACTCTTTCGTAAAAGGGATTATGATTAACAAAGTAAATTACACTCTATAAACATACTAAAATTATGAATCTATCTAATTTATTGCTCCGGTATCCTTCACTACGAACATTTCTCAACTTCAGAACTAACATTGCAGCCTTTAGTTTCATCACATGTTCCGTACCTCTGTTCCTTATGGGACACGTCACGATGGGGATCGCGTTCTCACTAGGTAGTATTAGTTGTGGTTTTGCTGATACCTCAAGCGTCACGCGTTACCGTATTCTCGATTTTCTGATCACCGTCCCTTTATTCTTTTTGATCAGCCTTGGTACCGAAGCCGTATTTCCACATTCTATCGTCTTTGTTATTAGCTTAACGATTGTAAGTTTCAGTCTATTTATGCTGGCCGTACTCAGTCCAAGACTTGGTGCAATTGGCTTTGCCTCAATTCTATTGGCTATCTACGCCATGCTGCTGCACATAGATGGAAGACCCGTTTGGCTTATCCCTATGTGGCTAACAAGTGGTGCACTTTGGTATATTTTCTGGCAAGCATTAGCTATCTACTTTTTACCTAATCAAGAGTCGAAAGACATTCTCTCCGATCTTTATCAAGCTTTAGCAAAAAAGCTCACTGCTCATGATCATGGCTTTATTTTTAAATCAGATAACAACCAACTTTTCATTACATCAGCTCAGTTACGCTCACAAATTGCCGGTTTATCACACACCTTAGAAAGCCGTATCCACCAGCAATTTACTGCCGGTGAAGACAGTGCAAAGCTGCAAGATATTTACCGCTTTTTGACGGTTGCAGAACGTATTAATGAGCAAACACGCTTGATGTACTTCACCCCAACATCCCAACTCAAACAAGCATGTCCAGAGTGGTTAGAACATATCCATCAGGCAAATTTAAAAATTAGCCAGTACTTAGCACAAGTCACCGTAGATAATGTTAGCCGTATTAAGATGCCTGAGATTAACTTTGACGCATTGCGCCAACACTCAGTCAATCCAGTATTACAAGAAGAAGCGATTGCGGCTTACGCGTACATTAATAAACTCGACATCATCTATTTGTCATTACAACAACTCAGTCAGCAAACAACTGAAGTTAAAAACACCGGGCTGATCAACCCCATCGTTATCTCATGGAAATGGCGTGAAATTGTTGCCAAACTCACCAGCCAGATGACGTTAAAATCAAGCTACTTTCGTCATGCACTACGCGGTACATTGAGTTTAGCGACAGGGCTAATTATTGTACGTGCTTTAAATTTGGAGTTTGGTTTTTGGACGCTAATGACGAGTCTATTGGTGCTACGTCCTAACCTATCAATGACTTGGACGCGATTGCTACAGCGTTTAACGGGAACCATTTGTGGATTAATCGTGGTCGGAGGCTTACTTCACTTCCAAGTATCAAGTGATATTCTACCATTTATCTTCTGTATTGCAGTGGTGCTCTTTTTCCATACTGCAGCACGTCACTATGGCTTTGCGGTATTTTTCGTCACCCTCTTTGTATTTGCTGGCTTCTCACTAAATGGTCAGGGCGACAACATTTTATTACCTCGACTTGATAACACCGTACTTGGGGTCTTTTTACCACTATTCTTCGTGTCTATCTTAGCTCCGGGTTGGAAAAAGAAATCATTTCCAACCCAGTTAACAACAACTGTCGCTGGCTACATCCGTTACCTTGATTCATTGCAAACCTACATGAGTAACAAATCAGATAACGTCACAACTGAGTTACAACGTCACTATCAAGCTTGTGTTGTTAATGATACTAACTTGTTTGATCACTGGATGGGATATTTAGGCGAGCCACATCGAAAATCACAAACTGGTGAACACATTCTGTTATGTAGCAGAAGTTCAAATATCATTTTACGTATTTTGACTCAACTGAATGAAAACAAACAATCATTGCCATTTGACGCAACGATTAGCAATGATCTCGACAGTGCAATTGCCTCATTACAAGAGTTAGAAAGAACACTAGAAAAATCACAAAATCATACAGAGCTATTCAAACAGATTTCAAAGCAAGAGAAGTTGATTTATCAATCTTTTATCTACATTGAAAATGAAATCTATAAGCTAGATAACCACACTCTGCTGCAATTGTTATCAAAAGAAGTGGATTTGTTTGTCTCTGCAATTCAGAACCCTACCGCTTAACTTCCCTCTCCCATCTATGTCATTTGCCATGGATGGGCATTGACCTACATTAAAACCAATCAAGTAACAATGACTTTACTTAGTAGTAAAGCGTTATCTCACTGCAATTATGATAAACTGAGTATCAAGTTTAAAATGTAAGTGAGCAAATGATTTGTGTACGTATGTGTACTCCACTCACTTACTATCCAATTTAAGTGCCCTTGGTTAAAACTAAGGGATAAACAGACAAATAAAGAGTACATAGAAGATGAGTAATAGCATTCAGTGGTTTCCGGGGCTAAAATAACCACTTCTAATAAAATCCAGAGAAATACATTTTTACTATTGAAAACATAGCCTTAAAAACAAAACAACTCCAGTAACGTCCAACGAATATTACCCCCATCCAGCACTTTTAGTACCCCCAGATGTACCCCAAAAATCGATACTGATATATACTACTTGTTCCTCATGAACTAAGGATATGTCAATGGCTCGCTCAGTTACTCGACTTACGGATAGAGAAATTAAAAACGCCTCAGCAACAGGTAAAGAGTACATATTATCTGACGGTAATGGATTACAGCTGCGTGTTCGTAAAAATGGCACAAAGGGCTGGCAATTTAGATATAGCGATCCAATTTCAAAGAAAACACAAAAGCTATCCCTCGGCGTTTACCCTGAACTATCTCTGGCAAATGCCCGTACTAAAGCAATAGAGTATCGCGAGCTTTTAGCTCAACAAATAAACCCAAAAACATTCGAACAACATAAACTGCAGGAAGCACGTAAAAAGCAAAACAATACATTTTTAGCAGTTGCAAATTTATGGTTTGATCGTAAGAAAGAAAACGTAACACCAGAGCATGCGTATAGAGAATGGCGTAATTTAGAAAAATATGTACTGCCCTACTTGAGCACTATTCCTATCGACGATATTAATGCACCTGAAACGATCGAAATACTCCGCCCTATAGAACAAGATGGAAAACACTCTACCATCAAACGCATTTGCCAAAGTCTCAATCAAATAATGGACTATGCAGTCAACCATGGATTAATTCACGCTAATCCACTTGCCAAAATTATTAAAGTTTTTAAGAAAAATACGGTTATACACATGCCAACTATACGGCCTGAAGAATTACCTGAATTTTTAGAGCAATTAAACAGCTCGAAAAGGCTGCTAATAAAAACAAAATTACTCATTTTGTGGCAACTACACACAATGACAAGACCCAAAGAAGCAGCAACAGCACGTTGGGATGAAATTGACTTCAAAAACAAGGTTTGGACAATCCCAGCAGATAAGATGAAACAGCGAAAAGATCATAGAGTTCCTTTAACACAGCAGTCTATGGATATTCTCAACATGATGAGACCATTAAGCGAAGGATCTGAGTATATATTTTCTGGAGAAAAAAACTTTAAAAGTCATGTCAGCCTATTTACCGCCAATGCAGCAATTAAGCGAACTCTTGGCTATAAAGATAAATTAGTCGCGCATGGACTAAGAGCGATAGCTTCTACAGCCCTTCATGAACATGGTTTTGACAGTTTGTTGATTGAGGCATGTCTATCACATGCCGATCAAAATGAAGTAAGAGCAAGTTACAACCGCTCTGATTATTTAGAACAACGAAAAGAAATAATGATCTGGTGGAGTGCATATATAGAAGAAGCCGCACAGGGCAGCATCTTTATGAATAAAGAATAGTTTTTTATATTTAGGTCGCGATTCAAACCAATATATAGATTCATAGCTATCTTCTTATTTGCTCACAAAACACAAAGCTGCTTCTTTTTGATTATTTTCCAGTACAAAACGGATCTTGTCCTAATAATCAAAGGCCTACTCTTCCAACAATAGAGTAACTTTATTTTAAATGCAGCTTTTAGTCGTTCAAAAACTTTTTATTCGTCTGGCTCATTAAGCAATGGGTAACAAAGAATACATAACCAAGGATATGCTCACGATAAGAAAACCAGACAAACACATATATCTGCTGAGCGAGGTGATTTAAGAGCCTATGACCTTAATGAAACCAGCTGTTAAGTGAATTATTGATCCAGTTCTCCTTCCTTACTTAAATCCCAATGAAATTGGTCAACCAATTATATTAATCACTTATACTAGCCCTTTCTAATGCAGCCACTGCGTGGCTATTGAGGTAATTAGTGTTTAAAGGCAACTTATCTAACTTGGAAGCTTGTCAGGGCCTTCCGGTTAAAATGTTTGAAGTTATTGAGCAGGTAAAACAGCGCTTAAGTGCTTCAGTGAAAAATGGTCGCTACCAACTTGAAGGTGATGATGTTTTCTTCTTCGTGGTTGATGACAACAGCAAATTAGTAACGGAATGTAAATCTGAAATCCACCGTAAGTATATCGATGTTCAAATCGTACTTGCGGGTGAAGAACGTTTTGGTTACAGCCTGCAACCTTTCCAGAGTATTGCTGAAGATCTGCTTGAAGCGCGTGATATTGCGTTCAGTGAAGATGTGGTGAACGAGCAATTTACCGATCTACAAGTCAACGACTTCATTATCTTCAATGCAGAACAGCCACACCGTCCACTGGTCGCGGTTAATGAGCCGATGGCGATCCGTAAAGCGGTAATTAAGATCTCTCACCAATGGTTAGCAGAGCAATCGATGCAGTTAACACTGACTTGGAATGACAGCAACATTCCACACCAAATTTCACTCAAGCAAACAGGTCTACGCACCAACATTGAAATGCGTATCGTCAAAGATGTTGAGCCTGAGCTGATCACCCTTGCAGTTGACCACAAAGTAGAAACTTTGATCGCGGCATGGCAAGGCGCTGCAATGCCTATCTCTGAAGCGTTTGATGATGACAACCTGTTCTCACAAGCACGAGTGCTGTTCAATCTTGAACAAGAGGGGGAACAAGGCTGTGTGGTGTGGTTGGTGAATCACATAAAACTGCCTTGTGGCAACAAGATGTCGGCAGATAAATTGGCATGGGTGCCTGCGATGCATGCCATTAATGGCCAGCTAGTCGCGATTTAAATACTCATTTAAGAACTGACTAATTTATTGGTTGAATGCTTAACTGGTTGGTTAAGCAGCCCAACACCGAGTCCCGCTATTCTTAGATGGGCTCGGTGTTTTTTGTTTATGCGATGTGATTACGTCGAGGGGGCTCGTGTTGTCATAGCTTTACGACCAAGGTTTACAGTCAAAGTTTTGCAATCAGTGGTTTGCTATTGGGCGGGTGTAATACATGCGTAAAATTGTCGCGCTGTTGACCATAATAAAGGTTAGCTCCATTAAGGTGCCACCAATTGAACCCAGCAAGAAGTTGTTAATGATCCAACAAAATGAATTGAACATCACCAGTAAACGCATTGTGATACCCTGCATTTTAAACAAAGCATAGGTGGCAACTGACGAGCCCAAAATAGTCAAAATTTCATAGTAGTACTCAAGTTGCGGCACACCCATCACCCACAGCATCGCAATGAAGAACAACATGACCGGTGTTGATTGTGTTTTTGTTGAAGCATAACTACGTATCGCACTAATACCGCATCCGAACGCGGCCACCAGCGCTCCCATCATAACAAAATGGCTGCACAGCACGATTTGGAACAACATCAAATGAAGACGAAAGCGTCGGCCATCGCTATGTAAGAAAGCCGTCGCCCCAATAAAAAAAGCAACCATACCGATAGTTTGGGCAAGATTCCATTCTGGTATTGTCCAATTCGTTAATGATGTCATCATTGTGAATCACCATTATCGTTATTTTCGAGCTCAGCCAATAAATAGTCCAAGCACAAACTTGGGCTGGTTAAGGTGCATTGACGTGTCGCTTGATCGAGCTGCAAAATCGCCGGTGCCATTGAAGCTTGCGCCAGTACAATACGACTATCGTTTAGGCAATGATCGTGAATATATTGCGCGATGGTCGCTAGGTAAGCGTCATTGTCTCCTGCCAGATAATGTGCCCACGCCTTTGGAATGACTTCCACTGTGGCTCGCTGTGCAATATCAGCATCGTATTCTACCAATAAGTTCATAGTAGGATTGATGGTGGTTTCAAGCGCTGCTAACACTTTAATATGACCACTTTGCTCCGCCTCGATTGCCATGGGTCTATCGACTCTCATAACTTGAGCAAAACGTGTTTTTGCCTGTTCAGCTAACGCACCAATGCTGGAACAAGTGCAGATAACCCAATCTGCGCCCTGCGCTTCCAACTGTACTATTTGCTGTTCAACCATCGATGCCAATTCATCATCAATTCCCACATTGCTCGCATGTTGCAACAATTGAGACGCAATATGATGGCGAATGGTTGCCTGTTTTTCTAAACCACTTGATGCGATAAAAGAGTCGAACAACGACTGGTTAGCCGCTAAGGTATGTAAAAAAGCAATCTGCATAGTGCCTCACTAGAAAATATGGATATCGTTCTAAATGGCTTATCGCAAAAAGGCTTCTCGAAAGAAGCCTTAATAATAGGGTTTTACGATTGCTGCGCGAGCTTATTTAACTAAATCTGCGGCTTCGCGTGCAAGACGACCAATCTCGTCCCAACGACCTTCGTTGATCAGTGCTTTATCCACCATCCAGGTACCGCCACACGCGATCACGCGATCAATCGCAAGATAGTCGTTAACGTTCTTAGTGCTGATACCGCCCGTTGGCATAAACTGAATTTGCGTGTAAGGGCCTAGCAATGATTTCAGCATATTGATACCGCCCGATGCTTCCGCTGGGAAGAATTTCAGTGTGGTTAGACCCATTTCAATCGCCGCTTCCACTGCGCTTGGGTTGTTCACGCCCGGTACAATATCGATTCCAATTTCGCGGCATGCGTTAACCGTATTTGGGTTAAAACCTGGTGAAACCACAAAGGTCGCGCCCGCTTGTTTCGCCGCAATCGCCTGATCGCGGTTTAGTACGGTACCGGCGCCGATTAGCATATCTGGTTGCGCTTCACGCAATAGACGAATCGCTTCTGCTGCCGCATCTGAGCGGAAAGTAATTTCAGCCGCTGGCAAACCGTTGCCTGCTAGTGCTTTACCGAGAGGAATAATGTCTTCTGCGCGGTCAATCGCGATGACTGGAATAACTTTAATTTCAGCCAATTGTTGTGCAATCGTGGTCATGTCTAAATCCTTACTTTAAATCCGTATCTCTACATCAATATCTAGTCATCAATTTCTAATCATCGAGCTGACTAAAAAAAGCGAATCGTTTCTGTTGCATATGTTGGAATGATCGCGCCTTTGTGTTGGATCACGATACCCGCCAATTGATGGCCCTGACGCGAACATTGCTGCGCGTCTTTCCCTTGTAGGTAGCCCGCTAAGAATCCGGCGTTGAATGAATCACCCGCCGAAGTCGTATCGACGACGGTTTCCACTGGCGTGGTCGCGATGGTCTCAAAATCACCCGCCGCAAATTCTTGATACAAGTTGCCCTTCGCGCCCATTTTCACCACGGCTTTCTTCACGCCCGCGGCTTCTAGACGGTTTAAGGTCGCGTGCTCATCGTTATCGCCCCATAGGTTTGCTTCATCGTCATTGGTCACCAGTGCCAAATCGGTAATCTCAAACACTTGACGGTAGCAATCGCGAGCTTCATCAGCATCACGCCATAGCGCTGGGCGGTAGTTTGAATCAAAAGCCACTTCCACACCTTGTTGACGTAAACTTGCCAGCAGCGCCACCAACTTAGTGCGATCTTCCGCGGGTAGAATCGCTAAGCTAATACCGCTCAGATACACCATATCAACCTTGATTAGCGCCGCTTCGATTTGGGCAAAATCCGCATGCTGCATCATGTAACGTGCCGCAGATTGGTTACGCCAATAAAGGAAGGTACGCTCACCTTGATCATCTAACTGAATAAGGTATAGACCCGGTTGGCGTGTCTCGTCACGCAGAACCAAGTCTGTGCCGACACCTTCTTGTTGCCAACGCGCAAGCATTCCGCTGCTGATGGCGTCAGTGCCCAGCGCGGAAACGTAATCAATCGCCACTTTTTCACCCGCAACACGTGCAAGGTAAACCGCTGTATTGAGTGAGTCGCCACCAAACGCTTGAGTCATGGCGCCAAACGGCGCGCCATTTAACTCAATCATGCATTCCCCGATTAAGGCAATACGTTTCATGCTTTCTCTCCTGGTAGAACGAAGTAAGATTTAGCGTTTTGGTAGCAGATGTCTTGAACCATTTTGCCCAACATTGCGATGTCGTTTGGCACTTCGCCATTCACTGCCCATTGGCCGATGATGTTACAAAGGATACGACGGAAGTATTCATGGCGCGTGTACGATAGGAAGCTACGAGAGTCAGTTAGCATACCAACAAACTGACTTAATAGACCCAATTGAGAAAGTTGCTGAATTTGACGTTCCATGCCATCTTTCTGATCGTTGAACCACCAGCCGGAACCGAATTGGATCTTGCCTGCGATGCCGCCACCTTGGAAGTTACCAATCATGGTCGCCATCATTTCGTTGTCGCGTGGGTTTAGGCAGTAAAGAATGGTTTTTGGTAGCTCGTTGGTGATATCCATCGCGTTCATTAAGCAAGACAATTGCAGTGCGAACGGACGGTCACCAATTGAGTCAAAGCCTGCATCAGCACCGAGTAGTTGGAACATACGCGTGCTGTTGTTACGCTGTGCACCGATGTGCAGCTGCATTACCCAGCCCATTTTCGCATATTGCTTGCCAAGCCACACTTGAACTGCCGTGCTGAACTGGTTAATTTCTAGCTCGCTCAGCGTTTCACCTTGCAGACGGCGTGTTAGCATCGCATCCAGTGTCGCTTCACTTGGTACTGCAGCGTAGCGAACCACTTCGATACCATGGTCAGCGGCGCGACAGCCGTGTGCACTAAAGTGCTCTAGACGACGCTCTAACGCAGTCAGTAGATCGGTAAAGCGGGTGATTTCAACATCTGCCACTTCACCTAGCAAAGTCATGTATTCCGCAAAACCGTCTAGTTCAATTTTGAACGCACGGTCTGGGCGCCAGCTTGGCGCAACTTCAACATCAAAGCTGTCATCTTCGGCGATAGCTTTATGGTATTCAAGCGAATGAATTGGGTCGTCAGTGGTACCTGCCATCACAACATTCATCTGTTTCATGATGCCGCGTGCTGAGAATTCAGGTGTTGCCAGTAGCTCATTACACTCGTGCCAAATTTGATCCGCTGTTTCTGGACCAAACAGTTTACCAGTAATACCAAATGGACGACGCAGCTCAAGGTGTGACCAATGGTACAGTGGGTTACCCAATGTTTGCGGAACGGTTTTTGCCCACGCTTGGAACTTTTCGTAATCTGACGCTTCGCTGCCTGTGATCAACGCTTCAGGTACGCCGGCTGAACGCATGCCACGCCACTTGTAGTGATCGCCTTCTAACCAGATCTTAGTCAGGTTTTCGAACTGACGGTTCTCAGCCACTTCTTTTGGGTTTAGGTGGCAGTGGTAGTCGTAGATCGGCATCGCTTTGGCGTAATCATGGTATAGCTCGCGAGCGATATCGTTAGATAGTAAGAAGTCTTCACACAAAAAGTTTTTCATTTTTTACTCCGTAGGTGCCGGCCTCGCCCACACCAAAGAAATTTTAAGCACTATTTACAACAGCAAGATTTAAAGCAAAGAAGCCCTCACATAAGGAGGGCATCATTTTATCGATTAAAGAGAAGCGACGGCTGCGCGCGCACCTTTATCAAGGATCAATTGGTAAGCATCAGTCACTGCGCTCACGAAAGTTTCGTTAGCGATAAGGTCTGTACCGAAAATTGCTTCAATTGAAAGTAGTGCTTTCACCGCAGAAACGTTCAAACCATGTTCGGCGTAAATTGCTTGGAACTGCTCAACCATTGGGTCGCGTACATCAATTGTTTCGCCTTGTTCAGTCACAGCGCCAACGTAGCGCATCCAACCGGCAATGCCCATTGCCAACCATTTGAAGTCCGTACCTTGCGCTAGGTGATGACGTAGCGAGCCACCCATACGTTGTGGGATCTTCTGGCTACCATCCATCGCGATTTGCCATGTTTGGTGTTTTAGACTTGGGTTGGTAAAGCGCTCAATCAGCAGCGTTGCGTACGCTTCTAGATCAGTCCCTTCCGGCATATTCAGTGTTGGCGCTTGCGCTTTCATCATCATGTCGAACGCCGCTGTGCGGTAATCATCATTCGTCATGGTGTCAGAGATGTGCGCGTAGCCGCCTAGGAAGCCTAGGTAAGCAAGGAATGAGTGGCTGCCATTTAGCATGCGCAGTTTCATTTCTTCAAACGGTACCACGTCAGAAACAAATTCTGCGCCAGCAACGTTCCAATCTGGACGGCCTGCAACGAAGTTGTCTTCGATAACCCATTGACGGAACGGCTCACAAGCGATACCGCACAAGTCTTCAACACCCACAAGCTCTGCAATTTCAGTCAGCGTTTCTTCTGTTGCAGCTGGAACAATGCGGTCAACCATGGTGCATGGGAACGTAACGTTCGCTTCAATCCATGATGCTAATTCAACGTCAACCAAGTTAGCGAAATCCAGAACAGCTGCTCGTGCTACGTGGCCGTTCTCTTGTACGTTATCGCAAGACATCACAGTAAATGGTTGGATGCCTTTTTCACGGCGCTGACGCAGTGCTTCAACGATGTAACCGATCGCCGAACTTGGATCTTGTGGGTTGGCCAAATCAGCAATGATTAAGCCGTTGTTTTTGTCTAGACGACCTGTTGCAGGGTCAGCGCAGTAACCTTTCTCAGTGATGGTCATCGAAACGATAGCCACTTGCTCTTCGGTCATCTTCGCTAATACCGCTGCTTTACCATCTAATGTTGGGTGCAGTGATTCAGTTACTGAGGCAATCAGTTTTACGTCAGTTGATTCTGCGCCCTTCTCTGCCACTGTGTATAGGTGGTCTTGTACGCGCAGCTGCTCAATTAAATCTTCACCACCAAATAGGTTTACTTCACAAATGCCCCAATCACTGTTGGTCTTTTGTAGCATTTCATTGGTGAATAACGCTTGGTGTGCACGGTGGAAAGCACCGAAACCAAGGTGAACGATACGAGTTTTCAGGTTTGAGCGAGCGTAAGTTGGACGAATTACTTGTTCATTCAAGTTGGTATTTGCGATTGTTTTCATTATTTTTCCTTGGTCTCGCAGCCAGAAGAGCGCTGCGAGGCGAGTAGATGGAGGCAAATCCGATAATCGAATCGTATGAAGTCAAAAGTTGTAGCGCTAGATTAATAATCTGGAATTAGTAACCTAGAATTAGTTGTGGAAGTAGTAGGCTGATTTGTGGAATAAACGTAATCGCCAATAATGCTAGGAATAGCGCCGCGTAGAACGGTAGTAGTGGCTTAATTACTTTATCGATAGAGATGTTTGCAACCGAACAACCGACAAACAGTGCACTACCAACTGGTGGAGTACATAGACCGATAGCAAGGTTGAATGTCATCATGATACCGAAGTGCACTGGATCCACGCCCATATCCAATACGATTGGTAGGAAGATTGGTGTAAAGATCAGAACCGCTGGGGTCATATCCATAAAGATACCAACAATCAGTAAGATTACGTTGATGATCAGTAGAATGATTAGTGGGTTTTCTGAAACTGCTAGTAGTGCATCTGCAATCATGTAAGGGATATCAGCATTCGCCATTGCCCAAGACATGCCCATTGAAGCGCCAACCAATAGCAATACAATTGAAGTCGTTACCGCAGATTCAAGTACGATTTTAGGTAAATCACGAACAGTTACTTCACGATAAACACCCACTGCAAGAACAAGCGTATAAACCACGGCAATTGCTGACGCTTCTGTTGCCGTAAAGATACCGCCGATGATGCCGCCCATGATCACAACAATAAGAAGAAGTGACGGTGCTGCTTTAATAAAAGTATCCCAAACCACTGCGAGTGTTGGACGCGCTGCTACTGGGTAGCCACGACGTTTCGCAATAATACCTGCCACAATCATCAAGCTTAGACCCATCAAGATACCGGGTAGGTAACCTGCAAGGAAAAGAGCAGCAATCGATGTACCACCAGAAACCAGTGAGAATACGATCAGCGTGTTACTTGGCGGGATCAATAGACCAGTAGGACAAGAAGTTATGTTTACTGCTGCGCTGAAGGCTTCATCGTAGCCATCTTTCTTCTGTAAGGGCGCCATAGTGCCACCTACTGCTGCAGCAGACGCAACCGCAGAACCAGAAATAGAACCAAACATCATGTTCGCAAGAACGTTAACGTGCGCTAATGAACCTGGTAGCTGCCCACCCAGTACTTTAGCGAAGTTAATAAGACGGATTGCAATACCGCCTTGGTTCATAACGTTACCCGCAAGGATAAAGAAAGGGATTGCCAATAGTGCAAAGTTATCCAAACCAGCAGCCATACGCTGCGCCACTACAGCAATCGCGGGTTCAAGCGGCAAGCTCATCATAATGGTAGCAAGCGAAGAAAGACCGATCGAAAATGAGACAGGGATACCCAGTATAAGCAGTACACCAAAAGAGCCAAATAAAGTAAGAATTAATTGCCATTCCATTGTAGAATTCCTCTTCGAAATTAGTTTTGTTGTGCGTCGTTTAGAGCTACATCACCAGAAATAAGTTGTTGAATTTTTTCAATGGCATAAACAACAGAGTAGAAAATCATCAAAGCGCCACTAATTGGAAGACAGAAATATATATACCCCATTTCCCAACCTAAAGCTGGAGTTAGCTGACCAGTAGCCAACGTTTTTATCGCTAGGTTTGAGCCGCCGAAAACCAACACAACCGATGCAAATACCGCAATAGCTAATTGAATAATAATTTCGTTGATAATTTTGCGCTTACCTTTCAACTTCATCGTCATAAGGTCGATCGCAAGGTGGCGTTTAAGACCCGTCGTGTAAGCCGCACCGATAAGTGCTACCCACATAAACAAGTAACGTGCAAGCTCGTCAGTAACGGTACTTGGTTTACCAATGATATAGCGTGATAAAACCTGCCAAACGACACAAAGCACTAGGAAAGAAGATAGCGAGACGGTAAATGCCGCCAAGCCTTTATTGATGTACTCAACCAATTTTTTCATTATTGTTTCCTTAACAACGTAGCTATCTCATATAACGAACCGCGCCTCGCCACTGGTTAACCAATACAAACTCAAGCTCATATTATCTGACCAACAACATCTCTTTATCTTCTGGCATTATAGACAGTATCACCTTGGCGACTGTGACCATATTCACATTTGAATTGGTTAACCAATTAAGAGGTTCTTTCTGTGATATTGTTCAACCAATTATATTTTTTGTTTTGACGGTAGTCTGAATTGGTCGCAAGATTGGCTCCGAAACCTGTAACCCCCTACAAAAAATTTACGGATTCCATCTCACGGAGAAACCATAATGAAAGCACGTAAAAGTGTTCTAACTGCTGTGATTGGTGCGGCGCTAACATTCGGTGTAAGTGCACAAGCGTTTGCTGCTACTACTCTAAAACTGAGCCACAACCACACTCGTGACCATGCTGTACATAAAGCAATGGACGCAATGGCGAAAGAAGTGCGTAAAACCACTGATGGCGAAGTGCGTATTCGTATTTACCCAGATGCACAGCTTGGCTCGCAACGTGAGTCAATGGAACTTATGCAAAACGGCGCACTACACATGGTAAAAACCAATGCAGCTGAACTAGAAGCGTTTGCTCCAGCCTACTCTGCATTTAACATGCCTTACCTTTTCCGTAATCAAGCACATTTCTACGCAACACAAGAAGGCCAAATAGGTGAAGAGATCCTTGAATCATCACGCGAAAGTGGCTTTATTGGTCTAACTTACTACGATGCGGGTGCTCGAAGCTTCTATACCAACAAGCCAATCAACACACCAGAAGATTTAAAAGGCCTTAAAGTGCGCGTACAGCCAAGCCCGTCAGCTATAGCTATGGTTAAAGCACTAGGCGGCAACCCAACGCCTCTTGCATACGGTGAACTATACACAGCACTACAACAAGGTGTTGTAGACGCGGCAGAAAACAACATTCCGTCATACGGCATGAGCCGTCATAGTGAAGTATCTAAATTCTTGTCTCTAGACGAACACACTATGGTTCCAGACGTATTGGTTATTTCTACTGATGCTTTTGATGGGCTCTCAAAAGATCACCAACAAGCAGTAAAAACCGCAGCATTAAATTCAATGCAATTAATGAAAACACTTTGGGCTGAGTCTGAAAAAGAAGAGCGCATTAAAGCCGAAGAAATTGGCGTGAAGTTCGTTAGCGTAGATAAAGCGCCATTTGTTACTGCTGTTCAGCCTATGTATGACGATGTTAAGAAAAACAACCCTAAACTATTCACATTAATCGAACGCATCCAAGCTGTTAATTAAATTAATCATTTTCTTAGAGAAGTTAAGGTGTTGCTATACAGCCTTTGAGATAGGTTGACCAATTATCGTGGTTAGTTATGATAGTGTGAATTGCAATGGAAAAAAGTGAAGATATCATCATGATGCCTTTTGAACCCAAACGTCCTTACCAGGAGCTGGGATTAGTATTACGACAAGAATTGACGGATGGTCACTATAATATAGGCGATCGTTTACCTCCAGAACGCGATATTGCAAAACGACTAGATGTTAGTCGTACTGTTGTACGTGAAGCTATCATTATGCTTGAACTGGAAAATCTTGTTGAAGTGAAAAAAGGCTCTGGAGTATATGTCATTAATATTCCAAACCAATCGCACCATCGTGAACATATCATCACTGATGATGCGGGACCTTTTGAAATGTTACAGGCGCGTCAGTTACTTGAAAGCAATATTGCAGAATTTGCAGCATTACAAGTAACACCGGGGGATATTGCCAAAATGCGTGCGGCACTCAAATTAGAGCGCCAAGAACTTGCAGCACAAAGCGAATATTGTATCGGTGACGAGCAGTTCCACATGAGTATTGCTGAAGCGACCCACAACTCAGTGTTAGTGGATATGTTGAAGAACTCTTGGGAACGTCGCGAGCAAAGCCCTATGTGGCAAAAGCTTCATTCTCGTATTAGCGGTCATGATTACCGCCAGGAATGGATGGAAGATCATGCAAGGATTTTGGCTGCAATGCAGCGTAAGGATCCGGTTACGGCTAAAAGCGCTATGTGGCAACACCTTGAAAATGTGAAACAACGACTTCTCGAACTGTCAGATATTGATGATCCGGATTTTGATGGCTATTTATTTAGCTCTAACCCGGTCATCTTATTTGGAGGCGAGTAACCCTCGTCTTCTCTAAAAAGCTGCGTGAGCAGTTAAAAATAAACTAAATAAGTCGTTATTTATATTTGTTATTCGCAACTTAATTAACTTAATTTGTTTGAGTGGGTTAAGTCTGCCTATTAAAAGGTAATGAGTCATGGAACAAACGTGGCGTTGGTACGGTCCGAATGACCCAGTTTCTCTTGATGATATTCGTCAAGCAGGCGCAACAGGCATTGTGAATGCCCTACACCATATTAAAAATGGTGAAGTATGGTCAAAAGAAGAAATTCTGGCACGCAAAGCAACAATTGAAGAAAAAGGTCTAACTTGGTCGGTTGTTGAAAGTGTACCAGTACACGAAGAAATCAAAACTCAAACTGGTGATTTCCAACTTTGGATCGATAACTACAAGCAAACACTGCGTAACCTTGCGCAATGTGGTATCGACACCGTCTGTTATAACTTCATGCCAGTCCTTGATTGGACCCGTACTGACCTTGAGTACGAAATGGCTGATGGTTCAAAAGCACTACGCTTTGACCAAATCGCATTTGCTGCGTTTGAATTGCACATTCTAAAGCGCCCTAACGCAAAGGCTGACTACACTGAAGCAGATCAAGCACAAGCACTTGAGTACTTCAACAACATGTCTGAAGAGCAAATCAAGCAGCTAACTGCGAACATCATCGCTGGCCTTCCTGGTGCTGAAGAAGGCTACACACTAGAAGCATTCCAAGCTCAGCTTGATCGCTACGCGGGTATCACTAAAGACAAACTCCGTGAACATATGGCGTACTTCCTAACGGAAATAATGACAGTATGTGACGAAGAAAATATTAAGATGGCTGTTCATCCTGACGATCCACCACGCCCTATTCTAGGCCTACCACGTATCGTTTCAACCATCGAAGATATCGATTGGTTGACAGAGAAAGTTCCAAGCTCGAACAACGGTATCACTATGTGTACCGGTTCTTATGGCGTTCGTGGTGACAACGACCTAGTGAATATGATAAAAAAGCACGGAAACCGTGTTTACTTCACTCACCTGCGCTCAACGCAACGTGAAGATAACCAACTAAGCTTCCATGAAGCGGCGCACCTAGAAGGTGACGTGGACATGTACAGCGTGGTGATGGCGATTCTTGAAGAAGAACAGCGCCGTGAAGAAGCTGGCGATCTACGTAAGATCCCAATGCGTCCTGACCACGGTCACCAAATGCTGGATGACCTGAAGAAGAAAACCAATCCAGGTTACTCTGCCATTGGTCGTTTAAAAGGTCTTGCAGAAGTTCGCGGCCTAGAGCTTGGCCTTAAACGAGCATTCTTCACTAAATAAAACATATTAAGTAGTTCAGACTTCAGCAAGAGCTAGCTAAATAGAAAAGACCCGCCAACCAGGGGGGAGATTTTTCTCCTCCCTTCTAATTATCCTTTAAAAAATATGATTCCCATCGAGATATATTTCATTAACATTAAAACTTAACAATGAATAAATATCTATTGTTATCTTGGTAAGTTCTATTTCAAATTAAATTATAGGTTTAAATGAGAATATATAGTTAACATATCGAAAAAACTGACTATCCACGAGCATTTTTTAGCCGTTGTTGATAAGCCGAAACTGTTATATTTTCTCGACACGAATCATCAGCTCCACGCCTAAAACGATTGCATCCATAAAAAGTTTCTCGATTAGGATCATTTTCGCACCGGGCTACCATAGTACCAATGCCGCAGCGCAAACAGCCTATTTCAATCTCACCACAGCCACGACAACGCCTAAAACCTTGAGCATTAACTTCTAATGGTGAGTTACAGTGCTTACAGCTATTAACTAATGTGTCGCATGCTGGCGACAAAGAACATTTATATAGCGTTTTATTGTATTTCGTTGTAAACGGACGAAGTTCCCCTGTCTTACATTGATTACAATGCCATTTTGCTAATTGAGGGGCCAACTTGTTATCAACGTACTGCACACCAAACTTAGTTATTTCAGATAAAAATGGGCTACTTTTATCGTTATCAAATAACACGTAAACAAAGTATTTTGCGCGTGTTAACGCAACATAAAATAATCGACGTTCTTCACCATGAATAAAGTTTTCTTTGTTTGGTAAAACCAAATCTATTAACTCATCATTTTCTCTAGTAGAGGGAAATACACCAGTGTCAACGCCAAATAAAATCACATAATCAGCTTCTAAACCTTTACTAGCATGAGCAGTAACATAACTAATATTTAAGTAAGCATAAGTAAGTTTTGAGATATCAAAATCTTTCAACTGCGCAGTATTTTCCTGACGATAGCGCCCAATAATTAACACAGATGCTACTTTACCTTTCTGGTCGGCAGAGCGATTTAGCGTTGCTAAAGCACGCTGTAAAACATTTATATAGGCTTGATTTTTCCGATCCTTCATATTGGTAAATGAAGTTAAAATTTCTACTTCTTTTTTAATATCAACTAGCCTAACCGCAGGCGCATTTAACTGCTCATGAGTCGTTATTTCTTTTTTAATTTGTGCCGGATTACTCATAACAAATCGGCTACTCACTTCATGTATCTTGTCATTGAAGCGAAACGTTTTATCTAACGGAACTGTTGTTGCGGGTGTGAATGCTGCTTGAAATTCTGTAAACAATGATAAATCAGCACCATTAAAACGATAAATGGATTGCCAATCATCACCAACCGCAAATAACCGAATATTGGGGTTTGACGACAATAGCGACTTAAGTAGTTTAGCGCGTCCTTCTGATATATCTTGGAATTCATCGACTAAAATATGTGTATAGGAGTGATGAAAGCCGCTTCTTTCCACAATTGCTGTCGCTTCAGCAATCATATCGCTAAAATCAATCGTTTCAGTGTTAACAAGATGCTCTTTATACACAGTTAAAATAGGTTCAAAAATATCTAAAAACGCTACCGTTCTTTCAATATCATATCCCCCTTTCATTAGCTTACTTTTAACTAAATCTATATCAAACTGCCCTTCCTTATATAAACCAAGGAAACGCTGTAATAAATCAACAAAGCCTTGCCACTGGCTGCTATTCGCTTCTTTTAACTGCTGAAATAATGTATCAATTTCTATAGGGCTTCTAATAACATCATGCTCCTCCAATGCTTTAGCTAATACCGATTGTAACTGCCCTTTTTTCAACTGATAAGTATATAATTCCAACATTATTGTTTTATTAGACTCGTGTAATTGACGCTTCCACTCAAGACCTGCTAGATACTCATCTTTATCAATATAAGGTGCTGTATTGTTATGTTCATCTAATCCAAGATACTCAATATAGATATCTGCATCGGGCAAGTAAAAATCAGGTTGATACTGTCTACGTTCAACACTCCTTGTATCGAATTTATAAGGGGCTTCATATTCGTATTTAATGCCATTCAATGCTAAAAAATTAGCTATTCGTAGTTCACCAACGCTTTTTACCCACTCGTTATTTAACGTAACTAAACGACACCCTGATAGGAATTCGTTATATTCTTCGATAGACTCAAAATCGAGATCAGATTTTCCTGGCGTACTTAAACTAGAAAAATAATGAACAAGAGTAGACTTAAATTGAAGGCTTTGTTCCGCTAAAGAACTTAACGCATTATCAATAAATTGGGTAAATTGAGCTGGCTGCTCAGTAAGCGATGTTATTGAGCGTTTAACGCCATGATGGTTGGCTAGAATTTGATTACCTAATGCATGGAACGTGCTCGCTTTTAATAATCCAGCACTCACAGATAGACGCTCTGCGATACGTTCATTCATCTCCAATGCCGCTTTGTTGCCAAAAGCAAGCATAAGGATATTCTCAGCTTTTGCGATATTAGCCGTTATAAGGTAGCCAGCTTTACCCACTAATGTTGCTGTTTTTCCCGTTCCCGCACCAGCAATAACGAGAGTATGATCATCATTAACAACACAAGCAACTCGCTGCTTATCCGTTAATGGATTTTTCTCGACCTCATCAAAGAATTTTTTATACTTATTGACTAATAAAGGTGTGACTTGTTTATTATGAAGACTTCGCCCTAACTCACTAATGGTTTCTTCAGGTAGTGATTTTGCTTCTTCAAACACACGTTTTTGCAGCGGGCTGACCAATTGTTCTGATGAGATGCCTAAGTTCTGTAATTTACATACTAATTTATAAATTTCAGCAATAGGCTCCCACTCATAAGAAGATAGATAAATATTTTTAGCCACCAATTTATCTAATGACTGTTGGTAAGCTTGCCATTTATCACTATTTGAGATCAATTCTAAAAGCGCAGTCACAACGCCATGATTAAAATTCAGCAAATCAGATTGGCGATATCCCTTTAATACGAAATACTGCTCTTCAGCCTCTATTACAAGTGAATGGAAAAGCCACCCTTTTTTGATAGATAAATTAACTATCGAATCGAGCGAAATCTCCATGACATCTTTTGATTGCTGAATATTTAAACTTGATGATGATAAGAAGACGAATTGCTTTCGATTCCAGATCTGGTTCCATAGCTTCTTTATTGGATGTAGATTTAATTGCATAGGACTACTTTGTTACAAAGTGAATGCTTACGCATTCACTTATTATTTACTTAATATAAAATTTGGTCATAGTTAGGTACTGAAGCATAAATATTCGTTTAATTACTCACTTTTTAAACTTGTCTCAACATTTTTCTGTATTCAGACTCAAGATACTCATCAACTGCATCTGCATTAATATGTCCAGAGTTATGCCAAGCATATACCTCTTTTAAAGCTAGAGAACCAAACCTTGCCCAACCGATAATATTCGTTCTTAATAAAAACTGAACCATATCACCACCCGATCTTAGAACTGCGTCCCCAGTATCGATAAGGCATAGCGAACCATGAGCAACTAATAACATCCGTCTTAATTCAGGATTGTTCACAGACGGAATACACTCTTTCCATTGTTTCTTATGGTAAAAGCGCTGCTTGGTTACCCACATCAATCTCGTCAACAGTTCCGTAATAAGAACAGGGATAGCCATTGCAATGCCATGCCTCATGTCATAACCTTTTTCAAAAACTTGTGTAGCAACAGTGGCAAATGACTGTTTATGCTGACCAAATTCACCAACATCAAATAATAATAAAAGGTTATAAAACGGAATGGGTATGCCCGAACCCCGACTTGATGCTCCTGATGAACCTGCCATATCAGAAAATAGATGCCCAAGCCAATTTACAAATCCAGAGAAAACTTTTGCAATAAAATTCCCCCCCTTTAACTCATAATCATCAGTATCAATTGTGATGATTTGACCATTTGATATAAAAGAGGAGGTACTTGTGAACTGATTCAGAATAGAGAAAAAAAGACCAATAAGATCAGGTGAATGCCCTAAACTCTTCAGATGATGATTTTTAGGAGATAAGTTATTTACAGCACCATCAGTTCCATTACAACCAAACGTTGTGGCTTGATCGTAGTTAATTTTATAATTTCTTTCGAGAAAACTAATCGCACTTTTAGTGGGATCACTTCCTTCTCTGGCTCCCTCCCAGCCACAAGCTCCTGCGAACTTTTCAACAGCCAAATTAACACTATTATCAGCAATATTCGTTAACTTCCCTTCTCCCGGCATACCAACAAAAAATACATCAATAAGTCCACCAATAACTCCGCATGTACCTGCAATCAAATAATCATACTTATCACATTGAGCATTCTTAATAGTGAACTCTTCTTCAATGCGTTTTTCTAATTCAATTCTCTGCATTGGAGACATCAGTGTTTTAAATGGATCAGCATCTAAATCAACAGCATTTCTTAATGCATATTTTTCAACATAATATTGGTACTCCTCCCATGACATGTCATCATTAAATTCGAGTAAATCCAACGTAGAAAGATAAGGTACACAAGGCTGAATTCGAGCTTGCTCTACAGATTGTAATAAATCATCGAGTTCATTGGTAATATCAACAGTTACAGCTACTTTAGAATCAATACCCTCCTCGCCCAACAATCCATCAAGCTCTGCTAATGCTTGATCTAACGCATTATTATTGTATGTTTGATTTTGCTCTAGCGTATTTAAAGCAGCGTCGAGCTCACTCATTTTGCTTTCGGAATTATCCAGCTGGTGCTTTTGCACCAGCATGGCCGAAACATGATTGTTTCTATTTTTCACTATGAAAAAAGTCCAGATAGTTTACCTTTAATCACATCTGATGCTTTATAGTAGCCAATTGCATCAAAAATCTTGGCTAATTTTTCCATATCAATATTTGAAATATTTTCTTTTAAAACCAAAATATTAACAGATACAATTTCACTATCTTTTTTCCTTTCAACAGTTTTCTCTTCATAAAAAGACATCACAACATTGAAAATTTGATGTTTAGTCGCATCACGTGTAAGCGATTGAAGTTTCTCTTGATCAAGTTCAGTAGGACATTTTAGCTTAAAGCACTTACCCTGTGTTTCTTCACCTTTATGAGTAAGAACATTACCAGCAGAAGTTAATAACTTCACTTTTTGAAGAAGTAATTTTACTTTTTCATCTTGGACACCTTGATCAAAAATAGCATCATTTAACCTAGTGGTGATGAAGTTAATATCTTCCATTAAATAGGATACGGTTGACTGCGTTTGCTTGATAACTTCATTTAGCATCAACTCTCTACGCTTCGTTTTATCAAGTTCATTGGCACCAGTTAGATGCTTAATCCCTTTATATGCACCAACGCCAAGTAATACTGCAACACCAATACCCGTTGCCATACTAGAAAAACCTAATACGCCACCTAAACCAAGAGTCGCTAAACCAGATGTAAGGCCGGCCGCTGACATACCAACAACAGAACCAGAAAGATAAACTGCAGCAAGAGGAACACCAACGGCTCCTGCTTTAGCTCCTAATTCCTTCATACCTTTTGCTAATGCATCATCACTGAAATCAGCATTCAACATTTTAAAATCAAGTTTCAGCGCATCAATAATAAGCTCTACTTCTTCTTCAGTTAGATTAAACAGATGATTGTTTTCCTTGAAGAAAGCAAAATTCTCATGACTTCCATTATTAACACTCATGAAAACGCTGAAAAGATCTTTTGTTAGCGAGATTTTTACAGACTTATTATGGCTTGGAAGACAAGACTCATCGATTGTTTTAATTAACTCATCTAAACAATCTAATTCACCTAATGACGTAATATAGTCACGAAGAGTAAAACGAGACTCAGTACTAAGTTCTAATCGAGTCATTAATAATAAAATTTGAGCGAATTCATTTTTGTCAACTTCACCATCATCGTAATAGGTCATATTTACGATAACTTTTAAATAAGCAACTTTAAGATCTTCCGACATTTCTGATAAAGCAACAAGCTGATCTTCTTCCTCAAAAGAATCAAACTGAGTTGCTATAGTATTTAGAAACTCTGCAAGCTTTTCTAAATTACACTCGCTTATATGTTCAACTTTAATGGAACTTCCATTTTTAAGAGTAATTAAAGTAAACTCTTCTACTTTTTCTTTTCCTTTTTCATTTACAGAAACATTACGAACATACTCAGTTGACTCTAACTCCGTAAAATCAACAGTAACTGGAGACTCAAATGCTGGTTTGTAAACCATCTTTTCACCAGTAAATGCAAGACCATCTTTTCCACTTCCAAAAAGAGTGCTATCTAATAGAGCAATAATAGAGCCTACATGATCATGTAATTTCATTGAACTTGCTGCATTGTTTAATTTTTTTTCTGGTATCTCAGGTGCAATATGAAGCCCTTTACGAGCAATTTGAGCTATGTTGTCTTTAATAAAAACATTAATGTTCTGCATTGTTAAATCCTTTCATTACAAATCAATCTACTATCATGACTATGACATAATAGTAATTTTCTTAAATTGTAACTCAGATAAACATTACTTTTTATGAGGTTAATAGCAAATATCACCTATTAAGGTAATTAATCTTCTAATAATAGTGTATGGATTTTTAAAACGCTCATTTCAACATAAAAAAACAATTTAGATTTACAGTCATTTAATTAAAAATTAAAGCCAAAGTTGAACTTTGGCTATGGCTTATTAGGTATTTGCTAATTATTTCTCATGTTTTTTTGGAACATAAATATAATTACTAGCTCGATTTGCTAGACGGGCAGCTCTTTCTAAATATTGCATCGACTCTGTAGTGTCTAGGTTTGATAACCAACTTTTAATATATGATATAGATTCTTCTCTTACTTCTTTAATTAAATCAAATCGAGCACATAAGAAACTTGAACCAAGCTCTGCTACCAACTCTTCAAATGAGTAGTCTTCATCTCCCAAATAACCAAACTTGCGATTACATCTACTCTCATGCCCAGTCCAATGAACTAACTCATGCAGTAATGTCGCATAGTATTGTTTTGTTGCATTTTTTGCTCGAAAAGTTTCTTTATGCGGCATCATAATAAGATCAATATCTCGATGATAACAAGCAGCACTATAAACATGCTCAATCTTAACATTCAAATTTTCAATCCGCTTTTCAAGGCTTTCTAATGGTAAAACCTTTGTATTAGCAACACTGTCACCTAGCTCACCTTCAACACCATCCGCATTATAAACTATTGATATTTTTTGCCCAAAAGTAGCCAGTTTTTCCTCTTGAAAAATATCATCTCCATTACTATTAACTTTAAAATAATGAAAAATAGGTGCAGGTCTTGCATCTTGTTTTAATTTAAAACCTAAAGACTCCCATTGACGCTTAGTAGCCCACATATTGGTTTTATATTGATAAGCCTGAGCGAATATGGATAAAAATAACCAAGAGTAAAGTGAACTGTATTCTCTATGCGTTTTAAAATTATAATGATTAAATGAAAACGCATTAGTGAGCCACTCAGGGTTAAACTTTTTGTTACTTTTATCAAGATTTTTTACTATATTATCAAATACTTTTTCATCAACATCCCAATTAGCTGATGCAATTTCTACTATATCAACCAAATGTGTTAATTGATTAAATAATGGAGAATTTAAAAAATGATAAAGCTCTCTTGCTGATTTTATTTCACCTTCTCTTACTTCAAGCGAATCAATATATAAACACCACCAATCAAACTCTATTAACAAATCTTTAATATCTCTTTTAGTAACTCCTCTCCAATTTTCATTTTCTGAAACATTAAATATTTTTTCAAGTGTTGTTACATAATGTTTTTTATCTAAACCATTTAAAATTTCACGGAAAGGTAAGGCAAGCCAATCTTCAAGCTCTACAATTACTTCGGCTGCATATCTTAACCCTGATATACTGGCATTAAGTGAATCATCATTAGTTAACCAATCAATAGGACTAGGACTAGAACTTGTTTGCTGCAGAAATGAATTGAACTGGGTATTACCATGCATACCTTCACAACGTTTAATTAAGTTATCAATAGTCCTTCCTGTCGCTAACGAATACTCTAATTGAAGAAAAAAATCATTCCTAAATTCAGCAAGGTTAATCATTTATAATTCCTTTATATCAACATATCGATAGGTATTGTAATAAATATAATCTATAGTAAAACCATCTAGTAATAAGTGGTTATTTTTATAAAAATAGACACAGTTCAAATAAGAACTGCATTTGTTATCGAAAGGAAAAATAAAAATTATAACCTAAAGATTTAAGTAACCTTAGTCCAAGTTTCCACATTAGTATCTTCCGGCCACTGAATCCCCTTCTCAACATCATTATCACTAATCACAAAAGGAACGACCCATAGCTTTAAGGTTTTCTCACCTTGAATCGGGAAATCAAAACTATGTGGTATAGCCTGCTTAAAACCTGAGTGGGAAGGATATACCAAGAACATCTCTGGACTTTCTATTTCAGTGTCAAAGTAGTGATGACCGTATGCCAACATCTGATAAAAATCACTTTGCGATAAGCCATATTTATCAGTGCCATTGGCTTTTGATGAATCAAGTAATTTCCACTTAGTGTCTAAGACAGTTACAACTCTACTATTATGCTCAATTACCATATCGGGCTTAAGCTTGAACCAGCTAGAACCCTTGTGGGTAACTAAACTCTTACTTTGTACCTGTGCTTTCAAACGATGTGTTTGTTTCAACGTTTTACTAAGTGATTGAGCAACGTAGTCTTCAAATACACGTTCCATTGGGAACAACAGCGAAGCGGCATGATGATCACCTTTCATTGTTTGTGGCGAGAATCCGTCTAAAATCAACTTCACCCAAGCTAAAGGCAATTCATAATGATTCATCCCCCTACCTAGAGCCACCAGCGAAAAATCATGTTTATGGTTAAGGCTGACAGGCACATCATGAAAGACGAACATCAATTCTTGTAACAACTTTTGATTTTCTGCGCTTCGTACGACTCCATTTACTTTCATTAAAGCGGCATGAATTAATCGATTGGCAGGGCGATCTAACAAGAACTCATCATATTCACAGTAAAATTTGTGCTTATTAATAAAATTATTACGAAGTTGCTTTCCTACATTGAGCTTACCTTTTAAGAAGGCAAGGTTATCCTCTTTAGGCACATAATCACTGCGCAAGCCACGCTTAACGAGAGCATTAATCGATTGCAAAAACTGACTAATGAACACTTCAAGCAGTGGCATTTTTCGACTCACAATATTAGCGTTAGAGGTTTGAATATGTTGAAAGCCTTTTAACGCCTTTAACATGATCAATAACGACTGACGTGCATCTTCTTCTACTTTTTTGCTCGCTGATCGGTTTTTACCGATTTTAGGTAAGATCTCAAGTTGCGTACCATCAGGGGTAAATAACACCCCTGCATAATTTTGTACTTGCAGCACTTCCATACCTTGAACACTTTTTAGTTTAAGTAAGTTACGTTCCCGCTCATCGCTTAAACACATGCCTTTGAGGTACAAGTAAGCGTTATCTGAAATAACCTGAATATGATCATGTTCGTTCGCTTTACGATCGTTGGTAATATAGCCAAATTCAAATAGCGTAACGGTGTTTTTCACTTTCATGCTCAACCATTAGCCCTTGGTATAAATAGCAATATAAGCTTCAGGTTGATCCCATACAGAATCATGACCATCAAACGACGCAAGCAGGAAAGTCACTTTTGTATCTTCATAAAGATTAAGCCCGTGATCAGCTCCAAATAAAGATTCATAGTTATCTTCATGTTTGGTCACGAAACACAATGCTGCTTCTTTTTGATTATCACCCAGTACAAGACGGATCTTGTTCCAGTCATCAAAGAAGTACTCTTCCAACAATGGAATAATTTTGTTTTTAAATGCCGATTTTAACAGTTGGAAGGCTTTATCTTCGTCTTGTTCATTGTAGACAGGGAACAAAAAGGCGTGACCAAGGGTATGCTCACGATCATAAAGCACTTCAATACGCTTATTGAGTGTTGTTAACAGTTCAGATAAGTCGATATTTTTAACAGTCTTATGTTCAAATAACTCAGGTTTTGGCATCATCTCAACGAAATCAAAGCGGCGACGCAGTGCGGTATCTATCATAGCAAGAGAACGGTCAGCCGTGTTCATGGTACCGATGATATGTAGATTATCAGGTACAGAGAAAATATCGCCAGAATATGGCAAGGTGACTTCTAACGCTTCCTCTGCCCCTTTACGTTTTGATGGCTCAATTAAGGTGATCAATTCACCAAAGATTTTAGAGATATTGCCACGGTTAATTTCGTCGATAACTAAAACATAAGGTTGTATTTGCTTCTCATGTTGTGAAATCGGCGCTAAATTCAAATGTTCTCGCATATATTCAAGCAAACCTCGAACATACGAAATATTATAAATACCATCTTTATTACCCGTTAAATAGAGTTTTTTGATGTTTTCAAGAGATGCAGAATACCCACAAGACCTTCCAGCCGAAACGGGGTCAAGTAAAAATGTCTTTCCACCACGATAAACAACATCAAACTCAGACTTGTTCGACGTTTTCACACGCAAAGGATTTTGCTCGTCTGAACATAATTCTTTTAACTTTTCTAGAGCACTATCAAATTGTTGGTGTTCGGCATTAGAACTTTTAGCATCTTGGCATATTTGTTTAAAAATACCCGCCTCAACACAATAGCTGATTTGACCTTCATCATTACATTCAGCTTTCAATCCTTCCACAAACTCTTCATAGCCATAGCTTTGATGGAAAGTTACAAAACGGATGCGTTTAGAATCAGATAACGCTTTGAACTTACTTTGAAGTTGAGCTCGTTGTTCTTGTGTTGCCCCTTTTAGCTGGTCGATATTTAAATCTAGGTAGAATGTCGGCTCAGCTGCTTTTACGGCGGCTTCTATGGTATGAAAGGTTTTGCCTGTACCAGGAGGGCCATAAAGGATTTGATTTAATGGCATAAGTGATACTTTCTTATTTTTTATTATATTATCGACTTTCACATGATCCGATTTCGAGGAAGCGCCCTCTTTAATATCAAGCCATTCAGATAAACATTCGTTCGCAATATCTATATCAGCTTTATTCGTTATTAAAGGATACATATAACCAATGCCTTTTATATGTTCCGGTATGCGCATCTTCTCATCAGAAGATAAATTTTTTAATGAAAACTCTAATTTTAGGTTTCCTTCAGAACTAAAATAAAATCCACCATAAGCATTTTTTGCTGATTTATTAATATATTTTTCGGCAAAAAAAATAGCACCACCATCATGTTTCTTCGTATACGCGACAGCAGATTTTTTCTCTACATATTGAAGAAAAGGTCTGAAATCATCACCTAACAAATAGGATTTTGCTAATGGTGATATGTTATCTAACTTAGTTTTAACTTCATCTAAATTTGAATTTAGAATCGATATATCAATATTGAATTGATGTAGATATTCAATAAATTTTTGTGAAAATTCCAAAACCTTTCATCCCTAAAAAAGCACGCCCGAAAGCGTGCTGATGATTTCGATTATGATTCTTGTGCAGATTCTTTCTTTACTGTACGTTTTTTTGCTGTTTGCGCTTTCTTGGCAGCTTTGGCCAATGCTTCTGCTTCCTTGCGAGCTGCTGCAATGCGCTCTAACAGTTTATCGGCAGGCTCATCGTTTGGATCTTGTTCCACCAGCTCACCACGGAAGGCTTTTGCTAAAATGCTTTGGGTCAGGTTGTCTACTCGTGTTTGCGCTTTTTTCACTTGCGCTTCAATTGTGTCAGCGAAAGCGAAGTATTGATCGACTAAGCGTACGATTTCTTTTTGTTCTGAAATAGAAGGTAGTACAAACTCCAAAGCAGATAATTCTTTTGAGTTAATATTATTTACTCCACTAGTCGAACGAGCACCCAATTCGACAACATCTCTCACGACTCTTGAACTCAAAACATTTAACAAGAAACTTGGTAATATTTTTTCTCTATCACACCTAATTCTGATCAAGTAGCCAGCATATAAAAAACCTTCGTATTGAGGTTCTACTAGTGCGGGTTTGGCCACGAGTTCTAAACTACCATTCGAACGAATAACTAAAAGATCGCCTGTTATAAGAGCTAACTTTTCAAGTTCTCTCTCAGTAAAGTCTGCTGATTTCAAATCTGAAGTATCTAGTTTTCTATCCCCAATATTAGGAATTCGAATTACAGGTGTACTTCCACCTTTATAATCACATTTTTTGGAAGTCCCATATCTAATATCTTCAGATACTTCCCCTATTGTTGTAATTTTCGTTTCATTAAGATCAATCAACTTACCCGATACCGCAGCAGCGAGGACAGATTGACGAAAGCGTTTAAGAATCGCAGGAATGCCATCTAAACGAGCTTTGATGGTGTCGACCTGTGTCAATACTTCATCGAGTTTTTCAACGATGCGTTTTTGTTCGTTTAGTGGAGCTACAACAATGGGCGCTTTCTTACCGTCTTTGGTACCCAATCTAGGCATATTTACGCCATAACTAACAGCGTTAACATAATCACTAAACTGCTTACCTTTAAGCCAATAAAAGAGGAATCGATTATCAAATAATTCTCTAGGTATTTTTAGCGGAACTATTTCAGTCGTACAAATACCATCTTCCGAAGCAATTAAAATCTTATTTAAATATGGACGAAGCTTGCCATAAAGAACGTCACCTTTCTTAAAAGAATTCTTCGAACTTTTAGGCATACGCTCAGAAAAGTTTATACGCTTTAGTAGCTTAGATGAGTCTTTTTCAATATCTTCTAACTCCAAGACCCAACATTCTCCATCAATATTAATTAAATCAGGTTTTTCAGTTGCCCCATAGTTAGTAACATTTCCTAGTTCTGTTTCAACCCACCCATTCGGCAATTGACTCATCACACTTCCTCCGGCTTTTCTTCTAAACCAAAGGCTTGTTCTAGCAGTTGCTTTTGCGCTTCTGCTTCATCGTTCGCACCCAATGCTTGCATCAACTGATAAATACCTGCCATGGCTTCGGTAAGCTCCGCCATTGCTTCACCTGCAAGCACTTCTGGTTCCGGTAGGTTTTCTGCGCTGCTGGCTTCTAAGTCTTTCATCCACGATATATCAAGGCTATCGCCCTTTTGATCACGAATATACTCACGGCTAAATTGGCGAAAACGGGCATTCTCTAACGTTGGTTCATTGTCAGATTCTACTTCACCTAGCTGCTGCCACACACCTTCTGCACGCTTTGATAAACCATTTACATCATCACCAAAAGCGGCAATAAAGGAATCAAAGTGTTTTGCCGTTAATGGGCGGCGCTTACCAAAGGTATTCATATTGGTACGCATGTCGTACACCCACGTAGATGTGGTGCAATTTTCCTCTTGCTCTGGGTTATCCTTCGTGCCTTTTTGGAAAAACAGGACGTTAGTTTTCACCCCTTGTGCATAGAAAATACCCGTTGGCAAACGTAAAATGGTGTGCAAGTTACACTTATTCATTAAGTCAGCACGAATTTTTTGCCCTACGCCACCTTCAAACAATACGTTATCAGGCAGTACCACAGCCGCTCGACCACCCGGTTTTAAATGGCGATAAATATGCTGTAAGAAAGCCAACTGTTTATTACTGGTGTCAAAGGTTAAATCGTCACGCGTTGGACCGCCGCCACCCTTAGAAGTACCAAATGGAGGGTTAGACAGAATGATATCGACTTTGGGTAGTTTCGCCCCTTCACCGCTTAACGTGTTACCTTGGAAAATAACGCCTTCGCCATCACCTTCAATACCATGTAATAAGCAGTTCATTAAAGCTAATCGGCGTGTCGATGCCACCAGCTCCATACCGTTGTAAGCTTTGCGCTTTTGGAAATCTTGCTGCTTTTCATCTAAGTCAAACAGATCATCTGTGTTGGCTTTAATAAACTCATGGGCTGCAATTAAGAAACCCGCAGTACCTGCCGCAGGATCTTGAATGGTTTCCCCAACTTGTGGGTTAGTCAGTTTTACAATGGTGTCGATAAGTGGACGAGGGGTGAAGTATTGACCTGCACCCGATTTGGTTTCGTTGGCGTTTTTCTCTAATAAGCCTTCGTATAAGTCGCCTAAGCCATCTTCACGCGCAGAGAACCAATCTAACTCATCAATACGCTTAACAAGCTGACTTAAATGTTTTGGCTCTTTTAGGCTTGTTTGCGCCCCAGCATAGATTGCAGCTAATAATGGATCGTGGTGTTTACCTAAATCTAATAGCATTTGGCGGTAAAAGTCGTACTGCTTGATACCTGTTTTGTCGGTGATATCTGTCCAGCGCAACCCTTCTGGTAATACGTGCTCTGTGATCCCTGCTTCTGCCTGCTCGTTTTCCATTTTGATGAATAACAACAGCACCAACTCAGTCACATAGTCAGTGTAGGTAATGCCGTCATCACGTAATACGTCACACAGCTTCCATAGTTTTTGTACAATTTCGTTGTTATTCATAAGGCTCTCGTTTGAAAATAGCGTTTCGCTCGATGGCTCTTATACACCACTAGCGATAAAAATACGTTTAAATGCAATACTGCCGCTAAGTTTACCACTTAGCGGCAAGGTAAAAATAAGATTAATAATAACGTCGTTGTGATTGGCTAGGCTTTAAGCATATTAGGTGGCTTGCTGCTGCCAAATTTGATCGTTGAGCGCGATTAATACTTGCTCTAACTGTCCACCCAACTGTTTATCCAGCCCTTTGCTGCCACCAGCTTGAGCAAAACTGCGGTTGATGTCTTCGTTTTGCAATACCACTTCTTTTTTCAACTGCTTGGCAATGCGTTCAAGCCATTTTAGTTGCGGTTTCGTCCAAGAATGCATGGCATAAATGCTATCCATCGCCATATCAATACGGCGCTCAAATGGCATTAATGCTTCACCCAATGCCGCACGACGAATATGACCCACGATGGACGCGGCAATGTCTCGGTTGGTGGTTTTCTTCCAAGCACTTTGTAGATCCACTTCTTTGAAGTTTTGGTTATCCAATAAAATGCGGATCTCTTTTAGTTGCTCGCGAGTCAGCTCTTTCGGTTTGTTGACGACTGCTGCCAATGCCGCATTGTTATTGATATTGTCCTTGATGAAATGATCAAAAGCGGTGAGGTAATCTTCTGGCTTACTGTAAGCAGAGAAGTTCTGTTCACGCACTAAAAACTCATCATCGTGGTTAGAAATTACGTATTTTTCACCACCACCGAGCATTGAACGAACACTTTCTACTCTTTTGGCCAAGTTACTGTGTACTTTAAGCATTTCAGCCGCTTTCGCAGGCCCTGCTTGATGCAATTTCTGATGAATTTGATCAGCTGGACAGCCCCACTCCTGCTCGATACTTTCAAGCTCTTGTTTGATGATGGGATCTTTTTCTGCTTTAGCTTGCGCTTTACGCATTACACGCATCACTTTCTGGCTGAGCTCATCCAATGAATCTTGTGCAAAGCTGCTGCCTTCTTCTCGCCCTGATAGTTCAAGATTACGAGGTTCGGAAATCTCATCAATAAGTTGCTCAATGGAAATATTCGGACGCTTCACCACAGATTTCATGGTGTTGACTTGCTCCAATGATGCATAGAGATCGACTGGATCAAAAATACGGAAGACAGTTTTACCAATATCATCACAACGGCGCGTCGCACGACCTAACATTTGCTCGTATAAAATACGTGACTTAACACGACGCATGAACACGAGGTTACAAATTTCAGGTACGTCTATTCCCGTTGTTAGCAAATCAACGGTAATCGCAACACTTGGGTAAGTTTCGTTTTTGTATTTTTTGATCGCCTCTTTGACTCTGTCTGTGCTGCCTGTGATTTTTTGTACTGCATGTGCTGGCACATCATCACCATAGGCTTTTTGAAACGCTTCAACTAACAGTCGTTCAACCCGATCAGCATGTTGATCGTTAACACAGAAGATCATGGTTTTTTCTTTACCTGTTGGGTCGATATCTTCTGCTAACGCTTCACATACGGTTCGATCAAAGTTTTCATTGATGACGGTACGGTTGAAATTCTCTACGTTAAAATCCAGCTCGTCTTCAAGTTCTAAGGTGTTAACTTCACCAGAGAAGGTATCCACCATTTCAACCATTTCACCTTCTTCAAACTTAATACCTGCTTGGTTCAGTTTGGTTTTGTAGAGGATAGGTGCTTCATGATCGATCAGGTAATCTTCAGCTACTGCTTCACGGTAAGAATAGGTATAAACCGGGTAACCAAAAATTTCGGAGGTATGTGCTGCAGGTGTTGCTGTTAAGCCAATTTTCACTGCATCAAAATAATCCAGTACGCGACGGTAACTAGAGCGATAAAGGTTTGGATCTCGTGCAATCAGTTCGCTTTCATCCATTTCTTGATCGAGGGTATAACCACGGTGCGCTTCATCCACAATGATGCAATCGTATTGATCGATAGGCAAAATGGTGGCATTAGCGTTATCACTATCTTTGTCTTCAAATAAGCGTTTTACCATCGCTTGTACCGTTGCTACATGCACACGGGTTTCCGCTTCTGGTAATTTATCCGCCATTTCTTTGATGTCATAGATCTGGGTAAGCGATTGGTTTTGCTCTAAGCGTGTTTCTGTAAATGATTCGGTTGCCTGATCCCCCAGCGATGAGCGATCAACTAAAAATAGAATGCGCTTAAAACGTTCTGCTTTCAGAAAACGATAAAGTAAACCGATGATAGTACGTGTTTTACCTGTACCTGTTGCCATCGCTAACAGACACTCACGTTTATTCTGCTGTAATGCTTCCTCTACGGCGATTACAGCCTTTTTTTGGTATGGACGTAAGCCAAGGTATTCAAAAGGCTCTAACGCCATCTCATGCTGTGCTTGTTGATGATCTCGTGTTAGGAGGTCAAGCAAGCCTGCTGGACTATAAAAACTTTCACACGCACGTTTAGCATTCGTCGGTAAACGACAGTCTCGAAACCATGTACCACTCTGCTCAGGCATTTGTCTTAAGAACGGCTTACCATTACACGCAAACACGAAAGGAAGTTTATACGATGCCTCCCCTTCGCATCCTTGCCAAGGACCTTCACGTTTCATGAGTTCCCACGCAGGTACCATAGGTTGTTCTAACTCTGTCGCAACAGGTGAAAAAGTATGGCTGTAACGTTCAGCTTGGGTGATAGCCCCTGAGACATTAACACGCTTACGTTTTGCTTCTACTGCAGCAATAGGTGTCATGCCAACAAATAAAACGTAGTCTGCTGGGCCTGATGCCGTTGGCCATTCAGCTATCGCAAGGTTTTTCTTAGGATGAGGACGAGCACCGTTATTGAAGGTCAATTCCTGGGTATCCGCTTCCCAACCAGCATCACGCAGTTGCTGATCGATAATAAATCTTGTTTGAGCTTCGTTAAGATCAAAATGACTATGCTTTAACAGCTCAATTCGCTGTTTGAGCTCTTGAGATGCTTTTGCTTCATCTTCTGGCTCAGTATTTAGTGAATCTTGTTGCTGCAGTTGCTGTTCAAGCTCTCGAATTCGTGCTTGAGCTTGATTTAAACTTTCATTGTCTTTTGCTTCAAGAAATGCAAGCTGTGCTTGTCTAACATCAAGTTCAGGTGACTTCTGTGACTCTAGCTTTTCGATAATCGCGTTAAGACGAGCAATCTCTTCATTCGATTGTTCAATCAAATTATCGTTCTGCTGTTCTGAAGGTGCTTGATATGGATTAGGTTTAAAGCTGCCATTACCCGTTTTAACACGGTAATAAATTGTTGCAGCCTTGTGGGCAATTTCTAGCGCATAGGCCGCAGCGGTGGCATTGTTGTAATAACCATGCGCAGCTTTGTTACCGTGTTTACGTAAAGCATGAAAGATGGCTTGACGTTCTTCATCTAAGTAGCCCTTATTCCCAAGCTGCTTCAGCTGTTCAAATGTCGATAACCCTTCATCAAGTTTCACTAATTCAGAAATGTAATTAACAATTTCTTCAGACAGTAAACGCACCTTAAACAGCGTGGTATGCGGATCTTGATATAAGTTACGTTCAGCAGATAAAGCTATGACATACAGTGTGTCGTTAACACCTTGTAAAAATTCGAAATTTGATGAATACATAGGTCATCCTAGACAAATGAGAGCTCACGCAATAATACAACAGGTTGCATTTATTTGTCACACATAGTGTATGTGTACTCCCCTCATATTATCTAAGAATTTAGACTTCGACTAAAAAACGATCATAATTGCTATTCGTTTCGTGCCGACAGCACTTTTTACTTATTTCTTTTTTAATGCCCCCCTCTAGATTAAAACAAAAAACAACATAACTAACTGTTTGTAATACGTTTTATTATTAAGCAGATTTTTTGCGTACTAAAAAGCGATCATTATAGAAAAATTTATTGTGATCGCTTTTCCTCAAATCCAACAAAAACTTATTCAAATAACAGCTAATTTCCACTTTTCAACATAAATAGTTGTATATTCCCCTGTGATAAATTCTAAAATAACCGTCTAAGCCTTACTGTATATGGTGTTAGCTGATCAGGTAATACAAAACATACCATCCATGTACCGACACAATAATTTAACGTTCTTAACTTTTTTAGATAACTCACTCCTTTATTATTTCTTTATTTTTAAGGTTAATAATATTGGTTATCAAATGGTTGTAAGATGGTTATATATGGTTACATTGCTAATTTAATAGTTACACCATAAAAATAAGCCATTGTTTTACATTGAAAATATTGAAATTCCGCATCTATTTTATGTTTTTAGTAAATCTAGAATGATGGAATTAGGAATCTTGAATTATGTAATTTGGAATCTAATATGGTGTGAAAAGGTATCCAGCATGATAATACTTGGTATGTAAGATGATGGAAAACAGATCAAACACCAACAGTTTTTAAACACAAAACAAACAGGTTATGCACAGGTTTTATAGTCACTTCAAAGCAGCAATGCCTATCTATATGTGCAAACTTTCAAAACAATACTTGTAAGAAACGATGAAGATATAATGGTATGGCATCAAGCTCCGCATATCGGAGCTGCCAAGAATTGAGAAAGGCCGAAGTCTTTGAACGTCTGTGGCAAAAGGGGCGACTGAAAAGTGAAGAGCTTAACCTCATCGAATGGTCATGGTTATCAATGGATGGCGCTTTAAAGAAAGCTCCCAGGCGGGTTCAAAAAACAGGACGGAATCCAACCGATAGAAGCAAACAAGGAGTAAAACGTAGCCTACTGACTGACACTCATGGTCTTCTTTTGGCAATCGTCATTAATGGAGTAGCACTTCATTCCTCATGTTTGTTCTCATGAAGAAGAAAAAATAGAGATCGCAAACTCAGAAGAGAAACAAGCTCGTCGTTAGCTTATAATCTCATCGTTTGGAATAAGAACTATATTTATAATATACACTTACAAAAAATGCCCTCATTTTATTGAGAGCATTTCACCGGTAATGAAAGAAATTATTTATACTTTAATCTATCTGAGTCTTTATCAATATACAGATCGATATTAAAAGACTTCAAGCAATCTAAATTCTTATTTAAACTCTGGCGAAAAGTTTTTACCGATTTAGCTTTGGAACCACATATTTTCATTGCAGTTTCGATTGACATTGCATACTTATTATTTTTTTGATGACTTCGATGATATAAATGCATCCACTTAGCTATATTACTCTTTAGAACTCGGCGGTGTTCAATCTTTATTCTTGTGTAACATGATGATTGATAAAACACCTCTAGACCTATTGGCAAGCGATAACAGATTAATCGAGATGAATGTTCACATTCTAGCGACTCAATTAAATTAAAATTAAAATCATATTTCTCATTCACCCCATCATAATTTTTACGAGTGATGAAACCATCAATGTTTGCATTTAGAAGTCGACGTAAACATGCATCTAGCTTTTTATAATAATGCGTTTTTTGAGGCCATCCTAAAGCATTCAATAATTTAGAACGTTTAATTTCCAACATTACAGAGATATCCTTGTCTCGAGCATAATGTAACAATTCAAGAAAAACATCTAAATCATCTTGCCTCAATACACGACCAGTATAATTAATTTTTGTGGGTTGATTTTCTGGTTTAGACTCAAGAATAGTTTTATTTTTATAATTAGAACGAGCTTTATTTTGACAAACAGAAAACATTGGGCAACGAATAAACTCATTCGGTATACATCTAACGTTTTTAGCCCAAGGCTTATTTAATAAGCTTGTACTTTTTTTATTAGCTGCTGGTTTTGAATAATTACGCTCTGGAGGAATAGAGTCATCATTACTTGCAGAATCAGACAAATAGCGTTTACCGGTATTATAAGAGGTGCGTGAAAGTGATTCACTAGAAATGATGACACCACCGCAGATACAATTAAACATGTAAGCTCCTTACCTATTTGCTGCTTTTTACTGTTTCAATACGACGCTCTAACCAAAGCTCAATATCACCTTCAAGCCAGCCAACAGCACGAGCACCTAAAGAGATAGATTTTGGAAAATCTTCATTTGACATAAATGCATAGATGCTGCTTCGTGAAAGGCCAGTTCTTGCTTTTACTTCTGGTAGGCGAATAATTCTTTTTGTCATAAGAAATCTCTTATCAGTTAGCTATCGTGGCTTTTCCAGTACCGTACTAAGCCGTTTGATAGACAGTCTAAATGGCTCAGTTTTTACATCATCAACATAAAAATGTTTTTTTACTTTTATGATAAAAAAGGCTTCGACCATATTGAAATCGATCAGGATTAATACATAGAAACTAAAACGATAGCTTTGCTTGTAGAGAGTCAACTCACATCAATTATGATAAACTTAGCCACAATTTTTAAGCGCTTGGCAGTAAAGTCTTTATCAACAATAAAGTATCTATCTCCCTAGCAGAAACTTTTAGTACCCCTGGTTGTACCCCAAGGGACACATAGAACAAATAAAGAGTATATAAATCAAATGAGTAGTAACAGTATCCAGTGGTTTCCGGGCCACATGCACAAAGCTCGTAAAGAGATCGAGGAAGCACTACCGAAAGTTGATGTGATCATTGAAGTATTAGATGCTCGTATCCCGTTTAGTAGTGAAAACCCACTGATCAAAACGTTTCGTGAAAAAAATGACAAACCTGTCGTTAAAGTACTGAATAAGCGTGACTTAGCTGATCCTGAAATGACTCAACTTTGGATTGATCATTTAGAAAAAGAACAGAACGTTAAAGCTATTGCGATCACGACTGAAAATATCAACGAAGTGAATATGATCACTGAGTTATGTCGTAAACTTGCGCCTAACCGTGAAGAGATGGGCAAGAACATTCGTACCATGATCATGGGTATTCCAAACGTTGGTAAATCAACCATCATCAATACCCTTGCAGGTCGTAAAGTCGCAATTACAGGTAACCAACCTGCTGTTACTCGTCAGCAGCAACGTATCAATTTACAAAATGGTATTGTGCTATCAGACACACCGGGAATTTTGTGGCCAAAAGTTGAAAACCCACACAGTGGCTTCCGCTTAGCAGCAACCGGTGCCGTTAAAGATACAGCGATGGATTACATTGATGTGGCGTTCTTTACGGTTGAGTATCTTGCGCAAGCCTACCCTGAATTATTAAAAGCTCGCTATAACCTTGATGATGAGTTCCCTGAATCTGAAATGGAGCTACTAGAGGAAATTGGCCGTAACCGTGGTTGTCTACAAAGCGGTGGCCGTGTAGATCTACATAAAGTTTCTGAAATTCTAATCAACGAGCTTCGCAACGGTACGCTAGGTAAGATCACGATGGAACGCCCTGAGATGATCACTCAAGAGTTGATTGATGTTGCGATTGAAGCGGAACGCAAAGCCGAAGAAAAAGCAAAAATCAAAGAAGAACGTCGTAAGCGCTACCTGAAAAATAAACGCTAATCGATAATACTCTAAACCACCTCGCTATAGTCCATAAGCTATCGCAGGTGGTTTTTTACTATTTGTAATCCAAACATCATCTTAGTTAATCAAGTTACTTATACAATTTTGAAAATAATTTGTTCTAATTGGCGCTTTTTATATATAAAGCAACATTTACAACACTAATCATTTCCGTGACTATAAATCATTTTTCCTCATTCTTTTTTGCGCTAATACCTTAATAATAAATATATTAAACAATAAATTCTCACTCATATAATCATTAGAATAAGCATAACTCTAATCATTATTTTTTATCATTATCGAATATTATCAGAAACGCCATTTCTCATTAGTTTTTCTCATTTTACTAATCTGAATATTAGATGAATAATCGCCGCGTTTTCAATCGAAACACCTTTACAATCAGTGCTGTCTTCTTAGTGCCAGTGATCATTCCTTGATTTCTGGACTTTCGCATTCTTAGCGTCAAATTCTTTAATAAAGACAGTGAATTACAACCTCTTTAACTTGGAGATCAAGGTAGTGCAAGACATCACTACTTCTCGCGCAACTAATGGCGTTTTCGTGCCAGTTGCAGGACTAACGGTATTCGCAATTGCATCAGGCTATCTAATGAGTCTGATCCCACTATCATTAGGTAATTTTAATATTGATAGTTCTTATGCCAGTTGGTTAGCGAGCATTTATTATGTTGGTCTTCTTGTAGGATCAATGATGATTGAGCCAATCATTGCAAAAATTGGTCACCGTGTTGCGTTTATTACATTTTTAAGCTTACTTGCTGCCACTGTCGTTGTATTACCTATTTTTCCTAATAAGGAAGTATGGTTATTTGCACGTTTAGTCGCAGGTATGGCTGTGGCTGGGATCTTTGTCGTTGTTGAGTCTTGGTTACTGATTGGTGATAGCCCAAAAGAGAGAGCAAAACGCTTAGGCTTTTACATGACATCACTGTACGGTGGCACTACGATCGGTCAGTTAGCTGTAGGTGTCTTTGGCGTGAAAGGCTTTATTCCTTTTATGGTTGTTATGGCGTTACTACTTATCGCTATTTTACCACCACTATTAGTAAAACAAGGTCAACCAAACAGCGATGCGCACCAAGTGCTGTCATTTAAACAAATTACACGTTTAAGCAAGCCTGCGATCATCGGTTGTATGACTTCAGGTGTTGTGATGGGTAGCATTTATGGTTTAATGCCACTTGCTTTAAAGCAAAGCTCACTTTCAACAAACCAAGTGGGTGTACTAATGGCATCCATTATCCTAGGTGGTATGGTGATCCAACCGATCATCAGTAAACTTTCAGTGAAAATGAGTAAAACACTGCTATTAGCACTGATGTCTTTAGTGGGTGTATTTGCAATGGGTATCACGCATTTATCATCTGATTTTACTGTATTGGTAACAGCACTTGCACTGCTTGGTATGTCGTCTTTTGCGCTATACCCTATTGCCATTACACTGGCATGTGACAATTTAGATTCGTCTTACATTGTTGCTGCAACACAAGTGATGCTATTTAGCTACAGCATTGGCTCTGCGCTTGGTCCTATTGGTGCAAATACCTTTATGGCTCAGCCAAATGGCTTGATGGATTTCTTCTTCATTGTGCTATTAGCAACAGCAATTTACATGCTATTTGCAAGTCTACAGCGCAAGCCACAAGTATTGGCAAGCTAAGACAAAAGAACTTTAAAAGGCGTGTCTTCTACTCTTTAAGTTAAAGGGTATGAGCCACGCCTTTTGTTTTATTTATACGTTGCTAAAGATGTTTTACCAATGCAGCAGCCCCAAATACTCCGGCACTGTCGCCTAATTCTGGTTTCACAATCTGGGTATTTAATTCTGAATTAAACAAATGTGGAAGAATGAGTTGGTCAATATTTTGATAAAGTTCATCAACATTACCGACACCACCACCAATCACGATAACTTCGGGATCAATAACATTAATGATCTTCGCAACCGCTAACGAAAAGTAATGACGTAAACGCGCTATCGTTTTCTCGGCATTCGCATTACCATTTTTTGCAGCGGCAACAATTTCAGGTAACGGTAAGTCTTGCCCTGAAATCTCACGATAATAACGCTCTAAACCTTTTCCTGAGATCACTGTTTCAACGCAACCTTGCTTACCACAGTAACAATCTGCGCCTTGTGCTTCGATAACGTTATGTCCCCATTCACCTGCAATACCATGACAGCCATATAGACATTTACCATCAACCACAATGCCCGAGCCAACACCCGTTCCCATGATGATACCAAACACAATTTGCGCATCAGGCTTGATGCGTTTAACAACACCATAATGGGTTTCAGCAAGAGCAAAGCAGTTCGCATCGTTGGCTAATACTGCTTTAATATTCAACAACGCATTAAGATCTTTATCTAATGCTTTGCCATTTAGCGCTGTGGTATTGCAGTTTTTCATTACCCCATGAATAGGATCTAATGTACCAGGAGTACCAAACCCAACAGATTTAGGATATTGACCTAATTTATCTGCGCAGCGATCAATGAGTGTCTTTATTTGCTGCAAAATATGCGTATAACCTTTTGCACTTTCCGTGGCAATCCGCTCACGAATAACACTTTGCTCGGTGTCACGATCAATCACAATACACTCAATTTTAGTGCCGCCTAAATCTATTCCCCAGTAATAACGATCCATTTGATTCCCCTAGAAAATTCACCTTGAGAGTATAGCTGGTTTGATATTTTGTTCTCTGGGTTCTATCACTAATTAGATTAAAATCATTTGGCTCGGCTCCCTTTTCACAAGCCTGTTTTCAATAAATTTATCACTTAGATTTTCACTCACTTTATTCACAAATTTGCTCACGGTACATTTCGTTGCACTTTTTATCTTGCAGACAACGAGAAGTCACCTAAAGTGTCGGTTATTTATATCTTCTGCGTAAATTCGCGTGAATATTGAAGTACACGATGAATAAATTCCGTCCTTATATCGATGTTCCATTACTGATATCGATTTTAATTCTGATCACTTTCAGTTCATTGAGTGTGTGGAGTGCCAGCAGTTTTAGTGTTCCTATTATTGAACGTCACTTAATCCGTGCAGGCGTAGCGATTGCTGCACTGTTGTTTATGTCGTCAATTTCACCGGCTACATACGAGCGCAGTGCCCCTTATTTATTTTTAATCACTGTCCTACTTCTGGTCGGTGTATTTGTATTAGGTGACAGTACCAACGGTTCACAACGTTGGTTAGCATTAGGCCCTATTCGTTTTCAGCCTTCTGAATTGGTGAAAATAGCAATACCTATGATGATGGCATGGATCCTGGTAAGTGATGCCGGCCGACCTAGCCTCAAGAAAATCATGATCTGTTTGATCCTAACCGCTATTCCTGCCGGTTTAATTTTTATTCAACCCGATCTGGATGGTGCGATTTTCACTATCATGTATGCCCTATTCGTCCTGTATTTTGCAGGTATGTCATGGAAGCTAATCGGCTCTGTGGTGGCAATTATTGGCGTTAGCTTGCCCCTTGCTTGGTACTTTGTAATGGAAACGTACCAAAAGAAACGTATTTTGCAGTTTTTAGATCCAGAATCCGATCCACTTGGCTCGGGCTATCAAATCATTCAATCAAAAATTGCCATTGGTTCTGGTGGCATGACGGGTAAAGGTTGGATGGATGCAACCCAAGGTAACTTAGGTTTTATTCCAGAAAGCCATACTGACTTTATCTTCTCTACCTTTGCTGAAGAATGGGGCTATATCGGTAGTTTTGTGATTTTAGCGATATACACATTTATGACATTTCGTGTGTTATGGCTGGCGAACCAATCTGAATCAACGTTTGCTCGATTAGTGAGTGGCTCTTTTGCACTGAGCTTTTTCTTATATAGCTTTATTAACATCGGTATGGTGAGTGGTGTACTTCCAGTTATGGGGAGTCCGCTACCTTTCTTTAGTTATGGTGGTTCAGCAATTATTACCCAAGGTGCAATCTTCGGGATTATTATGGCGTTATGTCTGCGAAAAAAATCAATTTGTGCGCCAACTAAGTAATTGTATAAACATAAAAAAAGCGCCTAATCGGCGCTTTTTATTATAAGTAATTCAGTTATAGATTGTTTTCCATCGCACAGCAATCTGGACGCTCTGCAGCATCTTCTGTCGCTAGTTTAAACGCAGGTGAATATACCTCTACACGGCGGTTAGCTGCACGACCTTCCGCAGTATTGTTAGAAGCCACTGGATTTTCTTCACCCATACCCTTTGCTGTGATCTGATTTGGGTTTGCTACATACTGAGAAAGTAAATGAGCGACATTCTTTGCACGCTTTTCAGATAATTTCTGGTTATAAGCAGCAGAGCCTGTATTTGATGTATAGCCAGTAACTTCCACTGTCGCACTTGGGTAACGAGTTAAACGCTGCATCATTGGCTGAAGTTTCTGTTGATCTTCAGCTGATAAATGTTTTCCATTCACACCATAAGCAATACTTACTGTCGCAGGTTCAATTGTGATTGTTTTTGCTTCTTGTGGTGGCGCAGTGTTTACAACAGGTTCAACAACAACAGGCTTCGCCGCTCCCCAATTGTACACAAGGCTTAAACCATAGAATTGAGTATCGAAGTTATACTCTTGGTTTGTGTAACGCGGATTAGACTTAAGATCATGATATAGCTGATACTCAAGACGTGTAGATAAATGATCTGTTAATTGATATTCCACACCAGCACCAACAGTACCGACAAGGTGCTCATCAATATCTTTAATACCATAGCCATGGAAGTCAGTTAGCATGTAACTACCACCTAACTTACCAAATACCCCCCACTTATCATTTAAGTGCCATGTTGCTTTGCCTGTTAAGTCAAAAGCATGTTGCTTAATTTTATTGTGTTGGAATTTAGCTTCGCCTAACCATGTATAACCAGTTTCAACAGCAAACCAAGGCGTGATGTTGTAACCAGCAAACAAACCAGCAGCAACGTCATCTTTGTTTAAGTTAATGCCTGTTGCATCTTGGTAGTTTTGTTGAAAATTAGAGTAATGAGCACCACCAACACGTACACCAGCATAAAATGGGTTCATAGTTGCAGCAGAAGCTGCTGTAGAGATAATTAACGCAAGCGGTAATAGTGCGATATATTTTTTAGACATATTCATTTTCTTTATTATTGTTTAAATATTGAACAAATATTACATTTCAATAAATATTTGTATTAGGAATAATATTCTATATTTAATCATTCAACTAGCTTATTTATCAATAAAGTGACAATGAAATATCCAAAATCAATAGCAAATGGAAATTACATTCACAAAACTAATAACAAGTAATCGCAATACCTATTTCATCTGCTAGTAATCGTAATTGTTCATTTGAATCTAACTTCACTGACCAATTTATTCCACTACCAACAGCCGTTACCACATTTGCACCAGCAATAAGAGTAAGCTCGTCTATTTGTGCTTGAAGGTTAATCCTTGCATTACCATTAATACGTACAACAACTTCATGCTGTGTCGCTATTATCTTTCCTTGTTCAAATTCTATTATCATTACGGACTACTTCTTTTTATTACTCATTACAGCCATAGTTAAACGACTAGTGCAAATTAAACGCTGACGTTCATCTTTTATTTCGATTTGCCATACCTGAGTCGTTGCACCAATATGTATTGGTGCTGCGCATCCTGTTACAGTCCCCTCTCTTATTGCCCGTATATGGTTAGCGTTAATATCTAAACCGACGCAATATTTATCAGTACCCACAGCTAGATTTGCAGCCAAAGAACCTAAGGTTTCTGCTAGCACGACAGATGCCCCACCATGAAGCATACCAAGCGGTTGATGTGTACGATGATCAACGGGCATCGTTGCCGATAGTGAATGATCATCAAAAGCGGTGTACAAAATTCCTAAATGTTCAATAAGGGTCTGTTTTGATGTGGCATTTAAGCTCGCGAGGCTAAACTCTCGTTTCCAAATAGACATACTAGTTTCTCATCTCTCAACAACGCATCTCATTTAAGCAGCCAGTTTACCACTATTATCACAGACACAAAAAAAGCGCCTTTCGGCGCTTTTTTTTATAACTCAGAAAGAGTTAATTATTGTGCAGCAGCTGCTTCTGATTCGATTTCGAAACCAGGAGTAGTTACGTCTACACGACGGTTTTGTGCACGACCTTCTGCAGTATCGTTAGAAGCTACTGGATCTAGCTCACCACGACCTTCGCCTTTAACACGGCTTGCATCGATGTTGAAGTGCTTCATTAGGTATAGAGCTACAGTCTTAGCACGCTCTTCAGATAGCTTCTGGTTGTAAGCTTCTGAACCACGGCTATCAGTGTGACCGATAACTACTAGTTCTGCGTTAGGGAAGTTAACTAGACGCTGAGCGATTGGCTCTAGGCGTGCTTCGTCTTCTGCAGTTAGCTTGTCGCTGTCAAATGCAAAAGGCATTGTTACAGAGATTGGCTCAACTTGAACAGTTGTTGCTTCAACAACTTCTTCAACAACTGGTGCAACAACTGGTGCTGGAGCGCCCCAACCGTAAACTAGGCTCACGCCGTAGTAGTTTGCGTCCCAGTTGATCTTAGTATCTGTACCAGTCGGCTTAGTTTCCATGTTGTGGTAGTACTGGTATTCAGCACGTGCAGATAGGTTGTCAGTGAAGTGGTACTCAGCACCTAGACCTGCAGTTGCAATTAGGCTGTCATCACGGTCAGTCGCGCCAAAACCTTTAGCACGAGTGAACTGCCATGCACCACCAACTTTAGTGTATAGATCTACTTTATCAGTAGCTTGGTAAGTGAACTTACCTACTAGATCGATAGCTTGTTGCTCAATTTTACCTAGATCGTGGTGTTCGTCGTACTTAGCAGTAACTTCACCTAACCAAGTGTAACCACCTTCAATTGCAAACCATGGAGTTACGTTGTAACCCATGAAAATACCTGCAGCGAAGTCATCACGATCGATACCGTCAGAACCGTTACCGTAAGTACCGTTTGCGTAATCTTTAGTATCGAAATCAGCGTAATGAACGCCACCAGCACGAACACCAGCGTAGAATGGGTTTTCAGTTGCTGCGTTTACTGCACCAGAAATAAGAAGTGCAAGAGGTAAAATCGCAAAACGTGCTTTAGACATGTTTTTTATCCTTTATTTTATGATTGTTGCCACTACAGGTGCTTTTTTAGATGCTTAACGTCACAAATACAAACCTAGATTTATCTTTTGCGGTACACCTCAAAAAAACAGAGTTTAATTTAGCAAAGAAAAACACAAAAAGCTATACTAAAATATTTTTTGTAACATTTAATAAATTTAACTCGCTGTATTTTAAAGATTCATAAATATTACAAATAAAAACCAGCTCGTATAAAAAGAAATCGACATCACATTTTAGCAACAAATATAAAACCATTCACAAAGATGGAATTTTACATTTGCAATATTGACTGAGCATATATTTATATTTTTTGTATTTTCCAATTACTATTTAATCAACCTGTCGATAACTCATCCGGAAAAACATAAAACCAAAGTGGATCCAACTTTATATTTCTCTCGTAGTTTTAAACTTGTAAAATGCATTTCAATTGGTCAGCACAATTCATGTCAGACAAAGCATTTAAAATAACTATTATTGAATTTCAGATTTAAGCTTAATCATTATGAATATATCGAGAAACAACTCATCTGAGTGTATGCCCCATGCTACCGTTGGGATCATTGGAGGCGGCGTGGCTGGCTCAACCATAGCGCTTCGTTTAGCTGAATTAGGAATTTCAATAAACTTGTTTGAAGAAGGAAGAAGCCTTGTAAATGGCCCACCCATCTGCCATTTACATGCAGGAGGTAACCTTTATCGAGAGATCTCTGAGAAACAATGTCTTGATTTATTGAAGCAATCTATTGATACATTAAGAGTTTTTAAATATACAGCAAATATTCGTCCAACAGTCATTGCGGTACCTATGGATGATAAGGGCTTTCCTTGCGAGTTGCTCCCAAGGCTTAAAGTGCTTAATGATGCATATTCATCACTCGTCGCACTTGATCAAAAGAATAAAGTGCTAGGCGAGCCATCAGACTACTTCACTTTATATAGCCAACAAGATTTAGAACGTTTACAACAATTAGATAATCCAACTCACCCAGTAACGCCTGATGAATGGATGATCCCTGTTGCTAAATCATTACAGCTAGATCAATTCAAATACCCTATTGTAATGGTTCAAGAGTACGGCTTAAGTGTATTTCGTATTGCTGCCACCACTGCTTTGGCTCTAGATAAAATGGTTAACTGTCATACATTAACCTCAACTAAGGTCACGAACGTACAGTACGAATCCTCATCTAAACAGTGGCAGATTACTTATCGAACTTCTGATAACAGCGAGCAGCGCTGTCACGTTAATTATTTAATAAATGCTTGCGGTTACCGCTCAGGTTCTATTGATGATTTAGCCCATATACCTCGTGAACGTATGGTGGAATTTAAAGCCGCTTATGTCACTCACTGGGCACAATGTGAAGGTGAATGGCCTGAGCTGATCATACATGGTGAGCGTGGCACACCAAAAGGTATGGCACAGTTAACACCCTACCCTAATGGCTATTTCCAATTACATGGTATGACCCAAGACATCACCTTATTTAAAGATGGTTTGGTGTCATCATCAAAGTGTACGGCTCAACCAGTACTGAATGCCTCATTCCAAGAAAAACTAAACCGCCAATGGCCACAAACTGAAGTCGTTGAACGAACAGAAAGAGCCATAAAGCATGTGGCTCAATACGTACATTCATTTAAAGATGCTGAAGTTGGTGGAAAACCGTTATTTGGAGCGCAACAGATCCCTGGCACAGATCCAACGTTACGTGCTGCTGATATTTCATTTTCAGGCTGCAATTATGCACGTTCTGAAATAGTTAAAGCTTCTTCAGCACTTTCGGCAGCCGATGCTATTGTAGCCGAACTAATTAATAAGCAATTAATCGCTCAACCTGATAAAAGCAACGCAAGAGAGCAATCATTCCCTGTCACGCTAGGACTATCAAAAGATGAGATCGTCAGTTACGCAGAGAAAATTGCTGAAGAACGAGGGTTCCCTGCATCCTTAGCTCAACCTATTGGCTAATAAGAAAAGAAAACGCCACTAATATCTACTGGTAATCATAGATATAGTGGCGTTTTTGTATTGAAAAAGGGCAATTTAAGAGATTTAAGCACCAATCTTTTTATTTAGATCTGCTAACGCTTGCTTTAATTTTAGCTCCTTCGCTTCTGCTTTACTGACCTCTGCTTGCTGGGCATTGTATTTATCACAATCTTTTTGTGATACCCAATTCCAACTATCACCAGATTTAAATTCATCACACGCTTTTTTTGATTTTTTGCTTTGCGCTTTTAAATCTGCAGTCACTTTTTGCGCTGCCGCTAGCTCACTTTGTAATTTTGCTTTTTGTTCGAATAGTTGACTAGAGTTATCAATTACTTCTTTTTGTTGCTTAGTTTGCGTTTTTAAAGCTACTACTTCTTTGTCTAATTTTTTCTTTGTGACAACCAGTTTCTTTGCTTGTTCTTGCTGCTTTTGTTTAACTTGCGCTTGTTGCTTCTGAATCGTTTCCAGCTGCTGACTTAACGCCACTAGCTGCTGTTTCTGCGTATCTAACTGTTGATTTAGCTCTGTCAGTTTGTTGCTGGAATCATCCATTAATTGTGTTTTTTCTTCCGCAAGCTGCTTTACCAACGCTTTTTCATGATCCAATTCGGAAACTAAGCTTTGATGCTCGGCTTGTAATGCCTTGTAAGCCTGATTATCAGGGACGTTATTATAATATTGCGCTCCAGCTCCCAAAGCACCGCCAACAACTAACCCTGCAATTAAAGACAGTTTCCAATTAATTTTGGCAGTATTTGTTGCCATGTTGCTTCTCCCTTAATAATAAAAACAGCAAAATTTATAAATATATTGAATGTCTTACTGCGTAATTTAACACTTAAAATGTAAACAATTGTCATAATTATGATATAGCTATGAGCATCTTCACTACATCAGCCTTAAAAAGTACTCTATCAAGTAAAGTAGGATACTTGTCTCAAAACTAATAATGTGTATCACAAATAATAGATCTTGCTGTTAGCTACATTTTCATTTGCCACAAGCACTAGTGTTTAAGTAGAGGCAAAATGTTGTAGGTATTTGTTAACTGTCTTTATCTTTTAAAAATGGTGCGCACTATGATTACACCACTACTTTTTCTGACTGTATCGGCATTTTCAACTCCACTGCTTGAAAACTCTGCGTACATCAAAAACAACTCAGCATGTACTTTACGTATAAAAGAAGAGCGCTATCAAGATAAAATTGTTTTAGCATTATCTTCTAATTACCATAGAAACTTTGAAATTAAAATATATCATTTCAATGACTTGTCAGCACCTTCACGTGGAAAACTAATACAAGAGCCTATTTTCAATAAAACTAAAGCTGACATTAACTATCTTGTTGATCATAACTTTTTTAAGCGAATTGATAATGAGAACGTTATCTACAGCACCACTATCGCTAATGATAATGTCAGTCCTAAGTTATTTATCGACACTTTTCGCTCTCATGGAAACCGCTCCCGCATTCAAATTGAGGGATTAGAACATCCGCTTTCATTTGTTGCGGATCATAAGCAAGCCCAAGACTTTTATAAGTGTACAGATAATTACACAGCTAACTCTGGTGTTTTAGCAAAGAAAACGAAAACAATTTCACCGTTTACGACACCCTAAAACGATAATGAATGCACATTTCTGTTTAACGGTTTGCGTGTGTTAACAATCGCATTCCGAGTGATGGCACAATACAACAATATGAAACCATATTGATATTTTTCATTACCTTCAAGCTCTCATACTTTATATTTGATAACAGTAGTTTGGAGGTTGTGCGATGACGTATACAGTTAGCCCTGACGTTAACAAAGTTAAAACTCCCCTCAATCCTATCGCTGCACTGATTTTATTATCACTTTCATTTTCGGCTCAAGCCGGGCTAGAGATAATGAAAGCAGAGTCCCTTGATATCCAGAAAATCACCGCCAACAACGCTGAGACAAATTCCCCTGAATTTGCAATCAGCGAATATTTGATCAGTGAAAAACTAGATGGCATTCGAGCCTATTGGAATGGCTCAGAATTACTAACACGCTCAGGCAATAAAATTTATGCGCCAAGTTGGTTTACCGCAAACTTCCCCAATACCACTTTAGATGGTGAATTGTGGATAGATAGAGGTAAGTTCCAGTTACTCACCCAGATAGTTATGGATAAAAAACCAGACGAAGCAGCGTGGCGCTCAGTGAAATATATGGTATTTGATTTACCCCAATCCCCCCTTCCTTTTGAGCAACGTTACTTAGCACTAGAACAATTGATCACCAGTATCTCCATGCAAAATGATTATCTTTTTGCAATTGAACAAAAACGTATTAGTGACATTACTATTTTGACTCAGTGGCTCGATATTGTAGTCAACAATCATGGTGAAGGCTTGATGCTACAACACAGCGACAATCTCTATGTAGCAGGAAGAACCCATCAACTATTAAAGCTCAAACAGCATCAAGATGCTGAAGCCATTGTCATTGGTTACGAAGAAGGGAACGGTAAATACCAAGGACTAATGGGAGCTGTTTGGGTAAAAACAGCAAGCAATGAAACCTTTAAAATAGGATCAGGTTTCACCGACCAACAACGAAAAAGCCCACCAGCGATAGGCACTACCATTCAGTATCGCTTTAACGGTTATACCAATCGAGGCATACCTCGTTTTGCACGCTTTAGCCGAGTCAGAGTCTCACCTGATAGTTAGTTAGCATATTACTTCAAAAGCAAGTCGAGTTATCAGTATAAAGCTCCAGAAATTATTAACTGATAACTCTATTTACGAACCTTTCCACTGTATTCTTTTCTTTACTGTTATATCAGCAGGAAACCTCAAGCAAGTTGTTGTCAATTCGTTACACTTAAATTATCCAGTTCAAGCCGTTATAACGATTAGCCTCTTTAGTTGATGACTTTAGAGCGATAAACACAAGGAGCTTGGGATGACCATTCAAACACAACCCATGCATCGTTATATTGATCATTGTGGCAAGCTTGTAAGCCCCCTTCCAGATTGGGCTAGCAATGAGTTATTACTACGTTTTTATCGTGACATGGTATTAGTTCGTCACTACGACAAGAAAGCGATAGCGTTACAAAGAACGGGAAAGTTAGGGACTTACCCTTCACACCTCGGCGCTGAAGCCATTGGTATTGCCATTGGTCGAGCCATGAAACCAACCGATACCTTTGCCCCCTACTACCGAGATATGCCAGCATTATGGGCCCGTGGCGTTAGCATGGAAAAGAATCTCCAATACTGGGGCGGTGATGAATTAGGTAGTGATTTCCCCCCTGCGCCAAACCAATTACATAATGACGATATGCCATTTTGTGTGCCTATCGCGACACAATGTTCTCATGCGGTCGGCATTGCCGCTGCCATGAAAATTAAAGGTTCACATCGGGCTACTGTTGTCACCTGCGGTGATGGTGCCACTTCTAAAGGGGATTTTCTGGAATCACTTAACTGTGCTGGAATCTGGAATATTCCATTAGTCTTTGTCATTAACAATAACCAATGGGCGATATCAGTCCCGCTTCATTTACAATGCCATGCTGAACATCTGGTCGATAAAGCTAAAGGCGCAGGTATTGAAGGGATATTAGTTGACGGTAATGACATTATTGCCATGTACGACACCATGCTATACAGCTTAGATAAAGCAAGAAAAGGCAAAGGTGCCACCTTAATTGAAGCCGTTAGTTATCGACTCTGCGATCATACCACCGCCGATGATGCCTCTCGTTATCGTCCTGATGATGAACTTGAGCAAGCATGGCAATTTGATCCTATCGCACGCCTTAAAACTTATCTCATCAATCAAGCCTTATGGTCGGAAGCACAGGAAATCGAGTGGCAGCAAGAATGCAAACAACATATTAATGAAGCCGTTGAACACTATCTTGCTTTAGTCGCACAAGCGCCTGAATCAACCTTTGATCACCTTTATGAACATATCGATGACGATCTGCAATATCAACGTGACAGCTTGATCAATAAAGCACTTCGAATGGAGAAACAATCATCAGGAGGTGATCATGGCTGAAATCACGTTGTTAGAAGCGGTTAACCTCGCCCTTCATTATGAAATGCAACATGATGATAATGTTGTTGTTTTAGGTGAAGACATCGGAGAAAACGGTGGTGTTTTTCGAGCAACCGTTGGGTTAAAACAAACGTTTGGTTGCAAGCGAGTAATGGATACCCCTTTGGCAGAAGCACTCATTGGTGGTATCACTGTTGGCATGGCATCACAAGGGCTTCGTCCTGTTGCCGAATTTCAATTCCAAGGCTTTATTTTCCCCGCCATAGAACACTTAGTTTGCCATGCCGCAAGGCTGCGTCATCGTACCCGTGGTCGTTTAACCTGCCCTGCGGTTTTTCGTGCGCCTTTTGGTGGCGGTATTCATGCGCCTGAGCATCACTCAGAAAGTGTCGAAGCATTATTTGCTCATATTCCCGGTTTAAAAGTCGTCATTCCCTCTTCTCCACAGCGCGCTTACGGCCTATTACTTGGTGCGATTAGAAGCAATGATCCCGTATTATTTTTTGAGCCAAAACGTATTTATCGCACTGTAAAGTCGCAGGTTGAAAACAACGGTATTGCGCTACCTATTGATTGTTGTTTCACACTTCGTGAAGGGCAAGATATCACCTTAGTCACTTGGGGAGCCTGTGTGGTCGAATCTCTTCAAGCCGCAGAAACCTTAGCACATCATGGCATAGAACTTGAAGTTATTGACTTAGCCAGCATCAAACCTATCGACATGGCAACTATTCTGCACTCACTAGAAAAAACAGGGCGTTTATTAGTTGTCCATGAAGCAGTTAAAACCTGTGGGGTTGGTGCAGAGATCATTACGAGAGTAGCAGAAAGTGCCATGTGCTTACTCAAAGCACCACCCAAGCGGTTAACTGGGTTCGACACCATCATGCCTTACTACCGCAATGAAGATTATTTTATGATCCATCACGATGACATTGTAAATGCCGCACGTGAACTCATGGAGGGTTGGCAATGAAAGCATTCACATTACCCGATCTTGGTGAAGGTCTAGCAGAATCAGAAATTGTACAATGGCATATCAATATTGGTGATACTGTTACAACGGATCAAGTCGTTGTTACCGTTGAAACCGCCAAAGCAACCGTCGATGTCCCCGCGCCCTATAGTGGCAAAATTATTCATCGCTATGGTAACGAAGGTGACACCATCAATATTGGTCAGTGTTTATTAGAAATCGATGAACTTCGTACTTCAACATCATCGACAACCATTGATAAAGTAGAACAAGAATCAAACGACAATTCATCAGCGACTGTTGTTGGGCAAATATCGCAACTCGATAAACATGTCGATATTGATCATTTCTCTTACGATGAAGTGCATGCCATTCATGTTAATTCCATTACCAATGCCGATCACCCTTTGATTGCTACCCCCTCTGCCCGATTACTGGCTCAAAAGCTAGGCATAAAAATAGAGGACATAGAAGGTTCAGGTACCAATCACCTTATTGTTGATAATGATATTTATCAAGCCTACCAACAACAAACACCGGGCACAGAATTACTCAAAGGTGCGCGTCGCAACATGGCTAAAAATATGGCGCAATCACACCATGATGTCGCCTCAGTCACCATTACTGAAGAAGCACACCTATATCACTGGCATAAAAACGATGATATTACCGTTAATCTTGTTCAAGCGATTAATCATGCCTGTCATACAGAGCCTGCGTTAAATGCATGGTTTGATGCCGATACCATGACACGCTGCTTGCATAAAACCGTCAATATTGGGATTGCCGTTGATAGTGCCCATGGGTTATATGTTCCCGTGCTGCACCATGCAGAGCAATACCATAATGAAGGAATTCGTCGTTGGATTGATCGTACTGCAGCCAGCATTCGTGGTCGAAAAATAAGCCGTCATCAATTACAAAAAGCGACAATCACCCTATCTAACTACGGCGCAATTGCAGGTATTTATGCCACCCCTGTCGTCACACCGCCGCAGGTTGCGATTGTCGGTGCAGGTAGGATCATGGATAAAGTCATGATGGAAGGTGAACGAATAAATACCGTGAAGGTGTTACCACTCTCTATCACCTTTGATCATCGAGCATGTACTGGTGGTGAAGCCGCACGATTTATTAAAGCGCTTGTGCACAGTTTGGAGCACCTAAGCCATGACAAACTAGAATAACCTTAACGTTAAATAACAGTTTGTTACATCAAACCATAACAATATATTGCATCGCTGCAACAAGTGCCTATGATGAATATTACCTATTCTTATTCAGTCGTACTTATGCGCTATTCACTATTTACTGCAAGTCTTGCAACCCTACTTTTTTCCAGTTCGCTAATGGCAATGCCTGAAGGTGATGCAAGCAAAGGTGAAATTAAAACCCCAAGCTGTCGTTTTTGTCACGGCAGCGACGGTATTGCTCCTCGTCCTGACTACCCTAACTTAAAAGGTCAACAAGCGGAGTATCTCTATAACGCTATGCAAGCTTATCTCGATGACAGCCGTACTGGTGCAATGTCGGCAATGATGAAGGCGCAGCTTAAAAATTTATCGCAACAAGACATTGCTGATATTGCTGAATATTACGCCCAAATGAAGTAATAGATAACCAATCACCAGCCGCTATTTCCATTGTGAACAGCGGCTGGTGTTTTATTAGTCATACAAACTTATTTCCCAAACTTTATAGCGGAAAAAACATCATAGGCAGTCTATCTTTGTGATAACTTGAGATTAAAACCTATAACGAGAATCATAAAATGAAAATCTTCAGTAACTTTGAAAGTGGAAGTATCAATGTCGTAAAAGCAGACAGCAAAGACGATATCCAACTTACCATTCCTAACGACAACAATTCAGAGCTACACCAATGGTTCCATTTCCGCTTGGAATCTGAAGCTCAGCAAACACATAACTTCAAAATTCTTGATCTAGCAAATTCAGCTTACCCAGAAGGCTGGAAAGGCTATGATGTAGTCGCATCTTACGATCGTGAAGAGTGGTTCCGCATTCCATCTGAATTTGATGGCGACACCTTAAGCTTTAGCGTGATCCCTGAACACGGTTCAATGTACTTTGCCTACTTTGCACCATACAGCTACGATCGCCACCAAGATCTACTGCACCTTGCACAAAGTCACTACAACTGTCGCTTAGAGACACTAGGTCATACACTCGATAACCGTGATATGAGCCTACTGGTGATCGGTGATGAAGCAAGCGACACAGAAAAGAAAAAAGTATGGGTTATTGCACGTCAACACCCAGGTGAAACCATGGCGGAATGGTTTGTTGAAGGTTTAGTACAACGCCTGCTTGATGAAACAGATACGGTAGGCCGCGCTTTACTAGAAAAAGCAGTATTCTACGTAGTGCCAAATATGAACCCAGACGGTAGCGCCCGTGGTCACCTACGCTTAAATGCAATTGGTGTAAACCTTAACCGTGAATGGCAAACACCATCATTAGAAAACAGCCCTGAAGTGTACTACGTACGTGAAAAAATGTTTGAAACAGGCGTTGATCTCTTCCTAGATATTCATGGCGATGAGGCGATCCCTTACAACTTCGTTGCAGGCTCTGAAGGCATTCCATCATACGATGCTCGCCTAGAAAATCTTGAAAATATGTTCAAGCAAGCACTGCTAACTATTACACCTGAATTCCAAGTAGAACACGGTTACGACAAAGACAAACCAGGTGAAGCAAACTTAACCGTTGGCTCTAACTGGGTTGCAGAGCAGTTTAACTGCTTGTCTTACACTATTGAGATGCCATTCAAAGATCACAATAACCAACCAGATAGTCTGTACGGTTGGTCACCTGAGCGTAGTGTTGCTTTTGGTAGCGATACTCTAGCAGCAACGCTTGTGGTGATGGATCATTTGCGTTAATCGCATCTAACTCCTAATAAAAACGGTCACATCAGTGACCGTTTTTTGTTTATTTCGCCAGCATCGGATAAGTGAAAAATATCAAATGACTAAGATTAAATAGAAAATGTACAGCAACTGCCGCCCACAATCTGCCTGTTAAATAGAAAACCAAGCCATAACCCAAACCTGCAAGCGCTGCGAATACAACCAGTAACATCCCACCAGCGAAATGTGCTAAACCAAACAGTAAACTCGCAACAATAACGCCCGTTACCCAACCAAACCGTTGCGATAATCCTTGTTGGATAAAGCCTCGGAATAAGGCCTCTTCAGCCACACAAGTAAATAGCAAGTTGTTCAGTATAAATAGCCATAACCAATGGGGAGTCGATAGCGAAAACGTTAATGCACCTAAACCCACAGCAATTGGCAATAACGATAAAACGCCTACCACCACCAAGCCAATCACTTTCAGATCACAAGTTTTCTTTTGCCCTAATAACGTTGGGAATGCCAGTAATAACCCAAAGAAAACAAGAGGCTTATCAAGATTGAAGTACATGGTAAATGGGATGCTATCACTACTTGCATATACTTTGTCGAGCACCTTTAGGTTATCAAAGCCCGGAATCGCATGAGCAAAAAACGCTAATGACCAAATTAACATGAACGTTAATCCGGCATAACGCCACTTCCCTTCTTGCTTGGCTGTGAAATAAGCAACACCAAAGCCAATCACAATACTACTTAGGGCAATAATTGATAATCGAGCTTGCAGTAGAGCAGCAACAATACTCAATACAACTAGCGCTATTGTCAGCCACTTTTGTCGAGTAAAACCACTGATCACAGCACACGCAAGTGATCCCCATATCCAAACTGTTGGTTCCATTTGTTATTCCATTAATAATAAGAGTCTTTATCATCTAGATTATCAAAAGCACAATATTCCATGAAGTAATAATCATTCATTCTTTCATTTTTATGCCCAATAAATCGGACAAAGGTAATACTAACCATCCTGACATCGCCAAATTTCAGGTTATACTGCTTGTTCACCAGTAAAAGAGATCCCCTATCCATGGCAAAAAACAAACCAGTCATTCACTTACATTCATACGGTATTTTCACCACTTGGGATGCAGAATCCAAAAAGCTACCGAAAATCAAAGAATTTACACTAGATATACCTGCCGAAATTGATATTGAATTTGGCTTTACTGTGAATATCAAAAAAGCCAAAGGGGAAAAGCTTCATTACTGCATTTATCACCCCAATATCACCAATGATGACGGTGAAGTACTCGACCCCTTCGATGGTTATGTCTATGTTCGCAGCAATGACTGGGACTTTTACCTCGGCGACACCATATGGTCGCCAATAAGTAATAAGATTGGTCCATGGCGGATGACGTTAGAAATGAACGGCACCATTATCGCGGATAAAACCTTCAATGTTTTTAATCATGATGAAGGACAATTCTGGAAACGTCGCGGCTGTTAATTCATTTTTGGAACAAGATGATTCCATTATTGAAATCTAACCTTGATTAGCAACGTCCTTTTTTGAAACAAAGTTGTCACATGGCCACTTTAGTTTAGTGAGCAAATAACTAAGCAGCCAAAGGACGCAACATGACTAAGTCACTTCTTACACTTTCATTAATTCTAAGCACTGTCGCAGCTTCAAGCTCAGCGATGGCTGCAGAGCACATTGCTGTATCAGGTTCTACATCTGTTACTGATGTGATGGAAGTTTTAGGTGAAACTTATCACAAGAGTCATCCAGACGTATTTATCGACATCAATGGTACAGGCTCAAGTGCTGGCATTAAATCTTCAATTGAAGGTGTGAATGATCTAGGTATGGCATCACGTAACCTATCTGCAGATGAGAAAAAAGCAGGTCTGGTTGAAACTGAAATTGCACGTGATGGTATCGCCGTTGTTGTAAACCCGAAAAACCCTGTAAACAATTTAACAAAAGCACAAATTGAAAAACTGTTTAAAGGCGAAATAACGCAGTGGTCAGCTGTTGGCGGCAACAGCGATCCTGTCGTAGTCACAACACGTGAAAATGGCTCAGGTACGCGTGGTGCGTTTGAAGAGCTAATGGAACTAACCACCAAAATCAACGGTGTGAAAGTATCGACAATTAGCCAAAAAGCACAAGTGGCCAGTGGTAATGGTATTGAAAAGACTGTTGTTGCTAGCAACAAAGATGCGATTGGTTTCGTTTCACTAGGCTCTGTTGATAAAACTTTAAAAGCTGTCAGTGTTGATGGTCACAAAGCATCGGTTGAAGATGTGGTTAACAAGACTTACCCACTATCACGTCCATTCTTGGTACTGAACCAACCAGGTAAACTAAAACCTGCTGCTAAAGCGTTTTTAGCGTGGATCATGTCGCCAGAAGGACAAAAAATCATTAAAGATAAAGGCTATATTTCAATGTCTTAATTTTTAAGATTGCATCGCCACATGCCTTTCTGTGGCACGAATGAACTTTCACCCAAAGTATTTCGGTACTTTGGGTTGAAACCCTACTCGTCTCATATTCCGTAACCACCTATCGCACCATATATTTTCTCTATCACATCTCACTTTTAACCTGATCTTTACCTTAAGTCCTATACCATGGTGTTATGTTTCTGCTAGTGTAAAAAACACAATTCGATTAAAATCGAAAAACGACACATAGATGAACTAATGTTTTAGTTATCAAGGATAAAAGGAATAACAAATGGGTCTTTTTAACGCGCTGTTAGGCAACGCAGGTGAAATGAGCATCGCTGACGCGACTGAGGAACTATCAACTATCCTTGGTCCAAACGAACATATTGAATTAGCTTACAAGCTAGTTCGTGACATGATTGTTTTAACCGATTACCGCTTAATCCTTATTGATAAGCAAGGTTTGACAGGTAAAAAAGTGGAATACCGCTCTATTCCTTACAAAGCAATCACCATGTACGCAGTAGAAACCAAAGGGCATTTTGATTTAGATGCTGAACTAAAACTGTGGATCTCTGGTCAACACGAGCCAATGACACTAGAGTTCAACGGCAAGACCAACGTTTATGCGATGCAAGGTCTGTTAGCGGCAAAAGTCGCTGGTAAATAATTCCTCGCTCTGAACGGAAAAAGCCTGTTACTTCATGTTTCAGATAGATACATTGAAGAACAGGCTTTCTTTTTAGATGTTATTAGCGAGAGACACTGATCAACGCATCTGCTAAATGATCAATCTGTTGCTCTTGCAATCCGGCAATATTAATACGGCCATCCCCTACTGCATAAATCCCATATTGTTCACGAAGGGTTAGAATTTGCTCAGGCGTTAACCCTGTTACCGAAAACATACCTTTGTGCTGCTCAATAAAATCAAACTGATTTGAACCTCGCTGGCGAATCGCTTGAGTTAACCCTTGTCGTAAACGCAAAATACGACCATGCATTTGATCTAATTCATCTTTCCACGTTTGGGTTAACTGTTGATCATTTAAAATTTCAGCCACTAAAGCTGCACCGTGATCTGGCGGCATAGTGTAGCTTGAACGCGCTAAAGTAAGAATACGACCTTTGGCTTTTTGCGCTTCTTGCTGGCTATCACTAATAATAATTGCAGCTCCTGTACGCTCACGATACAAGCCAAAGTTCTTTGAACAAGAGGTAGCAACAACCATCTCTTCAACATTATCAGCCATGTATTTAAGGCCAGCACCATCTTGCTCAAGTCCATCACCAAAACCAAGATAAGCAATATCAACGAATGGCATAAAACCGTTTTTATTGGCTAATGCTGTAATGGCTTGCCAATCTTCAAAGCTAATATCAGCACCAGTTGGGTTATGACAACAACCGTGTAGTAATACCACATCGTTAGGACCTGCTTTCGCTAATTCCGCTAACATTGCTTGACTGTTAACTTGCTTGGTTTCAGGATCAAAATAGGGATAAAACTTCACTTTTAGCCCAGCAGCTTCCATCACTGGCTTATGATTAACGTAACTTGGGTTTGTTAACCATACCGTTGTATCTGGCTGTGCTATATGAATAAGATCTGCCAACATCCGAAGAGCACCACTTGCTCCCGGTGTTTGTACAGCCGCGCATCGAGCATGAGCAGATGTCTCTGACAATAACAAGTCGATCATTGATTGATTAAACACTTCACTTCCCGCAAGCCCGACATAAGACTTGGTGGTTTGTGATTGTAGAAGACGTTGCTCTGCGAGAGAAATAGCTTGCATGATCGGTGTTTCGCCTTGACTGTTGCGATAAACACCAATACCTAAATCCATTTTATTTTCACGGGGATCTTCTCTATACGCTATCGAGAGAGAAAGGATAGGATCTAACTGGGCTGGAGAAAGCGATTTAAACATCAAATTAATTCCATTTATATAACAATGAAATTAAGTTATCACTTCATTTAATTAACGTCATTAGAAAAGCGACAAATCGTGTTTTTTCTTAATGGAGCACAAACAAACTGTACTACTTCCATCCTAGAAGTAGCACACATATTTATATTAGTAGCGTAAATTACCTGATATTGAGTGCAAACATGTTGCTTGTTCAATACTGGTATATAAACGCTCAGCATGTGCATACAATAATTTACTCGCAAGATCTGCATCGCGACGTAATACTGCATTCATCACCGCTTCATGCTCACCTTTGTCATGATAACGATTCATTGGTTCGATATCTTTTCCTAATAAGAAATGACGATATCGATCTTGCTGATCATAGATGTGGGACAGTAGATCTAACAAAAATTCAGAGCCTTTACATTCAACAATGGAAAGGTGAAATTCTTTATGACGTTTATCCCATTCATCAACATCAAAGTCATCACTGTCAGGATTTAAACGGTTAAGCTTATGAAAAGCTGTAAGAATATTTAATTCCCATTGTTCATCACCGACTGCAACAGCTTCTTTTAAAGCGATACGACCAATAGCAAAGCGGCTTTGAATAATGTGCCTTAATTCATCCAGTGAGACATCAGCAACCCAAAACCCTTTTTGAGGTTTCATTACTAAGTACTTTTGCCATGCTAATTGCACCATTGCTTCGCGTAGTGGTGAGCCACCAACCTTATAATGTGCTTTTAAATCGTTAAGAACTAACTTCTGTCCGGGCTGATAGGTCCCATTAAGAATGTCTTTCTTAATAACTGAAATTAAACGATCGCTGATCGTCGTAAATTCCACTTTTTCCATAGTAATTTATATTACCTATTTAAACTGACTTTTTTATTTTTATAATTAGGGTGAAGCTTTATTCGTTGAGTATAGTTTTTTTGCATGAATTATCATACTAAATCAACCAATATACTTTAAAAAGTATTAGTAAATGTCACAAATATTCACTGAATCATTGATATTGCAATATTATGCAATCAAATATTTTAGCATATCTAGTAGTGATTATTTATATTCCAATAATTAAGCATAAAAAATAAGGTTAATATTTATCGTTATTTTTGTTGTCATTTAGCAAGAAAACAGATAAAAACAGTAAAATCATACATTTAAAACCAAACCCCATTTAAAGCCTTTATTACAATCTAATATAAAAAAATGATAATAATCAGATATCATATAAAATTCGCTACGCTTAATTTGTAAAAAAAGTAATGAATTATTTATATTATTGGTAATTTATTTTTATAGCTTAGTAACAAAATGGACTTTTAATACAATCACAAAAGTTAATAAACAATTAACCACAATATTAATACAAGTATTAATGCATCAAATATCACACAGGTTTTTAACAAAAGCTGTTAAAATAAAACACAACTTCAAACATAACCCAGTTCAAAATTTTCACATTACCTTTATCGTAAACCTCATTTTTTAACGTTTTATTGATTTAGTTTCTGATATTTTTATTTTTATTCCGTTTAGAGTGCTCTTTATTACTCCTATTAAGTGGTTAGAAGCGATATGACAACAATCAATCAAGAGCGCCTTATCTCTCATTTTATTGAGCTAGTAAAAATTGATAGTGAATCTGGTGATGAGAAAGCCATTGCAGAAACGTTAGCTGAACAACTTGGTGTACTTGGTTTTAGTGTTACCAAACTGCCAGTTCCTGAAACGATTTCAAACGGCTTCAATATCTACGCCAAGCTTCAAGGTGAATTAGATGACAGCATCGTTCTAAGCTGCCATATGGATACAGTAACACCGGGTAATAACATTGAGCCTATCATCGAAGACGGTGTGATCCGCTCTAAAGGTGACACCATTTTAGGTGGTGATGATAAGTCTGGTATTGCAGCCATTATGGAAGCCGTACGCACTATCCAAGAGCAAAACCAAGCCCATCGCACCATTGAACTCGCTTTTACAGTGCATGAAGAAGGTGGTCTACAAGGCTCGAAACACTTCGATATGTCACATATCACTGCCAACAAAGCAATCGTGCTAGATTCAGGCGGTGCCATTGGTGCAATTGTAACTAGCGCACCGGGTCAACAAAGCCTAAAAGTCACCATTAAAGGAAAACCTGCACACGCGGGGCTTGCGCCAGAAGAAGGGATCAATGCCCTAACGGTAGCATCAGATGCGATCATGAATATGAAACTGGCACGTATTGATAGCGAAACAACCGCCAACATTGGTGTGGTTTCTGGCGGTCAAGCCACAAATATCGTTATGCCAGAGCTGTACCTTGCCGCAGAAGCACGCTCATTAAATGATGATAAACTGGCTGCGCAAGTAGATCACATGGTGGAAGTATTTAATCAAACTGCTGAGAAACACGGTGCACAAATTGATATTCAATCAAACCGCGCTTATAACGCTTACTCTATTGCAGATAACGATCCACACGTTGAAGACATCATGGCAAGTTTCACCCTAATGGGCTTAACGCCATTTACTAAATCAACAGGTGGCGGTAGTGATGCAAACATCTTCAATGAGAAAGGTTTGAAAACAGTTAACCTTTCAACGGGGATGAGCAAAGTTCACACCACTGAAGAGTTTATTACCGTTGAAGATATGACCAACATTACTGAATTTTTATACACTTACTTGACTAAAAAGTAAGACAGCAACGTCTATAATTTAACATAATAGATAATGACAACCTCAAGCCTGCACCATTTACCATGCAGCTTGAGGTTTTTTATAACCACAAATTTTGACCCACTATTAACATTTGCCGCTCAGTTATTCAGATATTATTCATCTACGTTGTGCCATGATACGGGTGCTTAATGAATAGATGTAGGATGACTGCGATGAAATCTAACCAGAATAACGCCATTGATAAAGACACAATGATCACTGCGTTAAACGAATGCTACCGTCGTCTGAACGAAGCTGGCTTAACGGTAAAAGACCTTTCTAAAGAAGGCTTTACCCTACTTTTCCAATCTGCTTATAAATCAGTGACAGCCAATTAATTCACTTTTACTGGCACATGTTTCCGTAAACTTAGAAAGAATATTCAGAAAATATTCAGGATGAACAGTTGGATGAATTCTCTTCAAAAAAATGACGTTAAGCATTAGCTTTAACGTCATTTTTTGTATTAGCCTTTAATCTAACAACGAGAGCAAGTTAATTAACCACGATAATAACGCTGTGGCACAAATGGCATCTTTTCAATGGTCATTGGCAGTTTCTTACCACGCACTTCCGCAAAGACCACCTCACCCAACTGATTGGCTTCAGTAGCAATATACCCCATAGCAACAGGCATGCCTTTAGTCGGACCAAAAGTACCACTGGTTACAATGCCAATTTCATTATCATCAGCATCAAACAATTTAGTGCCTTCACGCACAGGCGCTTTAGACTGCCCCACTAACCCAATACGTTTACGTGACGCTTGTTTATTCGTGATTTGCTCTAGAATGATCTCAGCGCCCGGAAAGCCCCCTTCACGCTCGCCACCAGCACGACGAACAGGCGTAATTGCCCACAATAAACTGGCTTCAAACGGTGTAGTCGTCGGATCAAGATCATGACCGTATAAACATAACCCACACTCTAAACGCAATGAATCACGGGCTCCTAAACCAATCCACTCCACATCATTAAAAGCTAGCAACTTACGAGCAAAGGCTTGTGCTTGATCACTCGGTACAGAGATTTCATAGCCATCTTCACCCGTATAACCAGAACGACTGACGTAACATTCAACGCCCATTAGTTCGATATGTGCCGCATCCATAAACACCATATCCGCAACCGCAGGGTTGAGTTCAGACAATACTGCAGCGGCTTTTGGTCCTTGTAACGCCAGCAAAGCACGATCTTCAATCACTTCAAGTTCAACACCATCGACCAAATTGGCTTTAAGGTGTGCGATATCTTGTTCTTTACAGGCAGCATTGACCACAAGGAATAAGTGATCACCGAAGTTTGTCACCATCAAATCATCTTCAATACCACCTTGAGGATTGGTAAATAATGCATATCGCTGTTTACCAACAGGTAAATCAATAATATCGACAGGGACTAAACTCTCAAGAAACGCAGCCGCTTTGTCACCTTTCAAACGCAGTTGTCCCATGTGCGACACATCAAACAAGCCCGCAGCATCACGGCAATGAATGTGCTCTTTCTTCACCCCTAATGCATATTGCACTGGCATATCATAACCAGCAAAAGGCACCATTTTTGCGCCCATTTCAACATGTAGGCTGTGTAGCGGGGTTTGCTTAAGTTGTTGCGACATAATTGCACTCCGTTTGTAAATTGGTATCCATCAACGTGGTTAAACTTTCAAAGCTGCGATGATTAAGAAGCGGTAACCCATAAGATCAACGCATCATCTTCACTGAACGATATCAGCATATGCCCCATAGTGGCATCGTAATAAACCGAATCACCTTCTGTTAAATTAATGGGTTCGTAAAATTCTGAGAAAAATGTGATCTCGCCTTTTAGTACCAATAAGAACTCTTCTCCGTCGTGACGGATCCAATCACCATAATCATTAAACGAACGAGCACGAACGTAAGATTTAAATGGCATCATTTTCTTATTGGTAAGCTGAGTGGCGAGCAGTTCATGTTCATAAGTCGAGGTAGGATGCGGTCGCCCTTCACCACAGCGAGTAATATCACGACGACCTGTCGCTGTTATGGTTTGTGGCGGCTCAAATAACTGAGGAATATCAATCGCCAACCCTGCGGCTAATTTTTGCATGGCTTGAAAGGTGGGTGAGATCTGCTCGTTTTCTATTTTCGATAAGGTTGAGCGTGCAAGCCCGGTCAGTTTACTGGCTTCTTCTAAGGTTAAACCGTGAGAGACTCGGATCTCTTTCAAACGCTCACCGAGCTTCAAAGGCGCAATAGGTTGCGATGCCTGCTCTTTTGCGACACGCATGGATGGATAGATGTCTTGGATCTGTTCCTCTGCCATATTGCTTCCTTCTCAATCCCTTTTCGATTAACTCAATCACGAGATATATCAATCATAGTTTCCTATAGGAAACTTAATAAAACCTAGCTCACAAAGTCACAATATTTTTAAAATAATGTTACCTATAAGGCATACTTTATTGCAATTTACCCCTATAACTAAGCGATAACATGAGTTTTATTCGTGATTAAACGCAATTTTTAACTAAATTTAAACTAAGTATAACCATTAGCGCAACAATCTAGCATGACAAATAGCAAACGTTTGCGTAGAATCACACAAAACAAATTAAAAACGTGTTCCACTATAAGAAACTTTGTATCAATACATTTTTATCGGTGAGTTAAGGAGTACAAACATGGAATCAACACTAAAGTATACCAGTAGCCACGAGTGGGTCCGTGACAACGGTGATGGCACGGTAACTGTAGGTATTTCTGATCATGCGCAAAGTTTATTAGGCGATGTGGTTTTTGTTGATCTTCCTGAAGTGGGTGACACAACAGATGCAGGCGATACGTTCTCTTTAGTCGAATCAGTAAAAGCGGCATCTGATATCTATGCCCCAGTCACAGGTGAAATTGTTGCAATTAACGAAGATCTTGAAGATAGCCCAGAGCTGGTGAATGAAGAGCCTTATGAAGGTGGCTGGATTGCAACAATCAAACTCAGTAATGCTGATGAGCTGGCTGAATTAATCGATTCAACAGCTTATCTTGCTTCTATCGAAGAAGACTAATTCATAACAACAAAGATCGAGCCCATGCTCGATCTTTGTTTATCTAGCGTTAACTCATCATTAATGAAACCGTTAGCGCTTATGTGAAAACGTACAACGTTCAGGAAAGAACCATGACCAATACTACTTTTCTACAAACACTCAGTGACGATAACTCTTTTGCTCATCGTCATAATGGCCCTAATGCCAACGAACAACAACGTATGCTAGAAACTATCGGTGTCGGTAGTATTGACCAACTTATTGCGCAAACCGTGCCCGCTACCATTCGCCTCTCCTCGCCGATGGAACTGCCGCAAGCTCAAAGTGAAGCCGCTATGCTTGCCGATCTGAAGCAAATTGCCCGTAAGAACATTATTAACAAAAGTTATATTGGTCAGGGTTACTACAACACCTTTACCCCTAACGTCATTCTTCGCAATGTATTAGAAAACCCAGGTTGGTACACCGCTTACACCCCTTACCAGCCAGAGATCTCGCAAGGTCGTTTAGAATCATTACTGAACTACCAACAAATGATCATGGATTTAACCGCGATGGAGCTCGCCAATGCCTCACTGTTAGATGAAGCAACGGCAGCAGCAGAAGCCATGACCTTATGTAAGCGTGCAGGTAAAAATAAAAGCAATGCGTTTTTCATCTCAACGGATCTTCACCCACAAACCATTGATGTAGTCGTCACACGTGCTAAATACGTCGGCTTTGAAATCATCACAGGTAGCGCAGAAGAATTAGCGCAACACGATGTATTCGGTGCTTTATTACAATACCCTGCCAGCAACGGTGAATTACTTGATCTCACCGACATCATTGCAGCAGCTCATGAGAAGAAAACATTAGTGGCTGTGGCATCGGATCTATTGGCATTAACCGTACTAAAAGCACCGGGTGAAATGGGTGCAGATGTTGTTATCGGTAGTGCGCAACGCTTTGGTGTACCAATGGGCTTTGGTGGTCCACACGCTGGCTTTATGGCAACGAAAGATAAGCACAAGCGTACAATGCCGGGGCGTGTTATTGGTGTATCGAAAGATGCCAAAGGCAATCAAGCGCTGCGCATGGCAATGCAAACTCGTGAGCAACATATCCGCCGTGAAAAAGCGACATCAAACATTTGTACCGCCCAAGCACTGCTTGCCAACATGGCGGCATTTTATGCTCTCTATCATGGTCCTGAAGGCTTAAAGAAAATCGGTCGTCGTGTACACCACTTCACAGCTGTATTAGCCGCAGGTTTAACCAACAACGGTTTCGAGCTAGAAAACCAACACTTCTTTGATACTTTGACCATCAAAACTGGTGTTCAAACTGACGCTTTATATCAAAAAGCCCTCGATGCTGGCGTTAACCTTCGCAAATACAGCGATAAGCTAGGCGTAAGTATTGATGAAACCACCCTTGCGACAGACATTGAGCAACTACTTAGCTTGTTTACCAATCAAGAGCTAAAAGTGTCGATGTTCAGTGATGACATTGCCGCCGATGAGTTTGCCGCCATTCCACCAGCGTGTCGTCGTAGCAGTGAATACCTCACACACTCTGTGTTTAATCGCTACCACAGCGAAACACAAATGATGCGTTACATGAAGCAGTTAGAAAACAAAGACTACTCATTAACTCACGGTATGATCCCGCTAGGTAGCTGTACCATGAAGCTCAATGCCGTCGCTGAGATGATCCCCGTCACTTGGCCTGAATTTGGACAACTGCACCCATTTGCACCAGCAACGCAAACCCTTGGCTATCAAGAGCTGGCAACCAAGCTATCAGACATGCTGTGCTCAATCACAGGTTATGATGCGTTCTCGCTACAGCCGAACTCTGGCGCACAAGGTGAATACGCAGGCTTAATTGCGATTCAACGTTACCATGAAGCCAATGGCGATACTCACCGTAATGTGTGTTTAATTCCAAGCTCGGCACACGGTACTAACCCAGCATCGGCTGCCATGGTTTCAATGAAAGTGGTCGTGGTCGGTTGTGATGAGCTAGGTAATATCGATATTGATGATCTGAAAGCGAAAATCGACCAACACCGTGATGCGCTGTCGTGCATTATGATCACCTACCCATCAACTCACGGTGTGTATGAAGAAGCAGTACAAGAAGTGTGTGATCTGGTACATGCTGCTGGCGGTCAGGTTTACCTTGATGGTGCTAACATGAACGCCCAAGTGGGTTTAACCAGTCCGGGCTTTATTGGCTCTGATGTTTCTCACCTAAATCTACACAAAACTTTCTGTATTCCACACGGTGGTGGCGGCCCGGGTATGGGACCTATTGGCGTAAAATCACACCTTGCCCCCTTCCTACCGGGACATGTTGAAGGTTCAAATACACACGAACTGCAATATGCAGTTTCTGCGGCCGCACTAGGATCTGCGTCGATTCTGCCGATCTCTTATGCCTACATTGCCATGATGGGCACACAAGGCTTAACCCAAGCAACCGAGCTTGCGATCTTAAATGCAAACTACGTGATGGAACGCCTACGCCCACACTACCCTGTGCTTTACCGTGGTACTGAAGGTCGTATTGCTCACGAATGTATTATTGATCTGCGCCCTATTAAAGAAGCGTCCGGCATTTCAGAAGAAGATGTAGCAAAACGTTTAATGGATTACGGCTTCCACGCTCCAACCATGTCGTTCCCTGTTGCTGGCACATTAATGATTGAGCCAACAGAATCTGAAGATCTTGCTGAGCTTGATCGCTTCTGTGATGCGATGATCGCCATTAAAGAAGAGATCAACCTTGTGCAATCTGGCGAATGGTCATTAGACGATAACCCACTGGTTAACGCCCCACACAGCCAAGTCGATATGATGGAGCAAGAATGGCAACACGCTTATAGCCGTGAAGTGGCTTGTTTCCCATCCGCACACACCAAAGCGGCGAAATACTGGCCGAGTGTCAACCGTGTCGATAACGTATTTGGGGATCGCAATTTAGTGTGTTCATGCCCGAGTATTGAGAGCTACATCGAGGACTAAACACCTGTTTTGGTACAATAAAGTTTGTGCACTAACCAAACGCTACCCTTAAAATAAAACAAAGGCTAAGTGCTGAACACTTAGCCTTTTTCGTGTGTTTAATTCACGGTTTGTATCAGCAAGCTAAATATATTAATTAGCTACTTTGACCATTCAAAGCTAACTTAATGCGCTCATGAGTACGGTAATTTGGGATCGAAATAAACTGATTATTAATGGGTTTAGTTCGAGGGTTATCGTAACCATAAATATCAGGACGCATCGCTAACTGACCTTCTGGTGTGACCCAAGACGTTAAGTAAGCCACATCCAGATCCACATGCTTCTTCAAACCAATCTCACGGTGCTTATTTGAATTAATCATGTCATCGACAGATGGCAAGTTTGACATATTTTGGTAAGACAAAATAATCTTTGCCATCTCACGCGGCTTTTGCACACGCATACAGCCAGAGCTTAAATCACGGTGACGACGTTTAAACAACGGATACTCTGATTGCTCTTCATCGTGCATATACACAGAGAACGAATCAGGCATCAAGAACGCCACACGACCTAATGCGTTTTCAGGACCGGGATCTTGACGGAACTCATGTGGGAATGTCTTTGGATTCACCGTAGCCCAATTAATCGAACTTGGTGGCACAACAGAACGATCACTCCAACTGTTAATCACATCCATATGGTTACGCTGTAAGAAATTAGGATTCGCCTTAGCCGATGGAATCGTATTCTGCACTTTGATGGTTTCAGGCACATACCAGTAAGGGTTAATCACAACCGTATTAATGTATGACTGGAACAAGTTCGTTGGGCGTTTTGGCATCCCGTCAATAATGTCCGACTCAAACACCGGCTTTTGATTCTCGTATAGCGTCATTGTGTAATCAGGAATGTTCACAATAATTTGTGGATCATCCCCTTCCAACTGAGCAAAACGCTCACGCTGTAGGTTCAATGCCGCAATACGTGCCAAACTCGAATATGGGCGAGTTAATTGCGCTACCACTTCATGCCCAATAATACCGTCAGCCTTTAAGCCATAATTCGTTTCAAAGGCTTTGATCGCTTGATTCATTACACCAATATTGATGATTTTCTTCTGTGCAATCACTTGTTGGTACTGAGGCTGAGTTAAATAACCCAAATTCCAAAGCACAGTCGCCACATCACTACCATAAGGAATGGTTTCACCCGGTAACACCGCCTTAGCAAAGTGAACGTTATCGGCATCAAGTGGATTAGCTGGCAAACTTAACAGGTGGTTAATCACCCCCATTGTTGGAACAAATTGCGAAGAAGGCAGAAGAGAATTGATCTTTTGTACCGTTAATGGGAAATAACTCTGTGCCATTTGCAGCGTTAACGGTGCTAATGTCACGCGTTTTGAATTATACAATGGACGCGGATCTTGCATTAACTGATGTACATAATCGATGTAAACCAAGTAAGTATCGGTTAATAACAGATCAAAACCACGCTCATCACGCTGTGTCTTTAGGTTCTTCAACTCATCTAAACGCTGCTGCATACCCGGTAGTGTTTTAGAATCTGCTACTGCTTGTAATTGCGGCATAATGGCATTCACTAATGCAGGATCTAACCAATATGGCATAAAGTTATTATCCGCATACAACGCATCTAAAATCTTATCGTTGCATACTTTAGTCATCGCATTCGGAGACAAAGACGCTGTGCTCTTAACCGTAACACCATCTAATACATGCCAATCCAGATCCGTCTTTGCCGCACTCTCAGCAGCGACAGCCGAACCACAAGCCAATAATGCCGAAATGGTCATTACCGAACGAATTACTGTACTTATCTTTTTACGACTAAATTTCATCTAACGTTCCTTATCTAAAAAAGCATGCTTTTCTAGAATCGAAATCAATCACCATTAACAGTGATAATGATCTCAAAAATAACTAATGAACGTAATCTATGCTAAAAAACGATACGTGAAAATATCAGTTTCGGAATATTAAATTTTATCTGAACTTTGTTCGATTAAGGTTGGTAAATTAATTGATGCAATAAAGATAATGAGTTGTTTGTTTTATTTAAATAAGTATAAGTTATTAAACAAAAGTTTAAATCTGTCTTAGACTGTATTGCTTACTTATACCCTTCAATGAGTTAGTTCAAATATTCATTCATGTCGTATTAATGTGATTTGAGATTAATTTTCTTTATATAGCTCCCCTTATTAACAGCAATTATTACGTTTTCTCTGTGATCTTCTATAAGCGTAACAAAGTATTTCTACCATCGTGACTAAATATGAACAAACAAGTATATTTGCCTAAATTTTTAGTCAGTACTGTAATAGTAAAGGTACTGATTAATAATCTATTAGCAATACAAATTAAAACAACATACAGACGAAAAAGGTGTACGTAGTATGGCTAGGAAAGATGATATTAAAAAGATACTGGATAAGCGTGGTATTACAGTACTGTTGCACTTTACTCAACTTGAAAATTTACCAAGTATTCTGAGAGAAGGGTTAAAAACTAAGGATGATTTAAATGAAAAAGCCAAATGCAATGATAAGCTTCGCTTGGATAACCATACAGATACAATCTCTATGTCAATTCACCATCCAAATGACCCAATGTTCTATAAATATAGAACCGAACTAAAGAAAGAAAACCCTAAAACAGATTGGTGTATTTTGGGGATACCAGCAAGTATCTTACTCGAACAAGATGCACTATTTTGCAAAAGAAATGCGGCTTGTGCTTCTATTAGTGCTCAAAGCGAAAATGATTTACGTAAACCCGAATCTCTAGAGGGCATGTTTGACGAAATTCCGGGATATACACCTCGAGACGAGCATTGCTTGAAAGACAATGACCCGACAGATGTACAAGCAGAAATTTTAGTCAAAGGAACAATTTCACCTGATAAAATTAAAGCTATAGTATTTACCTCAAGACAAGCTAAAAAAGATCATCAAGATATCATTGGTGAGCGTGAGACAAGAATTCATGGTGAAAAAGTGACATACTTATCCAGAAGAGATATTCAAAGGAAGTTTAAGTAATGGCAAAGAGACCGGTATTTTCACCAAATCTTAGCAAAGTTGGAGTTGAGGAAAAGCTTATAGACTTTAAATGGTATTCAGGCTTTGCCGTGTCTCAAAAGCAAAAATCGATACAATCTTTACATAAAGAAGCGCAAGTCTTTGGCTATCATGATTTGCTAGAAATTTCTAGCAAATCGGAAGATGAGCTAGGCGTTTCTATGAGTGCATTTAATCTGACAATAACTACAAAAAAATATAATCGTTCGTTCTCTGTAGAGTCAGCATTTCAAGGAAGTAAAGTCTTTGAGAGGGGTGGGCCATATACAGACTTGTTTATGGTAGACTCGCTGACAGCTAAACGAGATATAAGAATCAAGGACTCAGGGAATCTAACCGGCTTCAAGTTTTTTAATCAAAACTTCCCCAACGAGCCTCGAACCTTTTTCTACGACTGGCTGTATATTAATGCGCTTGTTCAGAATGTTGATATTTGTAATTCAATTCGTGATTACGATGGGTTTACAGATATAGAGTTTAACCCAGAAAAATCAATTAACTGTCAAGCTCATGCTGTAGCTCTATATAGAAGTCTTGTTCATAATGGCGTATTGCAACAAGCCTTGAGTTCATCATCTGAATTCTTAGTATTAACAGCAGAACACTATGAACGCCAAAAAAGAAACGTAATGATTCAAAAACATATGTTTTAGATTAGAGTACTTATTTTTGCACTGCAAACTATTCAAGAATAATTCACAACGCATGACATTTTAGCTATGCGTACATTCAAAATGGTATGCGTTGACTTGATATTGCATTACTCATCAACTTAATAAAGCTATAATTATTAGGAGATTTCACATTAAATGGACTTAGTTATAGAGTTACTACAAAATGATGATTATTGGATTGCTATTGTTGTTGTGATCATAACCATTGCAGCAAATGCTCCTAAAATAACTGAATACTACTTCTCCCTTCGTAAAAATAAAATGTCTCAAATTTTATCTTCTTTACAAGAACCAAGTATTTCGGAAGAGCTAAAGACCCATTTAAAAAATGAGCTAGATATTGAGTGTTTTAAAAGTGTTCATGGTATTCGTATTAGCCTACCAATGTTAAAAACAGTCTATGTACTCAATGAGAGGGTTGGAGGGTCAGTTTCTTTCAGACATGTTTTGAAAACTGTCCAACATTTACCAGATATTTCTGGTATAGAACTCCTATCATACCAAATAAGGCTAAGTACCCTAGATAAGGTAATCGCTTTTTATAACTTATTGCTTGGGTTATTCATAGCTTGCTTTGGGTTTATAACATTTTTGCTATCTATTAATTCTATTACTTCTGGTTTTGACCCAAGCCTTCTTCTTACTGGTATTATCTTCTTGCCTTTAGGTTTTTATATGATGAATGACGGTAGTGCAATTTTTTCTGTACACCATGTTAATAAAGCCCTTAGTGACTATGAGAGGGCTATAGAGACAAAACCTTTATAGCCAGGTGTTACATTGCCGAATGCTATCGTTATTTTTCCTAATATCCACAAATGAGTTAGCCATCTAGCTAACTCATTTGTGATTAACGGCAATTCTGCCGTATCGTCGTTACCAAACAGCTTTTAAGCTATTTACCCTACCTCACGACCCCAACAGCTCTTTCCTAATAATCTCAGCACCTGCACTTAAAGCTTCTAATTTACCTTGTGCAATGTCTTGTGCCAGTGGTGCCATACCGCAGTTGGTGCATGGGTAGAGTTTATCTGCATCAACGAATTTCAGTGCGTTGCGTAAAGTGTTAGCCACTTCTTCAGGTGTTTCAATCTTATTGCTGGCGACATCAATCGCCCCTACCATGACTTTTTTACCACGGATCAATTCGAGTAAATCCATTGGTACATGGGAGTTATGACATTCAAGCGAGATAATATCGATGTTTGATTGTTGTAATTTCGGGAACGCTTCTTCGTATTGTCGCCATTCAGAGCCGAGGGTTTTCTTCCAATCGGTATTGGCTTTAATGCCATAGCCATAACAAATGTGAACAGCGGTTTCGCATTTCAGCCCTTCAATGGCTCTTTCTAAACAAGCGATACCCCACGCATTCACTTCATCAAAGAACACATTAAAGGCTGGCTCATCAAATTGAATAATGTCGACACCTGCCGCTTCTAGTTCTTTCGCTTCTTCATTCAGGATTTTGGCAAATTCCCACGCCAGTTTTTCACGGCTTTGGTAATGCGCATCATAAAGGGTATCAACCATGGTCATCGGCCCCGGCAATGCCCATTTGATGGGTTGTTTGGTTTGCTGGCGTAAGTATTTTGCATCTTCAACAAACACCGATTTTTGACGAGAAACAGGACCAACAACAGTAGGTACACTGGCATCATAACGATCACGGATTTTAACGGTTTTACGGGTTTCAAAATCGACGCCATTAAGGTGTTCAATAAAGGTAGTTACAAAATGTTGGCGAGTTTGTTCACCATCACTGACAATATCAATTCCTGCTTGTTGTTGATTTTGCAGCGATAAACGTAGCGCATCTTGTTTACCTGCCGATAATGCATCCCCTTCTAGTTTCCACTCAGACCAAAGCTTTTCAGGCTCAGCCAGCCAATCTGGTTTCGGTAAGCTTCCTGCTGTTGATGTCGGTAATAATGTTTTCATGATAGTTAACGTCCTATGTTGATATAAATGATGAAAGCAATGTTGATGTTAGCTAGTCACGAAATTCGCTGACCATTGCTCAAGCACGGTTTGGTATGGTTTGATGAAGTGCTGCTCGGCAAATTTGCCTTGTTCACCCGCCAACCTGCTGCGCTCTTCTCGGTCATACACAATTTTGGTCAGTGAATGATCCGGGCACTTTAAGTTGGGTTTATAGGACTTTCCAGCCACTGCGTTTGCATTATAGATTTCTGGTCGATAGATCTTTTGGAATGTTTCCATCGTGCTGATGGTGCTGATCAACTCAAGGTTGGTGTAATCATTTAATAAGTCACCAAAGAAGTAGAACGCCAAAGGAGCAACACTGTTTGCAGGCATGAAGTAACGTACCTGTAAGCCCATTTTTTGGAAGTATTGCTCGGTTAATGACGACTCATTGGGTTTATATTCCACGCCCAATATTGGGTGCTGATTTTCGGTGCGGAAATAGGTTTTATTGTCTGACACGCTTAAACAAATCACCGGTGTCTTTTTAAAATTCTCTTTATAAACAGTAGAGTTAACAAAACTTTGGAAGATTTTGCCATGCAGCTCGCCAAAGTTATCTGGAATACTAAACTGCGGCTTACCTTTATTATGGTTTTGCAGTAATACGCTGAAATCGTAATCACGCACATAAGAAGAAAAGTTATTACCGACAATCCCTTCAATACGCTGGTTGGTTTGATTATCAATAATGTGGGTTTTTAATACTTCGATGGATGGGAATGTTTGACCTTGCCCTTCAATGTCGATATCAACCGAGACAATTTCAAGCTCAACGGAATAACGATCACCTTGAGGGTTATCCCAGTTCGCCAAGGCATTAAAGCTGTTATTGATCATGTTTAATGCGTTACGTAGATTCTGTTGGCGACTTTCCCCTCTCGCTAAGTTAGCGAAATTGGTAGTAATACGTGTGTTGCTAGCGGGATGATAATTTTCATCAAGGCCCGTCTTATTAATAGTAAATGTGAAATCCTTTGTCATAGCGGCCTCTTCCTTTTAGCTGAAATAAGTAGAATGCTGATGCGCTGTCTGTATTTAGTTATACGGAGAGGAGTTGATGAAAAAAAGTGGATTTCTTTCACATTCAACATGAGAAAAATTCAAGTTAATAGGTTTGAGTTGTTACAAACTTGTAAGCTATAGTGCTCAACCAATTTTGAATGGATGTATTTTTGTTCAATAACTTAACTAAGATTGCGATGAAGAAGTGAATGGAATGACTGAATTATTGTTAATAATATATTGCGCATTACTTGGCAGTGGCGTGGGCTTTTTAGCGGGATTATTAGGTATTGGTGGCGGCTTAGTCATTGTGCCTATCTTGAGTATTATTTTACTCCACTTTGCGATTTTACCACCTGATCAGGTGGTGATTGTTGCCATTGCTACTTCGTTAGCGTCTATCCTGTTTACTTCGACTTCTTCAGCAATTGCTCACCATAAAAACGGCAATGTGCCTTGGGAGTTAGCCCCTTGGATCATGACGGGGGTTGCCCTTGGCGCTCTGATCAGTGGCTTTCTTGCCGCCTTATTACCAGCCAATGTGGTACGTATAGTATTTGCTGTGAGTGTGGCATTAATTGCACTAAAGATGTTCTACAGCAGCACCCAAAAGGACAACGCCAAAACACGTAATATGCCAAACAATGTTGTGCTTACCTTTTTAACTACGATAACGGGCGGTTTGTCTGCGATGATTGGCATTGGTGGCGGTGCACTGTTAGTGCCTTTATTAACTTTCTTCTCGCTTGATATGAAAAAGGCCATTGGCTGTGCCTCGGCATGTGGCATTGTGATCGCGCTGTTTGGCTCGATTGGTTATATCACCTCTGGTAGCAGTTATTTAGCTATCAGTGATGGTTTTGCAGGCTTTGTATATTTACCAGCACTATTCGGTATTGTGTGTACCTCTTGGTTCACCGCTCCATTAGGTGCAAAAGCCACTCACCATTTACCTGTGCCGACGATCAAAAAAATCTTCTCAGTGTTATTACTAGCAATGGCGACCAATATGGCGATGAGTTAACAACTTTTCATAATTAAACAAATAAAGATAAAAAAGCGAACTCTAAGGTTCGCTTTTTTATCTTCATATACAGTGATATAGATACTTAATAGATCCTAAAAGTATCGCAATATAAGGTGCCGTAGCCTACGTTGTAACATACCGCACTTTTCTGATTTGATGACTTGTTAGAGCCAATCACTTTCGTACTATAGTTGCCTAATGGTACGATAGGTGTGCCCGTTAATGGTAATTTGATTGGGTTAGTATCAAACTGCTTATCTTGATTTAAGTAACAATTGACTGCGTTATTTGTTGGATCGTATTTACACAAATCATCACGTCCATCGCCATCCACATCATTAAATTCGGTACCGCCTAAATCAAATATTTGGAATGGTAGATGAACTGAATAATCCTCAAGCTTATTGTCTTTATTAATATAAGAGCAATGGAAATAGTCATGATTACCAACAACGCGACAATAGTGCGGATGTTCGTAGGTCATTTTTAGTGAGAATCTTAAGTTGCTATAACCACCATCAACATAGCCTGTTTCCACGGTTTGCCATGTATTATCCTTTTTGTGCAAGTTACAGCGTAGATGCGTCCAGTTATACACCAATCGACAGTAATCCTCTTCACCATTCCCATCAATATCTAACCAAATACGAGAATTAGCCCAGCCGCTATCATCATCATTAAAATCACTAGAGTTACCTGTTAAATCACTACATGTTGTTTGTGTTGATGATATTTGTCGGCATAAATTGCTTTTATGATCAGAAATATTTGTCCAATGGCGGCTTGAATCATAGCCAGCATTCACATATTCACCTTCCTGGTTAACGCTAAATGGTTTTTCAATGGTTGATAATGAGCACACTGGGTGTGTCCTATTGTATTGGAGCCGACAGTAATCGGTTTTTCCATCACCATCAGCATCGACAAAATCTTGCCCTGCTGCCCAACCATAATCAGGTAATACCACTGTGGTAGTTTTAAAATGAAAGTTACCGAGATTTCGTAAACACGTAATGTATTTTTTATCACTATAGGCATCGGTATTAAAACCACAGTAGCTTTGATTACCTAATCCATCCAGATCAACCCATTTGTGTGGATAATCATGAAGTGGAAATACCATGCTGTTACTTGTGGTTGTCTCTGACTTTTTAACGATTTTAGAAACGTGCATTAATGAACGAACATTTTCTAAATACTGATAAGCCTTATCAGATTGTGCTTGTAAACAGGCTTGGGCATCTAATGCTTTTTGATTATCTGTGGTGCTTCTTTTCACTATTCGCGGAACGCCACATAAATCAACATAGTTATGCCAAGGAAATTGTCGCCAAGCGTTGTGATCAATCGGGAAACCAGCAAATTGGTAAGCATCCCACGCTGGTGAAATATGTAAGTTCTCATACAAGCTGCGTCGATAAGCTCTATTTTGCGTCATCGATGCTGATATCACACCGCTAGTGACAGTGTACCAACCCATGACTTGTGACCATGGAATACCCCCTAGCGCCGCCACTTCGTGTTCATCTGGGTGTGGTGAAAAACGACCTAGCACTTCATTAACATCAATTAAATTAGGGGCTGTCGCTATAACATAAATATAGTAACGAGGATAACCAGACAATATAGTTTGCCCCACGACGTGAGCACTACGCATAGAATGTGATGTCGAGACATAACCATCATTATCACGAGCCATACCCGTTTGTGTACCTTGAGCATGAGTCAATAAATTAATATTCATTGGCCTATTACGGCTGAAATACTCCTCGAAGCCTCGCGGATTAAAACCATTAGTGGCTTGTATGTCTTCAGGAGAACGCGAATCTGCCCGATATAATGGTGGATCGTCAGCAAAAACGGGAAACGATAAAAATATTACTAATAATATTCCGATATAATTAAACATAAAAAATTTAAATGCAAAAAAAGGTGACAACAGAATAACTAAGCATTTTATTTAACTAAATAGAAGATAATCAAAAACAACAAAAAGCAATAGTATTTGGTTTCATATATAAAAATAACAAAAAGTAATTTCCAGTGTTTTTATTAATTAGAATAAAAACAATTAACATCTATAAATATCTAATAAAATAACGAGATAATAATAAAACCATGAAATAGAAATAATATCGATTTTATTATCTGATATTTAATTTGAATCTATTTATTAAATACTGCATATTCTTATCACTAACTATAAGCAGCCAGATAAATGGCTCAACTTCAAAAGGCAGGTGACGTAATGCGTGAGATAATATTATTACGCGGATTATTTAGAGGCAGTTTCCATTGGGGGGATTTTCCAACAACACTACAACATGCATTTCCTCATTGTTCGGTTACTTGCATTGATATACCCGGCAATGGTGAGTTATCGACTCTCACCTCCCCTATGAGTGTTGCTGCTATGGTAGAAAGCATTCGTGCCCAACGACAAGGTAAAGGTAGTGTGAATCTTCTTGCTATTTCTATGGGCGGTATGATCGGACTTAAATGGGCAGAGCTTTACCCTAGTGAAATTCAATCGCTCATTTGTATTAATACCAGTGCTAAAGGTTTTAGTCCGTTCTATGAGCGTTTACTGCCACAAAATTACTTTAAAATTCTAAAGGCATTAGCCTCTAAGCCATTAGCAAGAGAAAGTGCAATTTACCAGATGGTTGCCAACCAACCTCTTGATATTAATATCGTTAATGCATGGGCTAAGTATGGTAACGAGCACCCAATGAGTGTAGGTAACTTCTTGCGCCAATTGTACGCTGCCAGCACATTTAAAACCGTACGCCCTCAATGCGAACTGCATTTTATTTCTTCCACACAAGACAGACTTGTCAGCTGCAAAGCCAGTCAAGCTATCGCAAACGCTTGGCATAGTCCGCTGATCACCAATAATACTGATGGTCATGATATTCCGTTAGATAATCCACAATGGCTAATAAACACCATCAGCACCCTGTGGCAGCAAGCGTCGACTAATTCTTAAATTGATATCGTCGTCTGAGTTATCAGACGACGTATTTTTAGTCCTTATCTATTTTTAAATTTTGGCAGTAACCCATTGACCTTACGCATATAATCAATGTACTGGCTGCCAAACTGACGAATAAGATCCTTTTCTTCCAATGACTTACCAATAGAAATATAAACAATCACAAAGACCGCAAACAGCAAGTGCTCTATGGTCATAACATCAGTGAACATAAAGCCTATAATGAATCCAAGATAGATTGGGTGTCTTACATATTTATAGATATAAGGCGATTTAAGCTCACCTGTTAGCTTGCTACTGATACCAAATGACTGCTTTACGCCATACATGCCTAATGGGTCAATCAGTAACGATGATATTAACGCAATACACCACCCCAATAACGAAACAGCAATTAACACATAGCCAAAGATTGTTCCCTGAAAATCCCACAACACTATTCCTGATTCTTTAAAGTTAAACGGAATTAAAAACATCAAGCTGCTGGCGATTAAAATATATGTTGCACGTTCAACGCCATAAGGAATAAATCGCTTTATGCTATCTCTTGCGAGTAAACTATGATGAACAGAAAAGATAAGAAGAAAAAATGTATTGTTTATTATCGCCAATAATAACGGTGATTGTTCTTGAGGTTGAAATAAGTCAAAAGAGAAAAATCCAATGGTATAAACACTTGCCAACAGAAATAGTGTAATAGAGAAAACACAATATGTTATTTTTATAAAACGCATAAATTTAAAGCAATAATTTGATAATTAAATTATTATATCAATAAGTAGTTATTATTTACATATCAATGGGTGCTTAACTTTTTACTATTCAAAAACACTATTACTAAAAATGAAAACGTTTATTTGACAGCAAATTTTATTACTAACAAATCCAACGATAAAAACTTACCAGTCGTTATATACAACTTAATTTAAAGTGTTATTTGTTATTAGAAATTTGATTGATAAATATCAATTCAAACATAAATTAGTTTAAATTTTTCTATACAAGATCCATCATCGACCTCAATATGACCACAGGAGCATATCGATACAGGGAGGTTATAAAAAATGGTATTAAACATCAGTGATAATTTAACACTAAGGCAAAAGCTCGATCATCTTAATACGCTGATCCAAGACTGGTATCCTGATTATGTCGGCTTTGCGATTGCTATGTTAGACAATGATAATAACTTGTATTCGGTTTATCGCAGCCAAGGTTATGGGGCTAAGTTTCCTGATTTTATTGAAGCTATTCATAAATCATCAAGACTTTCCACACTAAGAGAGAAACGCTCTCCTGACATTATTGATGATATGACCTGCCACTTACCCTCAATCAAGCATATTCATCAAACATTGATCAGGAAATCTTGTTTATCAAGTATGGCTACGCCTATTTATAATAAGAACGATGAGTTCGTTGGGATAATGTTTATAAACGCTCGTATTCCCTACTTCTTCAGCCAAAATCTCAACTTTTTCAATACAATTTCGCTTATCGCCTCACTCTTTATTAATGATGATCTCAATGTGAAGCGTTCCTTTCACAATATAATTAAAACCATCTTACTGATCAGCCACCACAAAGATCCTGAAACCCAAAATCACTTAAAGCGAGTCGCTGAATACAGCCGCTTAATTGCACTCTATCTTGGTAGAAAAAAACGCTGTAGCGGTGATTTTATTGATGCGGTTTATCACTATGCCGATATGCATGATATTGGTAAGTATATGATCCCTGATGAAATTCTATTTTCTACTAAGATTTATACGCCAGAAGAGCGGCAGATCATGAATGAGCATCCAGAGCTTGGCTATCAGCTTATTTTAAAAACCTTAAAACAATGGGGTGGGATCACTGATGATAATTTAAAAGTCATTCTCAATATTATTAGGCATCATCATGAGCGCTTTGACGGTGAAGGATTCCCACTAAAGCTTAAAGGCGAAGATATTCCTTTAGAAGCCCGTATAGTCACCGTTGCTGATGTCACTGACGCCCTACTCAGCTACCGCCCTTATAAGAAGCCATGGCCTGTAAGTGACGTTATCAACTATTTGCAAGATGGCAGTGGTAAACAATTTGATCCTCTTTGCGTTGAAGCAATCACTAAAAACATCACAAAAGCGACGTTAATTCAAAATAAATACCCAGATCATCTCACTGATGAAGGCTAATGATAAACAAAATCACATTAAGGATTGAGTTATGAATGTAAGCTAAATGTCATGAAAATCGCCAAAAACAGCCATTAAAGTCATCTCTTTGTTAAAACCAAACCATTCACACCATGAATGCTTGTTTGTGCTTTGTTCATAATCTAACATCCGCTGCAACATTTATTCATAAATTGAAAAAAGGGTCTTGCATGAAGAAGTTATGTTTAGCAGCAATGGTAGCTACAGTACTTGTTGGTTGTAACGCTGGTGATGAAGTTGTAGAGCATGGTGGCATCGATATTAATAATATGAGCCAAGCGGATCTACAAGGCTACGCTGACGTGACAGCTGACGCAGTGACTGTTGTTGCTCGCGCTGCACAAGACTGTGCGACAGGCCTTGCAGTAGGTAATACTAATCAATGTGATATCCCTGAATTTCAAGGCAACATCGATATTGCCGTAGCTAAAGGTAGTGTGAAAGTAGAACGCCAACAAAACGAAATCATTATCCACACACCGACAGCAATGCAGTTCACTACTCATAACGCTATCACCAATGGCGAAGTGATCACTTTAAGCTTTAACAGCACAACAGATGATGATTACATCATGACAATGAATGACTACGGTCAGATCATGTTTAAAGGTATGTTGATTAATACTGCTGAAAGTAATGCTAAATACTGGTCTACAGAAGCGAAAGCACCATTTACTTACCAATACGATGCAAATACTGTTCACCCATACCTAACAAAAGGTAACGGTGTTATCACAGGTAGAGATAACCAGCACTTTAACTGGTATGCAGACGATGAAGGTCACATTTCAGTAGCACGTTAATCCTAACGTATGAATAAAAAAATAGCCCAGCTCTCATCAAGCTGGGCTATTTTATTGATTAAATTAACTGAAGCACTTGTTTAATCATTGCCATTCCTTCAGGTGTGAACGACAAAATAAACGCTGCACAGTTAACAATAATGGTTAACCATAAAATCGCTTTAAATGGCTGTTTTTGCGATTTATGACGTAGAATTTTTTGTGCCCATAATGCACCAGGCCAACCGCCAATTAATGCTAATAAATGCAGTGTTGCTTCTTTGGTTCGCCACTTATCAGCTTGTGCTGCACGTTTATCATGAGCATACACAGCAAAGGTCACCACACTTAATACTAAATACGCCACCAGCACTTGGTATGGGCACTGAAATAGCACTACTGACAAAGCAACAAAGCCTAAGAAGATCACGCTAAACCACTGTGCTTTTGAAAATGGTGCGGTGTATTTATCTAATCCTGAATGAGCATTTACAAACGCAACATTACTTGCTGATAAACGCCCTTTGCTATCAGTACCCAGTTTAAAGTTCACTGGTTCTTGGATACGTGGACGACTTTGCTTATCAGTTAATGCTGAAACGTGAAAAAAAACATCATCACCGCCATTGTCTGGCGCAATAAATCCAAAGCCTTTTTGCTGATTCCAGCTAATTATTTTTCCCTTTTGGGTCATGTCTGTTCCTAGCTAATCAATATTACTGACCGCTACATGATGCGTTGTGTTAGGTGTTGGTGCGCTGAATCTGAAATATCATTACCCCACGCTTGGCGAGATAACTTTTTCGCAGCAACGAGTGTTGAACCTGAACCAAAGAATGGATCAGCAACCACTTCTCCTTCCACACTGCTTTGTTCAATTAAAATCTCTAGTAGCGGTACGGGTTTTTCTGTTGGATAGCCGCGATATACCCGCTTACATTCCAATACATCTGGAATTGATAAGTTATTGAGTTTTCGTTTCCCTTTTTCGAAAAACAATATGAATTCATAACGGGCACGATAATGGTATCCCATACCAATCGCGACTTTATCCCACACTATTGGTTTCCAAAATTTGAAACCCACTTGTTCTGCAATCGGCTTAATGTGAAACATGGTTTCTTGATCGCAAAATAAGTAGAAGTGACTATTTTGTTTTAAAACTCGGTAGGCTTGTGTCAGCAGAGTTTCAAATCGCTCGTTCGGGAAGATATTAAACCATTGGTTACTCGAACCTTTACTCTGTTTTAAGCGGGTTGTTGTACCAACTGCACGATGCTTTTCCAATGATTCATAAGGTGGATCTGTGATCAATAAATCAATACTTTGATCGGGTAAAGAAGATAACCACTCAACCGCATCTTGTTGGAATAACTGCATCGAAAAACCTAACTAACCAATGAAATATGTAAATAGCGAGCCATATCATACGTCAAATTATCTGTTTTCTCATAAATATGTGATCCTGCGTTCAATCTATTGATATTCTTAAGAGTAATATCTATAAATTCCATATAAGAATAATCAACATAGGAAATAGTAATGAGTAAACGCGCTTTAGTTGTCGAGGGTGGTGCAATGCGTGGTATTTTCGCCACGGGGGTTTTAGATGCCTTTATCGAACGAGAATATAACCCTTTTGACTTTACCATCGGCGTATCAGCAGGCTCGGTTGTTCTTATGGGATACCTTTGTGAAAGCTATCAACGTAACTACAAAGTGATCACCGAATATGCTCGCAGCAAGGAATTTATTAATTACAAACGCTTTGTTAAAGGCGGCAATCTCATTGATATTGATTGGCTGTGGAATACCAGTATTAACAACTTGCCGTTAGAGATCCAAAAATACGAAAACCGTAACGTACCACTTTATGCAACGACGACTGTGGTTGATACGGGAGAGCCTTCTTATGTTGAAGTCACACGCCATAATTTAGATGAAGTGATGACGGCAACATGTGCCCTACCTATTATTTACCGTCAGTTTCCACAAATAGATGGTATTGCAATGAGTGATGGCGGTATTGCCGATCCTATTCCAGTGATTGAGGCCTATAACAAAGGGGCGCGTGATATTACGGTGATCCTGTCTCATGCTCAGGGCTTGTTTGCAAAAAATCGTCAAGTGCCTTGGCTTACTCGTCGCTTGTTTAGAACTAACCCTGTATTTGGACAAGAGTTTCTCACCAAGGAATCACGTTACAATAAGGCGTTATATTTTATTCATAACCCACCGAAAGATTGCAAAATCACGGCGATTGCTCCTGACAAAACTTTTGTGATCAAAAGGCTCACTAAAGACTTAGAAAAATTGGATCAAGGCTATCAGCAAGGACGTAACGCAGGGCTTAAATTAGTCGATAATGATCCTAGCTTTAAGGGCTAGTCATTATTTATTCATTATCACTACTAAAAAAATAACAATTACGTATACTGCCGTCTTCACTTAACACCACGGTTAGTTTTACATGATTATTTTTACGACCAATGTTGGCGATATCACCATTGAGCTTAATAAACAAAAAGCCCCTGTTACTGCAAAGAACTTTTTGAAATATTGCCAAGATGGTTTTTATGAAGGAACGATTTTTCATCGCGTGATCAAAGGCTTTATGATCCAAGGTGGTGGTTACACCGCTAACATGAAAGAAAAGCCAACACGTGCGCCTATCGTGAATGAAGCTAACCGTGGGTTAAAAAACGTAATTGGTTCTATTGCAATGGCAAGAACAGATGCCCCCCATTCTGCCACTGCTGAATTTTTTATTAATGTCGCTGATAACGATTTTCTCAATCACACTGCAACAACAAATGCTGGTTGGGGATACGCGGTGTTTGGTCAAGTGACTGCTGGTATGGATGTGGTTAATAAAATCGCCAAAGTGAAAACAACCTCTATCCGTGACTATGAAGATGTGCCTAAAGAGCCAATCGTGATAGAGAAAGTGACTATTCTTGATTAAGCGTTTAACGCTATACAACCAACACAAAAAAGCCCGCCTCTTTTGCTCTTAATAATAGAGCTCAGATTCGGGCTTTTTTACTGCGTCTTTGACTAACTATTCGCTATCAACCGATAACACCATCGACACTTTTCTAGCTTCACGTCTAGCTTGTGATTGTAAACGTGAAAAGTGGGTTTTAATAAATTGATCGACAAACGGAAAATCCGTTTCACTGTAGTTACGTAGTGCTAAGCCAATCGCTTGTTGCACTTCATATTCACTGTCATCAGCAAGGTGCAAGATGGTGTCACATAACAGCTCAACATTGGTCTCTGTTTGATGATTCATTTGCGCTAATAACGATGCGCGTCTTAACCATTTATTATCAGAGTCTCGCCAAGCAATCACATCTGATTCAAATTGACGATGTTGCTTCAGTACAGGGCTGATCAAGTTTGTCACTAAACGATCGCCTACGTCTACACCGTCAACTGTTTCTAACATTTCAGTATAAATAGGCCATGCCTGTTCATTAATAAACGACTGATAATACTCGCCTGCATCCAATGCAAGATAACGCTCTTCACGATATACCCCCGACCACAACCAAAGCAGTAATCGATGATAATTATCAGCTGTATCAATCGTAGTATGAGCCACTGCCAATTGAAAAATGTCGTGTCGTTGTTCTGTGCTTATCCCATAACAAGGCTGTTTAACACTAAGAGAAGATTGCATCTGTGCTGCAACAGTTTTATTAGCCGATTGCGCTAAATGCTGCTGCATATAGATAACCATGGGTATAACAAATGACATGATGGAAACATTTCCTTTTGCACAGTGTGGTCGTGGTATCACAACTACACATTGTTACGAAGTTACTGACTTATATTTATATATATCTTTTATTATTCTAGCGAAACCAAATGGAGTGCTGTTTATTGAACTGTTTCATATTAGCAGAGAAAGCACAATAAATTTATAAACATAGCCCTGTGAACATTGGTATTGTGCTGCTGTCTTTCTGTCCACTTGCCACCTTGAACAATGTACAAAACCTCCGTTCTGTAAACCTCAATTCACAAAAACGTAATTTTTCGCATAAATCGTACTTTTACAACCATTAGCTATTTGCAATCAGAACAATGCGTGATAGAAATGTTAAATATGTAAACACAAACAGGCTAAATAACTTAATAAGTAACGATTCATGGTTAAACATAAGCAATCACACACTTAGTAAATGGTTATTAAGCCAACAATATTTATAACAATTAAGATTTAACATTAAATAGCTAACAGGATGTTTTATGGACGTAAATAGTTCAACTAGCCCAAGCCGAGGAAACTGGAGTTCCAAAGTCGGCTTTGTGATGGCAGCAGCAGGATCTGCTGTTGGTCTTGGTAACATTTGGAAGTTCCCTTATACCGCAGGTGAAAATGGTGGTGGTGCATTCGTTGCCATCTACCTACTTTTCGTTATTTTTATTGGTTTTAGCGTGATGCTGACCGAATTTGCTGTTGGTCGTAAAACAGGTTTATCAGCCGTTGGCGCATTTAAAACTACAGATCGTCGTTGGACCTTTGTCGGTATCATCGGGGTATTAAGCGGCTTACTAATCATGGGCTTCTACCCTGTTGTTGGTGGCTGGGCAATTGCTTATATCTACAAAATCTCTACTGGTCTATTAAGCCAACCTGCAGCTATTGGGGATAGCTTTGGTGGCTTTATTGCAGATCCAATGCAGCCACTATTCTGGATGGGACTTTACCTTTTACTGAATATTTTTGTCGTTATCCGTGGTGTCTCAGGTGGTATTGAAAAAGCAGGTAAAATCTTAATGCCACTGCTTTTCATTATCTTGATTATTGTATCTATTAAAGGCTTAACCCTACCGGGTGCAATGGCAGGTCTTGAGTTCCTTTTCAAGCCAGATTTCTCGAAAATCGATAGCTCGGTAGTGCTTGCAGCACTTGGTCAGGCATTCTTCTCACTAAGCCTTGGTATGGGCTGTATGCTAACTTACGGTAGTTACTTACGTAAGAAAGAAAACCTTGTTCAAACCACAGCAATGGTCACAGCAATGGATACCGGTGTTGCGCTACTGGCTGGTATTGCAATGTTCCCGGCGATGTTTGCATTTAGCATGGAACCATCAGCAGGTCCTGGCCTAGTATTCGTGGTTGTTCCTCAACTATTTGCTGAAATGGGTGGCATTGGCTTTATTCTTGCGCTGCTATTCTTCATTGGTTTGAGTGTGGCTGCATTAACATCGTCTGTATCGCTACTTGAAGTGGTTGTCGCTTACTTAATTGATGAGAAAGGCTTTAGCCGTGTAACAGCGGTGATCTCTGCAAGTATTGTAATGGCGCTACTGTGTATCTTGGCATCACTGTCTATCGGTGGTCTTGGTCCTAAGCTGTTTGATACAGGTGCATTTGATGTATTCGACCTATTAACCGATAAGATCTTCCTAGCGGTTGGCGGTATGTTGGTGTGTCTATTTGCAGGCTGGCGTTTAGATCGTAGCGAGCTGAAAAAAGAGATCACTAACGACGGTAAAGTATCATTCCCACTGTTCAACCTATGGTACGCACTGATCAAGTACATCATTCCTGTTGCTATCGCTATTGTTGCAATCTCTGGTGTGAAAGCAGGTTTCGACAGTGATAAGGGCGACATCATGTTACTTGGTTTAGCCATTATTGCGCTGTGTGGTGTGTTCTCTAAGAAACTATGATCTCGCTAACAAGCTAGAAACCAAGCAACCTAGAAAAACAAGGGCTTACTATATGTAAGCCCTTTTTAATTTCTAATAGCAATAATTTATCCAGCCATTATCCATTTAGAGGATAAAGCTGATAAAATCTATTTATCGGATACTTAACACCAAGGATATGAAATGAAAACGACGACTAAACTAGGGCTGCTATTTGTAGCAATAACAAGTGCTCACCCTGTTTGGGCTGCTGATCAAACTATTAAATTGGAAGATGGCCGCCAAGTTGTTCTTCACGATGACTTTACATGGAGCTATTTACAGCAACCTGCCATTGCTTTGTCTGCCAACAGTGCAGCTACAAAACCAGCAACTACAATCGAAGCTATTCCAGTGAAATCTGGTCTTAATAGTCAAAGCGCAATCCCTGTAATTACAGCGGCAAAAACGGCAAAAGTTTCATTAACATCACCGAAAAATATTCAGCAAATTAGTGATAGCGGTGTTGATATTCTACTACAAGCGCCACGTTACGAAGATGGTGAGCTGATCATCCCAACCATGATGACTAACCAAGGTTCAAAATCCGTTATGTCTGTTGCTTTGCGCGTTACGCTAAACGATGCAGATAACCAAAAACTTGAATCAAAAGACGTTGTATTGTGGCGTTCAATTAAGCGTATGCCTGACACTTACTTCCGAGCAAAAACACAAGAGCATGGCAAAGATATTATTTTCTCAGTACCTAAAATGGATAACTACACCATTCAAGCTGAAGTGATTGATATCGAGCTTTGGTAACAACAATATTCGCGCTTAGGGTATCGAAGCTCTAAGCGTTTAATTATAAAACCAAGTATAACCGTATAAAAATAAACATCTTTTCAACATCATACCTTTTTTATAAAACTCACTTATCACATTGATAGTACTGCATAAAAAACATACAATGCAAAAAATAGCATTTTGTTTATCAGTGCCTTAACGACTATATTAGACTCAGAAAAATCGCTTAAAGCCTCCACCTTCATCTGAATTAAATAATTTCGCTAGAACCAATATAAAGATAATAACCATATTATTAGGTGATCTATGTTTAAACGCTTCGAACGTTTCACTGAAGCTTTTCCTCAGCAAGAGCCAACTCAACCACCCGAAGGGATCTTCGCTTTTTGTCGTCATTATACCCGTGGATTTGAAAAGCCATTGCTCTGTATGGCACTACTCAGTGCGACCGTGGCTATCATTGAAGTGGCCTTATTTGGCTTTATGGGAAAGTTAGTCGATTGGCTTGCAGCTAGCGATCCTAAAACCTTTTTAGCAGAAAATAGCACGACATTGCTCTGGCTATCGCTGGTGATCTTGATTGTTATGCCTCTGCTGGTGTTAGTTTCTTCCCTGCTTTCACACCAAACGTTACTGGGTAACTACCCAATGTCGATCCGTTGGCAAGCACACCGCTATTTGCTGAAACAAAGTCTGTCTTTTTACCAAGATGACTTCGCCGGACGTATCGCAACCAAAGTCATGCAAACCTCATTAGCAGTACGTGAAACAGTAATGAAAACCGCTGATGTGTTTGTTTATGTGTCGGTTTATTTCACTTCAATGTTGGTGATCTTAGCCCAAGCAGACTGGTTACTTATGCTACCTATGCTTGGCTGGCTAATTGCCTATATTGGCATTCAGATCCACTACATTCCTCAGTTGAAAAAAGTCGCAGCCGAGCAAGCTGATGCCCGTTCACTCATGACTGGGCGTATTGTGGATAGCTACACCAATATCGCCACGGTGAAATTGTTCTCACACAGTAAGCGTGAAACAGAATATGCCGAAAAAGGTATGCAAGGCTTCTTGGCGACGGTTTATCAACAAATGCGTTTAGTCACAGGCTTTGATGTATGTGTTCAACTGGCGAACTATATCTTATTATTTAGTATTGCTGCTCTGTCGATTTACCTATGGATGCATGATGCTATTCAAATCGGTGCTATCGCCATTGCTATTAGTTTAGCGTTGCGTATCAACGGCATGTCGATGTGGATCATGTGGGAAGTCGGTGCGCTATTTGAAAACATGGGTACTGTGGTTGATGGCATGAAAACCCTATCTAAGCCTGTTGAGATCCAAGATGCACCACAAGCTAAACCGCTAGATGTGAAACAAGGTGGTATTGAGTTTGATAACGTCAGTTTTAACTATGGCGAAAACAAAGACGTGATCAATCAATTAAACCTAAATATTAAACCCGGTGAAAAAGTCGGTTTAGTGGGACGTTCAGGCGCAGGTAAATCAACACTGGTTAACCTATTACTGCGTTTCCATAATCTAGAAAACGGTCATATTCGTATTGATGGACAAGACATTGCTCAAGTGACCCAAGATTCGCTACGCAGCAAGATTGGTATGGTGACACAAGATACGTCCCTGCTTCACCGTTCAATTAAAGATAATATTTTGTACGGTGATCCTGACGCTAGCGAAGCGCAATTATATGCCGCTACCAAACAAGCACATGCTCATGAATTTATTGAGACCCTTACCGATCCGTTTGGTAATGTGGGCTATGATGCGCAAGTAGGTGAACGTGGTGTGAAGCTTTCTGGCGGTCAACGACAACGCATCGCTATTTCACGGGTACTACTGAAAAACGCGCCTATCCTGATCTTAGATGAGGCCACATCTGCGTTAGATTCCGAGGTAGAAGCCGCGATACAAGAAAGCTTAAACGAACTAATGGAAGGTAAAACCGTTATTGCGATTGCTCACCGTTTATCGACCATTGCTGCGATGGATCGTTTAATTGTGCTCGATAAAGGGCAAGTTATTGAACAAGGCACCCACCAAGAGTTAGTCCATAACGGTGGTATTTATGCGCAGCTTTGGGCGCATCAAACCGGTGGTTTTATTGGTGAGAAAAACGAGACCGCTGAAACCATTAATTAAGCAATAAACTTTCCCTTGCAATAACGAAGAAAGCCGCTAACTTTTAGCGGCTTTCTTATGCTTACTCAATGCGTTAGATGATCTCATTCATAACTTAGTGCTGATTTCTTTCAAGACTTTCGCCGGGTTACCACCAATAACGACATTGTTTCCAAAACTCTTTGTCACAACGGCACCAGAAGCAACAACCACATTATCACCGAGCGTTACCCCCGGATTAATAACAGCATGACCGCCAATCCAACAGTTATCACCGATAGTAATAGATTTTGCACATTCTAAACCGCTATTGCGTTCAATAGGATCTAACGGATGTGTTGCTGTATAAATACCAACTTGAGGTGCTAGTAAGCAGTTTTTTCCAAATTTCACTTCCGCAACATCTAAGATCACACAGCCAAAGTTTGCATAAAAATTATCACCAACATGAATGTTAGCGCCATAATCACAATTAAAAGAAGATTCTATATAGATATTGTCACCTGTTGTGCCAAATAAACGCTTAATTATCTCCACACGTTTATCCTGACACGCCACAGACGTTGCATTTAACTCTTCCGTTAGCAATCGCGCATTCAACCTTAACTGCACTAATTCGTCATCAGTTGGATCATATAGCTCACCTACTAACATTTTTTCTTTTTCAGACATTAACTTTGGCTCTAAAAGCAAGTGACTCATAATAGAAATCCCTTAGATGAAACGCGCTCGATATCAATAAAAGAGGCTTAGATGTGTTAAACACCTAAGCCATTCATTCTTTATTTATAAAAACCTCAGTATGACGATTAGACTAAGGTTTTAACGCTTATTTTGTTGTGACTATGGACACGTTACTACATCCCAGAACCACGAATTTGCACTTGGCGTTTCCCAACTCCCCGGACTGTTCTTTGCTTGATAACAAGTATTGTTATAAGTAACGATATCTCCATTTTTAACCTTAGTTGAACCCGGTATAAACTCAACAGCGGTTGTTGGTGGTAGAGGATCTGTTGGCGGCACAGGCTCTGTCGGTGGTTCAGGATCAGTTGGTGGCGTAGGGTTATCTAAACATTCAACGGCAGTCCAAAACCATGACGTATTGCTTGGGATCTCCCAACTGCCAGGATTATTTTTGGCTTGATAACATTGTCCATCGTACGAATAGATATCACCATTGATGACTTTGGTTTTACCAGGGATAAACTCAACGACTTCTGTTGGTGTTTCGGGATCAGTCGGTATCTCGGGTTCTGTAGGCGGATCAACAACAATTGAATCACTAGGAAGTAGCTGCCAATCATCAAGATAAGCTGAAAGGTTATCAGTGCGGATACCTATCGTACCCTCTGTTAATAAGTCATTGTTAACAGAAAGTAGTTCAACGCCATCAAGGGCGAGTGTTAATTTATTACCCACAACAGAAAAGTGAATGTCATACCATTGACCAGCAGCAAGTTTACCTTCTGTATTAAGGTAGTTTTTAACGCCATTGGTTAATTTGGTTTGAGCAAGAGTGGTATATGCCCCTTGGTATTTAACTTTAATCGTGACATTACCGTCATAACGAATAGAGCCAACATACAAGTCATCAGATGTTTGATAACGAGCAAACGCATGTAAACCAGACCATGCAGGTATAGAGCCGGAGTTTTGCCATGTTTTAATGTACGCCCGATATTGATTCGTGTGGTCGGTGTACTTTATTTCGCTACCGTTACTGTCTTTACCAATCGCAACAACACGAAATACTTTATCGTCCGTCCAACCTAGTTTCCAACTATCCACATATTTAGCCTGTAAACATCCAGAAGTAACATCAAAATGATCTACGGCGCTTTTATTATTCGAACATTCTAGCTGCTGACCATCGGTATAGTTTGAGAAGTCTTCACCTAACCACTGTAAATTTTCAGATGCAGGACCACTAATATAAGGCCCTTCACTTTCAGGATATGCATCATAAAATGCAGCAGCCGAGCTACTCACTGTAATTAAACAAAGGCTACCAATGTAGTTAAATATATTTTTAACTCTAAAGTAATTTTTGACCATTTTTGTATCCTTACGTTATGGTTATCTATCCGTTAAGATAATTATTATCAATATCACCTTAGTCACCCCACCAAACAAAATAAATGAACACCAACCATCAATGGCGATAGTAGTGCACTCCATCCCATTACTCGTTGGTTAGATACATCACTAAACTTCAAATATGTGCCGACTACTCGACACATATCCTTATTTGTTAGCTATGGCTTATGATTGGAAGAACCTCAGCACTTTCATTATCGAGCATACTTAATACACTCTCATAACCATATTTTGACTGCCAACCAAGTTCTTGTTGTGCCAACGTTGAATCATAAACACGATCAAGTGATTGAGGCAAACGCCAACCTCGATTCGCGAAACTTTCAGCAAGGTCTGGAGCAAACTCTTGTATAATCTCATCCGCGTTTTGATACAGCCTTTCACAACATGTTTTGTTAAATGGTGTTTGTCCAGAAATAATATAACGTCTAAATCCCGATAAACGTTTTTCTACAGCACAAGCATGAGCACTGGCAACATCTCGAGCATCAATGCCACGAGTTAAACGATAAACAGCCATTAAGTTTACTGGCTCTGGGAAACAGCGAGACATTTGCAGAACAGTGACAGGTAAATTGAATAAATTAGAGATATTTTCAAGTATCTGTTCTGCCTGAATCTTTGATTTATGGTAAATCGTTTTAGGGCTTGGCGTTACTGTTTCATTCACCCAACCCGCGATTCCCTCTGGTGTTGATGCAAAACCATAAAGGGCTGTCGTGCTCGTAAACACAAAATGTTTAATGCCCTTTTTTACACCCAGCAAGGCTAATTGCTCGGTTGCTTTTATATTAATGTCTTCAAATTCATTGTCAGATACCAGTCCTACATGAGGGGCATGCAGAGCCGCAGTATGAATAATAACCTCCACACCCTCTAAAGCTTTATTCAATAAAGCGGTATCACGGATATCCCCAACGTAATCAGCGGTTGAACATGGTGTCCTATCTATTCCAACAACTTCATGGTTTTTCATTAGGTTGATGTAGATTGCACGACCTACTCTACCCGCCGTGCCTGTAATTAAAATTTTCAACTTTACTGCCTATTTGAATACACGAAACTGTTTTAACAGCTAACGCCTGCATTGAAGTTTTTCCCCTGCTGCCAACATGTCATGCAATTAACGGGATTTTATTATAAATCAGAGTATTAAAATTATTGGTTCACACCAAAGATAACGCTCGACTACTTTTTGTAATCACCCTTCATGCTATTTCCAATATTTACTTATATAAGGTGGCTTGGGCTTGTCCAACACTTCGGATAGGTGTCGACTTCGCGACACATATCCTTATTTATTATACGTTTACTCAAAGGCTGCACAGTTAAAACCTTGTAGCATCAACCCTGTTTCGTTGTTTATTTTGCTGTTACTGACTTTGTTCTGTTTAACAAATGAAGAGTATTCTTGGTCGATACGGTTTAATGGCTTTCCAAACAATACACGCGTGTTGCCACCTTGCATTGCAATAACTTTATGCCCCCAAACTGGATCTGCCTCTAGCAACAGATTATCTTTAATTTCTGTTACTTTGTATTCCACAGCTACGTTTCTATTTTTGTTTATTACATAAACACTATCACCAACTTGAACTTGGCTATATTCCTCCCAGCCATGTTGAGAGCTTTCTAAGTCAAAGAATGCACCCGCGCCATATATCTTCGCATGGCGCCGATCCGCAATGTTAGAAACTAAATACTTAGGCATATTTCCCTCCGAAACGTATAACGCTGCATTAAGGTGATGAGATGGTCTCCCTCTACCTCTTCGCATGGTCTTGAGCCATGCTTGATATATTCAATCAATGTGCAGATAAAGACCATGCCTCAGAATAAAATCATCAGTATCGACTTAGCAAAAAGTATTTATTTCTTTTTGAAATCAATCATAAAAGAAAGAATTTTTGTCCTTAATACCAACATGTCATGCAACGAGCGAGAATATTTCGCCCTAGATAACCGACGTTCAATAATAAGGATAATGGCTTTCACGCTTCAGAACTAAAGAGGATTTTATTATAAATCAGAGTGTTAAAATTATTGGGTTACACCAAGGATAACGCTCGACTGCTTTTTGTCATCACCCTTCATGCTATTTCCAATATTTACTTATATAAGGAGGCTTGGGCTTGTCCAACACTTCGGATAGGTGTCGGCTTCGCGACACATATCCTTATTTGTTATACAAATTTTAGAACGGTATCTCTGGGTCATCACTCACGTATGGCTTAAATAACTCTAACCATTCAGATTCACTGCCACCTAATGATGAAAGTAATAGTCCACAAAATGAGATGTAAAACTCACTGACATTTGGCTCAACACGTTTATAGAACTCACAAAGCGAATTACTGCAAAAAATTTCTAGACCTTTAAACTCTTTGATATTGGCTTTTTTGACATCATCTGTAATCTTACTCGAATGCTTCAAAGCATTCGACACCTTACGCAGGTCGTTAATTGCCTGATAATGTTTTACTTGAGAAATACTAACGCTCTTAGACTTGGTAAACGCTTTTAGGTTACTCCAATTGTAGAGTCCATGGGTATCTGCGTCAGGGTAAGCTAATGAAACAAAGTGCTTTAGCGCTATTTCGATATTCCTATATTTATAGATAACTTCAAGCTCTCTCATTACATATATCTTCGATTCAACGTACTCCAACTCCATCTGGTTTTCCATTTGACCAATTATTAAGTCATTGTAATAGTCAACGCTAGTTTCATTGCTATCAACCAAACCAAGTTCATTTTCAATACGGAATAGTTCACCTTTACACTCATCAATCTGAGCAGCAAATTCTGAGTACAGTTCATCACTTAAATAATCGAGAGTTGAAGTCGTGCTATTCACTAACTTCAAGTACCTGTTTCTAAGTTCATCAATGTTCATGGAGTACCTATTTGTATAACGCCAAATTAAAGTGAACAACGCTAACCACCCGACCTAAAGCATTGTGCCATAGACACTAAACTGGCTTGAAGTGAAAGCACCAAGCGTTGTGAATCACTCTTAAATTTATTGTTAGCTCACAATGTACGAAGCTCGAAACTCTTCAACTTTATCGACAAACTCTGTTTTATGAATCATGCGATGACAGTTGGAGCACAGCACCGCGAAATCTTTTACAGGGTCTAATCCCACTTTCCTGCCCTTGATTTCGCTAACCGGTGTAAGGTGGTGAGCCTCAATGAACCCCTTACCAACTTCTCCGTATTTTTTCTCGAAGTCAAACCCGCATGCTTTACAAGTAAAGCCTTGTACTTTTTTTACCTTTTTAGATAAGGCTTGATTTCTTTCGACTCTCTTGTGCTGCCTTAATTTTGTGCCATCTTCGATTGATAGGCCCATTTCATCATCTTCTGCTTGCCCTGAACTCCCAACACTAAGATTTAGAACTAATTGAAGATAGAGCGTGATAAATTCTTCAAGATCGTTTTCAAGCGTTTCATTATCAGGGAAATTGCCTGATTCATAATAGAGTGAATAAATAGCACCATGTTCATATAGATTACCTAAAGAACCTTTTTGAGACGCAGCAAGATCAATAGGTCCTTCAATTAATCCATTTTTTGAATACTTTAATTGTTCACGAAAATCAGAGCCACCAATCTCTAATGCACGAGAAACTGACCGGCCATATTTTTTCTTGAGATCTGTTACACCCTGGTTGAGCGAAAGGTATAGACCTTTTCCATCCTCTCGAAGCAAATAAACTAAATAAAAGCCATTCTGTGGAGATGTAGTAATTGTTATATCCATAACTGCAATCCAAGGAATGTTTGCCCAATTACTTTGACCAGCGCTACCTTTAACACAATATCGATCTTGAGCTCCTAGCAAGGAAACCACTGACGATGGGATTACTTTTCTTAAATGATTGGCAAGCGCATTACCGGTGAATATTTCTTCTTTCTGTTCGATATAATTATCAGACAAATGTACTAAAGACTCTCTTAATTTCACTTACTACTCCGAAATCAATTTTGTGAGCTAACGCCGCATTAAGGTGATGAGATGGTCTCCCTCTACCTCTTCGCATGGTCTTGAGCCATGCTTGATATATTCAATCAATGTGCAGGTAAAGACCATGGCTCAGAATAAAATCATCGGTATCGACTTAGCAAAAAGTATTTTCTTTCTTTTTGAAATCAATCATAAAGGAAAGAATATTAGCCGTAAAAAATTACCTCGAAGTAAGCTTCTAAACTATATCGCACAACAAAATGAATGCACCATCTCGATGGAAGCTTGTTCCTCTGCACATTATTGGGCTAGAGAATTTTCCAAACTTGGGCATCAAGTTATGCTCTTTCCACCACAACATGTAAAAAACCAGCGTCATAAACAAAAGAACGATTACAACGATGCCGAGGCTATCGCTGAAATAACGCTTTATCAAAGACATCATCCCGTACCGCATAAATCTATCGAGCAACAAGATATTCAATCGGTCATTAAAATGCGCAAGCTTCTTATCACTGAAAGAACTCGTCTTATTAATCAAGTTAGAGGACTTTTATCGGAATATGGCATCATTATTCCAAAAGGAAAAACAGCATTTGGTAAAGCCATACCAAGTATCCTTGAAGATGCTGAGAATCAACTTTCATCGATGTTGCGAGAACTCATTTACCATCAACATGAAAGATATAATTATATCAACGAGCAAGTAAGCTGGTTTGATAACAAGCTAAATCACACCATTCAGCATTTTGCTAATGCCAAACTACTTACTTCAATCCCTGGATTTGGCCCTTTAACTAGCCAAGCTGTTGCTGTTTGGATGGGTTCTGGACAACAATTTAAAACAGGAAGAGATGCTTCCGCAGCCATGGGTCTTGTACCCAAGCAGAATTCTACAGGTGGTAAAACCACGCTGCTTGGTATCACTAAGCAAGGCAATACCTATATTCGTTCCTTACTTGTTCATGGCGCAAGAGCGGCTTTAAGACGAGCCAAATTTAAATCAGATAAACTAAGCTTATGGGCTGTAGATATTGAAAAGCGACGAGGCGCAAACCGTGCGGCTGTCGCTTTAGCCAATAAATTAATGCGGATAGCTTGGGCGGTAATCAGTAAAAGCGAGGAATATAAACCAGCATAAACAACAATCACCAACCTTTGCAAAGTACGTAGTTAGATGAATATCAGGATAAAATCCTACACGATGAAAACCTTCTGCTCACACTGGCTTTTAAAGTCGATAAGGTGATTAGGACTTCGTGTTCGACTGCCTCATCTTGGCCAAGGCACAAGCCGATTTAACAGGCCGTATATATGGTAGTTAACCTGCACTTTTGATCAAACTGCTGGCTTGCAAAACAGAGGGAGACCATATATGTGAGCTGCGCTCGGCTATACTTGAGCGAAGCGAAAATGCCGAGCGTTGCGAATCACTCTTAAATGCTTTGTTAGCAATACTATGCCACTTGTCTTAAGTCAGCTGCTTGCAAGTCATTGATTCGTTGCTGAACCGAACGTTGGATAATTGCATTATTCTGTTCATTTGAACAAACAACGAGGAATCTAGACCGGAAAGTATTCTCACCCAGTTCTAGGAGAGCTTTACCCAACACTTCATCTGCAAAGCTACTCGAAATTACGGGCAAATCATTAAAATTCACAATGATTTTACTCTCGGTCATTCCGACAAAATTGACTAACCGCGCCTTTAGCGGAGAGCCAGCAAACCTAGTTCCATATGAACGAGCTTCATCTTTCACTATGAAGTTAATGTGATCATGATCCTCATCTTCATAAGAAGTACTTATAAAATCAACTGGCTCATACTGCTTACCGTTAATTGTCAAAGCACTTGCCATAAGATTTTTAGTCGAAAAATCAACTGTTACCTCAACGATAGTCCCTTTATAAATCGAATCAGTTTTACTGATTGATAGGTTTCCTTTTTCATGACTCAGGATTGCATTATTTGAGAGTGCCTTAAAGGCACCTTTTCCCTGATGGCTTATTTCATAAGATCCAAACAAACCGTTACCTTGACCAACACTTTTATCACGAGTAATACCTTCCCGAACTGCTTTATCAAGTACAGAAACCTCTGACTCACCCTCGAACACTTCGCCCAGAGTGTCTGTAATGCCACGACCACAATCAGCAACAATAAAGTTAACTTTTCCCGCACTACGATCGATTTTATTAACCAACAGAATTCCCCCTATTGGCGATTCTGAGTGTACTAGGACATTGTCAGACACTTCATTTATTGACCATTCTAATGCGGCATAATCAGCACGGCCAATACCTTCAGCACCGGAAAGTATAACTTTAAATATCTCATTCACAATTGCGAAATGCTCATCACTATTAGTGTATTGCTGCGCAGGATAAAAGCTAATGCCTTGGTATTTGGAAATCATTTGATCCTGACCTAAGAGGTATAAAATATTCTTATCTCGCCAGTCCTTCGAAAGCGAAGTCTTCTTAGGTGGAACTATTTCGAAATGATGCCCATCATGTTTTTTCGATACCACTTGACACACCAATCCTAAAAGCTCTCCCATTGGTGCAGACTCGATATTTTTAAAATCTAAATTCCATTCATTATAGCTTTTAGAGTTCAATACTATTGCTTTCTCTAAGACCTGAACATCCGACAGAGTTAGCTTTCCTTTAAATGTGAATTTATTTTTTCTTCTGTTTATCACGAAACTCTCTCTGTATTGCTAACAGTATATTAATAAGCATTCTTACTTTCACGCTCTATTAATACGCTAAATAAACAGCATTTTACTCAATAAAAGCATTATTTTTCATAGCATTAATCGCAAAAATCAACTTTCAATTGATAAATTCCTTTTGATAAAAGTAAGAACTGTTTTTCACCCGTCGGATTAAAAACACATCCACAAGAATAAAACCATTAAATATCAATAAGTTATAAATTTGCATTGAGATAATTAAGAAATTTTTCTTATTAAATACAGAGAATAACTAGATATTTCCCCTAGCTCTATTATAACTGTATATAAACACAGCAATGGAGCGCATTATGACAACATCCCCATTTATGCAGAAAGTAAGAACGGAGTTGCGCACTCATCAATACAGTCTTCGTACCGAAAAAAACTATATGTATTGGATCCGTTTATTTATACGTTTTAACGATTTAAAGCACCCCGAAGATATGGGTAATCACGAAATTGAACGTTTCCTTAATCATCTTGCCGTTAATCGCCAAGTAAGCGTATCAACGCAAAATCAAGCCTTATGTGCCATCATTTTTCTTTATCGCTATGTCGTAAGAAAAGAAATTAGTAATCTCAAATATCATAATGCCAAATTACCTAAACGTTTACCTACAGTCCTTAGCAATAATGAAGTTAAAGCTATTTTTAATAATTTAACAGGTGAATATAAATTAATTTCAGGCATTCTCTACGGTTGCGGATTAAGAATAAATGAAGCACTTTCACTAAGAATTAAAGATATTAATTTTGAATCTAAATCTATTTTTATTTTTAATGGCAAGGGACGAAAAGATAGGTATACACTCCTGCCTAATACCATAATTACCCCTTTAAAAAAGCAAATTGAATACGTAAAAAGAATACACTCTGATGATCTTCATCATGGTTATGGTACCGCTTCAGTCCCAACAGCACTTTATCGAAAATACCAAGGCGCATTAAAACTTTGTGGTTGGCAGTATATATTCCCATCAAAACATCGTTGCACTCATCCTTACGATGGGTATATTTGTCGACATCATTTACATGTATCGGCATTTTCAAAACATTTACATCGTGCAGCAAAATTAAGTCAAATAGATAAACGTGTAACTGCACATACTTTTCGCCACTCTTTTGCTACTCGATTATTAGAAAATGGCACCGATATACGTACAGTACAAGAACTTCTCGGACATACTGATATTCGAACTACTGAAATTTACACTCATGTTGTTGGCAATCGCAGAGCGGGGACTAAAAGCCCTATGGATTGTCTTTTTAACTAAAAAAAGCCCTGACTTTCATCAGAGCTTTGATTTTCTTTTACGGCTTTAACAGTAATGCTAATTACAACAAGCGATTACCGTTTTCATCGATGATGACTTCGCCATCTTCTTTGATTAATGGTCCTTTCGGCCAGTTTTCTAATACGTCTAATACTGCTTCACTTGGTCGACACAGTTTCACGCCTTTAGCAGTACATACGATTGGGCGATTCACCAATACTGGGTGCTCTAGCATGGCTTCTAGAATCACTTCGTCTGATACGCTTTCATCCAATAAACCGAGCTCTTTCGCTGGTGATTTGCTGGTACGCAGTGCTGTGCGTGGGGTTAGGTTTGCCGCTGCAAATAACGCTTGAAGCTGAGGCTTGGTCCACCCTTCTTGAATGTATTCAATCACGACTGGCTCATAGCCTGCATCTTGGATAATTTGCAGCACGTTTCTTGACGTACCACATTCTGGATTATGGTGAATAACAACCATGTTTTACTCTCCGTGTACTTTTGAAATAGTGTTTGATGGCATTTCGTTTTCATCAAACCAATGACGGGTACGGTTAGCAAACCATACTAAAGACAACATTACAGGTACTTCTACCAGTACGCCCACAACCGTGGCAAGGGCTGCACCTGAATGTAAACCAAACAGTGAAATCGCAACGGCTACTGCTAATTCAAAGAAGTTAGAGGTACCAATCATACACGCGGGTGCTGCAATGTTGTGGGCTAACTTCATGCGTTTTGCAGCCCAATAAGCAATAGCAAAAATCGCATAGGTTTGAATTAACAATGGGATCGCAATTAAGACAATTGCTTCAGGGTTTGCCAGAATCGTTTCCGCTTGGAAACCAAACAGTAAAACCACTGTTGATAACAAACCAATGATTGACCAAGGCTTTAGCTTGGCTAGCAGGTTATCTAAACGAGAATGATCATTTGATTTATCAAGCGCTTTACGGGTAATTGCACCTGCAACTAATGGGATCACCACATACAGCACCACTGATAATACTAGGGTATCCCAAGGTACAGTAATGTCTGTCACACCTAGCAAGAATGCAGCAATCGGTGCAAACGCAAAGATCATGATCAAATCGTTAACTGATACTTGTACCAAGGTGTAGTTCGCATCCCCTTTGGTCATTTGGCTCCACACAAATACCATTGCGGTACAAGGTGCAACACCCAATAAGATCATACCTGCGATGTATTGAGAAGCAGTTTCTGGCTCAACCCAAGAGGCGAAAAAAACTTTGAAGAACAGCCAGCCAAGAAACGCCATGCTGAAAGGTTTTACTAACCAGTTAATCACCAGCGTTAGTACTAGGCCTTTCGGTTTTTTACCCACATCTTTGATCGATGAGAAATCGATCTGCATCATCATTGGGAAGATCATTAACCAGATCAATACCGCAATCACGATATTAACGTGTGCATATTCTAGTGAAGCCACCACACTAAACAGTTGTGGGATTGCACTGCCAAGAATAATACCGGCAATAATGGCAGCCCCTACCCAAACTGTTAAGTAACGTTCAAACAGTCCCATTTTTTTACCCTTCTTTTTGGTTTACACGTTGCATTAATTGTTCTGCACTTTCGACACGTTCTGAATAACGATCGACTAAAAAATCACTGTTATCACGGGTGAGCAGCGTGAATTTTACAAGCTCTTCCATGACATCAACGATGCGGTTGTAATAACCTGATGGCTTCATACGATCGTTCTCGTCAAATTCTAAAAACGCTTTTGCGACAGAAGATTGGTTAGGAATGGTCACCATGCGCATCCAACGACCCAATACACGAAGCTGGTTCACGACATTGAACGATTGAGAGCCACCACACACTTGCATTACCGCCAGTGTTTTACCTTGAGTAGGACGAACAGCCCCCATTGATAGTGGGATCCAATCAATTTGCGCTTTCATAATGCCCGTCATCGAGCCATGACGCTCTGGCGAACACCACACTTGCCCTTCAGACCACAGGACTAATTCTCGTAGCTCTTCCACTTTTGGATGCGTTGGATCTTCAGCATCAGGAAGCGGTAAACCTTCAGGATTAAAAATACGTACTTCTGCACCCATTTTAACTAATAAGCGTGCGGACTCTTCTACCACTAAACGACTAAATGAGCGTTGGCGAAGTGATCCATAAAGCAGCAAAATACGTGGCTTATGCGTCGATTTTGGTGCGATTAAATCTTCAGAAACCGTTGGTTTAAACTGGCTTTCATCAAGATTCGGTAATGAGAAGTCTTTGATTTCCATGTAATGACCTATGATCAATATGTCGTTGATATTCAGTAAGTAATCTAGCTTTGACCTTGCGATTAGCAGTTAGAGCAATCGCTATTTAATCGAGATAGACAGTCTTCTAAATATTGATGACTGTTTTGTGACGATGTTGAAATAATGTCATTCATCCATGTCGGCATTGCTGGGTTTAACTTGTAATACACCCACTTCGCACGACGCTCATCCACCAGCAGTTCATTACGACGCAACTCCGCTAAATGACGGGATACTTTCGGTTGGCTGATCTCTAGTGCATTTTGTAAATCACAGACACAAAGCTCCCCTTTTAGGCTAAGAAGCATCAGTACTTTAAGGCGAGTGTCGTCCGCCATGGCTTTGAAGAATGATAGTGTTTCCATAAATCTCACATACGATTTTTCATATATATGATTATACATATATGACGAGATAGATTTTTTGTCAACGAATGAGGTGAAATAAACAGTAAAAAGAGGAATAAATGGTGAGATTTTCACCATGAGTGAGATATTTTGCGAAAAAGCTTTCCTAAGCAAAAGACGATGAAAAACAAGTAAAACGATTCTACACATTGAGACTTATCACAATACATAAAGCCTATGTTGATAATGTCATCGGAAAAGAGTCATTAAGATAACGAAATAAAATTAATTATCACACTGAATATATCGTTAACAATAAATACAAATAGCTTAAAATAAGAAATAAATAACTTAATAGTTATATTAAGCGTATAAGAAAAACATTATCTCGATTATCTAAACTGCATTAAACCAGTCAAATTATTGACCATCATGATTATTTATTAACTCAAAAACAATAAAACTGCTTAACATAGTAATATTTTTGCATAAAAGCTATTTTTGATAACTATATTTCTATTACTAGCTATATTCGCCTTCTGGCATTCCTCTATATGCTCATGCTAATAAAATATTGGAGATTTTATCATGCGTGAAAATATAGCTACTTACCTATTATTATCTTTTTTTTCACTACCTTGCTTTGCACACAGCATTAAATTAGGTCAACAGCAAACCGAAGTCTTACCTAAAGATGCTCAATATTCTAATAACGTGATGATTGGTGATAATACCTCGATCACTAATAGTAATAATTCGGTATCTATTGGTTATGCAGCATCTGCGAAAGGACAATCCAGTGTTGCTGAAGGCTATTCATCTGACGCTGATGGTAATGCTGCTGTCGCTATGGGTATTGCGGCAAAAAGTAAGGGCGATCAGTCCGCAGCGTTTGGTTCAAATGCTCAGACTTATGGTAACAGTTCATCTTCTTTTGGCTCGGGTGCTGTAGCGAAAGGTATCCAAACGGAGGCTTTTGGATCTACAGCACAAGCCAAAGGTAATACTGCTATTGCTTTTGGCTCCAGTGCTAAAGCGACAGGTTATTCAACAACAGCGATGGGTACTACAAGTGAAGCAAAAGGTGCATATACAATGGCTTTAGGCACAGGTAGTAAAGCAGATGGTAACTATTCAATCGCTATCGGTACAAAAGCGACAGCATCAGGAACATCAGGCTCAATTGCAATAGGTAACCAATCTGTATCAACAGACGGACAAATTTCATTCGGTAATAGTAAAACACAACGCCGTTTAGAGCATGTTCATGCGGGTATTGCTGAAACTGATGCAGTCAATGTTAGCCAGCTTCATCAAGGGATCACACAGGCAAATAACTATACTAACGCCACAACAACAGCAACATTGAATAAAGCCAATAGTTATACTAATCAACGAGCGGCAATAGTTATTAACCAAGCTAACCACTACGCAGATCGTGATGCAAATAAAGCACTTAGCACATCAGAACACTATACCGATACACGCTCAGCTTCAACATTACGAGCCGCCAATAATTACACAGACCAACGTGTGAACGCGCTTCACCAAGATATAGATAAAGTTCACAATGAGGCCAACGCTGGCATTGCAAGTGCCATGGCAATGAGTGCTATCCCTATGCGTCAGGGCTACCATTACACCATAGGTTTAGGAACCGCTAACTATGATAATCAATGTGCTGTAGCTATTGGGGGTAAATTTGATGTTGGCAAACGTTGCATTGTCACTATCGCAGCTTCAGATGATTCTGAAAATAACACAGGAATAACTGCAGGTGTGGGTTTCGGTTTTTAACGCTAAAGCATTATTAATACAATCAGTAACCACGTACAAAACTATCAATTGTTATGTACGTGGTTACTACGGTGAGTTTGTTTTACTCAAAGACAAATAAACAAAGTAGAGAAGAAAGCAATTAAAGCTATTCATCACATTGGTTAGTCTCGTAATTGAAGCTATTGCCCGCATCTAAACACGCATCAACGGCAAAGAAATCTTTAAGTACGATACCGCCATAAAACAATGCTGATACCACTGTTATTCGAATCACAACATCAACCCAGTTGTAACCCGTCCACATTCTTTTCCCGTTCATGAACTATCCCTGCTCTCTAAGATTTTTTGGTTCGTGTTCGCTTTGCTTTTTCATGCAGCCAATGTTCGCCATCAATTTGAGTATTGTTGTGCTCTTCTGGTTTTAACTTTCTTGGCTTTTTGACTGGTTTAGGTTTCGTTGTTTTTTTTGCTGCTACTGGTAGTTCTGGCTCTATCTCTGATTCAATTTCATCATCATCTTCGTCATCAACATCACGTATCGCTTGAACACTTGACACAATACGACGCTTCAAAATAGTAAAATGGCTTTCTCGACGCAACGGTTTGCGTTTTCGAATAAACAAATTGAAGATCAAAAATAAGGCGACAAAAGGAACAAACCACAACAGATCATTTAACATCTCTTTGCTCCTTTGTGATAGATATTCGTAATTATTTCATTAACATAGCAAAAATATATCGGACTATTCTACCGTCTATCTCGGTGAAATGGTAATGCAGATCCATCTGAATCACGCATTCATGCCAAATTCAGTCAATAGAGCACATGATGATAGACAGCATTAAGTAAACAATTGCTTTTATTGCATCCAGCGATAAGACTCTCCATAATTTATGGCGATGGAATTTGCTGGATATATATATGAAGCTAAACTCAGCCCTTTTACTGTTAACCACAACAATGATTTTAACTGGCTGTGTGACTGAAAGTGTCAGAGTCGTGCCGAAAAAAGTCAGTGTTGATGCTGGAATTGATTTTAATCCTTGCGGTAGTGATGTTGAAGGCTATCAGTTTTCACCTAATGGCATGATCACTATTTCCTGTACTAATGGCACTGTGTATTCTGTGCGTAACAAAGCCGAATTGAATAAACTGAAAGAGAATGTGATTCAATGCCAAAATAAAGGCTTTGACGATTACACTGAATGTTTAGCAGAAATGAAAAATAAGAAAAAGTAACCCTTAATTTATAAAATACGGTATTTTTTAAACAAAAATAAATCGCTGTATTTTATATTTCTCAATTATTTTTATAATTTAACCTAATGTTAACCTGAATTAAATCGTCAAAAAACTGACGCTTTATTACTTTTTTTAACTATATACTCACGCTTATTTGCATAAATAAGCAACTTCCCTGCTGATTATGCATTTTTGATATCTTTAATACCATTCCTATCTATATAAGTTTTAATCTTGATTCCTATATGCTGCCGCCAACGACAATATTAGAGGGCGTATTATGCTATCAAATAAAACAGCCTACTTATTAGTTTCTCTTTTCTCATTACCTACTTTTGCTCAAAGCATCAAAATAGGTAATCAGCAAACAGAAACCTTACCTAAAGGCGCTCAGTACTCAAATAACATTATTATTGGTGACAATGCATCTGTCACCAATAGTAATGACTCTGTATCCGTTGGCTACAACTCATCAGCAAAAGGACAATCAAGTGTTGCCGCAGGTTATGATTCTCACGCTAACGGCAATGCAGCTATCGCAGTAGGTATTGCAGCAAAAAGCAACGGTGAGCAATCTGCCGCTTTTGGCTCTAATGCTAAAACTGATGGTAATAGCTCCTCTTCTTTTGGCTCTGGTGCTGTTGCAAAAGGTGTTCAAACTGAAGCATTTGGTTCTACTGCACAAGCTACTGGTGATGCTGCGATTGCTTTTGGCTCTGGTTCAAAAGCTAATGGTTTTTCAAGCGTTGCACTAGGAACGAATACCGAAGCGAAAGGTGAATATGCCATGGCGGTCGGTTCTCACACAGTGGCAGACAAAAAAGACATTGCTATTGGTAACTATGCTAAAGCCACTGGTAATGGCTCAATGGCAATTGGTAACCAATCAGTCTCTACTGATGGTCAGGTATCTTTTGGTAGCGATAAAATTCAACGTCGTTTAGAGCATGTTCATGCTGGTATTGCTGATACAGATGCTGTTAACGTCAGTCAGCTTCACCAAGGTGTTGCACAAGCTAATCACTATGCCGATCAAGATGCCAAGAAAGCTGTCACTCAAGCCAATCAGTACACTGATAGCAAGGCTGTAACAACATTAAACCAAGCGAATAGCTACACCAATCAAAGAACAGGTGCTGCTGTTCAGCAAGCTGAGCACTATAGCGATCAAAGTGCCGCATCAACATTAAAAGCTGCAAACAACTATACCGATCAACGTTTTAATGCATTAAGCAAAGATATTGATCGTGTTCATGACCAAGCTAACGCTGGTATTGCTAGTGCAATGGCAATGAGTGCAATTCCAATGCGCCAAGGCTATCACTATACCTTTGGTTTAGGTACGGCTAGTTACGATCACCAAAATGCGATTGCCATTGGTGGTAAGTTTGATGTGGGCAAACGTGGCATTGTCACTGTGGCTGCTTCAGATGATTCTGAACATGATACTGGCGTTTCTGCTGGTGTTGGTTTTGGCTTCTAACTAAACCAAATTGAGTGGCTCAAACCACGTTCTAAGCGTATTTGTTTACAACATTACTCAAAAGTACGTGGTTGCCACCACCAATGATAAAACCGTTTCATCCCTCTTTTAATGTCTGCCAAGATCAAATATAGCGAAGGGACAAGTAACAGTGTAACAACGGTAGCAAACAAAATACCGAACGCTAATGAGGTCGCCATTGGGATCACAATTTGCGCTTGTAAGCTATCTTCTAGCAAAATTGGCGCAAGTCCGAAGAAAGTCGTCAGCGAGGTTAACACTATCGCTCTAAATCGCGAACATCCAGCATCGACCACGGCTTGATCTAACGCTACACCTTGCTTTAATGCCCGATTAATAAAGGTAACTAGCACCAGTGAATCATTCACCACCACCCCTGCCAACGCCAATATGCCAAACACACTGAGCAGATTTAAGGTAAGTCCGGCTAAGTAATGCCCTGCAATGGCACCAATAATACCAAATGGGATCACCGACATGATGATCAAAGGCTGACTGTATGAACGTAACGGGATCGCCATTAATGCGAAGATAGTGAACAGTGCCAATATCGAATCTCGGATCAAACTACCTTTAGTATTCTTTTCATCCTTAGCTCGCCCATCTAAAGCGAATTTCACATTTGGAAATGCCTGTCTTAACTTATCTAACTTATTATCTAGTATGTCGTTATAAATATCTGACGGTGAGGTTTGTGATTTATCAACGTTAGCAGAAACAATCACCGAGCGTTGGTTATCTACCCGATTAATACTGGTATATGACGATTCAATATTCGCTTTCGCAACTTCAGTAAAAGGGGCAAAACGCCCATTGGGTAATGCCACTTTCATGTTTTCTAAATAGCCTATCGTGCTGCGCTCTTGTTGGGGATAACGCACCATGACCTTTACTTCTTCATTATTTCGCAGCACACGCTGCACTTCATAACCATAAAACCCATGACGCACTTGGCTTGCTAATGAGGCTAACGACAATCCTAATGCTTCCCCTGCTTTAGTAAGTTGCAGTTTCACTTCTGGTGTGGGTGACGAAAGATCATCTTTGATATTCAGTGTGCCATCATATTGAAAGAGCAATTGCTGCATCGCTTTTGAAGCTTGCGCCAACTGAGCTAAATCCTCTCCTTTTAAACTAAACTGCAAATCACTTTGTTTTCGCCCAATAGAGGCTTCAAAGGTGATGTTTTTCACGCCCACTAATGGCGGCATTTGAGCTTGCCACTGCTTTAAGATCTCAAAGCTAGTAATAGGCAATGTTTCGGTTTTATGCAGTTCAGCAAGAATGAATAAGTCTTGGCGGTTCTCCATATTGATATAAGAGTGCTTAACCACATGCACGCCAAGCCCTTGATAAATTTGGGCATCGGTTTGATACAACGCCTCTTCTATTTGAGCGGCAACTTTGGCGTTATTTTCATCCGATGAAGAGGCATTCATATCAACATTGACCTGAATATAATCAGAAGGAAGATTGGGGAAAAACACCCAACGCAATTGTCCGCTTATTACTAAGGCTATCGCTAATAATAAAATGCCACTAAAAGTCGCTAACACACTGTAACGATGCACAATACATATTGAGATAAAACGACGATAGCCCTGATTAATAAACCGATCGACCGCCAAATTAAAACGCTGTTTAAGGCGAGATAATGCATTGGTTCGCGACTTAGCTTGTGCTAATCGGGCACGTGCTAAATGCGCAGGTAAGATTAATTTTGATTCAATTAATGAAAAGGTTAAACACAGTAAAACAACCCATGCAATTGCTTTAAAAAACTCAGTACGAGGCGCATCCGAAATCAACATCGGAATAAACGCTGCCATGGTTGTTAGCACCCCAAATGTGGCAGGAATGGCAACTTTCTTCGCCCCTGCGATAACGTTATCAATACTGTGCCCTTTGTGTTCAACTTCACTATAAACACTTTCGCCCACTACTATGGCATCATCCACCACTATCCCGAGCACCAAAATAAAGCCAAATAGCGAGATCAAATTAATGGAGACAGCCACCAGCGGGGTTGGCATGAAAAGCAAGGTTCCAAGAAAACAAAAGGGAATGCCAAGGATCACCCAAAAAGCGACACGGATATCGAGAAATATCGCCAAAATAATAAAGACCAATATGCCACCATAAAACATATTGGAGAGCATCATGTTCAAACGCCCTTCCAAATAATGGGACATATCAGCCCATGAATCTAAATAAACCCCTGTTGGTAATTTTGCTTGTGCTTGTTCAACATATTTACCAACTTGCTTGGCAATTTTTGTGGCATCTTCATCGGTGAGATTACGCACTCGGATCACAGCGGCACGTTCACGATTAAAGCGATTTAAAATACGATTTTCGATAAAGCCATCAGAAACAGTCGCAACGTCAGCCAGATAAAGCCGACTACCATCTGGGCGGGTTTGCAGCACTATCGACGAAAATGCATCACCGCTATCAAGCTGACCATTGGTGCGCACCAGTAAATCACCGTCTTTGGCTTTGATCATACCGCCTGGTAAATCAATCGAACGCTGCTGGACAACTTGCGCTACCTGCTCAAAGGTTAAGCCATATTTACGCAGCGCATTTTCTGACACATTAATGGCGATTTCATAATCCTTAACGCCAGATACAACAACATCAGATGCCTCGGTTTGTTGTAAAATATCGTCACGAATTTGCTTGGCATATTCCTTTAATTGACCTTCATTCAAATTGCCATAAAGAGAAATGAAAACAACGTTACTGGTAAATTCTGCCCGTTTGACTAACGGTGTTTCCATATTAACGGGAAAAGTAGAGATTGCTTCAACTTGCTGTTTTACATCATCTAATACTTGTTCAAGTTCCGCACCAGATTCAAGCTCTAAGGTCAGAGAAGCAGATCCTTGTGACGCCACAGATTTAATCCGTTTAATGTTTTTAACATTATCTAACGCCTGCTCTATTTTAACGTTAATACTTTGCTCTATATCTTCAGGTGAAGCTCCGGGATAACTCGCTGAGATCATGATCCGATTTAAGGCAAAAGCTGGAAAGATCTCCTTATTGATCAAGTTAATAGAAAACAAACCACCAAGCATCACTACCAGCATCAACAAATTTGCAGCAACATGATTATGGGCAAACCAAGCAATCAATCCCTTGTGCTTCATGGCGATTCTCCTGCATTCACCACTTTAGGCTCTACTGCCATTAACGGTGTGATTTCTGGCGAATAGCTTTGACTCATGACAGTTTTTACTTCGGTGCCATCAATTAAACGGTCAGATCTGATCAGTGAAACAAGCTCGCCATCTTCTAACCCACCGATGACATATGCATTTTCATTATCAGCACGCACAACCTTCACCTGACGGGTTTGGGTTTTATTCTGGCTATCAACCACGATGACTTGCTCGGAGCGAACAACGTGACGAGGTAACTTGATCACATCTTTGACGTTCTTGCCTTGAATGGTGGTGGTAACAAAGGTACCAAACTGCAAAACAGGTAAATAGAGAGACGGTGATGAGGTAGATTGTGTCGAGGGCTTAATCAATGGGGATTTTAAATTGTACGGATCATCAACTTCCGCAATAAGGTAAATCATCCGATTGTCTTTATCGATGATCCCTTCACTGCGTACTAGTTTCGCAGCCCAATGGTTGGCTTTTATCTCACCATATTGCGCTTCAAGGTTGAGCTTTCGATTATCTAACCGATTAAGATCCAAATAAGACAAGGAATTTGGGGTAACAGGTAAGCGAATTTCTGCAGTTTCTGTGCCATATAGCTCACCAATTAATTTACCTTTGGTTAAATAACTCCCCATATTGATGTTCTTCATTTTAACTAACGCATCAAATGGTGCTCGAATTTCAGTTTTAGCTAAATTACGTTTAGCACGCTCAACAGCCGCTTGTGCAAACTTAACATTAGCTTCTTCTTGTTTTCGTTGCGGCTCCCGTAAACCTAATGCGGTTTGTTTATTGGGCGACACATCACGCAAGGTCTTTTTTGCCACTTTCCCTCGGGCAATTTCTTCTTTCAGTTTGGCCTGAGCTTGTGCCAGAGACGCTTCTGCTTGAGCAAGATCCGCATGGTAATCGCTATCATCTAATCGGGCTAATAGCTCACCTTTACTAACAAACCTACCGACTGCGAAATCGGGTGAAATATAATTAACGGAGCCGATAACTTCTGAAACCACTTCCGCTTTGTATTTGGGCTCTACTACACCATAAGAATTGACGGAAAGTTGAACATCTTGCTTTTCTATTTTGATCACTTCGAGAACAGGCGTTCTCACTTGTACTTTTTGTTGTTCAGGACGTTTCTTGTTATTGAGCAGTAAAACAGACATCGCAATAAAGATCGCAATGATCACTAAGGGCAATATTCGCCTTACTATTACATGCATGCATTCCATCCCTAATCAGCGCATTAGAATTATCAGCCTTGCTATTTTAGTGTAGAGCAGGAAGTGCTGCTGACGTTAAAAAGGCTTCTTCACGTTATACGCAATAACAAGACAATTCGTTCACACTCTATTGAAATACCTCAGACTGTAATCCGGCACAAGTTCAAAGAGAAAAGGTTGAACTCTTCTCACTTTTCCCCTTGAAAAGGCAAATATCGCCCTTATTTTTATATGAAGAGCAGCAAGATTGTTTTCAATCTTACGTCGATTCAGGCTTATAAATGGCTTAATGTCGTTAATGCTCAACTTTTTTAGTCTTGGTTAAGATGTAAAATCAATTAGTTACACAAAAACCAACAAAAAGATTAGAAAAACTTATTAAAATGTGTTGACCGGATAACTCCGGAAGCATATATTAATTACACGAACTGCCAAATGGAGTTCTAAATGCTAGTAAGATTCGCCTTTTTAGGGAATGCCTTATTAGTGATGTTTTATCGGATCACTCTATCGATCCGCTTAGTGTTAAACGACAGCTTTATCTATCTTCTGTCGACACTAAGACTATTGCTTATTATTGAGGATAGTTACTATGCGTAATGTAGATTTCACTCCCCTATACCGCCACGCTATTGGTTTTGATCGCTTATTCAACCTCGTTGAAGCAAGCAGTAACAAAGCACAAGCAACCGGATACCCTCCGTACAATATCGAGCAAACTGATGAGAATAATTACCGCATCACAATGGCTGTTGCTGGATTCTCTGAAGATCGCTTAGATCTTACTCAAAATGAAAATATGCTTGTTGTAACAGGGACTAAGGCTCCTGAAGAAAACAAGAACTTTATCTATCAAGGTATTGCAGAGCGCAACTTTGAACGTAAATTCCAACTTGCGGATTACGTAAAAGTGGTTGGTGCTAACTTAGAAAATGGCCTACTTCATATCGACTTAGAGCGTGAAGTACCAGAAGCGATGCAACCACGTAAAATTGCTATCGGTAAAGCAGCAACACTGCCAACTGAAGAGTAATCTCAGCGCTATTTATTAGCCTTGAATAGATAACAGAGTAAAGAGCTATCACCCTTTTATTTCGACCTAGTATCGACTGGTTGATAGCTCATCATATTTATCCCCTATCGGGAAATCGTATTTAAATTACATTGATATTTCATTTTGATGCCACTTCATCAAGTGAAACATTCTTATCTTCATTAAAATATCGAACAGAGTTCAGATAAGAATAACTAATCAATGTAATACATTGAGGAAAAAATTTATGAGTAAAATTATCGGTATTGACTTAGGTACAACTAACTCTTGTGTTTCTGTATTAGACGGTGACATGCCACGCGTGATTGAAAACGCTGAAGGCGAACGTACCACCGCTTCTGTGATTGCTTACACCGATGGTGAAACCCTTGTTGGTCAACCTGCGAAACGTCAGGCGGTAACTAACCCAGAAAATACGCTATTTGCAATTAAGCGTTTGATCGGTCGTCGTTTTGAAGACGAAGAAATTCAACGTGATCTTTCTGTAATGCCTTACAAAATTGTTAAAGCAGACAATGGCGATGCATGGGTGGAAGCGAAAGGCCAGAAAATGGCTGCGCCTCAAGTCTCTGCTGAAGTTCTGAAGAAAATGAAGAAAACAGCAGAAGAATACCTAGGTGAAAAAGTCACTGCTGCGGTAATTACTGTACCTGCTTACTTTAACGATGCTCAGCGTCAGGCAACCAAAGATGCTGGTCGTATCGCAGGGCTTGAAGTTAAACGTATTATCAACGAGCCAACAGCCGCTGCGCTTGCTTATGGCTTAGATAAAAAAGGTGGCGATCGCACTATCGCTGTGTACGACTTAGGTGGTGGTACTTTTGATATTTCAATCATCGAGATTGATAACGTTGATGGCGAACAAACCTTCGAAGTATTGGCAACCAATGGTGATACTCACTTAGGTGGTGAAGATTTCGATACTCGTTTAATCAACTACCTTGTAGATGAATTTAAGAAAGAGCAAGGCATCGATCTACGTAATGATCCACTTGCAATGCAACGTGTAAAAGAAGCCGCTGAAAAAGCAAAAATTGAGCTTTCTTCTGCACAGCAAACAGACGTGAACTTACCTTATGTGACAGCGGACGCAACAGGTCCTAAGCACTTGAATATTAAGATCACACGTGCAAAATTGGAATCACTGGTTGATGAGCTAGTACAAGGTACTTTAAGCCCTGTAAAATCAGCGCTAAAAGACGCTAACTTGAGCGTGAATGACATCACAGACGTTATCTTAGTGGGTGGTCAAACACGTATGCCACTAGTACAGAAAACTGTTGCTGATTTCTTTGGTAAAGAGCCACGTAAAGACGTAAACCCTGATGAAGCTGTCGCTATGGGCGCTGCAATTCAAGGTGGTGTGTTAGCCGGTGACGTGAAAGATGTGCTTCTTCTTGATGTAACACCACTCTCCTTTGGTATCGAAACCATGGGTGGTGTGATGACAACATTGATTGATAAGAACACCACGATCCCAACTAAGGCAGAACAAGTGTTCTCTACGGCGGAAGATAACCAAAGTGCGGTAACCATTCACGTACTACAAGGTGAACGTAAACAAGCGATGCACAATAAATCACTTGGTCAATTCAATCTTGAAGGTATTCAAGCTGCACCTCGTGGTATGCCGCAAATTGAAGTGACATTCGACCTAGATGCAGATGGTATCTTGAATGTTTCTGCAACAGATAAGGCAACTGGCAAAGCGCAAAAAATTACGATTCAAGCATCAGGTGGTTTAACTGAAGCTGAGATTGAGAAAATGGTTCAAGAAGCTGAAGCGAACAAAGACGCTGACATGCAATTTGAACAACTGGTCACTGCTCGTAACCAAGCTGACCATATGATCCACAGTACACGTAAGCAATTAGCAGAAGCAGGTGATACACTTCCAGCGGCTGATAAAGAGCAAGTTGAAAGCGCTATTACTGCACTTGAGAATGTAAAATCTGGCGACGATAAAGATGCCATTGAACAACATACTCAAGCACTAATGGCTGCGGCACAAAAGCTGATGGAGCATGCTCAAACTCAAGCAAACAGCCAGCAACAAGCTGATGCTCAAAGCAATGCAAAAGACGACGATGTTGTTGATGCAGAGTTTGAAGAAGTGAAGTAATTGCTATAGATAGGACGCTATCAGTGATAGCATCCTAGCGCAAAGAATAGATACGGGCGTAGAGATCATCTCTCTCGCCCTTTTCTGCAATAACAACCCGTAAAATGTAAATCTAATTTGGCTAACTATCTGCGCCTTTTATCCATTCAATACGCTTAAACCAATTATCGTTTTTGGGTATGATAAGCCACAGAATGTTCCAGATAGTTATCTCAATTGGGATAAGAGGTGTTACCAATGTCAAAACGTGATTTTTATGAAGTTCTTGGTGTCGCCAAAACTGCATCAGAAAAAGAAATTAAGAAAGCTTACAAAAAGCTCGCAATGAAGTTTCACCCAGACAAAAATCCGGATGATCCAACTGCTGCTGACAAATTCAAAGAAGTAAAAGCAGCTTACGAGATTTTAACTGACAAAGAAAAACGTGCCGCTTACGACCAATTTGGTCACGCTGCGTTTGATAACCCAGGCATGGGTGGCGGACATCATGGCGGTGGTCACCAAGGTTTTGGTGGTGGCTTCGGTGGCGGTAATTACGCTGATTTTGACGATATTTTTGGCGGTGCATTTGGTGATATGTTCTCTCATGCACGTGGTGGTCGTGGTGGCTTCGGTAGCCGTCATTCAACACGCCCTCAAAAAGGTGAAGATCTACAATACACCATGGAAATCGATTTAGAAGATGCGATTAACGGTGCATCTCGTGTGATTGATTTACCTGTGTTTGAAGGTAGTACCCAAGTCAATAAAAAGCTAAACATCAAGATCCCTGCTGGTATCGAAGATGGTGGTCGTATCCGTTTAAGCGGTAAAGGTCATCCTGGTATCAACGGTGGTCCACAAGGTGATGTGTTTATTCAAATGAATATTCGCCCTCACCCACGTTACACTCGTGAAGGCAACAATTTACATTGTAAAGCTACCACTGACTTCGTAACGGCTGCACTTGGTGGCAAAATCGAGGTGAATACCTTAGGTGGCGCAATTAGCCTTAAGATCCCAGAAGGGACACAAAGTGGCCGTAAGTTCCGTCTAAAAGGTAAAGGTGTTACCGATCGTAAAGGCAATACCGGTGACTTAATTGTTCAATTACACATTGAAACACCACAAAACCTAAGCGAGCGCCAAAAAGAATTACTTGCCGAATTTGCGACAGCATAAACATCATTATCGTTCAGGTTCCTATAAAGGAACTACTGGTAAGATGGACACAGACAAGATATGAGAAGCTATAACCAACATGAGGATCGAATGCTCCTCTGTTAAAACAGGACTAAGAGCCATCATTTGGTTATAGCTATCAACAGGATTCAGGTCACATAGTGCGTAATGATCGGGACATCATTATAGAAAGCCGACCTGTAACCAACGTCATTATTAAGCTGATCAAGAACGGAAAAGCACTCACCATTGTTATGGTAGTGATGGATAAACTCTGCTGGGCATTAACCACTCGGCAAAGTCATTGTCCTATCTCATCGCTTTTTTATATCGCGCATTTAGTAAGTAACTGTAAATTAAAACTCTTATGACAACATTCAAACAGCTTTCCTTAGCAGCAACTATCGCTGCATTATTCTCCTCCAGTACAGTATTTGCTACGCCTAGCAACGATGCCGTGAACACTATGCCGAATAGTGATTACTTCGCAGCAACGCAATACAAAGACGCTCAAGCGCCACTTAATAGCTTCGGTGCTATCGACGTAAAAACCAGTATTCCAGAAAGTGTACAAGTGCCAACTGCACCAGTAGAAGCCGGTGGTAATAATGGGATCCCAACACCGCTAGTACAAAAGTGGACTCAGGCAGGTGTATTCCCTCCTAAACTTGATGCACGCGCTTTTATTTTAATGGATGCTAATACCGGACAGGTGATTGCCGCTTCCGATGCCAATATGCGTATGGCACCAGCAAGCACAACAAAGTTAATGCTCATGTACATTGTTGAGCAAAAACTGGCTAACGGTGAAATCTCACTAGATTCAAAAGTACAAGTGCCAGAAGTCGCATGGCGCACCGGTGGCTCAAGAATGTTCTTAAAACCTGGCACTTATGTTTCAGTGCAAGATCTTATTCAAGGTGTGATTGTTGAATCAGGTAACGATGCCGCTGTAACACTGGCAAATTACATAGCAGGCTCACAATCTTCATTTGTTTCGATGATGAATGCCACTGCCGTTAAGCTCGGCATGCACAATACCCACTTCACCACTGTCATGGGTTTACCAGCGCCAGCACATTTCTCCACCGCTTATGATCTTGGGCTGCTCGGACAGCACATCATGAACGACTACCCTCAGTACTTTCATTTTTACGGTCAAAAGTACTTTGAATACAATCATATCCGCCAACCAAACTTCAATCGCTTATTGTTCACTTATCAATATGCGACGGGTATGAAAACAGGTAGTACAGAAGCTGCGGGCTACTCACTGGTAAGCTCTGCAGAGATACCGAATAACCCGATGAAGTTAGTAGGCGTTGTTCTAGGTACACAATCATTAAATGATGTTGCCGCTCAAAGTAAGGCACTATTTAATTACGGCTTCCGCTTCTTCAAACAAGACACCTTATATGCGGCAGACAGCAAACTTTCTGAACAAAACGTTTGGGGAGGAAAACAAGATACTGTCTCTGTAGGTCTTGAGAAGCCACTCACCTTGGTTCTTCCATCCAGCATTGATGAAAAAGCACTGCAAAGTAAGCTCCAAATCGACAGTGAAATCAAAGCACCAGTTGATAAGGGAGAGAAATTAGGCGAAGTTACCGTGACTTATAATGGCAAAGTGATTCAAACCGAGCCACTTGTTGCCCTTAACAGTGTTCAAGAAGGTGGTTGGTTCACCCGAATCTGGGCAAATATCTCACTGTATTTCCATAACTTGCTAGCTTCTCACAGTCTGTAGCCCCTAAAAAAATAGGACTGTGGTTTGGGGTTATCTCACTAACGGATAACCCTTAGCACCACAACATCATACGAATAAAGCCAATATTTTCACTTTAAAAAGAATAAGATATTGGCTTTTTATATGGATATAACAATGCCAAAAACATTACTTAAATCATCTTTTACGCTGCTCTCTTGTACCCTTCTGCTTACAACATCAACGGTATTTGCTGCAGGGATCAATGATATTAACCGAGCTGTAGAGAACAGCCGTCATCTAGAGCCGGGAGAGACGTTTACTCTTGATCAACCTTGTAAACTGTTTAATAACTACGAGCATAAAATCTACCATTGCACTGGCATGATTGGTCCTTTATCTCTGCTCAAAGATAAAACCTTAGCTGCGACGAGTTCGAGTGATGATCTGCTCTATCGCGATATTGCTTTTGTGCGTAAAGAAGATGGTCAGCCCGTATTTCAACTCCTACCCAAAGCAGCCAATAAGCCTAAATCGCAAACAGAGCCAAGCGAACAATCTGCCAAGCAGCAACTTTCCCATGTTGGCTTTCTCGCTAAGTAACACTTGTTTACAATATCAATTAAACACTGCTTTATTAAATCTATCCAACTGAAAAATAATGAGTTAGTTTCAACTCATTATTTATAATTTTTAACTAATTAGCTTATTAATTGTTTGTTTTCAGCACTCCAAAATAAATTCGCTATGTAATTTAAAGCATGCCACTTAAAATGCGCCTGCGTATTCTCGCATTATGATGTTCTACTCACGTTTGATAGTTAAAACATGATTGAAGCAAAAATTGAGCATTGGGGACTAAGACGTGTTGAACGTTATCTACCCGTCACCCATAACCTTTTCAGCAAAATTACTGATAAACGACTGTGCCAACTGTGTGTTGCTCTGTCATTTTTTATTGGCTTTATAACGACTTTCTTTATCGTTGCATTCGAGATTTATTTAGAGTTATTAGGAGAGAACTGGTTAGCCTTAGATAACCTGATCAAGCTGGCGTTAATAAACTTAACCTTTATTGGCTTAGAGCTATTTTTGTTGTTTGAAGTCGGCTTTATTACTACTGCAATTCTGATCAATCGTGCCAGTGCTAAATATCAGTTTTGCGATAAAATGAAAGCCTCACTGGTACGTGCTGTTATGGAGTTATCTGAGCCTATTGATAACATTCACGGCATAAAACCGTATAAGCAATACAGTAAGTTCCGTTACATCAAAGTGGCGCTATACACTGGTAAAGACATTCTCAGCAACTTTTTGATTAAGGCGATCCTACAAAAGTCGATTTCACGTAGCAGTGTTCGAGTGTATATCCCATTGGTATCAACTCTGATCACAGGCTTTTGGGATGCTTGGGTACAACAAAAAGCATTAAGTGAAGTACGTTTGCGTATTTCAGCCCGTGTTTATGTCCTTAACCAACTGGCAGAGCTTGAAGCAAAAGAAATGAGCCAAGCTTATATCACGGCATTACTACGCTTAATCGCTGTAAGACAAAGCTACAAGCAAGAGTGTGATGTGAATTTGGAGTATTTCTACGATCAACTTAATAAGAGTAAGCAATGTTGTTTAACGGAATTAGAATCGGTGGATTTGCTGCTAGATAGCGTAGATGCCCTGACAGCAGAAGAAAAAGCAGAGTTAATTGTGATGACGGAATACCTATTCTATTTCCGACGCTCTCCAACCCGAAATGAAAAAGACTTGCTGTGTAAACTCGGCGTGTTGCAAGCGTCTAAAACAAACCCTCTTCTTTGCTAACAAGCATCATTAACAATCTAAAAGCTAGCGGATACTTTCTAATTTTACAGGTGAAGGTTTGACGCTAGCCTTTTTGTCTCTGCGACAACTTAAATGCAGTCAAACTTTGCTCTTACTGATACAAGATCAATACCTTCAATCTCACACACCGCTTGAATCGTCGTATTACACATCAATCGCTCTAAGTATTGAGATAAATGCGGCAATGGTGTCGATGATGTTAGCGGAAAAGACCACCCCACCAACATAAATAAAAAATAATCACAGGCTGATAACCTATCACCTAATAAATACTGCTTATTCGATAATTGGTCATTAATCATTGCTAGGCTTTCAGCAATACGTTGCTCTTGTGCTGAGACAATACTGAATATAGCACTTTGATCTTCTGTATTACGGTGTGGGTAATAACGAACCATCAACTGTGCTTGCAATGTGTTAGTGAGAAACATTAACCACTGAAAGAATAACGGACGAGTATGATCACCAAGCTCAGGGATCAATTGATACTGCGGGAACAACTCACAAATATGAATACAAATGGCTGCACTTTCAAAAATAACCTGATCGCCTACCACCAAGGTAGGAATACGACCCGCAGGATTTAACGCTAAATAGGATTGGGATTTATGTGCCTCTGATTTTTTATCCACCAATACCAATTCATAATCAGCATTAACGTGATGAAGTAAAAAGTGCGGAGCTAGACTGGCATTATTGGGATAGTAATAGAGTTTCAACTTCGTTTTAATATCCATCGATTTCCTCTATGACTGGGTTTTAGCAACGAAAACATAGCTACATAACGTCAAGCCAACCACAAAACAGACAAACTGAAATGTTGGTAAAACGCTTGATAATGAACCGACCATTAATCCAGCCCCGAGCCCTAATGCTAACTTTCGATAAAGTGCCATAACAAAATCCTTTAACTAAACTAACGTCTAGGACACAGTAATAAGATCTTGCCGTTTCCCCAACGTTAATATCCTATTATTAGAAAGGCTTCATAAATAAACCTGCACAATTGCAACAACATAAACGTAAAACTGTTTCTCTCCCACTTCAGTATATTTACAGTTGTAAGTAGCGTCGGGTATTCGTTTCTATTATTTGCTGTAATTGCGCTACTGCTAGTTGGTGATGTGCTGCTAACGCCGCCACTACATCATGGATCATCATTGGCTCTCCAACTTTACCATTGTATTTACATGGTGAATCAGACTCTACCAGCAACATATCAAGCGGTATTTTCTTGGCAAACTCAAAATAATGTGGCTCAACAAAAATCCAAGGGCTGACTGAGATGAAATGTCCTTGTTGATGAAGTAAGTCAAGATTTTCATCGCTCCCCTCATACCAATGAAATAACGCCCCTTTTATTTTATAGCGTTGCAAAATCGGTAAGGCATAGTGGATATCCTCTTCCACAACATGAAGGTTCACAGGTAAGGAAAGCTCTGCAGCAATCTTAATAAAACGCTCTAACAATACACTTCCCTGTTGTTTGATAAGATGTTTTTCTGGCTCGGTTTTATCATCCAAATAGAAAAACGGAATACCAATTTCGCCAATGCCAGAAAGTAGATCTCGATGACTGTAAATCAAGTCGATAACAGTTTGGATCATCACCTCGTCACAATCTTTTTCAGGATGAATACCAAGGAAAAGGTAAATATTGTCAAGATATTGCAGCTTCAATTGGATTAACTGCTGAGCACTTTCTTCCGTCATTGATACCGCACCAATGCGTCCATTTTGCGCAATGAACGTATTTAATCGATCAAACGGAACACTTTCTAAATGGCAATGAATATCGGTCAACACAGTATTTTCTCCAAACGAAAACAGTAGGGATTATACCCAATTACATAATGACTGAAGCTCTATTTTCCCATTTGCTTTCTTCGTGATATGAAAAAGCCTCCAATAGTCATGAATACTATTGGAGGCTTTCCTAACAAGCTAACCGCATTTATTTGGTCGTTGTTTGTGATGCTGTAGGCTGAGCAGGAGCTGCATCTTTTAATTCAATTTTATGATTAGGTTGCTGAGCCATGTTTTGCTGCGCAAACTGTTGAAACTGCTTTTGCATTTCTTGCATTTGCTGTTGTTGTTGCGCCATTAAATTTGCCATGTTCATTTGCATACCGCCCATGTCATTCCACGAGTTGGCAAATACGTTATTCATTTCAATCTGTTGTTTTTGTAGTTGATCAAAGAAGGCTTTATCAACTTTGGCGTTATCACCCTTAGATTGGAACTGGACAATTTCGTAGTTCATTGGACCTTGTGGGGTTTGCACCGTACCTTTGGTAACGGTTTTCTCACCATTGTCTGTTTTAATGGTTTTCGTGGTCTGGTTTGGCTGAACATTCGCTTTTGCTGTTTGTGCATTTTTAACGTTTGCCAGCTTGATCCAACCAGTTTGACCATTGCTTGGGTTGCCGACTTTCGCCCAACCATCTTGCTTATAAATCGTAATTAATGGCGTATCAGCTTTAACCGTTTCTAATACTTTTGCTGATACATTTGGCTCATTGTATAACTTTACACCATCGGCATTGTTCGTTGCAGCCCATACAGCTGTACTCATACATGCAACTGCTGCAATACCTGCGAATGCTAAAACTGAACGCTTCATAAGATATCCCCTATGCATAGTGACTTTGATTAAAAGGTGAAAAATACTGTTACACCATGCATAACCTTTAATAGATATATTATGTATTTAAAATTAATTGAAGATGAACGAAATACTGTCTGTTTACTTTTCAGCCGGAGAGACAGTGATGTATTGTCGTTTTAATTTTGACTTTTTATTCTCATACATTTTTTTATCAATGCTATTCATCGTTTTGACTAAATCACTTTGATAAAAATCTGCACCATAACTGAAAGTAATAAATGAAAACTCATCAAATTCATGGCTAATCTTTTGTTTTAAAAGCAACATTCTTTTATCAACAGCTGAAATATAATTACTCTCAGTAATAATAATAAACTCATCACCACCATAGCGAATAACACTATCATCTGAACGAAACACTGAGCGTAATAATGCAGAAAAACGTTGTATTAATTCATCGCCTTTTACATGCCCGTAATGATCATTTACTAATTTAAAATTATCTAAATCAATTAAAATGATCAGACTCTGGGCGGTGAAATGATAGTTTTTCAAAAAACGCTTGTTGTACAGACCACTCAACTCATCAATTAATGATGTTTTTAAGTACAGTTCTTTTTCACAATAAAGATCCGTAATATCTTTGGCTATCATATAGTAGAAAGTATTACCGCCAACTTGTGTTTCAAACTCCACCACATCAAAATAGCTTGTTGTATCTCCTAGCTGACACTCTATTACATTGCTAGATGACTGCGTATCCTGAACGATACTCAGGTGATGATAAACTCGCTTTATAGAGCAAGTTGGAATAATACGCTCAGCAACTAACTCATTGTATGTTTTACCTATTAAGCAAGTCTTAGTGTAGGTTTCTACCCACTGCTCTAACCTATTATTTATAAATACAATGCGATGTTCCGTATCTCTTACGCACAGTAGTCCAGGAAAATTGACTAAAAAAGGCGTTAAATAGCCATCAACTTTATCAACCATGATTTAATGTATAAATGCGTGAATATTTGCAAAATGTATAATAGAAACCACTCTAAAAGCAAGGTTTTTATGCAATAAAGTGCACATGCATATATTTCAATTATCTTACTCTTTTATCACTATAATCTGTTTCGGATAGCGTTGTACTAACTCATTAGTCAAATAGGACGATGTTCCTTGCTCAAGCTCAGAAATGGGAGCTTCAGTAACAACATCAAGGCGGATACCAAATTCGTGTTCATGCGCTTTAAAGCTATCAAATACCTTTTTCTCTTCTTCCGTTAAATGCGTTAAGTCTTTACCTTCCAATGCCATGACTTTATCTAATAATGCTTTATTTTCGATATTCATTTATTCACTCACTCAACAATAACCATTCTTATAACGGTACTCCTCTCACTTTTTTATTGCATCTTTATCTATGTAGAATAGGGTCTTAATTATTGTAATTTATTAGAACCCATAAAATAAAACGCCTCATTTAATAACGAGGCGTTTATTTTTTCGATAATTATTCATTTTGTTCAGACTTTGCAACCCAATGCTCCGTTTCATCAAAAGCGTTATCACACAAATCAATTGAGAAGCCCATTTCAGCAATTTCTTTCAGTGTTAAATTATCAGCTAATACTGCCACTTCGCCTTTATTGTTTGTTAATTCCATTCTATTTCTCCATTATTAGTCTCAACATCTATATGAGTATAACCATGGATAAAATTATCGATGAAAAAAAAGCCTATTCTGATGACGATTCACAATAGGCTACTTTTACAAGGTGTCTTACTTCAACTTTACAAGTTCCCACGGCGAATCAGGGCGATCTGGTTTGTCGCCTTTCGTCCACCACTTCGCTTGGTATATATTACCTCGATATTCAACTCTATGACCGCCACTGTAAGCAACTGAGGGCTTCCATTTGGCAACCGTACTCGATTCTGTTGAGCTGTCTTCAACCCAAACCGGTGATATATCTGGTCGCTCACCTTTTGTCCACCACTGAGCGATATACTTCTTACCGTCATAAGCAACTTTATCGCCACCGTTATAAACAGTATCTGCATTCCATTCATTCGCATCTGGAGCTAATGGGGCAGGCAATACATCAACTAGCGTTGATTTAGACACGCTCGCCTCTCCATCAGAAACAATGATGGTAATACTGCTCTTTATAGCTTCCGTTATGTGTGGTGCAGAGTAAGTCACTGTAGCGGTGCCATTATTATGATTTGTAACATTGGCATTAACAGCAGTAAATGTTAAAGCATTATTATCAATATCTGTCGCTGAAACTGAAAACGTGACAGTCTGTCCTGATTCCACAGTTAACATATTAGGTGTAGTTAAAACTGGCGGTGTATTTTTATCACTGTGACTAAAAACATGATCTACAGCTTCAGCGAGTGGTGAGCGTAACTGAGTACATTTCTTTAGCCTATTACCATAATTAATAAATGTTCCTTCACACTGAATATCTCCATTTGCTTGCCAAATAATCACACCACCCAGATCATGATTAAGAACATATTCTGCTTTTTTTGTGATCGACTCAGGGTTATCGTAACTTAAGATATATTGATCTTTTACTGCATAGGGAATGTCTGCATTGGCATCCCACAGATGCTCCCATCCTGTCGATTTTACAATTTCATTATAATTAGGCTGTCCATCATGTGCAGGCCAATTAGTCACATCGGCAGCTGAATATGCAGGTCCATCAATTGCAAAAGTCATATTTCTTTTCGCTGTTGGAGCACCGATATAAGCTTTAGACGCAGTTGTTTGTACCCCTCTGCCGTAAAAAGCCAAACCTAAATTAACTTTTTCAGATGAAATACCATGCTCAACCAACCATTTTCGCAATAACTCTAAATTTAGCGCTTCACTTTCTTGCTCAGGGTATGGGTATAAAGGCGCATTATGTCCAGCAACATCAGACCAGCCGCCATCAAGATTGAATGTGAGCATATTAAAGAAGTCCATCGACTTATCTAACCGATTCCAATCAAAGCCTTCTAATTTTGCAGTCGATGCAGAAAATGCCGCTGAAAGTAATTTATCACTACCAATGCGAGCACGAATATCTTCCATCAATTGAGCAAAATTATCGAAATCATCAACACTGCCACTAAAGTTTAAGCCACCAAAACCAGGGTATTCCCAATTAATATCAATACCATCGAACCCCAGTGCCATTAAACGATCAACATCAGCTAAAAAGCGTGCTTTTTTTGCAGGATCTGCGGCCATTGCCGGAAAGTGTTTAGACATGCTCCAACCACCAATCGACGCCATGACTTTAACGCCATTTTGGTGTGCTAAATCAATTAAACCGGGGGCTCCCCCTTCCTTTTTTAATGGAATAGGTAAATTACCGGTAATACCTGAAGGCTCGTGTAACCAACCATGTCCTGATTTCACAAAACCTTGTTCTTTTACTTTTGCCATATTTTCCCCATCAGAAACTTCATCAAATGGAAAATAATTCAAGTATTCAAGTTCACCCCATAAAATAGGTAAGTCCCAACCGCTATTCTGTTGAGTATTCAATAATGATGCAGGCTCTTGTTCAGCACCTTCTACATATAATGTCGGGTTACGAAAATCAGCACTGTGTAACGAGCCATTATTCGCCACCCCAAAGAATGAGAAGTTAATAATAGAATAAATGTCTAAATTGACATTTAAGTGTGTGGCCTCACCTTGAGTAGAATACCCAGCTTCAACACCTTTTGATGCTTCCCATTGCGTTAAATAGCCAATGACATTTTTATCGTGTGTCGGTGCTGCGCTAATACTCATGGATACGCTACTGAATAATACTCCAGCTGCAACATTTGCAATCCATGCCTTTTTATTAATTTGTTTCATATTCCGCTCCACATATCTATATAGATAGTGCAATTACCTAACCAACAGAAATACACTGTAGTTTCCAACTACTTATTCTGTTATCATCCATGCATTAAGCTTTATATTGTTATTATTAAACCAACTTCCTATTTGTATTGTCATAATTAAAAGCCATATAAATACAAATGATGATTGGTAGTTATTATATTTATGTATTAATCAATATTATTAACAAATCAAATAACATTGAAAAACATAACGAATAAAGCGTATAAGGTTACATAGATTTAATTATCAAAATAATCGATCGTGTGCGGATATTCCCACAAATAAATTAATTTATAAATAATATTTGTTTTACTATTAAAGCAAGATCAACAAGTAAAGTTTATTAATTTTTAATAATGTGACAGATATAACACATCATAAAATATATAAGTTATTTATGCGTAACTTTAGCAAGTTCACAATTCATTGCTACAATGTTACAAAGATAGTAAATTAATATAAAATATCAATTTAATGGACTAGGTATGATAAAAAATACGACTAATACATCACAAGGGATGTTGTTATTTAAATTATCTGCTCTGCAAAGCTTTGCCATCGGGACTCTTAAAGTCAGAGAAATCGTGCCTTACACCAATTTGAGTGTTATACCAAAATCTCATCCTACCGTTTTAGGGACTACCACACTACGCGGGGATACCGTACCCGTTATTGATATGGCAAAAGCCATTGGCTATCCTGCGATCAGTCAAGAAGAACGCCAGCGCTGTTTTATTATTATTACCGACTGTCGTCGAAAGCTTGTCGGTTTTTTAGTCCGAGGAATTGATCGAATCACCGAATGTAATTGGCAAAATATTGAAGCGCCGCCACAACATTTAGGCAGTGATATTTTCGTGACGGGTGTTATGCGTGAAGACAATAAGCTAATTCAGTTATTAGACGTCGAATTACTCCTCTCTAAAATATTTCCAGATGATCCTTCTACGTTATTACCTTCGTTAACAGATATTGAAAGAGAAACCTTACGTCCACTTAAAATCTTATTAGTCGATGATTCAGCTGTAGCCAGAAGACAGTTAACTCAAGCATTGGAAAGTATCAGTGTGCCCTATTTTGTGGCAACAAACGGACAAGACGCTTTTAATATGATGCAAAGTGCAGCTCAAGCCAATGAACCGTTCCATATTTTAGTCAGTGATATTGAGATGCCGGGGTTAGATGGCTATGAGTTAGCCTTTAATGTGAAAAATAGCGACTTACTCGTGTCGACCTACATTATACTTCACACATCACTATCAAGCGAAATCAGTGTGTCTCAAGCACATCAAGTTGGGGCACAAGAAGCATTAACGAAATTTGAAGCCAATGAACTGATTCACGCAATGCTTCGAGGCGCAGAGCAGCATAAAGCCTTAATCAGTTAAATAAACAAAAGCGAGAAAGTGTCATTATATTTGACCCTTTCTCGCTTCTTACTCACTATTTAGCTTATAACTTAACGAATAAAGCGGTTATAAATAAATAGAATGATGAAAGCACCTAAGGTTGCAGTCACAATACTACCGATATTGACACCTGTCGCATGACCTAAACCAATAAACTTACCTACATAACCACCAACAAATGCACCACCAATACCTAGTGCCATTGTTACGATCCAGCCACCGCCGTCTTTACCTGGCATAAGAAACTTAGCCAATGCGCCTGCGATCAAACCAAGAATGATCCAAGAAAAAATACCCATAGGAACTCCTATATAAACCCAATATAGTAAAAACGCATATTTGTTAATTGTAGACTGATCTTATTTGGTAAGGTTCAAAGCTAATAAGGTATATTTATAAAAATATTGTTCAATTGCTTATTAATCATTCAATTACAGTATCTTTTGCACGTAAAACATTCCCGATTTATTGATAATTATATAAACATATAGCTAATTCTTAGTGTAAGATGCGCGCTTGTTGATGATTTTCAGATAAAATAACATGCCGGGGTAAGTGCAAAATGAAATACGATTGGATTCTCTTTGATGCAGACGAAACTTTGTTTTCTTTTGATGCATTCAAAGGGCTTGAGCTCATGTTTTCTCGTCATGGTATTCGCTTCACTGAAACGGATTTTATTGAGTACGAAAAAGTTAATCGTCCATTATGGGTTCAGTATCAAAATGGGGAAATTACCGCGACAGAATTACAACAAACCCGTTTTCGACCATGGGCTAAAAAACTCAACACCACTGAGCAACAACTCAATGATGATTTTATGAATGCTATGGCAGATATATGCCAAGCCTTACCGGGCGCAAAGTCTTTATTAAATTCATTAAAAGGCAGAGCTAAATTAGGCATCATTACCAATGGCTTTACCGCATTACAGCAAATTCGTTTAGAAAAAACAGGCTTTGCCTCTTACTTTGATCTGCTTGTTATTTCAGAACAAGTGGGAGTTGCCAAACCCGATCGCCGTATTTTCGATTACAGCCTTGAGAAAATGGGCAATCCAGCTCCTTCCCGTGTATTGATGGTTGGCGATAATCCCCAATCCGATATTCTTGGTGGTATTAATGCAGGCTTTGATACTTGTTGGTTTAACCATCAAAACCAACCTCAACCAGAAAATATTACCCCAAACTACCAAGTTGCTACCTTGGCTGAGCTTGAAAAAATCCTTGAATAATATCAACAGGTTGTAATTTATAAATTGTATTTATCACTATTTTATCCTGCATTATGGTGATAAATACACTGTTCATGAAAAATGAAGTACAAATAAATACCGATTATAGCTTTACAATCCACTTAAATAGATTTAGTTTTAGGTCAATTATTTCATCAGGCGCATATATTATGTATTCAATTAGCCAAAACAATTTAACAGTATCTTCTGCTGTATTTGTTATGAATACATCTGTGCTTGTCTCTGTCGTCGTCGTCAACTAAACGCTGACGTTTAAGTTTATTCGTCAGTTACTGCTGGCGGATACTATCTCACCTCTTTTATCTTCCAGCACACTGACTTTCATTGAGAAGGTATGCCATTTGAAGAGAAGAGAACTAGCCGCGATTGGATTTATGACCTTTGCCTTGTTTTTAGGGGCAGGTAATCTGATCTTTCCACCTATGATGGCGCAGCAAGCTGGTGAAAACTGGCTGATTGCAATTGGTGGCTTTCTATTAACTGCTGTTGGTCTACCCGCTTTAACCTTGATTGTTCTTGGTCGCCTATCTTCAGCCAACAAACTTACAGCTTCGCTACCGAACTGGATGGATCGCACTTTCTGGTTCTTAGTATTAACAACCCTTGGTCCTGCCTTTGTTTTACCACGCGCTGTAACTGTCGCTTATGAAATGGGCATTAAGCCTTTCTACCACGGCGACGGCTTAATGGTGTTCTCCATTCTGTTTTGTTTACTGACGTTAGTATTGGCACTAAAGCCGGGGAAACTCGTTAATTACATCGGTAAAGTAATGACACCAGCCCTGATCGCGATGCTGGCTTTATTAGTTATCGCTGCACTTGTTAATCCATTAGGCTCACCCACTGATGCTAACGCTGTTTATAAAGCAGCACCAACCGTAAACGGTATGATCCAAGGCTACATGACGCTCGATGCTATTGCTGCTGTCGCATTTGGTTGGGTGATCATCCAAACGATCCGCAGTACAGGCGTTAAGTGTGATAAAGCCATTTCTTACTACACCTTACGTGTAGCAGGTATTTATGCGGTATTGATGTCGCTATGTTACCTAGCGATGGGTTACCTTGGTGCAACATCATCGTCTATCGCGCCAAACTCTACCAATGGTGGTGAAATTTTAACGCGCTACGCTGCTGGCGAATTTGGTACCTTTGGTCAAATCCTCTTAGCAACCATCACTTTAATGGCATGTTTAACCACCACGATTGGTTTAACTAACGCAAACGGCGAATACTACAAAAATACTTACCGTGTACCATTTACCATTAGTGCAACGGTGATCATGACGCTAACAGCACTGATCTCTAATGTGGGCTTAGAAACCATTATCGAAGTCAGTTTACCTGCTATTTTGATCTTATGCCCAATCGCTGTATCACTGATCATTGCTATTATTTTCATGCCGAAAACAGTGAGTAATGAAACACGTAAACTGTCTATGAGCCAAACCATTATTGTGATTATCGCAACCCTATTTGGCACCATTGATGCGTTGAATATTCTAGGCAAGATACCAGCATCAACCCTAAAAGAGCTCAATACATGGTTGCCTCTTTTCCATGCTCATGCCTCATGGTTACTGCCTGTGTTAGTAACGGTTGTGATCAGTAAAGTGATCCATACGACTCAACGTCGTAGTGATGTTGTAGCCCAATAATACCAACGGCTGAAGTTATGTTCTCTTCCCTAACTTCAGCCTTTTCCTCTTGAAACCTTCAATTCGTCCCTAAGTTAAAGTATTTATAAAAAACCGATTTATATTTCATTCGCTGCTAATATTTTGATTATTAACAGTCAATTCATCTACTATTGCTAGTAAAAAAACGCATACCATAAAAAAATCATTTACAACACTACGTTTTCTTTATATGTTGTAAGCGTTAATTTCGTCACATACCAGAAGTTGTTAAGTTATGTATTCAGCAAAGCTAGAACATAAAACAAGAAAATACTTAGCATCGAACCAGCTATCCAGTTGGGGCGAAACTTCTGCTGCTGTGTTACAACAAACAGCACGAATTATTACCGCTATTATCCTAGTGATTATTCGCTAGGCTGGCGGTTAAACTTCCGTCAGCCGAGCTGGCGGAGGATACTATCAAGTCAACTATCTTCTATCAGCAAACCTGCGGAATACAATTTTAATCATGGATGTGTAGCTCATTGCGCAATACGCCGATGTTTGTCTATAACTTCAAAAAATGCAGGTATCCAATTTGAAAACACAAGACATCTTCGTACTAGGTCTCACGACATTCGCCCTCTTTTTGGGCGCTGGTAACTTAATTTTTCCACCAGCGATGGGTTTAGACGCAGGTACTTCACTTACTTCTGCCATGGGTGGCTTTTTGATCACAGCAGTTGGTCTACCTGCTTTTACTATTATCGTGTTAGGTCGTATTGGTAATACCAATAACCTTACTAAAGCACTGCCTAAATGGTTAGGTACAACGTTTTGGGTGCTTCTATTTACTGCAATTGGCCCGGCTTTTGGTATGCCACGTGCTGTAACAGTAGCTTATGAAATGGGTATTCAGCCATTTTTCAAAAGCGATCACCTTGTTGCGTTTTCAGTGATCTTTTCAGCACTCACATTATTCCTTGCTTTTAAACCGGGTAACCTTGTGACTTACATCGGTAAGATCATGACACCTGCATTGATCCTTCTATTATGTGGTCTTGGTTTATCTGCTTTTCTAAACCCATTGGGCGTACCAGCAACACCGTATGGTGATTACCAAACAAGTGCTGTGACTAGTGGCTTGATCCAAGGCTACATGACAATGGATGCGATTGCGGCAGTTGGTTTTGGTTGGGTGATCATCCATGCAATTAAAGCGAAAGGTGTTACCACTCAGCAAGGAATTGCTTCTGCTTCTATTAAAGTAGCATTGATTTATGCTGCATTAATGGCTGCTTGCTACATTGTAATGGGCTACGTAGGTGCAACCTCTTCATCTATTGCTGAGCATGGCGTAAATGGTAGCGTTATCTTAACCCGTTACGTGGCTGGTGAGTTTGGTCACTACGGTCAATGGTTACTGGCAGCAATTATCTTGATGGCATGTTTAACGACAACGGTTGGTCTAACGAACGCTTGTGCTGAATACTACCAAGATACGTTTAAAGCTTCTTTTGGCTTAACCGCGACCATTATTGTGGTACTGACTTGTATCATTGCAAACTTTGGTCTAAACGACATTCTAAAAGTAAGCTTGCCTGCTATCTTAGTGCTTTGCCCTGTTGCGATTGCACTAGTATTAGCATCATTAGCAGCCTCTACACTGACAGTATCTCGCTTAACGCATACTACAGTATTAGTGACAGCCACGGCTTTCGGCACTATTGATGCGATTAATATCTTAGGCAAAATGCCAAAAGAGTTAGGTACTTTCTTTGCTGACGCATTACCGCTATACAATGCCCATGCAAGTTGGTTATTACCTTCTCTATTCATGCTGATTGCAACAGCGGCTATTGGACGCACAGCAGTGGCTGAGAATAAATTCGGTCGTGTCGATTACCGCTTAAAAACAGCGAACAACGAGTAATAAAAAAGCAGCGATAGTTGGGGCTATCGCTGCTTTTGTTTTCTCGAAAGTAAAAAGCCTCTGTACTATTCAGTGCAGAGGCTTTTTTAATGCTTATTCAGGCTTACGTTCGCCAGTCATAAATGCATGAAGAATTTCTGGCGTTAGCTCACCTGCTTCTTCTAAACGCTTTAATTCAGCAACAATTTTCTTTTGCTCATCAATCTCAGGGATCGGTAACTCTGGCTCTTTTTCGAAATCATCAGGAATAGATAGATTTAAATCATGCATAGGAAAACCCTAACTTTTTAAAATAATAAATATTGGCTTGATTATACACGTAAATGACCATTGAGCGCACCTGGATTAGGCAAGACGCTTTGGGGAAGTCTTTGATGAAAAACAATTTAAAACAACAGATAACGGTTATAAAAACAGCAGTGATATCTGTAATATCACTGCCGTATAACAAGCTAAATAATCGTGTTATTAATTACTTAATAGATTGCTGATGCTTAGCAATTAACTGCTCCATTGCCTCTTGAGCACGTTGCTGAGCATGTACCATGGTATCTTCATGCAGCATTGGCTCAACCACCTCGTAGTAGCATTTTAATTTAGGCTCTGTGCCTGATGGTCTTACAATCACACGGGAACCACCTTGTAAGTGATAAATAAGCACATCACTGACAGGTAGATCAATCGCTTCTACTGTGCCATCACTGAAAATACGTAGCGATTGTTTATAATCTTCTGTGCAAACAATGGGCAAACCAGCTATTTCTGTCGGTGGTGTTGCACGTAATGTGTCACCAATCGGTGCAGCTGTAGGATCTAACGCAATACTTCGTTGCGCATTAACATATAAACCATGTTCACGGTAAATCGCTTCAAGTTGATCCCAAATGGTTTGTCCTTTGGCATGTAGCTCTGCGGTTAACTGAGCAAAAGCGACCAATGCTGATAAACCATCTTTATCCCATACTTTACTACCAACGGTGTAACCTAACGCTTCTTCATAGGCAAATAGGAATTGATGCGTTTCTGTTTGCTGTGCCATAGCAACATTCGTCAACCATTTGAAACCCGTTAAAGTCTGGTAATAACGAGCCCCTAATGTAGCCGCAATTTTGCCTAATAGGCTTGATGAAACAATGGTGTTACCGACAAGGTTTTGGTTTGCTGGCGCATGACTTAATAAATAATAACCAAACAGAATGCCCACCTGATCCCCTGTCAGCATTTGGTATTCACCATCATCTCGACGAACAGCGACAGCAAAACGATCAGCATCAGGATCGTTGGCACAAGCTAAAACGGCATCATGCTTTTTCGCTTCCGCAATAACAAGATCCATCGCCCCTGCTTCTTCAGGATTCGGAAATTTAACCGTTGGGAAAGTACCATCTGGCTCTCTTTGCGCTGCAACACTGTATACATGGGTAAAACCAACGTCAGCCAATAATGTTTCTGCCATTTCAGCACCCACACCATGCATTGCGGTGTAAGTAACTTTAATCGCTTGCGGCTCGGTATGATTCGCCAACAACGGATTACTGTTCATGGTTTGACGATAAGCTTGGTAATAGTCATCATCCAGCCATACCAATAGCCCCTTTTCCGCCGCAACTTCTAATGATAATTGTGATAATTCATGCGTTGTCGCTTTATCTATTTCTTCAGCGATACCCGCATCTTGCGGTGGAATGATCTGAGCGCCATTACCCCAATACACTTTAAAGCCGTTATATTCAGGAGGGTTATGACTTGCAGTAACAACAACTGCGGCTGCGGTATTCAGATGTTTAACACCAAAGGCGACCACAGGTGTAGGGGCTACTTTAACCGTTAAGTACACTTTGATGCCCTGTGCGGTTAACACTGATGCCGTATCATGCGCAAATTGCTGAGAATCAGGACGACCATCATAGCCGATGACCACACCTTTACTGGCTGCTTCAGGTACTGAGCGCAATAAATATTGCCCTAACCCTGTTGCAGTTTCCTGTATCACCAGTCTGTTCATTCGATTAGGACCAGCACCAACAACACCTCGCAGACCCGCTGTACCAAATGCTAAACGACCATTAAAACGATCGGCTAATTCTGCTTGGTTATTGTCTTTAATTAGCTGTTCAAGTTCATTACGTGTTTTAAGATCAGGGTCACGTTCCAACCAACGAGCGATATCACTATTCATTATTATTGTCCTGCTATGTTGATGATTATCTTAATCACTATCGAATGTCTGATTCATATAATAGCCATTTGCTATTGATATCACTACTTAACCACAAATGATAAACATTCGCATTAGATATAATGATATTTTTACCACACTCACACCCATCTGTTTAATTATTGCACACGCAAACGATAGCGTAAGTTCAAAGTTATACAATGCTATTACTGCGATAATCTTGGTTATATTTAAGTACCGTTTATTGCTTTCTAGGTCGCGAAATACCTAGCCTACCACTGAAAACACATGAGTAAATTCCGCTCTTAACCAATGACCAACACACCGATAAGATTTGACGTAATAACATAAAATCATGGGGTTATTCGCACATAATTATGATTAAACACTGACACAAGCCCATTAGGCTAAACCTATATACCTCATTTTGCTGTCGTTAACTGAATATATAAGGATATTGTCATGCGTGCGATTCTCCTCTCTCTTGTCCTGCTTATTACTGCTTGCTCTCAGGCTGAAAGCTCACCTGAAAATGCAAATGTAGATCTCGCATTTTTACTGAATAACCAACGTTTAGTGGCAACAACACCAAAGGAAATTATCCCCCCTCTTGCGGTAAAGGTGTATTCATTAACAGAGAATGGTGAATGTGATAATGGCTCATGCCCACCAACACAATTTTATATTGCTGTATCACAATATGGCGAGATGCCACAGCAAACCTATTTCGTAACAGAAAAAGAGCCGAATTTAACCTTTGAGCATTGGGATTGGATGAAAACAGCTAAATATTCTGAAAAGCGCCCATCAGTGTCGTTTGTGGTCAGTTATAGTGAGAACGGAAAGAAAGTATTTAAAACCATCACGGTTGATATGAATGACATTCACTACGCAACCGAAGAGAAAAAATAAGCCATATTTGTGAATAGAAAAAAGCAACAAAAAAGCCGATGTCGTAAATAACATCGGCTTTTTTCATGCATTACTAGCAGTAATGATTTACCACATCAGATCGTCAGGGATAACAAAATCTGCATATGGGTCATCTTCATCAACAATACTGTCATCAACCGTATTGTTAAGCACAATGCTAGACTCATCACGAAGTGCAATCTTATCCGCAACAGCCGCTGGGATCACTTCGTAACCGTCTTGGTAACGTGCAATCGCTAAGCGACCATTTACTAACTGATCTTGCATTACTTTATCAACATAAATCTTCTTAACCGTTGAGCCATCAGTAAAGTTATAACCGATGTCACCGTCTTTACGATCTAAGCGATTCATCTCAATAAGCTGTTTAATTTGAGAGGCTAACTCTTTTGCCTTCACTTCTTCGTCACGGGCACGGTTAAGCTCTTTATCTTTTTCTAACTGCGCCTGACGATTTGCTTCAACAGCAGCTTTTGCTTCTTTCGCTTGAGTGCGCGATTTTTTAGACGATTTACCCGCCTTTTTAAGCTTTTTCTTATCAATAAGCCCTGCTTGTAGCATCTGCTCTTGTAGACTTAGCTTTGCCATTGAAACTCCATAAAATTATTCATGCATTACCAGTGTAGACCCACTGATTTATGGACGTATTATCACTTTTAGCGCTAAAACAGGTCAAGCGTAAACACAAAAATTACCTCATCGTTATTATGAGCTTTACTCCCAGAGATTAGACAGATACATTCATGCAATAAATCAATGTTCAAAATTTAACCAAACACCATTCTATATATTGCAATAAAACACTGTTGTCATTCTTCATTTTTAAAAAATATGCTTTCTTATAAGGATATAGCTTATCGATAAACGATGACCTAGTATCGAAATCAAACCGTATCTCAATAAAAATGACAACAACATCTAAGCACAACAGAGAGTTGGGATTGAGCATACTTTCCATAAGACTTAATTCAATAAAAATGAGTTGTTCTTAAATTTTCGTCTAGTCTTTTTAATGACTATTTCTTCATTTAGGGAATGTAAACAATGGGTTTATTAGATTTCGCACGTAATATCGGCACAAAATTATTCGGTAACGAAGAAGAAGCACCTGAGAAAATCACACAGCATATTGAAGACAATAACCCTGGTGTTTCTGATCTTAAAGTTGAAGTAAAAGACGGTGTTGCAACACTATCTGGTCAAGCTGATAGCGCAGAAGCACGTGAAAAAGCGATCCTGATGACAGGTAATACTGAAGGTATTGAATCTGTTGTAGATAACATTTCTGCACCTGCATCAACAGAAGAAGTGTCTTACTACGAAGTTCAATCTGGTGACAGCCTATGGAAAATCGCTGAAAAAACACTAGGTAACGGCGCTGATTACGAGAAAATCTTTGAAGCTAACCGTGAAGTTATCATTGACCCAGACAAAATCTTTCCAGGTCAAAAGCTTCGTATCCCAGCAGCAGCTTAAGTTCAATATTTAAGGTTTAATTATGGATATCGCAGAGATTCTACGTATTGGTGCTCAACTATTTGCACAATCAAGTGCAAATACTGATGGCCTAAACGAAAACAACATTATGTCAGCACTGGCTCGCCTACTTGGTGGTAACAGCAATGGTGAAGGTATTGATTTTAACAGTATCCTTCAATCACTTAACGGTGCTGGTTTAGCGAATATCGTTGCATCATGGTTGGGTAATGGTGAAAACTCACCAATCTCTGCTGATGATATTGCTAAAATTTTCAATCCAGATCAGTTATCAAACTTTGCTAACGATCTACAAATGCCTAAAGATGAAGCTGTAACAGGTTTACAGGAAACGTTGCCGGGTATGATTGATAAAGCAAGTCCAAACGGTGATATCGCATCTGAGTTGTTCCAAGCTGTTGGCGGCATGGACGGTATCATGAACCTAGCTTCAAGCCTATTTGGTAAAAAATAACCATTAGCTTGTAGATATGTTTCTAAAGGCGATAAGTAGACTTCTACTTATCGCCTTTTGTTTATTTATAAGATCATTGTTGAAAGTTATAAATCGAGCCAAGGTTTAATATTTGCGTTAGCTCATCTAATGCCGTGCGTGATTCCACCAGCAAATTAGGATCTGCTAAATCCGCTTCTACCAAGCAATCACGATAGTGCTTATCAACCCACTGATTCAAGATAGTAAACTTTGTATCTGTCATTAACACATCAGGATTCACCGCTTGCAGTTCTTGTTCATTAAGCACCACACGCAATCGTAGACACGCAGGTCCCCCGCCATTTGCCATGCTCTGCTTTAAATCGAAGATCATCACTTTATCTATACCTTGCTGACTATTTACTAGCTGCTCGACATAGTGTTTCACTTGACGGTTTTCTTCACACTCCTGCGGTAACACCAATACCGTTTCCCCATTAGGTAACGATAACAATTGCGAATTAAACAAATAGCTGGAAATCGCATTATCAATCGACACACTGGATGTTGGTACTTCGATGATCCTGAAGTCATCCCCCATTTTTTGCCTTAACTCTGCATAAACCTTGGCTTGATCAACATAGGCTTGCTCGTGGCAAAACAAGGTATTTCTGTTACCCACGGCTATGACATCGTTATGGAATACACCTTGATCAATCACGGCTGGATTTTGTTGCGCAATAACAACACCTTGCTCATCTAACTGATGCAAACGAGCTAACGCTTCACAAGCTTCAAATGTTTGTCTTGCCGGGTATTTCTGAGGTTGAGTAAAACGACTATCAAAGGCATAACGTCCATGAACAAAAAACTCAACACCTGCATCACCGTATTCATGACAAAAACGCGTATGGTTTGCCGCTCCCTCATCGCCAAAGTGATTTACTGTTGGTAAAGCATCATGATAATGAAAATGCTGCTCATTTGGAAACATTGCTTTTAGGATCTTTCCTGTCGTTACATGCTCAATCGAGCGATGGAACTGGTTAACCAAATTTGCAGGTGTAAAGTGAACCCGCTTATCTGATGTATCAGCAGAGGGAGAAACCGTCGCCGCATTAGCTGTCCACATACTCGACGCAGAGTAGCAAGAAGCCAACAGTTTCGGACTGTATTTTGCTGCCTGTTGAATGATATGTTGCTCAGAGCCAGAAAATCCCAAACGACGTAATGTGACAAGATCAGGTCTTTCTTGTGGAGCAATGATCCCTTGTACTAAACCAAGATCAGCAAGAGCCTTCATTTTCGCCAGCCCCTGCTTGGCGGCTTGCTTCGGGTTAGAGGTTTTTGCGCTGTTTTTAGCAGACGCAATATTACCGTAAGAAAGTCCACTGTAATTATGCGTAGGACCAACTAATCCATCAAAGTTTGCTTCTACTGCTTTCATTTCTCATCCATGTTATCTGCTAATCACATAACAATTAACATAACAAAGTTTTTACATTTACAGCAACTAAACCTATTTATGGTTATTTAATCATTATTAGTAGATTATTATTTCATTGAAATTGGAGATCTTCGCTATTTCGCTATGTTGCCGTATTTTTGAGGTATACAAGTGAATAACTACGCAATTTTAGGCAAAAAAAAGCAGCCAGATTCGGCTGCTTTTTTCCTTTATATTGCTAACTAGTGCGTGTTATCTAGCTTAAATGCATTGTGATCGAACAGTGAATTCACAATATCAACAGACGATGCACCATCCATTAAACCAAGATCCTGAACAGGGTTAATGTTATCTAAAACAATGTTTTGCTGTTTACCATCATCTGTTGTGATATCCAGTTCAACATTACCTTTATCATCAACACCTGCGCTAACATGCTTCAGTAAATTATCCATATCAGATTGGCTGTCATCACCTTCATTTGATAACAACTCACGGATATCGATCTTATCTTTTCCTAGCTCAAAATCAGCAATGGTATCGGCATTTGGCTTATCTGATGACAATGATGTTTCATGCCATGTAAACAGATCATCACCAGCACCACCAGTTAAGATATCACTACCTTGACCTGCAACTAACGTATCGTCACCATCAAAGCCAAACAATGATTCACCTTGGTTATCTGCAATTAAGTCATTGCTCTCTTCATTACCAAAGTTCTTACTAAGCTCAAGGCTACCGTTATTCAATAACGTCGTTAGCTTATCCGTTGCAGTCATCTCACTAGACGTGCTACCAAATAAATCATGGTTAGTTACGCCATCAAGAATGATATTCTGAACCACCTTATCTTGATCATTAGATATCTGGATTAAGGTGCTACCATCTTGCTCTGTGATGTTTAGGCGATTATTCAAATCCGCTAATGAGTGGATATCTTTGGTGTCTAACGCATCACCTAGGCTGATGGTATCTATGCCAACTTCAAAGTCCATGATCTTATCTGTTGCTGGTGCATCAGCAGTGCCAAAGTCGCTAGCAGTCCATAGGAAGGTATCTTTCACCCCATCACCATGACCGCCTAACTCACCACCCCATAGGATGTCGTCACCTGCACCACCGACAAGAATATCTGAGCCTAAGCCACCCACTAATACATCATCGCCGGCACCACCATACAATGTTGCTGCAGCTGTACTGTCGATGATCAGATTATCTCCATCAACATTTGAGTTATTGCCTATCACATTATTTGTTTGTGATAGATCATCAACCACTACATTGATGTTTACAGGGTCTGATTCTGCATAAGAACCATCAGATTCAGTCGAAACAGCAACAACATTAATTGAGTGCGTACCTTGATCAAGATCTTTGATGTACAAGCCATCAACCTTGTCAGCTGGTACTTCCCAGTTACCATTACCAAGATCTTTACCAATCACATTGCCATCTTTATCAACAACCTGACCTGAGCCTAAATTCGTTAACTTAACGGTTAAAGTTTCAGATGCATCTGCCGATGCCGCAGCAATCAGCCCAATCAGTGGCAACATCGTCCCCATAGAGCTTCTGATCGCAGCAGTTTGTAAATGCTCTGGGTTAATACTTAACGATGGCGCATCCGCTTTCGGCACCACATTAATCTCAACTTTATTGGTAGCAGACTGATTACCGCCTGATCCTGTATTACCACCATCATTAGTAGTAATAATTAACTCATCTTTACCACTGTAGTTTTCATCACTAACGTAGCTAACATTACTGTTAAGTACCGCATTAATGTCATCCATCGAGCCTTCAAGAGTGACATTACCCGTACCATTATCTACCACTTTCACTGAGCTGTTTTCTGGTAATGTAATAATTAACGAGCCATGAGCTACGCTTAGCTGCACAGACATACCCGTATTATTCGGTAACTCATTAAAGTCTGCATCAGATACCTGCAACCCTGTGATCACCGTTGCGATATCTTCATCTGCCGTAATACTCGTTGGCACATGGTTAACAGGCGCATCGTTAACAGGCGTAACCGTAATATCAACTGTATCGGTATCGGTTAGTACACCACCAGCACCAGCGTTACCGTTATCACTTGTGGTCATGGTTAGCTGATCTTTACCAGCGTAATTCTCATCACCTGTATATTTGATACCATCAGCCAGTAATGCGTTGATCTTATTAATATCACCGCTGATAACTAACTTACCGTCACCGTTATCAGTAATATTCAAGCCTTGTGTATCAGTCGCGATAATCGCTAATTGGCCATGACCAACAGCTAACGTCACTGTCATATCACCAGATGCACCATTTTCTTTCGCGTCCACATCACTGATCTTAAGACCACTGATCACATGGCTACTGTCTTCATCAACAGTAAATGCATCAGGTACTGTATTCACTGGTGCATCGTTAACGGGTGTAACGGTAATATCAACGCTATCGGTATCTGTTAATGCACCACCTGCACCAGAATTACCGTTATCATTGGTTGTCATGGTTAAGCTATCAGTGCCGTTAAAGTCTTTATCACCAACGTAATTGATGCCTTCATCCAGTAGCTGATTGATCTTAGTAATATCACCTTCAATGGTTAATGTGCCATCACCATTACCTTTGATCACTAGACCTGTTGTATCAACACCATCAGCAATGCTCAATTGACCATGTTGAACACTTAGCGTCACTGTCATGTTCATTACAGCATCATGATCATTACTATCTACATCAGTCACTTGCAGATTTTTGATCACTAATGTTGTGTCTTCTTCAACCGTTAGCGGATCCCTTGGCATATGGTTCACAGGCGCATCGTTATCAGGTGTCACATCAACGTGGATTGTTTTATCCACCGCGACGCTATCTGTACCAACAACACCATTATCCACTGCACGAATATCAAAATCTAAATCACCCGTCCAAACCTTACCGTCAATAACGGTTTGGTTATTCGCATCACCTGGGTGGAAGATCAATTTATCAAGTTCAGAACCATCAACTTTAATGATCCATGAGCCATCTGCTTGTTTCTCACAGCTACCTTTTACGCCATCTGGTAAGGTAAATGAGCTTGAATCAGGCACATTAGTAATGGTGATTTGTAGCGATTCAGCACCATTTTCATGCACATTGGAGTCAGGATGCTTAACTGTATTTTCATCATCGTAAGCTTTAATACCTAGATCTAATGTGATTGAACCATTTTCATCACCAGACGCATTCGGATTAACATCAGTATCTACTTTGTCAGCAACAGGCTGAACATCAATCGTGATAGTTTCACGGTTTGCTGCTGGTATATCTAAAGTATCTTCTTTTGAATACACCACAATACCAATATCAACTTTACCGCTGAAATCTTTTGGCGGCTCAACCTTCACGTTACTTAAATCGAACGTTTCACCTGATGCCGTAATCGTCCATACGCCATTGCCATTGTTCACCGCACCTTGAACGATAAAGCCATCAGGCACGTTTTCTAATTTGATTGAAACAATGTGCTCTGAACCATCACTATCTTGTAATGAACCACCAATACCACTCAATGAAATTGCTGTATCTTCATTACCAATAACTGGCTTATCAGTGCCATGCCATTTGATATCGTCATTAACCGCAACAACCTCAAAGCTCACTGTGTTATCAAATGTCTTTGATGCTGATACTTCTTTGCCACCAGCAGTTTCATCATAAACAGTGATATCGACAACTGTGGTTTTAACATCAATATCAACCTTGCCACTAAAATCAGGTGCTGGACGGAAATGAATATTCCCCATCTGGCTAGCATCAATGATGATAGATGAACCTAGTACATTGCCATTTGCATCAATAAACACACCGTCAGTGCTGTCTTTAAGCGTTAATGTCACAGACTCAACGCTTTCTTTACCATCAGTTAGTTCTGTGCTGACATCTTTTAGTGCAACAGATAGATCGAGCTTGATATCGCCATCTTCATAAGCAACATCTTTGTAAACTTGCTCTGTTTTATCATCAGATGACGAGATCGGCTGCTTATCACCATTTAAACCATCAGTTTCAACAACCTTAATTTCAACCGATTTAGGACCATCAACTTCAGGTGCAATTTGAACATCAAGGGTGGTTGTTTGTGTTTTATAATCACCACTTTCAATATCAGTCGTTACAAACTTCACATCTAACTTAAAGTCACCTGCGAAATCTTTTGGCAAATTAATGTGAATGCTAGATAAATCCACTTCACCAGTGTCAGAAACAGGCACTTTCAATACATATTCACCAGTTTGGTGGTTATAGTCAGAGCCTGAGATCGAAGCACCTTTAGGTAGATCACTTGCATCAATAACAATAGTCAATTCATCATGCGATTGATGACCACCATCTGTACTCACTTTAATAATGTGATCAGTGATTTGTTTACCTAAATCAACGGTGTGATCTTCTGTACCCGTTACAACGTGATCTTCAATGACGATGTCTGCCGCTTTTTCATCGTGACTTTCAGTATTCTTACTAAAATCAAGCGTAATAGTGTCTTTCTTAACCACTAATGCACTTGGATCACCATCGTCACTTAAATCTTGTACAACCGCACTAATTTGCAGCACTAACGTATCTTTAAAGCCTTCTGGGGCTTTGATCTGCAAGTTGCCTAATTGCGACTGAGGAATTGTCCAGCTACCATCACCATTGTTAATACCACCAACAATCACAAAGCCTGTCGGAATTGGCTCAAGTACCACTTGCTGAATCACTTCAGAGCTGGATTTATCGTCATTCACCCACGTAATTTTGCCGTCTGAATCAGTACCATTAGAGAGATCAATAACACCATCACTGTCACAACTAATATTGGTAACAGTATTACCATCATGGCGAACAACTAAATGACCATCACTTTCCACAACAGCTTGAATATCAACAGTTAAAGTACCTGTAATATCTTTCGTGACGGTCTCTTTATCGCCATCAACATCCGTTTCAGATACCGTTACTGTTGAAGTTAAGGTGATATCTTTATCTGAGTCATCTGGCGCATGCAGGGTTAACTTAGTGCCATTCAATAGCTGTTGTAATTGGCTATCCGTAAAGGTGATTTTTCCTGAAGCATCGGCAACTAATAACGTATCACCTAAGAACAACTGATAACCTTGCGGTAAACCATTTAGCGCTACTGCGGTAATGTGTTCTTTCGGATCAGTAAACTCAGGTGGTAACCAATCAATTTGAATCGGTTGATCTTCAAAACCTTTAGAAACCGTATCGTAGTCAGTCGCATCAATTACAGGCGTAACATGAATAACCAATTCGCCATCAAACGCCTTACTCGCACCGTCGTTTTCAGTCACTACGACACGAAGATCAAGCGTGATATCTTCTAAGCTATTTTCTGGCGGCACGATTTTTACATCGTTCAACGTTGTTAGGTTTACCTGATAAATAGGTTGACCATGTTCATCTTCACCAGCGTAAACCAAGGTTTGAAGATTACCGTTCTGATCGTACAGTTTTGCTCCTTCTGGAATACCAGAGACCACAATACTTAAGGTTTCAGAACCGTCAGTTTTACCATCAACAGTGTGCTCGCCTGACACCACTTTAAAATCAAACTTAGCGCTACCATCTTCTTTAATGGTTGTTTCAAGTCCGATTTTGCCATCTTCTAATGGTTTCCAATCTGCACTATCAGATTCAATCACTGGCGCATCAACCACACCGGTTAGTGCAATATCAATAGATTGTGGGCCAACCACTTTCTCGCTAGTTTCCGTTGTCACATTACCATTAGCATCAGTAATGGTTGCGACATCTCGGATCACGCCTTTAACTGAGATACTAAAATCAACGTTGCTATCTAATGGCGGCTGAAGTGATAAACCGTTTAGATCTTCATATCTAATTTCATACATACCATCGGCATTTGGCGTCAGGATGTGATTATTTAAGTACAATACTGCACCTTCAGGAAGTGCTGATATTTGTAGGAATAAATGCTCAGAGTTATCGGTATTATCATCTAACGACACAAAGTTAATATGAGTAGATAGATCAATACGCTCATCTTCTTTCGATTCAACACGTGTCACTTTTAACGTGCCATCATCGGCTTGAGGATTCACATTGATAACAATTTCTTTCGCTGTCGATTCAGCTGTCTGATGACCATTTACAAAGTTATCTAGCTCTTTACTTTCAGCGGTAATGGAAAGCTTAATATCACCACTGAAGTTATCTGCAGGATTAACCTCAACAGACTTCATTTGCTCAGCATCTACCTTGTAGATACCTGAACCCGGTGATGTTTCAACTAACGTTTTACCGTCAATTTCTAGCGTACATTTATCTTGGTACTCTTTTGGTACCGTAATGTAGTAGAACAGTGCTTCTGAGCCGTCAGTATCTTGCAGATCAGCAACCACACTTAACTGAACATTTGAGCCATCTTCGTCGACAACATAGTGATCAACAGAGCTTGAATTCCATGTTGGCGTATCAGCAATACCTTGAACATTAATCGAGAATTCACCATTCATTACAGGGTGATTACCGCCATCCGTGGTATTAACTTGTGCGCTAACATCAAACTTAATGCCGTTAGCAGAGGTCGAGAAATCTTCTGCAGGAACAAAGGTTATGCCTTGCAGGGTATAATTCTCACCACTAGCGTCTGCTTTAAATGCACTTGCAGGGATCGTAATTGAACCATCGCTATTTACAGCTAAAGGTTGACCGTTAAACATAAAGACACCGTGTGCTTCACCCTGTGGATGAATCGTTACAGTACCAATGTGTTCACCACGATCGTTATCACCAACGTTAATACTCATGTTGATGGCAATACCATCACGATTTACATCAACGTTATCGTTAGGATCGGTAGAGTGACGACCGTCTTCTTCCTGACCTGTGCTGTTTTGCAAGCTTAAGGTTGCATCTTTATCCGACACTTCAAGCGTGATCGTACCTTGTGCCTTATCACCGTCACCATCGGTCACCTCAAAGCCAATCTTCTTGATGATCTCTTCTTGGTTATGATCCAAATTATCGTTAGCAGCAAAGTAAGTCTCACCATTAGGTTTGATCATCAGATCACCTAACTTTTGACCATTTTCTGTGACTTCATAGATACGGTAACCGCCAGACTCACGCAGTGTTGATAGATCAATATGCTGACCATCAACAATCAGGGCAGTAACTTGTGCGCCATCAGCACCAACATTGACTATCACGTTTTCAAGTGTCGTTGTGCTGTGTTCAACCGTATTAAGCGTTACGTCATGTACAGATGGAATATCATCTTTAATTAATACATCAATATTAACTGCACCGCTGATATCACCGTCTTTATCAACGGCGTAAACAGGGAACTCAATCTTAAACTCATCTTCACCTTGAGTTGGGTGATCAATGGTTCCTTTCAGATCGAAAATATAGCGACCATTTGGTAGCAAGGTATACGTAAACACAACTTGACCGTTTGCCGTACCTTGATATGTCCCAGGCCCTACCTCTTTCAGAACAACATCATGCCCTTCAGATTTAATGCTGTTTTGCTCATTAAACGCGTTAACATCAACTTTAAAGTCAGCAACATAGTCACTACCTTGATCGACCTGAATATCACCTAAAGCAGACACGCCACCATGTGAAGTATGCGAACCATTCGCCAATGCATCTTCATCAACACTCAGTGCTGGTGCAGAAATAATGACAGGTGCAGCACCATCATTAATAGTGATTTGCGCATTTACATAATTATCAGGTTTATCTTCGTTACCTAAGTAATCACCATCGGTATCTTTAACTTGTATAGGCACATCAATCACGATCTTGCCGCCATCAACGGAAACAAAACCATCGTTGTTAGTTCCACTATGATCTAAAGGCACATACTGAGTAATAGAAACTTTTACATCAACGTCATGACCGTCAGCAGCCTGCTCAGCAGAAACAGTTACCGTTAATACTTTTTCACCATATTCCGAGATGCCCACTAGTTGACCATCTTGATATTCAAAGTGAATTTTTTCACCCGATGCGGTTAGCTCTGACTGTAACTCGTTTATTAAATCAGTAAGATGCTTATCATCAATCGATACTGTATTAGGATCTAAACGATCGGCACCAGCTTTAACGGCAATGGTGACATCACCAGAAACTGGATAGCCTTGCTCACCTGCTGTTGGCTGTAAGTCGCCTTCAGTGATAACAATAGAGCCAGTTTCACCACCTTTTGCGTTTTCACCATCATGAATATTGATCGTGATCTGACCTGGCTTACTCTTATCACCGTCATAGTCTTGAGCAACCACATCTAGCTTAATAACTTCATTATCTTTCGCTGTATCGTCAACCTGATCAATAGGTTGCTGCTGCTCAACAACATAATGACCATTCACATCAATCTTGATTTCCATGACAACTTGAGATGGATTGTCTTTTAATACAACGGTGATTGTTGAACCATCTGGACTCAATGAATACGTTGTCACATGGCCATTACTGGTTAAACCGTCTAACGATGATTGCTGATCCGTAAAGTACACTTTCGCAACTTGGTCACTACCAGTATCAATATCGATAGTGCCAGATGCCGTGCCATGACCAGATGCACCTTCTTCAACAGTCGCTGTTGAATCATGACCGAATGAAGGATTTTGACCATCTTCGATAGTGATATTCACATCGACAGGTTTCTGTAATGAGTCGCCATCAGCATCTTGCATTTGAACAGGTACATTAATCGTGATCTTACCGTCTGTAACATCAATGTACTTTCCATCAGCATTGAGGTGATCAAGTGGTAGAGACTGCTTAATAGCCAAATCAACCGTAACATCACCATTCGCTAATGAAGATGGCGTCATGGTAATACTCACCGCTTCCTGACCACTCGCTGTCACACCTGTAATCGTGATCACACCATTAGCATCAGTATGTACCGTGAAATTCAGTACTTCACCATTTGACGTTAAGCCATTGAGCTCTTTCACTAAGTCAGCTTGTGCGCTATCAGCAATCTTTAAGCTGTTCGCCACTAATGCATCATCAGTTGCATTAACAGTAAAGTGCGTATCCGCAGAAACTGGGTAACCCTTACCTGCTTTTGGATCTTCAAGATCGCCTTCTGTAATGGTGATGTTTGCGACAACACCTTCACCAGTTGGGTTTAAGCCATCTTTAATATGAATTTCTAATTCGCCTGTGTTACTTACATCACCATCTTTGTCGGTTGCAGTAACTGCCAGATTAATATCAACGGTATCGCCTTTGCTGTTGTCTTGCTCTATTGGCAGATATTGATGAACCGTGTAACTGCCATCGATATTAATTTCAATCGTCATGACCGGTGCGCCATCATTCGCACCACCATCGATAACAACTTTAATTTCATTACCATCAACCACATAACGGGTTGCTTGGTTATTAGAAACAATACCTTCAAGTGACGGCTGAGACTTCGCAAAATCAATGTGCGCAATATCATCAGAGCCCACATTTAACGGGATCTTACCACTTGCAGTTGCGCCTGTTTCGGTTTCCGTAATCGTAGTACCAGAATCTTTACCAAATTCAGGGTTAGCACCATCAACAATGGTAATATCAACAATCGCAGGCTTTTCTAATGAGTCGCCATCAGTATCTTGTGCTTGAACAGGTACATTAATTGAAATGTCGTTACCGTTAACCGTTACAAAACCTTTGCCATTGCCCGAGTCTTTATGATCAAGCGGTAATTCTTGGGTGATTTTGATTTCAACGTTAACGTTTTGACCGTCTTGCTTTGATGTTAATTCAACACGTACTGCAACCGTATCAGTCCCTGCAATCGTACCAATCAAGTTACCATTAGCATCAACAGTAAAGACTAGCGCTTGACCGCCCGACGTCAGTTCAGTATTTAACTCTTTGATTAAATCTGCTTGCTTACTTGCATCAATAGCTACAGAGCTCGCAACCAGGCGATCTTCACCAGCAACAAGAGTTAACTCACCTGTTTTTTCTACTGGATAAGTCGTATCTGCACCACCAGTACTTGTGCCACTACCATCAACATCACGGTCGCCTTCAGTTAGAGTGATCGTTACCTTCTCACCACCAGCAGCGTCATTACCGTCTTTAATCGTGATATTTAGCTCACCTTTCGCGGTGTCACCGTCTTTATCGGTTGCAGTTACATCAAGCTTAATATTGGCAAGATCTTCACTATTTTGATCAACAGGACCTGTCACTTTTACCGTGTAAGTGCCGTCGTTAGCGATAGTCACTACCATCACAGGATTTGAGTGTGAATCAAGTACGGTTAAGACGTTACCTTCCACAGTAAACGTGGTTTTCTCACCGTTACTGGTGATATTGGCAAGGTCTGTTTGCTCAGCATTAAAATGAATTGACTGAATATCATCAGAACCCACATCTAATGGAATATGACCATTCATTACCTTGTTTACGTCTTTCGACTCATCAATGGTAATGCCTTCGTCTTTACCAAATTCAGGGTTAGCACCGTCAACAATCGTAATATCTACAGTTGCAGAATGCTTTAACGGATCACCATCAGTATCTTGCGCCTGAACTGGCACCTTGATAGAGATATCATCGCCATTAACCGAAACATAAGTGCCATTGACTGAACCATTGTGATCCAGTGGAAGTTCTTGGATGATTTTGATTTCAACGTTAACGTTTTGACCGTCTTGCTTTGGTGTTAATTCGACACGTACAGCAACCGTATTCGTACCTTCAATAGTACCAATCAAGTTGCCATTAGCATCAACAGTAAAGACTAGCGCTTTACCGCCAGAGGTTAACTCTGCGTTTAACTCTTTAATAAGCTCAGCTTGTTGAGATGCATCAATAGTAACAGTTGTTGGATCTAAGCGATCTTCACCTGCAACTAGAGTTAACTCACCAGTTTTAATAACAGGATAAGTCGTATCATCACCACCTGTACTTGTGCCACTACCATCAACATCACGGTCACCTTCGGTTAGGGTGATATGTACATTCTCACCACCAGCTGCATTAGTACCGTCTTTAATGGTAATGTCCAACTTACCTTGAGCGGTATCACCGTCTTTATCGGTAGCGATAACATCAAGCTTAATATTGGCAATATCTGCACTATTTTGATCAACAGGACCTGTTACTTTAACTGTGTAAGTACCGTCATTCGCGATAGTCACCACCATCACTGGGTTTGAGTGAGAATCCAGTACAGTTAGAACGTTACCATCAACAGTAAATGTGGTTTTCTCACCATTGCTGGTGATATTAGCAAGGTCTGATTGCTCAGCATTAAAGTGGATATGTGCGATATCATCAGAGCCCACGTCAAGCGGGATTTGACCATTAATGATTTTATCTGCATCAGTGCTTTCATTGATCACGACACCTTTATCAGTACCAAACTCAGGGTTCGCACCGTCAACAATTGTGATATCAACTGTTGCTGCGTTATCTAATGGATCACCATCGGTATCTTTCGCCTGTACAGGCACTTTAATTGAGATGTCATTGCCGTTAACCGTAACAAAACCGTCGCTGTTACCAGATACATTATGATCAAGCGGTAATTCTTGGATGATTTTGATTTCAACGTTAACGTTTTGACCATCTTGTTTCGGTGTTAATTCAACACGTACCGCAACGGTATTCGTACCTTCAATGGTACCGATCAAATTGCCATTAGCATCAACAGTAAAGACCAGCGCTTTACCGCCAGAAGTTAACTCTGTGCTTAACTCTTTAATTAGATCTGCTTGCTTACTTGCATCAATCTCAACGCTATTTGGATCTAAGCTATCTTCCCCTGCAACTAGGGTTAACTCACCGGTCTTAACAACAGGATAAGTCGTATCATCACCGCCCGTACTTGTGCCGCTACCATCAACATCACGATCACCTTCGGTTAGGGTAATGTGTACATTCTCACCACCTGCAGCATCTTTACCATCAAGAATATTGATGTTCAGCTCACCTTGAGCCGCGTCACCATCTTTATCCGTTGCGGTTACATCAAGCTTAATATTGGCAAGATCTTCACTGTTTTGATCAATAGGACCTGTTACTTTTACTGTGTAAGTACCATCATTAGCGATAGTCACTACCATCACAGGATTTGAGTGTGAATCAAGTACAGTTAGTACGTTACCTTCTACAGTGAATGTGGTTTTCTCACCGTTACTGGTGATATTGGCAAGGTCTGTTTGTTCAGCATTAAAGTGAATTGACTGAATATCATCAGAGCCCACATCAAGTGGGATTTGACCGTTCATTACCTTGTTTAAGTCTTTCGACTCATCAATGGTAATGCCTTGGTCTTTACCAAATTCAGGGTTAGCACCATCAACAATCGTAATATCTACTGTTGCAGAATGCTTTAACGGATCTCCATCAGTATCTTGCGCCTGAACTGGCACCTTGATAGAAATATCATCGCCATTAACTGAAACATAGGTGCCATTACCTAAATCTTTGTGATCCAGAGGCAGCTCTTGGATGATTCTGATTTCAACGCTAACGTTTTGACCGTCTTGCTTTGGTGTTAATTCAACACGTACCGCAACCGTATTTGTACCTTCAATAGTACCAATCAAATTACCATTAGCATCAACAGTAAAGACCAACGCTTTGCCGCCAGAAGTCAGTTCGGTGTTTAGCTCTTTAATTAGGTCTGCTTGCTTACTTGCGTCAATAGTCACGGTAGTTGGATCTAAACGATCTTCACCCGCAACTAATGTTAACTCACCGGTTTTAACAACAGGATAAGTCGTATCATCACCACCCGTGCTAGTACCGCTACCATCAACATCACGATCACCTTCAGTTAGGGTAATATGTACATTCTCACCGCCTGCAGCATCAGTACCGTCTTTGATCGTGATATTTAGCTCGCCTTGCGCCGTATCACCGTCTTTATCGGTGGCTGTCACATCAAGCTTAATATTGGCAAGATCTTCACTTTTCTGATCAACAGGACCAGTTACTTTAACTGTGTAAGTACCGTCATTTGCGATAGTCACTACCATCACAGGGTTTGAGTTTGAATCAAGTACAGTTAGAACGTTACCATCAATAGTGAACGTGGTTTTCTCACCGTTACTGGTAATATCTGCAAGCCCTGCCTGTTCAGCATTAAAGTGGATATGTGCAATATCATCAGAGCCTACATCTAGAGGGATCTGACCATTAATGATTTTATCTGCATCAGTGCTTTCATTGATCACTACGCCTTTGTCAGTACCAAACTCAGGATTCGCACCGTCAACAATCGTAATATCAATATTAGCAGCGTTATCTAGTGCATCGCCTTCAACATCTTGCGCTTGCACGGGTACTTTAATTGAAATGTCATTACCGTTAACGGTAACAAAACCATCGCTGTTACCAGATGCGTTATGATCAAGTGGTAATTCTTGGATGATTTTAATTTCAACGTTAACGTTTTGGCCATCTTGCTTTGGCGTTAATTCAACACGTACCGCAACAGTATCAGTACCTACTATCGTACCGATAAGATTACCATTAGCATCAATCGTGAATGTTAATGGTTGACCACCAGAAGTTAACTCTGTGTTTAGCTCTTTAATAAGTGCAGCTTGCTGGCTTGCGTCAATCGCAACGGTATTCGGATCTAAGCGATCTTCACCTGCAACTAGGGTTAACTCACCCGTTTTGACAACAGGGTACGTGGTATCAGCGCCACCTGTGCTTGTGCCGCTACCATCAACATCACGATCGCCTTCAGTTAATGTCACTGAAACGACTTCACCGCCAGCGGCATCAGCACCATCTTTTACAAAGATGTTAACTTGACCATTTGCAGTATCACCATCTTTATCAGTGGCAGTTACATCTAAATTAATGGTTGTTAGATCATTAGTGTCTTGATCAATAACACCCGTTAGGGTCACAGTGTAACTACCATCCTTAGCCATAGTCACAACCATTACAGGTTCGTTGTCACTATTTAAAATGGTTAATTCATTACCTTCGCTATTAATAGAAAAGCTCGTGGGTTTACCATCACTTGTGATGCTTGATAGCCCAGCTTGCTCACCATTAAAACGAATAGAAGCAATAGCATCAGATCCCAGATCTAATGGCACATCACCACTGATGGTTTTACCCGTTTCAGTAGCTTCATCAATGTATGTACCTTTATCTGTACCGAATTCAGGGTTAGCGCCATCAATCACACCAATATCAACATTAACTGGTTTTTCTAGTGAATTACCGCTGCTATCTTGCGCTTGAATAGCCACATCGATATTAATTTGATCGCCATTGTGTACTACATAACCATCGGTGTTATTGCCCGTATGATCGATAGGCTGATTGATGGTTGTTGTCACAGTAACTGTCACATCACGACCATTGATTGACGTTGCTTCAAGTGCAATAGACATCACTTGCTTGCCATCAAGCGTACCAATAATGGCATTAGCTTGAGTGTCATAAATGAAAGTAACCGCTTGACCACCAGAGGTAATATCGTGGCTTAATTCAGTCAATAATGCGTTGACGGTGAACGGGTCAAAAACAAAAGATTGAGGATCAAGAGGTAACGTGGACGCTTCAACTAAAACAGATGTTGAAGAGCTCACTGGATATGTTTTATCGCCAAGATCACCTTCAGTAACCACTAAAGATGCAGATTCACCACCATCTGGTTGAACAATAACAAGAGGATCAAGCTCATTACGTGCTTGATTTGGATCGTAAGCTGTATCAAATCCCGCCTCAGCAAGCATTGAGTCGTTATCATAATTAATCGATACAAAACTCGCAGCTGAAGACGAGCCATTGATACCTACATTACCTGCAGATTCATTACCAGCTGCCGTTGGTTCAAACAACAATGTCGGGTCTTGACCCAACAAAATGGCAGATTGAATTGCATCAATATTATTAGAGTCAAAAGACGCATTACCCATGCCTTCATAGTTAAATGCGATCTTTTCATCTAAATCAACAGATTGAATACCTTCTGGTGTGACAACAGTACAAGTTGGGCATGGTTGATTAACCACCTGTTCAACGCCATCTTTTACAAAGATGAACTTTGCATCCCCATTAGCAACCAAAATTTCATCAGGCTGAAGCATAAATTCGTCAATTACAGGCTGAACATCTTTTCCAGCTTTGATTAAAAATCCATCACCAGATACTAGTTTCATTCCGTCCTGAGTCTTTCCATCAGCTTTCATAACGTACTTTCAACCTTCCTATTCATTTATTCAGTTTGCCAATTCAAATATTTTTTAAGAAAAACAGTATAAAAAAACGCCATTTTATTGATATTTAGTCTTATTTTTATACTTAAACAGCAATTTATTCTACTTGAGCAAATTTTTCGCTCTAAAAAAAACTTTACGTCAATAATTTGACGTCATATCATTGGCAATGCCTAATTAAAATACAATTGTATTTTTGTAAGTCTTTGTAACAATATTTATATGAGACGCAACCAAAAATACCCTTGTCGTATGCAATTAATGTACAATATACTTCAATAAATTATTGATAGCTATATCACCAAATGGTCATGTACCTGATAAAAAAATCATTAGGAATGACATTTTATTTTACAAATAAATATTAAAAAATTAGACGATCACTGACCCTTAGTGATTTCCTGACTTGGATAGATAATGAGCAAAAAAGACACCCCTGTTGCTGCTAGTAATCTAGATTTTGTCGATGATAAGTCGGCTGCTTTGTTACTTAACACCCCAAAAAGTGCACGTGTTATCTTATGGGTAATGGTGCTCTTTTTTATTACTGCTTTTATATGGGCATATTTTGCTAAGCTCGACAAAGTCACAACAGGCTCAGGTAAAGTGATCCCATCGTCACAATTACAAGTCGTACAAAACTTAGAAGGCGGTATTGTTAAGAAGGTACTGGTTAAAGAAGGCGAACAAGTAAAGAAAGGTCAAACCTTACTTTTAATTGATGACACGCAGTTTAAATCAGATTTTAAAGAGAAAACGCAGAGCTTAGCTGCAATGCAAGCCGATTCTCTACGTTTAAATGCCCTACTCGCTAGTGTAACGGTTAACAATAAAACAGATAACACCAAATGGCGTAACAGTGTCACCGTTGAGAGTAAGCCACCTGTATTTGATGATGCATTTAAAAAAGCACACCCTGAATTGGTACGTCGTCAACTAAACCAATTTACAGATAAATTAAACAATTTACAAAACCAGCTTGAAGTTGCCTCACAACAAGCATCGCAAAAAGAAAGAGAATTAGCAGAAACACGTTCTCGTGTAAGTAACTTACAAAGCAGTTACGGCATTGCGATGAAAGAGTACAACATTACAAAACCACTTGCTGAAGAAGGCGTGGTACCGCGTATTGAGCTATTAAAATTACAACGCTCACTCAACGATACCAAACGTGATCTGAACTCAGCAAAAATGCAGATCCCAGTGACCCAAGCGGCCATTCAAGAAGCGGGATTTAAATACATTGATATTGCTTTGCAGTTCCGCTCAGATATTCAAGCGCAACTGAATGAAACAAGCGATAAATTATCAAGCCTTAGCGAAACACAAATTGGTCTAGAAGATCGTGTTAAACGAACCACTGTTGTTTCGCCTGTTAACGGTACGATTCAAAAGATCCACGTGAATACAGTAGGTGGCGTTATTCAACCCGGCATGCCGTTAGTTGAAATAGTCCCAACTGAAGACACGTTACTCATAGAAGCTAAAATTGCGCCACAAGATATTGGTTTCCTACGACCAAATTTACCAGCGATAATTAAATTTAGTGCCTATGATTTTACTAACTATGGCGGTTTACATGGAACACTCGAAACCATCAGTGCAGATACAATTCAAGACAAAGAAGGTAATAGTTTTTACCAAGTAAGGATTCGTACTGATGCAAGTAGTTTGAAGGGACCCGATGGGGAGGCTCTGCCCATTATTCCTGGTATGACAGCCACAGCTGATATCATTACAGGCAAACGCTCTGTTCTTGATTATCTTCTTAAACCAGTCCTCAAAGCGCGTCACACGGCGTTAAGAGAATAATAAAATGACGATGAAACATAAATTAAAAAAAGCAGCCCTTCTCGTTGGTCTTCAATGTGTTACTGCACCAGTAATGGCACAGTCACTGGAGCAAGCAGTAGCGGAAACTATTTCGACAAACCCAGAAATTAAGAGTGCTTACAATGAATTCCAAAGTAAGCATGAATTAATCAATGCGTCTAAAGGTGACTACTTACCTTCTGTCGATCTTGAAGCGGGTGTTGGCTATAACAAATACAATAACTCAAATTTAAAGTCAGAAACGGATCCTCGTAGCGCATCGATTAATATCCGCCAGCTTATTTGGGATGGTTCTATTACGTACAATGACATTCAACGTAATAAATCTGAAACAGAAGCTGAACGTTACCAATTACTATCTGATGCTCAAGACAAAGCACTGAAAGCAACAGAAGCATACTTAAACGTATTGCATGCACAAGATGTCCTAGCACTGTCTGAATCGAACCTAAAAGTTCACCAAAAAATGTATTCAGATATCAAAAAACGTGCTGATTCAGGTATTGGTTCAACAGCCGATCTAGCACAAGTTGAAGGTCGTTTAGCAAGTTCTAACGCTAACCTACTTTCAGCAAAAAGTAATTTACATGACAAGATCACCCAGTTTATTCGTGTTGTAGGCCAGTATCCAAAAGATCTTGTTAAGCCAGAAGTAGACGTAAATTATTTACCAAAATCGCTAGATGATGCGTTAGAAAAAGCCAATAAATACAACCCTGTTGTACATATGGCAGCTAACGATGTTGATGCGGCTGAATACCAATACAAGCAAGCAACAGGTACTTTCTACCCTTCATTTACTATCGAAGCATCTCAAGAATGGGGTGACGATCTAAATGGTGTCGAAGGCAATACTGATGAGCTTAAAGCGATGCTGAAAATGCGCTACAACCTATTTAATGGTGGTAGTGATGTTGCTAAGTCTCGCCGTGCGGCTTACCAAATCAATAAATCTAAAGACATCCGTGATCGTGCTCATCACATGTTAGAAGAAGGTACACGCCTATCTTGGAGTGCGCTTGATTTAGCTAAGAACCAAAAACTGTTCCTACAAGAACACGTTGATGCTTCTGCACGCACTGTTATTGCATATGAAAAGCAATTTAAGATCGGTCAACGTACACTACTTGACGTTCTAAACACTGAAAACGAACTATTTGAAGCACGAAAAGCTTATTTAACGGCTGAGTACGACGGCATTTTAGCGAAATACCGTGTACTTAACGCAACCGGTCTGATCCTTGATGAGATGCGTGTTGACATCCCTGAAACTTGGGCTAAGTCAGTTAAATAAGAGGATTTAAGAATGAAATACGTAATTACTGGTTTACTGGCTTTATCTCTATTTGGTTGTTCATTAACTGTTCAACAGCCACCAGTGGCAAAACAAACTAAAAACCTTTACGACCAAGACAGTGATGGTGTGATTAATCAACGTGACCGTTGCGCAGATACGCCTATTGATGCTGTGGTTGATAACGATGGTTGTCCAACGTTTGTGAAAAACTCTGAAGAAAATAACATTCACGTGCTATTTGCGAATGACTCTTCAGAAATCCCAGAAAGTTACATGGAAAATATCGCTAACATGAGTGCATTCTTAGCGAAATATCCTGATACACACATTGAACTGAAAGGCTATGCAAGTCCAGTAGGTAGCGCATCTTACAACGTTGCTCTGTCTAAGCGTCGTGCACAAGCTATTCGCCAAGCATTGATCACTGAAGGCGTATCACCAGCTCGCATTAAGACTGTTGGTTTTGGTGACAGCGATCCAGTTAAAGCTGACGATGTTGAAGAAAGTAATACACTTAGCCGTCGTGTTGTGGCTCAAGTTGTTGGCTCTCAAGGCGATGTTGTGAAAGAATGGACTATCTACACGGTTCGTGAAAACTAATAGATAGAATCCACGTTGAAGAAAATAACATTCTGGATACTGTGTTTTGTGCTGGCAGCGAACGTGTTTGCTGCCAGCAACAAACAACAGATCGATAAAATAAAGCAATTTTATGGGGAACGGGCTGGCAAACGAGCAACGGCATGGCGAGCGCTAATCCAAAATTCACAGCATTTATCGGAAAGGCAAAAGCTACGTGCTGTCAATAACTTCTTTAACCAATTTGTTTTTATTAGCGATCAGAAACTTTGGGGAAAAGAAGACTACTGGGCTACACCTTATGAATTCGTAGGTGTTGGTGCTGGTGACTGTGAAGATTTCAGTATCGCAAAATACCAAGCTTTAAGAGAGCTCGGCGTTCCTGACAAAAAATTAAGACTAGTTTACGTTAAGGCCCTTGAATTAAATCAATTTCACATGGTAGTTGCCTACTATCCTACTCCCTCCTCTGTACCTGTGATTTTAGATAATCTCAAAGGCGAAATTTTACCTGCAACACAAAGAAAAGATTTACTACCTATCTATAGCTTTAACGGTAGCAAATTATGGCTGATCAAAAAACAAGGCCAAACCCAAGTTGCAGGCAAAGCGTCACGCTTAAGTCTATGGAATGATCTTCGTAATCGTTCTAATAAAATAATATTACACCGCCCTAAAAATACTTATTAACGAGTGAACACCAATGACACTTTACCGACAACTTCTATTATGGATGCTAGTTGTATTCTTCGCGCTGATAAGTGCAGTCTTTGCTATCCAATTTAACACTACCAAAGACTACCTTGTACACCAGCAATCAACAGAATTGAGTAATGCAATAAGTTCAGTCGGTTTTGCCCTTTCTCCTTACCTTGAAAACAAAGATATGGTTTCGGCAGAATCTGTAATTAATGCAACGTTCGACTCAAGCTTTTACAGTGAAGTAAAACTGTCACTACTTGATTCTGATAAGGAGATTGTTCGTCAATACCCTCAGTCAATCGCTGGTGTTCCTGACTGGTTCCAAACATTAGTAAGTATTAAACCGATTACCCAATCAACGACTTTAACCAGTGGTTGGATGCAACTTGCAAACCTGACGGTTACCAGTAGCCCTGCGTCTGCTTACCAACAGTTATGGAAAGCGACACTACAACTAATGCTTGGCTTTGTGGTGTGCTCTGTTATCGGCGCAATTATCTTGTCAGTAGTATTAAGAAAAGTACTAGAGCCACTAAAACAAATTCAGAAAAGTGCAAAAGAAATGGCTACTCAGCACTTTACTTCATCTTTACCAACACCACGTACTCGTGATCTGGCAGACGTTGTTACTGCGTTTAACGCAATGAGTGAACAGTTACAAAGCCATTTTGAACAACAGGCACAAGAAGCAGATAACTTACGTATTCGTGCATACCAAGATCCTGTATCTGGCCTTGCGAACCGCAGTTACTTACTATCAAAAATCAATTCATGGCTTTCATGCAAACCTAACGGCGGTATGGTGTTGTTAAAAGCAGATGCAATTGAAGATAGCTACGCACAATCTGGCTATGAGTCTGGTGATAAACTCGTTCAAGAGCTGTCTGCCCGCTTAAAAGACTTGGCAAATGATGATGTAACCATTGCTCGCTTAAACCAATCTGAGTTCGCTTTAATCTCACCGAATGCAACAAAAGATGAGTTAATTCAAGCTGGTCGAAAAATGCTATCAATGACATCAGATCTTAATGCTGATCCTCTTGGTATTGCCCCACTCAATGCTGCCGTTGGCATCGTACTTTGTTCTGAAAATGAAACTATTTCTACTCTATTAGCAAGTGCAGATAACTCATTAACCAAAGCTCGCCAAGAACCAAAAGAACCATTAGCAATTATTGAGCCTAGCGACAAAAAAGAAATGCCAACCCTAGGTAAGCAGCAGTGGAAAGCGCTAGTTGAAGAAGCTATTGCTAATAAGCTGATTCACTTTACGTTCCAAAAAGCTATCGATGTTGCAAACAATACAATCCATAAAGAAGCATTTGCCTACATAAAAAAAGATAACCAACGTTACAATGCAGGCCAATTCTTATCGGCGATTGAACAGCTAAACGAAGGTGCTAACTTTGACCGCTACATCGTTGAACAGCTATTCAATCAATTAGAACAAAATCCGAAATCAGTTCCTGTTGCTATCAACATTACTCAAAGCAGCATCAACGATACTGGCTTTATTCGCTGGTTAAACAGTAAGTTAAAATCAACACCACAACTAAAAGAGCGTGTATTATTTGAACTTCCTGAAATTTGCTTTATTAAACAAGTAGATAATGCATCACTGCTGTGTGAAATCATTCACCAAAATGGTTTCCGATTCGGTATTGATAATTATGGGCACAACTTCAGCTCTACAGGCTACTTAAACAAACTACGTCCAAGCTATGTAAAACTAGACTTTGCGTATACTTCGCAACTTGATGATCAGATTAAGACAGATGTACTTCAATCTATTACACGTACGGCAAACAACTTGTCTGTGAAGACAATCGCCACACGTGTTGAAACAGTTGAGCAAAAGGATAAATTAGCCGCAATGGATATTCTCGGCTTCCAAGGTTTTGTTACTGATCAGTTGAAACACGAGAATTAAAATGAAAGATCCTTTACTGCAGTCACTCGTATACATCAGCCGCTTTTATGGTCAGGCAAATTCACCTGACGCACTAATTGCAGATTTACCCCTAACTGATGGTTTACTGTCTCCTTTTCTACTGCCGCGTGCAGCAGAAAAGGCAGGCTTACAAGCGAAAGAGAGTAAAATGGAGTTAGAGAGTCTCTCTTCACTCCTATTTCCTGTTATTGCCCTACTTAAAGGTGGCGAAGCTTGTGTCGTTTTAAGCATTGATAAAGAAAAAGGCGAAGCCGAAGTTGTGCTACCGCAAAATGACGGTAGCGAACAGTGGATCAAGCTTGATGAGCTTAATGCGCAATACTCTGGTCGTTTATTCCTGATCAAAAAACGTTTCCGTTATGATGAGCGTTCACCGGAGATCTTAAAAACCCGTGATGGTCACTGGTTTTGGAGCACCCTATGGGAATCACGTAGCATTTACCGTGATGTATTTATTGCCTCAATCTTAATTAATATTTTTGCTATTGCGGCTCCCCTATTCACACGCTTGGTGTACGACAAAATCGTCCCTAACTTAGCGTTTGATTCACTGTGGGTATTAGCAATCGGTATCAGCGTGATCTTTATCTTCGATTTAGTATTAAAGCTACTGCGAAGCTATTTTATCGATCTAGCTGGTAAGAAATCAGATTTGCTCATTTCAGCTAAAATTTTTAGTCGTGTCATGGGTATTCGTATGGAAGCAAAACCAGCCTCTGTTGGTGCTTTTGCTCGCCATTTGCAAGAGTTTGAATCAATCCGTGAATTCTTTACATCAGCAACGGTGTCATCACTGATTGACTTACCTTTTGCTCTGTTCTTCTTGCTGGTGATCTACATTATTGCAGGTCCTTTAGCGTTAGTACCTTTGGTTGCGGTTCTGATCTTAGTGGCTTACAGCTTCTTAATTCAGCGCCCATTACGTCGCAGCATTGAAGAAGGTTCACGCCTTTCTTCTCAAAAACACGCAAACCTCATCGAGAGCTTATCTGGCCTTGAAACAGTGAAAATGTTTGGTGCGCAAAACCAATTCCAATACCGTTGGGAAGAAGCTGTATCACACATGTCAAACTGGGGCTTAAAAACCCGTCGCTTGACTGATTCCGTGCAAAACACCGCCGGTTTCTTACAGCAGTTTGTATCTGTTGCCATGATCGTAGTGGGTGTTTATCTGATTGCTAACGGTGACTTGAGCATGGGTGGCTTGATCGCTTCGACCATGTTAAGCGGTCGTGCTGTCGGTCCTTTAGTGCAACTTGCTTTACTATCAACGCGTTACAATCAAGCAAAATCTGCGATGACAATCCTTGAGCAGCTAATGGCAATGCCGTTGGAGCAAGAAGATGGTAAGCGTTACATTCACCGCCCTGTTATTCGCGGAAAAATTGAATTTGATAACGTGTCATTCGCCTACCCTAATGCAACCCATGCTGCGCTTAGGAATATTAACCTCACCATTAATCCTGGTGAAAAAGTAGCGATCATTGGTCGTATTGGCTCAGGTAAAACCAGTTTAGAGCGTCTATTAATGGGCTTGTATAAGCCAACGGAAGGTTCTGTATTAATTGATGATACTGATATCAATCAGCTACATCACATTGATATTCGTCGTAACATTGGTTGTGTACCACAAGATATCACGCTGTTCTTTGGTTCAATCCGTGACAACATCACCTTAGGCCGTCCATTAGCAAGCGATAAGGAAATTCTAAATGCAGCAGACCGTGCTGGTGTAACAGCCTTTACTCAGCATGATGCAGCGGGTCTTGAGAAACAAATCGGTGAAGGTGGTCACGCTATTTCTGGTGGTCAACGTCAGGCAATTGCAATTGCTCGTGCGTTTTTATCAAATCCACCTGTGATGATCATGGATGAGCCAACCAGTAGCATGGATAACCGCTCAGAAATGTTCATCAAGCGTCAGCTACATAATATGAGTCCGGAAGAAACATTAATTCTGATCACTCATAAAACCAGCATGCTTGATGTAGTAGATCGCCTTATCGTTATGGAACAAGGTCGTATCGTGGCCGATGGTCCTAAAGAAACGGTATTAAAATCGCTTCGCGAAGGTAACGTAGCTCAACCAAAAGCAAGCTAATTCACCTTAGCGACATAATCAAAAAAAGCCGATAACTTAAATTGTTATCGGCTTTTTATTATCTAGAAATCAGCCATGTGTTTATTGTGTTGAGATTTCCCACACGGCAACACTGCCTGAAATTTCATTACCAATAATAACTAGTGGCTTACCTGTTGCGCTGTTTTTTGCAGAAACAAATGTCATCCCTTCCGGTGCTAAATCCCCCGTAACCGCTTTAGCTTCTTCTAAACCTCTATTGATAAAATAATCAACATAATGCGCCTTACTTGGTTCCGTAATATCATAAACAACCACGCCCCCCATACGCTCTAGGCCAATAAAAGCATATGTTCTATCGCCTACTTGACCCACCGTTAATGCTTCAGGTTCAGCACCTTTTGCATCTGAACGCGCATCACCCGCATTTTCATCTTCATCATTATTAAATGCCTTACCGTGGATCTTAGCGGTTAGCTGTCCAATCTCATCACCAGAATCAAAAATCATCTTACCTTGGCTATCTAAAATAGAAAATGAACGCCCACCGAAGGTATATAGTGCTTCATATTTTCCATCGCCATCTTTATCACCTAGTTGAGGATTGACTTTCAAACGACCAATATCACTTTCATCATTTTTTAAATAATCAAAGTTACTTGCCAGTGTTAATTTCTTAGCGCGAATATCATTAACAAAAGAGACACAGCCATCTTTCTTATCAAAATCAACACCACCTTGTGCTTTACAAGTCGCTTCATCTTTAGCATCAAAGAAATACTCTCGCCCATCACCTTCATTGGCAATCACAATATAATTTTTACCATTAACACTATAACTCGCTAATGTATCTGGTTGGTACATGCCATATAAGCCAGGATAAGCCTGCATATTAATGCCACCATCTTTATCAGAGGCGTCCATTTTATATTTTGACCAATCCTTAAAACCTAGCCCTTGCAAAGTAATGCTATTGGTTGCCAGATCAACAATCGCAATACCGTTATTTTCTTGCAATGAAACATAAGCAGTTTTGCTATCTTTTGATACTGCGACATATTCAGGCTCAAGATCTTGAGCAACCGATGTGCTAATTTTCTTACCTTTTATAGTCTGTCCATTAGGATTTGAGAAAACCATTCCTTGTTTTTCAAGCTTGGCTTGCTGCTTATTAAATTGGCTAAAGCCTAGTAATGTTGCTTTATCAGCTATTTTTCCATTATCAATCGTGATAATACCAATCGATCCTTCTGGGTCTATGAGATAATCACCAGATGGCTCGCTTTCATTGGCAACAATGACTTTGGTTTCATCTGGCGTAAATGTCACCATATCAGGCAAATAGCCCACTTCGACATTCTTAATAAAAGCAGGCTTATCTCCACTTATGTCATAAAAAGCAATCGCGCCTTTTTCACCGGTTTTATCTGCAGCAATCGCCACAGCAGCAAGTGCCTGTTTTTCCGCTATCGCAATGCTATTTGCATTACCTTTCGTATGTTCTGCTAAATTAATTGTATAAACAGAAGATAGATTACTATTATTAGTTACATCATTAGCAGATTGTTTTAAATCAGATACATTAAATTTAGCGGCATCAATAATTTCGACTGTAGATGTTTTACCTGAGCCGTTGATGGCAAAAATTCGTTTTTTACTATTTTGATAAGCGACAATTTCTGCTGCACCTTCCGGTGATTGTGCATTTAATAAAGCGCGACCAATAAGTTTTATTTCAAATGGCTTTTCAGTGGCGTGGGCAAAATTAAATGAAGAGGATAAAGAAGAAATTACTAGTGCTGCCAATAATTGTTTTTTCACGGTCAATCCTTAACGTTAACAAAAAACTGCCACACTTTTGCAAAGCTATATGTAATTTTTACTACGATTGTGGGATATATTTATGACAACTAAGAAAAAATTCATATTTCCTAACATCACAACTCTCTCTCTAAGTCATTCATTTAATAATGGAAATTTTTTAAATGAATGCAACATAACTGATTAATTCACTTTTTTGGATTGCGCTATTTGATTGATTTAACTAAAATCAACTCATCGGATGAGTCGTATAGTGCGACACACTCCACAAATAAATTTGTGCGAATGTAAATTATCGCTACAATACGCGCCCTCCCCAAAGGTGGGATTTTCAACGAAGGTTATGCTCTATGAAAGAAAAAGTAGTCGATTTCATCAAACGTAAGCGTGAAGTTTTATCACATCACCAGTTTGAATTTAAAGACTGGCTATCACCAACAATCCGTGACTATTGGGTTGAGTTCCTAAACAAAGCGAACAACAGCCAATTGGCTTCATGGGTGAAAGAGCATAATTTAGTCTCTGTGGCGAATGGCAACTCAGTAGAAACAGCAAAACCAGAGCCGATTGAAATGCATCCTGAAGCTGAAAAGCTGATGAATACATTACTGGAAACATTAGGCGAAGAGATCCATGTTGGCCAATGGTTAACCGTTGATCAGTCTCGTATTGATCGTTTTGCTGATGTCACTGAAGATCACCAATGGATCCACACAGATCCTGAGCGTGCACAAGCAGAATCACCATTTAAAACCACTATTGCTCATGGCTTTTTAACGCTATCACTACTGTCTGTACTAACAGATAGCGTTGATCCTGCAAATCAGAAGTTCCCAACAGCAAAAATGACGGTGAACTACGGTTTAAACCAAGTTCGTTTCCCATACCCAGTGAAATCTGGCACAAATGTTCGTGCACGTACTAAAATTCAATCTGTAACACCTATTAAACGTGGTTTAGAAATTGTTCAAGAAATCACGGTAGAAATTGAAGGTTGTCGTCGTCCAGGTTGTGTTGCTGAATCTGTTGTACGTTTGTACTTCTAAATTATCAACGTATTATACAAGCCGAGCCTCTGCTCGGCTTTTTTATATCTTAATATCCAAGCACAAGGCTGCTTCAGGGTAAACCTAACTTTTCATTAATCGATCTTTATCAAATTAAATACGGTGGTAAGGTACAAAGCTATTCCGACTATTGGTATCTCATCATGAAAAAGTGGTTTAAATTTATCCCTCTTATCCTACTCGTTGGCTACTTCATTACCTACGATGTAGTAACTCAGGTTGAAAGCCCTACCCCTTCTGCACAAACAAGCCAACAATAAACGTATTTTCATAATTAGCTGCAGCATGGTTTTATGCCATGCTCTGATCGCAACTTTTTTAAACTATTGGCTTTTCAGGTCAAATATCTTTGACTACGCTTAATAAAAGAAAAGGTTAGAAAATAAAACATTATGTTATCAACCTAACCTTTCAATTATCGCTATACATACGTTTAACAGCCAATGTTATGCTTAATACACGCACTAGAAAGCATTAAGACTCTCTAAAGCGAAAAAACACTGTTACCAAATCATATATTCTTCCAGTTTATAGTATATGATTTGGTTTTTTTTCATCTCCTCTATTTTACCAATACCATTCTTATCGCTTTGCCATATAAGACAGAATTTGTCGTTATCTTCCACACCAACAGCACGTTATACTGCTTTACCTGCATAAACTTACCATGTAAATTTAAAAATATTCTCAAGTAACAGTCAGGTATACTTAATGCCATCCACTACTCGCGTTTTTATTTCTCAATCTACACACCCATGGTTCAACCTTGCTGTTGAAGATGCGATTTTCCGTAATATGCCAGCAGATCAACAAGTTCTCTTCTTATGGCGTAATGCTGATACTGTCGTTATTGGTCGCGCTCAAAACCCATGGAAAGAGTGTAATACAGGAAAAATGGAGCAAGATGGGATCACGCTGGCTCGTCGTCAAAGTGGTGGTGGTGCCGTTTTTCACGATTTGGGTAATACCAACTTCACTTTTATGGCAGGTAAGCCAAAGTACGATAAGAATGTTTCCACTAACATTGTATTGTCAGCATTAAAAACACTAGGCATAAATGCTAAAGCAACAGGTCGAAATGATCTGGTTGTTGAAGTGGGTGAAGATGAGAGAAAATTCTCAGGTTCAGCTTACCGTGAAACCATGGATCGCGGTTTCCATCACGGTACATTATTACTCAATGCCGATCTCACGCGCTTAGCAAATTATCTAAATCCCGATAAAAAGAAACTGGAAGCAAAAGGGATCACTTCGGTACGCTCACGTGTAACTAACCTGTGTGATATAAACTCTGAAATCAATCACGATAGCGTCTGTGAAGCCATTAAAGAGGCTTTCTTTGCCCACTATGATGAACGGGTAGAGGTTGAATATATTTCACCTGAAAACCTACCTGATATGCCAGGCTTTACTGATAAGTACCAAACTCAATCAAGTTGGGAATGGAACTTCGGTAACACGCCCCAATTTATGCATACCATCGATGAGCGTTTCACATGGGGTGGTGTTGAGTTACATCTAGATGTCAAAAAAGGCCGTGTTATTGCTATTAAAACCTTTACCGATAGCCTAGATCCGGCCCCTATCGAGTTATTAGAAACCGCGTTACTTGACATCGAATATAACGCGACAGCATTCGATGCAGCGATAACTCAACTCATTACGCAATACCCTGAGCATCGAGATGTGCTAGGTGACATTAACCAATGGCTTAAAGACACCATTATCTAATTCATTAATAAGCGACTCTTTCTATAATAAACACTGAGTCGCTTATTAGCTATCATCCCAATTAATCACCGAGCCATGATCATAAACACCATCACTATAAGCTGGCGTATAACTTATAAATACATTATCTTTATTAATCGGCAAAGTTGATGATATATCTTTAGCTATCAGTTCCATTAGAAACATAATATTTTGTTGTGAGTAATAATTAGGTGCAGTTAATTCAACTAATAACGGATGCGTTAATTGCTGCTGTTTATCTACCACTTCCCCATTATGAATATAATGATCGTTCTTTATCCATTCCCAAGTGATCATAATATGTTCTAATTTTATTTTACACTGAAGCGAAATTTGTTCTGATAAAGACTTCAATGCATCTTCTATTTCAACACCAGTCTCGAAAGGCAAAGCTTTAATCGCGATTAAGGGCATAATACAACCTATTTAACGGCATATAGGTAGTTTAACTATAGTAAGAGGTGTAGTTCTGCTATATCACGAAATAGCGAATGTCTTGCTAATAATACGATGGCTTAAAAACAAAAACGGCGATGTTAAATACACCACCGTTTAGTTTCAATCATCAAGTCGAGGATTTCATATCACTATCACAGTCATCACAACACGGATTAAGCACTCTTTCTTTACAGTTAAACGGCTCAATGTGAATGATAATATCAACAACCTCATCTAACTCTTTCAGTAAGTGAGATTTAAAGTTCTCAGCAATAGTATGTGCTTTATCCACGCTCATATCGGGATCAACTAACAGGTGAAAATCAAGCAGAATCGTACTGCCCGTTCTACGACTACGAATAGCATGAACTTCTTTAATGTCACTGTCTTCTGCCGCATAAGATTGAATTTTGCTTTCCATATCAGCATCAGCTTTCGCTTCTGTGATTTCTAACACTGCGGGCCATAAAATTTCAGCGGCGGCTTTCAAGATCATCGCAGTAACAATCAAAGCTGCAATTTGATCTAAATAATGAAGCTCTGGCACAAAGTAGTTTGCAATTACAGCAATGGCAACAGGTAGTGAGCTCAACGCATCAGAACGGTGATGCCATGCATTAGCATACAGAGCACGACTATTGATTGCTTTCGCTTTAATCACTGTCCAGCGATATAGCACTTCTTTCACCACAATAGATGCAACAGCGGCTGCAAAAGCTAGCATCCCTGGCTTACTATGCGCCTGCTCACTGATTGAGGTTAATGATTCCCAACCAATACCAATACCAACCAGCGCCAATAACACACCAATAAAGATATTCGTAAGAGTTTCAAAACGACCGTGACCATAAGGGTGCTCTTTATCAGCAGGAGCTGTCCAATAACGAGAACCTATTAGGATTGCAGTATCTGTTACTAAGTCAGAGAAACTGTGCACACCATCGGCAATCAATGCCTGGCTTCCAGTCATCTTACCGATAGTAATTTTTATAAATGCGAGTGCAATGTTCGCTATGGACCCTATCCAGGTTACTTTTTGTATTACTTTTACAGCAGCTTCAGACATAACCAACCAATCGAATTATTACTTATAAGTCGAGCATATGATAACTAACTTCAGCTGCAAATGAGACAACTTTTCGCTTATTCACCTACTTTTTACAAATATCACACTTCATTTTTCTAAAAAATATATCTTATAGATAATTACTTAATACAAGAAAAATGCATAAAGTATAAATAAAAGTAGCTTTAATAAATTAATACCTATATATAAACATAGAGATTCAAAATATACCCTTTAAATATATTGTCATGCTATAATATATATAACAATTAGATAATAAAATAATAAAAAACATACTCATCTGTATAACTTAATAGCTATTTGAAATATCAATGACATTTGTAGATGCTATTTTATCTATACAATTTATGAGAAAAAATGTTGATAAAAGTAATAATTACCTTAAATATAATTTCTGATCACATTATCCGTAAAAATAATCAGGCTTATATTTAATAATTCGAGATTTGGTACATAATGGAGATTGTGAGTCAATATCTTTATATTGATCAGCAAAAAGGAACTTTTTATGAGAAATCTGGCAGATTTTATACACCATACGGAAGGTGAAAACCAAAACTTCACAATTTGGGTGCATGACTCAAATAAACGCTATAAAAAGCTGCTTATTTCTGATTATGCTAGTGACAACATGAATATTGATAATTTATTAGCAAGTCAACTTCATGTCATCATTGAAATCACAGCAGAAGATGGCGCTAACCAAGCTTATCTCCTACTTCCTGAAATCAACGCAGCAGCAACAATCAGCTTCGACAACGGAGAAGTCATCTCTTACATCGATGCTAAAGCAGCTTAAAAAGGCAAGGGAAATTCGAACAATTAAGAAATACTACGGCTAGGCTTTCTTTATTCTTCCCTCTAAAAACAGATCCTCGGATCTGTTTTTTTTTGCCTCCACGAAGGCAATATCCATTTTCTTTTAGGTGATATTACAAGAATCACTATCTACTTACTAATAATTTTATAAATTTATTAGAAGTGTATCTCAAATTATAAATAACTACTATTTTCCGATTTGTTAATCATAAGCTAGGGGTATTTGACGATAACCCATAGATTGTTTTACGACTGCCGGAAGAACAAGCTTTTTCACCATCATCCCAGCCTTCATTAAACCGCGTATTAGAGCCATCTAGCGCGGGATCTTTAATATATACAGCCTCGTTATTACCTTTCTTAGCTAATGCTGACTCACAACCTTGGTTATAGCCATAGTGATAAATACTATTGTATTCCACATTACTTACGTACTTATCTGGCACAAAACGAAAACCATCATCAGTTGTGTGGGCACATCCCGTTACCATCAATGTAGCAAAACAAACTAAGCCTAATTTTTTCTTCATCACATTACTCAATCGAATATTTATACTGAGACAAAGAAAGTTTGGTTCACATAAAAAAAAACTGTTAATTTAAAATCGCTCTTTTTTACAACCGATATCACATTTGAAGCAAAAAAAACGGCTATCAAGTTAAATACTCGATAGCCGCTTTAATACAGATTAATTGTAACGATTAAGGCTCATCAACAATTGGCTTTGGTTGGTAATGCTCTGGCTTAAGACCTAGGAACTCAGGAAGTAATGTACCTACTGAAATCGAAGACCAAGTACCTGTTAAGATACCGATGAACATTGCAATAGAGAAACCTTGTAGCGAGGCGCCACCTAATAACCATAGTGAGCCTACAGTCATCAGTGTTGTACCCGAAGTCACCATTGTACGTGAGAATGTCGCAATAATAGCTTCGTTGTTTGTCGCTTCAATATCTTGGTTTGGTTTCGCAATCAATAGCTCACGAATACGGTCTGCAATAACGATGGAGTCATTCAGTGAGTAACCTAGAATTGCCAAGATTGCAGCAAGTACTGTTAGGTTGAACTCCATTTGTGTCATCGCAAAGAAACCAACCGCTAAGATAACATCGTGTAGTAGCGCAAGTAATGAACCCGCAGCTAGACGCCATTCAAAGCGGTAGCTCAAGTAACCTAAGATACATAGCATAGTCACAAGTAATGCTAGGCCACCTTGCTCAGCAAGCTCTGCACCAACTTGAGGACCAACGATACTGGTATTTAGCACTTGTACATTTGCATGTAGTGGCTCAAGCACCTTTGTGATCTCAGGGTATTGTACACCTTTAGCTGGTGCTGCGTAACGTAATACCCAACGACCAGGTTCATCAGCGGCAATAACAACCACTTCTTGGTTAAAGCCAGCATCCATCAATGGTGTAATTTCACTACTCGTGATCTTACTGTCCATTTGAACTTCACTAACAACACCACCGGTGAAATCTAGGCCCCAGTTCAGACCACGAACACAGATAAACGTGATAGAAATAACCATTAATGCGATCGAGACAATACCCGTCATGTAACGCAATTTGGTTAAGTTTTTAATAATCCAATTTTTCATTGCGTTAAACCCTTACATCTCGACGCGAATCACGACCCCAAACCAAGTTAATAATGGCTCGAGAAGCGAAAATACCAGTAAACATACTTGTTAGTAGACCTAAACCTAGCGTTAATGCGAAGCCTTGGATTGGACCGTTACCGATAGAGTAAAGAACAACTGCAGTGATCATGGTTGTGAAGTTAGCATCGAAAATAGTACCAAATGCACTACTGAAGCCACGGTCAATTGCTTGTGCAAAGCTACGACCTTCACGGATCATATCGCGAATACGTTCAAAGATAAGTACGTTGGTATCAACCGCCATACCGACCGTTAGTACCAGACCTGCGATACCTGGAAGCGTAAGAACCGCACCTGGAATAAGCGCTAACAGACCAAATAGCATGATCATGTTACAGATAAGTGCAACGTTTGCTACCCAACCTAGACGACGGTACCACACAGCCATAAATAGCAGTGTTACACCCATACCTAGAGCAAGTGCAGCGAAACCATTTTTGATGTTTTCAGCACCCAGAGTTGGACCAATTGTACGTTCTTCAACGATAGTCACAGGCGCTGTTAACGAACCTGCACGTAGAAGAAGCGCTAATTGTTGTGCATCTTCCAAAGAACCAGCGCCAGTAATACGGAAACGGCTACCTAGCTGGGTTTGAATTGTTGCAACACTGATGATCTTGTTAGTTTGAACAGTTTCACCTTTAGCATTACGGCTGTACTCACTGTAAGAGGTTGCCATTGGCTTGCCCACGTTCATACGTGAGAAGTCAGACATCATCTTACCGCCTGCACTATCAAGCGTAATGTTTACTTCAGGCGTACCGTTTTCACCAAAGCTTGCTCGTGCATCAACAATGTGATCACCACCTAGAACAGGCTTACGGCTAACACGTACTGGGTTACCGTTTTTGTCAGGTAGGATCATTGTGCTACCTGTACCTTCTTCTTTCACAGCGTAGAAAGCAAGGCTTGCCGTTGCACCGATAACGTTCTTCGCAGCAGCAGGATCTTGAACACCTGGTAGCTCGATACGGATACGGTTTTCACCTTGACGCTGAACTGATGCTTCAGTAATACCTAGCTCTTCAATACGGCTACGCATTGTTTGTAGGTTTTGCTGAACAGTTAAGTTACGAAGATCTGTTTTTTCTTTTTCACGAAGAGCAAGAACTAGATTATCACCTGAACCATTTGTTGCTTGCCATTGTGGGTATTGTTCACGAATAAACTGACGGATCTTGCTGTTCGCTTCTTCGCTAGGTAGGCGAACAATAACTTCATCGTTGCCTTTAAGCTCTGCACGACCACCACGGATCTCTTGCTTGCGGAAATCAACACGTAAGTCATCAGATAGCTGCTGCGCATGGTTTTTGTAAACTTGGTTTACATCAACATCTAGCAAAAACTGAACACCACCGCGAAGGTCAAGACCAAGTTTAATTGGCTCAAAGCCCATGTCTTGTAACCACATCGGTGCAGCTGGCTCTAATGCAAGCGTTAAACGCTCTTCGTTTTTCACTAACGTGTTTAACGCAGCTTTCGTGTCTGTTTGTTGTTTAGTGCTGTCTAATACAACAATCGTACGATCTGGTTTTTGCTCAATTTTAAGCGGATCGATATCGTGCTCTTTTAACACCTTCTGAATTTCAAAAGGTGTTGGCATTGCACCGCCCTTCTTACTGATTTGAACTGCTGCATTTTCGCCAAACCATGTCGGAATAGCACTTAATAGCATTATCGAAACCGTCACAATTAGCACAACATATTTCCATGCTGAGTAATGATTCAGAATCTGTTTCGTATTCTTTTTTCTCATTATTTTTAGCCATGTATCTTGCAACAGACAGCCTGTTGCAGTCGATAGAACACCTATAATTATACCTTTATAGCATGAAAATGTTGCGAGTACTCTTTAATGCATTCGACATAAAAGGAGCAGTACAACTATAGGTACGATAACAAATCTTAATAACGCGATGATTATTAATAATTTTATTAATTTCTTGAGAGGTTATTACTACTAGCAGAAAACTCGTGTTCTCTAGTAAATAATAGGATTAGGCAACTTGACGAAGTTGGCCGTATTGGGAGTAAATCAGGTTAGAGTCTTTCCAACCTGAAATACGGGATGAGGAAGATTTTACCTTTAATGCCCATTCTACTGTTGGCGATAAAGGTTCAGCATATCCCACCGTGAGTGGAATCGCCGTTAAAATAGGAAATTCAAATGCCAGTCGATAGTCAGGAGAGACCTCTTCCGGACTTAAATGAATAGCATTGATCAAGCGGTTCGACGTACCCAACGCAATATTATAATTACTAAACTCGATACGATGATGTTTACCATGTTCGGAAACACGATTTGTACTTGAAAGCGGGAAATTCCATACCAATTTAGAGCCATTAACAGAGACAGGTAAACCTTGATTCACTTTACCCTGTGATAATGGATGATGCTTGCCTGATGAGTGACCAACATGATGTTCTGATTGAGAAAATGGTGCAGGTACTGGTGCAATATGGGCATGGGATACAAAATCTGAAGAATCATCAGCCAACTGGCTAATTGTATGCATTGTTGGTGCTGAATTAATTAACCCGAAAGTTTCTACATGCGTAGATGCCGAAGCTAATGAGGTAGCCCCTAAACAAATACTTAAAATTAGAAAACGAAAAAAGGTTAAAAACATAACACCTAAAAACAATGTACAAAAAAGATTATCTTCGCAATGATAAGGGGCGATAGTCAGTGATACAAGAAAATTATTAACAAAATAGTGTTATATTTTAGTTTTATTAACTTTTATCAAATAATTTCCTACCGCAATAAGCCGTTATAATTCACTAAGATAGTTTAGAACTAATGTAAGATACAAAAAAGCCGCAGAGCGAACCCTACGGCTATCAATGCTATTTCTTTATCTCACTTATAGTGAAACGAAGATACCTGCAAGTGCTGCACTCATTAGGTTAGCCAGTGTTGCAGCTAGAACCGCTTTAACACCCAGTTTTGCCACATCACTACGACGCTCTGGAGCCATCACACCAATCGAACCGATTTGAATTGCAATTGAACCAATGTTTGCAAAACCACATAGTGCGAAAGTCACAATGACTTGAGTGTGCTCAGAAAGTGCTTGTTTTACAGAAGCGAAATCCATGAAAGCAACGAATTCGTTAAGGATTAGTTTTTCACCAATGAAAGTACCTGCTTTCATCATCTCGTGTGCCGGCACACCCACAGCGAACGCCAATGGTGAGAAAATGTAACCAAGAATTGCTTGCATTGTTAGTGGTGTCGTTGCAAACCAGTGTGATACAGAATCAAGACCAATAGCACCTGTAATGCTTGCTAACCAGTGACCTACACCTTCAAGACCTGCGTTTGCCATTGCAATTACACTCACGAATGCAATTAGCATAGTACCAATAGCGACCGATACCTTCATGCCGTTCATTGCGCCCGCAGCTAATGCATCAATCGCATTGCTGTGTTCACTTTTCGCCATTTCAATTTCAGTTTGTTCCTGTGGCGTTTCTTGCTCAGGCACAAGAATTTTCGCCATTAACAGACCACCCGGTGCTGCCATGAAACTTGCTGCGATAAGATATTTAAGATCAACACCTAAACCTGCATAACCACCCAATACAGAACCGGCTACCGATGCCATACCACACGTCATTACTACGAACAGTTCAGAGCGAGTCATGCTTGCAAGGAAAGGACGAATAAGAAGAGGAGACTCACCTTGAGAAAGGAAGATGTTACCAGTAGCAACTAATGATTCTGCGCGGCTAGTGCCAAGGACTTTTTGAATACCACCACCAAGGACCTTAATGACCCATTGCATGATACCAAAGTAATAAAGAAGAGAGATTAAAGCACTAATGAAGATAACAAGAGGGAGAACACGAATGGCAAAAACGAAACCGCTTTTTTCAATATTAGATAAATCACCAAAAACAAAGTTAATACCAACATCAGCAAAACTAAGAAGACCGGCAACACCATCGCTCATTGCACCTAACATCTTCTGACCGATCGGGATATATAATACAAGAGCTGCAAAGCTTGCTTGTAAAAATAAAGCACCACCAACGGTTCTCCAATTGATCGCTTTTCTATTATCAGAAAGCGCCACTGCGCATAGAACCAGTACTACGATACCAGCTAATGTAATTAACAACTGCATTATTTCGTCCTGCTGTTTTTTAAATGGGTGTCGAATAATGAAGGTATTGCTGTTTGTTGCCATTGAGGAACGATTGCTTTTGGGGAAAAAGCAAAAAAGGTAGGATTAACGCAGTTAAACGTCAAAGATATGATTGTGTTCGCCCAATTATACAACATACGAGTCACCTAAATTAACAAGCTACAAATAACGCCGGTCCAACTCCGTGGGTCGTTCACTAATCCATGGTGACAGCTTGTAAAATAAGGTGGCTGAACATAAGTGTTCTGACCGAGGCGAGAGTATATAGAGATCTTGCTCACATTAACAATATCATTTTTCAATAATTGCATATTCAGCAGTTAAATGAATACAATCTGAACAAATGAGATAAAAATCGCAATCCAATAAGGCATACCAGCAACGTTGTAATGTAAAGTAAACCTTGTCGTAACAAAAAGCCGAGCATATTTAGCTCGGCTCTATGTCAATTGAAACAACTTCGTTTATTTTGTCAGTGCTTCATTTAACCATTGATCAAAATGCGACTTAGGTAGCGCACCATTTAGCATATCGACCATTTTGCCACCTTTGAATACCATAATAGTAGGAATACTACGGATACGGTATTGCGCAGCTAATGCTTGTTGAGCTTCTGTATCAATTTTCACGAAGCGAGCCTGACCATCTCGTTCATTAGACACATCAGAGAAAATTGGCGCAAAGCCGACACATGGGTTACACCATGGTGCCCAGAAATCAACAACGACAGGCTTATCGCTTTCTAACAGCGTTGCAAAGTTATCTGATGTACCTTCAATTGGCATACCATCAAACAGTTTTTCTTTACATGAACCGCAGCTTGCTTCGTCATTTACGCGCTCAGAAGGTAAACGGTTCAGTGCTTTACAGTGTGGACAGCGTGTTGTGATTGTAGTCATTGTTATTATCCATCTTTAAACTTCATCTGTATTTACTGTAACGCTTACAGCTGAAAAAACAATATGATTCAACTTATTAGAGCAATAGTTTAAAGCTATCAATCACATAAACACATCGCGATAACCCAAACACTGTATTTAATACAAAAGAAAATGGGATGCTAGCAGCATCCCATTACGTGTTCTTATTTATAAAGCAGTTATTTATACAGCAATCATTTTGCTAACAACTGGCTATATTACCCTCTAAATTTACTCATGCCCTCTTCTACTCATTGATAGCAATCAATATGTGACACGGTAACAACAAATTTATTCTTCTATTCTTTAGGTGTTATATTACTTTGCTCCACGCATTGCATATAAATAGTTATGAAATAGGATTAAGTGACGATTATTTCCTTATAACGTTTAGTGCAACAGCCCAAGCTCACGTGCTTCTTGGATAGTTAAACCACTGGCTTGAATATCACGGAACAGTTCAATACGTCGTCTTGCTGCTGCTTGTTGTTTTTTACTCTCAGCAATATTAGAAGCGGATTCATCTTTGTGTTCCCACTTAGATGAGACGGATGAGATTTCTGAATAATCGATAGAGTTAATAGACACAACAACCTCCTAAAGCAACCTGTGTCGTCATGAGTTACTTAGTATCAAAGGAAATTAGCTGAGTTAAGCCGATAAATTTCAGTTTGTGATCAATTCGAGGTTCACGAAATAAAGTCATCAAATCAGAATAAAATGACTAGTCAGGTGCAAATAACAAGCGTATTAATAGAATTTCTGGACGCTTAAAGAATGGTGAATATTTAGACATATTTGACACAAGTCCTTTATATAAAAAACATCGCCCTTCCCTTTCAACAACAAATAAAAGTCAGAGCTAGTTCAAATAATTTCTTATTCCTCACTTCGATTATTTTATATGTGACATCTTTGTGCTTTCTTTGATATTTAATGTTATCCAAAAATAAAAAAGCAATAACAATTAAGCATCGGATTTATCCGTATCACGTTCAGCATTGTTACTAAGATCACAATCATAAAATTTAAAATAGTTGATTTATGTCAATTAGTTACTCTTATTTTTAACTCGCTTTTTTTGGCAACTTAACATTACATTTTTCATACTACAGTTAGAAAAATAAAAAGCGTAATGTAAGTAAAAAAATACTTAAGGTTTCTATTATGAATATTCAATTAGCTGAACTTGCCCAACCCGGTGCTATTTCAAATCCAAACACTTTCGCTGAATATCTCACTTTCGTGTTTAAGGAAAATAGTAATAACGATGACGTAAAAGAGATCTTCGCCAAAATACAAGTGATTGAGAAATCCATTGCTCAAAAAGATTTAACCGCGCAACTTTCATTAACCATCGGTATATCTAATCATGGCTGGTCTAGCGTATTTCCCGATATTCAAGCACCTGCGTTATTACATGATTTTATTGAAATGAAAGACGGTGAACGTCACTTCCCAAGTACACCGGGCGATGTCTTCATCATGATTAAATCTGAACGTATGGATTTGAATTTCCAAGCGGCAAAATACATCGCATCAGCTCTACAGCCTGTAGCAACGCTAATTGAAGATATTCAAGGTTTTAAATATTTAGACAACCGCGACATGATCGACTTTGTTGACGGTACTGAAAACCCGAAAGATGAAGCGCGATACAACGCCGTTTTAGTCGCTAATGACTGTGACATTCACCAAGGTGGTAGCTACTTAACAGTACAACGCTATGTTGATCGCCAAGGGCTATGGGATAAACAAGCAACAGAATATCAAGAGCAAGTCATTGGCCGTACTAAACTTGATGACATTGAACTTGATGATGATGTAAAACCTGCTTGGGCACATAACAATAAAAGCAAAGTGATCATTGATGATCAAGAGATCAAAATGCTACGTCAGAACCGTCCATTTGGTAATGCGATGGAACACGGTACGATGTTTGTAGGCTTTGCAGCATCACCTGAAATTTTAGATATCGCTTTAAAACAAATGATTTATGCTGACAATAACGGTGATTACGACCGTTTACTTGATTTCGTTGAAGCGAAAACAGGTACGCACTACTTCATTCCTTCACAAACATTAATGAACACTTTTGCAGATTAATATCGCTAATATTCCCTTGCCCGCCAATAAAAATTGGCGGGCATTTTTCTTTTAAAATCAGAAACTAATAAAACTATAAATTATTACAATTATAAGCCTTTGAAAAATAACAAATACATTATATTTTACAGAATAATTTCTTGATTCCTCGCACGTTCTGTTGTCCCCTATACACTTAATAATTAACTCTATCTATTTATTAGCACTTACGAAGACTATTTCTGGGGGCAAGAATGCGCAAAACCCTTTTAACCCGAGTATCATTAGTAGCACTTGCTGCTGCAGTTGCGGGTTGTTCATCGACACCACCTCCGCCGCCAGCACCAACGGTTGAAAAGAATTTCAAAACAGTAGCAAGTCAATTTATGACTTCAGATGCAACGCGTAGCCAAGGCACCGTTGTCGATCAAGGTATGTTCTACCCTAAAGAAACCTTCTCATTAAGCTACCGTTACTGCTCAGCAAGCCCAGAGCAAGCGACACAAGACATTGAGCAGTTCTACCAACTAGCGAAAAAAACGTGTAAAGCTAACGCTGGCACTATGATCAACCAAGAAAACGACGCTTGGTGTGTTACGCATCCTAATACTGCCGAAGAAACACCTGTGTTCTCTGCACGTATTACATCAACAGATCTATGGGCTGATGTATGTCCAACTGGACCTTTTGTAACCATGCGTGTGATTGAGAACAAAGACGTTGATCAAGCCGCATGGATTGATGGCGCAAAACAGCTTGGCTACCAACCTTTCTCTGTACACCGCAAAATCGTACCGTCAAGCCAATCACAAGCCGCTTTATTTAATGAAGTAGAAACCCCTGCACCAGAGCAAGAGCCATGGACAGAAGAAACCGGCTTTATTGCAACACACGTGGGTGAAACGGTTTGTATGTACAAAAAAACCAAAGATGAAGCTTACGGCGTAACCTATAAAGGTAAGATCCAAAGTATCAAAGACAACCGTGTTACTGTATTAGCAACAGAAAAGCTAAAAGGCGATATTCGCGTTGCACCAGAAATGGATCAACTGCCTTGGTATAAAAATGCGGTAATCGAAGCAGATGCTCGTTCTTGGTTCATTTGTCACTAATTCAACCTATTTAAACTCTCTTTCTTTAAATAGTGATTAAAAAATAAAAGCCCAGCGATACTGATCCTCGCTGGGCTTTTTGTTTTCGTTTACACGTTAAATTAACTATATAGTTCAAAGAACTCTAACGTGTCTTTTAACGCCTGATTACGTAAACAGTCTTTTTCCATCAATAATTCATGGCGAGCGTGGGGAATAATCTTCATTTTACATTCATCGCATTTAGTACAAAAAATGACGTGCGAGTGATTATCTACCACCTTATCATCCCCAGCTTGAAGTAATAATACAGGCGTATCAATCTGCTCAACGTCCCGTATACAACTTTTAGCTGCCGCTAGTGCTTGCCATACCCAACGAGGGCTAGGACCGCCTAGACGCAACTCTGGATGTAATTGATAAAGATGTTTTGCCCAGCCATAACGTAGTTGGCTCTGACACTGATCATTAGTCTCAAATGGCTCTTCATGGTAGGGCTTTTTGCCTAACACATAAGAAGGCTGTGCTTGATAATGTTCCATAATTTTAGCAATGGACGAAGCCACCAGCTTTAATGGCGCTGGCATGTTGATACCAAACATTGGAGCATTGAGAACAACCGCATTAAACGGTGTTTGATAGTGCTCTAGATATAAGGTGGCAACAGCACCTCCCATAGAATGTGCTAGCAAGAAACGATGTTGATAAGCATGTTTCTTAACGACATTTTCAATGAACGAATGAAGATCGGTAACGTAATCATCAAAACAGATCACATGCCCGAGTTCTCTATCGTGAGTTAAGCGACCTGATGCCCCTTGCCCACGATGATCGTAAGCGTATACATCATAACCTTTGCGTGAAAACTCATAGAAAAGCTCCTGATATTTCCAAAAGCTTTCATTACGACCATTCACTATCACAACACAGCGTTCATTCTGAGGTTCACGAATACTGATCCAACGGATCGGCACGCCATCTACCCCTTTAAACTCACCCTTTTGTCTCTTCTGCCACATGGCATGGACTTCGCCTGCCATTAATTGAGTAAATACCGATTCCTTGGTAATAAAATCCCTCTCACAATATTGTTTCATCATGACAGCATCTTATTTTTATAATTATTACGCGTATTTACAGAGCTCTTTCACGTCTTCTTGCGTCAAATGAGGTATATCACAGTAAGGTTCTTGAATATGGATATGACGACCTGTGGTATTTAGGAAATACTTTCCAGATTGAAAGCCCAGACGATAGTCATCTTCTAATGATTGCGCATCACTGCCGATCATTTTAGATTTCAACGCTTTCTGAGGATGGATTTCGTAAATAGTCACGTCATCAGGTGGATTACTAAGAAATTCTTGCGTTTTTCTATAGTTATCTTCATGTTCAAGCAGCATTTCGATCATACCAGCCGCTTTTGAGTGACCTAATGCTCGCCGAATATTGGTCATCCAGCAATGATCAAAAGAAGTATCAATCGGTACTGTTCTGATCACAACAATATGGCGATAGCCACGCTCGTAAGCTTCTTGAACGGGAATAGGCGCACATAAACCGCCATCAACCCAGTACTCATTCTGAGAATAAATAGGCTGTTTATTGAGTACAGGAACAGCACAAGATGCTTTTAATGCTAAAGACCAGTTTTCAGTATTTAAATTAAAATACGATGCCTGATGGCTGACCATGTTACTTGCTGATGCTAATACCGTACGGTTACGCATATTCTCACGCCCTTGATGCCAATCTAGCTCAAAGCGAGTTTGCGTTTGCTGCATTAACCAATCGAGATCTAACCCTTCGCGACCGAACAAGAATCGGTACACATCAAAGAAATGATGATTTGTGGTTGCCTCTGTGATCACCTTATAGGCATGTTTTTTCTGTCCACAAATATAAGACGCTAAGTTTAACGAGCCTGCTGATGTACCTATCATTAAAGAGAAAGGATTAAAGCTTTGATCTAAAAATGCATCCAATACACCCGCAGTAAAAATCCCTCTTTGGCCGCCACCTTCCGTAACCAGTGCTATCTTCGATATATTCTGAGGTGAAAAAGACAATGCGTCATAATTTTGTACTGCATAAGACACATGCTTACCCGTCATGCTCCCCTCTCAACACTTCACGTTTTCGATGTTTTTTCATCATACAATAATTACGGGTGATACTAACAAACCGAGTTATAATGTCGAACTGCAAAGTATCAATATTTGATTGTAAAAATATTTGCCTAAATATCTAAACAATCATGTCTTGATATATTTAACCTATTCATTTATGAACACTTTTTAAGCACATGAATAAGCACTCGTTTGAATTACTCAATCATGTAAGGTTTAAACAACGCATAAACATTCACTCGGGCTTTTAGCTTAGCTGCCAATAAATACAAACCACCTAACTTGCGGTGTAAGAAAATCGCATCAGCAGGCGGTGTATGCCAATAACCGCTGTTCATACTCAAAGCACTACCAGCATCACGAATACGCTTACCCATATCTGTGACACCAAAATCATATTCACCATTAAAGGCTAATGGTTCGCACGCTTCTAAACACAAATTTACCACGGCTTGTTTTGCGACATCTTCAATAGGCTGATGGAAAAAACCAATCTGCTTTAATGCCGCTAGCATGGCTTCACGATCTTGTGTAATAGCCCCAGACATTAACTGACGATAACCTTCCGCAACATGCTCAGGGTAGGCACGTGTTGCGCCAAAATCTAACAAGATGAACTGATTAGTCTCGGGGTTATAGCGGTAATTCGCAAAGTTAGGATCGGTTTGGACTAAACGGAATTCAAATACTTCTTTAAACAATAAGGTGAATGCCAAACTCATGACTTCATCACGAACCGCTTGAGGTTGTTTTGCTAATTGTTCGATTTCAATCCCTTCGACAAAACTCATAGCAAGAATGGTTTCACAAGTTAAGTCATCATAGATCTCAGGAATTAAGAAACGAGGATCATCAGCCATTAAGCGTGAAAAGCTTTTTAAATAGTTGGCTTCTTGCTGATAATCCGCCTCAGCATGTAACTGCTTTTTCGCTTCTTCTAATAATTCAGAGACATCAATTGACTTAGGGATCAAACCAGAAAGATTCAATAAAGTTGAAACGTTATGCACATCGCTATCAATGCTTTCACCAATACCGGGATACTGGATTTTTAATGCTAGATCTCTGCCATCTTTGGTTTTGGCACGATGCACTTGTCCAATCGAAGCAGCAGCCACAGGATAAAAAGAAAATTGCGCAAATTTATCTTGCCAATCTTCACCCCAATTATGGATCAATACATGATTTAGCTGGCTGATCGGCATCGGTTTCGCATCGGCTTGCAAGCGAGATAATAACTCGGTTAACTCTTTCGGCAGCAAATCACCGGCATCCATCGACAACAATTGCCCAACTTTCATTGCTGCACCACGCAATTGCGCTAATTGATCAGCCACACGCTGGGCGTTCTTTGGAGTTAATAATAGCTCTGATGCTTTAGGACGATGCCCAGCAGCTAATTGTTTCACCCCTTCCGCCACCATACCCGTCGCCACTTTTGATGCTAACGAGCCTAGCTTGGTTAAACGAGATAAACGCCCTTTCGGCACTTTAGAATACTGGTGTGAGTCTTTCATTATTAAACCTTGTTTATCTTGTTTGATTATTGGAGCTAAACGAGCAATGCGGTTTATTACATTGCTTACAGCATATCTAAATCATTAAGGTAATGCTCTGCTTGGGCAATAATCGATGCTTGTTCACTGTCATCAAGCTTATCCCAATGCATGAATAACATGCCTACGCGAGGGTTCTTGGCTAACAATGCCCGATGTTGTGCCATAAAACGCCAATATAAACTATTAAACGGACAAGCATCGCCACCGATTTTCTTTTTAACGTCATACTGACATGATGTGCAATAGTCACTCATTTTATTGATATACGCACCACTCGCTGCATACGGTTTAGTGGCAACCATACCACCGTCAGCAAACAGTGCCATACCTAAGGTATTAGGCTTTTCAACCCACTCAATTGCATCAATGTAAATACCCAAATACCAGTGTTCAACCTCACTCGGTGCTATTCCAGTTAATAGGCAAAAATTTCCCGTCACCATCAAACGCTGAATGTGATGCGCATAACTGTATTCCAGCGACTGTTTTATCGCATGAGACATACACTGCATCTGGGTTTTACCATGCCAAAAAAATGCTGGTAATCCTCGGTCAGCTGCAAGTGTATTGTTCTCGCCATAATGGGGCATATTGAGCCAATAAACGGCACGAATAAACTCTCGCCAGCCCAATATTTGGCGTACAAAACCTTCCACTTGCGCAATGTTGATCTCGGAATTAGGCTGCTGATAAGCATCAATAGCGGCTTGTATCACTTGCATTGGCGCAAGCATTTTTGCATTTAACGCAAACGACAACCTGGCATGGTACAAGCTCCATGCACTATCACTATGGGTAGTCATTGCATCTTGAAAGCGACCAAAATGAGGAAGTAAATAACGACAAAAGTACTCTAACAATGCTTGAGATTGCTTGCGGCTAACAGGCCACAACAAATACTGTTTAGAAAAGCCAATGGTACGGACGTTATGCCTTGCTAATCGCTCTGTAATATCACTGACATCATTCGTGAACATCAAAGGTTGTGGAATGGTCGCAATATCAGCTGGTTTTAGTTTGTTTCGATTCGCTTGATCGAAGTTCCATTTACCCCCTTCAGGTTTTCCTTCACACATCAAAATATCAAAGCGTTTACGCATCGCACGATAGAAATGCTCCATCCTATTGTGCTTACCTGCTGTTAAATACTGATCAATGTCAGTTAACGGCAATAAGAAATGATCCGTATCAGTGGTTTGAATAGTGACACCATCAAGGGTGAGAGAGCGAAGTTGCTCTGATAAGCGATACTCATCAGGTTGTTGATATTCAAATCCTTTACATTGGTATTGTTCACAAAGTGAGGCAATCAACTGTAATAAATCTGTGTATGGCTCGGTATCATCAAGTGTAAGGTGTAAAACCTCATGTCCTGCTTGCTGTAGAGCCTTCGCAAAGTTTTCCATTGCAGCGAAGAAAGCACAGATCTTTTGCTGATGATGTACCACATAATCAGTTTCTTGCTTTAATTCAGCAATAACGTACAACACTTCAGGATTGGTTGATTGATACCAATGATGCGTTGGATTGAGTTGATCGCCAAGAATGAGGCGCAGCGTGGTATAACGTTCTCGCATATTCAAGTCCTAATCACTCATTGGCCAATCATCAATATTATAGGTATCTAACGGGCACAACGTCTCATCTCCGCGCCAATGACGAATAAATGCCAGATCAGGATCGAATAGGCATGTTTGTTTATCAATATCAAACCAACGTTTGTCTCGGCTGTCAGTCCCTACACCTGCAATGTATTGCCAGTTTCCCCAATTTGATGCCACATCATGATCGATCAATTGCTGCTCGAAATATGCAGCGCCATAACGCCAATCAAGTGATAATTCATTAACCAAACAACTGGCGACAATCTGACGACCTCGGTTAGACATATACCCTGTTTGATTTAATTGCTTCATAAAAGCATTCACCAAGGGATATGGCGTAGAGCCAGAACACCATTGCTTAAAACGAGCAGGATAAAAGCTCGTTAACAAACGTTTATTTTGCACACCAGAAAAGCGATACAAATGACGCCCTACCACATGGGCATGCCATTGAAAGAACTCACGCCAGAGCAATTCAAAGAAAATCCAATAGGTCGAACTGTTAGCAGTTACATTCTGCTCATAGTCCTTAAGCGCAGCCATAATAGTTTTGGCAGATAACGCCCCACATGCCAGCCATGGTGAGAACTTGGTTGATAACTCCCAGCCTGCGAGTGCATTACGCGTTTCTTTATAATTAGCTGGTGCATCAGATGAGAAATAACGCTTTAGATGCATTAATGCTGCGTTTTCGCCACCTTGCCATTCGACATTCGGATTGTCTGCAATATAGACACGACCAATATCTAAATAGTCCGAGCACTTCATTTTAGGTGGTGGTGGTAAATATTCAGGCTGTGGTAGCGGCTTAGCAACGCTTGTATCGCGCTCAATTAGCTTGCGAAATTTCGAATAGCCGCTTGGCATGTCAGATAAGTGAAACGGTAGTTGTTGCTGTGAATATAAAGTATGAGTATCGGCTTCAACAAAACGTAAATGTGGAAAGCATTGCTTAATATATTGCCACTGTTGTTGCTCATACCAGCCGCAATGGCGACTTCGATAAATCACATTAATTCCGTGTTGTTGAATCAAAGCAGGAAGCAATAACAAAGGATCGGCCTGTACCACCATTAACTGCTGCCCTACGGTGGCAAGGTTGGTATGAAGTGTTTGTAAAGATTGGAGCAAAAACCGATGTCGGATCTCCCCCATCGATTTAAGCTGGTAGCGATTAAATGCCTGCCACTGAGGTTCGATAAAATAAACGCACAGTAAGCTATCACCATGATCCCGTACTTGATGAAAGATGGCATTGTCGCGTAAACGAAGATCATGGGTTAGCCAATAAAGCGCTCGTACCGCCATAAGAATCTACTCTGCTTATTTGTTATCTCGTTAATACGAAACAAACAGCAATAGCGATCGCTTGGCTCACTGATTTTTTTACGCTTAAAAGGATATAAAAAAGCCAGTGTTATTAACGCTAAACGCAATAACACTGGCTGATATATCGACTTAGTTTAGGTAGAACGATTAATCGAACTCTGGTTGGTTACGATTGAAGAAGTTCACAAGTAAACCAATCACTAACACCACAACCGTTACCACTAAGATAGACTGGAATACGTGGTGGTATTGCGCTGCAGATGTGATCAAATCAAGCGCATCACCTTTTGGTGTATCCGTTGCAGTTAGCTCTGCAATGTTTGCTGCTAAGTAGTTTGCTACTGAGCCACCCATTAGCATGTAAATACCTGCCACTGTACCTGTTGCCCCTTGAGGGTTCATACGTGTGATCGCAGATAACGCCACAGGGTCAATGAACAATTCAGCAACACCAATTAAGAACAGACCAATGAATAACCATAGGAATGTTGTGTGACCAGTTGCCATTGCAAGCTTAGAAGATAGCGTGATCAAGCTGAAGCCCGCAGTTAAAAGCAATAGACCCATGTTTAATTTAGTTAATGTACGTACAGAGATCTGACGTGACGCTAATACTTTCCATAACCATGTTACTGCTGCACCACCTACGATAACCGCAACAGGGTTAACTGACTGGAAGAAAGCCGTTGGAATGTGGAAGCCAAAAATATCTGTATCAATGTTACGTTCAATGAACAAGCTAATTGAACTACCACCTTGTTGGTCAAATGCCCAGAAGACAGTACCGAAGATCATAAAGTACATGATTGAGTGTAATTTCTTACGATCTTCTGCATCACTCTTACGGTACAAACGTAGCATCTGTAGTGCTGAGAACGCTAAGATCACCGCAAGAATATAACCTGCAAGTAAATCTTTAAGTACGAATACCAAGCCTACTGCTGCGGCAATCACACCCACAATAATTAATAGCCAGTGACTAACACCTGCTGTTTTACGAGTTAATGCAACCTTGTTAGCTTTTTGAACGTGAGCAAAGTTTTTACGACCAGTGCTGAAGATCAAAAGACCAATCAACATACCGATACCTGCTAGTGCAAAACCAACATGCCATCCCCAACGGCTTGCTGCATAACCACAGAAAATAGGTGCTAAAGCTGAACCGACGTTACCACCGATATAAGAAATCGAGAAACCAGATTCACGCGCACTGTCATGACCTTTATATAACTCACCCAACAAACAGCTAGAGTTAGTTTTAAAAAAGCCATAGCCACAAATAATCAATGCAAGCGCACTATATAGCGTCATATGATCGTTGCTAGGAATACTCAATACAACGTGACCAGCCACCATTAATAATGCACCAATCACCACAGACCAATAGTTACCTAAGTAACGGTCTGCTAAATAACCGCCTAAAATGGGAGTCACATAAACTAATGATGTATATGCGCCGTATAACGCATACGCATGTTCATCTGACATTAAAAGTTTTTGGGTTAAAAAGAGAATTAATAGCGATCGCATACCGTAGTAGCTAAAAAATTCCCACATTTGTATCGCGATGAGGTGAAAAAGCCCTTTAGGCTGAGAGGATAGTTGCATATTGATTCCTATAAAAGGCCCGTTTAGCTAACGGTTGTCATTCTTATTTATACACCCAAGTAACTTGGGTATTTATGAATGAAAATACACTGAACTCCCCCAAGCTCAAGCATATTCTTGCCCCATATTTAGCATCTTAATTTTCATAGTTTTGAGTATTTATTCGTTGCTTCAATGAAAATTTCTTATTCTATTTACATGCAATAAACAAACATTATTCCATTTCTGAGATTTATGTCTCAGCATATTTGCAACCATTAATAAATTCATAAAGTTAGAAAGATCCGCTAAACATGAAATGATCACAGCAATCGTTATCCTGTGACATTAATCACAACATTTGCGCAACAAAAAAGCCGTTAACTGTCTCCAGCAACGGCTTTTTTAAATAGAATTTCGAACCCGAAATTACAGTGTTAAATCCAATTCATTATGAATAAGGACAATACACTGGGAAGCAAATAGCATTTTAGGGCCTAAGCTGATTTTCTGAGCACCTAAACGTTTTAGGCTATTAAAGCTCTTTTTCGGCATTGGCATATGATCGGTTAATAAGAAACAAGGATTAGCCGCCAATTCAATATCACGTACGAAGTCGCCTTTTTTGTCCAACATATACAGTTGGTAATCTTCAGCTAACTCACCCACTAACTTTTCAAAGCTAATAGTGCGTACAGTAATACCAGGCTCAACCACACGGCTTTGCTCTTTACCCATACCTAATGACTTATCAAGCGCATGAGCAATCTTGTCTAACCATGCTTGCTCGTGGAAACCCGTCAGATTGGTAATATCATTTGAGCTAAAACTAATGGTACGTGAGAAATCTTGCGTACTTTCAAGCACTAAATGCACCATGATATCTTCACGGTGAGACTGCGCCACAAAAATAGCATTCATTAAAACGTGAGCCAAAATTTCAGTGTGAGCATCTTGACCAACAGATGCTAATAACATTTTGCTATCTGTTGGGGCTGAACGGGCTCTTAATACGAAAGCGCGCATAGTTAATATCCTAGAAATTGAAAGTGACACTTGCTTCGCCACACAATGGTACATACCAATCATATATCGGTAGCGAGCGCCGTATTATCCCCGCTTTTTAATAATATGTAACCCCTGTTGATCAGATTCCTATTTCCATTCGTATTATTTGGGATTTTTACTAAGGTTTGCTAACACTAAGCAATAGAAGCGTATACAAGGAAAGAATAATGGAAAAGATGATTATCTTTTATGATGGCAGTTGCCCACTTTGTGTTGCTGAAATGAAGCAATTGCAGCAACTCAATATACGCAAACGCCTTATGTTCGAAGATATATTAGCCGCAGATTTCCAACAACGTTTCCCGAATATCTCAGTAGAAAAAGCCAGCAACGTTTTACATGGTCTGCTGTATCAAGACACAGGCATCATAAATAAGTATCAAGCAGAAACAACCTTATTACTCGGCTTAGATGTCACCTACCAAGCATGGAAAATGGTAGGTAAAAAGCCTTGGTTAAAGCTCTTACGTTTACCAGTGATCCGAATTTTTGCCGATCGTGCTTATCTATTCTTTGCCCGAAATCGTTACCGTATTTCAGCACTATTGACGGGAAAATCTCGTTGCGATCAATGCTCAATAAAATAACCAAATCTCATCAGCGCACTCAAAAAAGATATTCCTTATAAGCAATATTAATTCAGAGAGTTTTAGCTTTTTTGCGTTGTAATCAGCCCATAAATCATTCGCAATATATATAGATAAACCAAGCCACATCAGCGCAAATAAGAAACAGCGATAAGCCATCAAAAAATAAAAAGAACAAACCGCCATAAAACAGACACAGTTTAAGAATTAAAACGTCAATAAAAAATCCTTTATAGTCATATATCTAACTTTTACACTTTTCTGCGTGCATAAATAAAAAACACTATTTACACTCGCCGCACTTTCTAACACCACATTTTTCTGAGACAACAATGCAACTATCACTAAAACAAAAGCTGATCAGCGCGAGCTTGTCTGCTGTTGTCCTTATGGCAGCAGTATTAACTTGGCTTGCAGCCAGTAATTTACAAGAACAAACCAACGAAAATATCTTAGAACGTGTACAAAGCGTGGCAACCACAGCCACCAGCGGTATTGAAGATTGGGTTAATATCCGTCGTAGTATTACCTCCTCTGTTAAAGAACCTTATCAACAAACCGATCTAGTGCCTTTCCTACAACAGGCACGTGATGCTGGCGGTTTTGATGATATCTACTACGGTTCTGTTAATGGTGAAATGACACGTTCACACCCAGAGCGTAACCGTGCTGATTACGATCCTCGTACTCGCCCTTGGTACGGTGATGCCGTAAACAGCAATAAACAAGTGATCACCACCGCTTATCAAGATGCCATCACTAATGCCCTATTGGTGACGATTGCCGAACCTATTCGTAATAAAGGCACACTGGCAGGTGTTATTGGTGCCGACGTATTAATTGATCAGCTTATTAACGATGTGATCAGTTTGAACATCGGTGACAATGCTTATGCCATGTTGATCGATAAGAAGAACGGGACTTTCCTTGCTCATCCTGATAAGTCACTGTTATTAAAGCCGATTGCAAACTACAGCAATCAATTAAACATGGGTAACATCGAGCAAAGTGCCAATACAAACAGCTTGGAGCAGTTCTCTATCAAGGGGAAAGAGAAGCTATTTTACTTTGCGAATATCCCAAATAGTGACTGGGTATTTGGTCTTGAAATGGATAAATCCACAGAAGAAGCCAGCTACTATTCGCTATTAACCGAACTTATCATCACAGCGATTGTGATCACCTTGATCGTGGTTGTCGCGGTGGCATGGTTAGTTAACTTCTTACTACGTGATTTAGATCGAGTGTCAAAAGCACTGGCTGAAATTGCTAACGGTGAAGGCGATTTAACACAGCGTTTAGAACCTCGCAGTGATGATGAAGTGGGCAAACTGGCACTGAACTTCAACCAATTTGTTGGCAACATGCATCAAATGGTGACTCGCCTGCGCCATGTTTCAGAATCATTGAACCAGCAATCGCACATCACCGCATCACAAGCCGAAGAGCGCAGCGCACGTATTCAGCTACAGCAAGATGAAATCAACATGGTAGCGACTGCTATCAATGAAATGGCGGCAGCAACGCAAGAGATCGCATCAAATGCAGAAAATACCGCAAGAACATCTGAAGAAACGGTCACTGCATCAAATCACGGGGCAACACAAGTAAACCAAAGCCAACAGTCGATCAGCACCTTGGCACAAGAAGTCGAAACAGCGACGACAGTGATCAGTGATTTAAACCATCACGCACAAAGTATCACTACTATTCTTTCAACGATCCAAGGCATTGCTGAGCAAACTAACCTGCTTGCTCTCAACGCTGCAATTGAAGCAGCACGTGCTGGTACACAAGGTCGAGGTTTTGCCGTTGTTGCTGATGAAGTACGTGTGCTTAGCCAACGTACTCATGCTTCAACCCAAGAGATCCAACAAATGATTGAAGCGCTACAGCAAACCACACGTCAAGCAGTAGGCATTATGGATGATAGTCGCCACTTGTCTGAAACCAGTGTTGATGATGCTAATGCAGCTGCGGTTAGCTTGTCGCAAATCACCAATGCCGTGACCACCATTAATGATATGGCGACCCAAATTGCCTCTGCCGCTGAAGAGCAAACCTTAGTTACATCGGAAATTACCCGTAACACTGAAGGGATCCGTGACGTGTCTAACGAACTTGCTGTTGAAGCGGGAGAAGCGGCAAAACAAGCGGCAGAGTTGTTTAACTTATCCCACGAGCTGCAACAAGAAATCAGTCGTTTTAAACTCTAAACATACCGTTATAACAACGAAAAACTAACTACAAAAGCTAGCATATAACGTGCTAGCTTTTGTTCTATATACAACTAACTACTATGCCAATATTTCTATTTCTCTTAACCCTATGTTTCAGTATTAACGCCAATGCAGCATGGGATAACCCAACCGATCGCTATAAAGATGAATATAAAAAACACTTAAACGCAAGCTGCCCTATTGCCCGTGATAGCATGAAACATTTCGTCTATTTTGCTAAAGACAGAAAAGCCATTAAATCTCATCCTTTACTCAACAATCCTCGTTTTGTAGGCGCACAAATCATGTATTCATGGTCTGACTTAGAACCTCAAAAAGACGTTTATGATTTCTCTATTATTCTTGAAGATTATGAATACCTAAAAAAGCACGGTAAAAAGCTCTTTATTCAACTTCAAGATGCGACCTTCTATTCTGAAAATAAAGCTGTACCAAATTACCTTCTCGATAAAGCCTATGATGGTGGCGCAGTTCAGCAATACACTGATGATGGAAATAGCGAAGGATGGGTAGCTAAACGCTGGAATAAACAAGTTCGAACTCGCTTCTCACTATTAATGCAAGCATTAGGACGCCAGTTTGATGGAAAAATTGAAGGGATAAACCTACAAGAAACCGCTATTGGTGTATCAGTAAAAACCGATCCAAGCTTTAATGAAAAAGACTATGTAACAGGTATCAAAGCAAACATGCTGGCCTTGAAACAGGCTTTTCCTTCTTCAACAACCATGCAATATGCCAACTTTGTTAACGGTGAATGGCTTCCTTGGGAAGACAAAGGTTACCTTAAAAGTATTTACCAATACGGTGAAGAAATTGGCGTAGGATTAGGTGCACCCGATCTTATGGTTAAGCGTCGAGGACAACTGAACCACGCTTTAGCTATGATGCATGAAAATAAGTATTCCGTCCCTTTAGGGATTGCTATTCAAGACGGTAATTACATAGGGCAAACCAACACGACTGAAGTGGTTGAAAAACGAAACAACATCGTACCCATGTTGCACTCATTTAGTCAGCACTTCCTGAAAGTAAAATACATGTTCTGGGGATACCAAGAACCCTACTTTACAGAAGATGTTCTTACTTGCTTCAACGCTTAACTTAGCCCACATAAGGTTAACAGCAAAGCCAGCACAATCGTTGCTGGCTTTACAAAATCACTTACACTTTACGTTTTCCAATCAAACGTCCTGTCCAGTTTTCTACAACATTATTTTGTAGTCGGCGTTCAAATACGCCTTTAGTTTCTTTAGCTAACACATCTAAATCAACAAGCTGCTGCATTGCCGTTTTATTTTCAGTATCGACATAAAGGTAATGCTGTACTTTTGCTACCGTCCACTCTGGATGTAAGCGTTCAGTCACTTCAATCGTATCGCCAGCATTTATTGTTCCCGTTTGCAATACACGGTAAAACCAACCCGTTTTAAAATTATCTTGAACATAACGAGACAGCGTTGGTTCGCTAAAACGGCTATTTAACTTAAAACATGGCTGACGAGGTTGAGTAACTTGTAGCACTACCGATCCTATCTTCACAATGTCACCAATACACATGTTTTGCTCATTCATTCCTGTTGCAACAAGGTTTTCACCAAAACCACCTTTAACAAAATAGGCTGTTGACTCAGGAAATTGCTCTGCTAAATCAACATAATGAGCAAAGTCATATTGCAGCACAGCGCGATCTTCACCGCCATGAAAGCTTTCAGCTTGCTCATCACCAGCAAGCCCCAAGACAGATAAATCACAAGTATCAACAGTGTGCTTATCAATCGCGGTATTGCTGTCATACTGCGATTTCACTTTACCTAATCGTAACTCATCAAGGTTTGATACTGGGTACATCGTGCTTTCCTTTACTGATAAAACCATAAGAACTGTATAACAAAGTGTGTCGGGAAAATAGGTAAGAAAAATCGCTATCTATCATCTAACAATCTTTATAACCTGATACTCCCCGATCACGCTAACATCTCACATCCTTTCTGTACCAAGCATTCGATCACATTCGTAAATACAGGGTGTATCTCTTTACCTATTGGAAAAAACACATTTAGCCCTATCATTTTGCTGCCTGGTAATTCTTGCAGCGATAGCTCAACTAATTGACCTGATAACAGATAGGCACTCATGTACTCTTTTGGCATCACCGCCCAACCATCTTGCTTGATCAGTTCACACAATACATCGTTATTACTCACCACATGTAACCGAGGCGAGACCTTGGCAAAGTCGACATTCAGTGTCAGAAAGTTCTCGGAAATATATTGGGTTTCCGATTGTAAGTGAGCCAGTGAAACCTGCCCCATCTTTGCAAGCGGTGACTCAGGTCGGGCGTAACAATTAAGATGAATATGACCTAAAGTTTTCCATGTAATTTCGGTTTCAGCAAACACCTTTCCTCGGTTTAGCATCAACGCAAAATCAGCAGTTCCCGCTTTCAACATGGCTAACGCTTCTTGGCGAGTACGATGAAGCCAATTCACAACAAGGTGCGGAAAAGCTTGTTTAATGCTTTGCTCCGTTTCCACCATCAAGTTAAGCGGCACAAAAACATCATGAGTGATCGTCAGTGTATGAACGTCACTGCTAAATAACGCCTGACTATAGTCAAATAGCTCTCGGCTTTGTTTCTCGACCACCTTGGCACGAAAATACAATTGCTCTGCTTTATCTGTTGCGACTGCTTTCTTGCCAACAATCTCAAACAGGGGATAACCCAAAGTATCTTCATACGCCATTACATGCTCTCGCACCGTTGTACGAGACTTACCTAATGCGGATGCTGCCCCACTGTACGAGCCATTTTCATATACCGCAATAAACGTGGCTAACTGCTCAAAGGTATGCACACCAATTCTCTTTCGCCAAATAAATGTACGTAAAACCCTATCAAAAGTGACTGTAATGTAAATTTTAACTTGCGCAAAATGTGAACCATCAAAGCAGAAAACCTATTTCAATTTGCTGTGTTCAGGAGAACAACATGATGAAAACACCGCTTTCTCTTCTTACTTTGGCACTGACTTCCAGCATGGCATTTGCAGCACCCGATTTGATCTTAACCAATGGTGATATTGTGACTGTCACAGGGGAGAAAGTGCGTGCGCAAGCTGTAGCAATTAAAGACGGTAAAATTGTCGCTGTCGGTAGCAACCAAAGCGTACTTAAAGACGTTAACAACAACACCAAGATTCGAGATCTAAAAGGTAAAACCGTCACTCCCGGCTTTATTGATGCTCACGGTCACTTTGCTCAATACTTACCATTGATTGAAAACGAATTTCTCTACCCTGCTCCAATGGGCAATATCAGCTCGATTAAAGATATCGATGACAAAATGCGTCATTACTTTAACCAAGACGGACTAGATAAAAACATGCTTCACGTTGCCTTTGGCTATGATGATGCAGAGCTTGCCGAAAAGCGTCATCCAACCAAGCAAGAATTAGATGCGTTCAGTGAAGATTTCAGTTTCTGTGCGGTGCATGTATCAGGACACTTAGCGACCTGTAACAGTAAAGGACTGGCGTTCATTGGTTATGATGCCAAAACCCCAAATCCTGATGGTGGCGTGATCCGTCGTGATGCCAATGGTGAAATGACAGGTGTACTTGAAGAATCCGCTATTTACACCATTCTTGGCGCTTTACCAACAGAAACCAAAAGCGATGCCATTCGTAAGTTTCTCAAAGTGCAAGACATGTTCGCGAGCTATGGCATTACCACCGCCCAAGAAGGATTAGCGACCTTACCAGCCTTAAAAGCAATGAAAACCATGGCTGATGATAACTTAATGAAAATTGATTTACTCGCATACGCCAAATGGGTGGATTTGGATAAAGCGGTAGAGATCATGCCAATGAAAAGCACCCACAATGGTTTTACACTAGCAGGTGTTAAGTTGGTTGGTGATGGCTCACCACAAGGTAAAACCGCTTATTTATCGTCACCTTATTACGAGCCACCACATAACCACAGTTTCGACTATCATGGCTACCCCGTACTATCACAATTAGAGGTCAATCAATGGGTAGAAAAAGCCTATGCTATGGGCGCACAAGTATTAAGTCATAGCAATGGTGATGCGGCAGCAGATATCCTGATGAATGCTGTAGAGCGCGCAAACAAGATCTACGATAATGATGATCGCCGCACCGTGATGATCCATGCGCAAACCACACGCTTAGATCAAATCAAGCGCATGAAAGAAAACGCTGTGATCCCATCATTCTTCCCTGCTCACACCTATTTTTGGGGTGATTGGCACAAAGACTCAGTATTAGGACCTTGGCGAGCAGCGAATATCTCACCAATGGGCTGGGCGAACTCAAATGAGTTAATGTTTACCATTCACATGGATGCACCTGTGCTATTCCCTGACATGATGACCAACATGTGGACAGCGGTAAACCGTGTGACACGCAGTGGCGAGGTGTTAGGCGAGCACCATAAAATCACCCCGTACCAAGCACTACAAGCCATCACCATTAACAGTGCTTATCAGAACTTTGAGGAAGCAAGCAAAGGCACCATTGAAGTCGGTAAACGCGCTGATTTAGTGATTTTAGATGCCAATCCACTAACTGTTGATCCAATGAAAATAAAAGACATCACCGTACTAGAAACCATCAAAGACGGTAACACCGTATATCAAAAGAGTTAATCTTCGCACCTCATCAATAAGCGCAAAGCCAGCGTTAATATCGCTGGCTTTTCTTATTTTTATAACCGCTATGATTTATGCGTTTTCCAGAGCAAGACAATACATACTCAGCGGTCCTTTCAACATTGAAACATCAAGTGGCAAATGACCACTATTGCAGTTAAGTGCAAGCGCATAACCATGAAGATAATCCACCAGCAAATCGAGCGCATCTTTCGCCGCAGTTTCATTTAATTGCAACGGTGCAATCACTATCTTAAATCGCTCAATAAACACTTCAGCAGGGCTAATTGAATCCATACTTAATAATGTTTCTAATAGTCCAGAATAGTCATTGAGCAAAGAGACATAGCTAGTACACAGTGCGTTTAGCTCGACTTTCCACGCATCGCTCACCTTTGGCTCATAAATATCTTCAATAAGCGAGGTCGTGATCGCTTCTAACAGCTGACTTTTATTATCGAAATAGTAATAAATCGCCATTGCATCAACGGATAAGCTCACTGCTAATTTGCGAATACTAGGGACTTTACCCTCTTGTTTCATCAATGCTTTCGCCATATCCATGATGACGACTTCACTTAATTGACTGCCCGATCCTTTTGGTCGACCTCGTTTCTTCTCCTTGACAGACATTCAACCACCTCGTTAGACTAAATATAATTTCTACACTGTAGAATTAATTATAACCGATGCTAAACCTTGCGCCAAGTATGTGCCACGGTTAGCTAAAAATGTGAGAGACGAAATATGAAATGCTCTGTTTATATAGCAACCAGTGTCGATGGCTTTATTGCAAGAAAAAACGGCAGTGTTGATTGGTTAGATGCGGCTCAAGATCCAAATATCGATATGGGTGATCACGCTGATATGGGATTTGCCGATTTTATGGCATCGGTGGACTGTTTGATCATGGGGCGTAAATGCATGGAAATGATTTCAAGCATGAACCTGACGCCTGAACAATGGCCATATGGTGCTACCCGCGTTATCGTGCTGAGTAATACCATTAAGCAAGCCCCTGAGAATGTCAGAGAGCATGTCGAAATGTACTCAGGTGATATTCAAGAATTAGTGACCAAACTAGAAAGCGAAGGACACCAACATGCTTACATTGATGGTGGTACGACGATTCAAGCTTTCATTAACCGCCAATTGATTGATGAAATCAGCATTACTTACGCCCCCGTATTACTAGGCGAAGGCATTCCACTGTTTGGCAAAGTGCTTAAAGATATTAAATTGGAGCAAGCACAGGCGACTGCTTTTGCTAACAATTTCATTCAAGTGAAATACAGCGTAAATTATCAGTAATTGCTTTGTTTTGATAAATAACGCTATAAAAAATAACAAAAAAGTCCGCAAAAACTTGCGGACTTTTTCATTTGTATAACGCTATTAAAAGCATTGCCTTTTCATGGCAAGGCTGAATTTAATTAGTTATCAATACCGCAATCAGTACAACTTAGCAGTACGATTTCGTGTTCAAATACCGCTACATCGCTGCCATCAGCAAAAAGCTCAGCGATTTCTTCCGCGACTTCCTGCTCATCTTCAGCTTTAACTTGGTTTGATAATGCTTCTTCAGAGTAGCCGTAGAAATTAAGTAATAAATAGTCACGCGCTTCATCTTTTGTACACGTCACGTTCACCGACACTTCTGGCTCAACGTTACCTTTCGCAATAATCGCAGATGCTTGGGCAGCAACATCTTCTTTCATTGCAGCTGTTAACCAACCAAGATCAATGCTTACTGTGTTATTTTTACAGCTAAAACAAGGTAGTTTCTGAAAGTAATATTGAAAGTCAGTCATAGATAATTTCTTCTTTAAATGTTGTTTTGCACGATTATGAGCATTTCCTAGCAAAATACTAGCGCAATAGCCTGTGAATATTAAATATCTAAGATAAACGTTCGATCTACAAGCAACCTTTTCTGACTCGCGCTTACAAATACTTCTCTATCGGCAATAACTGTAAGAACTCTGATTTCATCCGATCCCATTGCTCGGTTTCAGGTTCGCTATCCCATGTTTTACCATCGGAGTGCCAATGTACTGTGCCGTTATCAAGGCTTAGGTGCCAACTGTTATTATCTTGCATTGCACCCTCTAAGGTCCTGGCAAGCTCTGCGGCAACCTTAGGGTTTTCAATCACCAATAACGATTCAGTATTGAGATAAGTCGATCGTAAATTGAAGTTAAAAGAGCCAATCGTCGCGATTTTATGGTCAAACACCGCTGATTTGGCATGTAAACCATAAACCGCATTCGGTGCACATTTATCGCTATCTTGAACAACAATCTCGCATAACTGAGCGTCTGGCTTTAATTCAAATAAATCAACACCACTTTCCAGCATCTCTTGGCGTCTGCCTGCATAGCCAGAGTGATTAGTGACCAAGTCATTAGATGCCATTGAGTTCGTCAAGGCTCTGATCTCGACTCCTCTCTGATTGAGCTGCTGTAAATCGGCTAACTGATTGTCATCAAATACAAGATAAGCAGATTCAATAATGATGTCGTTTTGAGTCTTTTCCGCCAGCTTAGATAAATACTGCGCAGTGGCTTTTGGCTGATCGGTATTATCAATATCATCGGGAATTGGCTGATCAGCAATATAGGTTGCTTTTACCCAAGTCATATTATCCACCAGCGACGCTAAGTACTGCGCGGCTGAAGCTTGGCTTTGTGGCAATGCTGGGTAATGTTTGTAATGGGGAACTGAAATGCTTGATAAATCCGGTTGCTCAAAACTAAGCTCATCACTTAACAGAGCAACATCGTATGCCCATTGACTGTTCCAGTAATCATTAAAGCTCTGTTGAACCTCAGTAACCACTTCCCCTCTTGCTAATACATCTCGATCACGCAAATTCAGCTCATGAGAAAGATCGAAATATTCATCACCAATATTGCGCCCGCCCACGACTGTAAATACGCCATCCACAGTGAAAGACTTATTGTGCATTCGACGATTTAAACGCGAGAAATCCCCTAAGAAGCTCATCCATTTACCCGCATTACGGGTCGGGATAGGATTAAAAATACGGATCTCGATATTCGGGTGTTTATCTAACCCTGCTAATAAAGCTTCACGCTCGTTTAAATTAATATCATCAAGTAGAACGCGAACATGGACACCACGATCAGCCGCCGCCACTAAACGACTAGCTAAATAACTACCCGAAACATCAGAGTTCCAAATATAGTATTGAATATCAATGGTATGCTCTGCGGTTTCAATCAAGGCTAGACGTTGCGCCAGCGCATCCCAACCTGTGTTTTGCACCAATACCGCACTCGGTGTTTGTGGGGTTTGTTGCTGACGATGACCATCATTTAGTGTCGATAACAAGCTGGTCATTTTCGGGGTTATAGGCGCAGTTAAGTGCTGAGCTTCTTTAGGTAAAGACGAGCACCCTGTTAGCATGGCAATACAAAATAACGGGGCGCGCATCCCTTTATAATTAGGCATATAACAACTTCCTTGTTCATCACATCTGCAATAAGGTTCTCACTTAAACCCCATTATTTATTGGCTGATGGCAGATCGTGAGTTAATTCTCTTTTATCACAAGCAGCGTAGTGCTGAGTTTCCATCACGTACTTTGCAGCAACCCAACCTTCTGTGCCTTGGTAATTCACTTTACACCAACGTGGGCGCTGCTTTCGGATCACTGCTAACTCAGCGTCAGATAAAGTACTAAATTCTTGATAAGTCACACCACCAACACAACCGCGATTTTGTAAACAGATCCCATCATAAGGGATCTCACCTAACTTTTTGGCGCTATAAATAGGCTCTTCACGGATATTGAGCACATCATGTTTTTCAACTAAATGTACATCATAGAAATCTGGCCCACCTGCGGTAGCGTAAGCAAGGTTTATAAAAGTGCTACATAATCCTAAAGCTGTAACAGTCAAAATTGCAGGTTTGATAATGGCTTTTTTCATTAGATTGTAGCTCCTCACTCCCTTATCCATTTGATAAAACTATAAACGCTATCAATGAATAGACCAATGAACCGCTCCTGAATTTTAACTATTTTGATACAAATTTGACGTAACAGCACTTCGACAGATTTTTCACCTTTCATTTATTACTCTCCACCGACAGAGAAAATAGACACGATTTTTTAACAACATCACTAAAGCGTATTGCGATTATTCCTCAAAGGAAAACCAATCGAAACAAAACAAAAAACCAAATGTTTTCTATATGTTTCAGTTTAATTATTTTGGTAAACAAAAAGTAACCAAAGCCATTTTTCGCATGTGTTTTATTAACGTCTGATGTGACTCTCGTTGCATGTTTTTTATGCTTTTTTATTAGAAAACCAAAGCGTGATAGAACAAACAATTTCAAACAAGCAGATACGTATACTTTTCTCTAACTTAAATGGACTTTGAGAAATTTTATGCTTTCCACATTAGTAAATACTCATCACATCAAAATCAATTTAAACGCCACCAGCAAAGACGAGCTATTCCAAGAGCTGGTTGATGTACTGCACGCCAACAACCGCATTTCAGATAAAGCGCAGTTTCTAGCCGACATTCAACAACGTGAATCCGACAGCATCACTTGCATGGATGGCATTGCCTACCCTCATGCCAAATCAAAAGCGGTATTAGAACCTGCTATTGCCGTTGGGATCAAAAAAGAGACCATCGCATACGGTGATGAAGACGGTGTAGAGCCTTCGTTATTTTTCATGATTGCGTCACCTGATAACGGTGCAGATCACCACATTTATGTGCTTCAAGAACTGTTTGGCAAGTTCGGCGATGAGTTTCTTGAAGCCATGCATAACGCTACCTCAGAGCAACAAGCCTTAGACGTGCTGTTATCTGATCAATTTTCATAATCACCTGTTTCAACATTCCCCCATTTATAATTAAAAAAGAGTGATGTACCCATGACAACAACAACAATGACCAACGGTCAAGGCAGTGATTGGAAACAAACACTGTCGACCATGAAACAACACTTATTATTTGGTACTTCCCACATGCTACCTTTCGTTGTAGCCGGTGGTGTATTGTTGGCCCTAGCTGTAATGGCAACAGGTCAAGGTGCGGTGCCTGATACAGGTATTCTGAAAGATATCTCAACCATTGCTATCAAAGGCTTGGTGCTATTCCCAATCATTCTTGGTGGCTTTATTGGCTACTCAATTGCAGATAAACCAGCTCTTGCACCAGCATTTATTGCATCTGGCATCATGGCTGACATGGGCGGCGGTTTCCTTGGCTGTATCATTGCCGGTTTCATTTCGGGTTTTGTGGTTCTACAGCTTAAGAAAATCCCAATTCCTAACCACTTATCAGCACTGGGTGTGTACTTCCTATACCCACTTGCAGGTACATTGATCAGTGCAGGTATCGTAATGTGGGGCTTAGGTGCTTTCATTTCGACTTTTATGGCAAACATGAACGAATTCCTAGCATCAATGGCGGGTTCTTCTAAAGCAGTACTAGGTGCAATTCTAGGTGGTATGACAGCGTTTGATATGGGCGGCCCTATCAACAAAGTTGCTACTCTATTTGCACAAACTCAAGTTGATACTCAACCTTGGCTAATGGGTGGCGTGGGTATTGCTATCTGTACTCCACCACTAGGCATGGCACTAGCAACATTCCTATTTAAGAAGAAGTTCTCTACTGAAGAGCGTGAAGCAGGTAAAGCTGCTGCAATCATGGGTTCTATTGGTATCTCTGAAGGTGCAATTCCATTTGCAGCTAACGACCCAATGCGTGTACTTCCTTCTATCGTGATCGGCGGTATGGTGGGTTGTATCTTCGGTTTCGCAACAGACGTATTACTTCATGCACCTTGGGGCGGCTTAATTACAGCACCTGTTTCTAGCAACATTCCAATGTACGTGGCAGGTATTCTAGCGGGCTCATTCACTACCGCTATCATCGTTGGTTTCTGGAAGCCTGAAGTCAAAGAGGAAGAAGAAACAGCAGACATCGCACCAAAAGCAGAGCAAGCAACACAAGTTGAAGCTGCACCAGTCGCGGGTGAAGGCGAATACGATGTTATCGCTATCACTTGTTGCCCTTCAGGCGTAGCGCATACGTTTATGGCTGAAAAAGCGATTTACAAAGCAGCGAAAGAGCTAGGCTTGAAAGCGAAAGTAGAAACTCAAGGTCAAAACGGTATCCAAAACCGCTTAACCGCAACAGATATTGCCAATGCGAAATACGTTATCTTGGCACACGACATTGCAGTTAAAGAAGCAGAGCGTTTCAATAGCGTAAACGTGATTGAATGTTCAACCAAAGAAGCAATGAAGAAAGCAAAAACCTTTATGAGCTAATGCCGTAAAAGTTAGACAGAAAAACGGAAAGGCTATGAGCGTAATGTTCATGGCCTTTAGTTTTGGTGTGGATAGTGAAATCAGGCTGATTACGGTAGCCCACTCATATCAATTAGTCAGTTTTTGTATTAACTTTAATAACTATTGAAGCCCTACTTATTTAAAAGCTTTTTATGTAAGTGAGAATCATCTTACGGGTTATCAAACAATACATTTAAAACATATAGTTTAACAAACCCAGATCCGGTCTGATTTTAGGACTGGTACTTTCTAACACGATAATGCCCCAAAATGTGTTTTGCGTATTATCTTAACCTTAAGATAAAAGTATGTAGGACTAGCGTTATAATCGAAACCTGTTCCTTATTCCTAAACCAACTAGGAATAATAGAGAAAAACACATTATGGAATAAATGAGAGAAAACACACTCGTGTTTTGATCTAAAAATAGGTGTTTAACAGAATCACCTGCATCTTTTGCACCACTAATAAATGGTATAGCTTTACTTAGAGATAACAATATAGCTTCTTGAATATGTTCAAGGTTCCCATGGGTAAGATAAAGTACGAATATAGAAATAACTAATAATAAAAATATTATTGGTTTAATAATACTTTGCCCATAGTCGCAAATAATATCGTAAGCGGCATCTAATAATCCCGCGCCAAAATTGTGAGCATGCCAACGTTTCGCTTGCATTTCCATCTGAAATAGCTTTAGAGATAACTGATGATTTTTGTTAGATTCAGATATTTCTCTCAATCGACATAACTTATCACCATCTTCTATATTTACCGACTTTAAAAATAGCTTATCTCTAGTTCTTTCGAGCGATAATATATTGGGTTCAAATGTAAAGTGACCATCGATTTTAGAACCAATTAGGTCAGGAATTATTCCCAAAGGTGCATCAGAAGAAAGATCAATACCCTTGTCGAAGCGAGCATGTCTAAATGACAGGCTTTTCAGTGGTTTAATTATTTCTAAGTTTGAAAATTCGGCATGTTCTTTAAAGTGAGCCGCCTTAAAATCAATATCAGATTCACTTAATATAGAGTGTTCTAAAGTGATACTTTTTAATATAGAAAACTGAAAGTCCAATTTTGATTTATTAATTTTTGATTCTCTAAACTCAATGAAACATGATGAAAGATCAATTCCCCAAAAAAGACATGTGAAGAATAAAACTCTGAGCCTCTAAATTCTATATTTGAGTTTTTTAATTTAGAGTCAAAAAAATATATATCATTACTAAATTTACTATGTGATAAATCAATAGTTGAATAATTAAATATACAGGAAACAAAAAGTAGCTGACCTCGAAAATCATTCCGTGAAAGCAATATTTTTTTGCAATTTAACGTGCTAAATGAAAAGTTAACAATCTTGTCTGAAAATATTGCATCAATAAAGCTAAGTTCGCCACTTGGAAACGTGAAGTACTTAAAATCTATTTCATTATTAGGTATTGCTGAAAAATCAGCTTGTTCAAAACTGATGCTTGCATCTGGGTTCTTACTAACCCACTGATTCCAAGCATCCTTCCCTAAAGACCAAAGTTCCAGAGCTTCTCCGCAACTCAGATGAACATTACTCAAGATTTAATCATCCACAATTCGAACATACTTATACTAAAGTACTACTAGAATGGTGTTCTTCCAACTCATTTTTGTCCATAAGTAAGTTACTAGACATAATTATCACCTCAAATCCTCCGCTTCTTATGCCTCAAGTTAATCAACTCTTCTAACTGCTTTTGCTCTTTACGGGCTTGTTCATATTGTTGTTTGGCAAGCCATCGTTTTTTCACTTCTTCAAAGCGTTTTACTTGTTGGTTACTGGCTTGCAGTTGCTGGGCACTGTGATCACATTCCGCACTCATGATTGCTTGTTCATGTTGGTGATGGTCAATCATGGTCGTTAGCTGTGAGGTTAATTGATTGCTGTTAGTTAGCATGGCGCTATTCATCGTAGCACCATGAGTTTGTTCTGTGCCCGTATAATGTTGTTTAAGTTGGCTTAATAACTGGAGTTGTTGTTGATAGTTATCGACTTGCTGGCGTTGCTGTTGGTAAATCGCACTAAGTTTGTCGCGCTTTTGTTCTGATAATCGTTGTAACTGCTCAACCGCTCGTACATTCATAAACCCTTAATGCTCCATTGTTGAGGTCGCTGTTTGTGGTGAAAACAAATTAGCTAATTGGGTTAAGCTCGCTTGGTAATCACAATGCTCACTCACAGACTGCTGCAAGAACTGTTTTAGCTGAGGTTGCATCATTACCGCTTGATCTAATTCAGGATCTTGTCCTTGTTGGTAGCCACCTAATGGTAATAACTCTTTTACTTGCTGATAGTTCGCATTTAACTGTCTAAATTGATTCGCAACAGTAACATGGGCTTGCTCGGTACAGCTGCTCATACATCGGCTGATGGAAGCATTAATATCAATGGCAGGATAATGTCCTTGCTCTGCTAAGGTGCGAGATAACACGATATGACCATCTAAAATGGCGCGGGCAGAATCCACCACGGGATCTTGTTGATCGTCCCCTTCTGCTAACACGGTATAAATGGCGGTTAAGCTGCCGTTAGGATTTTCTCCATTACCAGCACGTTCTAATAGCTGTGGTAATAAGCTAAACACTGACGGTGGATAGCCTCGTGATGCAGGCGGCTCTCCTAACGCAAGGGCGATTTCACGTTGCGCCATGGCATAGCGAGTTAATGAGTCCATCATCAGTAATACGTCTTTGCCTTGATCACGAAAATATTCCGCAACTCGATGACAAAGCTTGGTGGCACGTAACCGCATAAGTGGCGATTCATCAGCAGGCGCGGCGATGATCACCGCACGTTTGCGACCTTCTTCACCAAGATTACGCTCTATAAACTCACGGACTTCTCGACCACGTTCACCAATTAGCCCGACCACAATAATATCGGCGGCGGTGAATTGGGTGATCATTCCCATTAAGACACTTTTACCCACGCCACTGCCTGCCATTAAGCCTATACGTTGTCCTTTGCCAACCGTCAGTAAGCCATTAATCGCTTTAATGCCAACATCTAACGGTGATTCAACAGGTTGGCGTTTCATTGGGTTAATGGGTTTGGGCTCTAACGATAAACGCTCACCACCTTGTAACGGCTCACCATTATCTAATGGCTCACCTAACCCATTTACGACGCGCCCGATCCACTCATGGCTAACATTAACAGTACTACCGCCCTGTATAGGGATCACTTTCGCGCCTGCATATAATCCACCGAGTTGGCGAACTGGCATTAAATACGCAATGTTATGATCAAAGCCAACCACTTGCGCTTCAATTTGCTCGCCATCATCAGCCACTATTAAGCAACGTTGATCGAGTTTGAACCGACAACCCACCGCTTGCAGCATCAAGCCATTCACTTTCACTAATCGCCCTGTGACCTTGGCAATAGGCACACTATCAAGGGCGGCAAGTGCTGTTAAGCTATCGGCTTGCAAGCGGTTCATTCACCCTCTCCTTTACTGGCATGACTTTGATCATCGGGCTCTTGCTCTACGTTAATAGGTGTTTCCAATGGTTGATTTTGTTCGACTAAATGCTGCTGAACATTCTCAATACAGGCTTCTAATCGGGCATCACAACCAACATCCGCTTCTGCGTTATCGGTAATAAGCAGACAGCCTCCAACGGGCAATGCAGGATTAGCAATTAACTTCCAAGCCTCAGGTAAGCTCTTGTTAATGGTATGGATGCGATCTATATCTTGTGGGTTAAGCTCGATGATGATTTTTTCGGTTTTACCCGGAATCGCCTCTAATGCTTCATCCACTAAGGCGAGAATTTGTTGCGGCATTAATGTTAATTCAGCACGGATCACTTGCTGTGAGACTTTCTGGACTAAATCGCAAATAAGCTGACGTTGTTGTTTGTCTTTTTCTTGGTGCCATTGTTCTAACTCAAACAAGATTTTCTCTACCGGTCGTACCGCTTGGCTAAAGACTTCTTGCCCTGCTAATTCACCTTGAGCAAAGCCTTGTTGAAAGCCTTCTTTTCGTCCTTCCAGTAATCCTCGTTGATGACCTTGATCGACGCCTTGCGCTATCCCCTCATCAAATCCTTTAGCTAAACCTTGCTGAAAGCCTTCATCAAGTTTTTGTTGTAATTCAAACTGGCTGTCTTGCCAATTTAAAGCAGGATCGCTATCACCAAAGCCATCAGATGAATGGTGATTAACAGGATCGGCAATCGGAGGAAAACGATGTAAACGATATTGCCCCGGTGAGAGCTGCTGAATAGTGACTTTCTTCATCATTACTCCACCGTCATTTCTTGATAAAGCTGAAGATCGATTTCACCGTTTTCTGCCAGATCTCGTACTTGCTCCATAATAGATTGGCGAGCACGTTCTACTTCACTGACTGGCACTGCACCTTTTAGCGCCATTTCATCTTCTAGGGTTTTCACCATACGTTGTGGCATTGAACGTTTAATGGCTTGCTGCAAGCTGATCTCCGCCCCTTTTAATGCAATCACCCAAGTGGCAACAGGGATCTCTTGCACTAGTCTATCCATAGTTGATTCTTTTTGACGCCCTAGCACCATGAAATCAAACATGTTGGTTTCAATTTCATCCACCATCTCTTCATCATGCAGACGGAGTAATTCCATCAATTGACCGCGATCACCTTCGAAACGGTTGATAATATCGGCAACTTGCTTAGTACCTAGTATTGGGGCGTTTTGCGCTTGTGACATGTGCGCAATGCAGCGTTCAATCAAATCATGGAGATCGGTTGCTACATCATGATCAATCTCTTCAAGTTGAGCGATGCGATAGAGAAGCTCATCGTGATAATCCACAGGCATTTTCGCTAACACTTTTGATGATGTTTCTGGCGGTAAATAAGCTAAGAATATTGCCTGCATTTGGGGGTGCTCTTGGCTGACATATTTCGCCAGTAATTCTGCATCTACCCACTGTAGTCGCTGCATGTTATTACGCAGCTCATCACCATAAATGTTATTAAGTAGTCCTTTAGCTAAATCATTGCCCAAAGCTTTGCGTAATGTGTTGGAAAGGTATTCTTTCGATGCGCCACGAATGCCACTGTGAGCGCGAAAGTCATCAAAAAAATGCTGGATCACGCCTTTCGCACTGTCACTTTGAATACCACTTAATGATGCCATTGCGCGTGTGACACGTTGCACTTCATCACGAGAGAAGTGCTTTAATACCTCAGCTGCAGCATCTTCTCCCATTCCGAGCAGAACCACGGCAGTTTTTTCTACAGGTGATAGCGGTGCTGGCGTGCTATCAGTCGGATTGTTTGCTTGCGATTGGCTCATTGACGTTCACCCATTGTTTTAAGACTTCAGCAACACGCTCTGGCTCTTCGTTAGAGATCAGCTGTAAATGTTTAAGCTGAATTTCTAATGGTGAGCCTTGTGGAGGTAATAAATCATTACTGGCATTCAGTGCGTTATTGGCACTTTCAATCCCTTTGGCAGCTAAACGTTCATTTAACGACTCTTCGTGCTCTTGCTCGGCGCGGGTTTTAAGGTTTTCATCGTATTCTTGTGGTATGTCTTCTTCAGCAAACGTTAGCTCTTTACGACCACGATCAAGCCCAGTTAGATGCGTGATGAGTGGACGTAACACAAAGAAAATCATCGATAAACCAAGAATTCCGCCAATCATGTAGCGTAATGGCTGCTGTACGGTAGGATCTTGCCACCAAGGGATCGCTGGCGGTGCTTCAATAGCGATGGGTGTGAAATTGAAACTTAAAATACTCAAGCTATCGCCACGATCAGCACTGATCCCTACCGCATCTTTGATCATGGCGCTAATTTGCTGGGTTTCCGCTTCTGTCCATGCACTGCCATTTGGCGCGGCGGTGGAATTAAGCAGTACTGATACATTGAGTTTATTGAGTTTGCCTTGCTGATATTGCGTATGACGAACACTACTGCCTAAGGCATATTGGCGGTTGATCTCTGTTCGTTCATTGGTGTTTTTACTGTCTTTATTTTCTTCTTCACCCGTGACTGGCGGCTTATTACTGAGCGAGCCCGGCACACCTAACGCAATATTATCAATGCTGTTATTTTCTATCCGGTGTTCGTTTTTCACTACAGGCGTTGAATCAACAACCTCTTTGGTTTCTTGTACATGGCTAAAATCCAGATCGGCTGCAACTTGAACCCGATAATTACTCGGCCCGACAATGGGCGTTAGCATATCAGCAGCACGTTGGATCACCTGCTTTTCGAGATTCTTCTGATAATCAAGGTACTTTGCATTCACTTTGCCCATTTCAGTCGAGCCAATATCAGCACTGAGTAAACGCCCATACTGATCAACTACTGATACGTTTTCTGTTTTCATTCCCGTTACGCTACCAGTAACAAGATTGATGATGGCTTCAACTTGCTCGGTTTTTAGATCTTCACCGGGTTTAAGCTCAACCATGACCGAGGCTGTTGGCGCTTCCGCATTGTGGCGAACAAATAGGGTTTTGCGTGGGATCGCTAAATGAACACGAGCATTGGCAATAGCATCAAGGGCTATGATAGTTCGCACTAACTCGCCTTCTAATCCATGACGATAACGTGCGGTTTCCATAAACTGGCTAGTACCTAACGAAGAATCTTCTTTTAATGAATCTAACCCTGTTGGCAATTTGGCTTTGATCCCTTTTGCAGCCAGTAACATACGAATTTTGGCGACTTCCCCTTCTGCCACCAGCACTTGTCCATTAGCTTCTTGTAAGCGATAGGGAATACCTTCAGTTTCTAATACTGAGATGATCTCGCCACTATCAAATCGCTCTTGTTGACCATAGAGCGGACGATAATTTTGGCTTGAACTCCATAGTGCCACCACAATGATCGCAGCAACAATGGCAGCCAATACCGCAGAGAGCACCAGGTTACGTTGGCTGCTGTCCCATAAATTTTTTATATTCTCGATATAAGGGTTTGAGGAGGCTGATTTTACTGACGCTGCACCTGTTGCCGTGTTCGCCATGGTAGGTTGTGCAATGATTTCAGACATAAGCTACACCGGCATTTTCATAACATCTTCAAATGACGCAACCACTTTATTACGCACTTGCATTAAAGCGGAAAAAGACAAACTGGCTTTTTGACTCGCAACCATTGCCCCAACTAAATCATCACTTTGCCCTAACTCAACGGCGGTGATTTTGTCACTGGCTGTTTTTTGATGCAGGTTCACCGTGTTAAGTACACCAGTCATGGCTTGAGAAAATGACAATGGTGCAGGTGTAAACTGAGTATTGGTGGCTTCTACCGTCATCATATTGGGTTTTACGATGAAATCTGCTTGAGTACGGTGCTGCATCTGCTGCATTTTCTCAAGCATGAGCTGTTCTGATGTTAAAGACGATATTGGGTTATTCGTGGTCATTTAACTCTCCTTTATGCTGCCGAACCTAATACAGCATCAATGTCTATTCCTTGCTCTCGCATTGCCGCTAGTTTGTATCGCAGCGCCCGTGTCGTTACGCCCAGTTGTTGAGCCGTTTTGGTTCGATTACCACCAAATTGCTTGAGGATCTTAATAATGTATTGAAACTCTGCCATTTTCTTTGCTTCGACTCGGCCATTCTCACCACTGGTTTGCGGTAAGTGAGCAGGCGATGTGGCATCAACAGGCAACATCAGATCTTGGGCTGTAATATAATCACCATGACGCATCACCAAAGCCCGTTGCACGACGTTTTCCAATTCACGAATATTGCCCGGCCAGTGATACTGCGCTAACGCAAAACACGCATCTTCCGATAGCTGACAAGCACTACCCATTTGGTATTTATTTATAAAGAACTGTGCCAGAGGCAGAATATCAGCAGTGCGTTCACGTAACGCTGGCCAATGCAGAGGAAGGACATCTAAGCGATAGTAAAGATCTTCTCGAAACGTCCCTTTTTGAATTTCAACTCGCAGATCTTTGTTGGTCGCTGCTATCACGCGAATATCAAGTGGAACGGTTTTATGACTACCGACTTTTTCAACTTCACGCTCTTGTAATACACGTAATAACTTGGCTTGTAAGCTCGGCGACATTTCCGCAATTTCATCTAATAAAATTGTACCGCCATTCGCTTCTTCAAATTTTCCTGTTTGGGTTTGGGTTGCGCCAGTAAACGCTCCTTTAACGTGCCCGAACAGTACTGCTTCTAGCATGGATTCAGGGATAGCTGCACAGTTAACAGCAACAAAAGGTGCTTTAGAGCGGGATGAATGTTGGTGAACGTATTGCGCTAATACTTCTTTACCTGTTCCTGATTCACCAGTGATCAAAACTGTAGCATTGGTACCCGCTGCACGATGAGCTAATTGCAATACCTGTTTGCTGCGCCATGATTCCACTACGATATCGGTTAATGGTTTGTCTAAGGCTTCAACGCGAGATAACAATCCTAGTAATTGCTCAGATTCAAACGGACGCAGCAAATAATCAGTTGCTCCTGCTTTCATCGCTTCTGCTGCCATCATCCCTTGTGCCTGATCGACAATCGCAATGGAGACAGGTGTTGTTCCGTTATTGGTCGCAGACGCTTTTTGATGAAACTGACGAATAAAATCTGTTAATGAGATATCCGTAATATGCGAACTTACTAAGGTAATAGCCGAGGATGATTGGTATAACGCAGCACGACCTGAGGTGAAATGGTTAACCTGATACCCTTTACTCTCAAGCACAGCAATCATTTGATTGGCGGCATTTAAGTTTGGCTCAACTAATTGAATATTGTTAGGTTGCATTAGCTACCCTTCCTTTTTACTGCTTCTTCCTTGCGAATAGCGCGAATAGTCACGCGACGGTTTTTCGCTTTTCCCTGCTGGGTATTGTTATTGGCAACAGGATAACGGGAGCCATGAGAGCGTATTTCTATCAATGATGAACGCACACCGTTTTCTCGCAGAATGCTGGCAACATCATCTGCACGGACTTTTGAAATTTGAAGATTGGCAACACTAGAGCCAACATTATCGGTATGCCCATCAATCAACACCCGTTTGATATTTTTGTCGCGTTTTAAATAACTCGCCAAATCCACCAAAGTTTGTTTTTGCGATGAGTTAACAACCCGTTGACCCAAGTTAAATTGCAGCACCACATCCCTTGCATCTCGGTATGCCATGGCAGGTAATTGCACTCGACACTGATTAAAATCCGCCATTGCCTGCGTAATATTGACCGATGGAACCGTGACATCAAACGGCTCATTTAACTGCGATGACGACAAACGAAATCCAAGCCATTGTCCTTGTGCCATCGCTTCAAGTAGTTTTTCGATATCATCATAAAAACTCACTTTGCCTGCTTTTTTTGCTAATCCAATTTCTTCGATCACAACAGAGTGGTAATCACTCTCCCATGGCGATGTCACTTGGCTAAGTCTCGCTCGTTCATAAGGCTTTTTAACATGGAAGCTATTTACCTGAACGCCTAATGGTTGCTTAGGTTTAGCGACAAAGTTAATAGATCCAAAATGACGAACAGATTGATTTAATGAACAACTAAATTTATCCCCTTTATATTTCCATTGAACTAAATCCATAGGAATAATAAGTTCTTTCGCAAAGCTATTAAGTGGAAACAATATAAATAGAATAGATAGTAATAGTATTTTTAGTGAATATACCATGAGTGTCATAATTAGCACTCACCTCTTCATAAATTAATCACATTTTTATTATAGCTAAACAATTGCATATCAAATTGAATTTTAAAACTAATTAATCACAGTGATGATATCTATATAATATTTATAGAAATTAAATTAAATAAATATTATTTGACGCTATTTTAGACATTATTTTGACGATTATTAAAACACGCTAACACAAGACTAAAGCATAATACTAAACCATTAATATTCATAAGCTTACCTATATCTAATTATTAACTTATTTTCATCATAATCAAAGTTTCTGAAATTAAAACATCAAAACAGTTTTTATTTCATTGAATAACAATGGTATGAACTAACGTCACATTTTTGCTCTCAATATGTTTTATTTTATATATTCACAGTTATAAAAACACTACACATATTTATATGAAAAGAATAAACATCAACTACACTTTAATTTTATCCACTTAATTATGATAACTATGGAATATATAAAATCGGATTTTGACAATAAATATCCCATGTTAAATGTGGAACTATTAGGAAAGCCAATTCATACCATTAAAGATGAATTAGCTAATATTTTAAATCGTTCACTAACCGAACTCACTGACCAAATTCAAAAATGGATTAAATCCACTGAATTTACGATCTCTATCGTCAGTATTGATTTTCAATCACCGCAACAGGGGCAACATACGGCCCTGACTTTAGAGCATGATGACTGTGGCATGATCAATTTTCACTGCTCAGCCCCACTGCTTATTGCGCTGGCTGATCGTTTTTACAATTCACCCGTTAGTCGTTTAAATAGTGAAAAAAGTCAGAAACTTACTGCAAGTGATTTTCGATTGCAACAACGTTTAGGGCATCTCTTTGCCAGCGTCATTGCCCCAGAAGATATGTGGAATGAATGCGACAGCTCACTATCTGGCGATATAGGTTTGGTGATCCACCTTGCCGTTAGTTGTGAAGAAACACTCGGCACAATCACCCTCTGTATTGATTCAAGTTTGATCCAAACCTTAACCACTGTGATTGGCTTACAACCAACAGCCAATATTAATGAGCAATTTACCCAAAAACTCGAATCCACCAAGGTCGTGCTCAATACCATTTTGTGTGAAAAACAAATGCCATTGGACCAAGTGCTACAACTCAAGCCCGGTGATGTGTTCGATATTGATTTGATCCAATCTTCACCCATCAGCATTGGGCAAGAGCACTTATTTAATGGTCATGTAGCAGAGCAAAATGGACAGCTTGTTTTAATCATCAACACCTGTAAGGACGCATAACTATGAGCGACATTAACGAATCCGATCTATTTAATGATGATGACTTAAATTTTGATGATCTTCAGTTGGAACAATTTGATGAGTCCCCTCAACTTGATACGCCTAACCCCCAACGTGGCCTAAGTTTTTTTAAGAAAATCCCTGTCACTGTAACCCTTGAAGTAGCAAGCACTGAAATCTCATTAGGCGAATTAATGAAAGCCGGTGAAGGCAGTGTGATTGAGCTAGATAAGCTCAATGGTGAACCGTTAGATGTCAAAGTGAATGGCTCACTAATGGGTCACGCTGAAGTGGTAGTGATCAATGAGAAATACGGTTTACGACTGATTGATGTTGTCGATTCACCGCTAAATACCATGGACAACTAAGCATGAACTATCAGGGATACCGCTTATTAACTTGTGTTCTCACACTCGTTGTTATTATTGGCTGTCTGTTCTTTTCTTCACAGGTAGAAGCCAATAGTGGGCTGAGCTTTCTCACCGTAACTGATGAACAAGGCGAGCAAGAATACAGTGTCAAATTACAGATCTTACTGTTGATGACGGCACTGAGTTTTATCCCTGCTTTTTTGCTAATGGCAACCAGCTTTACCCGCATTATTATCGTGCTTTCTATTCTGCGCCAAGCACTTGGGTTACAACAAAGCCCACCCAATCGTATTCTGGTGGGTATTGCCCTTTCTTTAACCATTTTAATCATGCGTCCCGTATGGAGTGATGTTTACGATAATGCTTTTGTCCCTTATGACAACGGCGATATCACACTCTTACAAGCCTTTGATACTGCTGAAAAGCCCGTACGTGATTTCATGCTAAAACAAACCCATCAAAGTGCGTTAGAGCAGATGATGCGCATAGCTAACGAACCACTAGATCAAGATGTTGAAGATATTTCTTTTGCGATTGTGTTACCTGCGTTTGTGGTCAGTGAGCTAAAAACCGCATTTCAAATTGGCTTTATGTTGTTCATCCCTTTTCTGATCATCGACTTAGTCGTTGCCAGTGTCTTAATGGCAATGGGTATGATGATGCTATCTCCGCTTATCATCTCATTGCCTTTCAAACTGATTGTGTTTGTTCTTGCTGATGGCTGGACCATGACTGTCGGTTCGCTTTCAGCCAGCTTTGGATGACAAAGGGAGAATGCAATGACGCCAGAACTTGCGGTAAACCTATTTTCTAATGCTGTTTGGATCATCATTAACATGGTGATGGTGTTAGTTGTGCCGGGGTTATTAGTCGGATTAGTGATTGCGGTTTTTCAAGCTGCCACCCAAATCAACGAGCAAACACTTAGTTTTTTACCTCGTTTGATCATGACCTTACTCATGGTTATTTTTGCCGGACATTGGATGTTAAGACGCCTCATGGAATTATTTGATCACTTATTTCATAACATTCCGGGAATGATTGGCTAATGGCTATCTCGTTTGCAGAGCTCAATGCCCTTCTCGCTCAGTTTTGGTGGCCATTTTTTCGAATTGGGGCAGCCATGTTAGCCATGCCATTTTTTGGTGATGCATTAATTCCTATTTGGGTTCGTGCGTTGCTAGCACTTGCTATCAGTTTTATTGCCGCACCTCTTATGCCTGCGATGCCAACCACGGATTTACTCTCGTTTAATGCATTAACACTGGCATTTGAACAAGCGATCTGGGGGATTTTATTTGGATTAATCTTGCACTTTTTATTTTCCATCATGACCTTACTTGGGCAAATCATTTCGCTGCAAATGGGGCTAGGAATGGCAATAATGAATGATCCAGTAAATGGGGTTTCTATTGCCATTCTTGGACGCATGTTTTTACTCTTCTCGACCCTGCTATTCCTTGCCCTTGATGGGCATTTATTAGTGATTGATATTCTGGTGCAAAGCTTTACTTCTTGGCCTGTTGGCAGTGGCTTAGCGCTTTCCTCGGTAAAACAAATACTCACACTTTTTGGTTGGATGTTCAGCTCTGCCCTTGCTATTGCGCTACCTGCAATTGTGTCCATGCTTTTGGCGAATATCAGTTTCGGGGTGATGAACCGCGCCGCACCTAGTTTAAACGTTTACGCATTAGGCTTTCCTATGACCATGTTGTTAGGGCTGTTTAGCGTTTTAATTTCAGTGAGTGGTGTGCCTACGCGTTACGCTGAGTTAGTCCATTACAGCTTAGATCAGCTCCAACTGTATATTTCGGGGGGCGCATGAGTCAGTCATCAGCACAAGATAAAACCGAAAAAGCCACCCCACAGAAGATCCGTAAAGCTCGTGAACAAGGTCAGATCCCACGTACAAAGGACTTCACTGCCGCAACCATTTTTATTGCAGTTATCGTTTTCTTTTATTTTCAAATTGATGTGATTTGGCAGGCGTTAAATGGCGTCTTTCAGCTCAATATGACAATCTCTCATGATGATTTGCGCTCTCCTTGGCTTGCTATAGAAGCATTAGGATCAAGTCTAGGGATCATCATCCAACTGTTACTGCCATTATTTGGTTTAATATTCATAACAGCTATTGCCAGCAGCTTATTGCTTGGCGGCTGGCTTTTCTATCCTGCGGGTGTACTACCAAAACTCTCAAAAATAGATCCCATTGCAGGGATAAAGCGCATGTTCTCAACCCGATCCTTAGTTGAACTTTTAAAATCGACACTCAAAGTCTGCGTGATTTTCCTGCTGTTATATCTCTACCTTGATGTCAATTTAAGCCGCTTATTAGGGATGCAAAACTTGCCGCTGAAACAAGGCGTATCGTTAATTCTCACCATTCTCTTTCATGGCATTTTACTCATGGGAATTGCTCTTTTTATCTTCGGTCTCATTGATATTCCTTACCAAAAATGGGAACACGCTAAAGAGCTAAAAATGACTAAGCAGGAATTGAAAGAGGAATTTAAAACCAACGAAGGTAACCCTGAGATCAAGCAGCGTGTTCGCCAAATTCAACAGCAGTACGCCCGTAGAAAAATTGATAAAGCAGTACCTCAGGCTGATGTGGTGATCGTCAACCCAACCCATTATGCCGTTGCGATTAAATATGACACGGCACTGTCTGAAGCGCCCTTTGTGGTAGCAAAAGGCATAGACGAAGCGGCAATGCATATTCAAACCATCGCCAAACAACACGATGTAGAGATCTTACGTTCACCACCATTAACTCGTGCGATTTATCACAGCACCCAGATAGAACAAGCGATCCCAAGCCAGCTCTATGTCGCCGTGGCACATATTTTAACTTATGTCTTACAGCTCAAAGCCTTTCGACAAGGGCAAGGCAATCAACCACAACAGTTACCTAATTTTGTTATTCCGAAACATTTACAGTATTAATCCCAGCGCATTGTCACCTGATTGGATGAAGGACTTCACATGTTAAATTGGCTCACAACACTCAAACAGTCGAGTAAAGGTTATATCGGTATTCCTATCGCCTTACTGATGATCTTGGCAATGGTGATTTTGCCCCTACCGCCAATGCTGCTCGATGCCTTATTCACCTTTAATATTGTGTTAGCCATCTTAGTCTTGCTAGTCAGCACAACGGCAAAACGACCATTAGATTTTTCCGTTTTCCCTACCATTTTGCTGGTAGCGACATTGATGCGCCTGACATTGAATGTGGCTTCAACACGTATTGTGTTATTGGAAGGTCATAATGGTGGCGATGCTGCAGGTAAAGTGATCCAAGCATTCGGTGAAGTGGTGATCGGTGGTAACTATGTAGTAGGTATGGTTATCTTCGTGATTTTAATGATCATCAACTTTGTGGTGATCACCAAAGGTGGCGAACGTATTTCAGAGGTAGCAGCTCGTTTTACCCTTGATGCCCTGCCCGGTAAACAAATGGCGATAGATGCGGATTTAAACGCTGGCATCATTGACCAAAACCAAGCTAAACAACGCCGTCGTGATGTTGCCAATGAAGCGGATTTTTACGGTTCAATGGATGGTGCATCTAAGTTTGTTCGTGGTGATGCCATTGCAGGTTTGTTGATCCTGTTTATCAATATCATCGGTGGTATCAGTATCGGTGTTTTTGAGTACGGACTCAGCGCTTCTGATGCTTTTAAAACTTACGCCTTACTGACCATTGGTGATGGTCTTGTCGCTCAAATTCCTTCACTACTATTAGCAACTTCTGCCGCTATTATTGTCACTCGCATTAACGACAGTGATGATGACATGACGCAAGCCATGCAGAATCAGCTGCTTGCCTCGCCAGCCACTTTATTTACTGTTGCCTCCGTCATGGCAATCATCGGCATGGTGCCGGGTATGCCGCATCTTGCATTTTTCAGCTTTGCCGCCGTATTAGCCTTTGCGGGCTGGCGACAATATAAAAAGCCCCATCACCACCAGCAGCTCGATGAAGTTGAAGCCGTTTCTCAAGCGATGCAACTAGACCACGAGACACCTTTAACATGGGATGATATTCCTCATGTTCAAAGTATGTCGTTATCACTTGGCTTTCGTTTAGTACATTTGGTGAATAAAGAACAAGGCGCACCACTGACCCAACGGATACGAGGTGTACGTAAAAATTTATCAGAGCAAGTGGGTTATTTACTGCCTGAAGTTAATATTCGCGACAACCTGAGTTTAAAACCGAATCACTATACCATTGCGGTCCATGGTGAAATCATTGAGCAAGGCAGCATTGAACCTGAACGTTTAATGGCTATTGCCGTGGGTGATACTTATGGCGAAATAGATGGCATCCTTGGTCACGATCCAGCCTATCAATTGCCTGCGGTATGGATTGAGAATAACAACAAAGCAAAAGCACTGAATATGGGCTATCAAGTTGTTGATGATGCCACCGTGATTGCGACTCACTTAAGCAAGGTAATGAAAGTCCATTTAGCGGATTTGTTTACCCATGATGATGTGGATTTTATTAACCAACGTTTGGCGCAACAAGCACCGAAATTAGCGGAAAGTTTAAGTGCAGCATTAACACCTGCTCAGCAACTCAAAGTGTATCGCCAATTGCTAATAGACCAAGTGCCGCTAAAAGATATTCGTACCATTGCCAATACCATGTTGGAAGCCTCTGAAAATACCAAAGATCCGATCTTAATTGCTGCTGATGTACGCTGTAGCTTACGCCGCACACTGGTAAATTTAATCAATGGCGATAAGAAAGATCTTAATGTGTATGCCCTATCCGATGAACTTGAACAGATCTTATTAACCTCGCTTCAACAAGCGCAAGCCAGTGGCAATGTCATACTTGATAGCTTCCCTATTGAACCTAATATTTTAAGCCAATTTCAACAAAATATGCCGCTGGCAAAACAACAGTTAAAACAGCAAGGAGCAGCCCCTGTTTTATTAGTGATGCCGCAATTAAGACCGTTACTGTCTCGTTATGCCCGCACTTTTGCCCAAGGCTTAGCGGTGTTGTCTTACAACGAAGTTCCTGAAAATAAGAACATCAACATTATTGGTAACTTAGGCTGAACCATTCACCACAATTGCACAAGGATGAACTATGACAGCTCAACAAACATTAACTAGCGTGGACGATCTTTACCGCTATATTCAAAGTATTATTCCATCACTCACCCGTAACAATGACGATGCCATCTTGCTTGACGCCTTTGAGCAAAACGATTTACGCCATGTATGCCAAGCCATTCGTGAAACCATATCGAATCAAGTAACTTATCAGCACCTAACCTTGCGTTTTGGTAGTAATAGCGAACAAAGTGTTTATCAATTTGATGTTTCTAAACCTGTGCAGTTTCTGTTTGATCTCTACAGTTTATATTTAGCGATTCGTCACATTGAGTTTCAACTCTGCACATTTCACAAAGACGTGATTAATCCTTTAGTAGTGCCGATAAATTCGGAAACCCTCTCTTGGCCTATAGGACAAGGCTTTATTAATCAGGTTTATCAGCATCACTCTACCGCTATGAAATACATTATTCCCTGTGTTCAACTTCATGATACGGAAAACAATAAATGCCATAACGAAATGACATTAAATGCAAATTTAGAGTCACTTAAAAAGAAAGCCGTACAACTGTGGGTAGATATTATTCCCCCGACTCGATATTTAGAGACAATTAAAACCATCAAGCCGGATGCCATTAAAACGTCGCATATCCTTAATGATGATCATAAACGCTCAGGATTAATTCCTGTGATACGCTTTATTCGTAAAAACAACACATTATTTATTGCAGGTCGAGTGGGAAGCCAACACGAACTCAATCAATATCGTCTACTTGGTGCGCAGTATTACTTCGGTTACATCAGCGATATTCCAGTCTCGGTTTCAATGAGAAAACAAGTGGCAAATAACTCTTAAATACCAAGTAGGATTTATATGTTCCCTGCACCTAAACGTGTAACGTTGACTTTAACAGTTAATACCTAAGCTTGTGTGGATGAACTGAAAGAAAGTTCTGTTCTTATATGGCACGCTGTTTCTTTACTGATATAAATTGAATAATGATGATTTTATCGCTTAAGTTCCGTTTTTAATAAGACAGATTAAATACATTTCTTACTTTATACATTCTCTCACAAAGCGTTAGATGTAAAAAATTGCTACCAACGTCATAATATATAAAGCTTATATCGAGTATCATAAAGACATTTTATGAGTATATTTTTGCACGAAAGTAAGAATGCTTATTAATACACTGTTATGAATTGGTCGTGAGTATATTATGATGGTAATGATAATTGTATCTCTTGTGCTTGGGGGAGTAATTGGAGTTTTACTGCACAAGGTTCCCAAAGAGAAAAAAACTCTATCTTGGACAATTTCAAGTCTAATACTAATACTATCAATTACTGTGTCAGCATCAGGTATTTCAGACCCTCATTTATTATTTTCTTCATACATAAAAATAGATGATTGCTACAGCAATCAGTTCAGCTTAGTTGAGGTTAGACGGAGTAAATCAAGAACCACATTTAAGGTACTTGAAGGAGAAAAAACCAAAAGCATTAAACCTGAAGGCGGTTTGGGTTACTGGGTCGGTAGTGATCCCGATAGAAGGCATTGGAATGGTGAAAAGATAACAATTACTCAATGCCCCTATTGGGGGTACGGAGTACTATCAAATATGGTTGCGAAAATCTCCATAAATAATGAAGTGATTTTTACCTATCGCAGTAAAAATGATTATTTAGAATTGCAGCGTTTCAACCGCTTCTTCGGTTTCATTTTACTTCCTATATCTTTGTTATTGTTCATATTTTTACAAGTTCACGTAATTCGTAAAACAATTCATAACAAATAAATCAACGTTATATGCCCAGGATTTTTGATGACTCTTTTAGCTAATACCCCAAAGCCACCTTATTATGCTGTTATTTTTACTTCAGTGCGTACTGCAGGCGATAATGGATATGGAGAAGCTGCAAATAGGATGATTGAGCTTGCTGAACAGCAACCAGGGTATTTAGGTGCAGAATCAGCAAGAGAAGATGTAGGTATTACAGTTTCTTACTGGGCTGATTTGGAGTCTATTAAAAACTGGAAAGCTAATACTGAGCATCGAGAGGCTCAAAAAACCGGTCGTAAGTTATGGTACGAGTCATTTAAGGTTCGTATTTCAAAAGTAGAACGTGACTATGGCATATAACAAGGTATTTATAATCTAAACTGATTCTGTCCAACAATTAGCTAGCTCATGTCCACCTACGCATAATATATGTATTTAAACGCATTAAAGATTTAATAAGGTTTTCTTACCTAATCGGTTATTAAGTAAGAAAGCCTCGTTAAATTTGGCTCAATATCAAATTTCATCCCAATTCTTTCCTTATTTTAAAAATATCAAAAATAATAATTAATGATCTTTTCTAACTGTCCGCATAGATACAGTGAGCAGGAAATACCTCGATAGATTGATTACAAGGAGAACTATCATGGCTCTATCTATGCACACTAATTACGCATCACTGGTTACACAGAACACACTGAACAATACGAGCAATTTGTTAAATACGGCAATGGAGCGTTTAAGTACTGGTTTCCGTGTAAATTCAGCCGCAGATGATGCTGCAGGTCTTCAAATCGCAACTCGTCTTGATGCGCAAACTCGTGGCATGTCAGTAGCTATGCGTAATTCACAAGACGGTATTTCAATGATGCAAACCGCTGAAGGTGCGATGGATGAAATGACTAACATCGTTTACCGCATGAATGACCTTGCGACACAGGCATCGAATGGTACCGCTTCAGCAAGCGACAAAGTTGCTCTTAATCAAGAATTCAATCAGCTGAATGAAGAGCTTGTTAATATAATGAGTTCAACCAGTTTTGGTGGACAAGACATTTTGACTGATGCTGGCTCATTTGGTGCTGGTGCAGTTAATTTCCAAATTGGTACTCAATCAGGTGATCAGCTTGCAGTTGATGTGTCAACTGAAGTACAGGCCATAAATGGAGCAATTGGCGCAGCTGGTGCTTTTGCTCTTGGTAATTTAACAGCAGCTGGAGGAGCGCAAACAGCGCTAACTACCCTAACAGGTGCTAACGGTGATGCTGGATTACTCAAACTAATAGGTGACGCACGTTCAGCCCTTGGTGCCAACATTAACCGCCTTGACCATACCATCACTAACCTTGGCAATATGGTTGAAAACGTCTCTGCAGCCAAAGGTCGTATTGTTGATGCTGACTTTGCAGTGGAATCTTCAAGCATGACCAAAAACCAAATGCTAATGCAAGCGGGTACAACGGTACTTTCCCAAACTAACCAATTACCTGGCATGGCAATGTCACTCTTGCGTTAACGAAAAACATACTCCCTTTTATTTACGCAGCCTCCTTCGTGGAGGCTTTTTTATAACTGGCACATTGAGCGAAAGAACAGTTAACAAACGCAGTAATCACGAAAAAAGTAAGTAAACGGAACATGGGAATCAGAGCAGGAAAACGCAAACGGAAGTCCCCTTTCCGCCATTACCAGAAACACAGGTAAGCACTTGTTTTTATTTGATTTTAATTAACCTCATTGTGGCATAGCTCTTGCCAATATAAATAGTCACTTAAGGAGCAATCATGAATTCATTAGATCCCATTCAAATGGCAACCCAACTCGCCACTTTTGATGTACAGCCATTTCAGCAGCGCTATCAATTACAAGCTGATAAATACCAAAGCCAATTAACAGCGCTTGGTAAGGTGGAATCTGCCCTACGTGATTTTCGCTCAACCATTCAAGAGATTAACAGTTCAACCACCAGCATTATTCAGAATAAAGCAACATTAAGTAACGATAGCCACTTTAGTGTTAATGCCAATGCTCAGGCGTTAAATGGCAGCTATCAAATCTTTGTTGAACAAGTAGCAAGTGCGCATCAAGTTAAAACTGATATGCCATCGAATTTAGATTCAACAACGTCAGTTCCAAATACAGGCACGCTATCACTGACTGTTGCAGGTCAAACCCTTGATCTCGATCTTTCAACCATTGATAGCGATGGTGACGGGCAGTCCACCATGGCTGAGCTCACTACAGCGATTAATAACCATCCCGATAATCCCGGTGTGAATGCCACCCTAGTACGTACCAGTGGGCAAACTCACTTTATGCTATCAAGTACTGAAACAGGTATTGCGAATACGTTAAGTGTTAATGCAAGCACTGGCACAACTTGGTTTGATGATGCTTTTACTAATTTAACCGAAATCAGTGCACCACAAGACGCAGTGATTTGGCTTGGTGCTGAAACCACAGGCTTACAACTCACAAATAGCAGTAACACCTTTTCTAATGTGATTGATGGTATTGATATTACAGCAACCAAAGCACAAACCTCAGGTGATCCTGCCATTTCAATGGCTATCGATGCAGATCAAGATGCCACATTAGAGCAAGTGAACGCTTTCATTGATAGCTATAACAAGGTGATGAGTACGCTTGATAGCTACACCCAAACAGGCTCAGCAGACAGCAAACGTGGTGCCCTTGCCAATGATCCTACCCTTCGTTCAATAGAGTCGCAGTTAAACAACTTATTACGGGATCAATTTGACGGCAAAAGACTGTCTGAAATTGGGATCAGTATTAACCGTGACGGCAAATTAGAAGTAGATTCAGATACCTTTAAAAGCGCCCAACAAACCATGGGTTCAACCATTGAATCCATGTTTAACGGCGATGGTAACTTGCTCGATTCATTAGAAGACTCACTCAAACCTTTTCTGCAATTTTCTTCTGGCATGTTCTCTTCTCGAAAAGATGCCCTACGTAACAACATCGATCGCATCGATGACAAGCAAGCCAATCTCGAGCGCAAGTACGACATGGCTTACACCCGTTATCTCAAACAATTCACCCAAATGAATCAAATCATGACCCAAATGCAGCAAACCCAAGGTTTATTTGGTTAAAAGGAGCACCACTATGTTAATGCAAGATGCAGGTTTTAATTCATACCAACAAGTTGACTTAGATGCACAAGCTGCCTCGGCCTCTCCGCATCAATTAGTGTTGATGCTCATTGATGGCTTTCAAGATGAACTGATCCGCGCCCAAGGACATATCGAAGCCAAACGACTTGATGCCAAAGGGATCAGCATTAATAAATGTATGAATATCTTAATGGGGTTAGACAGTGCGTTAGATTTAGAACTTGGCGGTGAAGTTGCCGCTAATTTACATGATCTTTATGAATTTTGTCAGCTAGAGCTTTACCAAGGTAGTGTTAAAAATGATACCGCACACCTTAATAACGTTGCTTTAGTCATGGATAACATTCGTGAAGGCTGGCAAGGATTCGGACAACATGCAGCTAAATAAGCCAGTGTCGTTCAATCAACTCACCATACAAATTCAACAAGCTGCTGAGGATCAAAATTGGTCCCGCTTGCAGCAGCTTGATGATGCACTGCGCCCACTGTTATTAGCTGTTAAATCAAAACCAATGACACCACCACAACAAGCACAGATAAATGCGTTAAAAGCGGTGCATCATCAAGCCTATCTCGCACTGCAGCAAGCACAACAACTACTTCAACAAAAAATAGCGACAGCTGATAAGGAAAAAGAACGCCTTGAAGCTTACCAGTCAGCCAACAGTATGGAGTGATCGATGTTAATTAATAATGCGCTAAGCAAAGTCGATAATATGGCTTCATCATCTGATATCAAGCAAGCTGGGATGCCAGTTAAAAGCTCTGATAAAACAGAAGCACAAGGGAATTTCTCGCATACTTTACAAACGCTCCCTACGACTCAACAACAAGAGAATGTATCGCCTGATCTACCCTTTGGCTCAATGAACAATGTCGTTTTCGATCAAGGCAATCATCAAATAGATGAACAGCTCACTATGCTCATTGATGTAAAAGAAACACAAAGCCCATGGCAAAGCCAAACTGATACTAACTTAAAAACAACACCTATACTGGCTTTGCCGCTAAATCAAGAAGCTCTGCAATACCCCAAAGCACAGCAATCAAATATCACTAATACAGCAGAAGTATTAGTGAACAATCAGCGAATCGTTGATGGGATAAATAACTCGCCTATCACAGATTCAAACACGATAAAAAGCTCAGTAGCACCACTTACCACCACTGCGCTATCAAGTGAGCCTCTAGCAGAAATATCGTCACTAACTGCGGTAAAAACGCCAGCTTCTAATCGGGAGTTCACTATCTCGCAAGTAGTACAAAACCTCACAACAGTAGAGCAAACATTACCTGCAAATACCCAATCCCAAGTGAATATAACTGCCAATCGTGCAAATTGGGCACCTATCAGTATCGATCCTCAATCACCGCAATGGGGGGAAAAGATGATCAATATTCTTCAAGATCGGGTATCGCTTCAAGCAACGCAAAATATGCAAGAGGCTCGTATTCGCTTAGATCCGCCAGATCTCGGTAAGCTTGATCTGATCGTCAAAATGGAAGGCGATAAATTAAACGTCCAGATCAGTGCTAATAACAGTGCTGTACGTGATGCCCTTAGCCAAGTCTCTGAACGTTTACGTCATGATCTCCAACAACAGTTTATGAGCGTCAACGTCAATATCAGCCATGGCGAACAGCAATCTCATCGCCAACAAACCACAGAGCACACACTTCAAGATGACAATGATCATCGGGTGATGGCAGCGTCATCAGCTACCCCCATCGACGCATCAACAGCCAATGAACATTGGCTCTCTACACTCGCATAATATTTTTCTATTTAGGATCAGGATGATGGCTAATAAAAAAACGCTCTTTAATCTCTTATTTCTACTGCTATTTAGCATCCTTGTGGCAGCTATCACTTTTGCTGCAACCTTGTGGTATAGCCAACAAAATGCGCCCTCTGCAAGTATGGATGCATGGCTAGCATCCCTGTTTCAATCAGAGCCAGAAGCCACTCGTCAGCCTGCTTTTCATTCTCTCGATAAAATTGTTGTTAGTGTCAAAGGCGAGCGTCAAACCCATTTCGTGATGTTAGAGCTTGCCGTACAAACCCACTATCCCGAGCGTATTAAACAAATCGACAGCTATATGCCTTTAGTACGTAACGCATTACTCAAGATGTTCAGCAAAAAGAAATACGAAGAATTACAGAATCAGCAAACCATTGAGCAATTACAGCAAGAAGTGAAACAAACCCTCACTGATGCTTTTGCCAATACCACCATTGCACGTGATATCGATGATGTGCTGTTTACTAAATATGTCATTCAATAATGAGGTGAGTATGTTAGATAACACCCAGAACACTCACTATGACACCAGTACAATACCAGCGTCGCAGCAACATGATGTTGATGAGAACGTACTGATCAAAAAACACCTTAACTTAGTTAAACGCGTCGTCAATCAGTTGCGTCATCACACTAGCTCTCATTGCAGTTATGAAGACATGCAACAAATTGGCTTGATTGGTTTATTAGAAGCAGCTCGTCGTTACGGTGATGTTGATGATCCCCAATTTCCTGCCTTTGCTGTTTGCCGTATTCGAGGTGCCATTTTAGATGAGCTTCGTCGCCTTGATTGGCGCTCACGTCAAACTCGTCAGCAAGCGCATGAATTAAATGACGCTACCCGTGATCTCATGAAACAACTGGGACGTCAGCCTACAGAAGCGGAAATCACTCACGCATTAGGCATTGATAACAATGATTACCATCAGCGATTACAAGCCAGTATGGCGAGCGAAATGCAAAGCCTTGATCAACTACTTGAAGCAGGCAAAGAACTAGAGACACCCTTTACTGACACAAGTATTGAACATGAACATTTACGTCGTTCGCTTACCTATGCCCTCACCCAATTAACCAAACGTGAACAGTTGTTGCTCACTCTATTTTATCAACATGAGCTCAATCTTCATGAGATAGCTCTAGTGCTTAACCTCACTCCACCTCGTATTTGTCAGCTGCATAAACAGGCACTGAAATCCCTCAATCATTATTTATCGACTTAGGAGCTTGATATGCAGAAGTTTATCGGTGCCATTATCATTATTATTTGTGTTTTCGGTGGCTATATTTGGGCTGGCGGTAATTTACGCGCCATTTGGCAACCAGCAGAGTTATTGATTATTGCAGGGGCAACCATTGGCTCACTGATCATAGGTAATCCCCCTCATGTATTAAAAGAAATGCGCTTGCAGTTTCGAGAAATATTGTCTCCTAATCATCATGAAGAGCAATACTACATGGAGTTAATGGCACTCCTCCAAGCCTTGCTCGACACGGTACGAAACAACGGATTTAAAGCGTTAGACAGCCATATTGAATCACCACAAAGCAGCGCTATTTTTAATCGCTATCCACTGATCAGCCACGATCATCATGTTATTTCCTTTATTACCGACAATTTACGTTTAATGGCAATGGGACAAATGTCGCCTTATGAACTTGAAGGGTTACTCGAACAAGAAATCAGTGCCATCGAAGAAGATTTATTGTTGCCATCACGTTCAATGCAGCGCACCGCAGAAGCCTTACCCGGTTTTGGGATTTTAGCGGCAGTAATGGGGATCATTATCACCATGCAAGCCATTGATGGTTCGATAGCCATGATTGGTTATCACGTTGCAGCAGCTTTAGTTGGGACTTTTCTCGGGATTTTTGGCTGTTATTGCATTCTCGATCCAGCCAGTAATGCCATGGCACAACGTGTTAAACGTAACATGTCAGCATTTGAGTGTATCCGCGCAACCTTAGTCGCCTATGTCGCTAAAAAACCAACACTACTCGCCATTGATGCAGGAAGAAAACATATTCAGCTAGACATTAAACCAACGTTTAACGAAATGGAGAAGTGGCTAACTGAACAGGAGGGATAATGCAAAAAACAGAGCACATCGTCTTTAAACGTGCAGCAAAACGACATTCAAACGAACACCATGGTGGTGCGTGGAAAGTCGCCTTTGCTGATTTTATGATTGCTCTTATGGCACTATTTCTGGTGCTCTGGTTGATGCAAGTTGTTGATCAACAAGAGCGCAAAGCCATTGTCGCTTATGTAAATAGTGCCAGCGTTTTTGACGAAGGCGCTGGCAATCCTTTTGATACCGCCAACAGCTTATCCCCTATTGATTTCGGTGGTGAAGCTGCCGATCTAAGCTCTCACAATGCAGCCATGACAATAAAATCGTTTTTTGATGGTAATGGCGATGGACCAGAAAGAGACGCATTAATTCCGGGTAGCTTTGAAACTCAAGCGCAACTTGCAGTGCTCGCTTCTGTCGTAGAGGAGACAGCTAAGCAAGTTTCAGCACAAGGTAATATCTCGGTCGATGTCACTCCTCAAGGGCTGAGAATTATTTTACAAGATGATTTTAAACAAAATATGTTTCATCGAGGCAGTGCCAATTTAACGCCTTTTTTTGAAGACGTATTACTCAATATCGCCCCTATTTTTAAGCAAATTAGCAATTCACTGATCATTAGCGGTCATACTGATGCCACACAATTTAAAAGTAAATTTAGCCGTAGTACCAATTGGGAGCTGTCCTCTTCTCGCGCAAATGTAGCGAGACAAACGCTTATTGCTGGCGGTATGCCAAGTAACCGTGTGCTTCAAGTGGCAGGGATGGCAGAGCGTGCGCTTCTCAATAAACAATCACCTAATGCCAGTGAAAACCGACGTATTGAATTATTTATCTTAACAACACCCGCTGCCAACATTGTTGATGCCCTGTTTGGTACAGGTAATCCTGACAATCTTCTCGATAAAGCCCGTAGCAAGGCAAAGTTTAATCAGCCGGTTATACGCAGTGACTTTATTAACCACGCTCAACCAACACCAAAAAATAGCCCACAACCTCTTTCTCATTTATAAGTAGTTTCCAAAAAAGGTGTTAGGCAATAAACAAATTTGTTGATGAGTAACGAATGACATATTCCGAATTGAAACAGAGAAAAGCCGATAATCTACAGAAAACCTTTTTATGGTTGATTATTATCGACTACATTTTGCTGTCTTTTTTCCTGTTCCAACTCTCATCACTGGATTTAAAAACAGGCACAATGATCAGTCTACTGCTGGTTTTATATAATGGTTTACTGGCTGTTTTTTGTTTTCATCGTGCAAATAGAACAGATGATGGCTACATTATTTACCCTATTATTTCGGCAATCCTATTAGCCTTCATCTGTTTTCTTTATTTCTTCTTTCTCGTTGCTTAAGAGCATCTAGCGGTGCTTACAGATCCAACGTGTCAGCACTTTTCCGATCCAAAAACTCACCGCAAACAAAGTAACAAAAAAGACACCACTGCACACATATGCCCACACCGCTTGTAAACGAAAGAAATAACCAAAGCTAAACGCGATACCATTTACAGCTTCTAACGGCATTTCAAGCCATGCAGCATTGGATGAATAACCTATGCTAACAACAACATAAAGTAATGCGATACAAGCGACAAAGAAGCCGACTTTATTTTCAATACGTTTCATATAACTATCTAAATTTAATTTATAGTCAATAGGTTACTATAAAGATAAACCTGTTATGTCATGAGTACCGTAGAAGAATGGTAATGACAATCTTAGAAAGGAAAAACAACAAGCATTAAGCAAATTTCGATATTAAACACCTAAATAACGAAATCACTATTTAGGTGTTTTTATGATGATTACTTCTTCACACAAACAAATAATGCGTTGCCTGAAGTACCGTTCCAAGGCAATAGTTTATCGTAATCATGCTCGAACATATGCACTTCAAAGTAAGGCTCTAGCAATGCTTGTAATTCTGCAAAGCTCACTGCCACCATTGGGTGTTCGTCATGCCAAACTTCTGTCGTGATATCACATGCTTTTTCAATACTTAGCTTGAGTGCTTGTTTCTCGCCTTCACCTTGATAAAACCAACCTGAGCTAAAGGTAAAACGGCTATTATCGTGCTCAACGCTATGGCGAACAAAAGAATCATTGTTGATTAAATTCTTTTCCACCGCATTGAAACAAAAGATACCGTCATCTTTTAGGGCTGTATGAGCGCTTTCAATACAGCGTGTTAAGTTTGCAATGCCATCGCTATAGTGAATCGAATACAGGAAACATGTGATCAAATCTAACGGCTGATCGACTTTAAATTCACACATGTTCTGCAATACAAAATCCGCTTCTGGGCAGCGAAGTTTTGCAAGATCCAACATTGGCTGATTAATGTCTAAACCAGAGCTTTGAAAGCCTTTATCGATAAAGTGACGAACATGAGGCCCTGTACCACAGGCTAAATCTAAATGACGTGTACCTTTATTACCAAAAAGCTGGTGAAGTCGACGAATACACTCAGCTTGAGCTTGATAATTAATATCAGCACACATTAAATCGTAATAAGAAGATAGATCTGTATACAGCGCTGTAGAAGTGGTTGTTGCCAATATCTTATACCGTGTAGGGTTATTAACTGGCGCGGATAGTATAGTAATTGACGCCTGTTCAAAAACACGGATTTTTATCATTACGATAAATTTTATTTACCAAACACTGTAAAAGTAATATTTATTGGGCGCATTCCTTTAATCACAGTTCTAACAACACGCTATGCAGATGATCATATCAGCTTTATTTACATATGGTTACAAACAAAAATGAGAGAATATCCCTTGTGTGCCTAGTAATTGTTCACATAGGATAAAAGCATACTTTTACAGCCATATTGAATCACAACGCAATAAGTTAAATATTATTTCAATGTATTAGCAGCACCAAAGACGTATTACTCAAACTTTATTTTTTCAATTTTTATACGCATGGTGAAATATAGAGGAATAATGATGGCGATTAAGTTTCAGTTTTTTACGCTTAGCAACGACAGAAAACAATTCACTTTTCTTGATATGTCATCATCGACATTTCTTAAAGAAAAAGAAACCTTACTCTCTCAAGGTTTTGAAGTCCTAGATGATGTGATTTATGCAGAAACAAGTGAAGAAGCAGTAGAACACTATAAGTCGAACTATATTTACGTATTAGAAGAATATAACAGAGCATCAAACCCTTTTTATATCATTATTGATTCTATAAAAAACCTCTTAAAACGATAATAAAAAAAACCACTAACTATAATATATAGCTAGTGGGACGTCTATAAGAAATATAACTTATAAAAGAGAGAAAAGTAAACTGAATTTATAAAAAGAAATTGTATTACGAAATAGTACTGAGCATTTTCCTCTTTGTTTTTAAAATGATTTTCATTGCTTCAGTATTAATTTTTTTTCTAACTAATTTTTTATCTTGATGCATAACGAGTAACTTTATTTATATGATTACAAGAATTACAACGGAGAATTTTTTTTAAATAAAGTCGATCTATTAAATTACGTTTCAGCCTTGATATATCAAAGCTTCCACATTTCATACATTTTCTTTGCATATTATATTTTTAAATTAACAACATTTAAAGTTATGTTATTTATATTTTTCAAGATAGATTATATCTGAAAATTAATAAAGTTATGTGTAATTTAACTTCTTTTAATATAAACAACTCATTGATATATTATCTATTGACACTTTTGATGGCGTCCTAAAAGCTAATGTACAAACATCATCAATAGCAAAATATCTATGATTAACTACAGGTATCACCATATTTTCATTTTTTAACACATTAGCATTCTTTGTTGTCTTACTGATAACGTATTGATAATGCATAGAGTTAACTTTATTGTTCTCTGAATAATAAGTCGTTAGATAAATATCTAAATCATTTTTATATTGCACTAAATGCGTTGTGTATGTGCGATCAGGTAGACGCGTATGCCCTATCCAAGTTGATGTCTGATGATAAGTCAAAACTATGATAATAGTATTTAAAAAGACAAAGAACATAATTGTCAGCGCAAACCTACTGGCAAATAAGTGTTTTATTTTCTCTTTCATAGATACATTCATTGCTTCCAACTTTTAACATAAGCTCATCAGGTTCATCTGTTTCTTCAATTCTGGGATAAGGTTTATAAAATCTTAAATTTATATATTCTTCTTTATCTGTATAAGCATCGTAAAAGTTATAAATATTAAAACCAGTCAAAACTGCTACCCCTAAAAGACAAAAACGCTTGAATAAAGATACAAAAAAGCTATCCGCCACTACTTGGCTTTCTTTCATTTGAAAGCAATCAGCCTGCTTAATGGTTAAAGAATATCCCACGTTTGAACGATATTTTATAATATCTTTATCTTTATCATTAAGCGTTTTACGTGTTCGATTAATAAGCTGAGGCAAACTCTCTGGTGATATATTACTATTCCAAATTGCCGTTATGAGCTGTTCTTTTGTCAAGCAATGTGGATAAGCATCATATAATTGGCAAAGCAATAATTGTTGCTTATTTGTTAATCTTTTAACTTCAGATGTAATACTTTGATCAGTAGAGATGTAACTAAGTGATTGTTCTTCAATATCCCATAAATAGTCACCGAGAATGATCAAGGTTTCTTTACTCATTGCTTGTTTTTAACTCATATAGCAAGACCCATTTATGGTTTTATAGCATACCATATGGAAATAATAACTTGTACAGCTCTAATTAATATTTAACCCTTTTAACTAAAATAAACCCAAATACCCACAAGGTAAAAGAGTTGAATAACCAACAATCTGTGTGCAAATTTATACGTAATAACAATAATTTAATAGTTACATTTTCTAAATAATCACTCTTTCACTTAAAAGGCACGATAAAAAAATAAAAACCAATAAATCATACACTTAAAAGCAATATAAAATATAAAAATTCACAAATGTAAGTGACTTATACACTTTCAAATATCGCAATGTAACGTTCACTACCCATATAAAAAACACAAAGATTATACCGACAATAAAATACCCTAAATCATAGCATAAAAACTATAATTACCATTCAGCACACGAATCAATTATAGCTAATACATTTACATATGAGTGCCAGTTTATGTGATACAACTTAAATGTAGAGGGAATTAATCTATGCACATTTTAATCTTAGGGGGCACAGGAGGCATTGGTTCAGCTTTAATAAACGCATATCTAGGCCAAGGCGCAGTTAATCATATCCATGCAACATACCGCAGCAACCAACCAACTATTGAACACCCTCAGCTCACGTGGCATCGTGCTGATGTCAGCAAAGATTCTGATGTGGCCAAGTTATCAGAAACATTTGACCAACTTGATATCGTGATCAATGCAGTTGGCATATTACACAGTGGCGATATGATGCCAGAAAAAACCATAACTCAATTTGATAGTGATTTTTTCAATCAAAATATCGCAACGAACGTATTACCTACTCTGCTCCTCGCTAAGTACTTATCTCCTAAATTAAAATCAAAAACATTGAATTACTTTGTTACTGTTTCGGCAAAAATTGGCAGTATTGAAGACAATCATTTAGGTGGGTGGGTAAGTTACCGAAGTTCAAAAGCGGCATTAAATATGGCTTTGAAAACCATTAGCATTGAATGGAAAAATAAAGCCTTTAATACCTGTGTTATTGCGTTTCATCCCGGAACAACTGATACCCACTTATCAAAGCCTTTTCAGCGAAATGTACCTGAAGGTAATTTACAACCGCCAGAAAAAGTCGCTGCAGCATTAATTCACTTACTGCAGCGACTGAGCTTAGAAGATAATGGTAAGTTCTTTAGCTACGATGGTACTGAAATTCCATGGTGAACATTAAAATATCCAACCATATATATAACCTGCACTCATCGCCATGGTTAAAATCACAGTAACAAAAGCAATGATCATTGGAGTTTTAAATATTGATTTCAGCAAGATAACTTCAGTTAAACTCGCGCCAGCACTACCAATAATTAATGCCATTACCGCACCTAATCCCATTCCTTTTGCTGCTAATGCCGCACTTAATGGGATCACCGCTTCTGCGCGAATGTATAACGGGATACCAATAATAGCCGCTACCGGAATCGCAAATGGGTTATTTTCATTAGCTACTTTGGCAACAAATTCCGTTGGCATAAAGCCATAAATTACAGAACCTATCGCAATACCACCAATTAAATACGGCAGTACTTTTTTAAAGTCTTTCCAAGTGGTATCCCAGATTTTTTTCCATTCATTGGTTTCAACCTTAGTACCGCTACAACTCTTCGCACAACATGATGGTTCAGGCTCAATATAGGCTTCTGGCTTTACAAAACGCTCAAAATTAAGCTTTTCTAACACCACACCCGCAATGACAGAAACTCCCATCGCCATTACAAAGTAAAACACCGCGACTTTAATGCCAAAAGTAGCAATAAATAAGCCGATAATGATTGGATTAAGTAACGGGCTTGCAAACAAAAACACCATCATGGTGCCAAAACCTGCTTTTGCTCTGAGCAAGCCTTTTAAAAACGGAATCGTTGAGCAAGAACAAAAAGGCGTAATCGCACCTAACAGGCCAGCCACGATATAACCTCTCCCTTGTTTACCACTCAGTATCTGCTGGATCTTTTTCGGTGGAATATAGCTTTGCAACACTCCCACTAAAAAGCTAATCAATAAAAACAGTAGTGTTAGCTCAGTAGCTAAAAAGAGAAACATCTCTAACGTATCTTTTAACATCACAAAACCTTTAATCTATATTTCTAGAATAATCGAAATATAGATTAACCGATTGGAACGATCAAGATATTTCTAGTATTATCGAAATATAAAATCAGTACGAGACGTAAGATGAATACAGAAATTATCGCTAAAGCATTGAAAGAATTAGGTCATCCGACACGATTAATGATTTACAAATCGGTGATAAGAGCAGGTCATCAAGGTATTGCTGTGGGTGGTTTACAAGAAAAACTGGCGATTCCCGGCTCTACTCTCTCTCACCATATTTCAGGACTAGCATCAGCAGGATTGATTTCACAGCGTAGAGAAGGACGAACCTTATTTTGCGTGGCGGAATACCAGAAATTAGATTCAGTGATCGCATATTTACAAGATGAATGCTGTGCCGATGAAAATCAGCAATAGGAAAAGCGACCGTTATTTTAATAAAGCAACAACAGTATGACGGTGAACGTTCGCTTGTGCCGCTAAGGTTCGATAAGTTGCGCTAAACTGTTGGTTACCCGTACCTGACAGCTGGCTAAGCTTATCTTCCACTTGTTTGATATCACTCACAGCAGTGTTAGCTTTCGCTGCTGCCATTTGTTTCGCCAATGCCGTTTGGTAGGCTTTTATATCATCGAGACTTTGTTGCACTTGCCGTAAATGCTGATTCACTTTTACTAATGTATCGCGAATTTGCTCGCGGTTATTTAAGCTAAGTTGCCCATCTTCAATCCCTTCCGGTTCAGGCTTAATCGTTAACGTATTTGCCTGTCCCGCTGGGTATCTATGCCCCTGACCAACAACCTGCACTTTACCTTCAAGACTTTGGTAATCATGTTCATTGGCACGAAATGTAATATCACCATTATCTTGCACTGATGCGCGAAGACCAAAAGGGATCACATGACGATCTATCTGCGAAACTAACGCTTTATCACTTAGTTTCGCATCCATATTAACAACAACCGTTCCTAACTGTGAAAAGCTTAATTTAATCAGTTCACTGTGCTCTCGCTGACGCTGGACATTCAAACCGGGTACTGAAAATGTCCGTGTTATTGGCCTATCAATATTCACCTTTAGCTCGGCATCAATGACACGTAGACCATTACTTTTGACTTGATTAAGTATGTTTTTTAGCGAATCCAAATGGCGATTAGCTTTTGTTTGAGTGGATGGTTCAATAGCACGCTGAACAATAAGCTCTGCACTTAATATCTTCTTTATGGCTTGTAATTCTCGCCCTACCGCACCTAACGCTTGTTGTGCAATTTGTACTGATGTTGCTTGCTGCTGCCCTTTCGCAAGTAGTGTTTTAGAAACTGCATACCCATCAGGTTGATAACTCAATTGCTTTAACGGCGAAGTCGAAGCATTTTTAGCATCAACCTTACCAGCCACAGCAGGAGTTACCACCGACTGCTTGTTGGCATTGGTAAAGTGAATATTCTGGGTTCTAACTTCCGCTGTACTGGTCACCATAATACTGCACTACCTTACAAACGATTAAACAATGATAAATCGTTAATTTTCATGTAGCTCGCCTGTGTTGCTTGTAATGCCGCCATATAATTATTTAAACGTACCGACGCTTCACCATAATCCAACGCTTCTAGATCATTGGTTACCGCTTCAACAAATAGCTTATTATCACCATGGCTGGTTTCCATTAAATCTAAATTATTATGACGCCCACCAATATCGGTTACTGCTGCTAAAACGTTATCATGTGTTATATCTAGAGTGTTTAACGTTGCTTGTAAGGTGTTATTGAGGTTTGCTGTCGGTGTTTGTAACTCGGTTATCGCTGCGTCAATCTGATTTAAGATATTATTACCGCCAAGATCGAGCATTTCTTGTGAAGCAAAATTGGCTTCCATCGTCACGCCCTTTGCTACCGTCACCACACGTTTATCACTGTTGCCTTCAAAAATATAACCACCAGCAGACTGCGGTGTGATCGCTGGAACATCACTTTGAGTACCGGAAAAAAGGTAATTGCCTTCTTCATCTTGAACATTAAAAGAAGAGATCAATGCATCACGTAAACTGATTAATTTACTGGCATAACTATCTCTATCTGCGTTAGAAATGGCACCATTTGACGCTAATAATAAGGTATCTCGCATATCTTTTAACGTATCACTTGCTGCCATTAAATGAACCTCTTGCGCTGACAACGCTGTTTTCACATTATTGATATTGTCTTGATACTGATTTATTGCGCTATTTTCACGTTCAAGATTCAATAAGTTGATGGAATCAATCGGGTTGTCAGACAATTTTAGTAATCGCTGACCTGTCGACATCTGCGCTAACACTTCACCTAAGCCTTGGTTATTTTTTGATAGGCTAGTTAACATTAGCTGACTAAATTGCGTATCACTGACTCTCATCATTCATCCCTTACAGTAATCGTAATACTGAATCGAACAACTCATTAGCTGTGCTGATCACTTTCATATTGGCTTGATAAGCATTGGTAAATGTCATCAGGTTTGCCGCTTCTTCATCACTGTTAACCGCACTTAAATTATCTCTCGCTGCGTTGGCTTGGCTAAACAAGGTTTCCGCTGCTTTTTGATCAACTGCAGCTTGTCGTGTTTCAATAGCCGTTTTACCCACCATAGAAGCAAATGCATCATTCAAGCTGACATTACCTAACCCAGTGATCGCCATTGGTTTTGTCGACAAATCGATCAAGGCTTGCAGAGTATCACTGTTGCCCGGTGTCCCATCTGACGACAGTGCAAGCTCTGCTGGCGTAATATCCGTTATCCCTAAACTTGCCGCTGGAGAATTAGGATCAAATGAAAACAATGCTTGTCCTGGAACGCCATTTAAATCAAAACCACCAGCCAGTACCTGATTAAATTCTGAAGCTAAATTTTCTGCCATTTCATTAAGCGCTTGCTGAGTGGGTTTTAAGGTATTTTTAAGATAGTCATCGTAAGCACCAAGTTGACCACCAAGTTCACCTGTGACCGCAAAAATTTGCCCGGCAAAGTCGATTTCAATATTCTGAATGAAAGGTTCATTCACGATTGGTGTCGCTTTAAGTTGTGCAGCATCACTGCCTAATATCAAAGGTTGCCCTGATGCTAACGTGACTTGCAAACTACCATTAGGTTGTTGCGTTGAACTGATCTCTACGACTTCAGAAAGCTGTTTGATTAATACGTCTCGCTCATCAATAAGCTGAGAAGGATTACCACCGGTCGCTTGTGTCTCAACAACGCGATGGTTTATATCAGCAATATTGCTCATTAAGCTGTTAGCATGCTCAATAGATGCCGTCGCCTTATCACTGATACGGTTACCTTGACCATGCAAAGATTCAGACAAGGTATTAAAACGACGAGATAACGCTTTAGCTTCATTAATAATTTGCTGACGATTAGGGGTAGATTCAGGCTTTAACGTCGCATCATTTAATGCTGAAAATAACGAGTCCAAGCCAGCACTAATATTAAAACCCTCGCCACCTAATAGGCTTTCTAGCATCGTCATATTAGCTAAATTCGCATTGCTTGCTGCTTGTTGACTGGTTGCCGCCCACATTTGTTTTACAATGAATTGATCCGATACACGGCGAATGCTATCAACTTCCACACCACTGCCAGCACTGAAAAGTTCACGTCCCGCTAACGCACTCATCATCGCTTGTTGTCGGCTATAGCCGACAGTGTTGACATTAGCAACATTATGGGCCGTGACATCAAGGGCTGTTTTATTGGCATTTAAACCACTTAAGCCAATATTGATCATATTCATAGCCGTTAACGCTCCTTGTAATATTGCAGTGATTGTTGAAAGGCAACGCTATTACTCATAGCAATAGCATGAGCCGTGTCTTGCTGAATAACTGACTGTTTTTCCTGTGATGGTCGCGCTTGATGAGTTAAGGCGACAGAACTATCAGCATTATTAAATTGGCGATCAGGACTTAACTGCTTCATAAGCATTTCACTGATCCCCGTTTGTTGCTGTTTTGCCATTTCAATTGCTAACTGGCCATCGTAAAAATCTCGATACACGCTCTGCTGTTTACTCGAAAACGGATTGTCTTCATCCGCTAACACATCGCTACTGCTCCGCATTTGACGTAACACCATTTGCAAAAACATCGCTTCAAATTGCCCTGCAACCACCTCTAACCCTTGTTGATCGGAGATCGAATGTTTAATTTGCTGCAAGCCATTATTATCGTGATAAAGCATATTATTCTTACTGAGCGTCGTGATATTAGTTTCGCTATTCATTAAAGCCTCCTAGATCACTACCAGCTCAGCATTCAATGCGCCTGCTTCATGTAATGCCTGTAAAATAGACATCAAATCATCAGGTGACGCACCTAAGCTGTTCACGGCATTAACGATAGTATTAAGCTCAGTTCCTTCTGGCCAAATGTACATTTGCGCCTCATCTTGGTTGATATCGACAGTGGAATTGTTGACACGCTCTGTTGTGCCTTGACTAAAAGCATTAGGCTGGCTGATTTGTTGGCTTTCCGAAATCGTCACTGTAAGGTTACCGTGGCTAACCGCCGCTTCACTCACACGAACATTTTTACCAACGACCACGGTTCCTGTTCTCGCATTAAAGACCACCCGTGCCGCCTTTCGCCCCGTCATTACTTTTAAGTCTTCCAACATCGACATAAACGTCACTCGTTGTTGTAAGTCTTGCGGCGCACGCATTTCCACTCGCCCTTTACTTACTGCTGTCGCGACCTTAGGTCCAAAAGTAGTATTGATTGCACGAGCAATATTCTTTGCGGTAGTAAAACTTGGTTGGCGTAAATTCAGGGTGACTATGCTGCTGTTATTAAAGTCTGTCGGTATTTCTCGCTCTAACGTTGCACCATTAGGAATGCGTCCTGTTGTTGGAGTATTGACCGTGATTTTTGAACCGCTTTGCCCTTCTGCTTTTACCCCTCCAACAACCACATTGCCCTGTGCAACAGCATAAACTTCACCATCAATGCCTCTCAGTGGCGTCAGTAATAAAGTACCGCCACGTAGGCTTTTCGCATCACCAATAGATGAAACAACGACATTGAGCTCTTGACCAGGTCCCGCCATCGCTTCAACGGTAGCAGTCACACTTACTGAAGCGACATTTTTAAGCTTTGGATCGATCCTATCGCCAATTTGTACCCCAAATTGACGCAACATATTGGTAATTGACTGGCTAGTAAATTTCACTTGATTACGATCACCTGAACCATCAAGACCAACCACTAAGCCATAACCCACCAGCTGATTTGAACGTATGCCTTGCACATCCACTAAATCCATCATAGGTACCGCTGTTTTCGCGCTAACGTTATGCGGCATCCAACCAAACGTCACACACAAAAAAGACAGGATAAAATAAACAATTTTTTTCATTAGAATGGCATCCATGGGCTAGTGAAAAATTGTGTTAACCAGCCTGCAGCATTGCTATCAGCCAGTGCCCCTCGTCCTGAGTAGGTGATCCTTGCGTCGCCAATTCGCTGTGATGAAACTTGATTATGACGATTCACATCATCAACCCGAACCACGCCCGTTAAGCGTATGTATTCATCCCCTTGGTTTAGTCGAATCCACTTTTCACCTCGGATCATCAACACCCCATTAGGCAGAACTTTATGCACCGTTACCGTGATTGCACCTTGTAGTTTATTGCCTTGCGTACTAGCAGCTGCACCATCAAAACCACGATCGCCACTGACACTGGCAGAGAGATCATCAAAGGATTTATTACCTAGTGTCGGCACAGCAAAATCAATAGATGATGATTTACCAAATTTGGTATTGGCTTTTTTACTCGATTGGGTTTGCTCATTAAGTAATACAGTCAGCACATCACCCACACGGTAGGCACGACGATCTTGAAATAAGGTCATCGAGTAATTATGACGATACAAACTGCCATGTTTAGCTTCGGGTAAGCTGTAATCAAGATCGGGTGGCGCAAAAGCAGCATCATTAGGCTCTGGCGGAATAAACTCTTCACGTACCGCACAACCTGAAATTAGAAAAAGAATACATAGCAATAGTAAAAGCGGATTCATCCTCACTCCTTACACGGCTTGAGCGACAAATTTCAGCATATCATCAGCAGCAGAGACGACTTTGGCATTCATTTCATAAGCCCGTTGGGTGGTGATCATATCAACCATTTCTTCCACCACCTGTACGTTTGAGCCTTCTAATGCCCCTTGCTTCAAACTGCCTGCGCCATCAGTGCCTGCTATGATCTCTTGTGCCTGTCCACTGGCTTGTGTCTCTTTATAAAGATTACCGCCAACCGCTTCTAAACCCGCAGGGTTAATAAACTTGGCTAAGGTGATTTGACCTAACTCTTGCGGCTCAGGATCTCCTGCTAAGGTGGCTGTAACAATGCCATCCACACCGATAGAGATACTATTGGCTTCTTCTGGAATTTGGATTTGAGGCTGTAATGGTAAGCCTTGTCCGTTAACCATTAAGCCTTCTGAATTAACGTGGAACTGCCCATTACGGCTATACATAACTTGACCATCAGAGTTTTCAATTTGGAAAAAACCCGATCCCATAACCGCTAAATCCAGCTGTTGTTGGGTATTTTGTGAATTACCTTGCGTAAACACTTTTTGTGTCCCAACAACTCGAACACCACTGCCAAGTTGAACACCACTAGGAAGTTGATTTAACTGATCAACTTGCGCACCTGGTTGGCGTTGAATGCTATAAAACAGATCTTCAAAAACCACCCGATCACGTTTAAAACCTACTGTGTTCACATTGGCTAAATTGTTAGAAATCGCAGTCATTTTGGTATCTTGTGCTGCCATTCCTGTTTTACTAACCCAAAGTGCTGAATGCATGACGACTCTCCTTGTAACTAATCAGTACCAACGCCATTAGCGAGGATTCATTAACCGTGTGCCTGCTTGTGCTAACGTTTCTGCAGTTTTCATCATCCGCACTTGCATTTCAAAGTTACGAGTCAGCGACATCACGCTAACAAGCTCATTAATCGCAGAAACATTACTGCCTTCTAAATGCCCGGCCGTTATAGCCACAGTAGGATCTTGCGCAAACGCTTGATCGTTTATAGGATGAAATAGACCATCACTGTGTTTTTGCAATTGAGTAAACTCAGGATCAACTAACTTCAATTGCCCCACTTCCAACTTGGCACCACCGCCAGGCGGCACGACAGTCACTACACCTTTATCGCTAATTTCCACATCTTGATGCTCTGGTAGCACTAAGGCTTCCCCTTCTGACATCAAAGGAAAACCATTAACACGCATCATGCCCTCTTCATCGACTCGAATATTACCTGCTCGGGTATAGGCTTCATTACCAGCAATGGTTTGCACGGTAAAAAAGCCATTACCGTTAATCGCAATATCTAATGCTCGCCCTGTTTTGATCACATCACCAGCATCAAACCGAGTGGCTGCTGAATTGGTGACCACAACGGTGCGACCATCAAACCCTGCACCTTGCAAAGGAATACTTTGTACCCGCTCCATATCTGCTCGAAAGCCAGCCGTGTCTGCATTTGATAAGTTATTAGAGCGCACATGCTGCGCTTTCATTACTCGGCTTGCACCACTGGTTGCGGTATATAAAAAACTATCCATGACAACCTCTTACTACACAGCATTGAACAGTGATTGAGTGAGTTTGTCCGACGTTGAAATGGTTTTGGCATTGGCTTGATAGTTACGCTGAGCTGTCATTAAGCTAACTAATTCACTGGTCAGATCGACATTTGAACCTTCTAGCGCACCTGCAACCAACCCGCCTAATGTGCCCGTACCCGGTGCACCATTAACAGGAGCGCCTGAACTAAAACTTTGGATCCAAGAAGTGCTATTGGTTTTTACCAAGCCTTGAGGATTAGCAAAATCAGCCAGCATCACCTGACCTTGTAATTGAGATTGTCCGTTAGTGTAAGTGGCAAACACCATCCCATTATCTTCAACACGCACGCCAGCCAATTCACCCGATGTATGCCCATTAGGCGCATTAGTGCTCACACCAAAATCAGCACCAAATTGAGTTGTCCCTGCTATATCAATATTTATATTCGCCGCATCCGCACCAGCAGGATTAAAATTCACAGCAAAAGGAGCCGTTGGTGATTGCAGTGTACCGTCGGTATTGAAAACAACATTTTGGGTTTGCGACGGTGTAGCCGCGCCATCAACGACCACATTCACTTGCCATTCATTAGCATTAGTTTTGGTGAAATACTGTGTGACGGTATGAGGGTTACCTAAAGAGTCATACACTTTCGAGGTGTAGGAAGAGTTAAAGCTATCCGTTGAATTAGGATCAAACGGATTAATAGCAGTATCGATAACACTCGAACGAGCATCAAGATTCGCTATAAACGTCAGCTCATCTGTCGCTTTTGCTGGCAACGATGCCGTCGTGATTTTTAAATCACCTACCGCACCTGTCTGCAAATTATTATTCGCATCAACAGGATAACCTTGAAGTTTCGCCCCATTATTACTGACAATATGGTTGTCTTTATCTGAACCAAACACGCCAGAACGGGTATATAGCATCTGCCCAGTATGATCTTTAGTGACAAAAAAACCACTACCCGAAATCGCTAAATCTAACGGTCGACCAGTCCCGGTGATCGTCCCTGTTTTATCAAAATTTTGCGAAATTGCGGCAACTTCTACACCGCTTGCCTGCATCCCGTTATAAACGGCTGAAAACTCAGTACGAGACTCTTTAAACCCTGAGGTCGATACATTGGCAATATTATTACTAATAGTATTTAACTGAACATTAGTTGCGTCTAATCCACTTAATGCGATATCAAAACTCATAACATCCTCTTTTCTTTAATTCCTTTATTACTTTCGCTAACGATGAAAACCCAGCGAAAGCTTACATAGCTTTACTCGCCAAACTGGCTAATTTGATAAAACGGTACTCGACCAATACCTTCAACATTGACCAACGCGGCACCGCCATTAGAGGGCACGCGAACCTGTGATACTTCTCCTGCCAGCAAAACACTGGGTTGTGGTATATCTTTCGCCACATCAACGCTGATTTGATATTGCCCTTTGGCTAAACCCAACGCGTTAGGATTAATCGTAAATTCCACTTCACCTTTATTTTTAGGGCCTAACGGCATGATTTTTTTGTTGCCAAGTTGATCTGTTAAAACAACCGAGACGGTGCTTGATGCATGTTCTAATTCAATTCGTCCTTGCTGCTCAGCATCCGTTAATTCAACCTCATTGCCCTCGACATAAACGGTTTGCCCTACTAACCCAGCCGTTGATAGCACTTGCATGTTATCGAGTAATACCATGCTGTTTTGCATCAACTTCGCCATATTCTCAGTACTTTCTACTTGGGAAAATTGCGCTAGCTGACCAACATATTCAGTGCCATCAAGTGGATTGAGAGGATCTTGATTTTGGATCTGTGCCACCATCAAATTGATAAATTCATTTTTCAATCCATTGGCATCATTGGCACTATTCGGATTGCCAGCAACGGCAGACGTTGATGACTCTATAGCGGGAACATCTGTGCTTAAGGCACTAAATTGGGCAATAGTCATTAATTACCCTCCCCTAAACGCAGTAACCCTTGCTGCATACTTTTTACGTTACTCAGCACTTCAACATTCGTTTCAAAGCTTCGGGTCGCTGACATCATGTCTGCCATTTCGGCTACCACATCAATATCAGGGTAATAAACATAACCTTCATCATTAGCGAGTGGATTACTGGGTTCAAAACGCTTCTCTGCCTCTCCTGCGTGTTGAACCACATCCATGATCCTCACTTCGGCACTGGGATAATTAGCTTGATCGCCAGTTAACTGTGTTTTGCCATAGACCGTCGCAAAAACAGGTTTCAGCGCTTGATAAGCATCATCAGGATTTGCCGCTACCGCATCAGCATTCGCTAAATTACTTGCGACAGTATTTAAACGTATGGTTTGTGCATTCATTGCAGAGCCAGCAATGGCATAAATATCAGTAAAAGCCATGGTTAACGCCCCTTAATTACTTCAGCCAAGCCTCTAAATTTCATATTCATGAAGGTTAAGCTGCTCTGAAAGTCCATATTGTTCTTGGTAAATTTGGCTTGCTCGACACTCAGTTCGACCGTATTACCATCCTTGGAGTTTTGATATGGCACGCTATAACCATCAGACACCACCAGCTGAGAAGTGGCCTTTTGTACTTTTCCCAAATGCATCTGATTTGCGATGGCATCAAAACGAATATCTTTGGCAAGGTACCCAGGGGTGTCAACATTTGCTAAATTACTGGCAAGCACTTTGGCTCTTTGCACTCGAAAATCGAGCGTTTGTGGATGAACTCCCAATGCACTATCAAAACTTATTGCCATCAACCTCTCCTTAGCAAGCACCATAACGATTGCAATAAAAAGAGAGAATCCAAAATACATGCCACAACAATAATCATTACTTTTCAGTAAGTTAAAATCATAACGGAATAGAAACTTCCTCCAAGGGAAGTTAAACGGAAAGGAAAAACTGTGCAGATATTACATGTAATTTCATTACTAACGTTCTTGCTGCTACCCACATTAGGTGGAGCGAATGCAACATCACTGAAAGTCGCCTTACAAGATCATAAACTTGATACCAAATTGTTAGTACAACAATTAAAAAAAGCCATAAAGCAAGATATCGACAACTATAGCGAGCGACACCAATGGTCGAACGTTACCAGCAAAATTAAGGTAAAACTGCCAGCAGCAGCTTCATCACTACCTTCTTGCCCAACACCATTACGCTTTTCTAGCCAAGATAACCAAACCCAACCGATTGGGCGTTTAAAACGACAAGTTACGTGTGAAAGCACGGCTGTGAACTGGCAGTTCAATGCAACCATTTATGTTGAAATCACCCTGCCCGTACTGGTTGCTAATACACTAATCAATCGCAATGAAATGATTACCAGAGACATGCTCAGTCACCAATCAATACAACTAAAAAGCCCTAAAGCCATCATGACATCAATAGATCAAACTGTCGGTTCATATACAGCAAGAAGAGTTCGCCAAGGGCAATTGATCACTGAAAACTTAATAAAGAAACCATTTTTGATAAACAAAGGGGATGAAGTACTCATTGTGGCAAAAAAAGGAGAATTCCAAGCCACAACTAAAGGTATCGCTTTAGAGCATGGAAAACTGAACGAGCACATAAAAATTCAAAACAAAAACTCGCATAAAGTGATCTCTGGCAGAATTTTCGCCCAAGGAAAAGTGGAAACAATATTTTAAAATACGCCAAAAAACCAACTTGTATACAAAGAATATACATCATTATTTTGACATCTTTTAAGGTATTTATTCCATAAATAACTATTCCTTTTATCAATAATTAAAAGTTAAACCTATATTGTTTCAACATGTAAATAACCATACAAATAACATTGTTAAGATATTTTTTTTACAATATATAGCAGCAATAAATTACTTTTTCAGGTTATGCGTTCATGCAAAAAAAACTTATTGCTGTTGCTATTAGCTCATCAATTTTGTTGATGGGTTGTCACGATGATAATTCCTCTGACGTAACTATTATTCCCCCAACGGAGATGCTGCCGGGAGAACCTCTTCCTGAGCCAGAGCCTGATATTGGTGATCCTGAGATCACACCTCCACCAGTTGAGCCACCAACGGAGCCTGAGATCACGCCTCCACCAGTTGAGCCACCAACAGAGCCTGAGATCACGCCTCCGCCAGTTGAGCCACCTGTAGAGCCAGATCCAACCGCCACTGCGCTTTTTGCTTTAGATAGCGATCTTAGTTTTGGCAACAGCGTGTTATGTAATGGCGAAACCGCAAACAGTCTTATTATTAGCAATGGCGATACTGTTAGTTGTTACTATGGTGCAGTTGAGCTTGCCACATTTAGCAATGTCGAGCTCAAGATCACCAAAGGTACGACATTGGAAAAAGTGAAGCGTTTAAACTTGGCGGATTCAGATCGTTTTATTGCGATCACTGATGCTATTGAGCTACAAAATGCGTTAGATAACACCCGCAGTTTATTGCTTAAAAATGGTACAGAAATCGGAGGTGTTATCGAACTATCGCTAACATCTGCCGAGCAAGTACGTTTTAACAGCTTGTATCACTCCACAGAATTACACACATTAAATAATACTGAATTTAAGAAGCTATTAGATAATAAAGTCGAAGAGAATACAGAAGCTGATAGCAAACCTTCTACTCACGAACCCGATGTAAAACCAGAAGTCACTCCCGGTACAAGTGACGATCTAAACTCAAACTTTGTTTCTGCTAATGCGGAATCAAACTTGGTTTATCAACCAACTGAAGTGATCTTATCGCAAGGAACACTGGTTGATAGTCATAACAAGCCAGTACTGGGTATTGAATATTACAGCCACTCTTCTCGTGGTATTACTGATGAGCAAGGCAAATTCACCTTCAACTGGGGTGAGACGGTCTCATTTGGTATCGATACTTTTGAGCTAGGTGAAATTAAAGCGAATAAAACACAATTGACCATTGCCGATCTCGGTGCAGAGCACATAGGCCGTAATGCTGAGCGTTTACTGCAGCGTTATTCTCATGATGATGCGCAATTAGTGATCAGCGATCGTGTACGCCAAGTATTTGCTATGTATCCGAACGTCATCAATGAGGCTATTAACCTATCATTGTCTGAATCTGTGATGTTAGATAATGGTACAGGAACGTTAGAGTCTGTTGATGGTGAGTTTGATAAGCAATTTAGCCAAGGCTTAGCACTGGATATCGACACTGCTATTTGTGGTAATCAATGTAGTGCAACTCGTACCCTTTCAAGCCTTTCTTTCCCTCGCACCATGGATGCTGGCGGTAATATTCAAGCCGATATTTTAAAACTGTGGGGAGCAGGTACTGATGCCGTCAATCAAGGCTGGTTACCGGTTCAGAATTTCCACGCTTTTACTGATGAATCTTGGTTTTACGGCAGTCCAGGTTACCCTCGAGGGCAAGCTGCGATCAATATTTCTAATGCCGCATTTCCAGTGTTAATGCCACGTAACGATAATAACCACTGGCTTCGTTTTGGCGAGAAAAAAGCATGGGATGAGCGTTCGCTCGCTTACATTACGGAAGCACCATCCAAGGTGAAACCCGATAACGTCGGTGGCAATACTGCAACCTTTAACCTGCCATTTATCAGTATTGGTGAATTGGGTACAGGTAAAGTCATGCTATTAGGTAATAATCGCTATAACAGTATCTTAGTATGTCCAACTGGCTATAGCTGGAATAACGGCGTCAATAATCAAGGCCAATGCTGGACTACTAATAATGACACAGAAGATATGGCGAATTTCTTCTCCAATACCTTCCGTTACCTCATTGGTGAAAAATATGCTTCAAGTGCAGAGCCTATTACCATAGGTACCAATATTTCTGATGTATATTTCCGTAGCTCTGGACATCTAGTGATTGGTAATAAAGCACCATTTGTGCTTGATCCTCGCTTTAAGATGACAGCTCAACAGCTTTCAAGCTTTAGTGGCATTGATCCTAACACCATGCCTCTGTTGATCCTCAATGGTTACGAAAACAGTGCACCAATTAGCTCTGGTACATATGGCGTGCTGCCTTCATTAGCCGATACCAATAAACCCAAACTGACTCAACAAGATGTGACAGAACTACTCAACTATGTTGAACGTGGCGGTAATATCTTGATCATGGAAAGCATTGCTAACCGCGTAAATGATGATTTTACTCGTTTATTAGATGGCGCTGGTTTGGCAATTAATGGTCAGTCAACGATTTCAGGAAATGGACCGAGCTACGGCTACCCTGATCGTGTACGTTCACAACGTCAACACGGTTACTGGGTATTAGAACGCTATGCAGGTAGCAAAGACGAAACAACCGGTAATATTAAACTGCCTTATACCATCAACTCCGATGGTACTGTTAGCTGGGATTTCATCACTAACAACAAACCTGATGATAAACCTCAGTTAGAAGTCGCCCGTAAGACAATTCAAAACGCACAAGGCGAGAATGTTCAATTACTGGCATTCGTTGATACTTACGAAAAAGGGGAAAAAAGAGCGCCAGATGCGATTGAAGCAGACAAACAACGTATTCTGAAAGAGTTCAATGTCAAAGAATGTACGCTAACGGATTATCACTATGAAATTAACTGCCTAGAGTATCGCCCTGGAAATAATATTCCACTAGAAGGCGGTATGTTTAGAGCACGTTATAAAAAACTGCCACTGGATGAAGCAACAGCGAAAGCCATGGTGAAAGCAGCCGATCTTGGTACCAACATTGAACGCTTATACCAACACGAACTGTACTTTAGAACAAAAGGCAGTGAAGGTGAGCGTTTAAGTAGTGTTGATCTTAACCGTATTTATCAAAATATGACGGTATGGTTATGGAACGATCTTGATTATCGCTTTGAACAAAACAAAGAAGACGAACTTGGCTTTGAGCGCTTTACCGAGTTTCTAAACTGTTATGGCGATACCGCAGCAGGACAAACCACCTGTGGCAATACGCTCAAGCAAAGTCTTGAAACCAATAAGATGATCTACGGTGAGAGTGCCGGGAAATACACTGGCTGGATGAACCCAAGCTACCCATTAAATTACATGGAAAAACCGCTAACACGCTTAATGTTGGGGCGAACTTACTTCGATCTTGATATTAAAGCCGATGTACGCCAATACCCAGGTGAAGTCACAACCAGCGGTGGTAGCACTAGCGTCACTGTTGATTTAAGCAATAACACCGCTGCTTGGTTTGCAGGAAACCGTCAAGCTACGGGTCAATGGGCTATTGCACATGAACCGATGAGAATTACAGCATCAGGCAATACCAACCCGATCATGGTAACCGTTGCGCTAGCAGATGATTTAACGGGTCGTGAAAAACATGAGTTAGGTTTAAAACGTCCACCTCGTATGACCAAAACCTTTACGCTACAACCTAATGCAACCGCTAGTTTTACAGCGCCTTACGGTGGTCTGGTATATGTACAAGGTAATGAAGCCAGTCCTGTGACCTTGAACTTCTCTGGGACGGTTAATGCGCCTTGGTTCAGGGTTGATAAATGGGTTAACGATCAAAGCTCACCGGCTCCTATTGGTGAAATTGAATCAAATAGCTTTATCTATACTGCTGCCGCTGAGAACTTAAAAGCGACAAATTATGAGGGTGATAGAAGTAAATTCGCTTCAGAACTTGATATGTTCTCTGCAGATTTAAATGACTTCTATGCACGTGATGAAGCGGTCGGTGAAGGAAATGGACGCAATGGCAAAGCGACAGATAGCTCTCGACCAAATAACAAGCACCATTTTGTCAACGATATCGCTATCTCTATTGGCGCAGCCCATTCGGGTTACCCAGTGATGAACAGTAGCTTTAATAAAACCTCAACAGCCCTATCAACAACACCATTAAATGACTGGTTGTTATGGCACGAAGTTGGTCACAATGCGGCTGAAGCACCATTTAATGTGGAAGGTGCAACAGAAGTGGTGAACAACATACTAGCGCTTTATATGCAGGATAAATACCTTGGTAAAATGTCCCGTGTTGAAGCTGATATTAAAATGGCACCGAATTTTGTTCGCTTAGAACATGGACATGCGTGGGCAGCTGGCGGTAACGGTGAACGCTTACTGATGTTTGCTCAATTAAAAGAATGGGCTGAGCAAGAGTTTGATATCTATAACATGGTTAAAGCACCTTTACCGTCCTACTACGCACATACGGTAACGGGACTAAAAGGCTGGGATTTGATCAAACTCATGCATCGCTTAACTCGTAATGATGTAGAAGAGAACATGCTATTACCAGCCAATAACATGTGTCACAGTCAAAGCGGATTGAGTAAAGGTGATCAGCTGATGTTATGTGCTTCTTACGCAGCACAAACCGATCTGTCTGATTTCTTTGCAGCATGGAGCCCAGGTTCAAAAGCCTACCTTGTTCCAGGTGAATCTGAGCCTCAATACGAAGGTGGGATCACCGCTGCAGGTTTAAACGCAGTACAAGCACTTAAACTGCCAAAACCAACGTTAGATCCGCTATCAATTAACAGTGTGACAGTCGCGCCTCGTTAAACGATTAAACACCATAACCCAAGCCGCTAGTCACTGACTGGCGGCTTTTTTTTATCAACGCATTATTTTTATTTAATTTTCCTGTGTGTTTGGTCGCCCAACAACATTGAGCTTCTTGTGCAGGAATAAAACTAATGAAAATAGATAAGATCGCCACTACTCACTTCAATCAGACACAGTTAACAACAGCACAGCAACAATCAACCACCGGGCAACAAACTGTAGCTAAACAGACTGCGTCAACGGCCATTGACAGCCAACTATTAACGCAAGCAATACAACCGCTAAACGCCTTACCTGATGTGGATATAGCGAAAGTCGAGCAAATTAAAGCAGCACTGAATCGCGGTGAAATTAGCTTAGATGTTGAGGCGCTCTCAAGCGCAATTTTGCAATTTCATACTGGACATGAATAAAGCCAAGGCTCACTAAACTTGCGGAGTCACCTATGCCTCAAGCCTTCACGAAACAGCAAATGATTATCAGCTTAATAAAAGATATTCAGCGAGATATTGCTGATTATCGTCAGCTTTATGCACTGATGTTAAAGCAACATCAGTGCTATTTGACCTTTAATGGCAAATTGTTGGAGCAATTAACAACCCAACAGCAACCGCTTATTGATGTGCTAAAACAGCGTAGCCAACTGCGTTACCAATCGCTGCAAAACCTTGGCTTACCTATTTCGGCTCAAGGCATCGAAAAATTACACAACGTATTACCTGCGCAATTACAAAAACAGGTTCAGCAGCAATGGGCTCAGTTAGAAATTATGATCAAACAATGCCACGCCCTTAATCAGCGTAATGGTTTGCTATCAGCAAACTTTACCGAATTGCTTTGCCAGTTATACGAGCCAGAAGCAAAGTCACGCTATGCATTTCCTCATCTCATGCAGGATTAATAGTATGAGCTCTGGTTTACATCGCTATCAAAGCATCGCCACCCACTCTCTTTTTCGTATCGGGATCATGATACTCATATTGCTTTTTTCACTGCCAAGCCAAGCAATACCGCCCCATTATCAAGCCAAGTTTGAACAACAAGTTAGCCTGCATTACCAGCGTTTATCGCCCCATAAAAAAGTCATCAATAACCAGTTCACTCGCCATCAAAAAACTGTGCAACATATCATTCAGCAATTAGATAAGAATAAGTTGCCTCGCAGCATGATTTTGATCCCGATGATTGAATCTACCTTTGATCAACATGCGGTTTCCCATGCAAAAGCGGCAGGCTTATGGCAATTGATGCCGGCAACCGCCAAGCGTTTTGGTCTTACGGTTTCTAACCAACAAGATGAGCGGTTTAATATTGCTCGTAGTACAGAGGCGGCAATGCAATATTTGATCTTTCTTTACAATAAATTTGATAGGGATTTAAAACTGACTTTAGCGGCTTATAATTCAGGGGAAGGACGTGTGCAACGCGCCTTAAAACGTGTGGTTGATAAACATTTTTCTGCGCTTCGTTTACCGAATGAAACTGTTGATTATGTACATAAGTTCTATGCCTTAGCGAAACTAGTTAACCTTAAAGCTCTGGCTAATCCATCAACAGACTCTCATTCCCCCCCTTCCACCAGCACAGTATCAGCACATCATGAGGTACGTTTTCTTAAACAATTATTTGAAACCAAAACCGTCATTAACATGGAGCCAATCAAACCTTTAGTGCATTTTAACTAAACATCTCTTTGTCTTGACTAAGTAATTAATAACAATAAGTTAAACATCACAACATATCTATAACGCGCTAACTCTCAGTTTTATTCATCGCTTTCTTCCACTTGCTATTTAGTGTTTTAGCTCTCAGCTTTTATCTCAGCTTTACGCCACTATGCACGCCTATCGGATACCTTTGTCATGGAAAGACAACCTAGATACGGCTATGAGTTTAAATAAAAAACATTTTGATATTGTCACAGCACTGAGCCATAGCAATAAAAGTGTTAGCGAGCTTGCCGCTATATTTTCAATGAGCTCTCGTAACGTGCGTTACGCAATCGACAACATTAACTATTACTTTGAAAAACTTGAGCTACCTGCGATCACTATCGATCATGGTTCACTGCATTATGGCTTCGATGCCAGTGCTTTCTTTAGCCACCACTTTGCCCATAATTTTGTGTTTAGCAAAGAAGAGCGTGATGAATACATTGCGATCAATGCCCTGTTTCATCCACAGCCGACTGTGAGCCATATCCGTGATTATTTGAAGATCAGCCACACCACCTTTAATAAAGATATAAAACGTGTGAACGAGGTGTTTAATTACCTTGCTATCAACATTACTCTTAATGGCGACAATATCTGTGTAACAGGGAAAGAAAAACAGATCCGCTATATCGCCATGCGTTACGCCAGCAAGTATCTATTTTTTAAAAACAATACAATCCATTATCTGGATAAATCTTATTTCTATGAACAAGATCTGCTCACACATCTTCGCCAATACTTTGAGAAAGCTGATGTAAATTTTGCTATCACTGCGGTTAATGATATTGAACGACAATTTGGTAAAACCATTGAACCTGATTTTAAAAATATCCTGACGATTTACTTGATCATTACACTAATGCGCATCAATCAAGGCGTAATGATTGATAAAAAGAACAATGGCGATTTTCTTTCATTAACCCAGTTATATCCACTTATCTGTCGCACGCTTAATTGGCAACAACAGCACTATAAGTATGAAGCTCTTCATCTTACTGAGTATTTTTTAGGTGGCTTTAACACCGAAAGTTTCTTTGAAAAACGTTTTCAAGCAGAAAGCTTTATCTATCAGCTATTAATTACCTTAGATGGGGAATTAAATACTAACCTTGTCACTGATACACGCTTGATCAGTGACATTATTAGCTACTTAACCACTGCGGTTTACCGTGCCAAAAACAACCTCACATTAAGTGCTTTTGAGCATAGTGATGCGGGAATGGGTTTATTTTATCAAATAAAACGAATAACAGAGCAATATCAACAGCATTTCATCGAACCATTACGCGATGAAGAGATAAGTTACATTACCCAAATCATTCATGACGCTATAACCCGAACCCAAGATCAACGATTACCCCTAAGCCAGTTAATCAAACTTGCAGAGCAAAATGCCGATAACCTTAATTATGAGCAATTTATTAGTGACACTTTAGCAACACTAAATCCGCTGATTTTTGATGATAGAGATCTCCCTGATCTTATGGCTATCACCCATAGTATCGAAGATGAACGCGCCAGCGATGAACAAAAATCACTAGTGAAAACCATCAAATGGCTGTGTGACAAAATGGAGCAAAAACAGATTGTACATAGTGATTATGCTAAGGGCGTGTTATCACTACTCAATGCTCATAGCCATGACTATTTTGCCCATGACGGTATGCTGATTTGCCATGGTAAATCCCCGGCCCATAGCCATAAACTGACCATTACCCTATTAGTGCTTGATCAACCATTACGTGATGCACAAGGGAGAAACATTGAGCAGCTCGTTATGATCACTAATATTGATAATGTACGTCATTTACGGGCAATACATCAGCTTCAGCATTTCCTTAATCAAACGAGTCATAGTGAACAATAGCGAACAAAAAGTCGGTTGAATGTATGGTCTTACATCCACAACCGACTTTTCTTGTTTTACGAGGAGCTTAATGAAGCGAATGTCATTGTTTATCTCGCTTTATATCATAACTAAAGACGAATACCTTCGACATTAAATTCCAATTCCACCTGTGTTGATGCAGGTCCTAAATCCGTTTCAATGCCATAATCTTTTAACGCTATGGTTGTTGTACCAACAAAACCACGACGATAGCCACCCCAAGGATCATCGCCAGCCCCAATGTGTTTCACATCAATCGTCACTGGCTGAGTGACACCATTAAGGGTTAATTGCCCTTTCATTGAGGCTTTGCCGTCACCTAATTCCTCAAACGACTCACTTTCAAATGTCGCAACAGGAAACGCTTCAACATTAAGAAAATCTTCACTGCGCAAATGTTTATCACGCTCAGCATGGTTAGAATCGACACTTGATGTATCTATCATTACTTTAACTTTTGATGCTTCTGGTTTCGCTTCATCATAACTAAACTGACCATCAAACGTATTAAAGCGCCCAACCAGCCAACTGTAACCTAAATGTTGCACCCTAAATTGTATCGAAGCATGTGAGCCTTCAGTATCAATCTGATATTTATCTGCAAGTGCAGTTGGCACAAATAATACACAAGCAAATAAAGCGGTTGAAATAAGTGAAGTCAACAAATGTTTGATCATGACATAATCCTCCGTTGAATATTCATATCTCTCGTAATGTCTTTTTTATTAGCGTTATGCTTTGCCTAGCATTCGCTTTAATGTTTCATCTTTATCTAAATAATGGTGTTTTAATGCACCCAATATATGAAGCCCTACAAATACCATTAATGCCCATGCTGCATACCAATGGATCTTCCCTGCAATATCTGCTTGATTAGTGAACGGCGTGATTAGTGCTGGCACTTCAAACAGACCAAATACACTGATCCCACGACCATCTGCAGTAGAGATGAAGTAACCACTCAACACCACTGAAAAAACAATGAGATATAAAATAAAATGTATTTTACTTGCGAGCCATAATTCCCACTTTGCGTGAGTGCTAGCAGTAAGAGGTTGAGTAGTACAAATCCTAATCAATAGACGTAAAATCATCGCTAAAAACAGCATCAACCCAATACTTTTGTGAATAAAGGGCGCTGTTTTATACCACGCATGATAATAGGTTAAATCGACCATCCACCAGCCTAGTGCAAATAACCCTAAAACCGTTATTGCGACTAACCAATGAAGAGTGATTAATACAGGATGCCAGTTCTTATTTTGGATCTCTTCCATGAACCATCACCGAATATGCAACTTATTGTGAGTATAGTTGACATCTCAATAATGCAAACCTTCACGGTTTAGTCTTTAGCGTCACAATATTAAGACATGTCATCACTCAGAACGAAATAACAAATAATGAGAAAACAGCCAGTTAAAACTCTTATCTAACCGTAATAAAGAAAAGAGTTAGCTATCATGCTAACTCTTTCATTGATGGGATAATAACAAGATAAAGTAAATCAACCTTGCTGATCGTGGAAATTGTCAGCTTGATGTTTCAGTGTTTTCTTATGATCAATACTCGAACTCACAAGGCTTGATACCACGACTGCCATATAAAATACTCCTACTATCGCTTCGAGATATACCAACGCCTTCGCAATCGGTGTTGCAGGGCTAATATCGCCATAACCTAACGTAGTTAATGTCACAAAGCTAAAATAAGCAGTATTAGAAAAATTCTCTTCCCATGCGATGGCTTGTATTCCTTTAAACGAATACGGATCAAACTCGAGCAAAATTAAATAGGCTATCGCCCACATCAACCCCAGCAGTAAAAATAATGCAATCGAGCCAACGACCTTGTTGGTATCAATTTCACCTGAAAACAAAATACGTTTCACCAGTGATTTAAAGGTGCCAAAGAAAAACACAAACGTCAGCCCTAACATCACCACACTCATTTCATTAATGTGGAAAAGATATTTAACAGCTATCGCTGCAATCCAAATGACCGCCAAGGCTTTTAAAAAACGAGACCAATGCTGATCAAAATGCAGGCTAACAAAACACACCACAAAGGTAGTAATAATGATCCCTTGCAGCACATATTCCATTAAGCTTTCTTTCAACACTTGCACCAGCGAAGTACTTAACAGCAATACCACCAAAGCTAAAGTCAAATAAATAAAATTATTCTTTTCACTGATATGTCGATGCGAATTAATGTTTTTTATCATTACATGAACCATAATAGGAATCGTTAGACGTTGATTGTATGAATTTTTTTCCAACCACATAGAGTTAATCGGCTTAAATATCTTTCTATTGAGTTTACATCTGTCGAATATGTTTTAACACAGCGCAAACGCCATACAAGCCATCACTAAGAACGAGTACTTGCTTTAGCAGATAGTCGCACCTATTAAGATTGCGACAGCATAAATGAAAGGAATAACAATGCAGGACAATAACACCCCCTCAGAAAACCATAACAACAAGATCAACAAAGCACGTTCTTTTACTTACTGGATCTTTGCAATTGTTTTAGCAGTATGGCTTTATACTCTGTGGGCTGATCGCATGACCCCAATGACAGATCAAGCCCGTATTAATGGGCAAACCATCCGTATTAGCCCTGAAGTTTCAGGAACCATTTCAAATGTTAGCGTCATTAATAACAGTGAAGTGAAAGTTGGCGAGCCACTGATTACTATAGATCCTCGCCCTTTCCAACTAGCAGTCAATGCCGCAAAATTCGATTTACAACAAGCTGCGCAATCTTATGGGGCTGATTCTGCCGCAATAAATGTTGCAAAAGCCAATGAAGTTGCTGCTCGAGTTAAAGTCAGCAATGCGAAAAAAAATCTCGATCGTAATCGAATCTTGTTAGCGCGTGGCACCATTAGCCAAGCGAGCATGGATAATGTGGTTGCCGACTTACAAATTGCAGAAGCAAATCTCGCTCAAGCAACTTCTGCCCTTAAAAAGGCCCAAGAAGAATTTGGCCCTCGCGATGAAAATAACCCTGAAATCCAAGCCGTACTCAATAAACTAGAGCAAGCACAGCTTAATCTTAACCACACCAAAGTTGTTGCTCCTGCTGATGGCGTGATCACCAATATGCACATCGCTATTGGCGACTATGCCAGCACGGGTCAACCTTTACTGACCTTTATCAATAACCACAATTTATGGCTAACTGCGATGGTACGTGAAAACTCACTCGCTCATCTAAAATCAGGTAACCCAGTTAAAATTGTATTTGATGCTTATCCAGGCGAAGTGTTTAAAGGTAAGATCTCATCCATTGGTTGGGGCAGTAGCGGCAATGGTAGCCTTGAAGATAACCAAAGCAGTGGTTTATTAGTCTCACCAACCAGTAATCCAAAAGCACAACGCTTCCCTGTGAATATTGAATTTGAAAAACTACCGGATGATGTACAACTACGATACAGCGGTCGTGCGGTGGTGGGCTTTTACCCGCATGAAAGCTACATTGGTGAAAAGCTATTAGATCTATGGATGTGGGCATGGAGTTACATTAGCTATGTATCATAGTGCCGCTAATCCATTAATAAGGGTGGCATTGTTTCCTATACTATTGCTGTTTTGGCAGTATGTATTCGGAACAGATTTACCCTTACTAGCCCCTGCAATGTGCGCTGTATTCCTAACCACAACCCATGAGCCACCACCCTTTATCATGGTGCTGTTGATGGGAGGCATACTGTTTGTCACGGCTTGGCTCCAAGCTGTAATGAGTGGGTTATTAATCGACTATCCACAAGTCTATTACCTATTCTTATTTGGTGTCTTTTATTGGTGCATGGAGAGAACAAAAAACAACGCACAAGATGTTTTTGCCATTTTGTTGATTGTTTCAACGGCAATGATCGCAGTGTTTACACAACAAAAAGGGATCAGTGTTGAGCAGATCCCAATGGCACTGCTTAAAAACATTTTTATTGCGGGATTTACCGCCTACTTAGCCTATTTTCTCTTTCCTAAAGGAGAACCATTGGCAGAAACAGTGGAAGGTCCCTCTTCAGACATAAAATACCTGTTTGATTGGCAAACCATGATCAAAAGCCTGATCATCATGTTTGTATTGGTATGCGCTATCCAATTAAATCTGGAACAAAGCACTATCATTACTGTGATTGTGGCTCTCATCATCAAAGATCCTGATCCAAGCATCGGTAGAGATTACGGTCTAAGACGACTGCTCACAACATATGCCAGCGTGCTTTATGCTGTGCCACCTTTGGTAATGAGCCTATTACAAGTCAATATCATCGGTACATTAGGAGCAGCATTAGTCAGCGCATTATTTATGGGGATCCATGCGGTTGAGAAAAAAGCCAGTTTAAACTCAATTCAACTGTTGTATACCAGTTACGTCGTACTGGTATTTTATGGCCTTACTTCAACCAGTATTAGTGCCTTAGCGGATGATTTAGTCCGTTTTAGCTCAGTATTTGCGGCTGTACTCATCGGTATAATGAGCCTGATCGTTCTTTATCCGAAAGCAAAAAAGCAGCCTTAACGCTTTAACTCTCCTCAACGCAAAAAGCACTGAGATCATCAGTGCTTTTTTATTGCGTATATTCTGCTTACTGATTTTATTTGTAAGCACCAGCGCTGTAGTGAAGCTCATAACTGTGAGAGTAAATTTCTAAAATATTACCAAATGGGTCTTCCATATAGATCATGCGATATGGCTTTTCACCTGGATAGTAAAAACGTGGTGCTTTCATGCGTTTCTTACCACCTGCAGCCACAATCTTTTCCGCTAATTCTTCCACATTTGGATCTTGAATACAGAAGTGGAAAATACCTGTTTTCCAGTACTCAAAATTATCTTCAGGGTTAGTTTGGTTTTTAAATTCAAACAGCTCAACGCCAATACGATCACCTGTTGATAAATGAGCGATACGAAAACGCTCCCAACCACTTCCGAACACATCGGTACACATCTCACCAATCGCTGAATCATCTTCCACGATCTCAGTGGGCTCCATGATCAAATACCAACCTAATACTTCAGTATAAAATTTTACTGCCGCTTCTAAATCTGGCACTGAAATACCAATATGAGAAAAGCTACGTGGGTAAGTTTGTGTCGTCATCGTTGATCTCTTCTTATTGCTCGTTGTTGATGACTGCTAGGTTACAAACCGAACGTTATTATGTAAAATTATCATATATCATAATTATGAGTACGTTTTGTAATGATAAATCCTGTTTGGTTACGTAGCTTTTGTACTTTGGTTGAAACAGGGCATTTCACCCATACCGCAGAGAAACTCTTTATGACTCAGTCTGGAGTCAGCCAGCATATTCGTAAATTAGAGCAGTATTTAGATCAGCCTCTTATTACGCGCCACGGTAAAAAATTCACCCTCACGAATGCAGGTGAACGCTTATACAGTGAAGCCAATACTATTGTGCAATCGCTGACGGATTTAGATAAACGGATTAGTGAAGATCCTAGCTATGAAGGTGTGGTGAGAATAGCCTCTCCGGGTAGCGTGGGATTAAAGCTTTACCCTCAATTACTGGCTTTTCAGCAACAACATCCTGATCTGATCATTGATTATCGCTTTGCTCCTAACCATGAAATAGAAAAAATGATCGCTGAACAACGGATTGATATTGGCTTAATGACAAGCCTTGCTGGCAAAGGGGACATAACACTTAATCACATTGGTAGTGAAGATTTACTACTGGTAACACCTGCCCATATCACAACTGCTAGTTGGGAAAATTTACTCAAACTTGGCTTTATTAATCACCCTGATGGGATCTATCATGCCAGCCAACTACTCAGCGTTAATTTCCCTGAATTTCAACATATTGAGCAATTCAAACAATCAGGTTTTTCCAACCAAATTAATCTGATTATCGAGCCAGTAAAACTGGGATTGGGCTTTACGGTATTACCTCGTTATGCGGTCGAGGCTTTTCATCAACAAGAGGCAATCAAGACCTTCTCACTAACTCATCAAGTCAGTGAGAAAATCTACCTTGGCACATACGCCAACAAATTTGTGCCTAATCGAGTTAAGACCGTAATCGAAGCAATACAAAAACACTTAGCATGACGGATAACCATACTATTCATAGTGTTATTGACTTTAAAACAATAATAAATAGAAGCTCGCAATGAACAATAACAAGAAAGTCATCATAGATTTCGATGGAACTTTAGCAGCCAGTTTTGATCTTTTTATCGAAGCTATGCGTGCTGCTCATACTAAATACGGTTTTCGTAACGTTGAAGATGATGAAATTGAACCCTTCCGCCACTACAGTGCCTTACAAATTCTTAAGTTTCTTGGCTTGCCACTGTATCGAGTGCCTGCAGTAACACAGTTTATTCGCAGTTATATGTCAAAAAAGATCAAAACCTTACCATTAGCATCTGATTGGCAAGAAACACTCCAAGCTCTCGCACCAGACTGCGAACTGGCTGTTCTGAGTTCAAATTCAAATCAGAATATCCAATCGTTTTTAGACCAGAATGAATTAGCCTATTTCAGTGAAATTGTCTCGGATGTTGGCGTCTTTGGTAAAGTTAAAGCCATTCGCAAACTTATCAAAGACAACGGTTGGCAAAACAAAGACGTGTTCTATATCGGTGATGAGATCCGAGATATCAAAGCCGCAAAAAAAGCGAAAATCAGCAGTATTGCGGTAACTTGGGGATATAACGCAGAGCCCGCATTAATAACCCACCACCCTGATCATTTAATTTCCAATAGCAATGCACTTATTGCGATACTGCAAGTATGGTGAGCCGAAAAGCGCATAAAGACCACTATAGCCAAGCGATTTAATCACATACCAAAAGACATTTTTTAGCATTTCTTCAATAACCAAACTAAGCTTGAATTACATTAACCATCAATGTCTTAGCGTTAAAATTTGTGAAAGAGGTAAAGTAATATGTCGCTGTTGGATAGTTTAGGGAAGAGACTAGAGCCTATCATGCTGTTTATGGGGTTAGTCAGCCCAATAGCTACTCTACCTCAGTTGTATAAGCTTTTTATCTCCCATCCCAATCATGCTCATGGGTTGTCGTTAACGACTTGGTCGATGTATGCACTGATTTCACTATTGTGGTTTATCTATGGGCTCTACCATAAGAACCCAACTATTTGGGTAGGTAACTTTTTAGGCTTCTTAGCCTATTTTGCCATGATGGTAGGGATTGTGATTAAAGCGGGTGTGACCTTTTAACAAGGTAAAAATAATGGCTAGTTATCCGTACTAGCCATTACTTATTATTTCATGTCACAGATAACGATAAAAACTCGCTAATCTCTCAGCATTTAAACCTTTTACCGTGTTTTCTAACAATGATAAACAGGTCTCATAATCTGCTTTATTCACTAAAGTATAAGGGCTGTGACAGTTCTTCACCGGTAAGATAATTGCCATACCCGCAATACCTTCTCCCACCAAAGTTGCCGAGCCATTATCAGTACCACCGCCAGCTAAGAAATCACGCTGCACATCAATATTATTCTCACGAGCCACATCACTAACATAATTGAATAATGGATAATGAGCCAAAGCACATTTATCAGCGACAACTAAACAAGGACCTTTACCGTACACTCTTCGCCCTGACTGCGAACTAGGCGTATGTTTGGTAGAAGCGACATCTAACACAATAACAACATCAGGACGTAGTTTATCTGTTGCGGTTTTACCGCCTTTAGTCCCTACTTCTTCTTGTGCACTGCCGATAAAATACAAATCACAATCTAATGGCTGCTGAGCAAGGCTTTGTAATAATTCCATCCCAAGTAAGCAACCGATACGATCATCAAACGATTTTGAGACAAAATTACCGCTATTATTTAGTTCATGGGTGCGAGTTGCAAAGACTGCGCTATCACCAATTTCAATCCCCATTGCCAATACATCTTGCAGGTTAACAGCGCCAATATCGACAAACAGATCATCCATACTTAAATTCGTTAATGGTTTATCAGTAAAGATGATGCCCTGATACTTATTACCCGAACGGGTTTTGATCTCAATCCTGCTATTTAATGCAATATACGGATCAATGCCACCAAGTTTGAACAATTTTAAGTAGCCATCAGTGGTGATATGTTGGATCAAAAAACCCACCTCATCCATGTGTGCGATCACCGCGACTTTTGGCCCCGTCGCTTGGTTATTTAGCCTTGCGATCACGCTACCTAACCCATCAAATTGAATATCATCAACATAATTTTTTAGCTCATGGTAAATCACACTGCGTACTTCATCTTCACGCCCAGAAGGACCATGAGCGTTAGTGAGCGCTGTCATTAATGCTGTATTCATTAACAATTTCCTTAAGTAAAGGCGATGTAAAGTTACGTGAAATATCACGGAGTTGGCGAGGAAGATGAGTTAAACTTTTTGCACCGTTGGCGGTGATAACTAAGGTGTCTTCAATACGCACACCACCAAATTGAGGAATGTAAATACCCGGCTCTATGGTAACAACCATACCGGGTTGTAAAATTGCGTCATGTTGCTGATTTAGTAATGGAAATTCATGGCCTTGTAATCCCACGCCATGCCCTAAACCATGACTAAAATAATCACCATAACCACAGTGTGAAATATACTCACGAACTGCAGAGTCTATAACACGAGTTGAAACACCAGTCGCTAACATGTTCACGCCAATTTGCTGCGCTTTATACACAATATCAAAGATTTTTTGCTGTTTTTCTGATATTTCACCCACACAAAATGTACGAGTCACATCAGAGTGATACCCTTTGTAAACAATGCCAAAATCAATAGTAACCAGCTCACCATATTCGATAGTTTTAGCACTTGGTCGTCCATGAGGAAATGCCCCACGTTCACCAGACACCACAATAAGAAAATCAATGCTATCTGCACCTAAACGTCGTGCAGCCCATTCAATATGTAGTGCTAGATCCGTTTCAGTTATACCTTGATAAAACGCTTCAAGCCCCTGCTCTATGGCTTTTTCTGTAATGGCACAAGCGTATTCAATTCGTTGAATTTCTGCCGCTGTTTTGGTCTGTCTTAATAGCTCAACACTGTGTTGGAGGGGGACTAAACATGCAGTTAAAGCAGGCTCCCAATTACAAAAGTCACTGTAACTCAGGCTATTTGCCTCAATACCCAAGTATTGAATTTGGTGAAATGCTAAACGTTGCTCTAAACAAGCCAGAAAGCCTAATTCATCACAATTGATCACAGCATAGTCATGGCACTGATGTTTCAGTTGCTCAACGTATTTTCCTGGTACCAACAACTCTTTGGTATTTGCCGTGATCAACACATGTCCACCACTACCAGCGAAGTCAGTTAGGTAACGCTTATTGTGACAATCACTCACTAATAAGGCATCACATTGTTCAGAAAATGGGGTTAAATCAAACGTCTTCATCAGCGCCACTCTCGTTGAGGATTAGAAATCTAATCCCAGTTCATCCAACAGTTCTTCATCTTTCTTGCTAAAGACAGATTTCTTCTCTTTTTCTGCTTTTAGTTGTGCTTCACGTGCCATTTCTTGTTTATCCATGATCCTAAAGAATGGGTAGTAAACACAGAACGAAGCAACAATCTGGATCATTTGTACGAACGGCGTCTTCCAGTCAAAACCTGTTAAGTACCCTTCAAAGAACAAAGGCAGATACGGTGGATCAAAGAACGGTTTTGCTAAGAAGCCATATTTCATTAATGCTAATGGGAATAAACCAATTAATGAGCCACCCAGTACAAACGGAATAAATAAGATTGGGTTTAAGATAATTGGTGCGCCAAATAACACAGGTTCATTAATACCGAATAAACTAGGCACTAATGAGACTTGACCGACTTTTCGATAACGTTGTGTTTTTGCGATCATCATGGCAATAACTAAACCTAGCGTCACACCAGAACCAGTAAAGTTTACAAACGCTGAGAATGTACCACCTGTCACAAAGTGAGGAAGCTCAGCAGCTATTTGTTTCGCTGCAATGTTTTCTGATAAATATTGAACAAAAATAGGAGAAAGGATCGGGCTTAATACCGCAGAGTGAATACCAAAGAACCAGAATAATAGTCTCAGCATGATCACAAACCACACTACAAATAGATTATCTAAACTACCCACAACAGGGGCTAATACATCCATCACTATTTCAGGTAATAATAAACCACCGGTTACATCAGCAATAAAATAACGCAATGTTAAGAATAGAATTGCAATAAAGGCAGTAGGTGTAATGAGTTCAAAAGAGCTTGAAACAAAATCAGGCACACCTTCTGGCATTCTTATTACTAGCTTATGTTTGGTAAAGAAGCGATATATTTCCACACAGGCAATAGAAATAAAGATGGCAGTAAATAAACCTTTTGAGTCAAAGAACTTCACATCTAATGAACCATCAGTATTCACCGAGGTTGTCATGATTAAGAAGGCAAACAGTGACAAGGCTATCGCACCAACTGTGTAGATTTTATAACCCTCACTGAGGAAATAAGCAATCGCGATAACAGTGTATATTGCAATAAAACCAAGGGAGAATTTAATTAGTAAATCAATAAGATAAACGTTATTTGCAAACCATTCTTGAACAGCAACAGAATCTGAAAATACGTTTTTTAGCGCTTTTAATGGGTAAGCCATGGAGCCCAATAATAGGATTGGTGTTAATACCACCATGCCTTTTTTTACCGCACTTAAATGGGGTTGTTTATCTATTTTTTCAGCAATGGGTACGAGAATACGCCCAATGAGGTTTTCAAATTTCGCAAATACACTCATAGCAAAGACCTTTATATTTACTACAAATAGTGAGGGAGTGAACTGTGCTCATTAACAGCTCACTCATATTTCTTCTGTGTAGGGAAAAGAAGATAAATAGCATTAAGCCATGGCGGTTTGATGTTTTTTATGTGCCAATAACGCTTGCTTTAATACGGTTGCACCATCCATTGCGCCGTAAATTTCAGCGGTGAGTAATACTGACGGTTTATTATGTTCTTCTGATACAGCTTGAATTTGAGTATATTTGTGACCAAGTTGTGGACCAACTAAAATAACATCATAGTGATCAACTTTTTCTTTTAAACGGTCAACGGGAATAGCTTCCATTGAAAAATCGTCAATGTTTAACTTTGCGCTGTTATTGATCGTTTTTTTCATCTCTTCCATCATCATGGTTGTAGAGAAGCCACCAGCACACACTAATAAGATATTCATCACACTTTCCTTTATTTTTAAATTTATTAAACAGGAATATTAATAAGCGATTATCTTTTTCCGTCAATGAAACTTCATTTCACAAATAAAGTGAAATGAAGTTTCATAGCTGTTTTTTTTCGCTGTGGTAGTCTGGGCCCATCAAAAATAATAACAACGATTTAAGGACATCCAATGACAACAGAAACAGTAGATATCAGCGAAGATCTAGAACGTATTGTGTTCTCTATTGTGAGCTATTCTGGTGAAGCGAAAGGTTATGCGTACGAAGCGCTACGCTTATCGGAAGATGGCGATTTTGATGGTGCGCACGGTATGATGGATAAATGCAATCAAAGCGTGCTAAAGGCTCATGAAGTGCAAACGGAAATGATCCGCCGTGAATTAGGTGGCGATAAATTTACGGTTAGCATGATCATGGTCCATGCCCAAGATCACTTGATGACAACATTATCTGAACGTGAATTGATCCGCCGTATGATTGAGCAAAACCGACGCTTACATACGCTAGAACAAGCGCTACTGGCTAAATAATTTCAACTATCCGGCTTATTTCCCCCTATGTTAGTTAAGCCAATCAACAACAAAAAACGGGCATGTTAATCAACACGCCCGTTTCATTATTTATCGCTTTTGATGCTAATGATACTTTCGCAATTAGCGTAGGATCATTTGATCACGCTCAGGACCTACAGAGACCATTTTCACTGGCACGCCCATCAGCTCTTCAATGCGAAGGATGTATTCTTGTGCACCTTCTGGTAACTCGTCAAATTCACGGCAACCAGTGATGTCTTCTTCCCAACCTTTCATTTGCTCGTAAACAGGCGTTAATGCTGCTGTTTGAGGCCAGATTGGGTTTTCAGTGTGATCACCATTGTAAGCAACACAGATCTTAAGATCTTTCATGCCTGTTAGACAGTCAATCTTAGTTAGGGCAATTTCAGTTGCCGCTTGTAACTCAACGCCGTTACGTGTTGCTACTGCATCAAAGTAACCCATATCACGTGGACGACCTGTTGTTGCACCGAACTCTTTAGCATCTTCACGGAACTGGTCTTGATCTTCCATTGCTGTGATCAGTGTACCTGTACCTACAGATGAGCTGAAAGATTTAGCAACAGCAATAACACGCTCAGGGTGAAGGGCTGGTAAACCACTACCAATACCTGCGTAAGCTGCTGTTACGTTTGAAGATGTTGTCCAAGGGTATTCGCCGTATACTAGATCACGACCAGCACCAAGTTGTGCTTCAAACAATAGTGTTTTGTCTTCTTTTTGTAACGCTTTTAGTGGCTCAGTGACGTTAGTAATGCTGTCACGCCAAGGTGCAGATACTTCTAGTAACCACTCAGTCATTTCTTCTGCTGTTTGAGTGAACTCAAATGATGGGTATAACGCTTTCATTTGAGGTAGTTTCCAATCCATCATGAATTGGATACGCTCACGTAACACTTCAGGTTGTTTTAACCAACCCACAAGAATACCTTTCTTCATTACACGGTCACCGTATGCAGGCGCAATACCTTGGCGAGTTGAACCGTATGCACCGTCACCTAGACGTTGTTCTTCTAGTGTGTCTTCAAGTGCGTGAAGAGGTAAACATAGTGTTGCGCGATCTGAGATGCAAAGTTTTACTTCAACGCCAGATGTTGCTACTTCTTCGATTTCTAACGACAGTTTCTCAGGGCTGATCACCATGCCAGGGCCTAATACTGCGATACAATCTGGGTTGAATACGCCGCTTGGTAATTGGTGAAGTTTGAATGTACCAAACTCGTTTACTACGGTGTGACCCGCATTGTTACCACCTTGGAAACGAATGCTTGCTGAAGCTTGACCTGCTAAATAATCAACAATACGGCCTTTACCTTCATCACCCCAGTTAGCACCAACAACAACAATAGACGACATAATTTAGATCTCCTCAAAAGCAATGCGATCTATCCTATGCCCATCAATGCAATAAGAATAATTAATAATCGTTATTAACTTGATAAGAATATCATATCTGAAGTATGGTTAATCTTCCCCACTCAATATGTTATGTATGATGAATAGTTTCATCAACAACTAAGGTAATCACGGTTGCTATGATTGATATCCACTGGCTCAATACGTTTGTCGCCTTGGCTAAATACCAACACTTCGGCAAAACGGCAGCTGCACTGCATATGACCCAGCCAAATGTGAGTCTTCACCTTAAACAATTAGAACAAACGACACGGGTAAAACTCATTGAGCGTAATCCTTTTCGCTTAACTCAAGCAGGCAAACGTTTATTACAAAGTGCCGAAAATACCTTAATGGAACTCCAGATCTGCCAAGCAGATCTCAATGCGATCAATGAACTCAACCGTGGCACATTAACCATTGCTGCCAGTGATATTATTTCGCGCCTATTGTTAATCAGCCCTTTTCAATCGTTTAAGAAAGAATATCCGGGCATTGATTTGTCACTGTTTAATACCACCTCATCACAAGCTACCGAGTTGGTAAAAAGTGCTAAAGCAGATTTAGGTTTTGTTATTGCACAGAAAGAAAGCCAGCCATTACACTTTACAGAATTACGCCAAGTAAAATGGTGTGCACTAGGCAATGGGCTTTCCCGTTGGCAGGCATTATCTGCCGATCCTTCACTGACATTACCCACTGAGCCATTGGCGGCTGAAGAACCGACTCTGATTTTGTTAGGCCACGATACCCGTACTCGTGAGCTGATTGATATGGCGTTACCGTTACTGAAATTGAACAAATTTCATGTCATGGAAGTAGGCAGTGTGGATGCGCAAATTGATTGGGCAGAAGCTGGCTTTGGGGTTGCGATTGTACCGAGTTTTTCTTTACATTCTAAACCGCATTTAAAAACCCAAATCACCCCGCTACCTGATTTCCCAACCACCAGTTTGGGTTACATTGTGCGCCAAAACCAAGTGCTATCGCGGGCAATTAAACAGCTATTACGTTGGGTAGATGAAGAGATCCAACGTTCACAATAAATCATAACAAGTGACAATAATTGCTTTATTCAGATAATAAAAAGCCCTGAATTAACAGGGCTTCTCGCATAAAACTGATTGTCATTAATAACAAAAGATTATTTATGCTCTTGCTTCTTCAAAGTGTAAGCATCTGCTAAATCACCTTGAATACGTTGGCCATCTTTATCGAGATGGAAGACGCGTTGTTCACCCACAAAATACTGTGCAGTTTGACCGCCACCAAGATTCAGCGTGATCGTATCGCCTTTATCATTCCAATTAAACTTACCTTCCGTTGTTAACGGTTTAGCTTCTTTACCTTGGTAAGTCTGATCCAAAATGAAAGTTCCGTCGTCTTTTAGCGTCAGGCTTGTTTCAATACCAGAACAATCAGCACACGGCTCAATGCCTGTGTACTCACCCATCCAATCTAGCGAGTTTTTCGCATTATCATGAACTTGAGCAATCTCGGTTGGCTGTCCATTTTCAGCAGTTGTCGTCGATGATGTTTTATCAGCAGTTTGATCACAACCGACAAGTACTAAACCAAGAAGAGCTGTAGCTAAAAGCGTTTTTTTCATTTGTAACTCCTTACATAACACAGAAAAATATGGGCTTTCTACATTCTCTCAGCCCTATTTAGCTGTATTACTTATTTTGATTCTGCTGTTGCATCCTTGACTGCGTCTTTTACATCATCCGCAGCTTTATTAGCATCATCAGCTATCTCTTTGCTGGTTTCAACTGTTTTATCTGCAACATCATTCGCCGCTTTTGCCGCATCATCAGCAACTTGTTTAGTCGCATCTGCCGCAGCTTGTGTTGCCTCATTTGTTACTTTAGATGCATCAACAACAACGACAGTTGCAGGTGCGTCAGCTTTTGGTGCATCAGTCGCTGCTTTGTCAGCACCTTGATCACAACCTACAAGAACCAATCCTAGTACTGCTGTTGCCAATAGTGTTTTTTTCATCTTATATCTCCTTTTAGCGAAAACAAGATACCCTGATACTCTTATAAATTAAGTATCACGGTATCTCGCTATAAAATTCTTACAATGTAAGTATTAGTTAAATAAATCCGATGCTTTTTTCTCTAAGTCATCCGCTGCATTCTTGGTCTTATCAACTGCAGAATCTGTCATATCAGCCGCTTTATCTGCTGCCGCATTTGCTGAATCATCAACTGACTTCATTGTGTCACTTGCTGCATTTTTCATGCTATCAACGGAATCGTTAACTGATTTTGCAGCATCATTAGCTGAACTCTTCATACTGTCTTCAGCAGCCGCTGCTTTATTATCTACAGACTCAATAACGTTTGATGTTTTTTCCGCAGCAGCATCTTTCATTTCTGTTGCTGAATGCTTCATTTCATCCATCGAATCATTCATCGACTTTACTGCACTATCTGCCGCATCGCTGACAGCATCAGAGGCTTCTGCAGCTTTTGTTTTTGCCGAATCCATTACTGCTTTTGATTCATCAGTCACCACATCTTTCGCATCAGACGCAGATTCTTTCATCTTATCCACCGCAGCTGATGTTTCATCAGCTACTGACGATTCTGTTAGCGATGTTTTTAACTCATTCGCTTTATCTTTCACTGCATCGACAGAGTCAGTCACGGCTTGTTTTGATGCATCCATCGCATCTGCCGCTTTTGATTTCACTGTATCCGTCATCTCAGAGGCTTTTTGCACTGCTGAATCACTCATATCAGCGGCCTTATCAACCATTTTATTGGTTTGCTCTTTTACAACGTCTGCTGCGTTAGCCACTGTATCTTTGGTTGCATCAACCGCCGTATTGGTTTGATCTGCAACTTGCTCTTTCATTTCAGTAGTTGAGTGCTGCGCAACCGATGCTGGATCTGTTGTATCTTGTTTTGCTTGATCACAACCAACAAGGAATAAACCAGCGATAGTCATAGCGATAATTGTTTTTTTCATACTCACCTCTGTCATGAATACTGTTTCAATACGCTTCTAGCATATTATCTAAATAACGTATTAACTTTGTCTTATTTAGGTCATATACAAGTCAATAATAGGTCAAATTATTGCTCTTAGGTATTTAATATCTTTAGTTTGAAGAATGAAACAAAAAAAATGGAAAATAACATCGCGTTATTTTCCATTCTTTATTAAAAATTAGAAAAGTTTTACTTTTGAATAATATTTCAGCTTTTAATAATTGTATTATTCCTATAACAGCTTTGCTTATTGTTCAAGATGTTAAGATAGAAAAACTGATAGTTTACTGAAGCATAAAAGATAACGGTATAACCAAGAAGTTCTGTACTTTCCTCTGCAATATTTTTAACAACTCGCATAAAAGCATCACCCATAATTTGATGCCAAAAACTTCCCATTCCTAATAGTCGAGAAAATACAAATAAAATAGCGAGCCCTAAAACAAGAACAGGGAAATGTTTATTTGCCATAAATTGCTTTAAGTTAATTATCGTATTCTTTCGATCACTGAGTGCATAACTTATTGCAGAGAAGGCTGTAACAAGTGCAGGTATCACCCAAAAACCATGATGAACTGTTTTATCAAAAAATGAGTCCAACTCACGTATCAACATACATGTAAAAAAGGTAGAGATAAGATAAAACGTTTTACGGTATTGCTTACTTTGATAACCGATATAGCCGTAACATAACATCGTCGCGAAAAGTAAACACTGCTCCATATATTCGGTAGCAGATTGCTCGGGGATATTATTTTTTAGCTCTAATACATCATATTGAATAACCCAAACAGGCAATGATATTAATAACATTAAAGCAACGACATGTATTAATTTTTGACCTATGTATTTAAGATCTGAAGACATCCAGCACCACATATAACCATAACTTATTAATGTCTTCCGTGATTATTGTTCTCTATCCATTTAATAACGGGGGATAATACGTAAAGATAAATATGGGTGCAATTTTATTCACGAATTAAATAAGTAAAAGACTTTTACCTATTTGAAATAAATCTTATAGATTTAAATGATGTTATTGACATCCACACGAAATAAATTCATATTCAGTTGCGCCAAATAATTTACATTCTTTCTTAAAGACTAAAATATCGGCACCAATTGGACAAAACATACTCGGTTCAACCGAAAGATTAATCTCTGCATCTTCCTCATCAGACACTACTTTAAGTAGCAACTTACGCTGACCTGTTTCATATTTCGATGTTGTTTCGGTTACTTTACCAACGATGGAATCAATGTCGTACGTATCTTCACCAACAAAAACAAGCGCACTCGCCAATCCGATAAAAGATAAGCAGAGAAACAATGTAAACATTTTTACTTTACATAATTTATGGCCAATTCGTTTTAGCAAAATACCTGATCCTGTGTAGAGCTATTACTTAGCGATAACTCTACTCTAGCACTACCATGTCGCTAATTTAAACAGTTTTGTGAATAGGATCTTATAAATTATGAAATAAAATGAGAGTTTTTATTTATCAGCTCATACGACAAATAACATAACATCATGATTTTAAAGATAAAATGTTATTTATAACATTACATTGACATGGCTTTACTTTATTCTCACTTTTGTGCTGGAAAATTAATCAATTCCCCTTCTGCAGTCAAAATATCGATCTTTTTAGGTGCACCATCATCCGTTAAATATAACTCGCCAATCGCACTACGGTTCACTAAACGATGACTCCCTGTAACATCAGGATCACGCTTTTCAATCAGTAACTCTTTGCGTTTGGTGAACCAATTTAATGGGGAATGTGGGCTATACAACGCTCTATCCATTGCATCACAAAAACGCAGTAAACGGTTTGGAAACTCATTTTTAAAACCACTACAAGTGATCTGGTAAATATGGAACTTCCCTTTGTGATTACGCAAAGTAATGTCATAGGCAAACGAGTAATGCACATCACCTGAAAGGATAATGAAGTTCGTCGGGGTTTTAGTATGGGTAAAAATACTGAGCAAAGTATTAGCAGAGCCCGGATGCGCCATCCAGTTTTCCGCATCCACTAATAAAGGTTGTCCTATCCATGTCATCATACGCTGCAAGGTTTCAATGAACTTTACACCAAACATAGGTGCAGCAGAGACAATAATCACCGCTGGTTCATTTAATAGCTCTTGCTGGAACTCTGTCATGGCTTCCCAATCCATTAAGCCTGATGGACGGTTATCATTCGATTCAGAGCGCCAACGACGTGTACGAGTATCTAATACCACCATTTTAGGCGTTGTCGGAATGGTATAATGCCACTGTTCAAACTGATTAAGGCGTGCAATAAAAGTGTCTTGGGTTTCATTGCACGGCATTGCAAAATACCGTCTTGCATCATCAATAAATGCAGACTCAAACTTTTCAGGAGCATTGCCCCACGCTTGGCATAACCAGTAACTGATTAACGCATTACCAATAATCCGGCGTGAAAATAAATTATCAAAAGCGGCCTTTTCCCAGCGTCGATTTAATTGATAATCGTCCGTAATATCGTGATCATCAAAAATCATATAAGTCGGAATATGAGCAAATAAGCGTTGCACTTGTGGCAAACCTTGAATGAAATCATCCATGATCACGCTTTCTTTTTCCCACTGTTGACGCCACTTCAGCGCAACTTGTTCACCACCACAGATAAAGTGCTGTTTAGCAAAACGTTCACGATCAACGTATTGCCATAGTGTTGGCGACCACACCAACAAATACATCGCAAAATATTCGCTAAAGCTGATCAGGTGATTTTCACACTCCCGTGAGCTAAATATCGGTACCGTTCGATTAGGGATTAATTTACCTAACCATGTTTGATCGATATAAGTTGGTAGGAGTTTCTCACGCCCATACAAATGATGAGGATGGCGATAAAGCGCATCAGTATCCGCAATTGAAGCTTGCTCAAATGTCTCTTTAGGCAATCCTAGTAATTGAACAACTTGCTCTATGGCATCCAGTGTGGGCCCTGCCACATGATCAGCATAGATTTGATCGCCACTCATCATTAATAGACTTGGACGTTCTAAAATATCAAGCCCTTCCACCTTATTATCAGCAGCAACAAGGCTGTCTTTACTCGGATAATGCGGATTTCGACACGAGCCATGTAATACATAATCTGCTTTAGTATTAATAACAAAACTAATCGCAGATTCATTTTGATAAGTTAATGATGGGATAAGCTCTGTCAGCAAACCATACTGTGTCACCAACTGATAAGACAGAGGCGTATTAACAGGGAACAGCCCTTCAAACTGCGCTAATACTACCCATGCTTTTTCACCGATTTGAATTTGATGTTCATCGGCAATCACAGCTTGATAGCAAGGTTCGCTCTCGCCTTGTTGATAGAGATAAAACGTTGCATCCAAACGCTCGGTGGTAACAAACCACAAGACCAACTGTGAGGCGGTTGCTTTACGCAAAATAGGCCCTGCAATAACTAGCGGCAAGGCAGATGCTGACGTTTCTTTCATCATTTCACTTCTCAACTACATAGCAATGTGGTCACCGCATTAGACAGTGCTCACCACATCAACATAAAAACTAAATCAATAAGAAACAATAAGGTTACTGAGCAAATATAGATTTCAGCTCTTTCTGAATCCATTGCAAAACAGGTCCAGTTCCACGATCACGCCGCTTCACCACCCCCATTTCAATCCATTGTGATGCTGGAATATTCTCCATTGATAGCTTCACTACCCCTTCAGAAAAGAATTCATTAGTAAAAACATGATCGGGAACAAATGCCCAGCCCATATTGCGCATCACAAAAGAGGTAATGGAATAATAACTGTCAATATGCCAATAATTTGCTGATAACGCTTCACTATGATGGCGACCGCTACGATCACAAATCAAAAATTGTCGATGTTGACTTAATTGCTGCACAGTAGGTGCTGCTGTTTGTGCCAAAGGGTGATTTTTTCCCACAATTAGCGATGAGCTAAATTCACAAATAGGCGTAAATTCTAAGCTACTCGGTAACATTTTATTAAAAAACAGGATACCAATATCAGCTAACTGTTCATCAACACGGGTTGCAATATCATCTTTCGAGCCATTAATAATGGTTAATTTTAATAAGGGAAATGTCTCGGATACATGCTGAAAGAACTCTTCAAATGCTGTGAGCGGTGATGCTTCATCCATCGCAATTGTTAAGGTGACTTCTTCACCTTTGGTTAAGGTTAATGCCCGTGATTGCAAGCGATCGCACTGCGCCAATACAACTTTTGCCTCTTCATACATTTGCTGACCTTCTGGGGTCAGAACAGGTAATCTTGCACTACGATCGAATAATTCAAACCCTAAATCTGCCTCTAGGTTACTAATTGCAGTGCTGATCCGTGACTGTGCTTTACCTAACCGACGAGCAGCAGCCGAAAAAGACCCTTGTTGTACTGAAATAACAAAAGCATTGAGTTGATCTAATGTCCAATCCATAAAATCAATCCATCCGATAATCAGATATTTAATATCTTTGAGCAATCTAATATTCGGAGATAATACATCTATTCCCAGCAACTGAATAGTATGTGGGTAGACCATTTTCACGAGAATATTTATGCAAAGCTCCTCGTTTATTCCTTCATCGAATAATATTTCGAAAAATTTTTGGCGTTACACCATCCCTTCCGTGGCCGCAATGTTGGTAAACGGGCTATATCAGATAGTAGATGGGATCTTTGTTGGTCACTATGTGGGCTATCAAGGGCTTGCCGCCATCAATATGGCATGGCCTATCACATTTGTACTATCAGGGTTAGGCTTGATGATCGGCATAGGTAGTGGCACGTTAATTTCTATTGCTCGTGGTGAGCAAAGCATGACTAACGCCCAACGAGCCTTTAATACAGGTTTGATTCTAACCTTTATTATTAGCTGCCTCTCATTCGCTGCATTTGCGTTTTTCGGTGGCTACTTTTTACAACTGCAAGGTGCGCAGCAGGACATTAAACACCTTGCTTTAGACTATGTATCAACCTTTGGTAATGCGGCGTTTATTACAGTATTAGCAGGTGCGATGCCAATGTTGATCCGCAATGACGATAGCCCGAAAATTGCGACCACTTTGTTGGTGATCGGTGCACTTACTAACATTGTGCTGGATTATGTATTTCTAGGCATTATGGGTTGGGAGTTAAAAGGCGCTGCGATTGCGACCTTAATTGCCCAAGGACTAACTTGTGTAGGCGGTTTAATTTACTTCTGCTCACAATATTCAACCTTAAAGCTTAAGATCTCATTGCCTCAATTTTCATGGTCTGAAAGTCAAAAGATCATGTCATTAGGCTCATCAGCATTGATCATGTACCTCTATGGTAGCTTTGTAGTGGCACTGCATAACTACCAATTCATGGTTTATGGTACAGAGTTAACTGTTGGTGCTTTTGCCATTGTTGGTTATATGATGACGATGTACTACTTGGTTGCAGAAGGGATTGGTGAAGGCTTACAACCACCAGTGAGTTATTACTATGGCGCTAAAAAGCCTCAATATATCCGCCAAACCTTAATTTTAGCGATGAAAACCACCGTGATTGCAGGTATTGCATGGTTCTTGTTATTAACAAGTTTCCCATCAACACTGATTAGTTTGTTCAATAGCAGCAATAGCGCACTGACACTTGAAGCCACTCAAGGTATTCGTTTACACCTGTTTGCTATGTTCTTAGATGGTTTTATTGTATTAGCCACCATGTATTTTATGTCGGTGAATCAAGCATCAAAAGCCTTGGTTATTTCAATCAGCAACATGCTTATCCAATTGCCGTTTTTATATTTCTTACCGAAATTCCTTGGTGTTGCAGGAGTTTGGTTAACAATGCCAATCTCCACCATGGTATTAAGTGTGGTGGTAGGAGCGATGGTATGGAAAGACATTAATCAACGCTGTAGCAGTCATGATGATTCAGACTTAGCATCGGTACAGTTAATCGAAGAATAAACGCTAGATACAACAACGCATCAGCACCTTCTTTCTATAAAGTAAGACGGTACTGATGCGTTTCTTTTATTTCACTGTTAAGTCAATATTTGCTTTAACCAAACGGCAATATCATTAATTTGCGGCATGCATACTTGGTGCTCCATCGGATATGTTCGCCAGTTAGGTTTATAGCCAGCTTTAATTAAATCATCTCTCGCTATTTCACCTAATAGTGGCAGTACAACAGGATCATAACTACCATGCATGATCTCAATTGGGATCTGACGATTGGCATCACTGTATTGAATAATATGCGCTGTGGGGAAATACGTTGATAATGCCAATAAGCCTGCTAATGATTTAGAAAAACATAACGCCGCATGGTAAACCACTGCGCCACCTTGAGAAAAACCAGCCAGCACAATACGTTCCGATGGAATACCTCGGCTAATTTCACGTTCAACTAAATCAATCACACGCTGCGCTGACTGCATTAATTGTTCATCATTAAGCTTACGAGAAACATCTAAAGAGATAATGTCGTACCATGCTGGCATCTCCATCCCACCATTAATGGTGACGGGAATTGATGGTGAATGTGGGAAAATAAATCGGATCGGAGAATCTTGCGCTAATTTTAATTCTGGCAAAATCGCTTCAAAATCATGCCCATTAGAGCCTAACCCATGCAACCAAATCACACTGGCCGTTGCTGGTACGTTTGGCTCGACTTCAACACAAGATAAATATTCCACTTTCGTCTCCTTACTTTCTTTTTATAAGCTTAATGCTCACATGTTGCCTTACTACATCGCTGATTTTACAGCACGAGATAATCGAATAGCAGCCGATGTTGGATCAGCGGTTGGATCATCAAAGAAATGACTGACTACATCAATAATGGCACTTTGCACGTCACTAGAGGTCGCTAAATTATGAGAAAAGCTCGGAACAAGTGCATTATCCTTTGCTGCAATCTTAAATGCTTTCATTGATGCTAACGAACACGCATCGTAATCGGTTAACGGTACATCCTGCCGTACCGGGATAGAGCCTTTGTATAAGCTAAAATCACGTTGGAACGACGGTGTCAGTATGGTTCTTGCTAGATCTTGCTGGGCGATTTTATCTTGCTCATTCCCTTTCAGTTTAAAGAAAGTAATGGTATCGAGGTTATAAGAAAACATCCCCTGCGTGCCCGGCACAGGAACACATAAATAGTCTTTCCCTGCGACTTCATTCTCGCTGGCAAATTCGCCTTTTGCCCAATCTCCCATGATTTGCATGGCCGCTTGATCGTGGATCAGCATTTCTGTTGCTTGGTTCCAGCGACGCCCCGTTGAATCAGGATCAACGTATTGTTTCATACGTTTGAATTGGCGAAAAACCTCTACCATTTTAGCGTCACTAAGTGCTGTTAAATCCAATTCGACAAAGGCTTTCATGTAACCTTGTGCGCCCAATACACTTAACGCTACTGCTTCAAATAAGGTTGCGTCTTGCCATGCTTCACCACCATGAGCTAATGGTACAAACCCTGCCGCCTTTATTTTATCCGCAGCAACGAAAAACTCTGCGAGCGTGGTTGGTACTTTGGCATCGGCTAATTTAAAGATATGTGGATTGATCCAAAGCCAGTTAACACGGTGCAACGTCACTGGCGCTGCAACATAGTGACCATCATATTTCACCAGTTGCAAATCATTCACGATCGCTTCAACTTCAGGTAGCAAAACACTATCCCATTGTTCTTGCTCAGCAATCGTATCTAATGAGGTAAGAAAACCTAATCGTCCCCACTCTTGAATATCTTGCCCTTTTAACTGCGCCGCTGTCGGTGGATTTCCTGAGATCGCCCGCATTTTTAAGACCGTCATGGCACTTTGACCACCGCCACCAGCAATCGCAAAATCTTTCCAGTAATGACCATTGGTTTCCATGCGCTTTTTAAGCACTCCGACAGCATTGGATTCACCTTTAGATGTCCACCAATGCAGTACCTCAATCGTACCTTCCGCCATACTCTGCTGACTTAACAACAGTAAGAATAAACTTGCTCCCCAGTGTTTAATCTTCATTTTCACCTCTGCAGTACAATCAGACATTTTTTAATAAACGAGGCAGTACCACAGTCACTAACAAACCACCTTTAATGGAGTTTTTAATGGTTAACTTGCCGCCATGAGCACGAATAATATTGCGTGAAATCCCCATTCCTAAACCGTGCCCATTACTGTCTGTCGCTAAACGGACATAAGGTTCAAATACCGCTTTGAGTTTGTCTTCAGGAATGCCATTTCCTTGATCGTGAATGGTAATAATTAGCTGCTCACTACTATCGATAGTAGCGATCACCACGCTCTCACCGTATTTCACACCATTATCAATTAAATTACTTAAACAGCGTTTTAGTGCCAGTGGCTTCGCTGTGATAGGTAAAATCGGATCGGTTGGCAAAGTTACTTTAATACCATGATGATTATGCGATTCAGCAATGCTAGTTAGCAGATGTTCAATATCTACATCGGTCAGGTTTTCATGCAAATCGGTTTCTTTCACACATTGCAACGCCCCTTTTACCATCATCTCTAACTCATCAAGATCATGATTAAACTTATCGATTTTCTCATCATCATCAATCAATTCTGCGCGCAAACGTAAGCGGGTGATCGGGGTTTTCAAATCATGGGAAATGGAGGAAAACAACTGTTCTCTGTCTTCGATATATTTCCTCAAACGCAGCTGCATGCGGTTAAAGGCTTGCGTTGCCGTGACTAACTCACTCGCCCCTTGCTCTTTCAGTGGCGGCTGATAAATATCAAGACTTAATGAGTTTGCGGCATCCGCTAACTGCTTTAATGGTCGAGTTTGTTTACGCACCATAATGTAGGTAAACAACAGCAGCAGTAAGGTACTAAAAGTTAAAAAGATAAATTGCTGACGAGTAATGATCTCATCCTTCAACATCATGTATGGTGCAGGTAATAAAGCAGCAATATATAGCCACTGATTTTTATCTAGCTCGATTTGCACCACCAAGATCGGTGGGTTTAACGGCTCTAAACTTAAGGTGTTATGCACCCAAGAGCGCGGTAAGTCAGACAACAAAACATCATTTTTTAAAACGTGAAGGGTTTCTGGACGTGAGAACTCCACTTGAATATTAGGCAGTTTAGGCAATTTCTCATGTAATACGGTTTTAAATACCGATACTGCAGTTTCCTTTTGTTCGGTATTCTTGATTGGCGTGATGTTAATTTCTTCTTCATTAAACGAGACGAAAAAACGCGTTCCGCCCATATTACGTAACTGTTCAAGAACAATATGACGATACTCTAACGGTAACGATTGAAAGAAATTTACCGTCGAGGCAAACATGGTCGCCATACTGGCAGAAGTGGAGCGTAATCCCTCTAGATCACGTTTTTTAGATTGGGTATACCAAATACTGGTTGCAATGATTTGAGCAAGAAAAACAGCCAATAAAGTTAACCATAAGGTGCGAGATACCAAAGATTTTGGCCACAATGACTTCCAATTCATAGTTTGCTATTTACCTAACGCTAGATAAAAAAAGTGTGGCACTAGACACCACACTTTCTTAAATATTCATTTGCCACACAAGATCATATTTGATCTTCATAACGCACTTCTGCGGTAAAAATATAACCGTTACCACGACTGGTTTTAATTAAACGCTGTGTACGTCCTTTATCACCTAAACGCTGACGTAAACGACTTAACGCAACATCAATGCCTCGCTCAGAAGGCTGAGCCTCTCGCCCTCTTGTCGCACACGAGATCGTATCACGATCCAATATTTCATTGGGTCTTGTTACAAACAACATGAGTAGAGAATAATCACCGCTCGTTAACTCAAATTCTTCGTTTGTTTGTACATCAAGCAAACGATGTGCGGTAGTGTCTAAACGCCAGTTGGAAAAATAGATAAACTTAGCAACTGACGGTGATAACTGCACATCAGACGGTTTTATACGACGCAACAATGCTTTAATACGCGCTAACAATTGTCGAGGGCTAAACGGCTTAGCAATATAGTCATCCGCACCAATTTCAAGTCCAATGATCTGATCCATTTCATCAGACACTGCGGTTAGCATGATGATTGGTACATCCGAACTTTTACGAATATGCTGACATAACGTAAAGCCGTCATCCCCAGGCATCATAATATCCAGTAAGATCAAATCAGGATAACCCGCAGCAAGGCAACGTTTCATTTCCTCACCTTCTGCCGCAGTTTGTACCTCAAAACCATTTTTGGTTAGGTACTCCTCCAGTAGTTCACGGATTTCTTTGTCATCATCCACGACAAGAACTTGTTTCGAGATGCTCATGTATTTGTTCACCACACGACAATTGGTACAGTCATCACTGTCATTGGGAAACAGTGAGATACCAAACTAGACTTTATTATTAGAGATATTTTCTCTTTATTTGACCACTTATTTGTAAAAATGTCAGCAATTTGCTCTAGAAGCGAGATCTAATCGATACTTTATTCGCAACAAAAAAGCTACTGTAGAATATTGCAAGATAGAGCATGTTAATAACCGCCACTAATTTGTATCAAAAGCTTTCAGTACTGTATCGATTGTATCGTTAAGCACACATTTAAAAACAAAAGCCCGTACATCAACAGCACATGGCGTGACATACGGGCAATGATCATTTTGAATTCTTTAATTAGGCAGCAACAAGGTTACCTAAGCAACTTTTGACGGTGCTTTTTTAATGACTTCAACACTATTTTCTGACGCTTCATTATTGCTGTGTTCACTTAAGACTTCAGCCAATGTTGAACGTGATAAACGCCCCGTTACTTGTCCTTCAGCATCAACAACTGGTAATGGATGATCACTGTCTAAGGTTTCTGGTATCACCGTTTCAAGTAATGCGTCAGTTGATACAGCTGGCACATCTTCTAGCATCGATGCATCAATCGCATTGTCGTACTCAGACTCTTTCACACTATCTAATGTTTCTTGGGTGATCACGCCTTGATAACCTTGCTGATCAATGTAATAAGCAAAATCATCTTTTGCTTTTCGCATTTGAGTAACAGCTTCACCGATCGTTTCTGCTGAAATACGCACCACTTGTGGCTTCATCACCGTTTCAACGGTTAACGCACGAGCACGATTAACGTCTTTAACGAATGCTTCCACGTAATCATCTGCAGGATTAAGCAAGATATCGACAGGTTTACCCTGTTGCACCAATACTCCATCACGCAAAATAGCGATACGATCACCTAATCGAAGTGCTTCATCTAAATCGTGAGTAATGAAAACAATAGTTTTGTGGAGCTTTTCTTGCAGCTCAATTAACTGATCTTGCATCTCACTACGGATCAGAGGATCAAGCGCAGAAAAGGCTTCATCCATTAACAAGATTTCTGCATCCGTACATAAAGCACGCGCTAGGCCAACACGCTGCTGCTGACCACCAGAAAGATTAGCTGGATAACTACTTTCATAACCGCTTAAACCTACTGTTTCTAGCCACTCTTTCGCTTTACTTTGCCACTCTGATTTACTAACGCCTTGCACTTGTAAACCATAGCCAACATTTTGCAGTACCGTTCTGTGTGGCATTAAGCCAAAACGTTGGAATACCATCGACATTTTATGACGGCGGAAGTCTTGAAGCTCTTTTTCATTAAGGGACATCACATCAGTTCCCTCAATTTCAATAACACCTTCAGTCGGATCAATTAAGCGATTAAAGTGTCGGATCAAGGTGGATTTCCCCGAACCTGATAAGCCCATAATCACAAAAATCTCACCGGGGAAAATATCTAAATTGATATCACTTAAGCCAACTGTGTGACCTGTTTTTGCTAAGATTTCGTCTTTTGATGCACCGTCTTTAACCTGCTGAACCACTTTCTTATCGTTTGGCCCAAATACTTTATAGAGGTTTTTAACTCGGATCAGAGGCGACTGCTTTGATACTGAACTCATGAACGACCTCCAAGATGTTGCTGACTACGCTTGGCATAACTTTGAGAAATACGGTCGAAAATAATTGCCAGCGCAACAATGGCTAAACCATTTAATAGACCTAAGGTAAAGTACTGATTGGTGATGGACTTCAATACTGGCTGTCCTAACCCTTTCACCCCGATCATCGATGCAATCACTACCATGGCTAATGCCATCATGATGGTTTGGTTAATACCCGCCATAATATTTGGCATTGCCAGCGGAATTTGTACCCCAAACAAGCGTTGCATTGGGCTAGCACCGTAAGCGGTTGCCGCCTCTAACACTTCTTCATCAACCAAGCGAATACCAAGGTTGGTTAAGCGGATCACTGGTGGTACCGCATAAATCACCACCGCAATTAAACCTGGGATTTTACCAATGCCTAATAACATAACGACAGGGATCAAATAAACAAATGCAGGCATGGTCTGCATCACATCCAGTAGTGGCGTAACAATTCGCTGAACCCTGTCAGAGCGCGCCATTGCAATACCTATTGGTATACCAATACCGATTGCCACCAGCGTAGAAACTAAAATTATACTCATCGTCCGCATGGTGTTATCCCACATGCCAAAAAATCCGATGAATAAGAAAGAAAGTACAACCCCAAGTGATAGCTTCCACGATCGACTTGCTACATAAGCAATTGCGGCAAGAATGGCGATCACTAACCACCAAGGTGTTGCGAGTAATAATTTTTCAAACCAGATGAGAAAAGAAAGAAGAGGATCGAAAAAAGATTCGATTGTGTCGCCATATTCTCGAGAAAATGAACGGTAAGCACCATCCAATGTTTTACGAATTTCAACTAACTGAGCACGCTCAAGTTGCGGAAAGTCGGTTAACCATGATTTATCTGACATAAATGTTATCCATACATACTACTGCTATTTACCACTTGTGCTATATCCTTAGCAAAGTGGCTACAGTGACAGCTTTCGCCACCACTGTAGACGTATTAATTACAGATCGGCTAAAGCGCCACGTACTTTATCTGCAACTTCAGGAGAGACCCATTTAACCCAAATATCTTCGTGATTTGTTAATACTTCTTCCATTACCGCTTCACCATCAGCTTGATTATCTTCCATCCATGCTAATAGGCTATTCATTTGCGCATTTGTGAAAGAACGCTTACCTAAATATTCCACTGCTGCTGGCGAGCGTTTAGCAAACGACGTTGTGATCACCGTGTCAACATTTGATTGCGGATACATAGAAACTTTTGGATCAACACACTCGGTATTGGTCAAACACTCTTTAAAGTACTTAGCATCAATGCCTGAGCCAAAATCGACTTTCACCATTTTGTACTTACCCAGTACTGCTGTTGGTGCCCAGTAATAACCAAACCATGCTTCGCCACGCTCATAGGCTTTTGCAATAGAGCCCGATAAACCAGCGCCTGAACCTGGATCAATCAGATCAAATCCCGCGTCTTCTAGTTTCAATGCTTCAAACAAGTTACCAGCTGAGATCTGGCAGTTCCAGCCCGCGGGGCAGTTATAAAATGCCGATTTATCATCATCTTCTGGATGTTTGAAAAGCTTGGCATTTTTCTTAATGCCTTCAATGGTTGCTAGGCTTGGATCTTTTTTCACCATGTACTCTGGAACCCAAAAACCTTCTTCACCGCCATCAGAGAAACTTTTACCAGCGTATAAAATGCGCCCTTCTTCCACACCACGATCCAGTGCAGCCTTCATCGAGTTACTCCAAAATTCAGGAGCAATATCAGGTTCACCTTTTTCAACCATGGATGTACCCGTTGGCATCGTATCACCTGGTACTAAATCAGTTTCACAGCCGTAACCATGTTGCAAAATAAAACTATCGACATTGGCAAGAAGTGTTGCTGAGTTCCAATTCATATCAGCAATCGTGACTTTCCCACATTCACTTGCATATGCTTGAGTCGCTGACATCGCTGTTAACAATACTGTTGCAGCTAGGAGCTTTCGCATAAATATTATCCTTATCATTTATATCGAATCGACAAACGCACAATTTCAAAATCGTCATGAATTCAATGTGCGCTTAAAATCACCTAAAGAAGCAATTTATTATGCTAATTTCTTTAGTAGTCTAAACAAAATAAACCATAAAGAGCAAATTAATTAACAATAAATAATCAAACTGACAAACTTATAAACATAAGACATTTTCTTGTTACATTTATAATCACTGTAACGATGCCTTGCTATTCATCATGCTTAATAAAGATAATTCTCTATCGTTTTCATCGCCTAATTTGCTTATGATGGATGCAGTTTTAAATCTGTAATGGAAATGATGATGTACAAATTAGTTGCACTTGATATGGACGGCACTTTGCTTAATTCTGACGGTACGATTTCCGCAGAAAATAAAGCGGCGATTAGCGCAGCACGTGAGCAAGGTGTTTCCATTGTTTTAGCTTCTGGTCGCCCATTAGAGGGAATGACATGGGCACTCAATGAACTTAACATGACTGGCGCCAACGATTATGTGCTTAGCTACAATGCCTCGCTAATCCAACGTGTTGAAAATAAAGAAATCATTCGCAGTGAAACCCTAACAGGTACAGATGCAAAAAATATTGCTTCTCTTGCTCATGACTTAGGTATTCACGTTCACGCCTTTACTCGTCGCCAAGGCTTAATCACGCCTGAAAATAATTACTACACCGATCACGAAGCAAAAATTAACGGCCTTGAAATTACAATTGAAGATTTTGCAACGCTGGATAATGATGAAGAAGTAATGAAAGTGATGATGATTGACGAACCAGAACGTCTTTCAGCTGCCATTGCACAATTACCAACAGAGCTATATGAACGTTACACCATCGTACAAAGCGCCCCTTTCTTCTTGGAGTTTATGAACCCAAAAAGCAATAAAGGTACTGGCGTTGAAGCGCTTGCAAAATACTTAGACATCAAACAAAGTGAAGTGATTTGTATGGGCGATGCAGGTAATGATCACCATATGATTGAATATGCAGGTTTAGGTGTGGCAATGGGTAATGCGACTGACGCTACCAAAGCGCTGGCTAATTACATTACCGATACCAACAACAATGCAGGTGTGGCAAAGGTAATCCAAAAATTCATCTTAGATGCCAAGCACGATAGCTAATCTCAGCAAAATATAACCATAAAAAAACGCTATTTCTATTTAGAAATAGCGTTTTTATTTCAGTCTTATAATTAGCCAGCTAACGCAACTTTGTTTACGTCAATTGTACGCTCTGACCAATCTTTATCGACTTCACCACGGATCACCAGTTTAGTTGTTGGTGTTGCATTCACACCATTCCAATCTTTGTGATCAATTTCTACTTTGATCTCACCAGTGCTGTCTTTGAACATGTAGTCTTCATCACCCAGTGATGTTGTGATGTAACCCGTTAGCTCAACAACCGCATCATCGTTTGCTTCTTTCGCTTGGTTTACTGTTGTAATTGCAGGAATTGCTGAAGGCCCAGTAAAACCACCTTGTGCAGGTTGAGAAGTCGTAGCTGTTGTAGCAGCCATCGCAGACGTTGAAGCAAGAACAAAAGCAGAAACAACTAAGAATTTTTTCATCATCTTTTACCGATTTTATGGGTATCTAACCGTGGCATCGACACAATTGAGTTCAGCTACCATGCTTAAAATACACAGATTATCTACTACTTAATAATTAAGAATAACTTACACCTAATTATCATTGGTAGGAATACTATCATGCCAAATCTCAATTAAATGTGAAATTCGCTTCTAAAATCGTGACAATATATTTCGTTTAATACGCTCTTTTACTGCTGTACGGCAAATGAGGTTAAAAATACATCAACTACCGTATTAATGTTCTCTTCGACTTTTTCACCTTCACATAACGGTGCTAAATCCATCATTTGTGGCCAGAAAAATAACCCTTGAAATAAACTTGTGTAGATATTGGTTAGCAAGCTAACATCTTTATCTACAATAGCATTGGCTTCAATAGCGAGCTTCAACCACTCTGCGATTGCATTGGTACTGTACAGATCTTTGACCAAGTTTTTCGCCAATTCAGGCTGGCGAATAAATTCCATAACAATAATACGAGATAATGACATGCCATACGTGTTATAAAGTACATCCACTTCATGGCGTGTAATTTCAACTAATTGTGCTTTTAATGGTTTTTCTGGATCAAACTGGTATTGCACATTCTCATTCACCGACTCTTGAATGATTCTGAGTACAGAAATAAACAACGTTTCTTTACTGTCAAAATGACGATATAAGGTACGTTTAGACACTTCTGCAACCAGTGAAATTCTATCCATATTGGCAGCAACAAAACCGTGTTCAATAAATTCAGCTTTCGCTGCTTCGATAATCGCTAAATGCTTACGTTCTGTTTGCTTCATAACTTAACTACCCATTTTCACCACTTGTGATCCTAATCTAACATTTTGTCACAAAAAAGTATACTTAGCAGTTTACAAACCACTCACCAAACATAAAATACACTCCAAAGTTTACCTGTTTAATTCTGAACAAATAAACATGCTATCAACAATCCAATACCGTCTATGGTGACAGTGGAGAATCCGGTGAAAACTCAATCAGCTATGTCCAAAGTGACATCATTCTCATTAACTAAACTCGCATTGAGTTTATCAGTCGCGCTTGTCGTACTGTCAGGTTGCGGCAATAAAGAAACAGAAGAACAAGTTAAAAAACCAATGGTGAGCCCTGCCTTAACGTCAGTGGTTAAACAGCAGGCCAATACTAATTTAAGTTTTAATGGTGTGGTTCGCTCTGCACAACGTGCTGATCTGTCGTTCCAAGTATCAGGCCGTGTTGATCATATCTTCGTAAACGAAGGCGATCGTGTAACTAAAGGTCAGTTATTAGCCAAGCTTGATCCTAAAGACGCCCAAACGGTATTTGCAGCAGCACAACTTGAATTAAGTGACGCAAGTAAGGCCTACCAACGTGGTAAAGCGATTTACGAAAGCAGCCAAGCTATCTCTAAAAGTGATTTAGATAAGCTCATTGTACGTTATGATCTTGCGAAAAACCGTGTTAATGAGGCGAAAAACAAGCTGGCTTACACGCAATTAACCGCCCCATTTGACGGCATTATCGGTCGTAAACTGATCGACAGCCACGTACAGGTACAAGCGAATAACCCAGTATTAACACTGCACAATATCGATAACTTGGAAGTGGTCATTAACATTACTGACAATGTAATGCTATCGGGGATGACCTGCCGTGAAGCGGTCGCTGAAGTGAACAATAATCCACAACAATTATTGCCATTAAGCTTACGTACGTTCTCAACCCAAGCAGACCCTATTACCCAAACCTACTCTGTCGTATTAGGTATTAAAGATACTAAAGGCATGAATATTTTGCCGGGTATGGCTGTGAAAGTATCACCAGATCTTAAAGCGTGTCCGCAAGAGAACCGTAATCCAATTATCGTACCACTAACATCAGTCGTGCCTGATAACAAAAGCAAGCAGTTTGTGTGGGTCGTTAACAAAGACAATACGGTTGCTAAGCGCTACATCAGTGTAGGTAAAGTGAATAAAAACTGCATTACCGTCGTTAACGGATTAAGCGTTGGCGAGCGTATTGTGATCGCTGGCGTCTCTAAATTAAAGCCTGGTATGGAAGTACGTCCATACACAGATAACACCCAAAATGGAGCGTAATTAAATGGATATCGCTCGCTATACCATAGCCAAGCGCACCAGTGTTTGGGTGATCATTGCGCTGATCTTGCTTGGCGGATATATCAGCTATTTAAAGCTCGGTCGCTTTGAAGATCCTGAGTTCGTTATTCGTCAAGCTGTTATTGTGACGCCATATTCAGGAGCAACAGCACAAGAAGTCTCCGATGAAGTCACAGATGTAATTGAAGGGGCTGTTCAGTCGCTGCAAGAGCTGAAAGAAGTAAAATCCGTCTCGAAACAAGGGATGTCTGAAGTTACCGTTGAGATCAAACTTGAGTTCTCTAAATCTCAAGATGAACTACAACAGGTATGGGACAAACTGCGTCGTAAAGTGACCGATGTTCAGCGTATGTTACCACCAGGAGCCGGTCCATCGATTGTTAACGATGACTTCTCGGATGTATATGCGCTGTTCTTTGCAGTAACCGGTGAAGGCTTTACTGATAAGCAACTTCAAGATTACGTTGATTCATTGCGTCGTGAACTAGTGCTAGTTCCGGGCGTGGCGAAAACAGCGACCTTGGCTGAACAACAAGAAGCGATTTTTGTTGAGATCACCAGTGAACGTTTAGCGAACTACGGTCTGTCTCTTGATAACGTATTGTCAGTATTACAAAAGCAAAACATTGTTAACGTTGCAGGTAGTGTAACGGCTAACGGTATGCGCTTACCTGTGATCCCAACACCAAACGTTAATTCATTTGAAGATCTCCGTAACCTGCAAGTCGGTATTGGTGACAACCACACCGTACTACGTTTAAAAGACATTGCAGATGTGAAACGTGGCTACCAAGAACCAACTAGCATGTTAATGCGTTACAACGGTGAGCGTGCTATCGGTTTTGGTATCTCAAACGTCACTGGCGGTAACGTGGTTGATATGGGTGATGCGGTTAAAGCACGTATCGCAGAACTAGAAAGCCAACGTCCATTGGGTATGGAACTGCACGTTATCTCAATGCAGTCAGACTCTGTTCGTGATTCGGTAGCAAACTTCATTGATAACCTGATCGCAGCAGTTGTGATCGTATTTATCGTACTGCTGCTATTCATGGGCATTCGCTCTGGTGTGATCATCGGTTTCGTACTGCTACTGACTGTGGCGGGTACTCTGTGCATCATGCTCATTGACGATATAGCCATGCAGCGTATCTCATTAGGTGCACTGATCATTGCACTAGGTATGCTAGTTGATAACGCGATTGTAGTGACCGACGGTATTCTTGTTCGCCTACAGAACAATGAAGATCGTAATATCGTTATTCCTGAAGTGGTTAATGCAACAAAATGGCCACTACTTGGCGGTACGGTTGTTGGTATCTGTGCATTTAGTGCTATCGGCTTATCGCCATCAGATATGGGTGAATATGCAGGCTCACTGTTTTGGGTAATTCTTTACTCCATGCTGTTAAGCTGGGTATTTGCAGTCACAGTGACACCATTACTGTGTCACCAGTTCTTAAAAGTAAAAGTGAAGCAACAAGATAGCCAACCAAGCAAGTTAGTCACGGGCTACAAAGGTTTGCTAACTTGGGTACTAAGCCATCGTAAAACCACAGGCTTGCTACTACTGGCAACCCTAGCGGGTGCGATTTGGGGTGTGAAATTCGTCCCGCCTGGCTTTATGCCTGAATCACAACGCGCACAGTTTGTTGTCGATGTCTACTTACCACAAGGTACGGATATCATGACAACAGAAAAAACAGTGGCAAAAATTGAAGGTGACATTAAACAAAAAGAAGGGATCAGCAATATCTCAAGTTTCATTGGCGGCGGTGGTTTACGTTTCATGTTGACCTATGCGCCAGAAGCACGTAACCCAAGCTACGGTCAGTTACTGATTGATATTGATGACTACCGCAACATTGCGCCACTGTTAGTAGAACTACAAACTGAGTTAGATCAAAAGTACCCTGAAGCATCGATCAAAGTATGGAAATTCATGCTAGGTCGCGGGGGTGGTAAGAAAATTGAAGCTGGTTTCCAAGGTCCTGACAGTAAAGTATTACGTGAACTTGCAGAGCAAGCGAAAGCGATCATGTTGTCTGATCCTAACTTAATTGCAGTACAAGACGATTGGCGTCAACAAGTGCCTGTGATTAAGCCGGTTTACTCAACAGAAAAAGCACAGCGCTTTGGTTTAACAAATCAAGAGATCAGCCAAGCTATCGCACAAACGTTATCGGGTCGTAATGTTGGTGTTTACCGTGAAGGTAATGATTTGATCCCTATCGTGGTACGTGCGCCAGAAGATGAGCGTACTCATGAGCGTGCGATTGAAAATACCGAAGTACATAGCCGCATGGTCAATGGTCCAATTCCAGTCAATCAACTTGTTGAGTCTGTGAATGTGGTTTGGGAAGATGCGATCCTACGTCGTATTAACCGTATTCCAACCATTTTGGTTCAAGCCGATCCTGCACCAGGTGTACTAACAGCAGATGCGTTTAATGAACTACGTGGCAAAATTGAGGCTATCGAACTACCACCAGGTTACGAACTAACATGGTACGGTGAGCACAAAGCCTCTAAAGATGCTAACGAAGGTCTGGCAATTTCAGCTCCATACGGTTTTGCTGCGATGATTTTGTCAGTGATCTTTATGTTTAACGCATTAAAACAGCCACTGATCATTTGGCTAACCGCACCATTGGCAATCATAGGTGTCACCATTGGTCTTGTGATTTTCCAGACACCATTCGAGTTTATGGCAATCCTCGGTTTCCTAAGCTTGATTGGTATGATGGTGAAAAATGCCATTGTATTGGTGGATCAAACCGATGTTGAAATCAGAGAAGGTAAGTCCCCTTACCAAGCGATTATTGATTCAGCATTAAGCCGTGCACGCCCAGTATTACTAGGTGCGTTCACCACCATTCTTGGTGTAGCGCCACTATTGATAGATCCATTCTTCAAGAGTATGGCGGTAACCATCATGTTTGGTCTGTTATTTGCTACAATTTTGACATTGGTGATCATCCCATTACTTTATGCTGTGCTGTTTAAAGTAAACGTTGAACCACAAGCATAATAAACAAGTAACACCTTGATTCATAAAGGGCGTATAGCGATATACGCTCTTTTTTTATACTTATAAATACCTTTCATTCTTACAATCAAACATTGTTTTCATTTGTATTGGTAGACAGAATAGAAATTACTTGTCTATGATCATCATAAATAACTCTTATCTCTTCTATTGATGACATATACCTATGACGCAATACAAATGGCGACCAATTAGACATCCTTTATTTCTTTCATCTTTACTAATTGGCTTTAACTTAGTACCTGTAACAGCACATGCTGGCGAAATTATAAATAACCCCCTTGATTACTCCAGCTCCAACACGCTACTGTTACAACAATACAAAGATAATTACGTATTACCTTTCTACTACACTCAAAAACCTAACTATGCTGAATACCAATCCGTTATTCCTGAAGACGGAAAGCTAAGCAAATATAACGTTAACTTCCAAATCAGTTTGAAATACCGTTTGGCTTCTGGCGTCTTGAACCACAAAGATAAAGTATATGTGGCTTATACCCAGCGTTCTAACTGGCAAGCCTATGCGTCTTCGGCTTTCTTCCGTGATACAGAGTACGAACCATCCATCTTCTGGACATTAGAAGAAGATGCCAACACCAATCCATGGGGCTATGCAGGTACAACTGTCGGTCTGGTTCATGAATCCAATGGTCGAGGTGGCGAGCAAGAAAGAAGCTGGAACCGCGCCTTTGCCGATTTCACCTTCCAACATGACAACTACACCCTAAGTATTAAGCCTTGGGTACGTTTAGACTTTGGTGCTAAGGATTACAACAAAGACATTACGAACTACATGGGCTATGGTCGCATCAGTATGAACTGGGCAATTGATAACAAAAACCTAGTGTCGTTCACCGCACGTAATGTTTTAGAAAGTGGTTTTTCACGTGGCTACGAGCGCATTACATGGAGCTTCCCTATTTATAAGCGCCTACGTGGTTACATGATGTTAGAAAGTGGCTACGGTATTTCGATTTCTGATTACAATCATTACGACAATGCTGGCGGTATTGGTTTTTCTTTCTAATTTATTAACAGAAATAAAGTGTTACTCATAATGTATTATAGTAGCACTTATTTTTTATTTATTAATACATACTCTGTTAACGATTAACTTTTACCAAATCTTTTTAGTGTTTATTTTTATAAAATAATCAGTAATAAATAGAATTGAGATAATGAAAACTTTATAATATTCAGTCTGAATTATTTTTTGATCCTTTAATATGAATGAAGAAACATATTTGTCAGTATTAGCTCATATGTTGGACTCCTCTCCTTATCCTTCCGGACTTAAATCGAAAGAAGGTATTTTTATTTATGCTAATAAAGCTTATTGTGAGCTAGTAAATGTAAAAAATAATATTGCCGGACTCACAGATCGAGATATACCATGCGATACCGCTGCATTTAGTGACGTTTTTTTACAACAGGATCAATATGCGCTATCACATAATAAAACAGTCGTCACTTTTGATGTTCATAATTATGCTCATGGTGTTGATGCCTACAGTTTTGTAAAACAGCCCATTATTATTAATGATCAAGCTTGGGGTATTCTATTTACAGCAAGTAAAATCAAAGATTGGCTTAACATGTCATCACTTACTGAAGTGCTTGCAGTCGATAAAAACCATCTTTGTTTATCAACCATTACGCCAGTATCACCGCAGTTAACACCATCACAAGAAGTGGTTTTATTCTGGTTACTACGTGGGCGACAGATCAAGCAAATAGCAGAGTTAATTTATCGAACGCCAAAAGCTGTAGAAAAACAAGTAGCTAATTTAATAGACAAATTTTCAATTCACGGTGTGACTAATCGTGCTAGCCTCATTGAATATGCACGCTGTAACGGCTGGCTATCTTTAGTGCCAGAGCAAATACTGAAAACGCCAGTCTCCATGATGCTGAACTATAATGAGCAACTATCTCAATCGATTTACTAGATTCGGTAAATGGTGCTTGATTAAACAACTTGAGGACAAACTTACAATTTTATAAACAATAACTAACAAGCCATCTATTCAGCATTATTATTTCGATCTAAAATCCAGTCTTTCTGATTTTTACCCATTTTGTAAGAGATCCTTTTCTAATGGAAAGACTATTCGAGCGAATGATGTATGCTTCGCGCTGGTTGATGGCTCCAATTTACTTTGGCTTAAGCTTTGTTTTACTCGCTCTATCAATCAAATTTTTTCAAGAAATCTTTGAATTAATCCCTGTGATTATTACGATGAAAAGCATGGACTTAGTGCTTATCATTCTATCGCTAGTCGATATTGCACTGGTTGGTGGCCTGGTCGTTATGGTAATGTTTTCTGGCTACGAGAACTTTGTTTCTCGCCTCGACCTTGATGATCATGATGATAAACTTGGCTGGTTAGGTAAATTAGATGCGGGTTCATTAAAGAATAAAGTCGCAGCATCAATTGTTGCAATTTCCTCTATTCACCTACTAAAGATTTTTATGAACATCGAGCATATCGATAATGGTAAATTACTGTGGTATTTACTCGTTCATATTACTTTTGTTCTTTCCGCTTTTGCGATGGGCTATCTCGACAAGATCACTAAACATTAATCTTAAAAGAATACGCAAGGACGCGTTATTCTTTTATTGCATTGCAAAATGAATAAATATCTTTAATGGTAAATAATAAAGCCTGTTCTTCAACGCTAAAGCCAATATAAATTGGCTCAATATTTGCTGTTCCTTATTTATGTACCATGAATAAGAAATAGTAATGAAAATAATTTTATATCTGATGCTAACGTTATTCTCTTATTCTACTTATGCCATCAGCAATACCAATATTACCGCTATAATTAATAATGAATATTATGCCTATCGTTCAATACACTGTAAAACAATTCTAGATTTTAACAATCTACACGCAATGGTATGCAACAATGTACTAACTCATTCAGATAAGGAACCTTATTACTTACAAGAGAGCCAATTAAATAAAAATACTAAATTTGAAATTCAGCTATTAGAAGATAAATCTTTTTATATGAAGCCTTATATAAATAAAAATACCTATGGTATTCAATTATCAGTACCTATTACTTCATTAAAATAACTTATTCCCTTTATTCTACTTAACGTATAACAGTCAACATCACAGCTTACTTACCTTTGAACTGAAATCTACGGTATGATACTCACAATCCCAACTAGTGAGTATTTCAGCATGTATCATCAAACACTTAAAAAATATTTTGGTTTTGATTCACTAAGAACAGGCCAAGAAGAAGTCATCACTCGGGTGCTTGATGGACATTCAGCCGCTGCAATTTTCCCTACAGGCTCAGGTAAGTCACTCTGCTACCAATTGCCAGCTATTGAACTACCTCACCTAACCCTCGTTATTTCTCCATTGCTTGCGCTAATGAAAGATCAGCTCGACTTTCTGGCATCCAAAGGCATTCCTGCCGCTTCAATCGATTCCAGCCAGACTTGGCAACAAACCCAGCAAGTAATGCAAAAGATAAGAAACGGGGAAATTAAAGTCTTAATGATCTCTGTTGAGCGTTTGAAAAACGAACGTTTCCGCCAGTTTATTAGCCAAGTACCAATCTCATTATTAGTGGTTGATGAAGCACACTGTATTTCTGAATGGGGTCATAACTTCCGCCCTGACTATCTGAAACTTCCCCATTACCAACAGTCATTGAATATTCCACAAGTGCTGCTTCTAACTGCAACCGCAACGCCTGCAGTTATCAACGATATGCAGGAAAAGTTTAATATTGCTAAAGACAATATTGTTGTGACCGGTTTTTATCGCCACAACTTAGATCTAACGATTTTAGCAGCCCAAGATGACGAAAAACTCGATGTATTACAGCATCAACTCACAGCACAGCCCAATGTACCTTCCATTGTGTATGTCACCTTACAACATACTGCCGAAGAGATAGCTGAGACGCTGACCCGTAATCATATTCCAGCTCAAGCTTATCACGCAGGTATGGATGCCCAGCGTCGACAAGATATTCAGCAACAATTTATGGCTGGTAGCATTAATTGTATTGTCGCTACCATTGCTTTTGGTATGGGGATCGACAAATCGGATATCCGCCAAGTGATCCACTTTGATCTACCAAAATCAATTGAGAATTACAGTCAAGAGATTGGTCGTGCCGGCCGTGATGGTAACAATTCCACCTGTACCGTTATTGCTAACAAATCTGGATTAAATGTATTACAGAACTTCATTTATGGCGATACGCCAGATCGTAGTGCTATCGCAACAGTATTAGCAGAAATCAAAGCACAGCCACAACATTGGGAAGTAATGAGTAATCGGTTATCAAAAGATGCGAATATCCGTTTATTGCCACTAAAAACGCTATTAGTGTATTTAGAAATTCGCTACATTATTGAACCGTTATATACCTATTTTGCTGACTATCGCTTCAAATTAAATGTAAATCAGCAAGAAATTATCAATCGTTTTAACGGTGAGCGTCGCCAATTTGTTGAGGCTATTTTTGCTTGTTCATCAAAAGCAAAAATCTGGCATACCTTAGATATGGATGCATTATGGCAAGGTTATCAAGCCGATCGTAAGCGTGTTGTGGCTGCAATTGATTACTTTAATGAGCAAGGTTGGATCACCTTAGAAAGTAAACAAATGACCGACGTTTATAAAATAATCAACCATCAGTTTGATATCGAACTGGAAAGTGAGGCGCTATACCAATTGTTCCAACAAAAAGAGAATAGCGAAATTAAGCGTATTGGTAGCATGGTCGATTTCTTTGAAAGTAAAACTTGTCTAAGTCACCAACTTGCGCACTACTTTGCTGATCATCATGCACCTCAGCACTGTGGGCACTGCTCTGTTTGTCGCGGCAAAAGCATTACCCTGCCCCCTCTACCAACATTACCTGAGGTGTCCGATCTCGTTTTAACCCAATGGTGTGATCAATTTATCAATGCTTGTGATACCGCTCCTTCGATTGCTGCTATCACTCGCTTTTTAAATGGCATGACAACACCATTAACAACGAAAATAAAAGCCAAACAGTTTGATGGCTTCGGACAGCTTGAAGCATATCCATTCGAGCAAACCTATGCTCATATCCAACGCTTATATGGCTAAGTTATGTAAATTTTCTGTCTATTAAGCATTATGAAACTCACTTTTCATTATTAATGAATGGCGATCTAAATCACAACGATTTAAAATACACCCTTAACCTATGGGGATTAAAGTTATGACAATTGAAAAAGAAGAATACCAAGTTTGTGAAGCATGTGGCGTGTCTGGTGAGCTAGGTTTTATCATCAAGGAAAACGATGATACTGCAGACGTTCAAATCTTTGCTCACGGTAAAGATGCACTAGAAGTAGAACTAGCAAACTACCTTGCACTAGCAAAAGAAGTAAATGCTAACTACAAAGTTGAAACAACCCCTGTCGACGAAAACAGCACTGAATTAACAGCACGTATTCAATTTGAATGCAGCGCTGAAAAGCTAATTTTCGAACTACGTAGCCGCTCTCTAGCAAAATAATTCATTGCAATTAGCTACGCTTAAGCCAGCATTGGATTCTCTATAAAGTAATCAGTGCTGGCTTTCTTTTATCCTTTTTTCGACGTTGAAGAAATTAACTTTTTCCACATCAATCGCCCATTAGTTTCAATGCTGCTCTCTGCAACACATTCTAATATAACGCCATCAATTACAATAATAGCCCCTAGCGAATACGCTTTATTTTCATAGAAACATAACCGTTGATTGGTTGCTTGCCCATCGAGATTAAACTCAACACTTGGTACTATTTCTGGGCTACTTGTAACGCTGTACGTTTTTGCTTGAACTTGTGAGCTTAATAACACCGCCACTAACCCCATCATCACTCTTAACATCACAGCGTACCTATTCATCATCCAAAACTCCATGTTAGTCCCTTAGTGATATAGGCGACTATATCTTGCAAATAATAAAAAAGCAGCCATATAGGCTGCTTTCTCATTTACTTACTCATTAGTATTCAATTGCACGTGGAAGTTCTTTCGCTTGTGCAATCCAATCCTGAACACTTTTCAGTGCAGGTAGTTGGCGTACTAATGCTTTTTCTTCGTTTACTTCAGTCATTTTAGCATGAAGATTTTCTGCATTACGCTGTGCAAGCTCAGGAACGGTATCAACCCCAGAGAATTCAAGTAAGTCAGCATATTGAGTGCTAATGCCTTTAACACGAGATAGATCTGCTCGGTTAATCCACTTCAATACTAACTTACCACTGATACCTGTCGCTTCAGCAATTGCTTTACGACCAGCAGGTTTCTGACCTTTTTCTAATAACTGTTCCATAGTGTGTACGTCAGCAGCTTCTAGCTTTGCTGCGTATACTTCACCAATACCTTCAATGGTCGCTAATTTAGTCATCATCTGCTCCTAACATTAATAATTTCTGTTCTACACGATAATAGACAACAAAAAATTTAAAAATGCGAAAAAATGGAAAAAATAATTTCATTCCCAATTTAAACAACAATATTAATATGCTGTTTCGCTTACAAAGCCTTTAAAGATCGTTAAGAAAATGATCTTCAGATCTAAAAATAGACTCCAGTTCTGCATGTAACGAATATCATACTGAATACGCTTTTCCATCTTATCAAGCGTATCTGTTTCACCACGGTAGCCACTAATTTGAGCTAAACCAGTAATACCTGGTTTAATTTTGTGTCGAATCATGTAGTTATCAACAAGAATTCGATACTCTTCATTGTGAGCAACGGCATGAGGGCGAGGACCAACAATCGACATTGTTCCCTGCAAAACATTAATAAACTGTGGCAACTCATCTAATGACGTGCGGCGAATAAAAGCACCAAACTTAGTTACACGAGGATCATTTTTAGTTGCTTGTTTAACAACATCACTATTTTCCATCACTTTCATTGATCGGAATTTCCATACTTTGATCTTTTTACCACCGAGACCATAACGGTCTTGCTTGAACAAAATAGGACCTGGTGAGCTCATTTTTACACCGATCGCCACCGCAATTAAAACAGGAGAGATTAATAGCGTAATAATACTACCAATGATGAGATCTTCTACTCGCTTAATAAAATCACCAATACCTTCAAATGGACTCGCAAATACACTAAAGGTATCCACATTGCCCACACGGCAGATCTGAGAGACATTTAAGTTATAAGTATAAAGATCAGGAACAATGAAAGTATCAACAGTGGTATCTGATAATTGATGAAGAAACAATCGAATGCGTTCTTTTGCCACCATAGGTAAAGCAATATAAACGTCATCAACCTCGCCTTTCTTAGCGATATCAATTAAATCACACACTTTGCCACTAAACTTAGACTTAGTTAAATAGCTAAAACGCTCTTCACTACGATCATCGTAGTAATTAATTTCGAAATTTGTATTTTTATATTTTTCTAGTAGGGCTTTTTCAATCGCTAAACCTGCAGTTGTCATACCAAGAATTGCAATACGATGCGTTTTCCTATGACGACCGATATATCTTGTCGTAGAGTAAACAACGACCCGAGAGCCCCAGATGACAAAGAATGAGAGTGCAAACCAAGAGAGTCCAAAGTTATTCGTAAAACCATGCATCTGAACATGATCGATAAAAGCAAAGAATGCACTAATCCCTAGAACTGCAATTTCAACTAATAAATAATTAGCTAACAAGCGTAATGTCATACGCTTAAAATTCGCTCGGTTAACTTTATCGTAGAAACCGACATAGTGGCCACAAGCAATAAAAGTAACACTTACAAAAATACCGTACAGTAAATCAAATGGTGAAGGCTCAAGCTCAAACAAGGCAAACACTAGAGTAAGTGAAAAATTTATAACTAAAAAGTCAACAAATTTAATTATAAATGAATAGCCATCATCAGCTATTTCAAGAGCTTTTCTTTTCATTAATACGCCCGCAAATAATTCCCGTAAAGTATATACATAATATTGAAGATTATGTTTAAAACTCACATTACAATTAACAATGCGCCAATATATTTAATACTTAAGTGACGCAAAGAATTATCACTATTATATACATTAATTCAAAAATAGCTGACTTCTAAGTAAAATTTTATGTCAAAAAAAAGCTCAGCATCTATGATGCTGAGCTTTTAAAAATATACGGTACTTATTTTAAAGGTAGTGTCTCTTTAACATATTCACCTGGTGCAAGATATAGCGGCTTGTTATTTTCACTACCAATATCTCTTGCAGGCACTTTCTCTTTCTTATTAAAGTCACCCAACCAAGTATCCCAATGAGACCACCATGAACCATCCTGACGTTGGGCATTCTCTAGCCAAACTTCAGGATTTTCATCTTGTTTATCACTTAGCCAAAAACCATATTTATTTTTCTTAGGATGGTTAACAATCCCTGCAATATGACCAGACTCACCCAGTACAAAGGTAGATTTACCACCTAATTGTTGTGCACCGCGATAAGTACCTTGCCATAATGCAATATGGTCTTCTTGAGTTGAAATAAAGTAAGTTGGCACCTTGATCTTTGACAAATCAATATAAACACCACCAATCTTTATCCCTTTATTATCGACTAACTTATTATTCAAGTAGAACTCACGTAAAAGAGTACCGTGACATGCAGCTGTCACATTTGTACTATCGCCGTTCCAATATAGTAAATCGAAATCAATTGGACTATTACCTTTTAGGTAATTATTAACATAATAATTCCAATAAAGGCTATTTTCACGTAACAAGCTAAATGTCACGCTTAATGAACGTCCATCCATATAACCATTAATATCATTCTGCGCTTCAATCGCTGATATTAAAGGCTCATTAATATAGGCACCTATTTCACCAGGCTGTGAGAAATCTAACAACGTAGTAAAGAATGTTGCTGATTTAATACGGTTACGCATACGCTTCGCAGCATAGTAAGCCAGCGTAGTCGCTAATAACGTACCACCTATACAGTAGCCTGCGGCATTAATTTGTTTTTCGCCTGTAATGTCTTCAATCACATCAACAGCTGGGATAACGCCATCAAGTACGTAATTAGAAAAATCAATATCGCGCTGAGCAACCCCAGGGTTACGCCAAGACATCATAAATACAGTGTGGCCTTGTTCAACAAGCCAGCGCACCATTGAATTATTTTCACGTAAATCAAGGATGTAATATTTATTGATAAATGGCGGAACAATAAGCAAAGGTGTGCTATTTACTGTTTCAGTTAATGGCTTATATTGAATAAGTTCAAATAGCTCATTTTTGAAAACAACTTCACCATCGGTGTTAGCAATATTGACACCCAGTTGGAATGCATCACTATTAGTCATGCGAATTTTTAACACATCCGCACTGCTCTGCATGTCTTCTTGCAACAACTCCATACCCTTCACTAAGTTTTCACCGTTAGTCGCAACAGTCAGCTTAGCTAGCTCAGGGTTAGTGGTGATAAAGTTCGTTGGTGACAATGCGTTAATAGCTTGACGAGAAAAGAAACTTAAACGCTCTTTTGCTTTTTCGTCAACGCCTTCAATCGAATCAATCGCATTACGCATGGTGTCACTGAAGAGCAAATATGATTGCTTAATATAATTATAAAACGCTTCGTTTTCCCATGCAGGATCACAAAAGCGCTTATCATCTTTCGCTGGCTTAATTAATGATTGCCCACCATCGGCTGATGGCATCGCAATATTTTGCCAAATTTTTACTTGTTTTTCCCACCAGTCCATTTGGACTTTCGCTAATGCTGCTGGTTGTGCTGCTGCTTTTTCAATAAATTCAGCGGTATCTTCCAGATTAATCTCATTAAGCGCTTTGTTTAATGGGGTGTTCATGGCTGCCTTGCCGGAGTCTAACTCCTTCCACCATAGCTGGTTCATATCTTGGAGCTTGGCAAAGTAGTCCGAAAAGAAGTGATTGTTCATAACAAAAACCCTGCACTTGGACTAATTCAATCACACTTCACGACCATTAGGCCCAGCATAATTGAGATAAGCTATAACAAAGATAGTCGTCCCCTAATGAGGACGACTAAAGATAAACCTTAAGCTACTGGTGTTGCTTTTTTTACGTTATCAGCAACAAGCTCTTCTACTTCTGTTTTAAATGATTGAGCAACAGCGTTGAATTTATTGCTATCATCAATAAGTTGCTTAGAAAGCTTAGTTAGCGTTTCAAGCTGCTGGCTGTTAAATGCAGTTAGAGATTGGATATCTTTAACTTCGCTTACCGCTTTAAGTTGAGATAGGCCTAAATCGCTATATGCACGAACTGCAGCAAGTTGAAGCTCAGTTAGCTCTTCAACATTTTTAGTGAATAGCTTGTTGAATTTAACGTATGGTGCTAGTGATTTTTCAGTTTGCTCAGAGAACGACTTAAACATTTCCGTATACATAGATCTTTCCTCATTGATAGTAATAAAGCGCCACACATTCATATGTAGCGCCGATTTTTTAGTAAATTAAACGCGCTTTAGAATGACAGCAGTACCCATACCGCCACCTACACATAAAGTTGCAATACCATATTGATCTTCACGACGACGCATCTCATGCAACAGACTCACTAAGATACGGTTACCTGAGGCACCGAGTGGGTGGCCTAATGCAATCGCACCACCGTTGACGTTTGCACGTTCAACTAAATCTTCTACTTTCGCATTCGTTTCTTTTGCTACTTCATAAAGCACGCCAAGTGCTTGACCAGCAAAAGCTTCGTTGAACTCAAGACGCTCAACTTTATCAATTGATAATTGTGCTTTATCTAACGCTTTTAGTACCGCAGGAACAGGGCCAAGACCCATAATTTCAGGTGCGATACCTGCCTGAGCGTAGCTTTCGATTTCAGCAAGCGGTGTTAGGTTGTACTTATTAACAGCAGCTTCAGAAACAACAATGATGGCACTACCGCCGTCATTGATGCCTGATGCATTACCTGCCGTAACTGAACCATCACGCTTAAATGCTGGGCGTAGTTTTGCTAAGCCTTCGATCGATGCGTTTTGTTTTGGATACTCATCGGTATCAACAACCACAGTTTCACGACGACCAACAACTTCTACTGGTGTAATTTCATCAACAAACTTACCTTGTTCAATAGCAGCAACGGCTTTTTGCTGGCTTGCTAAAGCAAAGTTATCTTGTTGTTCACGAGTAAGACCAACTTTCTCAACTACGTTCTCAGCCGTCACACCCATGTGATAATTATTGAAGGCATCTGTTAAGCCATCAGAAATCAATAGATCACTTAGCTCCAGAGCTCCCATTTTTTGTCCATCACGAATTTTTGATGATGCACAGAAAGGAATTTGAGACATGTTTTCCGCACCAGCAGCAACGACGATATCGGCATCGCCTGCTTTAATGTGCGCAGCTGCATCCATCACAGCTTTCATACCACTACCACACACCATGTTTAGTGTGTATGCAGGTACCTCATTAGGGATCCCTGCTTTTAGTGCCGCTTGACGACCAGGCCCCATACCTTGACCTGCGCCAACAACGTTACCAAAAATGACTTCATCAATTGCTTCTACAGGAATTGATGTTTCCGCCAATGCACCTTTAATTGCAGCAGCACCAAGCTCTGCAGCAGTTACTGATTTCAATGCGCCACCAAAACTTCCGATTGGTGTACGTTTTGCAGCAACGATAAATACCCTAGCCATGTTATTTCGCGTCCTTACTTAATGAGTTCAAATATAAATAATCATTCAATCATTGATTAGTGCATGTACAAGCCGCCATTCACTGACAATGTTTCGCCAGTAATGTATGCCGCTGCATCACTTGCTAAAAATGTCACCGCTGCAGCTACTTCTTGTGGTAGTGCTAAACGACGCATAGGAATTTCAGCTTTGATTGAATCTAGAACTTCTGGTTTGATCGCTTCAACCATAGGTGTACCTGTGTAACCAGGAGCAACTGCATTTACCGTTACACCAGATCGTGCACCTTCAGCAGCCAGTGCTTTAGTAAAACCAATCATGCCAGCTTTTGCAGCAGAGTAATTAGCTTGACCAAATTGCCCCTTCAGACCGTTAACAGATGTGATGTTGATAATGCGTGCATTACCTTTTTTACACATTGAGTCAAATAGTGGCTGAGTTACGTTAAACAGGCTGTTTAAGTTAGTGTTAATTACTGCATTCCATTGATCAGCAGTCATACGCTTAAACGTTGTATCTTTCGTGATACCTGCGTTGTTAACTAGCACATCAATGTGACCTTCTTCTTGAAGCAATGTCGCAAGCGCTTCTTGACAGTAGTTTGTATCAGTCACGTCTAGTGGAAACAGGCGAACAGACTCCGGTGAATAGTTATTTGCAGCAAACCACTCCTGCGCTGCCTTTTCACCTGTTGGGTAGTACGTTGCAACCACACGAAAACCTGCATCAACTAGTGCTTGAGTGATCGATGAACCAATACCACCTTTTGCACCTGTAACTAATGCGACTTTACTCATTTAAGGCTCCTTCCTTACTCTTTATTTATTCAGTCGTACGCTTTATTTACTTAAAGCTTATTTCATTAATTTAACAACTCAGTCTTATGAGCCATCAGTGTCGTTCTATTCAAACTGGTACACATACTGAACTCGATATAATACAGATATATTACAAACCCGTTGCATATTTAATATAACAACACAGATGCATATTAATGGCAAGAAAGGAATTAACAAAAATGGTGATATTTCATATCAGTATTAACAACTTAGTCAATATAGGCTGTTGCACTAGATGATTTTTAACAACAAGAAACCATAAGCACTTGATTGCACTTTATCGGTTGTTTTTTATATGCATTAAAAACAGCTAGTTACCCAACATCACGATCTCACACTTAAAACAATGTTAAGAAATGGTAATAATTGCGTTTCATATCAATAACTATCTATGTGGAAATGATTTTTTATTCAATTAAACATTGTCTGTTTATTTTTTAAGCTTTATTCGCACAAACTATGATTTCGTGACTTTGTAAGGCAAAACAAGATGACTTGCTTGATCCTATTTTTTCCGCCCTGATATATATAAAGAAATAAGGGTTAAGTCAGCTTCAGTACGCACTGAATATGTGGTGTACAAGAAGCAGACACGTGAACTTACACGGCGTTTGATAGTCTCAGCTTATTTGCTCCACGCATCTAGGCGAGCACTTAGAGGAAAGAAATTTATGTTAGCGAGTACTTTTCAACGATTAAATCACTACTTGCAAAGCCAAGTTGTAGGTCAACCTAATTTAGTAAAACAGTTACTTATTGCTTTACTAGCTGATGGACATATCTTAGTAGAAGGCCCTCCAGGGTTGGCAAAAACACGTGCGGTTAAAGTACTTTCAGACTGTATTGAAGGTGATTTCCACCGTATCCAATTTACTCCCGATCTACTACCTGCCGATCTAACAGGTACAGATATTTTCCGCCCGGAAACGGCTGAATTTACCTTTCAACCTGGACCTATTTTCAACTCATTGATCCTTGCCGATGAGATCAACCGTGCGCCTGCAAAAGTACAAGCAGCGATGCTAGAAGCGATGGCGGAAAAGCAGATCACTGCTGGACGTAAAACTTACCCATTACCAGAGTTATTCCTTGTAATGGCAACGCAAAACCCAATTGAGCAAGAAGGTACTTATCCGCTACCTGAAGCGCAGTTAGACCGTTTCTTGCTACAACTGAATGTTGATTACCCAAGTGCAGAAAGTGAGCTTGAGATTTTACGTCTTAACCGTGGTGAAGCACTGGGTATTGAAAAAACAGAGCCTGTACATATTAGCCAAAGCGATATTTTTGCGGCACGTAAAGAGATCCTAAATATTCATATGGCAGAGGATGTTGAGCACTACATCATCCGTCTTGTTATGGCGACACGTCAGCCTGAAAAATTTGGCTCACAATTAGCAAACTGGCTACAAATGGGCGTTAGTCCTCGTGCCACCCTAGCGCTTGATCGCTGTGCTCGTGCCCATGCTTGGTTAAGTGGTCGTGACTTTGTTACACCAGAAGATGTTCAAACCATGGCTTACCCTGTGCTACGTCATCGTCTATTACTGAGTTATGAAGCACAAGCAGAAGGTATTGCAGCAGATCGCGTTGTCGCTGAACTCATTTCACAGGTTGCTAGCGTATGAGCAAATCACACATGACCGTAGCGCTGCCACCCCATAGCGATGGGGTTAATGTGTGCTTGGCAGAGCTACTGCAATACAAAAATCAAGCTGTGCGTTGGCTTCCTCCTGCGCACAGTATTTGGTCACAGCTAAATGGTCTGCACCAAAGCCGTCACAAAGGGCGTGGGATGAATTTTTCGGAAGTTCGCCCCTACCAAGCAGGTGACGATATCCGAGCCATTGATTGGCGTGTAACCGCACGTACAGGTAAAACACATACCAAATTGTTTACCGAAGAGCGTGAGCAACCTGTAATGCTACTGATTGATATAAGTCGCAGCATGCAATTTGGCTCGCAACTCATGCTTAAATCAGTACAAGCGGCCCACTTCGCCAGTTTATTAAGCTGGCTTGCAGTGAATGAACAAGATCGGATTGGAGCGGTGATTTATAACGGCATTAGCGTGACGGAATGTAAACCAACTGCACGTCAGCAAGGGCCATTACATATCATCAATAAGCTTATTGAGGCGCAAAACAATGCGTTATCGCATTTAGGTGAGCCACAAGACGTCAGCTTTGCTGATGCCTTACAACGCCTACACTACTTATGTTCAAAAGGTAGTGAAATTGTCATTATTAGTGATTTTAACCAACTATCACTGAATGATAAGCGACGTTTGACGCAGTTACGCCAACATAACCGTATTCAGTTTGTGCAAGTTCACGATCCGTTAGAGCAAGGACAAACGCAATTTCGTGGTTATGAACATGTGGCAGATAAAGAACAATCAGCATGGCTTAATTTCTCATCAAAAAAGACACGTGATTCATTAAGCCAACAATACCAACAACACCAAAGCTTCGTCGCAGAAATGGCAAAATCATTGGCGATCCCTTTGCATTATTTGTCCGCTGCAGAGCCACTATTACAACAGCTAAGAGCAAGAGGAGTGAAGTAATGGCAACACCAAGCCCACAACAACTGCCTCTCGCAGATATTCACCTACCAGCCGCCCCTAGCTATTGGCCGCTGGCTTGGGGATGGTGGTTAACGCTAGCGATTGTGATCATCGCAATCATTGCGTTACTCATGATGTTCAAACGTAAAAAACAGTCCAATGCAGCACAAAAAGAAGCATTACACCAACTGGCGTTGATCACTCCAGAACAAGGGCTTTCTGCTTTAAATACGCTATTAAAACAAGCCGCATTGAGTTACTACTCACGTTCAGTGGTCGCACCATTAACAGGAGAAGCATGGTTAACGTTTTTAGATCAACAACTTCCCGTAAAACATAGCGGATTTGTAGAGCTAAAAACACTATGGTTGAGCGGTACATTTTCAAATACTCCTTTAACAAATGAGGAATTTGAACAATGTAAGCAAATGACAAAAACATGGCTTAAACACGCATTACCACCGAAACATGCGGTAACAATGGCTCAAAAGGAGTCTTTAAATGTTTGAATTTGTATGGCTATGGGCCTGGGCATTACTGCCTTTAGCATGGCTGGTTTACCGCTTTAGTAAACCTGTTGTGCAGCCTGCAGCAATTCAATTACCTAAATTACCCAGCGGTGTTGGACAAAAACAGCCTCGCTCGATTATCCGTAAAGTACTAATGGCACTGGTATGGATCTGTTTAGTATGTGCTGCAGCAAGACCAGTTTGGTACGGTAACCCGATAGAGATCAAACCTGAACACCGCGATATGTTATTGGCGGTAGACTTATCTGGCTCAATGTCGATCCCTGATATGGTGACAAAAAATGGCCAAAGCATTGATCGTCTAACGGCAGTAAAGCATGTGCTTTCTGAGTTTATTGAAAAACGTAAAGGCGACCGTTTAGGTTTAGTGCTGTTTGCCGATCATGCTTACTTACAAACGCCATTAACGTTCGACCGTAACACCGTTGAGCAACAGCTTGATCGCACCGTACTGGGCTTAATTGGTCAAAGTACTGCGATTGGTGAAGGCTTAGGCATTGCAACCAAAACCTTCATTAATAGTAAAGCACCGCAGCGTGTGATCATTTTACTCAGTGATGGTGCGAATACATCTGGTGTTATCGATCCATTAGAAGCAGCAAAACTTGCTAAAGAAAGCGGTGTGAAAATCTATACCGTGGGCGTTGGTGCTGATCAAATGGTACAAAAAGGCTTCTTTGGTGATCGTCTAGTCAATCCATCACAAGATCTGGATGAGAAAACACTCACTGAAATTGCCAAAATGACTGGCGGTGAATACTTCCGAGCGCGTAACCCGCAACAACTTGAGAAGATCTACGACATCATTAATAAATTACAACCTATCAATAACGCCCAACAAACATGGCGTCCACGTGATGAGTTGTTCCGATATCCTTTAGCCATCGCATTGCTACTATCTGTCGTCATTGCTGTTATGAGGAGACGTCATGGCTAACTTTACCTTTATGCACCCAATGTGGTTTCTTGCACTTGTGCCATTGCTACTTATCTTGCCTTGGCTAAAAAGTAAAAAGCAAACCACAGGCTTAATTGCTTCTCACCTTGCACAAAAGCTAGGTATTGCTCAGCCAAAATCAGCATCATGGCCAATCGCTATCCTTGCTTTAGGCTGGCTAATCGCTGTTGTAGCCATGGCAGGTCCTAGCTGGCAGAAAGTGAAACTGCCAGCTTATAACTTAAGTGGCGCACGAGTACTGGTAATGGATATGTCACGCTCAATGTATGCGACTGACATTAAGCCAAACCGCTTAACCCAAGCTCGTTTTAAAGCGCTTGATATGTTACCGGGCTGGAAAGAAGGTACCACAGGCTTAGTCACCTATGCTGGTGATGGTTATGAAGTGAGTCCATTAACAGAAGATAGCCATACCTTAGCGAACTTGATCCCTAGCCTATCGCCGAAAATCATGCCGATCCCAGGTAGTAACGCAGCCGCTGGTATTGCTGAAGCGATCAAGCTATTAAAGCAAGCTGGCAACAGCACTGGTGATATTGTTTTGATCACCGACGGTATGACGAAACAGGAATCAGCCCAAAGCCTAGCAGAGTTAAAAGGCACACAATACCGTGTGTCCATTTTAGCGATGGGTACAATCGATGGTGCTCCTATTCCACTGCCAGATGGTCGCTTATTAATGGATAACGGCTCACCTGTTATTTCAAAAATAAACCTGAGCACTCTTGAGCCTATCGTGAAGCAAACTGGCGGTATCTTGCAGATGGCACAGCCAACAGATCAAGATGTCAATGCAATCGTTCACTTCACAGCTAAACCACTTGATAACGGTAAGAAAGATCAACAAAAAGAACTACAAGAGCGCCTAAATGGTGGTTTCTGGCTAGTACTACCACTGCTATTACTGGCGTTATTAGGTTTTCGTCGTGGTGTGGTTATTGCCACTATGTTCTTCTTTTTACCTATCGATCATGCGCAAGCAAGCCCTTGGGTGAATGCAGAGCAACAAGCTTACCAAACTTATCAAGACGGTAAATTCAAACAAGCAGCGCAAGATTTTGAATCGCCACAATGGAAAGGTATTGCGGAATACAAAGCGAAAAACTACGCTCAAGCGATTAATACATTGAAGCCGTTAACGGATCCAATGTCGCAATACAACTTGGGTAATGCTTATGCGCAAAGCGGTCAGTTAAAGCAAGCAGTAGAGACCTATGAAAAACTACTAAAAGCAGATCCTAACTACCCCGATGCGAAGAAAAACCTCGATATTGTGAAAAAAGCGCTAGAGCAGCAAGAGAAACAACAGCAACAACAAAATCAGCAGAATCAGCAGAATCAGCAGAATCAGCAGAATCAGCAGAATCAGCAGAATCAGCAGAATCAGCAGAATCAGCAGAATCAGCAGAATCAGCAGAAGAGTGACAAGCAACAGCAGCAATCACAAGGCTCTAACGATAAAAAACAGAGCCAAGATAACAGCCAGCAGTCACAGCAAAAACAAGATAAACAGCAATCATCAGAGAATAAACAATCTGACGATAAGCAGTCTTCACAATCGAAGCAGAACAACCAACAGCAGGATCAAAAAAACGCAAATCAGCAGCAACAATCCCAGAGTCAGCAACAACAAAATCAGTCTGATAAGCAACAAGGGAAAGATCAGCAGCAATCTCAACAATCAAACAGTGATAAATCACAGCAAGATAAAGAGAAAACTACTGAACAAAAAGCTGCTGAACAACAACGTGCTGATGAAAATGCTAAACAAGCTGCAAAGCAACAGCAACAGCAACAGCAACAGCAACAGCAACAGCAACAGCAACAGCAACAGCAACAGCAACAGCAACAGCAAGCAGAGAAGAAAGCAGCGGCTAAGTCTGAACAAGATAAAAATAAGGAAACCAATAATATTAGTCAGGTACAAATGAGTGACCAACCAGCGAAAGACGGTGATGTGCTATCAGCCAGTAACCCTATTTTGAAGAAATTGGAACAAGTACCAGATGACACCAGTGGTTTGATCCGTGCTCAGTTGATTTTGCAGGCGCAACAAAAAGAAGCGCAGCAAAAAACCGAAAAATCATGGTAATAAAGACAATGAAAAGGTTTATGAATAGATTATCTTTCGGCAAGAGAATTGCCTCTTCATGGCTCTATATCGCCCTTATCTTAAGCGCATTAGTGTCAACACAAGCCATGGCGGCACAAGCAGAAGCGACGGTTTCTAAAAATGTGGTTGGAGTAAACGAAGTATTCCAATTAACCGTATCGGTTGATGACAGCGTGAATACTAACTCGCTAGATTTAACACCATTAAGCCCTGATTTTGCCTATGGTCGTCCAAGCGTTAGCAGTGGTACCTCAATGATCAATGGTGTTATTTCACGTAACACCAGTTGGACTGTTGCGCTAGCAGCAACCAAAGTAGGAACACTTACGATCCCAGCTTTTCAAATTGGTAGCTCAAAAACAGATCCTATTACCATTACAGTGCTAAAAAGTGCAAAACAGTCACAATTAGCACAAGCGAACCACTCCTCAATTTCAATTGAGGGAACTAACGATAAATCGACCATTTATGTTGGTGAATCAATTAATTACCGTGTTCGCATCTTAATTGGTGAGCAAATGGATCAAGCAAGCCTTGCACCTCCATACGGGGATGGCTTAACTGCAACGCAAGTGGGCCAAGATGCGCAAAATGAGGTAGTACAAAATGGTCGTCGCTATATTGTGATCACCCGTAACTACCAAATCACCGCAAATAAGCCAGGAAACATCACCTTACATGGTGCGAAGTTCAGCGGTAATGTGATCAAAGGTAGTCAAGGTTTTGGTTCAACATTGACCATGCCTGTTGACAGAACAGCGAAAAACATTGAGCTAACGGTTAAAGCTAAACCAGCGAATTACCAAGGCTTATGGCTACCAACACCGAATTTGCAGTTACAGCAAATATGGCAGCCGACATTTAATGGTAAAACTGAAGTGAATGCGAAAGTCGGCGAGCCAATCACACGTACCTTAACATTAAGCATTAAAAATATTGCGCAAAGCAGTATGCCAAACATTAGCTTAACTTACCCAAATACGGTACGTAGCTATAATGAAAAGCCTGAATACTCAGAAAATAATGGCTACACAGTGATGACGCTTAAACAGGTCATTATTCCTCGTGAAACAGGCAAAGTAGAACTCCCTGAGATCACGATTAATTGGTGGAATACCCAAACAGAAAAAGAGCAAGTGACTAAAGTTTCAGGGCTGACTCTTAATGTCACCGCAGATCCAAACGCGAGTGCGACTATTGTACCACCAGCACTAACAACACCAGAGGGTGCGCAAACATCACCAAAGGCAGATAGTCATCTTCCTACGATTCAAAACGGTGTGATGCATAACGGTTACTGGCCTTGGGCGACAGCGGTTTTCGCATTACTTTGGTTAATCACTCTTGCCCTGTTAATCAAAGCACGAAAAGCACAATCCAATACTAGCACAATGCCTGTTCAAACAACGCTGAACACTGATATTGATAAAGCATTACAACAAGCATTAGCTGAACGTGATGCAATTAAAGTACAGACCTATTTCAAACAGTGGAAGCAGCAACAACAAGCAAAACTAGCAACAAACCCTGAACTTGCAAGTGAACTAGAGAAAGCATTAGCTGACATCATGGCCTCAACTTATAGCCAAGATCGCCAACAATGGGATGACAAGCACTTTCAACAACTACTTAAACAAGTGGCACAATTAAAAGTAACATCATCACAATATTCAGCGCTATCAGGGTTAGATCCGAAATAATCAAATACGAGTTTTCTGAGTCACTCTAAAACTAACACCTCTGTTGTTATTCATTTACAGCAGGGGTGTTTTTTATTTTCTTACATTTTATTCTGTTTTCCCTGCCCGACATCTGTACATAAAACCTCCTAATATTGATTAATTTATAAATTACATTAACAGCGAATATACAATTTTTATCATTCGTTATTATCAAATAGATGCATTGTATGCTGCTTAGCCATTATTTGATAACAAAATGTTAAATATAACGTTAAATAGTTGTAACTTAAACGCTTGTAAAAAGATAGCTGGCTATTTCAAACAGATCCTGTTAAAAAATGTTTCAGATGCAAAATAAAAAGCTATTCACAAAATATAAAATGCAGGGTGTAATATGAGTCAATCACAACCTTTTTTAGCCAGAGTGGCTAATGGTAGTTTAGTTATACAGATCATGGTGGGTATTGTTGCGGGTATCGTCCTCGCGACCTTATCGCCATCGTCAGCAGAAAGTGTCGGCTTTCTTGGTGGATTATTTGTTGCAGCGTTAAAAGCCGTTGCGCCTATTCTTGTGTTTATCTTGGTAGCATCATCGATTGCTAACCAAAAGAAAGGCACTCACACCAATATGAAACCCATCATTGTGTTGTACCTATTTGGTACCTTAATGGCAGCTTTCACCGCAGTAGTAATGAGTTTCCTTTTCCCAACCACTTTGACACTTGTTGCTAGCACGAACTCTATTGCACCACCTGAAGGTATTTCAGAGGTGATCAGTTCTCTACTCTTTAAGATCGTAGATAACCCTGTTCATGCACTAATGAATGGTAACTTTATTGGTATTCTCGCGTGGGCTATTGCTTTAGGTTTCGCCCTTCACCAAGCCAGTGATGCCACAAAACAAGTATTCCATGATATGTCTAACGGCGTAACACTGATTGTGCGTTTTATCATTCGTTTAGCACCTATCGGTATCTTTGGTCTAGTGGCGAATACCTTTGCTAAAACAGGTTTTGCAGCACTGGCTGGTTACGCTCATTTATTAGCAGTGCTATTAGGCTCAATGGCTATTCTTGCGTTTGTGATTAACCCAATCATCGTATACGTCAAAACAGCTGAAAATCCTTACCCACTGGTACTACGTTGTGTGCGTGAAAGTGGTATCACTGCTTTCTTCACCCGAAGCTCTGCAGCGAACATTCCTGTGAACATGAAACTATGTAAAGATCTTAACCTGCATGAAGATACTTACTCTGTTTCTATTCCACTAGGTGCGACAATTAACATGGGCGGTGCGGCGATTACTATTACCGTACTAACACTAGCGGCAGTGCATACATTAGGTATTGAAGTAGACTTAGCGACAGCAGTACTGCTGAGTATTGTGGCTGCTGTATCAGCCTGTGGTGCATCTGGCGTAGCCGGTGGTTCATTATTGTTGATCCCACTCGCTTCAAGCTTATTTGGTATTCCTAGTGAAGTTGCAATGCAAGTCGTCGCGGTTGGCTTCATTATCGGTGTTATTCAAGACTCAGCAGAAACTGCACTAAACAGCTCAACTGACGTCGTATTTACAGCGGCTGCTTGTAAAGCAGCAGAAAGAAAACAAACAAAAGCGAAGCTGCAAAGCTCATAATCGCTTAAACAAAACACTGCAACGATTGCAGTGATTTTGAAATAACAAAAGCGGTGATATCCCTCTTAGTTAGAAGGGATATCGCCGCTTTTTTAAATACTAGATTGTTAACATTTCTGTCTTACGAAAATCTTAACCTTTATTCATTAGTAAGTATTGGTTGCCTTACGAATCGCATTTGATGACTTATTAATTAAGCCATTTACTGCGCGACGCTTCTGTTGGCGAACCTTATTTTCCACACGCTTTTCTACATACGTCCCATCTTGAATTTCACCAATAGCACGCTGAGTATTATCAATCTTATTCTGTCCATTACGGATCGTATTCTGAGTACCGTGAATACTGTTCTGCACTTTGCTTAATGAATTATCAACACGGTTTAAACCTTGGATAAGTGAATCGGCATGAGCACTAGAAATAGCTAATAATGCAACAACGGGGATAAGAGTGAAGATACGCTTGCTCATTCATCTATTCCTTTTAACTTATTGAATTTATTTGACCAATTAATACTAGCAACAGAGATGAGAATTTCAGACTAAAATGAAATAATAAAAAAAATCTGCTTTTGATTATTACTGAAAACGTATTAAAAACACTTAAACACTCAGTAAATCAAAAAGTTAAACAATTACATTTACTTACCTATTAATAAGTAGAACTGATGATAATGATTGATTTTTTTAGTTGGTAACACCTTGTCTTTGCCCGATAAAATCTTCTGACAGCGACAGGACGTTACCGACGTCCTACAGCATTTTTGTACAGAGGGCCAAGATATGGCAGTTCAATCTTCCCATGCCGACATTTACACCATCGCAAAATCAGCCTTAACCAAAGCCAGTAAACAACTTGCCGCTGATGGCTATGACACCGACATTTATTGCATTGATGGACGCATTCGCCTTGTCATCGATAATGATAGACATCAACCCTACGAATACGCACTGCAGCTTCATAAAAACGCCAATAATGAGCAGACACACCTAGAAGTACTGATCAAAAACAGTCAACAATCTTACTTAGTCGATGGCTTATCTGAGCCTGAATTAATTGCAGATATTTTGATGCAATATAAGCGTTATTGCATTTGACTCACGACAGGAAAGCGACACATAAGATCACCGAAAGGCACCGAGTTCATCATAAGAAATGTGCCTTTTTCATTAACTTGCCTTCTACGCTCTTACTATAAACAATTGAATCCGATCGGTTTTCTTTCGTAAACAGTCACCGCGATTAACTAATATCCACTATGCTTTGATTATTACATCATGTCTCATTAAGCGATACTGAGTGACTTAAGCAAGGTAGGTGCAATGGTTGATAGTCTTAATACCATTATTTCTGAACTTTGCGCCATCGTGATCAGTACCGCCGCCATTGGTAGCCTGTTCCTTTACGCAAAGCAACCCATCATCATTGCCTACATCGTAGCAGGTATTGTAATAGGTCCTTATGGCATTGCCTTAATCAACAATGCTAACGATATTACCCAAATGGGGCATATCGGGGTGATATTACTGCTCTTTTTACTTGGCTTAAATTTACAGCCTCAACGCTTACTTAAACTGTTTCGTGAAAGTGCATTAATCACTCTTGCTTGCAGCTTATTCTTCTTTATTTGTACTTTCCTATTTGCATTATTGATCCGCTTATCGCTAACTGATGCCTTGATCACCGCAGCTGCCATGATGTTTTCCAGTACTGTGATTGGGCTTAAATTAATACCGACGACGACACTTCACCATCAACGTATCGGCGAGATAATGACAAGTATCTTATTAATCCAAGATATTCTAGCCATTAGTGTCTTACTCCTGTTAAACATCGATAGTGAACAGAATATTGGCTTTGCGATCCTCTTCGTCTTCGCCAAATTAATCATCATTATTGTAAGTGCTTACTTAGCTGTTAAGTTTTTACTCTTGCCACTGATGAGAAAATTCGATGTTATTCAGGAGTATAGCTTTATTGCGACACTTGCATGGTGCTTCTTTTGGGCTGAGATCAGCCATAGAGTCGGTTTATCGTATGAAACAGGCGCATTTATCGCAGGTACATTATTAGCCGTTAGCCCCGTTTCCAATGTCATCGCACTACACCTAAAGCCTCTTCGAGAGTTTTTTCTGATCCTTTTCTTCTTTGCTGTCGGTGCCAATATCAACTTACTTGCTAGCGATTATTACACGCTATGGGGGATCATTTTTGGGATTGCATTAGTCAGGCTCAAAGCATGGGGATTTTATCAAGCATTAGCCTTCTCAGAGCCCAAAGCCCCTATCAATAAAGAGCTTAGCGCTAGATTAAGCCAAGCCAGTGAGTTTTCATTACTATTGGCATACACAGCAATCATGAACGGAATAATTTCAGAGCAAGGAAAAACCTTTATTCAAATGGTCACTTTAACCACCTTTATTCTTTCAACCTACTGGATAGTTACACGCTACCCAACCCCAATATCAAATACAAAAAACCTGCGCCAAGATTAAAAAGCCCACCTCTAACTCAATAAAGGCGGGCTTTAAATAAAGTAAGTTATTACTTACATTGACCATACATAGAAGATTTGTGCTTTCATTCGAATAATGATCCCACGAACTACGTCTAAGAAACCGAGAAAACTAATTGGCTTTTCAGCACTAATCCAACCGATCCCTACAGAGCCAACAGGAATATCATAGCCCTCGGTTTCAATCACTTTTAAACGTACAAAGTGATGTTTATTTGCCATATTGGCACCAGTCGTTTGGCGAACATTGGTTTCACGACCAATCAAATTACCCTGCGATTCTCCCGTTGCTTCCACAATGCCTTCCACTTCAGCAGCAAACACTTTTCCTGGGTAAACCGCGGTGGCAAACTCTGCCATCTGCCCCGGCTTCACATTACGGATCGCTTGATGGTTAACACGCATCAACACATACTTTTCTTTGGTGTACATTTGGATACGTGGCACTGTACCGACGAACTGCCCTTCACGCATAATGAAGTTCGTTACATAGCCATCGGTTGGCGCATAAACCTTCGTATTTTTAAGATCCCACTCAGCCTTTGCCACATTCTCTTGTTGAGTTTGAACATCAACTTCACGGCTATTTACCGCCAACTTCGCTTTATCTAACGCCAATTGCTTTTGTTTAACCGCAATTTCAGACTTTTCAATTTGTGAAGCCAGCATAATTTTCTGTGATTTTGCCACTTCAACCGCAGTACGCTGCTCATCTAACTTACTTTGAGTAATAGTATGGTTAACAACGCTATTTTGCTTAATGTAGCGATTTAACATCGCTTGTTTTAGCTTGTAATCTTCATTTGCTGCAGCAAGCTGATTATGAGCAATTTCGATGTCTTTATCCGCAGCGTGATAACCGGCTTGCGCCATTTCAACATCTTCTTTTGCAATACTTAAAGCAACTTCTGCTGATGCCAAGCTCGCTTGTGCTTTATTCAAAGCAATACGATAAGGTTCTGCATCAAGCTCATACACCAAATCCCCTGCTTTCACCTGGCTATTTGGCTCAACATAAATTTCTTTTACATGGCCATTAATGGTTGTTGATGCCGGACGTAACTGAACATGTGGCGATTGCACTAATGAGCCACCCGAGAGATCCATCGGTGCGTATGTGATCAAGCCGTACCATACAAATACCAGCCAGCTACCACCACCAATGTAGGCAAATGCTTTAGTAAACTTATTCCATGGCATGCCGGCCAAACGAAGCAGATAAATAAACAGTGCCCATACCGCTAAACCCTCAAGCATTTGTCTGCTCCTCTACTAATTGCTTTTCCTGTGTTGTTACTGGTGCTGATTCATTTTTATTAACGTTATTAGGATAATCAGTATGCCAAATATCACGTAGACGTCTTAATGCTTGTTCACCGTCGACAAAAGCAATGATCACAGCAAGAACCCACACCCAATGCCATATAAAGCCGATCCAAGTGAGCGCAGTAATGAGTCCTATTTGATGGTGTTCTTTACTTGCTGCTTTATGAATAGGTAATTCGTGGAATTTCCAAAAGCCAATACCTATAGCAGCAATGGTTCCCAACATCACAACACTTGCAACAACATGCAGTGCTGTATCTACGCTTGTGCCTGAAAATGGCATACTAAATAGACTCATTAAATTCTCCAGCTAACTAAATAATTATTTTTATTCAATTGGTTAGTTGTTATTACGTTAATCAACTGTAAGCGTTTTTTTGCCAATAGAAACAACTATTGACCAAACACATCAAAATAAGTCTATTTTTGATATATCCTATCTAATGAATAATGTTTGCTGTCTAAGGAAAAGACATGTTAGATATCGCTTTTATTAGAACGTTGTTTATCAAACCGCTGGATTACGCTATTCAAAAACACTATGGTTTATCCTTCCAACAGCTTGATATTCCAGAATTATTAATCCGTGAGAGCATGTCTCTTATCCCTTTTAAGGATTATTTATTTTGGTTAGATCGCATTGAAGAACTCACCAATGATCCGAGTTATATGATCACGTTAGCTGATCAAATGACATTTAGAACAATGGGAGGATTAGGAGAATGGTATTTAAGTTGCCCCGATTTGCCCCTGGCATTACGGCGCATCAACTATGGTCTTTCGTGCTTACAAAGTGGGGCGTCTTACCATAGCGAACTATCAGGTAAAATCATCAAATGGACGTATGAAAACCCTTATTCAAAAGGAAAAGGTAGCAAACACGATCATTTACGTGTCGCAGTGTTATTCACGCAAACCTTACGTGGTTACATGGGAGAGGATTTCTCACCACTTAAAATAGAGATCAGTGCGCAGGAAATACGCTCAGAGAAGATTGAAGCGTTCTTCCAGTGTCCGATACGCTGGGGAGCACCTAAAACGCAAGTTTGGTTACCCATGTCGATATTAGGCGCTTCCAATCATCGACCAGCCAAATCAACCAAGCCCATGTTAGTATCTAATTTACAGTTAGATGATTTTCTCAACATGCCACAACCTGCAGATACCGCTAAATTGATGTTTGAGTTAATCAATTATTCGCGCTATTACCAATACCCAAACCTTGAATTTATAGCAGAACAATTATCGTTATCAAAGCAACAACTGCAACGCCGACTGCATCATTTTGGCTGGACATTCACCGACACAACTAACTACGTTTTATGTAATATTGCGATTAAATACATGCAGCAAGCATTACCCATCGAGCAAATCGCTGCTAATTTAAGCTATAAAAACGTCCAGAGCTTTACCAAAGCATTTCAACGTAACCGTGGTATCACCCCGCTGCAATACCAACAACAGCTCCTTGAAAAACAATAAAACGTACATATTCAAAAACAAAAAAGGTTAAACAACTTATTGTTATTTAACCTTTTCATCTACTTTTATCACAATTTTTTAAGCAACAGCATGGATATTTATATCGATCTCATTAGTTTCTGGCTGAAGCAACTTTTCACGGATCGTAGACATCAACACTATCGGCCCCATCATGTTTACACGCAGCGGTGTGCCGCCTAAACCATAATGTAATTCAGAAGAGTCTGACGATGAATAGTTGTATTTGTAGTTAAACTTATCAGATGCCATGTGCAGCAAATCGAAGTCTTTACGATGACAAGAAATGTATGCGCGCCAGTACATTGCATCAATGATCTCTTCAGGCTGCTCTGCCCGAATAATGAAACGCCAACTACCATCTTCCCCATAGAAATCCAGTGGGAAAATCTTTCTTATCTTTCTTTTCTTCAACAAATTAAACCTTCCCACAACACTTCGTAGAAAAATAAAGCATGAGAATCACCCATCTATTAAGAATAGCTTCTCATTCTAAAGATACGAATAATTTTAAATATTGTTTTTGTCAGTACTGACTTTGATGGAAATTATGCAAAGATTTCCTGAGAATGGAAGCGAAAAGTTTATAAAAAACACGATTATGATGAAAACTTATCCTGCTTTTATCATAATTTATTTTCTTTAATACACATTTATTTACATTTATAGGGTTGTTTTTAAGAATTTACTTCCTATAATGCTGAAAACCGGAGCGTCTGCCAACGCTCCGGTTTTTTTGTGTCTGCTCATTAGGCGAAAACGTTTACCTGCCAGTAAATGCTTCGTTGAGCAAATTCGATAGATAAGTTTAAGGAATAACCATGCGTATCGAACAAGACTTGAAATTAGGTTTTAAAGATGTACTGTTTCGTCCAAAACGTTCTACTTTGAAAAGCCGCTCTCAAGTTGAATTAACCCGCGAGTTTACATTCAAACATAGTGGTCGTCAATGGTCTGGTGTACCGATTATTGCAGCTAATATGGACTCTGTTGGTAGTTTTGAAATGGTTAAAGCCCTTTCTAAGCACAACGTAATGACAGCCGTTCACAAACACTACACCGTTGAACAATGGGCTGACTTCATTTCTCAAAACGACGCTTCTGTTCTAAAGAATGCCATGGTTTCTACTGGTACTTCTGACGCTGATTTCCAAAAAACAAAAGACATCATGGCGCTAACAGATGATCTTATCTTCATCTGTATTGATATCGCTAACGGTTACTCTGAGCATCTTGTTGAGTACGTAGAAAAAGTACGTGCTGCATTCCCAGACAAAGTGATCAGCGCAGGTAACGTAGTGACTGGTGACATGGTTGAAGAGCTAATCCTTGCAGGCGCTGACATTGTTAAAGTAGGTATTGGCCCTGGCTCTGTATGTACAACACGTGTGAAAACAGGTGTGGGTTACCCTCAACTTTCAGCCATCATTGAATGTGCAGATGCTGCGCACGGTCTAGGTGGTCGCATCATCGGTGACGGTGGTTGTTCATGTGCGGGTGACGTTTCTAAAGCCTTTGGTGGCGGTGCTGACTTCGTTATGCTTGGCGGTATGCTAGCAGCGCACGATGAGAGTGGCGGTGAAGTTATCGAGCAAGACGGTAAAACATTCATGAAGTTCTACGGTATGTCTAGCCAAAGCGCGATGGACAAACACTCTGGTGGTGTTGCAAAATACCGTGCAGCAGAAGGTAAAACAGTACTACTTCCTTATCGCGGCCCAGTTGAAAACACAATCCAAGACATCATGGGTGGTGTTCGCTCAACATGTACTTATGTCGGTGCTGCGCAGCTTAAAGAGCTAACAAAACGCACCACCTTTATTCGTGTACAAGAGCAAGAAAATAACGTATTCGGTAAAGAATAAGTAACCAATTAAACTTATTTATTGTCTTTACAACCATAAAGTTGTAAAGACAATTCTATGCCGCATTAAAAATAACCATACCTAAAACTAACTTAAAAAGTTAACCAAACTTTTGTAAGTTGACTATGAGTATGGTTATTTTTTAAATATGTCCTTTAGTATTATTCTGCAAAAATATCTCTCACTTCGTTAGCTTTACTTTAAAATCGTGTTGTCAATCCATCTAATAATCGCTTTGTCGTTTCTCTAGATTCTTCAAATTGACCATCAAAGTTATTATATTTCCATAATGATGATTTACTTCGCTTACTATTTATAACAATCGACTTATCATCAAAAATGTTATTCTTTTTTCCAAATGTATCATCAATAACATGTATGATTTTTGGGTTACTTGATAACAACCCTACTCGATTCAAAACCCCACCATCAACAAAAGGGTTATTATCTTTGTCTGGTATATTTTTTTTAACGAAAAGATAAGGAACAGAACAAGATGCAATAACACTTTCAACAACATAGCCTGAACTTAGCATTTCAAACTCTCTATTTGCATTAACAACACCACATTGAAACGAAATAGGTATCTGTTCAAACTGACTTGGTAATAACGAAGATAATATCGCTTCTAATGGATTCATATTAAATAATCCATTATAGGGCTTTTTTTTATTAATTGATAAAAAACTAATTGCATTTCTATTTTTTATGATATTTCTAATATCATCAACAGATAATCCATTCGAAAACAAAGATCCAATTATAGCTCCAGAACTCACACCTGATATTGAATTAATCTTAATATTTTCATCTTCAATAGCTTTCATAAATCCTAGATGAGCAGCAAAAGATAGATACCCACTAGATAGATAAATATCAAATTTTTCCATTTATAATTATAATATTCTATTATTAAACGAATATATACTATCATCTTTCAATAAAAGCACACCAGTTTTTCATCTTAGTTATAAGAAATTAGATATCAAAAATAATTTAATTTGAGCTTTAAATTACTATTATATTTATAATTAGAGTGCTATTAATAATTAATTTATATTAAATCATGATTTTCAAAAAAGTATCGATCGTTATATTAGCTTATAATCAGATGTATATCGTTAAAAAGCCGCATCCTAAGATACGGCTATAAACACCTGATGTTGCACACATATCATCTCTTAATAGCTATGATCTAACACTATTTAAAGATTAATACGAACTCACATCATAAAACGCTGGTATATCAAAAAACTAACTTTTTCTCAGATCACGAATGATAACGTCCATTAATACAGTTGCCACTTTCTTATCTTCTGCTTTTTTACCTTTAGTGTAAGTATTGATTTGTCGCTTGGATATATCGTGAATATTAGTGATCGCTACCACCTCACGCTCAATACCAAAACCGACCAACTTGATCATTAACTCTTTATTTCTTTGCGTATCACCAACAATCACAATGGTATTAAAATCTGCAAATAGGTCCTTGCTGAGATCTGAAATCGCAAAGTCGTTACTATCAATAAAGAAAATATCAGCAGAATCCAATGCATTGCGTGGCTGCAGAGCTTGAATCTGCTGCATCTCCTTAAAGATGCCATTATCCACAGTTCCAAGTGTAGAGAGGCTTTGGGCATTTGCCGTTAAAGAGAGTAATAACGTACTTGCGAAAAACGCACTTTTAACAAATTTCATTCGTATTATCCTTTTACTATAGAATTGTTTCTTTCATGGTGCGGTAAGTTTGACCATTCGAGTCCGTCGTACATTGCGTATCAATCACAACGCCGTAGTTTGAATCTTTTTGGTACAACTTACTTTCGCTCTCATTGATTGCCCAATTTGAACCATATGTATTTAAATATGCGCGAGAAACAGTAACCGCATTACCAAACACTAACTTCTGATCAGTACATGAGTTACTATCATCGGTATAGTTTTCTTGCCAAGATTCATAACTCTTTAGATCATATACACGGTATATATCGCTACCCCAGATTTCAGGTGCATTCTTAACATGCCAATCTTCAAACAGATCACCATAAGTGGCATACCAGCCAGCACTGCCCACAGCACTAGTATTGAGTGTTTGAACAACAGAGTGACCAATATCATTACCCTCATCAACAGACTCAAAGTTCATCATCGTGTGAGTTTGACTGGTTTCTTCTGCTTGGCTAAAACCAAAGCCAACCCCTAAGCCTGCTGAAGGACCATCAGATTTACTCGCCTCAAAGCTGCCTGTAATGTCAAAACTAAAAGATGTGCTATTCGCAATAGAAATTTCTTTTTTGTCATTACTCGATGATGGGAAACTTTGTTTATTTACAAACTGTCTGCCGAAATCTTTCTCAGGTAAACAACTTGCGTTGGTCTTATCATCCTCACACTCATTTCTTAAGTACAACCAAGTTAATCTTGCCTGCTCTTTCGAATCATTCGGTGCGGCTTGAATCGCTTTCTGCTTAGCGGTGTTATATGCCGATTCACCCGACATAAAGTTAAACTGTGAGTTACCATGGAACATCTGTCCCATATAGCCTTCTCGATAATAGAAATGCGGAGCAACTTTTTCATCATCCCAAGTACGTGTCCATGACACACCATAAGAATCATTATGCAGAAGTTCCTGACGAGTTACATTCATGCTGCCATCAACAGCCATGATGTAGTTTGTTTTATCTGACTGTGAAAACATCAAAATATCAATCGTACGTGCAACATCGATTTGTTCTGTAATGTTGCTACGATTAAATGACCACGGACCATAGGCTCCATTTTGTGAAGCAATTAAAAACTGCTCTTCAATTTGACCATCTCTAATACTTGCATGTTGACAAAGATTCGAAATACGCCCAGGCATTTCATTTTTATCGAGGTAATTATTGATAAAAGCCACTTTACCATTAAAAATATCACATGCTGTTTTTGGATCATCATAAACAAGGTATTTATCTGTCCCTGTAAAATAAGCATCTTCAATACCAGGGATTGGAGATGCGAAAGCCTGCCCAGATAACATTGCGACTGTTATTAAGCTTAAACTGAAGTTGATGTTGCATTCCTTCATCACTTATTCCTTTCAATATGATTTGCATCAACATTGATGCCATTAAAAAGTAACGTCGCAATAATTTGAAATCATAATAAAGCTATAAAAAAAAACTCTAATAAGAATTAACTTTGGACAACAATCGTCATTTAACTATTATTTGTGATATACCTTCCATTAATAAGCACTATAATTAATAGACATTTATCCTTAGATTATTTAAACACTTAATTAATTATAAAAATGGATAAGTGATCATCACTTAGCCATTTCATTAGTAAAGTAAATTAATTTATTTACATTGTGTATTTTATAAAAACCAACAATAATATTTATAAAAAATATATGGATTTATTGATTTTAGTCTATTTGATTTTGATATATTAAGTTATCACGCCAATCTTGATATTGAAACTCTGGCATACTGATAATAAACAATCCATTATTTGTTACTGGTAAGGTGTTTTCAGAGTAAATATAACTTCCATCAGGTTCTAAATATTTATCTGCTGTTGTCCAAAGTGTATGAGCATGATCGTAGAGGTAAACAATATCACCATTTTGAATACAATCTGTTGATACTTTTTGACGGCTGATTTTCATGAAATCGGAGGAATCCCCCGATTGGGTGTAATATGAACTACCAATATAATTCCAATAGTAGTTTTGATAACCATCAGCACGAGATATTTGTACATAATCATTATCGTGAATACAGACACCATTATATGGATGCCAATTATCTAATTTGAATAATGCATTAGGAACTGAGCCATTGCTACCATAAGTTAACCAACCATTAGATACATTGGCGTCAGCATAAACATACTGATTGGTAAGTTGATGCTTTAACTTTATCTGATTATAAGGCTTATTGATCGGGCGAAAGCTTTTCGTTTGTGTCTGTTCATCTGCATATTCAAAAGCAACCACTGGAAAATGATCGGAATACTCATAAAAATAATAGGGCTCCTGAGTGCCCGGTAATTCGACCTTTTCTGATAACACATCTAATACTTGATTGTGCCAATATTGAGGTTGTTTATGACTGCGTTCAACCAAAATGTAGTCCAATAACTGTCCTTTCAGATCAGGATAATTATCATGTGCTAACCCATTAATACTAGGATCCCATGAGTAAGTAGCCCCTGCGTAATGTGTTGGTTCAAACACATTGAGCGTATCAAGCATCGAGTAAAATTCTTGCGATGTTTTAACTACATTTAAATCGCCTGCAATAAAAAACATCTCATTAAATGATCGTCCTGCATTAGCAATGTAGCTCTGGATCTGGGTAAATTGTTGATGCCTGATAGATGATGGTGACGCTAAACAACTACCGTCATCAGCTTGAACATGCGTACCTACAATATTATACCGTTCACCTGATTTATTAATAACAGCATGGATGAACCCTTTCTGAGCGAGTTTATCTGCCCCACAGCTTTTATCAAAGATCACTTGCGCTTTATATTCAATCGGATATTTACTGAGTATGATCACGCCACCGTCATCAAATGAACCAGGACGCCAGCCTTCAGTTTTATCCCAACCACTTTCCGTGCGCCCTAATACTGGCGTGCGATAAGCAAATAGATCTTTTAATCCCTCAATCAAAATATTACTGGCTTGGTTATCAAAAATCTCGTTAAAAACCACAACATCAACATGGCTAAATACAGAAGAATTTACTAATAACTCAGCCCGTTTATTCGGGTTAGTATTTCCTGTTACCACACCCACATTGTGATCCAGCATATAAACGTTATAGTTCATAATCCTCGGTGGAGAATGTGCATCTTCTGCCCGTAGCACAAAACTGCTCAACACGAATATGACGGAAAAAAAGTACTTAATCATTGGTAGTACACCTCATTGTGAATAATGAGCTGCACTATTTCACAGCAAAACCCGTAATAATAATTAAAAAAAACGTAAAAAAATAACAATTAATTATCAATTTACAAACACTTTCTTATTCTGCTGATAATGTTTCAAACTTCACGGCGATCATGCGTTTAACAGGACTATCTAACATGACTAGTTTGTAGTGACCATCAAGTTCTTCTTCAACTTTTACGGATTTGAAAAAAGATAGTTTTCGATTCGAAAAAATATGTTTTTTATAACCAAATAAGTCGTCTTCATTTTTAATATCAAAATCAGTTTCTTCCTCATTTAAACTAACGTCATACAGTCCTTGTCCTTTAGCAATGAACTCCCCTTTTGCATAAGTTTCATTCACCACATCTAACCCTGCACGTTTTATTTCACTGATTGCTTCAAAATTATTGTCATTAATCAGAATTTCCATAAATTCCGTGCTAACAAATCGACCATCAATAGTGATATAACGTGTGACACCGCTAACAATAAAGTCACTCTTTTCCAATAGATGAAAGGCAATAGACGAGCACATTAACGTCAAGCCGAAACACAGAAAATAGCGACTCTTATCTTTAATATGCATAATTATTTAATTCCTTTTTAATAATTTTCACAACCTGATCTGTTTTTAAAGATGACTGCAATAGCACGACTAAATTAATGGGATCGGAAGATGGCCGAATAATCACAATCGATAATGTGTCTTTTGAAGAAGCGATAATTAAACGTTTTAACTTACCACTAGCGATTTTTTCATCCACAATATCCCTTAAGTTAGCTGATAGCCATTCACCATTTTTTTTGTTATCACAGTAAATCGTTAAACTGGCAGCTGAAAAAATTTTAGTAAAAGGGTGCCATCCAGTTGAGCGAGCATGTTTCTCTGTCAATAAAAACGGAAAACAAACGGCAATAATCAGAGATAAACAACCAATCGCGATATATAGATGATTGCGATTACGTTTGCGGCGAACATCTTGCGAAATATTAGTGTTCAGCACATCATCACAGCTCTCTTCTACTGAGGTTATGTTCACATCAGGATCGTGTTCAACAACATCAACAGACGGGCTTTGCCAAGATACAGCTTCACTTTCAAGTTTGTAACCAACCTTAGCCACTGTTTTTAAGTGTTTTTGCTCTTTACCGTTGTCTTCAATCAAGTTGCGTATCGCACTGATCGATTGTGTTAAAGAACCTTCTGAAACATGCTTTCCAGGCCAAGCGCCTTTTAATAAATCTTCTTTTGTTAAAATTCTCCCCGCTTCTCTACACAGCATCAGAATAACAAGATGGTCGTGATAACCAATCCTTCTTTCTTCATTTGTTAGGGAATCAATGACTAATGGGTGTTCTAAATCTATTAACCAGTGCTTAATTTTGTACATTAATTAACCTTCAACGTTTTACCAATAAACCCATATCGATCCGCAATATATGTCTACTAGATAAAAACAGTTTATTTTTAATAATTTATTTGAAGTAATCCATTTTATTCACATAAAGCGCAGTGAATTTAATAACTAAATTTCGCTTCTCAATGCAAACAAATCAATGAGATATGAACATTACTATATACAGCAAAAACATCAACATAAAATAAAAAAAACTAAAACATAACATCTTATAAATTAACCAATATTTCACAGATAAAAGATATTTTTAGGTCTAAATTTTTCGAGTAAATAAAGCCACCTCTGCGTCATTACAGCAGATCAAGTGCTTTCAAATAAAACAAATAAATACCTAAAAAAAACATCAAAAATATATTCAACAACACTCTATGCCTATTGTGTGAGTAGATTTAAATACTGCCTACCACAACAATATGCAACTAGCTAGATATATTTAACAACAATATTGGTTTTAATTAAAAACAGAGAAATAAAAGGATAATTTGATGAAGCAATTAAGCAGGCTAAATAACAAATCCTCATTATAATTTGATCCATAAGCCGAAAATTTAACTATCAATTCGCCTTAATCAGACATGAATAAGTCTTTGTTATATATCCAAGCGACTTCAAGTCACGGAATCTAGTACCTTGAAGTCACTTGGGTATAACACTTAATGGGCAAATCTAATGTTGCAATACCGTAAGTTGAAGTCTTGCTCTGTCAGGCGTAACATGCGCCAACCATTATTTGAGAGGACACCGCTTTGAACACTCCCAGTCGATACTGGAATGAGATTTTTCCCCGTTAATCTGTCCTCCCCTGCTTATGCATGTGCGTTGACAGTGTTTAACTGCCAGCATGCATTTCTCCTTCTGCTTGTTGCTCCTGCTTAAATCTTATTATTCCAGTTTTGTATTGGTAGAAGCTGCATTTATCTAGCTTCAAATTGTGTTGAAAAGTGTTGTTGGTATCGTCACCACTAGTGGAGATATGAGACATGCTGAACGCATATAAATTAAACGACTACCGTTTACAACGTTTGGACTTGGAAGATCACGATCCTATTTCATCAGCCATATGGGTTGATCTTATCGAACCCAATGAAGAAGAACGAGATCGCGTTCAACAAGAACTCGGACAAGGCCTTGCGACTCGTCCTGAACTAGAAGACATTGAGGCCAGTGCGCGTTTTTTCGAAGATGAAGATGGCTTACACATTCACTCTTTCTTCTATTATGAAGATATCGAAGATTACGTTAGCAATGCGACCGTAGCATTTACCATTCGTGATGGTCGTCTATTTACCCTACGTGAACGTGAATTACCTGCGTTTCGTTTGTACCGTATGCGTGCCCGCACTCAGCGTTTACAACAAGGCAGCGCATATGAGTTGTTACTTGATTTATTTGAAACCAAAATCGAGCAACTTGCAGATGTTATTGAAGACATTTATAGCGATTTAGAAGCTATCGGCAAGGTCATTTTAGGTGGAAAACCTGGCGAACATTTTGACAAAGCCTTAGCTAATTTAGCCGAACAAGAAGATGCAGGCTGGAAAATCCGTTTATGTTTAATGGATACTCAACGTGCGTTAAGTTTCTTAGTTCGTAAAGCTCGCTTACCTGCGAATGAATTAGAGCAAGCCCGTGAAGTGCTACGTGATATTGAATCACTCCTGCCACACAACGAATCCTTATTCCAGAAAGTGAACTTCTTAATGGATGCGGCAATGGGTTTTATCAATATCGAGCAGAACCGTATTATCAAGATCTTCTCTGTGGTATCAGTGGTATTTCTACCGCCAACATTGGTGGCATCAAGCTACGGGATGAACTTTAAGTTCATGCCAGAGCTGCACTGGGAGTTGGGTTATCCCTATGCCTTACTATTGATGGTATTGGCAGCTCTTGCGCCTTACCTTTACTTCAAACGTAAAGGCTGGTTATAAACAACAAACGCGTGTAGTAACAGTCAGATTTAAAAAGCCCACAACAGATTCTGTTGTGGGCTTTGTTCTATCAGCTAACTCTGATTATTATTTAGGAATAATGTCACCGTTAGCATCGGTTGCTTGTACATTAAAGTTATCTTCAACACATAGCTCATAGTCACCCGTAGTCCATGCACTGTAAGCGGTTTGATAACCCACTAACTTACATTTGAAACTATGATTGCCCGGAGTATCAGCATCCCATCCCCAATCTTTATCCCAGTACACTTCTAGTGCACCAGCCCCTGCGGTATCAAAGGCTTTCATATCAGCACAATCGAGTTTTTCGCCTGAAATATCAAGGTTAAGGTAGCTTGTGATCTTTTTGTAGTACGCAATACGTGCTTTGGCTTGTGCGGTTGTTGAGCCTTTACCACATTCAAATGCACCATTAATGATTTGAATGGTCGAGCCAAAGCCATGTTCAATGCCATTAGCTTTATCTGCCGCATTTGGCTGCCATGTTCCATCAATCACATGCAACATGCTTGGTTTTGGTGGCTGCGGATAGACATAGAAGAACACAGCAGATGCTAGGTTTAGCCATGTATCAGCCACCAGCTCGGGTTTCTCCAGCAGTACCATTTTGTCGCCAAACATCGCTTCAGAGAACGGACCATAGTTGTAGTTCCAACTTAGCTGTTTCGCACCACGACCAAAATAGCTCTTGTTCGCACAAGGCCAACGCTCACCTGCCCATCCAGTACACTTGTTGTAAGGACCGGTGGTATCGCTTTCTGACTTATACACTTCACGTACATAGTACAGACCTTGACGCCATTCAGGGTTGCCTAATGCGCCTTCCCAGTTCGGTGCGTGTGCACCAGTCTCTTGTACAAAGTGGGCAAACATCGTCGCGAGTGAACGCTTACAAATGGCTAATGAATCTCGCCCATCGGTATAAGTTCGACAAAATGCTGGGAACTTAGCAATCGCTTGTAGGAAACGATTATAAGTATAAGCAGGATTACGAATTGGGAATAAGAACTCCCATAACGCTTCATCGACAATCGATTCAGCACGTTTGACGTTGTCAGGGTTCGCGGCACGTAATGGTAGAACAGCTTCAACAGAAGCATTATCTAATGTCACGGTATCTGAACGTACAAGATCAAATAATTCACCGCTAGTTAGACTTTTCTCAATCGCCACAAATTCAGCACGAGGGATCAGGTAACCACCTTTGCCATCCGAAGTGACTGTCATTGAGGTTGGCACTTCCGTCACAGGACAGTCAGCAGCACTATTTGCAGTTGAACCATCAGGGCACGTCACAGGGGCTACAGGACACTGCGCAATGTCATCAACAACAGAGCCATCATCACAGACAACTTTCGCTGGCGGACATAGCTCAATGGAGTCGGCTGTAGTGCCATCAGGGCAAGTCACTGGAGGGATCACAGGACACTCTGCTGCTGTTGCTGCACTGCTACCATCAGGACATTCTACTGGAGGGATCACACATTGATTATCAATTAAGACTTCAGGCAAGGTACATGTCAGTGGTGGCTCACCTGTACTGCCACAACTTGTTGGCTCCCAGAACCAAGAGCCCGCTTTAGGCGCTTCCCAAACCCCAGGGTTATTTTGAGCGACATAGCACTGTTGTTGATACGACACGACATCACCATTAGCAACACGAGTCTCACCTAATACAAATGGAGTAACATCTGATGGAATCTCTGTTGTTGGTGGCTCAGGCTCTGTTACCGGAGGCTCTGGCTCTACAACGGGTGGTTCAGGTTCAACAGGCGGCTCAACCGTATCATTCGAACAAGTGACTTGCTCCCAAAACCATGAACCAGATTTGGGTGTTTCCCATGTGCCAGGGCTGTTTTTGGCTTTAAAACACTCACCTTGATAGGACACCACATCACCATTACTAACCGTTGTTACACCTAATTCAAAGGGCTGCTCTTGTGCTGCTACATTGGCAGTAAATAAGCCCATAGATGCAGATAATAACGTCAGAAAAGCGACTTTTTTTGCTGGGTTAGATCTCAGCATTTTTATCATCCTTGATTTCAATAGTGGACAAGAAGATAAAATAATGAGCATCACTATGATGATAGAAAGCCAGAAAATAGCCCCTAAAAACATGACCACTTGCTCTATTTTATCGAAAATATACGTTTGCAGTATTGCGAGCACATTTTTACATCGCAACCTCACCCGTTATATTTAGGTAAATAACACTAGTGGTAAGACATAATCACAAGAGAGGCAGACGCTGTTACATAAGAGTTGTAACCAGAGCCAAATTTCTGACGCAAATAATCTTTCAACTATCAATGCTAAAGCTGCACTGTCGCTGAATATATTTCGCACGAGGATTATTTTGACGTTTGTTGCTTAAATTGAATTTGTCGAGCCGGGTTTAGCAGTGGAATCGCCTGTTTCATTAATGAATCTTGGATCAAATGGCACATCGCTATTTTGACGCTTTCCGTTGGCAACTCATCATAAACACACACTACGGTTAAACTATCAGGGAAATTTTGATAATTCACACTATGGGTTAGCCATTGAAAGCCATTGCCTTCATCTTGCGCGACATGACAAACCTGAGTTAATGCCGCAACAATTGTATTATCACGTTTTTTATCCATTTTCCGCATGAGTTAGTGCTCCCTATCAATGGCTATCACTGCTTTACATTCATAAAAAATACCCTAGCAATTGGTCATTATTACTAGGGTATCCGTTTCGAGTACTAAGTCGTTATACACTAAGCAGTAACTCACTGCACACTACTTGTTATACATCAAAACAAGGAGCATCGTAGTAATAACCTTCATCACTATAGGCTGTCACAACCGCATCTTCGACCAAGCCAGCTGGATCTTTTACATGGCTATTAAAGAAATGTTGAATTTGTTTACGGCGACCATGGGCTAACCATGATTCGGCATCTTGCCAAATTTCATTAAATACAATCGGATAGTCATTACGTGTTGCACTTGGATGGTCAATTTGACGTGTTAAGGTGTACTGAATACACCCTTCTTCACGGTATGAATCTGGTTCTAACGCTTTCAACACCTCAAATAATTCCACTTCCTTACCCGCTTTAGGCTTAAATTGCGCTAAAACATAAACACGACGTGTCATTTTATTTCTCCATGATTTCACAGCTATCGCTTAAGACTAACTAATAGGAAATATAAAATACGTAGTAATTAATAATTTAATGGCAATTTAAGGAGTGATCCCGTACTTCTGTTGCAACCACTGTTTTATTGCTTCAGAAATATCTACTTAAGTGATCAATTAGTAAGTCTCAGCTCTTGCTAACTGCAATAATTCATTAACTGGCAAAAAACAAAAAGCGATCCCGAGGGATCGCTTTTTAATTATTTCGCAATGATTAAGAGGCGGTTGCTTCTGCCATTGCAGCTTGCTCTTTTTCTTTCATTATTTCGTTGAAAACGATACGCGCTTCTTGTGCTTGCTCAGAGGCTTCAAGTTTAGTTTCTTTCGCCGCCATCGCTTCTGTTGTTAGGCGATGTAACTCTTCCGCTAACTCAGCCGGTACTTCACCTACATCAGCACCACTATCACCACGCGCTAATGCCTCTGCACGAATTTGCTTCTTGATCTTCCAGATAGCATTCAGTGCATCACGCTCAGCATCTGCAGCTTCAATTGCCACATCTTTTAGTTGTTCAAACTTCGCTAGCGCCATACCTTCTTTTGACCATGGATCAACATCTGGTAAATCTTCAATGTTAATCACTGGATCTTCGTAACCTTCTTGGTGACTTAAGTCTAGTGAAGCCGCTTTAACCGCTGAAATCATTAACATTACAGTGATGAATAGCAGTGGTAGACCACCAACAATTGCCGCTGTTTGCAGTGTTGCCAAGCCGCCCATGAACATCAATACCGATGGCATGAATGACATTGCGAAAGCCCAGAACAAACGGTTCCAACGCATTGGCTCTTCTGTAACATCATTTTGTACAACAGATGCCAAGATGTATGAGATTGAGTCAAACGTTGTTGCTGTAAAAATCAAACACAGTAATGTGAACACAGCAATCACGACAATACTAAATGGTAGTTGCTCTAGAATAGAGAAGATTGCTTTTGTTGCACCTTCCGCATTTAGAATCGTAACTACATCTAGCTGACCAGATAGCTGTAGCGATAAGCCAAAGTTACCTAGTACCATGAAGAATAGGAAACAGCCCATTGAACCAAAGAAGATCGAGCCTGAAACCATTTGCTTGATCGTACGACCACGAGAGATACGTGCGATAAACAAGCCCATACTTGGTGCAAACACTAACCACCATGCCCAGTAGAAGATAGTCCAATCTTGTGGGAAGTGCGTGTCTTCAAATGAACCGTAACCACCGAATGGTTCTGCCCATGTTGCCATCACGAAGAAGTTAGATAGCATACGACCTAGTGAATCTAAACCTGTTTCCAGCATGAAGATAGTAGGACCAACAGCCAAGATGAACGCCAGTAAACCTAACGCACCCCAGAAGTTAATATTACTTAGGATCTTAATGCCTTTTTCCATACCCGCATACGCTGAGTAACCGAAAATTGCTGTACAGATAAGTAGAACAAAAATTTGAGTTTCAGTATTTTTCGGTGTGCCGAACAGGTAGTTTGCACCTTCAGTAATAAGTGGAGCTGCTAATCCTAGCGTCGTTGCACCACCACCAAGTAGACCAAAGATGAAAAGCACATCAATGATTTTACCCGTCCAACCGTAACTACGCGCTTCACCGATAACAGGCATTAGAGCTGCTGATACTTTTAATACAGGCTGCTTACGAACATAGAAGAAATAAGCGATTGGCACAGCCGGTACAAGATAGATAGCCCAAGCAACAGGCCCCCAGTGGAATACACCGTAAGTGGCAGCCCAACGAACCGCTTCTTCACTTCCTGGTGTTAACTGGAATGGAGGGCTTTGGTAGTAATATGCCCACTCGATAGCACCCCAGTAAAGGATACTTGCACCAATACCACCACAAAACAGCATCGCAGCCCAAGAACCTGTTTTAAATTCAGGCTCTTCATCTGCATCACCCAGTTTAATTTGGCCGATATCAGAGAAAATAATGTACACCATAAAGAACACAGCAGCTAAGCCTAATGCTAGGTATAAGAAACCTAGTTTATCCGTCATAAAGGTCTTCGCTGTTGCAATCCAAGTTGCACCTTGCTCTGGGAATAAGATCAGTGGCACAACCACTGAGATCAACATGGCTAACGCTCCGAAAAACGTTGGCTTATCAATCAACTTAAAGTTTTTTTGAAATGTATTCACTATGTTTCCTTACTGCTATTACATAGTCCATAAAAGTTAACCCAATGTTTAACTTTTAACGGAAACAACACAAACGACATCTTTAATCGTGACAATTTATAAATTTAATCAATGTATGAAATATTCACTTTTTGAGCATAAAACGATATTTTTTGCACTTTTTATAACTAAAATTAATAATAACAACACATTTTGAAACACTTTTTTTGCTATCAATAACAACAAACATTGTGATATGTCATCAGGAAGATTTACTATCGAGCTCTACGTGGATTCCTTAACAAAGGAACTATTTAACATTTCAACAGTGCAAAGTTATCGCTTATATCTCTTGGATTATTTAATTTGAAGCATATTAATAATTATATATTTCCTATATTTCTTTCATTATTCAGTTTAACTGTTCAAGCAGGTTTAACTGATAGTATTAATGATATTCGTTACTACCAACAACGCTGTAATGATATTCAGAGCAATAATAAAATTAACTTATATTTGCATGTCAAAGGGGGAGAAAAATTTACTAACGAAGAGAAAAAGCAGTTACTTCAATATCTTAATATTAAAGCAATGGAAACCTGTATGTATGATGCCTACGCAAAGTATGCACTCAATCTTATCAAACATACGGCATCAACAGGCAACAATGCGGAACTACTGGTTTTTATTGAAGAAAATAAGCCACTATATAGCCAAGAAACACTAGAGACAGTAAGCAAGGTTAACAGTACTGAACGCTACCGATTACGCAATACTGCACCTTTCAATTTACCATTTAACTTACAGCATGCATTTAAAACAAATAACTTAGAGTAAAAAAGGGAATATTATTATTCCCTCTTTATTTATTATTTAATTCCATTTAATAACCTTCAGTACAATCACTGTATTTCGTTAATATAACTCATGCAGTGACTTTAACTCTTTATATTTATCTTTTGTCAACTTCCTAGGCTTAATGTATTTATAATCAGACAAATCAAAGATATTAGCGTTCGGCTTATATGGCGATGACACACAACCTGATAAAAAGTTTTTATTTTTTCTTAAATTTAAAGGGTGTTTTTGATTTGCGTTATACTGACTTTCAATAATAGAACAGAGCGATATATACCCTTTCTTCACTAAAGCGTGCCTTATGCTCTTTTCAACCCTAGTGACTAACTGATTTTTTGAACTCATGACTGAACATTTTTACAATAGAAAACAAAAAAGCCTATGGATTTCCACAGGCTTTATTTAGGCTAAAGATAGAAGTGATTACAGCTTACGCCATACGCCCCATTCACCTGTTGTTCCAGGCTCTTCACCTTTCGTGTACCAACCTGCTTTCCAGCTATCGCCGTTGTGAGTCACTACGTCGTTTTCATAGTAAACATTAGTTGCAGACCAACCGCCTACTTCTGGTGTTTCACCTTCAGCTAGTACTTGCTTCCACACTTCAGCTTTGCTTGGCTCTTCACCTTGTGTCCACCAACCCGCTTTCCATGTTTTACTCAAGTGAGTTACCACATCACCAGCGTTATAAACAGCCGTTTTGCTCCAGCTACCTTCAGGTAATTCTGTTTCTGGCTCTTCAGGATCAACTGGTGGTTGAGGTGGAATTGGCTCTAACGCTTTAATTGTACTTACAGCAAACGCGTAATCTTTCTCAGAAACCCAAACTTGGTTTGCATGAATATTTGACGCATTAAACTCATATTGAGCTGCGGCTTGGTTCCAAACACCTACGAATAGTTTTTCTGAATCTAAAACATTTAGTTCAGTTGCTAGTGTTTCTACCCATGTAGCCTGGTTAGCAGCAGTGATCTCTAAACGATGATCAAACACTTCAGCACCTGTTACTGGTGCCATTAGACGGAAACGTACAATGTCACCTACAGCTGGTGTTTGGTAACCTGCTGGTACAAAGTAACCTGGGATTGCGTTCATATCACCATCAACAACTGGTGGAGGTGTTACTTCACCGCCATTACCTGATTGCTTAATTGTGATATCACTACAGTTGTAGAAGCCTTCACCCACAGGGTCAATACGCTGCCAACGTGTATAAAGAATAGCATCACCAGAGCGATCAGTTGGTAGCTTCACTTTAAAATTGTACGTTTTATAAGGCGAACCAGCATTTGGCATCACATTACCTACCGTATGAACTAGTTCTAGATCATCCCAGTTTAAAGGTTGAGTAAAATCGTGGCCTGGTTTGGTTAGGTAAAATTCCCAGAAAGATGGGTTATGTGGTGCTGTTGCCGTCCATACAAAATCGAACTCACCATTTGCATCAAGAACGATTTCCGTTTTTTGCCAATCTTTATGTGGTACATCTAGACCCGTTTTACCAGGCATACCTGCAGCACATAGTTGACCATCTTTAATGTTCGCTTTAACAGTATTGATATCATTGTAATTAGGATTCAATGACGCAACTTCGTTACGTTGAATGAAAGCCTCAACACCAGATTTATCGTATGAAGCTTTACATGCTGCATTCGGGATTGCATTTGACCAATAACCGCCATCGTTGTAGCACGTGTTTTGACGAGCACTTGGGAATTCAGCCCAGCCGTGAGCATTAGCAGCACCAATGGCAGCAACATTTGCAATAGCAAATGCGACAGATAATGATAGTTTTGTGAATTTAGAAGACATCGTTTTCTCTCAATATTATTTAACGATATAAGTTTGATGTTTAAATATATCGTCATTGCATTGCCACTATTTCATACCACTATACTGCGGTTATTTTTATTTAGTGACAGCAAAAAGAAACTCTCCCCTTTGCTTGTGTATTTTATAAATCAAAAAACAACAAGCACATAACAAACAAAATTAATCACCACGATAAAACCAATACAATAAGATATTAACCCATTGTTTTAAAACGCAATAGAGAATCACACATACGCTGAAAGAATATTTTTTGTTACATTTAAAAATGTTACATTAATGTATATTTCAATAATTAAATTAAAAAAAAGAAATAAGCAATATATAAATTAGAATAATTAAACTGATAGTTATAAATAAATAGTTATTATTTAAAAAACGTCAAATATCTATCATTAAATATGTCAATAAAACGGCAACCATATTTTTAATACCTAGACTTGAAAATAAAAAAAACAGCTTATTAGCTGGCTTTACATACTCAATAAATTGTTTATAGCTTATCCCAAGTATCTAACCAAACATGACTTTCTGCTAGTACATAAGATGCTTGTGAACACCATGCTGTATATGGCCATGATTTACACTGTTAAACATTACCGTCTTTCGCTAATACTTTATCACCCGCTTGGTATACTGTTCCTGCAACATAGGTAGGTACATCACCAATCTCTGGCTCTTCAGGATCGACAACGGGTGGAATTGGCTCAAGAGGTTTGATAACACTTACAGTTAATGCATGTTTATCTTCTGCTGCCCAAACTTTATTTGCCAAAAGATCCACAGTATTTAATTCATGCTTACCAGCATCTGTATTCCAAACACCAACAGCACATAATAGTCCGTCAGTAACCACTTTTTTCACTTAAGCAATATTGCTGTAATCTTTCGTTAGTGCTGCGTTTTCATTTTTTAGGTAAATGGGTAGCCACCATTCTCAGCAAATAAGATACGGCATGCTTGGTTTGGCATGCCTGACCACTCCAGTAGTTCCCATCAGCATCACAAATTACAGTACGAGCAGGTGGAAATTCAGACCAACCGTGAGCATTAGCTACGCTGATTACAGAAAAGTTCGCAATCGCAAATGCGACAGACATTGTTATTTTGCTAATTGTTGAAGACTCTTTTTATTCTCTTTATTTTAGTTACCGCTAATAACCACGCGTCAATGTGTATAACAAAAGAAGGTCGTTATTGCTTTATAAAAATGTACAATGCATTTATATCTATGGCTTGTTTTACAACATCCCCTTTCTGGTCGAAATTTATATGGGAATAATCCTAAAGAGGATAATTAATATTTCTTATTAGCATAAGAAAAAGCCCCACAAGGGATAAGTTAATGAAATAAAAGAGATAAAACAAATAGATGCGGCGAATGATATATCTTGTAACATTTGACAACATTAACAATTACTTGTAACCCATTAAATTTACACTAAAAAGTGCTATCACATACTGATATGGTATGTGCTAAGGTGGATTTAAATGCACTTAAATGTGACTGTTTTTTCTCGCATGTTCTGGTTAAAAATGTATATAAAGCGATCTTGTTCGCAAATAATCTATTTTCGTTTTATATGCCGTTACTAAAAGATATTTAAAAAATGAGATTTAGTTACAAAGATACTCTCTATTTTTCGTGCCTTATTTAAAAACTTAAGTACAATAGACCCCAATAATTCCTTTTATTTCAGAATAAATTTTACATGATTGATATTTTATTAAACCTACGTTCACTACGTGCTCAAGCACGTGAAATGTCAGTTTCAGATCTAGAAGAAGGTCTTCAAAAATTTACTCAAGTTGTTGAAGAGCGCCGTGAAGAAGAAGCTGCAGCTAAAGCACAAAATAAAGAGCAAGAAGCTAAGCTTCAAAAATACCGTGAGCTACTAGAAGCAGAAGGTATTACAGCAGAAGAACTTGTTGCACTTATTGGTGATGCACCAAAAGCGAAGAAAAAGCGTGCTGCACGCCCTGCTAAATACAAATTCGCAGACGAAAACGGCGAAGAAAAAACATGGACAGGCCAAGGCCGTACTCCTAAAGCACTGCAACAGCTACTTGACCAAGGTGCACAACTTTCTGAGTTTGAAATCTAATTTCAATCTTATTCAAACAATAAACCGCCATCCTAATATGGCGGTTTTTTTTACCTAAGTTTATATTCTGCTCCACGTCCTTCTTTGTTATCTTGCCACGCTCATATTTACTTTGAGCTTTCATTACATAGATAAAAAACAGCACATCACGCTGTTCATATTTTTGTACATCAATAGATTTATCAACTGCTATCACTAATAAAATAAGAAACTATCTTCATAACAAGACAAAAATACAGGATAGTCTGCCACTCAAAGTATATCACCCAGTTTTAATCGCCATCAAAACTGACCATTGCAGTGGCCTAAATTATGTTTACGTTAAAATATAGATATAGGTTCTATCTGTTTATAAACGTAACTTATTATTACAACCATAACGGTTTCTACAGCTTCTTTAATCATAGATAGGAGGTAATACTATGATTATAGGGATACCAAAAGAGATCAAAACACATGAGTACCGTGTCGGTATGACACCAAGCTCAGTAAAAGAGCTCACCTCGTATGGTCATACCGTCTATATTGAAACCCAAGCTGGCATTGGGATCGGTTTTCAAGATCAAGATTATATTGATGCTGGAGGACAAATTTTACCTACGGCTAACGATATCTTTGCCGAATCTGAAATGATCATAAAAGTAAAAGAGCCTCAAGCTAATGAACGAGCATTACTGCGAGAGGATCAAATATTATTTACTTACCTCCACCTCGCTCCCGATCCTGAACAAGCAAAAGATTTGATCAAAAGCAAAGCTATTTGTATCGCTTACGAAACAGTGACTGATAATGATGGTAAGCTGCCATTACTCGCACCTATGTCAGAAGTGGCAGGTAGAATGTCAATCCAAGCAGGGGCTTTTGCATTAGAAAAATCACGAGGTGGACGAGGGATATTATTAGGCGGAGTGCCCGGTGTAACACCTGCCAATGTCGTTATTCTAGGCGGTGGTGTAGTAGGAGCTAATGCTGCACAAATGGCGCTTGGCCTAAAAGCCAATGTGACGATTATTGATCGTAATATCTCAGTGCTACGCCAACTCGATGCTCAATTTAACGGTAGAGTAAATACTGTCTATTCAACCCATGATACGATTGAAAAGCATGTCCTTAATGCAGATCTTGTTATCGGTGGTGTTCTCGTTGCTGGCGCTGCTGCACCAAAACTCGTTACAAAAGCGATGATCAGAAAAATGAAAAACGGTGCAGCGATTGTTGATGTCGCTATCGATCAAGGTGGCTGCGTTGAAACCTCCCATGCAACAACTCATGATAAACCCACCTATATTGTTAATAATGTAGTTCATTATTGTGTCGCCAATATGCCTGGGGCAGTAGCCCGTACTGCAACCGTCGCCCTGAACAATGCGACACTTCCCTATATTGTTGCCCTTGCAAATAAAGGCTATAAACAAGCACTGCTTGATGATCACCATCTCCGTCATGGGCTCAACGTCTATAGAGGGCATATTACCTGTCTTAGCGTTGCACAATCACTCAGCTTGCCATATGTCAGCCCAGAGTCACTACTGATGTGATTTGAACGATTTATAAATAAAAAAAGAGCCACCTAACGAGGTGGCTCTTTCATGACAAGATACATTAACGCGCATTCGTCGGTGCGATTAGCTGAGCTTTACCGATAACATGAGACAAAATGTTATAACCTGCTAACGCTGGTGATGCATTTTCAGGTAACTTAATGTTAGCTGTATTTAATGCGTATACAGTGATTTCGTAGTTGTGAGGTTTTGAATTTGGTGGTGGACATGCACCGCCGAAACCTTTGAAGCCGAAGTCATTCGTTACCATGCTTGCACCTTTAGGTAGATCTTTACCACCTACTGCGCCAGCACCAGCAGCTAAACTGTGAACGTTTGCAGGAATATTTACAACACTCCAGTGCCACCAGCCACTACCTGTTGGTGCATCTGGATCATACATAGTCACAGCGAAGCTCTTTGTACCTTCAGGCACGCCAGTCCAGCTTAATTGTGGTGAAACGTTACTACCAGTACAACCCCACTGATTAAACAGTTGTTGATTTTGTAGCGTATGATCATTGGTAATATCTTGGCTTGTTAATGTCATTGCTGCATGTGACATAAATGCAGGTGCGGCTAAAAGAACAGCGGCTACAACTTGTTTGATCTTCATTATCTGTACTCATGTTCGAATAATTAACTATCTAGCAGCACAAAGTAAATGTGAAATTGGTATACTGCCAAACTCGTTTTTGCGGTTTTAATTATGGAACTAATAATTAAATTCAACAAATCAATAAAACTATTTTGTGAGTTGAGAAAAAATACCCCGAAGGAATCTTAATGCGCGTTATCCCCCCCATCAAAGCTATTGTGTATTTTGAAGCGGCAGCACGATTACAAAGTTTTAAACTAGCAGCAGAAGAATTATGCGTAACACCTGGGGCTGTAAGCCATCAGATCAACACACTTGAAGAGTTTATTGAGCAAAAACTCTTTCAACGTCATAACCGAAGCATAACGCTGACCAATGCAGGGCAACGTTACTTTAGCCGTACATCCATTATTCTTAATGAGCTAGAGCAAGCCACCGCAGATCTTGGTATGGCAAGTAAAAACCAAAAACTCACTGTTGCAATACCGCCAGCATTACTTAATAAATGGTTATTACCGTTAATTAACCTTCAACAATTGTCTCAACAGGGTATTTCTCTCAATTTTGTTGATACTTTAGAAACACTGGATTTTCATAAAGACAGCATCGACATGGCTATCCGTTATGGCTTAGAACCACCAGAGCATGTGGAATACGATAAGTTGTTTGAAGAAGAGATGATTGCCGTTTGTGCGCCCAATTATTTACCGCCAGAGATCACCACACTTACCCCACAAATTTTGCAAGAAGTGACTTTAATTGAAACCACAAACCGACTTATTCAATGGGATCTCGTGTTACACAACCTCAAAATAAAGCCGATCATCAATCAAAATAAAGTATTCTTTCAAAATTCAATTCAAGCGATTGAAGCCGCATGTAATGGGTTAGGGATTGCTTATGTAAATAAAATTCTAGTGCAAAAGCCACTTAATGAAGGAAAGCTCATTAAGGCATTTACTATTCCCGATCAAGGCGATAAAAGACCAACGTATTACCTTGTTTGCCCCAAAGAACATAAGAAAGATCCCGCGACATCACTGCTCTATGCTGCGATCTTAGACTTAGCTCACAAGCAATAAAAAAACGGATGAGTACTCAGTACCCATCCGTTTTTACATTAAGCATAAAAATTAATATTTTTCATTCAGCACTTCATCTCGTGCATTCGCCCAACCATTTGCATAACAAGCCGCCACTTTCGCCGCCTTCTCTGATTTAATAAGAGTTGTATTTAACTTTAATTGGCTCTCAAGTTGCTGACAGCGTTGATCAATCGATGTTTTGTAATGATCACCTTGACCAGACAAGTTATAAACTTGATCTTTCGCCGTTGCTTCCGCTTGTTGGTAGCAATGAATCAAGCCTTGCTCATCAAAGTTTTGGTTCTCTACACACGACTGAACAACAATCGAATTACCCGCTGGCTCAGCCGCATTAGCGTAAGAAAAGAAAAGTGGAACTATAAATGCTGTTGCTAATGAAACATTTTTTAAAAAATTAGACATAAAGATAGGCTCTTTTTATTAGTTTTTATCCTTGATCTCATCATACCTCTATAAAATAAAATCCATAAGCAAAATAACATCGCAAAATTACCATTATATTATTCGCTCATATTTTTAAGATATAAGACTTTTGTGATTTTAAAACGCTCTCATATCAATTTCTCTAATTATTAAAACTATAATTAACCCTGTTTTTTATGTTGCTTTTTGTTAACAATTAAATTTAAATATTTAACAATGCAATTACGGAATGATTGCATTTGTTATTGGATTTTAATTTTATTAAGGACAATAGAATGGAAGCAGTAAGTTTTGAAGCCGATGTTGTACGTTTGTATCTAAACGATATTTCAAATAAACCATTACTGACTAAAGAAGATGAAATTCAATATAGCCGTAAGTTTTTAATGGGTGATTCTAGCGCCAAGAAAGTTTTAGTCGAATCAAACCTAAGACTCGTAGTCAGTATTGCAAAGAAATACCACGCAGCCCAGATGTCTCTTAACGATCTCATCGATGAAGGAAACATTGGCTTAATGACAGCTGTTGATAAATTTGATCCTGAAAAAGGTTTCCGTTTCTCTACCTATGCCACATGGTGGATAAAACAAACTATCGAAAGAGCCATACATAATCAGAATCGAACCATTCGTTTACCTGTTCATGTATCAAAAGAGATTAATACATTATTACGTACTCATCGTGAGTTAATGAAAGCCAACAATAGTGAACCAACACAAGACGATATAGCTAAAGAACTTAATAAAGATATTAATGAGATCTCATCATTATTATCGAGTGAAATTAATGTTGTCTCTTTAGAGCAAACGCTAGGTGATAGCGACAACTCAAATACGGTTGCCTATCTTGTTGCCGATGAACAAATTGCAACGCCAGGTGCTGAAACCGATAACGAGGATATGATCAAACTTACCAGTATGATCCTTGATAAAATACACCCTCGAGATCGCGAAATCATCTGTCGTCGCTATGGGTTAATGGGGTATGAACCTCATACCTTACAAGAGGTAGCAGATTCTGTTGGCTTAACAAGAGAACGTATCCGCCAACTACAAATCAAAACATTAAAAACACTCAAGCGCTCATTAGAACGAGAAAATTACGACCTAAATATCCTATTTTCCGAAACCGCTTAATATAAAAGCGAGTATAATAATGGAATCTATTTATATAGAGTTCTGCTATCACTCTTTCGCTGATTGTGAATATAAGCTCGCAATCAGCCAATTCCATTCAGATCCCATGACCTTAATTTTCTGGATAGAAAACAGAGGTTCAGATAATAACACCCGCTATTCAATGAAGCTTATCGATAAAGAAAAACAAACGGTTATAGCTATAAAATACCTGACAGCCATCGAAACAAATCATTTATTCAATAATAATAACTATTGGTTACTAAAACTTCTTTAATTAATAATTAGAAGTTATTAACATATTTATTTATACTACCCTATTGTTTCTTGTTAACGGGTTGTATAAATGGATAACCAATCCTCTATAAATAAGTTTTTAGATTTTCTTGGTGATGCTGCGCTTATTGTTGATGAAAACAGTCATATTATGTTTTCAAATCATGCTTGTTGTGCCTTGCTTGGATACTCTAAAAATGAATTTCAGACCATGCAACTGCAAGATTTAATCAAGCATCCTGACATTGAAACACACAGACATAAAGTCGAGCACTTCATTCAAAATCAATCATCGCCCAAAGTCATGAGCGAACGAGCGTTGATCTCTTGTTATAAGAAAAATGGCTTACCGATCCAACTACGTATTTCCATTTCTTATTTAGAGTATGCAGAAAAGCCTTGTGCTATCGCTATTATTCACGACTTTTCTAGCATACAAGACACCATTAACGATCTAGAAAACAAACTAAACCGTGAGCCGCTTACAGGCTTATTAAATCAACGTTATCTAGATAAAATTAAAAATGATTATGCTCAGCTTTTTAAAGCCAAATCATTAGGGATTGCATTTTTAGATCTTGATCGTTTTAAACCGATTAACGATCAGTACGGGCATGATGTCGGTGATATTCTGCTGAAAAAAATCGCGCAACGTTTAACCCGATTATTTCCATCAAATGACTATGTCTTTCGTGTCGGCGGAGATGAATTCCTAATTATCTTTGATCTTACCCATTCCTTTGATCCTGTTAGAGAATTAGAAAATACTGCCAATCGTATTTATCAAACTCTCACACAGCCTATTTACATTGCTTCACTTAGCCATCATGTTGATGTTGGTGTTAGTATCGGTTTAGGGCTTTACCCATTAGATCAACACCTACTCCCCGCTTTGATCAGTAAAACAGATGAAGCGATGTATTACGCAAAACAAAACCAACTCCATTTTTCTTTTGTGCACGAATTACAAAAGCTCAAACTCAGCGTTGAAATCTAAACATGCACAAGCCTCAACATAATACTTTGAGGCTTCGTTGTATTGGCGGAACGGCTGGGCTGGCACACCAGCGAGGCTCTCGACCCCGTGTCGGGTACATCAATGCCATGCCAACAACAGCTTGAATTTTAGATACAAAAAAGCCCCAGCATTTCTGCTGAGGCTTCGTTGTATTGGCGGAGCGGACGGGACTCGAACCCGCGACCCCCGGCGTGACAGGCCGGTATTCTAACCAACTGAACTACCGCTCCAATTCTTTATGAAACCCGATTTCATCGAATCTCTAGAATATGGCGGAGAGATAGGGATTTGAACCCTAGATACGCTATTAACGTATGCCGGTTTTCAAGACCGGTGCTTTCAACCACTCAGCCATCTCTCCGTAAGTGCGACGGATAATACTGCCTTATTTTCAGCTTGTAAATGCCCCCCCCCATTCAACTGCCTAATAAATAAACGCTTTCTGTAAAATTTTATTCTGGCCTCGTTTTTATCACGATTTTCGAATAAATCTGTCGATCATTTCTACACAGTTAGCATGCATTACTGTTAGTTGTACAAGACAGTGAATGGAATAGCATAAAAAGATACAGCCACTGAATTTGACTGATATATTTTTGAATCAGAAAGGAAGCATCATCATGCCTACTACCGACACACAATTTGATCATTCAGAATTACTATATTCTTTAATCTCACGACAGTCGCTGCTTGCTATTAATCGAGTGCAATATATCGCCTATGCTGCTGCTTTCGCATGTAAAAATGAAGCGGTTCTGCAGCATATCAAACAACAAGTAGGTGGAATTAATCCACTACAGTTACAAGATATAAAACATGCCGTTATGCGTATGGCTATGACAAACAATTACTACATGACCATTAATACATTGCATCTATCTAACATAAAGCAATCTAATGCATTAGAGCTTACGCCGCTTCATGATCTTGATGTCGTAGATGAAACAGCCTATTACTATGCCTGCATAGCAGCTTGTATGGTCAATCAAGGTTACAGCTGTTTACATGGTCATGTTGAGTTATTACGTTCACTCGATGAGTCCGACGATGCTATCAACGCAGCATTACGTTTAACCGCTTCCATTATTGCCATGGCGCAAGCTAACTTTATTAATCAACAAGATCTCGATTAGAAACCGCAGACGTATTAGCTCTGCGTAATAGCGTTAACAATCAAGTGGAATAAGATCAGAAATAAAAATTATCGAATTAATAGATGTGATTTCTATTTAGCTAGAAACGAAAAAGCCGCTAACTTTCGTCAGCGGCTTTTCTAAATATGGCGGAGAGATAGGGATTTGAACCCTAGATACGCTATTAACGTATGCCGGTTTTCAAGACCGGTGCTTTCAACCACTCAGCCATCTCTCCGTAAGTGCAGCGAATAATACGGTCATCATGGCACAATGTAAATACCCACTTGTTTCAAATGGTTAATTAAACAACAAAAACAGGTAAAACACGGCATAATGATGTGAAAAACGTCAATTTAGCGCTTAACAGTTACTCAACTTAAACTTCTGACGATAATTGTTGAAGGTAGCTTTTCATGAATTCAATTCGCTTTAATGCTTCATCTTTTGCTGATGTTGTCTGCATAGTATCGGCTAATCGCAGCAATTTTTCGTAAAAGTGATCGATAGTATACGTTGTATCATCTGGTTCACGTGTTTCACAAAACGGATCATCAATACTATACAGTGGACGACCTAACGCTGTACCGACTTGAATACATCGGGTTATACCAATCGCTCCTAATGCATCTAGCCTATCAGCATCTTGAACAATTTTCGCTTCCAAAGTTAACGGCTCAACATTGGCACTAAAGCTATGGGCAACAATGGCATGGTGGATCGCATCATGCTGCATCTGTAGCAATTGTTTCGCCGATAAAAACTCAATCGCTTTATCTGCCGCCAGTAAGGATGCTTGCTTGCGACGAGGATCGTTTTTCGCTACCGATACACAATCGTGTAAGTAAGCTGCTGCCATCACCACATCTAACTGAACCTGTTCTTGTTGGCATAACTGCTTAGCAATTTTAACTACTCGTAAAATATGTGCTTTATCATGAGCTGCATCTGAGATAGCTTGCTGCTCAACAAATGCCAGTAAGATTGACTCTAACACGGATTCACATTCCCTATACGTGAGATAAAAGAAAGCCGACATTACATGTCGGCTTTGCTGATAGTAAGCAATTACGTTCTATTCTTCGTCGTCGAAATCTTCGTCTTCAAACTCAACAACAAAATTATCTTCTAAGTAATCAACTACACAACCTACCGCTGCCGCTGATACTGAGTATGTCTCTGGCTCTGCTGCATCTTGTTTCGATGCTTCAAGCACAGCCAATGCTGATTGCTCGCCATTAAAATCAACATCAAACTTTTTCGCGATTTCACAACTTGCTTGATACAGCTCATCAGTCAGTACAACGTCGCCGTAGTACTCACCGTCATCTAAATCAAAATTATCAACTAACTCTTCAATAATGATTTCGTAATATTGTTGGAAATCCATCGTGCATAACCTTTGTTGCGAATAAAAAGTGCAGAAATCAACGTCAGTAACCAATTCCTGCTAGATTGTGGCTATAGTTACATGATTTTACCCTTTCAGAAAGCTATTCAATCGGTTAATTCGCTGATACCGACCTTAATTGTGGTTTCGCTATCCAGCATTGCTAATTTTTCTTACAATGCATCCATCTTTTAGGGATGCTAGACGACTGGTCTAATTTATTCTATAGTGACGCTATGAACGAAAAAACAAATGATACAAAGCAGCATATTCTTGATGTTGGTTACCAGTTAGTCGTTGCCAAAGGCTTCACTAGTGTCGGTTTATCGCAGTTACTGAATGCTGCTGATGTGCCAAAAGGCTCTTTTTACCATTATTTCAAATCAAAAGAGCAATTTGGTGAAGCTTTGATCCAATACTATTTTCAGCATTATTTACAACGTGTAGCTCATGTTTTACATAATGAACAAGAAACAGGATTCGAACGCCTTAACCATTATTTCAATCTCTGGATCAAAGTGGAAAATGGCGTTTGTAATGCCAATAAATGTTTAGTCGTTAAGCTAAGTGCAGAAGTGTCTGATCTATCAGAAACAATGCGTGAAGCATTAAAGCAAGGCGCCAATAATGTAGTGTCATTGATTGCTAGTGCAATTGATGCGGGGATCAAAGACGGATCCATTGCGACATGTGACAGCCAAGCAATGGCACAAACCCTTTACCATTTATGGTTAGGGGCAAGTTTACTTAGCAAGCTTAGCCAAGATTTATCGGGCTTAGAGCAAGCATTAGCAACAACTAAGATGCTATTAACAGCAAAATAAAGAACACAACCCGCCATTACTATTTGAACTAAGCTGATGGCGGGATTTTTTATAACTAACAACTAGACGACTGGTCTAATTGTATTTAAGGAGTCATGATGACAACTATCAATCGCCAAGTATTATTAGCTTCTCGTCCAGTTGGGGCACCACAACCAACGGATTTCACGCTCAATCAAACTGAAATTCCGACACCTGCTCAAGGTCAGATCTTACTTAAAACCAAATACCTATCGCTTGATCCTTACATGCGTGGGCGTATGAGCGATAAAAAATCTTATGCCGAGCCTGTCGCGATCGGTGATGTGATGGTTGGCGGTACCGTATGCCAAGTTGAACAGTCAAATCATCCTGATTTTACCGTTGGTGAGTGGGTATTAGCGTTTACTGGCTGGCAAGATTATGCAACATCAAATGGTGAAGGACTGATCAAGCTAGGCATGAATCCAACCCACCCTTCCTATGCATTAGGTGTTATGGGTATGCCTGGCTTTACAGCTTACATGGGTTTACTCGACATTGGTCAACCAAAAGCAGGAGATACCATTGTTGTCGCTGCAGCGACTGGCGCTGTGGGCTCTATGGTTGGGCAGATTGGTAAACTCAAAAATTGCCGTGTTGTGGGTATCGCTGGCGGCAAAGAAAAATGTGATTACGCAAAGTCCATTTTAGGTTTCGATGAATGTATCGACCACCACGCTGCTGATTTTGCTGAGCAACTTAGCCAAGCCTGTGCAAATGGTATCGATGTTTACTATGAAAACGTGGGTGGCAAAGTCTTTGATGCGGTTCTTCCACTATTAAATACCGGTGCTCGTATTCCTCTGTGTGGTTTGATCTCTCAATACAATGCGACTTCATTACCAGAAGGTCCTGATCGCATGAATATGCTAATGGGACAACTGCTTGTTAAGCGTATCAAGATGCAAGGTTTTATTATTTTTGATGATTATGCTCACCGCTACGACGAATTTGCACAAGATATGTCGCAATGGTTGGCAGAAGGAAAAATCCATTACCGTGAAGATTGCGTTGAAGGATTAGAAAATGCACCACAAGCTTTCATCGGCTTACTCGAAGGTAAGAACTTCGGAAAATTAGTGGTTAAAGTCAGCTAACTGTAACGAAAAGGGAATTAATATGATTACTTTGCACCATCTAAATCAATCTCGTTCAAAACGTATAATCTGGTTATTGGAAGAGCTCGGGGTCGAATACAAGATCCAGCCTTATTGCCGTGATAAGGTCACCTTTCTTGCACCACCAGAGTTAAAAAGTGTTCACCCGTTAGGTAAATCACCTGTACTTGAAGATAACGGTATGATCATTACCGAGTCTGGCGCGATCACTGAATATCTTATCGATACTTATGGTAATGGTAAGTTTAAACCTGAGTGTGGCACACCTGCTTATATTGATTATATTCAATGGCTTCACTTTGCAGAAAGTTCAGCAATTTTACCGCTACTTTTGAAGATGTTTGTCACGAAAGATGGTGCGAAAATGAATTTCCTTGGCGATTATGCCGACATGGAAACGCAAAAAGTCATGCAATACTTTGATCAACGCTTAGCTGGTAAAACTTACCTTGTTGAAGAGAGATTAACGGGTGCTGATTTCATGATGTCGTTCATTGCTGAAATCCTTAACACCGATGGCATCTTAAGTGATTATCCGAATATCAAACGCTATTTTGAACAGTTAAGCACGCATCAGAGCTATCTAGCTGCACAAGCGCTTGAACAAAAGTATAACGGCGAGTAATAGCAACTCTTAAGCCAAACAAGCACTTTGTTTGGCTTTTTATTATTGAAACGAGTTATCTACAATACCTAATTTACAGTGTGAATAGCGATTACATTTCAGATACACCAATACAATCCCAATAACTGCTTGAATTTCAGATACAAAAAAGCCTCATCATTTCTGACGAGGCTTCGTTGTGTTGGCGGAACGGCTGGGCTGGCATTCCAGCGGGACTCTCGACCTTGTGTCAGGTGCATCAATACAATCCCAAAAACTGCTTAAATTTCAGATACAAAAAAGCCCCGTCATTGCTGACGAGGCTTCGTTGTATTGGCGGAGCGGCTGGGCTGGCACTCCAGCGGGACTTTCGACCCTGTGTCAGGTGCACCAATACAACTCCAACAACAGCTTAAATTCCAGATACAAAAAAGCCCCGTCATTACTGACGAGGCTTCGTTGTATTGGCGGAGCGGACGGGACTCGAACCCGCGACCCCCGGCGTGACAGGCCGGTATTCTAACCAACTGAACTACCGCTCCAATTCTTTATGAAACCCGATTTCATCGAATCTCTAGAATATGGCGGAGAGATAGGGATTTGAACCCTAGATACGCTATTAACGTATGCCGGTTTTCAAGACCGGTGCTTTCAACCACTCAGCCATCTCTCCGTAAGTGCGGCGAATAATACGCATAGTTTGTTTGGCTGTAAATAGTTTTATTCTCTTTTTTTAATCAAACGCTTATTTGATGTTCCAATTCTTATATTTCATCTATTTTTTCATCATTAAAGCATACTGTTAATCAACTAATCCTTTTTCTAAGGCGTATTTAGCTAACTCTGCCGTCGAGTGTAGATCTAATTTATGTTTGATATTTTGACGATGGGTTTCAACAGTGCGATAACTAATATCTAATGCTTTAGCTATTTGTTTACTGCTAAGTCCTTGCGCTACGTGTTTTAAAATCCCTTCTTCACGTCGGCTTAATGGATTCACTTCAGGAGCGGCAATGGGAGCAGCAGCTTGAGTAAAAATAGTCTGGCTTGTGGTTTCACAAAAATAAGTCGCTCCTTGATTGACCGTTTTGATCGCTTGCACCATTTTCTCTGCCGAAATTTCTTTCAACATATAGCCCATCGCCCCTACCTGCATCACCTTCATGATGTACTCACGATTATCATGCATGGTCAGCATTAACACTTTCGCATCAGGGTACTGCTTTTTGATCTGTGCGGTGGCATCAATACCATTCATGATCGGCATACTGATATCCATTAATATCACATCGGGATCAAGCTGGCTGATCACTTCTAATGCTTCGATACCATTGCTCGCTGTACCTATCACATCAATATCAGGCTCTAATTGTAATCGTGCCATAAAGCCATCAATCACCACTTGGTGATCATCGACAATGACAACCTTAATCGTTTGTTCCTTCATAGACTAAGCCATCCAAATTTAATAATACGGTAAGCTCGGTACCGAATCCCTGCTCACTACTGAGTTCAAACTCACCGCCAATAAACTCCACTCGCTCACGCATATTGCGCAAACCAATTCCTTTTTGTTGATTCTTATTCTGGCTATCGAAGCCTTTACCATTATCACGAATAATCAACTGTAATAAGTTACCCATTTGTTTTAAATGCACTTCCACTTTGGTGGCTTCTGCATGTTTTACTATGTTATTTAGCGATTCCTGCACCACACGATACAAAGTGGTTGCGACATCAGAATCTAAACGCCCTGCTTGAGTATCAAACAAGGTATCAACCTGGGTGCCTGAGTGAGATTGATAATCTTGCAATAATGTCGTTAATGCCGCCTCTAAACCTATGTCATCCAATGCACTTGGTCTTAGCTTATGGGAAATATGTCGTACTTCATTAATCGCTAAGGTCAGCGAATACATTGATTTATTTAGGTAATCGACAAATTTGCTGTCAATTGATTGGATACTAAGTAGCTCTAAATGACATTTACTGGAAACCAATAACTGATTGATCCCATCATGAAGTTCACGGGCTAAATGCTTTTTCTCTGCTTCTTGAAACATCACCGTTTTATGGGCAAGTTCTTTTAAGTTCCTGTCAGCCAAGCGATGTTCATGTAAGTTAATTGCTAAGGTAATAACGATGATCACTGCAACGGTCACCGTTAATATCACCACAATAGAGAAGAAAATAGTGTCGATGTTATGGTTAATCGCTTGCTGCATCATATCAACGTCTTCACTGACATCTTCGATATATAGTCCCGTTCCAATCATCCATTCCCATTTATCTAACCACTCGGAATAACTGAGCTTGTTAACGGTGGCTCCTGTGGATGGTTTTTGCCACAAATACTGGTGATATCCACCTCCACTTTGCGCCTGTGATAACAGTGAAGCGATTAAATAATCTCCTTGCTGATCTTGGATGTTAATCAGATTCTGGCCGATAAGCTCAGGCATAATCGGATGAACTAAATTGACCCCGTTTTTATCATAAACAAAGAAGTAACCATCAGTGCCATAACGCAAGTTAGTTAGGATTTTTTTAACACGCTGCTGAGCATCAGAAGTATCTAAATTTGGATCATGGTAAATATGGGCAATAGCATCCAGAGCTAAATCCACACTGTCTTTTAATGCCGCTTCTTTTGCGTTAATCAAGCTTTCACGAAATACGGTAACTTCTTTTTGTCCTAGAGTTTTCGCTTGATAAATCGAGATCCAACTAATACTGGCAGTAACGATCAATAAAGGCAGCAATGTCAGTAAGATTAACTTTGCTTTTAATGGCATGGTCACCTCTCAAACAACAAAAAAAGCTGATGTTTTACCACCAGCTTATATTAACAATTTGTTATCAAGTTTTACTTTTATAGATCACATTATCAATATTAACCCATGCCATAGAATCCAGGGAATACCAATATGGAAGCAAGTACTGCTATTTGAATGGCGATAAATGGCATTACACCACGATAAATATCTCGCGTCGTGACGCCAGCAGGCGCAACCCCTTTAAGATAAAACAAACTAAAACCAAATGGTGGAGTTAAAAAAGAGGTTTGCAGGTTCATAGCAATTAAAATCGCAAACCACGTCATGTTGATACCCATCATTTCCGCAACAGGGGCGAGAATAGGCACGATAATGAAACAGATCTCAACAAAATCGATAAAGAAACCTAAGATCAAAATCACTAACATGGTGATGATCAAAAAGCCCCATTTCTCGCCCGGCAGTGCCATCATCCATTCTTCAACCAGATAATCACCTCCGGTATAGGTAAATGCCATCGAGAATGCAGTTGCCCCGAGCAAAATAGCAAAAACCATCGCTGTTACTTTGACGGTTTCTTTCGCTGCTTGGTAGAGCATATTCCAGCTAAAGGCACGGTACATCACAGCAAGTACAATCGCACCAAAACCGCCTAATGCTGCTGATTCAGTTGGTGTTGCAATACCAGCAAAAATAGAACCTAACACCACAACGATGAGTGCCAATGGTGGTACTACCGCTTTCAATGCATCGAACACTTCTTTTGAACGACTCACACTGGCATCACGTTCAATCGGTTGTGCCGCTTCTGGATTAAGCTTGGCGTAGATTAAAATATAAAGAATGTAAGCACCGACTAACACAAAGCCCGGCCATAATGCGGCTTGGAACAAGTCTCCAACCGGCACACCTAAAACATCCCCCAATAAGATCAACACAATTGACGGTGGGATGATCTGCCCTAATGTACCAGACGCACAAATGGTGCCGCAGGCAAGTCCTTTATCGTAGTTGTATTTCAACATGACAGGCAGGGATATTAACCCCATCGCTACCACTGATGCCCCAACGACACCTGTGGATGCGGCAAGCAATGCTCCGACTAAGACTGTTGAAATGGCGATGCCACCACGAACGCCACCAAATAAACGCCCCATAGATTCTAATAACTGTTCGGCAAGACGTGTTTTTTGCAACACCAGTCCCATGAAAACAAACAGCGGTACTGCCATTAATACCGTATTTTCCATAATCGATTGAATGCGATATGGCATAAACGCAAACATATCAAACCCTTCAGCCCACACGCCAAAAATTAAGGCTATACCACCAAAAGTAAAGGCGACAGGAAAGCCTAACAAGAGCGCAAACAAGGCGACAAAAAACATCACTATTCCGATCATTGACGTATTCCTTTACTGATCTTGTTTAGATGAAGAGGCTTGGGGATTAACCAAGGTATTAAGAGAATGAACAATAAGGCCGAGTCCACTCACAGCCATTAAACCGAAAGATAATGGGATCATGGCTTTGATGATCCAGCGATAAGCCAGCCCACCGGGATCGCCTGAGGTTTCGCCTAACTCATAACTTTCTTTGGCAAAATCAATTCCATACCAAGTCACCAGTAAGCAGAAAGGCAATAACAAAAACACAGTACCAAGAATATCAATAATGGCTTGGGTCTTGCGGGAAAGGCGCTCAAAGAACACGTCTACTCGTACATGTCCTGAAGCACGAATGGCATAAGGCACACCTAATAAAAAAACGGCAGAAAACAAATGCCATTCCATTTCTTGAAAGGCGATAGAAACATCGTTAAAAACGTATCGCATAACAACGTCATACACGACATTGAGCAATAATAGTAAAAATAAAATACTGGCTAACCAGCCAAGGGCATCACCAATGCGATTGAACAATCGCTCCAGTGTAATGAGACTTTTCATTCCTTACTCCATGGAAGCCCTGCCTCAGTACATATAATGGCGACCCGATATACGTAAAAGGCAGGGAAATGACTCAGTGTGTTAAGACAGGTTTATTGTGCTTGGCTATTGAGATAAGCACGGTGTGAAATGTTGGTCCAAGAACGTACTTGTTTTAAGTAATCCGCTTGAGATTGTTGGATCGCTTTGGCTTGCTCATCTTTTTCTGCGTGTTGAGCAAGTAGTCGATCGTTTGCGTCACGTAGCGCTTTTAATACTGCAGGAGGGAAGTCTTTGACTTTAATATCAGGGTACGTTTCTTGAATGGTTGACCAGTTTTTACCACTTGCGTGTGTTGCTTGGGTATACATATCATAGGCCGCCGTACGCATCGCTACACGTAAGATCTCTTGTAAATCCTCAGGTAAACGCTCAAAAGTACGCTTGTTGACAAGAAATTGCAGCTCAGATCCCGGCTCATGCCAACCTGTGTAGTAATAAGGGGCAATTTTGTGGAAACCCATGCGCAAATCGAGCGATGGCCCTACCCACTCAAGCGCATCAATGGTGTTACGCTCTAATGATGTATAAAGCTCACCCGGTGCAATATTGGTCGGCTTTGCGCCCACTTCCGCTAAGATCTCACCAGCGAAACCCGGAATACGCATTTTCAACCCTTTCAAATCATCAACAGTATTAATTTCTTTTTGAAACCAACCGCCCATTTGAATATCGGAATTACCACCTGGGAATGAAAGCAAATTATGAGGTGCGTACACTTGCTCCATGAGATCCATACCACCACCGTGATAGAACCATGCATACTGCTCTGCTGGCGTCATACCAAATGGCATTGACGTAAAGTAAAGCGTATTCGGCACTTTACCTTTCCAGTAGTACGAGCCTGAGTGCCCCATATCGTACTGACCCGATTTCACCATATCGAAAATGCCCAATGGCGCTTTGTGCTTATTTGCTGAATCAATACGGATCTGTAAACGACCATTCGACATTTTCTCTGCCATTGCTGCCATGTTCTTTGTCGCATCACCAAAAATCGGGAAGTTAGGCCCCCATGTTTCGGCCAATTTTAAACGGTATACTTTCTCTGCGGCATACGCTGAAGTAGAAAGCATTGCTGCGCACCCTAACGCAACAATCAGGCTTTTCTTCACCACTCGCTTTACAGCACTATGAATAATGTTCATTCACTCATCCTTGCTTTCAATGGTTGGGGATAGATTAGATTCAGCGTAACTGTGACCTAACCACCCAAAAGAAAAAATGAGCATGACTACGGAGTGATGTTAAAAATCGTTAAATTTTTAACTGACTTTTTATACGTATAACTACGTAGTTAGTTAAATCTCTCTTATTAAATAGCGATGTTATTGCCTCCCATTCACTACGTATAAATACTTATCTAACTAACTTATTGATATAACAATCCAATATTTCTTTTTGTGACGTGGATTTATTTTACCCACTAAAAAAACACTCGAATTAAAAGAAAATATAAAGCCTTACCAATGTCATGGAAATGACAACTATGGTAGGATTGCGCGCGCTTACCTATCACGTAAGTTAATAATGTTGCTATATCGTTAAACATTAGAACCAAACACTATTATATTGCCTTGAATTTCAATGGCATCATTGAGAGATATTCACATTGGTTGATCTATTAAAAGAAGTATTAGGTTGGACATCGGTTGTCTTATATATCCTACTTACGATTTTCAACAGCATGAAATTCACCCGTTATGCTGCTTTTGCATCAGCAACAAATGATACTGTTTGGTCTATTCTGATGGGATGGTGGCCAAAAGTGATTTTGAACCTGTCAGTGAATGCTATTAACGCTTACCGCTATGTAAAAGACTTTACTAAAACAGGCAAAGTCGTTGTTAACACCCTTGCCGCTATCATGGCAACAGCGATTTTATACATCACTTACATTGCGATCAGTGCGTTTATTGCCGAGCCAACGCTTACCGTTGCACTTCAATACGGTGATTTAATCATTATTGTGGCAGCGCTTTACATGACGTCATTGAAAAACTACCGCATGTTAATGTTGCTCTCAGGCTTTGTCGGTATGGCTGGTTACTTTGGTAATCCACAAATGATGATCATTAAAGCATTAGTTATTGCAATCATGAGTTACAAATTGTACTCAACTCGCCACCAGACAGAAGAGCAACAACTGGCTGAGAACCACTAATAAATAAAGCATTTTTAAATATTTAATCAACGGCAGAATAATTTTTATTCTGCCGTTTTTTTATTGATACACATCTTACCCCTCCTACCTCGATATATTCACCAATCTCATGATTTTAAAATTTAGGGTTTACAAAATTATATAGGATGGTATTCTTTAAATTATACAGTACAACATACCTTAAAGAGAGATATATGACTTCGTGGATGAAAAGAGTGATCACATGTAGTGACTTTAACGGCGGTCGCTTTGAAGTAACTGTGGTATTTCCACCTGAATTTCAGGAGTACGTGGAGATAGAAACAGCCGCTATTCATTCCCAATACATCTCTTTAGAAAGCTTTAAAAAAGATGTACTACCGATCATTTGTAATAACGAGGGACGCTTAGTTAACAGTGCTTATATTGATAGCCAAAATAATAAAACAAGCTACTTAAACGGTACTGTTAATACCTATTAATTCACATTCAACGTGTTGGTGACGAAATGAATAAAAAATACTTAGCTTTAGTTGGATTGCTTTTCACTTTTTCTGGTAATACTCACGCTGATAGTTTCAATGACCGACGCCAAGAAATACGTCAAGATCATCGCCAAGATAACCGTGTTGAGCGTCGTGTTGATAATCGTATGGATCGTCGTTGGGACAAGCGATATTGGGGCAAACCAGCGTTTTATCGTGCTAATGCGCAATGGTATCGTTGGAAACACCCTCTGGCGTCAGCAGTAGCTTTTAGTATTTTCGTCAATGAATTAGGCACACTACAAAACGAAAAAGGACAGGATGTGATTGTGGTGGGTAATGGCGGAAAAGTAAAAGAAACCTACGTAAGTAAAGATAATCAAGTCATCATCGTGACTTACTAACACCTAAAAATATTAAGAGGCAGCGCCCATGTCTGCCTCTTTATTTTTTAAGCGAAGAATAAAACGAAACATAGCTCAACCTTAATCAATAATTGAAAAATGCCCAATTTGTTGATTCTTGCTATCAGTGATGATGCCTTTCTCTGTTGCTTCACAATAAGTGAAATTCAAATCCAAGCTATCCACCTTGCCATTAATTAATACATGTCGACGCAGCACATCGCCATTTAATTGATGGATCGGTGCATTCCAAGACACATCGTTGACATTAAAATTAATAATCATAAATTACCTCTGTATAAATAACGTAATATAAAGACACTGACAATAACGATATAAATATCTTGCCGTGTTAATTGCAAATGAATTTTTGATGAAGAGCAGCGAAGGTAGTTGAAAGTATTTTCTAAATAAATTATTAAACAACAATGTTCAATAACCTTTTTAATCATTACATTTATCAACAAGCTTGTAAAGTCTTGCTATATTTACGCTTAACTTATTGAAGTTAAAAAAATAAAAAAGCAGGTAACCGATTACCTGCTTTTTATTTTTAGATAACTACAACATTTATCAGTGTAAATTCACTTTAGCACCTGCACCTGGTACACCTTTTTTCAATTTGAATAATGTGAGCAAAGGCAGCAACACAATATAAGATACAAAAATAAAGCCAAAGGTATAAGTAAAGGCTAACAATGTTGATTGTTGATGCAATAACTGACCGATTTGCGCCATAAAGTGAGGATCGGTCACTGTGGTATGCTGCATCATCGCCTGTTGCTGCAACTCTGGATTCATCAAGGTAATATCAGAGCCTAACGCATGCCATTCACGTTGCTCAGTTCGGGTGAAGTAAGTATTTACAATCGAAATACCAAACGAGCCACCAATAGTACGGCATAAGTTAAAGACCACGGCACCACCAACGGTATTTTCAGGGCTTAAGGTGCGATACGCCATTTGACTTAATGGTGCAAACACTAAGCCCATTCCTAAGCCTTGTACAATCGATGGCATCAATACCCAATAATGGTCAATATTCATCGAATATTGCATCATCAAGTAAGTACCAATGATGTTAAAGCCTAAGCCAACAGCCACCAGCATCCGTGGATCGAGCCTATCCATATAGCGAGCAATCACTAACAGCACAATTGCTGAGGTTAAGCCCCGTGGTGCCATCACAAAACCCGTTGTCTCAACAGGATATCGCAGTAATTGCTCTAGCATCATTGGCTGAAGCTGAGTAATACCAAACATACCCATTGAGAAACCCGCCATCATTAAGCATGATACCGCTAAGTTTCTATCTTTAAGGAGCCACATCGGTGCGATATCCCCTTTGGTGATCCAAGATCGCGCAATAAAGAATATCCACGCAATAACACTGATCACTGCAGAGAATAAGATCAAGTTAGATTCAAACCAGCCTTCTTCGTTACCTCGGTCTAGCACCATTTGCAGTAAACCAATACCGATAGTCATACCTATCACTAACGGCCAATCGATTTTACTCTCACCACGTCCATCTAGTTTTACAAATAGATACAATAGCGATAAACAAATCATACCAATCGGCAAGTTAACGTAGAAAATCCAACGCCAATCCATGTTTTCAGTGATGATACCGCCCACTGTTGGACCTAAGATCGGGCCTAGCAGGACACCAACACTGAACAATGCCATGGCCTTACCTCGCTCTTCTGGTGGGTAAATCTGCACCATGATCGATTGAGATAATGGAATAACAGAAGCACCAAAAGCGCCCTGCATAATACGAAACACAACCATTTCTGCGAGGCTATCAGCTTGACCACATAATGCAGACGTTATAACGAAACCTGCGACAGAAACTAACAGTAATTTACGAATGCCAAATTTCAGCGATAAGTAGCTAGCTAGCGGAATAAAAATCGCTTCCGCCATGGAATATGAGGTTAGGACCCATGTCACTTGCTCAGAGGTCACCCCCAATGCGCCCATCATATGAGGAAGGGCAACATTGGCAATAGTCATATCCAGCAGCACCATAATGGCTGATAACATGACGGCACAGGTGATCAATAAGCGATTAGTGGGGGTCATATTCCCAGTCATTACTTGATCTCTGCTAGCGTATCAACAGTAACAGTGGCGCTAGCACCAACACGAAGTAAAGGCTTACCTTTTAAATCATCAAATTGAATACGAACAGGGAAACGTTGTGGCACTTTTACCCAGTTACCTGTCGCATTTTCTGGTGGTAATAGTGAGAAAGAAGAACCACTTGCAGGTGACAGTGCTGATACATAACCTTGGTATGTTACATCAGGATACATATCTAACACGATGCTCGCTTTCATACCCTTTTTCAGCGTACCAATAGATTTCTCTTTGTAGTTAGCCTGTAACCATGCGGTATTGTCTTCAATTAACGGCATCATCGCTAAGCCAGGAGAAACAATACTACCAGGGCGAACGCTCACCTTACCCAAGCTGCCATCATGTGGCGCGTAGATATTTGTGTAAGACAAATTCAAGGTTGCTTGGCTTAAAGCTGCTGCTGCCTGTTTAACTTGAGGCGCTTCATTGCCCTTCGCACCTTGTTGGTTAATTAGCTGGCTCATTTTAGCACGTGCCGCTTCTAATCCTGTTTGTGCCGATGCTAATTTTGCTTTCGCATCATCACCTTGTTGTTGTGGCAACAACTTGCGATTGACTAAATCCATCACGCGACGGTAACTTTTCTGTACATCCACTAAGTTTGCATCAGCAGAGCGTACATTGGCACTGGCCGCTAAAATTGCATCATCGGTGGCTTTATTTTGTTGTGTCGCCACTTCATAAGCTGCTTTTGCTTTTTCTAATTCAATTTCAAATGGTGCAGGATCTATCGAGACTAATAAATCACCTTCGGCTACATGCTGGTAATCATGAACATTTACTGTCTCCACTTTACCGCTGACCTGTGGTGCAACGTATAAAACATTAGCATGTACATAGGCGTCATCGGTGGTGGGATAGAGCTTTTGATGACGAATATAGAAATATCCAGCCGTACCTAATATCGCCACGATCAGTGCGAAAACAAAAAGGTTGCGGAACAGATGGGAATTTTTTTCGGATGCCTGAGTTTGTTCAGACGGCGATGTATCAGTCGTTGCCATTAAAAATATCCTATTTAGCTACATATTCGCTAAATTGAGTCTAGATTATAAATATATGTTTCAGTAACTTAATTAACAAAAGTTAAAGGTCAGTTCCCCAAAACGCAGGCTCTGCCGACGTTATATTTAATTGCGCATCGATTAACCAATTTCGCAATGCGACCGGATACAAATTAGCTGCAAGTAATTCTTCCTGAGTAACCCAGAAATAATCAATATGAGATTCTTGGCTTTCTATCACATCAATATTTTCGGATTTATCCGTGTTTACGGATAATAAAAACAATAAACAAAGTTCTGTATTAATGCCTTTATTATCAGTCCAACCGTTTTCTACAGCCCCTAACAAACGCTCCACTTTTACACTAAGGTTGGCTTCTTCTTGTAGCTCTCTCACTACCGTAATACTGGCCGATTCCCCTGGTTCAATATGCCCTCCAGGTAGAAAGGTTTTAATATCACCTTTCACTCGTGTCAGTAATATCGCATTATCGCGAATGATCAGCCCTCTTACCGTCGAGTGTAAGCGCATTATTAATCCTTATCTGCAAAGTGGTCGTACTTTTTGTATATAGCGCATTCAGTTATAACTAAAAATTTAATATAACCATTAAAGCATGAATGATTTATCGTTATAGATTATAGAAATATATTCACTAACCTTGTGTTGCATACTTAAATAAAGAGAAGAGATATTAATGATATACGAAAAATGGACATTTTATCTGATTTTATAAACCACGATAAATGAAAAGTAATATACCGATTTGGTAATAATGAAGGGAAACAACTCTGAATGGGTAAAATAAAAGATGCGAGCACAAGTAATGTACTCGCATTGCTCAATGATTAGTGGCTAACTTTATCAACCAGATACAAAATAGAACGATATTCAATCCCACTGTGCTCGGAAAGCCCTAGCTCACAAGTACGGCTATTTGAATAACCTTCGGTACAGCCTGCTGGCACTTGGCGTTTTAACGGTGCTAATGCGCTGGCGTTCAATTCAGGCTTGGTAAAGCCTTTATCACCAGCAAAACCACAACAGGTAATATCATCAGGAATAATCACTGTATTGGCGCAGGCTTTAGTCACTTTTTCCATCACAGCGGCAAGACCTTTACGACGTGATGTACACGTAATATGCAACATAACAGGCTCGTTTTGTGGTGTGATCGTCAGCTTAGGCAATACAAAATTAGCAACGAATTCAAATGGCTCGTAAATTTTAATCTCATTTCGCAGCGTTTCTTTACCCGTGCTAGCACATGGGCTGGTATCCATTAATACTGGATAAGTCCCTTGATTTGAGGCTTGCCATAACGCTTTCTCTAGTTGTTGCGCCTTTTGAGCTGCAATATCAGGAAAACCTTTACTGGTGTACGGCATACCACAACATTGTTTATTCAAATCTTGTGGAATAATGACGTCATAACCGGCTTTTTCCAACAAAGAGATCGTCACATCCATCAAGGGTCTTGGATCTTGAGCTTTCGCTTCTGTTCCCATAGTTCGAGCTGAACAGCTTGGGAAATAAACAATTTTCTCGCGACCAACGGTTTTAATCGTGAGTATTTCAGCCGATTTCGCAGCCGTTGGCATATGCGGCGTCCAAAGCGGAATACGATGACCCGATACATCATAAGCCGCTTTAGTGAGCTTACGCATATTATTGCTACCCAATAGCTTATGCATACCACTTGCCACCGCTAAGCCAGTTTTTGCTACAGCAGTAACCGAGTCAAAATGCTCTGCCGTCCAGTTTGCAATTTGTTGCGCTTTATCGGTGTGATTTTGGCGCAGCTTACGCACTAAGTCACCGGTGTTAATACCGACAGGACAACGATCGGCACACAAGCCCGTTGCAGCACAAGTATCAATGCCGTAATAGCGGTAAGTTTTCTCCATTTGTGCTAAGCGTGACGGATCTTCATTGGACTCACGTAGGCGGGAGATCTCACGAAACACAGTATTACGCTGACGTGGCGTTAGCGATAAATTACGCGACGGGCAAACCGGCTCACAAAAACCACATTCAACACATTTATCTATCAGCTCATCAGCCGCTGGCATGCCTTTGAGGTTTTTGATGTGTGATTGTTTATCTTCATTAATAATCACACCTGGGTTTAAAATGCCACGCTTATCAAAAATGCGTTTGATGTTTTGCATCAATTGATAACCGTCAGCGCCCCACTCTAACTCAATAAACGGTGCCATATTACGGCCTGTACCATGCTCTGCTTTTAAAGAACCTTGATAATCCACAGCCACTAATTGCGCGACAGCATCCATAAAATCACTATAACGGCTAATTTCAGCTTGGGTATCAAAAGACTGAGTAAACACGAAGTGCAAGTTACCCGCTAAAGCGTGACCAAAAATAATCGCTTCATGGTAATCAAATTGAGTAAACAACCCTTGCAGTTCGCGTACTGCTGGCGCAAGTTGTTCAATGGGAAATGCCACATCTTCAATAATCACGGTTGTACCAGTATCACGCACCGCACCTACTGCAGGGAAAAGCTCTTTACGAATACCCCATAACTGTTCGCAGATTTTGGTATCACGGCTAAAATCTACCTGTGCGATAGGATCAAAATCATTAATGATGTTTAACAGCTGATCGATTTGTTGTTGCAGCGCTTGATCATTCTCAGCATGGATTTCAATGAGTAATGCCGCCGCTTCGGTATCACCTTTCTCACCAAGCTCTGCAATAAAGCGTGGCATGCCCGGTTTATCCGCAACCGAGGCAAGAGAGCGGCTATCCATTAACTCAACCGCTGCCACCGAGGTTTTACTTAACTCACTCACAGCAAGGCAAGTTTTCTCAATATCAGCAAAAACAAACAATCCTGAAGCTTTGTGGGCATGATTAACCACAGTGTTATAAGTAACATCTGCGATAAAGCCGAGTGTGCCTTCAGAGCCAATAAACAGATGCTGAAGCACGTCAATCGGATCATCAAAATCCACTAGCGAGTTAAGGCTATAACCCGTGGTATTTTTTAATCGGTATTTATGGCGAATTTTCTCAGCTAATGCTTCATCTTGCTGACATTGCGTCACCAAGGTCATTAGCTCATCAATCATCTCAGCATGGCTTAGCTTAAAAGCTGCAACGCTTTCTGGATCAAGTGTATTTAATACCGTGCCGTCAGCTAATACCACTGTCATACCCGCAATTGTGCGATAGCTGTTTTCTGAAGTACCACAGCACATACCAGAAGCATTGTTTGCAACAATACCGCCAATCTTACAGGTATTAATCGAGCCTGGATCGGGGCCAATTTTGCGTCCAAATAGCGCTAAGTAAGTGTTCGCTTCTGCACCAATGATCCCCGGTTGTAACCAGATCTGATCGCCATTATTTAAAATCTTATAATCACGCCAATTACGCGTCAGGGTGATCAACACAGAATCTGACTGCGCTTGACCAGAAAGACTGGTACCAGCGGCTCTGAAAGTCACTGGTATTTGACGTTCATAACAGGTTTTAACCGCGAAAATGACTTCTTGAAGGCTATCTAACTGCAAGACAATTTGGGGAACTAAACGGTAAAAACTTGCATCAGTGCCATACGCTAACGCGAGCGTAGGATCGGTAATAATTCGTTGCTTATCTATTTGTTGTTCTAACTGAGCAATCAGATCAAGGTAGGGCTGTTGCATCTTGGCTCCAGAGTGAATCGATATAATAACGTTATTTTTTATAGGTATATTCTACGTTGCTAGGTATAGTTGATATATATCGCCTAATTCACATGTTTGTTGAAAAAAGTTTACCAATAGCCATCAAATAATGAAAACGACAAATAATCTGCTGCTGTTTTATCACCTTATCGATAAAGGATCTTTCAGCAAAGCCGCTGAGCATATTGGCCTAACAAAGTCTGTTGTAAGTAAACGTATCACAGCCTTAGAACAAGCGTTAGGCGTACAGCTCATTTATCGGACTACACGCAAACTGACATTGACTGAAGCTGGTGACGTTTTTTATCACCATGCGAGAGAAGTCTACAATGCGGTACAAAACGCAAAAGATGCAATGAGTGGTTTAGGCGAAAGTTTAACCGGCAAAATTCGTATCACAGTGCCGACGATTTCCGGTGAATTAATACTACCTGAAGCGATTGCGGCATTTAGTCAACAATACCCTGATATTCATATCGAAATGGATTTAGATAACCGCTTTGTGGATTTAGTCCAAGAAGGGTTTGATATTGCAATCCGGACTGGTGCAATGCATGATTCCAGCTTTATTGCTCGGCAATTTGTTCAGGCTCGTTGGGTGATCTGTGGCTCCCCCTCTTATCTCGAAAGCCATGGTATACCAACACAACCTAGCGATTTAACGAAGCACAATTGTCTCGGTTATAGCTTTCAAGAAACAGGGGCAAATGAATGGCTAATTGAAGATAAACAGGGGATCCACACAGTTAAGGTAAAAGGGAATTTCACTACCAATAATGCTTCTGCTTTGCGTGGTGCAGCAATCCATGGCCAAGGTTTGGTGTACGTTCCTAAAATTTTAGTGGCAGAGGATCTACATAATGGCAGCTTAATCGAAGTGCTCGATAACTATGTGGCAAAATCGCTGGGAATTTATGCGGTATATCCGTATACCAAACAACAACCGATGAAAGTGAAACTCTTTATTGAACACTTATATCAGTATTATCAAAAATATCGCGATAAGTTTAAGTAGTCGCTTTGCATTTAATGGATAGCGAGCACTTCATACCAGGTTACGCTATTGCCGATATGTACATCGACTTCTTCACCGATTTCACGACCAATTAGTGCATCACCAAAAGGAGAAGTCGGTGTCACTATCGTGACAGATTTACCTTCAAGTGTTAATACTACCCCACCAGCCGTTGGGCCAAGAAAAACCCAACGCATGTTATCTTCTTCATCAACCAAGGTAACAATATGCCCAAGCAATACCGAATCAAAGTTTTGCGGTAAGCTAGCTTGTAATTTCTGATACGCCACTAAATCAGCTTTACATTCTTCAACACGCTGCGCTTGACCATGGGCTAAATACGATGCTTCTAAAGCCAAAGTATCATATTGATTTTCTGCAACATTCTCATCATCTGTGGCGGTATTATATGCTCGCATTGCAGCTTCTGTTGCCGCTTGTAATGTCTGTGTTAACTTCTCTTGGATGCCATCCAATAACATCTGCTTATTCATGTAGTTGTGCCTATTGTCTGCGATCAGCGGCAGTATAACCTAGGCGATTATTTATTCCTAAATACTACGTGAACACTTCAAATACAACAGCGCCCCGCATAATGCAGGGCGCTGATAACCTAGCCAATATTTATTCTATTTTTAGAACTTGTAATCAAGTGTCCACATAATCTGCTCTGTGCCTTTTAAGCGAGTGTCAGCAGCTTTGTAATTTTGATCCAGATAGCGATAAGTCAGATCCGTTGAAATATTATCAGTTAGCTGAACCATGGCACCCACTTGCCCACCCCAAACGAAATCCGTTGAGCTTTTCTTACCGCCTTCTTTATGCGTTACTTTATTGTGAGCAGCACCCATTGAGGCACCCGCAAAAAGATTCACGTTAGCGCCAACAGGGACTAAGTAATCATAAGATGCTAAATACAAATCTTGCTTATGCTTTGCTTTTACACCGCTCACTTCAGCATCAGAATAATTAAACTTGTCTTTTTTATAACCGTAAGTCGCCATCAAACGATGCGTATCATCAACAATAATACCACCACGAATTTGGTAACTCGCATCTTCACTATGCATTTTATGAGAGCCTTTAAAGTTATCCAGTTGATAACCCACACCACCACCCATAAATGTTTCAACATTGGTTGCCATCGCTGGTGCTGACACGATACCGGCTAAAACGAGTGTAGATAAAAGAGACTTTTTCATAATTTTATTCCTAACTTATTGTTATAAATGAAAGCAATCAATCAAAGGGGATGATGAATTGACCTTCAAAATGCCTGTGTTTTTTCGTTAGCAACAAAACTAAAGCATCTCTCCTGTATGAAAACTTAACAAATAAAACACTATTTTATTACCTAAATACAACCTGAATGAATCAAGCTATAATGCAATATAAATCCGTGTTATCTGTAACTAAATGTGTCAATGTCATAATATTTACCATTGATAAATAAACTAATAATGACTAAAGCTAACTAAATTAAGTACGATACCCTTAATAAGAAAGCAGCTCACTTTAATAAACAAATGGATTTGTAGACAGGCATGATACTGAAACATCTTAATACCCCGTTATATCGCCCTTTCATCGCGGTCATATTACTGCTCAGCGCAACCTCAACTCAGGCCCTGACACAAACTCATCTACTCAATCACGCCGATACCTATGGCAATATCTCATTAAGAAACAGTGGCAACATCACCTTACCGAATCCACTGGTTGTAGCGGGAAGTTTAGATCTAGAAAACAGCCGAATCGCACAGTTACCTCAACAATTGACCGTCGATGGTAATCTTAATCTTGCTTATAGTGACATCGAATACTTACCACTGGTGTTTAAAGTGGGAGGCTACGTTAATCTCGCCCATTCAAAAATTAAAGAGCTCAATTTTGGTATGCAAGTGTTTGGGGATCTAAGCCTGATGGGAACAGCAATCACTAAACTCCCTGACAACTTATATGTAAAAGGAAACTTGTACCTTAATAATACCAAGATCACTAAACTTCCTAATAAGTTAATGGTTGATGGTAATGTTTATATCCGAGGCACAGCGATCCGTACTATTCCTGATGATGCGCTAATAAAAGGCCATGTCTTTAATTAAAGATATTTTATCTATAACAATAAAAAGCAAACGATTGCCAAACGAGCCATACAGAATAAAATAATAGATATAAAGAAATTGAGAATAAAAGAAAGCCAGAAATATCTAATCTATTTCTGGCTACTGACACTTAATTAGTATTTCAACAATAACACTATTAAGATTTTGCACATTTAACTAGAGGATTGTTAAATGTATCAGGCTTTCTCAATCACCTAAAAGAAAGCCTAGTGCTTAATGATGATTAAGCTTTTTCTGTTTTAGTAGTTTGATTTTTATAGTAAAACCACTGTCTACGGTTACGTGTTTTCATTTAAAACCTCTCACTTTTCCTAATGAGCAAGGTTGATATCACTAAAATTTAATACCGTTCTTACTCTTTACTTATCTGTTCTACTTAAACAATTTGATATGACACATCAGTGACAGAACAATTGTTGTTTTGTGAACATCTTTTTCTTATTAATATCTTTTAGGCAGTAAACGTGATGAAAAGTTCACTCAAGATAATTAAAACGATTTTTATAGATATGAGTCCGATAGGAAGTATTGAAATGCAATATGGTTATTCAGAGATAAGCCAATTTTCTAACTTTAAATTGTCGAACGATTTATATCAATGAAGTCAATATATGTATCTTTCGCACCTTTGACAACCATTTAAATACATTTTTTTTGTGATTTAACTCTTCATTTTCTTACATAATCACACACTTGCTATTAACAGTGATTTTAACCTATTGCTTAATAGGTATATTTTCACTTATCAATCCATTTTTTGTCGTCAAACTATCACTGCATACTTACTTCGTTTTCTTATCTATATCCTACCCGTCTTACCATTAATACATGTATCAATATATTCCATCAGCACAGCGCAACCCTGCTGGGTATTCCTTTTAACGTTATACATTGACTTTCAAACTTTGTTTGTTAATGATATGTTAAATAGATTAATGCAATGGAGACGCCAATGACGATTCATACCGTTACATTAGAAGTAACCGCCAACGTTCCCAAAAAAGTGCTCTTTGCATTACTTTCTGATCACGCCAAATTAGGGCGTTTCTTCAACGCAGAATACAGTTTAATTCGTTGTGGTAAACCCGAAGAAAACGGTATAGGTGCCATACGAGAAGTCATACATGGACCTTTTACTTACCAAGAACAAATCATTGATTATAAAGAAAATGAACATATCCATTACCAAATAATTCAAGGTGCGCCAGTTGATGAACATGGAGGATGGATAAAATTTACCAGTATTAACGCCACACAAAGTCAAATTCACTACCACATCACCTTCTCGCCCAAAATCAAAGGCACTGGTTGGTTGATAAAATACCAAATCCAGCACTTCTTAAAACAAGCATTGAACAATTTAATCCAACATAGTGAAGATGTTTGGCAATCCACCCCTACTGTTACCCCGTATAATCATACTGGTCACCAAGATGACGCTATTGCCTCTAAAACACGCATCAAGTGATCCCGTTTATTAAAAGCTGATCATCACAACAGTTTTGATTTTAATTATTCGATCCCGGTGTTTTATTGAACAATCTTTGATCAAATCGAGGTTAACAATTGGCTAATCGGTTTTAATGGATATGACCTATATTGCATTAATTATCATGTTAAGAGGCCTTCGAGATCATGCACAAATCACAACCGCTATTAACCACTGATAGACTCATTCTTCGTCCCCTACAGCTTTCAGATGCCAAGAAAATTCAACAGTTAGCGGGAAATGAAGATATTGCCAACGGTACCATTAGTGTTCCTCACCCTTATTCTGACGGTATGGCTGGAAAATGGATTGGAAAACACCTCGCAGGTTGGCTTACTCAACGCTCCGCTATTTTCGCTATTACACTAAAATCGGATCATCAATTGATCGGCTGTGCTGGTATTGAAAACATCCAAGGTAACAGCGGTCAACTCGGTTACTGGATTGGTGTTCCATATTGGGGAAATGGTTATTGCACCGAGGCTGTAGAACGTATTAAAGAGTTTGGCTTTAAAAAAATGCACCTCGATCACATTTATGGCAGACATGCGAAAAATAGCCAACGACCAGCTAATGTCATGCTAAAAATCGGTATGCAAAGTGTCGATAAGCTCTCTATTCCAAGCATAGACAACACCAATGATGACATGTCGCTATACGAAATCATGAAATCGGCATAATTCTATGTAGCTAACAGCACCCAATGATCAATGCGATTAACATAGTCACAATACTCAGCATAAAAATGGTAAAGGACTAACGGTGTTAGATTGTGACTTTTTAGTTATTGGCGCAGGGATCATTGGGCTCAGTACTGCATGGGAATTACAGCAACGCTTTGCAGATAAAACGGTTTGGGTGATCGAAAAAGAAGCTCATGAGGCTTTTCATCAAACAGGTCATAATAGTGGTGTGATCCATGCGGGGATCTACTACCCACCCGGGAGTTTGAAAAGTGAATTTTGTATTCAAGGCAATCAAGCCATTAAAGCCTTTTGTCACCAATATGATATTGCGTTCGAACAATGTGGAAAACTAGTTGTAGCCACCACGTCTCAAGAGCAGATCGGGCTAGATAATCTCGCAAAGCGAGCGCAACAACTCAGCATTGATATTCGCGTATTAAATCAACATGAACTACAAGACAAAGAGCCCAACATTAATGGGCTAAGTGCTATCTGGGTACCCGATTCTGCAATTGTTAACTATCGTCTGATTTGCCAAAAACTCGTCCAACTTATCGAGAATAATCACGGTAAAGTTATTTTTAATCAGCCTATCACCTCGATTAAAGAAGAGAGTGGCAAAGTCATTGTTAATAGCTCAAACCACACTTTTGTTGCTCATCAGTTGATTGCTTGTGCCGGGCTCCAATCTGATCGCATTGTTACGATGTTAGGCAATAAGCCTTCGTTTGCGATCGTGCCTTTTCGTGGTGATTATTATCAATTACCAGCCGCTCATAATAATAACGTTAATCATCTTATCTACCCCGTCCCCGATCCTGAACTGCCATTTTTAGGCATTCATTTAACTAAGATGATTGATGGCAGCATTACAGTCGGGCCTAACGCTGTACTTAGCTTTGCTCGTGAACGTTACACAAGCCCTCAATTTAGTTTAAAAGACAGTTTAGATTTACTCTGCTTTAAAGGGCTTTATCCTCTATTGCATAAACACTTTTCATCTGCTTTAACTGAATTTAAGCAAGCCTACTGGAAGCCAGCATATCTTGCTAAAGTGCAACAATATTATCCTCAATTACAGCTTAAAGACTTATATTCTTACCCTTGTGGTATCCGTGCTCAAGCCGTTGATAAAAATGGTAAATTAATTGATGATTTTATGTTTTACCAAACACCTTTAAGTTTAGTGGTGTGCAATGCACCATCACCTGCTGCCACCTCCTGTTTTCCCATCGCTAAGCATATCGTCGATAAGCTAACGTTATGAGACATTGTTGTTTTTGATATACTCAAAACAGAATTCAAACTAGGAAGAACACCGTGAAAACTCCCTGTGTGGCAAAGTGCAAAAATAATGATGGTATTTGTAGTGGCTGCTTAAGAACTATGAAAGAAGTCGTGGAATGGCAAGCATTAGATGATCAAACCCGTGAAGCCATTATGCAAGAAATAAAAGGTCAACCGACCACACATCAATGCCCACAATGCGGCAACCCCGCTTCTTGCGATATCAGCGCAGGGAAAACCACCTGTTGGTGCTTTGAATTAGATAAACGCGATACCAGCGATTGCCCATCCGGTGCATGTTTATGTCGTGAATGCTTATCAAAACAACCTCTTGCTTGATAACAAAAACACTTTCACAAGGATGGTTAAATGACACTCAAGCTCAATAAACGCAAAGCACAGATTATTGATGAGATGATCACCCATTGGGAGCAAGAAGCACTCGTCAATCCAGAGCAAGGCGAAACATTACGTAACAGTTATCACGTCGCCAGCTTTGATTGGAAACTCCTTGCAGTGTATTCGTTCTGGATAGCTATCGCCTGCTTTGTGCTCTCGGTTTTACTGTTAGTTGCAGACGACTACCTAATGTCGTTACTCGCTAAATTAATCAATACCCCAGCCAGTGTACTAACAATGATAACTGCACTGTTATCTGTCGGTTTATACTATCTCGGAGTTAAAAGACGGCTCAAATATCCGCAAAAAACAGTCAGTAATGAAGCCATTTTCTTTTTTGGTGTCTTACTCACTGCGGTATCCGTAGGCTTTTTCAGTAAAACAGATATTGCAGAGCACTGGCGCGAAAGTCTTTTCATTGCCATTCCCACCGTGATCTATTTGATCTTAGGGATCAGACTTAAATCGGTGTTGATCTGGCTATTTGGCTTATTAAGCGCAGGGATCTACTTACTCTCAGAAACCGCTTATTTAAGCGATAACCACTATCAATTCTTAGGGATGAATATACCGCTGCAATTTGCTTGCTTTGGTCTAATAATCATAGGTATTAGTTTATTTTTCCCTAAGCTAACGCTATTAAAATCACTTGCTGAAGCAACACGCTTTACAGGACTGTTGTATTTCTTTACTTCACTGTGGCTGCTTACCATCTTTGGTAATTATCATAGTCTGCACGAATGGTCTCAAATAAAACAAATTGAGCTATGGTCATGGACAGCGCTTGCTTTGATCTGCTGTACTGCAGCGATTGTGGTGGGTATAAAAAACAACGATGTACTAGCTCGCTCATTTGGTATTACCTATACACTTATCGTGTTATATACCGAGTATATCGAATACTTTTGGGGTGAAATTCATAAAGCACTATTTTTCGCCATTCTGGCGTTGAGTTTTTGGGTGATAGGAACAAAAGCTGAAAAGTTATGGCAACTTGGTAAGTAAGAGCAAAAAACTAACGAGGCATAAATGAATACAACTATGCCTCGTTTTTTAATGTTAACAGTGCTGATGACTGGCTAAATACTGCTGGGTTTGTGCCGATCCCATATACTTCGCTAAATTCTTTGCGGGTACTTGACGTAAATCCACCACAATCAAACCATCTAACGCATCGTTAAAAGCAGGATCGACATTAAAGCAGAGTAACTTACCATTGAGCCCTAAATATTGCCTCAATAGAACAGGAACACCTTTTTTCTCATCATCAAGTCGGCTCACCACTTTTGACAACAATTGAATATCAGCCAGTGCTGCTAACGTATCTGGATGATGGTAACAAGACTCACTTTTTGATAACGGGTAGCTGGGCTTTACTAAATCTGCGTTTTGTTGATCATAATGATGTACTTCTAAACTGGCAGCTAATAGCTGACGAGCTTCTAAGCTGTAGTCATTACTGATACTGACAGGGCCAAACAAATGCGTATATTGCGGATTAAGAGCAACGAACTGACAAATCCCTTTCCACAATAACATTAACGCACTCAAACTACGCTGATATGGCTTCGCTACCACTGAACGCCCTAGTTCAAGTGAATGCCCTAATTGCTCGACCAAGGCATTGTCATAATGAAAAAGTGTTCTTGAATACAAACCATCCACACCATGTGTTTGCATGATCTTATCAACAGCACCTAAGCGATAAGCACCAACGACTTGCTGCTGCTCCTTATCCCACACCAATAAATGGTAATAAAAATCATCAAACCGATCTAAATCTAGCGCTTTCCCAGTTCCTTCTCCAACAGCACGAAAGCTTTCTTCCCGAATACGTCCGATCTCTTTAAGTAAATGCGGTGCATCTGCAGCAGTTGTGCAGTACACATCAAAACGAGTATTTTCAATCAGCTTTTGATTTTCCGGTAAATGAGCAATTTCAGTAGTCAGTAATGCCGTTGCAATTGGAGGATGAACGGGCGTGACTGCATCAGAAATATGCTCAATCGATTTAACTTTAGGCATCATTACCGAGCCTAATAAATAAGTATTTAAGCGAAGGTAATTAACCAATAGCCTATCATCATTAATATTCTTCACTTCTGAATATTGAATTGGCTCACCGATAGCAAGGCCGATAGTTTGTTTTCGTTTATTCAACATTTCTCGCCCAAGCATTATTGTTCGCAATAATGGATGGATTTTTCCTGCCAAATAAAACTGACGGCTGTTTTCACCTTTAATATAAATGGGTACAACAGAAGCATGATGACGACGAATAAAGCGACTGACTGAACGGTTCCAGTTTTTATCTACCAAACGCTTTTTTTGATCTTTGGTAGATACTTCACCTGCCGGAAATACCAGTAATAATCCACCATCAAAAAGGTGTTGATGCGCCTCTCTGACTGCTTTGGCATTGGCTTTCACTGTATTGTGGTTATCAAATACATCGACACCAATAAATAATGAATCGAGTTCAGGTACCGTTTTGAGATATTGATTCGCCATGATTTTTATATCAGAACGAATAGACAATAAGAGCTCAGCAAGAATAATCCCTTCAACCCCACCAAGCGGATGATTAGCCACTATCAACGTTGGCCCATGCTGAGGAATATTGTGTAATGAACCACGCTGAACTTGATAATCAATACCTAACGACTCTAAGGTATAACGTATAAATGTTGTGCAATCAGCACCTAGTGGACGTTGTAGGTAATAATGATTTAATTGCTTTAGCCCTGTTGCCCATTCAGCAACATTTTCAGCAATACCAAGTGGCGTTTTACGTGGTAGTAAAAAAGGTGTCTTCGCACTCATACTTTCACCAAACATTACATAATTTGGTATCAGTATAAAAATCGTAAATGACGGAGGGGTTTCAGAATCGCTCGGTTTTTATGACAAAAAGTAAAGCCACTGGTAAACAGTGGCTTTAGTGTGATAAATCGTTCATATACTGCTATCTGTAACAAAATGGGTATAAATAGTTTATGTTAGCGTACAGCTTGCATTTCAAGATTATAAAGACGGATCTCATGCAGAACGCGTTCTGTCAGGATCTCATTCATGGTATCTCTTACCGATGCTTGCATTTCCGAAATAGCAGGAAATACATTTTCATTCATTTCCTCTAAGCACTCCTTAGATACCCTCATTTTCAAATCAAATTCAAACGATGCTAATGCTAAAAACTTTTCCATGCGCTCGATCACGACATCAATCATGTATTGATCAGCACCCAAATCCAGTAGTTCTTGCTCTACAATTGTCTCTAAAGGTGTACGTTCTTTCGGCTGTTCTTTTACTGGAAAAGTAAGAATATTCGACATAATATCCTCCCATAGACAGTAATTGTGAAGTCCCTAACAAATTTCCTTGTAACATTACCGTTACATTTATCCTATGTGTATTTGATCGTTATGAAAAGAACATTTTTGAAAAAACGGTATAAATATAACACTTCTTAAAAATCTACCCTCATCAATAAACTTAAAAAAACACTAATAAACAATAAGATAACAATATGAATTAAGACTAAACTTTTTCTGCTGTTTTTTCGTATTACCTATATCTTGGTTTAAGTTAATGATTATTTTTCAAACAATGATTGCCTTTATAATTTGTTCATAGTTTGGAGCCTTGTAGCGCCACTTTTCCGAGTTACTCAAGCCGTATCTCGGTTTTTTTTATCTATTTTATCCAACCAGCTTCAAATCTTGCCTAAATATCAAACACTTTAATGAAAATGATGCATTTTTAACGTATAAACATAAGTATTCAATCTGTCGTTTAAAACATCAATCATTTACGACGAAGACAGCCAGGAGTAAATAATGAAAAAAGCCATGCTATTAGCAGGACTGATCGCATCAACAGCGTTAGTCAGCGGTTGCTCAGATAATGAAGTTGGTGATGTATCTCTTGGAGTTTTCACCACCAAAGATATTAAATTAAATACTTTAGTGGACCCGTTAGTACCGGGGGTAACTTGCCATATTGCTAGTATTGAGGCCGATTTAAGTCTTGCAGATCCTTCCGATTCATCTATCTCATGCCGCCAAACAGGTGAAATTACCCCTGAGATGATCGCAAGAATTGATAAATCTAAATCCGGTGAAGTGGTATTTAAGAAATCGAAAAGTATCTTCTTTAAAACAATGAAGATCCGTCGTATTTACGATCCTGAATCTGAAACATTGATGTATTTGTCATACTCAACAAAAGAAACATCAGGTAGTTATAAACATAGCTTATCTACTGTGCCACTTTGGGGAACTAAAGCTTACGTAGCTAAGGATATCGCCACTCCAGCAGCACAATAAAACAAAGAGCATCCGCAACATATCTATTTTGTTGCGGATTTTTTTATTCCTATTATGATCTGAGCAAAAGAAAAACTTAAAATTTATTAAAGCGCCCTTTGATCATGATAGAGCCTAACAGCGCCATCACTACACCACTTAGCAATACCACAAAATTCTTATGTCGCTCGGCAGCCATCACTTTTTCAGCATAATTAGTATTTGAGAAATCAGTGCTACTCGCATGAATATAAGACCCCATTTCAAGCAATACATGCTCTTGTCCAACCATGCCACTTAATGAAATGCTTGCCCATACCAATGAAACAATACCAATTGAAATTGAAATAAAACCCCAGCTTTGTTTAACGTCCATATCCGAGCCTGTTGATGAAAACCTATAAAAACATAGTTTTTTATTAAATAACGGAGAAATACACTTTGTGGTGTATAGAATATTAAGAGAGAGCTCTCTTTGGTTGCATAGAATATTATAATAATGCGCTAAAAACAAATGAGTACAGCTAATGCTAATATTGCTCATATTTAAACCGATTATATTTATACAAGCCTTTCCCCTACTCCAATTAAATAGACAACCTATTGTTTTAATTTGAATTTTTTATTTTCAGTTTTTAATGGAATTTCAATTTTGAAAAAATTAATTAATCCATTCAGAATATCAATGATTAATATTTTTGATTTCGTGATCGAACACAACATTTATTTACAGAAAACTGACATTGATATTCAACAAATAAAATAAATCTGTATATATAAATAGTGTTTTTATATACAGTTACATTATATTCTTCAATTACAAAATCAGTAGCATATTTAATTTATATCTATTGAATACAACTAAACTCCCCTATTACAACATTAACAATATATTGTACATACAGAGCAACAACACTATATGCAATCGGGGCATATACTGTTCACAGGAACAATTCTAGTTCTAATCCAAGGACGCCAATGATTATCAGTACAATTAATAAAAAAGGCTGAGCTTTATGCACTCAGTCTTTCGTTACAATTCAGCACTAAATATTCACAGCTAGTAATAAAACAAGTTAAATCATTTTTACCAAAAGCAGTACAAAACAATCCAATGATCTTCCCAACAGATGAGGAAGTAAATAAAGGAGAGTTTACTAATGATGTTGGTGATGCTGTTAATATTTACCCAAAATACTGGCAATTGCTGAAGAGCTAATAAAAGAAAGGGCAATAACAGTGTTATTGCCCTTTTTACTATAGATTCCAGATGACTTGCGCACCTAATGTAGCATTCGTTGTTTTAGCTTCCGGTAATGATACTTCACGAGTGACACCATCACTGCCAAAAAAATGCTTACCGCCATCTTCATCACGCTGATCGAAATGATAAGCGGCATAAAGTCCTAAATGAACGCCAGTTAATACTTCAAATGATACATTACCACTTAGCGAGTAACGATAACCCGATGGAGAAAACTTAACACCATCGTAATTGGTGTTTTTTGCTTCACTCCATACAGGGTATCCCACTAATGCTTTTAAGCTATAACGCCAAGGCACATTCGCTACTGCTGCACTTTCATAAGCAATACCGACATCAAAGAATAAATCAGTGGTATTCTCTTCCACCACGCCATCAATCGCTTCAACACGAGGATCTAACGCTTCAAAGCTATAACGCTTATATGTCTGGTATGAAAATGAAGGACCTGCTAAAAAACGAAACTCTGGTGTATATTTATAGTGAAGCTGTACGTTAGTTGATGCACGCGTGTATTCAAATTTATTTTTTTGAAGTGCGACTCCTGATAAATTCCAATTTTCCTCACTCGCATCAGGAGAAAATGTTGCCAGTGCATCTATCGAAAAATCAAATCTATCGTTGATAACATAAACCCCCCCCGTGTTTATAACCATACTACTTACATCAACAGATGATTTGATATTATCAAATGATTCTTCATAAGTAATATTTTCCATTCCTGCCGTAAAATAAGAATATCCATCAAAATCATTCTTAATTTCAGATGCACTTACATTACCAAAAGATAAAAACAAACCTAATGGTATTAAATTCCTTTTAATATTCATAATAATTTCCAGATAACGGCCTTATTAAATAAGGCCGTTTAATATTAACGTATGAAGTATTTATAATGCACTGGTGAAATTATAGATATCAGTACCATCAACTACTGGAAGTACATCAAATCCATCATCAATTAATACAGTTGCATTCTGATTATCAATAACCTTTATATCATCCAACATTATACTGGCATAAGGATTATAATTAGATATGTTTGTATCTAATACTACATCGTATTTAACATCACTATTGTAATAACGTGTGATATTTATTGGAGAAATATCATCACTAGTAATCGTAATATCAATTTTTACCTTATCATCATCAGTTTCAGACAAATTAATTGTGAATTTAGCAATTTTATTTTTTAAATCCAAATACTCACTAGAATCATAATCATAATCATAATCATAATCATTCATTATTATAGAAATGTAGCACTGAATTCAAATACCAATAATCCATTACGCCACGATCATTGATTCTAAAATAAAAAACATTACTTAGTTTTGTTGTAAATTCAATAGTATGATCTAGATAATTTGAACTTTTAATAAAATCAATATTAAATTGACCATTAAATACTTTTAATACGCTATTATTGTTCTCTAATAAAGATGAAGTATATTTCTCTTTTGATAAGATAACGCCACTTTCAGGTCTTACTTTCCACTCGAAAGTACGGTCAGCATCATCTGGTTGTTCATGTTCTAAACTGACACCATCGACGCCTTTAACATCTTTGGAAATAGTAACTTTATAATCAGTTCCAAACTTTAGAGGCTCCCTTTTTGTTTCAGGATCTCCACTTGTATCATATAGCAAATGAGCAATACGGTTTAGCCACACAACCATAGTACTAACTGTATTCTCATCACTATCAGTTACACTTAAGCCTTCAGATACGCTTTCTTTGTCCATCCATTTATTAAACTTAATCGTACTAGAGTAGATATCTTCTATCGATGAAACGAACTCTGTAATTCTTGGGTAACCGCCAGAATTACTAGGTTCAATAGGGCGAAGTACTTCCATATCTAAAATAGTTAAACTATCACCGCTAACAGATGCCGTTTCATTAATGGTTAAATATTCCGATTCTTCTTTACCTTCATTAAGTTTAGCAACATCAACTTTTCCTGAAATCATTGTTGATGATGACTGATCTAACCCTGTGAAATAAATATAATCACCAGATAATTTCCATGTTTCTATATCATATCTTTCATCAGTCCACTCACCATCTAATAGCGCTATTTTTTTACCATTGGTTAAATGTGTAGCACCAATAATATCTCTCTGACCATATGCTTCATGTTTTTGTTCTTCAATGAAGTACACATATCCTTTTGCGACTTGCATTTCTTGATTATAGTTCCACCAACTATCCTCTGGTATTTTTACGCTTTCAATCACATCAGGAGAATATGGCAGAATTCGTTGAAGTTTTGCATACTCACTCCAGTCACCTTCATCATCACTCTCATTAGAGCTATATACACCATAAATATAACCATCATCACCTAAAATAATATTTTTCAGCCATCCAGAGTCAAATTTATATGCATTAATTTCACGGTTAGATCTTCCACCAGGTGATTCTTTACTTGGCTGGGAAAATCCAACACTATCATTGTTATAATTTGGTGTATAAATAACAGTTTGATAATCATCTACGGTATACCAACCATTGGACCAACTATCTGAATTGAGAGTGATAGAGCCCAATTTTTCTGCATTTAAGTCTGGAATCATTATTAATTTATCTGAACGATAAACTAATGAATTACCATTAGTAACAAGAAAACTACTTATTGTTTTATTATCAATCGAAATAGGTTTAGAAACACCATCAGGAGTCACTTTAACCAATACTTGATCTATTGAATAATCATAGTTTATATATTTATAATTATCATCACCTAATACTTCAAAGCTTCTGGATAAAAAATAAACATTACCGGCTTGGTCAATTTGCAATGGCTTTAATCGTCCATCATTAACCTCTCCCCAATATCCCGAAGGGGTTTCAGCAATTACGTTTTCAATTAAACAACTCCAATCACTCGTTTTTGTATCAATTTTAAATATAGAGCAGTTGGTATTTGTTAAAAGATCATAATTACTATTGTTATAATCATAAAGGTCAATTCCAGCTAAAGCATATAAGTATTTACCATCAGGGCTGCTTACAGTGTAATCAAACTTCGCTGTACCAGGAAGATTAACCAGTGGAGCCATATCGCCTTGATCATTTACAGCAAATAAATTTGTTTTAGCAGCATTATCATCACTAAAAGCAGAATAAGAGTTAAAAGAAATAGCTTTACTTGATAATGAGCTTGTATCAGGAATTTCAGCTAATTCAGATGTAGTTACAACACTGACGACGCCCGTTAGATTAAACTTGATATCATCTTTCGTATAACTACCGCTAACAGATTCACTAACATCTGGCACTTCAACATTATTTTTTGCTTCATCATCTCCCCCACCTCCGCCACATGCGGAAAGTCCTAACATCATGCATATTGAGAGCAGTGTTTTTTTATGCTGCATATTCACATTATCATCCTTAAATAGCCACTGAATTTAATTACAACTCTAAGCAATTTGCGAATATACATAAGATAACAGACAAAAAAATGCTTCTAAATTTCCATTTAGAAGCATTACTCATTATTTAAAGTAGGTATCATAGATAAAAGTGGATATTTTTTGAAGTATTCCCTAACATTGAAATAAATTTCTTGATATCTGTTGAACCAGCTTAGCCGCTAATTTCGCGGTTTGATTGGCATAATCGTATTCAGGGTTTAACTCAGCTATATCAACTAACTTTACTTTGCCACTTGCCATTATGTGTTTAATTGCCCACTCTACCATAGGTAAGCCCACACCTTGCATTTGGGTCATATTAACGCCTGGCGCAATAGAAGCTGAAAATACATCAAGCCCAATACTTAAATGGATTACATCCACGCTATTGATGTATTTATCGAGTTTGGCTTGCACCGCTTTTTTATTGCGTGATGTCATTTGGCTATCAAGTAACCATTCACAGCCAAGATCTTCTGCTAATTTAAACATCGCTTGGGAATTTGCGTGATCGCATATCCCTAAACCTAAATAGTGAAATGCTCGTTGTTGCACTTTGCTATAGCACAGTGCGGTGTGAAAAGCTGAGCCAGAGCGTACCGCTAAGGTTGGTCGCAACTCAAAGTGGGCATCAAAATTAATGATACCGACACGAGGTTGGCATGGTTGAACCGAAGTATATTCAATCGACTCAGAACTGTATTTGACACAACTCACATTCGTTTCCGACACTAACCATTCGGTATGTGTCTGAGCCATTTCAGCAGCATGATCAGACAACGCTTGATAACTCGCGATTGAGATTTCATGTCCACCACCTAGAACAATAGGAAAATGCCCTGCTTTTAAAATTTCGCCTAACGTTTGCGCCTGCTGCTGGCTTAATGATGAAAAGTTCATGTCATCATTAAGCGCTTCAATATCACCCGCATCATAAAATGGCAGTTTTGAATGAGAATGTGTATACGGCAAAATACGGCGAATACTTGAAGGACCATCTTTCGCACCTTGTCGACCTCGATTCCAGCCAATACTGAGATCAGAAATCACACCAAGTAATACCACACCATGCTCTCGTTGTTGGGTGTAGGGAGAAATTAACGTATGTGTTCGATGTTGACCAAGAGATTTCGTCTCATTCGGTTTAAAGAGTTTTTTTAACTGATCTACAAACATACGTTTCTCTTCCTTTGATCAAAAACGTGATGAATTAATGTTGAGGCGGTAACGCACGAGCCGCCTGCAATACACACATAACAATTTTATTTTTACGGCTGTTGATACGCTCTGCTGGTGCCATCACACTCACAGCACCTGCCACTTTATTACCCATGAAAACAGGCGCACTTACACCGGACACCCCTTGGTCAATTTCAGAAGTACTGATCGCAAATCCATCTTGTTTGATCAGATCAAGTTCTGTTAGCCATGCATCAACTTGCTCTTTCTCTGTGATCTCATAATGATTCAAAATTCTCATCTGACGAGATAAAGGTAAATAAGCCAAAATCACTTTTGCAGAAGCACCACGGATCAACGGCTGACTTTGCCCTTTCTCATAACTACAACGAAGTGCGTATGGGCTATCTATACTATCGACACACAAGGCATTAAAACCTACAGGCACCATGTATGCCGACATTTCACCCGTTTGTTGCTGTAGTCGTTTTAAAATAGGACGAACGCCATCTGGTAATGGTGAATGCATATGGAAATTGCGTTGTAACTGCAGTGCAGCAGGGCCAGCACTATAAGTATTGTGACCATGATTTTCTTCAATTAAGTTCCAGTCACGTAACAGCGCCAAATAGCGATAAAGGCTGCTGATTGGCATGTTCATTTCAGCACTTAACTGCTGTGCTTGCTGTGGTACTGGAGAAGCTGCGATATGAATCAAGACTTGTAGCAACTTTTCATTAGCACTAAGAGAATTTGTCACGATGGTGGCTTCTTATTTTTGTATGATGATTTGTTTTAACCAATAAAAGAGTAACTCGCAAACACAATTCTTACCATATGAGAAAAGCAAAAATTAAAATGCACAATATTCTTATATTGTGAGACTGAAACATCTCTGCATTACTGTTTATCAGGTTTTCTCCTCTGTACTGTCTTATGTCGTAGTAATTTCACCATCTCATTTATTGATACGTTCTGAATTTGTTAACAAAACGCTCTGCTACGTCACAGTCTTAAAAAAGATGTAAATAATTGGATAATTACTCCTTCACCCTAATGATAAAAAATATGGTTTTACTAAGCTAAATAGCAGATCCCGCTAGCAATAACAGGGGGGTTGCTGGTAGAATCCTTGCAAAATTGACCGTCTCAAACAGTAATAAAGAGAGTGATTCCTCATGGGAAGAAAGTTCGAAGTTCGCAAATTAGCGATGGCGAAAACTCAAGGCGCAAAGATCAAGGTGTACTCTAAGTACGGTAAAGAAATCTACGTTTGTGCTAAGAATGGTGGTATCGATCCAGATGGCAACCTTTCTCTTCGTCGTCTAATCGAAAAAGCGAAAAAAGACCAAGTTCCATCGCACGTTATCGACAAAGCTATTGATAAAGCTAAAGGCGGCGGCGGTGAAGATTACTCTACTGCTCGCTACGAAGGTTTTGGTCCTGGTGGCTGTTCTGTAATTGTTGACTGTCTAACAGACAACAACAACCGTACTTTCATGGATGTTCGCCAAGCGTTTGTTAAAAACAACGCTAAGATCGGCAGCCCAGGTACCGTTGGTCACATGTTCGAGCACCAAGCGGTATTCGAATTCAAAGGTACTGACGAAGAAGTTGTACTAGAAAACCTAATGATGGAAGACGTAGATGTTACTGACATCACTTGTGAAGATGGCATGATCACTATCTACGCTCCTCACACTGAATTCTTCAAGGTTAAGAACGCACTAACAGCAACAATGCCTGAGCTAGAGATCGATGTAGAAGAAATCTCTTTCGTTCCTCAGACAATGACAGAGCTTGCTGGCGACGATATCGCTGCATTCGAGAAATTCCTTGATGCACTGAACGATTGTGATGACGTACAAAACGTTTACCACAACGCTGAAATGGCTGACTAATTTCTAGTTTGCTATTGATATAAAAAAGGTCACTTGATAGTGACCTTTTTTGTTTCTGTTGAATGATTATTGGCTTAGTGACTGACTTTTCGTGCTCGTGACATTAACCAAAACGCTAAAGCACCAAAACCTAATGCTTGTAGCCATAATTGCTGCCACCAGCCAATCATCTGAGCAAATGTCGCTCCCATCTGATTCAAGCCAAGGAAACCATTGATTGCAGGCGTTGACGGCGCTAATTGCGATAATTCACGTAGTAAGGTTGGTAGCTCTGACGTTGGCCAAATAAAACCCGCGGTAAATACTAGCGGTAACGAACTAAGTAGTACAACTAATGTCACCAACTCACAACGTGGGATCAATTGCCCTAACACCATCCCTAGCATAATCACTGCTAGCAAGAATGCTATTGTCATCGATACTAAGTCAGGAATAGATGCTAAGCGATTTACACCATAATAAGTAAAGGTAAAACCAAAGTAGTAACAAGCTAATACCAGATAAATCATCACGAAGATAAAAGCACGTACCATCATGATCATCCATACTGGATATTCAGCCCAATAGCCAGTTTTACCCGCAGCACGAGCCTCGTTTTCAGATGCCCCCACCATGCCGACACCAATTAACAGTGTTTGATGCAAAATCAGTACAAATACCGCAGGTACGACGTAATTGATATAACCCATGGTCACGTTAAACACAGGACGCATATTGAGTTTCATCGCACTGTATTGCTCAGTGGCTTGAACGAAGTTATCCCCTTTCAAGACCAAACGGTTAATTTTGGCGTGAACACCTAAATCTGTTCCTGCCGAGCTTAAACCCTCAACAATCGTACCGTACACCAAGAACAATGCCGCATTACCTGCATATGCCAGTGTTGGGCTCGTACCCAGCATCACATCTTTGTAGAAGTCATGAGGGATCACTAAAATCCCTTCGACTTGACGATCTAATAACGCCTGTTTAGCCGCATCAATACTGCCTAAGTGCTGGGTAATATGAACCTGTGGTGTGGCATCAGCCATACGGATCAATTCTCGGCTCATCTGCGTTTGATCAAGATCAACAACGGCCACTTTCTGATCACGAGGAAGCTCATTGGTATAAGGCAATGGATATAAAAACGAGTAAAAAATCACACCGCCAAATACTGTAAAAACTAAAGAAACATTAGTAAAAATGGCTTTTAGCTCATGCTTAAATAAATTTAACCATCCCATCTAGGCTTCCCCTTTTACAGTATTGCCACTTAGTGCTTTACGACGATGGACTAACATCAACATCACAGCTAATACCATCGCAACCATAAACCACGACAGAATAAACAATTGATGAGAGGCCTGATACCAACCTGTGCCGTAATCCACTTGCTGTAATTGCACTTCAATGTAATGACTAACTGGTAATAAGCTACGCCACATTTTGGCAATCACAGGCATATCAGTTGCCGGAAAGGTAATGCCCATAAAAGCAAAAGCTGGTGCGGTAAATGCGGCAACAAAACTCATTGCACGAGGCACTTCCATTGCTAAAAAGTAAATGAATGCCCCCATACTTTGACATGCCAACACCATTAGTAATTGTGCGACAATCAAAATATGCCAATCACCATGCATCGGCCAATCGAGTGCGACATACATCCACCACAAGAACAACAAACCTTGGATCAGAAATAGTCCTGTATAGGCAACTAACTTACCCATTAATTTAGAAACAGGTGATGTTTGTAGCCATTGCCACAGACCTTGTGTTCTTGCTTCATGCGCAATGGCTAACACCGTGGTTGCAACAATCAAGATCTGCCAAATCGACGGAATAATGGCTGAGACTAAGAACTGACCATAATGGCTATTACTGTTAAATAACGGCGTAATTTGTCCACGTATAGGTACCGCTTGTCCCATTGCTTGCAAAGGAACTGGAGCACCTGTTGCCATATTTTTAACAGTTTCAACGCCCGCATTAAATGTACCTTCTGCAAGTAACATTGCGGAGTTGATCAATTTACCGATCAAAATAAATTGCCCGTTATAAAACGTGGTGATCTGCGGCGAATAACCTAACTTTGTGTCTTTTTCAAAGTTATCGGGGATCACCACCATGGCATAGATCTCGTTCGCTCGCATCGCTTCACTGCCTTGATCTGGGCTAGTAAATTGACGTGTCACCGCCATCGTCGGGCTTGCATCTACATAGCGAGTGAAATGGCGTGACAACTGGCTATGATCAAGATCGACAACCCCGACAGGCAAGTTATGAGCGATACCCGCTGAAAAAATAGCCCACATCGTGAGAAATAACACTGCAGGTAACCACAGTGTTAATGCTCGTAGCCAGCCATCTTTCCATATGTTTCGCCATTCTTGCTTCACATATTGAAAGCCATTCATATTACTGCTCTACAATTACGCTCATGCCGACACGTAGACCATCAATAGGCTGTGTTGGACGTGCTTCGACTTCGAAAGTACGCATATCAAAGCCTTTCGCTGTATCAGTCGCACGCCAAGTCGCAAAGTCCCCCATCACAGCAACATGCGTCACTTTGAAGGTATAAGCTTTATCACCTAATGCAGGAATCGTTGCTTTAAACTCTTTTCCTTCCTGATAATCTCTTAACTTATCTTCACGAACGTTAAACACTGCCCACGCATCGTGAATATCAATGATGTTCACAACAGGGAAACCTTGTGGTGCTAACTCGCCATCGTGCAGTAACACTTGAGAAACCTCACCTTGAGTGCCAACTAGAAATCTTAGTATCTGCCGCATAAGCTTCAACTTCTGCTACTGCGCCAGCCGCCATTTTCACTTTCTCTTGTGCCGCACGTTTTGTCTCTACTCGCGCACCTTCTTTTGCCATCTCATACATTTGGTAAGCGGCACTTTCAGTGTATTGCGCAGCTTGCCATTGGGTATAAGCTTCATCACGTTTTTGCTCTGCAATCACGCCATCTTTATAAAGGTTGTTCACACGAATATAGGTTTTATGCATCAACTTTGCTGCAGCTGTTGCTTTTCGCCATTGATCTTCTGCCGCAGCCACTTGCTGACGACGAGCGCCTTTTTCCACTTCTTCAGCCAATGCACCAGCAGCCGATTCACCGGCTTTTGCTTGCTCTAACTTGGCATCAATTTCCGGGCTTAAAATGGTGAAAATAAGTTGGCCTGGTTTTACTTCATCACCTTTGCGTACAAGCACTTGATCAATACGACCTGCCACTTTCGATGAAATATTGTATTGCTGTGCTTCAATCTGACCTTGCATACGTTCAGGTTGAGGCTGGTAAGCGTGCCAGAAGGTATAACCCAACCAACCCACAACAGCGATCACAGGAACCGCCACTGCCATAGATTTCAACTTACTCATTTTTAAACCTCGATACCTTGATATTGCTGATAGTTGTTGAAGGTGTTCATCTCACCGCTTATTGCCAATAAGCGAGTTAGACACATAACGTATTGATAAGCCGCAGCTAAGCGCTGAGTTTTGACAGCAGAGAGATAAAGCTCAGCATCCACCACATCCAGAGAGGTAGATAATCCTTGGCTAAAGGCTTTTTCACGTAGACGAATATTTTCTTTCGCTAATGCTAGGCTTGATTTCAAACCATTGTATTCTTCCAACGCTTGGTTTGCTTCTCGATAAGTTTTTTCTACCAATACGCTGAGATCTTGCTCTGCTTGAGCGCGTAAGTGATTCACTTGCGTCACCATCGAATGGGCAGCTTTCACTTTGCCTGAACGACCAGAGCTATCAATAAGCGGTACACTGACACCAATACCGACAGCCCAATCAGGTGCCATCTTGGAAGCTAAACTGTCATTCTCATACAGGTTGTAATCACCGTATAAGTACACTTCTGGGTAGTATTTCCCTTTCTCTACATCGATTAAGCCATCTGCTTGCTTACGTTTCGCATCTAAAATGTGAAGACCGGGATAACTTGCAAGCGTCTTATTGAGAAAAGATGACATTGGCGGCAGGGAGCTATTAATAAATAGCTTAGTGGTTGGTACTGCAGTGCTCGATTGTTGCAACAGTTTCGTTAACGCGACTTGAGCGATTTCTAGATCGCGTACTGATTTTTGGGTATCGACTTTCGCTTTATCGTAAGCCGATTCTGCTTGCAAGCGCTCAACTTTGGCAATCTGACCTTGCTGTTGCAGCTTTATTGCATGTTCATAATGACGTTTTAGCCCTGCTTCAACCTCTTTACGGGTTTCGACGACTTTCTCTGCCAATACAACACCAAAGTAAAAGCGGGATAAATCTTCAAATTTCGCTTGCTGCATCATGGCTAACATGTATTTCGCCTCTTGGGTTTTCCCTTGAGCGATATCTTGTGCTGCGCTAATGCGACCACCAGTAAAGATAGGCCAAATCGCACGAACTGAGCTGGTTAACACATCACGATCTGCAATCGTTGATGTTAACGCTGAATTAAGATCTAACCCTGTTACTTTCGTAAGCTCAGCTATGATTTTGGTTAACTCTTGTCCCGCAGGCGTTGATGATGCAGGCATACTGCCAAACAAATCTGATGGCGATAGTTTGACATCTTGATCAAGGCGCGTGTAGTTTGCTCCTACCGTCACGGTAGGTAGATATAAATCACTCGCCGCATCTTGCATATGCTCAGCTTGCGCAACACTAGCGCGCTCAGCGGCTAAACCATCATTCTTTGTGACGACTGTATGCCAAGCATCGCTGAATGCAATTGGCGATGCGTAAATACTTGGCGCAATAGCAAGCAATGCGATAGCCAATGGCTTAACCATAAATGGTTTTATTCTCATAGAGGTAACCCTTTGATACCCGTCTCTCATGTACACGTGGTTCATTTTAGAGTAATAACTCTAAAATGAAATAGTTTTTTATTAGTTACCATTTCACCTTATAAATATAAGGCGGTACAAATATTATTGTTAAATATAATAATACCTTAAAAACAGTTACATACCATTACAGTATTTTACGATTTATCAATTGATATAAAAAAACCCACTATAAATAGTGGGTTTCATGTCATTTGAGCTATTCGCAAAAACAAGATCTCAATAACAAAATTATCGAGCTAAGCGAATTAATGAACGACCTAATAGTTTTTCCAGTTCATCAATGCTTTGTTGACCATAACGTGCTTCACATAGAGTAAATAAACGCTCAATACCACTATGTGCAAATTCATGTGAAGTTTCAGCAGAAGAGATATGGTGGAACAATAAACGTAAAATCGCACGGAATTTTTCGTCATCCAGTGCAACTGACCAGCTTGCCGAAAATGCCGCAAGATCTCCTGTTAAATCGAGTTTATCAACAAACAATTGATAAATACGTCCATCAAGCGCATGTGCAAAGTCTTGCTTCTTAGGAAAATGATGGCTAATGCCAGTACGAGAGATCCCTGTTTGATTACTTAACGTGGTGTACGACATTTTGTCATAACCTAAGGTAAGGATTTGATCAATCACGGCATCCATAATAGTTTGGATGGTTATCTCTGTGTCTTCTTTACTACGCTTTGGCATAATGAGTTGACTCTATTCTAATCATTCAATGCAACAGTACGATTTCAATAATTGCCGTCATTGAAATCAGTGGCTCGCATTAGTATTACAAAATGTTATTCCCTTAACTAGCGTAAACTGGGATTTTTAACTACATGGCGCGGTATATGGTTAAAAAGCACCACATACCATGTAAATATTTACTTCTTACACCACGCCTTTTGCTAATACTAGCGACCAAATTTACGCGCTTCCTGCTCTATATTGCGATATAAGATTTGGGTCCAAAATGGCTGATTTAATGCCGCAATCAGTTTTCCCTTCTTTGGGTCACGAGGGCTGATCACCACTTCAATATTATTAAGCCCAGTTCTTTCTGCTAATAAAAATAGCTCTTCAATACTGTAGTCACCCATGGCTAAACACCCTGTAGAAGCTTCTTTACCATGAATAAAGATATTACTACCTGGTTTTGTTCGCCCTTCTAATCGTGCATATTTACGATCAAATGCATTTGGGTAATCCAGTTTCATCGATAAATGAAAGCGACTATTAGGATTTAATAACGACACGCGATAAATACCTTCAGGTACCTGCTTATCCCCTTCTCGAAGTTTAGGTCCTTTTTTACCACTAATTTTCTCGATATCGTAACGCTTTACATAAGACCATTTGCCGTTTTCTTCAGCCCATAGCTCTAACGACATTTCTTCTTTCATCGCAAAAAGAGCGATATTTTGAGGAGGATAAGTAAGGCCTGCACTCTCAAAGTAACGTTTAATACGAGGCTCAACAAAAGGAGAATAACGTTTCATTACATCATCTACTGTTCGACTTCCCGTTGGCGGATAAGTCGCATACGAAGATGCAGCTTGAACATCAGTTACAGCAGTAAACATAACCAGTAATGGTAATAACGCTTTTTTAAACACAGAACCCTCAGTATTAGCTAGCTCACTAACAAACGAAAAAAGAAGATGAGAAACATCAAAAACAGGCGCTAGTTTACTGAGGTTTGACAGGGGTGCAACTGCTTCAATGGACATTTTTACAACAAAATATTGCATACTATTTTCAGCAAAAGATAAGTCTTTAATATCCCTATCGCAATTTCAAAAATTGGCATTTACGCCATAAACGTTACAATAACCCAATTCGCATCTCAATCATTAGGCATTCCAATTTTGCACACATTAGAACAAGTACGCTCAGGTGAGCTAGCAGGCATTACCCGATTAAAGATCTCGCAACAATTGACCGCTTTCCCATCAGAAATATTAACGCTCGCTGATAGCTTAGAGATCCTTGATCTAACCGATAATCAACTTAGCCAATTACCCGACGATTTTGCCAAACTAACCAAGTTACGCATCGTATTTATGTCTAATAACTGCTTTACTGAATTGCCCAAAGTATTAGGTGCCTGCCCGAACTTAGAAATGATAGGGTTTAAATCCAATCAAATCACAACAGTGGATGAGACTGCGCTCCCGGAAAAGTTACGTTGGCTAATTTTAACTGATAATAAAATCACTCAATTACCTAATAGCTTAGGCCTGCGTCCTCGCTTGCAAAAATTGGCTTTAGCGGGTAATCAGCTTACCGAACTACCCGCCAACATGGCGCAATTACACAACCTTGAGTTGATCCGCTTATCAGCTAACCGACTGCAAGCTTTCCCAACCCAATTGCTGGATTTACCTAAGTTGGCCTGGTTAGCGTTTTCAGGTAATGATTTTAACCGTCATCAACAGGTCGATAATGATTTGCCTCAAGTATCGCCTACCGATTACCAGTTGCAACATGTATTAGGACAAGGGGCTTCAGGCGTTATTTCCTTAGCGACATGGCGTAATAATGCTCACCAGTTAGCTGATGATATTGCAGTGAAAGTATTTAAAGGTGAAGTGACTTCTGATGGTTACCCACAAGATGAATTAAATGCCTGTTTAAAAACAGGGCGTCATCCAAACCTTGTTCAGTCTTTGGCGCACGTAACAGATCCTAAACACCTCGCTTTAGTGATGGCGCTGATCCCTGCGCATTTTAAAAACCTAGGACTACCGCCAACTTTTGCAACCTGTACCCGAGATACTTTCCCTGACGGTTTCGAACTTACGATTGAACAAATCGATAGCATGGTAGCGCAAATGACTGATGTGATTACCCATATGCAAAACCAAGGCGTTTCTCACGGTGACATTTATGCCCATAACGTTTTATTTGATAATGAAGCAAACATTCTCGTGGGTGATTTCGGGGCTGCCTCTATTTACGATGATCAACCCAAAGAAATACAACAAAAAATGAAGATCATTGAGTCTCGTGCACTTGGCTATTTCATTGAAGATTTACTTAGTGTTTGTCGAGTACAAGATCGCACGTCGTCAACATTCCAAAAATTACATAATCAAGCGCAAAATTTAATCTAGAAGTCATATCGGCAAGCAACAATCAGCAACCAATGGTTGTTGCTTTATCCTAAATCCCCCCACACAAATATGATCTTTATAACAAATATAATACAAAGTTTTTATTTTAACTCTGACCGTTTTCTTAAAGTTTTCATACAAGCGTTTAAAATAATTGATTGATTTTAAGTCAGTTAATTTCTTTTCATACATGCGATTCGTTGTGAAAGCCAATTTATCTTACTGATTTTCCTTATGCCACACCTTGACTACCTCATAAAAGAAGCATTAAATTTAACAATATAATAACAAATGATATCTTCTTCCGGAGACATCCTTGTACTTGTAGCAATCCATTTAAGGGAAATTAATATGGCTCAACTGCTACCCAATGACATGATCCTAAAGTGGGCGGAAGAACGTCCAAACGACATTTACCTCCGTCAAATCATTAACCGTCAATTTGTCGATTACACTTATTCAGAAGTGGCAGACAAAGCATTGCGCTTGGTCAGTGCCTTTCGAGCCCTTGGTATTCAACCCGGTGAGCGTATTGCGCTAATTTCAAAAAACTGTGCTGAATGGTTCATTAGCGATCTCGCAATGATGCTTGGTAACTACATCAGTGTACCTATTTTCCCAACAGCAGGCGCTGATACCATTGAGCATTGTGTTACCCATAGTGACAGCAAGTTGATCATTGTTGGTAAACTCGATAGCCCAGATGCTATTAATAGCGTAACCAATAAACTGCCACACATCCCTACAATTTCATTGAGTTACCCAGGAACACCTCAAGGGCAATACACCTTTTCACAACTGATCAGCGAACATCAACCAAGTGAAGAGCGTCCAACTCACAATGATGATGAGTTAATGTCGATTGTTTACACATCAGGCACGTCAGGATTACCGAAAGGTGCGATGTTAACCTACGGCTCATTTGCTTGGGCATCACATCAAATTACTCAACACATTGGTTTGGGCGAAACAGAGCGTCTATTCTCTTACTTACCTCTCGCCCATATTACTGAACGAGTGTATATCTTTGGCTCTTCCATTATGTCAGGACTTCAGGTCGCATTTCCTGAATCACTTGATACCTTTATTGATGATGTGAAAATGCACCGCCCAACAGTTTTCGTTTCTGTACCAAGGCTTTGGACATTGTTCCAACAACGAATTCAAGAGAAACTGCCACCAGCAAAACTCAATTTATTACTCAAAATCCCACTCATTTCGGGATTGATAAAACGTAAACTTGCTGATGGTTTAGGGCTAAATGAAGCCCGAGTACTAGGCTGTGGCTCAGCCCCTGTTTCAGCGGCATTATTGCGTTGGTACGAAAATATTGGACTGAACATTACCGAAGCATGGGGCATGACCGAATCCTTTGCTTACAGCACATTAAACTATCCATATCGAAGCGATAAAGTCGGCACGGTGGGTAATGCCGCGCCAGGAATAGAACTGAAAATAGCCGCAGATGATGAAATACTGGTTCGCAGTAAAGGGCTATTCTCTGGTTACTACAACAACGAGGAAGCGACTAAAGAATGCTTCGACCAAGACGGTTGGCTACATACTGGTGACATTGGCTTTTTAGATGAAGAAGGCTATCTTACTATTCAAGGGCGTAAAAAAGATACGTTCAAAACTGCCAAAGGAAAGTTTGTCTCCCCTGTTCCTATTGAAAAGCGTCTATTTGAATTGAGTAATGTTGAGATGATGTGTTTAGTTGGATCGGGCATGCCCGCCCCAATTTTGCTGGCACTGCCTCACGACTTCCCGAACTTTGATCGTAAACGTTATGAAAAACGAGTACACCGCGTGATTAATACCATAAACAATGAGCTTGAATCTCACGCTAAAATTAAAGGTGTACTGATGATCAAAGAACCATGGTCGATTGAAAATGGCATCTTGACTCCAACACTTAAAATCAAACGCCATGTACTTGAGAAAAAATACGAAGATATTGGACATGATTGGCCAAGTGATCAATTAGTCCAATGGGAAGAATAATGAACCATATTCTTAAGTAAAAAATAATAAAGCCTGATAACGCCTTCCAGCATTTGTTATCAGGCTTTCATTTATTCTTATATTTCTTACGACTTAAGAATCTAGCGAATATATATAGAAGATAGTTCATTCTTATATATTTCAAAATAATGGTCACATTTTGGAAAATATATTTCTATCTACTTAATTTACGAAACAACCTGTCGTTATATCTAAGTTATCCATCATAAATTGTACGTTTTTATTTACACCACTTGTTTTATACCACCAGCCTGAGGACCTTGAAGCATAGCGAGAGATATTTATCATACAAATATCTTCTTTGTTCTAATACTTTCATTATTAAGGATTTAAAAATGGCTAAAGGCGATATGAAAACATGTAAAGGTAAGCGTCGTGCACATTCACATGGCAATGCTCGTTTAACCACTGAAGGTAAACGTAAGCACCACCACGAATAATTTCGTACCGTAATCGATCTTGCTAATACTCCTAGTACTAAGTCCTGTTATATTTCAGGACTTAGTATTTTATACCAGCGTTCTCCATAGACAGATGAATAATCTGGTTGAGGAATACTCCTATCATGCTCAACATCGTCTATTAATGGGCCAACAACCGTTCTATAAGGCAATACTCCTGCCCATACTGGAATATCTTTATCTTTTGCTTCATCACCAACGCCGTTATTGCTTATCTTCACCGATGCTTCAGTCAATGGCATCGCTAATAATTCTGTGGCAGTTAATTCCTTCTCATCACCTTGGCGAACCAATTCACTTCTTCCTGGCGCAATTTGCTCAATAAAATGATTCAATAATTGATTCTTTTGAGCATTACTTTCAATGGTCTCGAACTGACCAAATACCATTGCCGAACGGTAATGTGCACTATGGTGAAAAGCTGAACGCGCCAATACCCAGCCATCAAATAAGGTAAAAGTTAAACAACACGATTGGCCTTGTTTTAACGCTCGCATCAAGCGACTATTTTTAGCGCCATGCACGTAAATATTGTTATCTACTCGCCATACCAGCATAGGAATAACAAAAGGCTGATCATCTTGGTTAATAGCAATATGAGCGATCAGGCTCTCATCAATAATTTGATATAGCTTTGCTGTTTCAAATACTGCTTTCTTTTGGCTCTTCTTTATTTCGGTTCTTTTGGTGTTTGATAGCATCATGATGTCCTTCTCTGCTCACAACTTAAATGGCGTCGGATAGACATAACATCAAATTTTGGTACTGTGGATAAGAGCCAGTTTTGAATAATGGATGGATCCAGTTTGAAAATAGATATTGGGGATTTGGCGCTGTCTGCACAGCAAAGCTCTCGCCAAACAGCACTGTTTATTGCTATTAGGGATAAAATCACCCAAGGCTACTGGGAAACCAATAGCAAACTGCCATCAACCCGACAGTTATCACAAGCATTGTCAGTTAGCCGCAATACTGTCATTGCCGCTTATGAGCAATTAGTCGCTGAAGGCTATATTCAAAGTAAAGCCAGCAGTGGATACTATATTTCAGCGCGCCTACCTGAACATTACCTCACAACAGCACATAACCAGCATGCCTTAGCACCAACATCACTACAGCCGCAGGTAAATAATACCAATAATGCTTTTGCGCCCGGAGTTCCTGATCTCGCTCATTTTCCTTCAAAGAAATGGCAACGCTTATATCAACAACAATTTGATAGAAAATCATTTCTTGGCTGCAATGATTTACAAGGCGATATCAATTTTAGACAGGTATTAAGCCACTATTTAAAAACATCCCGTTCAGTGAACGTAAGCGCAGAGAGGATCATCGTTACATCAGGGGCTCAACAAGCCTTGATGATGACAATAATGGCGACAACACAACCTAACGACACGGTATTAGTGGAAAATCCGGGTTATACCCAAATGCGCAAAGTACTTTCTCTTTGTAATGTAAATATTGCGCCTCTACCTGTTACCCCTTTTACTGGCATAGAGATGGATCAATTGGCTCAAACCAAGGCAAAAGCTATCTATATAACCCCAAGTAACCAATATCCATTAGGCACAACACTTAATATCTCGCAGCGAATACAATTACTTGAATGGGCAAGCCTCCATAACGTCACGATCATTGAAGATGATTATGATAGCGAATTTCAATACGCTCACCGACCTTACCCCTCACTACAAGGGTTGGCTTATCAAACAGGAATAAAGGTCAACATCATCTATATTGGTACCTTTAGTAAAATCATGTGTAACAGTATTAGGCTTGGTTATATGGTGGTGCCAAAAAACCTCGTCTCTCGCTATATTGAAATAAAAGATGCCTCGAGTGGTGAAACCCAGATCCAACTTCAATTAGCCATGACTGAGTTTATTCAAGCTGGAGATTTACTGCGCCATATTCGAAAGATGCGACGACTTTATCAAGCCAAATACCAGCATATGCTGCAAAGTATAGAAAAATACAGCTCCAAATATTGGCAAGTGATCAGTCAAGCGGCGGGGTTACATGTCACAGTGAAATGGCAAGTTCCTGTGTGTGAAAAGCAGTTTGCGAAATGCGCATTAAAACAAGGAATTATCATTCGTCCACTTAACTATTACGAACAACCAGATACAAAACGGAATTGGCATGGGGTCGTACTCGGTTTTGGTAACACTCACCTCAATGATATACCCACACTCATTTCTAAACTTTATGCTATTTTCATCTCGCTACTTAATGAGCAAATTCAATGAATATTTTCAGTCAACTCCCCAATGAAATACAAGATGAAGAGTTTATCGACTTACTGGATACAAGCTCTGTCCGTATTGAACGCATAGTATCAAAGGGGCACATAACCCCTGCAGACAAATGGTACGATCAGAGTGAAGATGAGTGGGTAATTGTGTTAGAGGGTAAAGCAGAGATCACCTTTGATAATGATGAAATAGTAACATTAGAGAAAGGCGATCATCTCCATATTCCAGCTCATAAAAAGCATCGTGTTAGCTGGACAGATCCTAAGCAATTAACCATTTGGCTAGCGGTATTCTTTGACGTTATAGAAAACTAATAATTAACAATCAGAGAGGTGTAATTCAAAGTGACTCATTTGATGATTAAATGTTGTGGCTGGAATATATTCTAACGAGCACTGTTTGATTTCTCCTTTATCTGACCAAAATCGATCTGTTTTAGGAAAAATATAAAAGCCACCATCACCCGTTACAACCAAGTTGAAATCTGCTTTACCTTCATTACTTTTCGCATCATAAGATAGATCAATATCGGCAAGCGCTTGAATATCTTTTAATGGTTTATCTTTGCTATCACCAGCATATAGCGGAAGAAGAATTAACGGAAAGTTATCTATATCATTAATACGAATTTCTTGACCGTTTATTTTCAAAAAACGTACTGACGTACCGCCAAGTTGCTTGGTAATTATCTTACTATTAGGCATATCAACTTTTGCAGAAAACATTGAAAAAGCCGACGTTAATGCACCTTTAGCTCCTTTTAAAGAAGCTATCCTTGCATCTTTTTGAATATTTAGGAATTTAGGAGCTGCAACCACAGCAAGAATACCTAATATAACAATAACAACGATCAGTTCGATTAATGTAAAACCAGAATCACGCTTCATTTGAGCTCTCTAAATTTTCGAGGTATTTATATAAAACACAAAATAATTTCTGTTTTTCATACAGTATTATTTCAAAAGTGATCTTATTAATGACAGCAGTCAGTTCGACAGAGTTTGTAGATGTAATATATCAATAAATGATTTAGATAGGCATATAATGAAAAAGCCCGATGCTTTCGCATCGGGCTAAATCAGTGGCGGAGCGGACGGGACTCGAACCCGCGACCCCCGGCGTGACAGGCCGGTATTCTAACCAACTGAACTACCGCTCCAATTCTTTATGAAACCCGATTTCATCGAATCTCTAGAATATGGCGGAGAGATAGGGATTTGAACCCTAGATACGCTATTAACGTATGCCGGTTTTCAAGACCGGTGCTTTCAACCACTCAGCCATCTCTCCGTAAGTGCTGCGAATAATACAGAGTACCGAACTTTCTGTAAACCCTATTTTTTAATAAAAATTACCGTTCGTTTAAAAAACAACCTTTACTCACTGTTTTTCATTATACTTTGTACATCACTCGTCTTAACTATTCATCATCCTGCTAATTTATCAGCGTTTAATTGTGATGCTAACAATTCACGTCCTTGCGGTGTAATACGCAAACACTCCTCAAACTGCGGATAGCGCTGACTTTCAATTTGATAATATGCTGCTAGCAACTCAGGCTCTAAACCGACTCGCTCTCTCGCCTCTTTCAATGTCAGATCCATTAGCTCGGTATAGTTAACTTTATCTAACGGTTGGCAATCTGAGACATAGCCTAAATGTGCCGCTTTCTTAAAAACGACAATATCATCATCAGAAAATTTATAAGGCCCCGGGTACAGGTACTTCGCTGCAAAGGTATACATTTTCTTTTCAGCGGTCGTCATCCTATTAGAAGATCCCATAGTAAAACCAATCACGAACGCTTCGTCTTTTGGCAACATACCTCGACCTAATAAAAGATGAATCACGTCATGATCTTCAAGACTTACCGCACCGTTGAATAAATTAATTCCCGGTATATCAAATTTTGGATTTTCAATTAGCCTAACAATTAAAGGAATATCAGCACTACCAGCAGCAACAGGCGCTTGAGTTGCTAAACATTCACGTACTGTGGCATTTTCTTCTTCTAAAGGGACATACCACTTTTTCCAATGTGCTCCTTTTACTGGCAGTAAGCTCTTTTGTTGGTGATTTTCCATCGCTTCATCCTTTTAGCTTTATAATTCAATTAACTGAGACAGATTACTTTGGATTTCTTTACCTTTTTCAGCATCTTTAATGCGATTTTCCATCTGCTCAGTTAATTGATCCATTTCCAAAATAGATTGCGCCATTTGCGGCAGCGCTTTCACACGGTATTGGCTAATATCATTTAATGCGGCATTTATATTAGAAAACGCTTGTTTAAGCTTAGTAATATCTAACTGACTTTCAGAGGCTTGCTTTTGAATCGTCACCCCTTGATCTCGAAGTTGCTCACTGGTTTGTAAAATCAGATCATTGGTGGTTTCATTGACTGCCTGCGTTGCTTTTAAGAGCTTCTTCTGATGTTGCAAAGCTATAGACATCACCGATGCTGTTTCAAGCGCAGACACCGTAACGTTAATAGCACGATCAACACCACGAATGAGTTCACGGTTATTTTGCATGATCACCTCGGTAGTGATCACCGCTTGTTGGTTCACCGCTAAGGTTTGCTGTAAGTCCATGACACGCTGACGTAACGGAAATAGTACTTGTTCTTGTAAAAACTTAACTTGGCTTTCAGCTAAGGTTTGCGTCTCAAGAGTTTCACTTACTTTGGTATCAAGTAGTTGACCAAAACGAACATAATCTTCTAATAAAAATGTCAGTTCACGATAACGAATCTGATCATCTTCTAACGTGATATTGTCGCGCTGTAATTGCGCTTGCCCGCCGCGTAGTGATTGCACAATGTCTTTGATCACCCCTTCTGCGGTTTGGTACCGAGCAAACCATTTCGCAATAGGCGTACCGACAAAAGGAAGAAAACTCAATAAACGACGAATGGTTCCCATCGTAAAATCGGTACGATTAGGGTTAACTGCATTCACTTTTTGTTGTAGATCCAACAAACTTTTAGCGGTACCACCGCCATCTTGCGCATCATCGACTAAAGTATGTAACGGGGTTTTCAATAATTGGCTGCATTGCGCTAACTGACGACAACTATCTTCGCCCAACGATGATATTAAATTTGCCATATCACGTTGTTCAGTAAGATCTCGCTCACCGATCGCTAATAGCGCAGTTAAGGTATCTTCAACTTTACGGTTTATTTTGTCGCTTGATTCTGAACTAGAAACTGGAATATCTAAGGTCTTTTTTACAGTATCAGGTGTCGCTAATATTAATGTCGTGTCTTGTTGTGCCATTTTTCTATCCTTAACGAGTACTGTATTTTTGTGCACGTTGAGCAAGTAGACGTAACTCTTCCATCGCAGTTTCAAGCTCCATGCCCTGCTGCGAAGAAATTAATGATAGTTGCGTCGTTACACGATCAAGCTCAGTCATCGCTTGCTCGTTTTCCGTCAACACGGTGGAAATATGTTGCTGAGATTGTTGGTAGATTTCGACGCGCTTTTGCAGCGCATCCATTTGTTGTTCAATAAGAGCAGATGATTCTGCTAACGTTACTCGCTCGGCTTTTAAGCTCTGTATCTGTTGATTAATGTGCCCATAATCAATACCAGATAACGCTTTAGCACTGACCACTACGGATCGAAGATTATCGAGAGCACCAACAAAGACCGCTTCAGCCATCGTTAAATAACGTGAATACGCCAACTCATCTTTATTTAATTTGCTATCAAGCACATCCTGAAAGGCGGCAAACTTTCGGCTTAACTGCTCAAGCTGTTTTAACGCATCGGCTTGCTTAATCTCATTTAATGCTTGTTGTAAATCAGCCAATGCTTGTTCACGTTTTACTAATAAAGAGTGGTGATAATGATCCACAATCTCTAACGCATGACGTTGATACTTAACTTGGTATCCCCAAAATATTTTCGCAAGACATGCGGTGCCAGCAGCAAGGCTTACTCCCCAACTTAAAACACTGCCATCAAACAACACGCTATACACAGTGCCGACAACAGTAATCACACCGCTATACAGTACACTCGGTGCTTGAATGCTTTTAGAAATAACCTGTTTTCTTATCGCTTGAGGTGAAAGAAGATCCAAAATAACTCCTTTTAATAGGTCTCACTTAAAAGTGCGATTTCCACTCGCATTAACCTATTGGCATAACGACGCTGACTTTCTCCGCTTAATCGCTCAAGTGGCTCCTTACTACCTTTGCCTACCGCATGAATACGACTCGCTTCAAAACCCAACTCATTGACTAAATAATGTTTCACAGCCTTAGCTCGTTCAGCAGATAGCTTTTCGTTTAACGTTTTATCACCACGTAAACCTGTATGACCTTCAACTAAAATTCTAAATTTAGGGTAATGGGTTAAGCTTTCAGCCGTTTGTTTAAGTTGTTGTTTTCCGTTTGCAGTCAGTTGATCACTACCACTTGAGAAAATGACAGGCCGTGTTTTTAAGGTGCCAATTTCAGACATGTGAGACCACTGAAGATCCGTTAATGCCTTAAACGATAACGATGTTGATAATTGCGGGTTTTCTTGTAGACCTAAGTTATTCAGTGTCTTTGCTGCTGTTTGTATTGGTAGTGAGTTAATCAATCGATAAGGATCGTTATTAGGTAACCATTGCTCCGCTTTGCCAGAAGTATCGTTAATCACACCAATCGTGCTTTCAATCGTGTCTATCAACAATTGCTGCTGACTAAACCATACCTGTGTATTACCTTTTAGCCCAACCCATTCCACACCATTAAGTAATTGCTTCACTTGTTGCTGTGGTAAATCCGTAACACTCTCTAGCTCGTTAACCAATTCAGATGGATGATCACGATAATATTTCATCACTTTAAAATAGGTTGCTAAAAGCGAATCTAACTGTTCGGGTTTATTTTTAATGAAGGTTTTATTAGCAAGTAATACATCTACAATTAAATTTTTGGTGTCTTCTGTGCTGATAACTGTCGTGAAATTGCCTTTAGCAAGTGCGGTTGATACATCCGGCTCCCACAACACCGCAACATCTAATTTTCCATTTAGTAGTTGCTCTAACGCGTTACTTGAGCCTGATGTGGGGATACGATCAATATGACTTGCTTTAAAAACATCTAAGTCAAAATGCGAAGAAATAGCACGAAGCAAAAACTCACTAGGTGAGTCTTGGGTATAACCTAACGATAAATCTTTCGCTTTTTTTAAGTCATTTATTGATTTAACTGCATCACTGTTAGCAACAATGGCATCGCCACCTTTTGATTCATCGATCACAGCTACAATGCTGGCAGGATAACGAAAATCATGCCCAGCTGTGATATAAGCATCGACAGTAGCAACCGCTAAATCAAGCTCACCTGTTTCTAACCCTTTCATGCGCTTTGAATAGTCCGCACCATCATCAATACATGACAAACGGTAGCCTTCACGACGCATTAAGCGACGCATCTCTTTAGAACAAAGTGGATAATAGCCAACCCAGTTATCAACCCCTATCGTAATATCCCCTTTTGTTCCTCGGGCATCAGAGGTATCGGCATATAAATGTTCATCAATATGCGGTTGCATCACTTTGTAGCCAATCAATGCCAATACACCAGCTACTAAGATAAAGAGAGCAATTTTGCTGTGCTTTTGCATCCTTTCCTCTTTATGACTTAATTAAAGCTAGAGACATCAAATTGCGCAGATTCAGCAAGCACACTCTGCAAACCTGCTAATAACTTCTCAGGATTATTGGCAGATTGGTAATAAGTGATCCCTTCCGCGTTCAGTGCATGTCGATTACCGATACAAAAGCCAATGGTATGAATGGTCACAGGTGAGTTTTGATAAATACGGCTAATTGCCACTTCCGGCTCTTCACCTACACTCGCATCACCGTCAGTAACGATGACGACATTATATTCACCATAACCTAATTGCTTTTCTGCTTGCTTTTCTAATGCCGTGTACCCCGACGTTAATGAGCTTTTTAGCGGTGTCGTACCGCCCGCTTTCACGTCATAAATAGCTTGTTTTAATGTCGCACGATTATTGATACCTAATGGCACTCGTAGCGATGAGTCGGCATTATCAAAGACATATAAACCAACATTCGCATCTTGTGGAATATCATTAATAAAGGTTTGCATCGCTTCTTTAGCAGCAACAATTTTTCTCTGGCCATTACCACAATTGGTATTGTCCATCGAACCACTACCATCAAAGATCAATAAATAGTTCGCCGCTAACCAGTTATCACTCGATGAAGTTTGAGTATTATTCAGCGTCGGCCAATTATTTTTTAATGCATCAAAACCATAGCCAGTTGAGACATCCGGCAAACTCGGTGCTGACACTAACTGTTGTGATGTCGGCTTATCTTTCATGCTCTTATTAATAAAGAACACCGCTAATCCGACGCATATAAATAAAGTAAATTTATTCATGACCAGCCCCTATAATGGTTGGAATACATCAGATTCAGCTTCAAGCTGAATAATTCGAAACACAACACGCATATTTGAACGCCATTCAGCTTCAGTTGCAGGCGCACAAGGATCGCCACCGCACATGCCTGTTTTAGGATTTCCAAAACCGTGTCCAACAAGAGCAAACTGACTTGAATCAAGCGCTACACCTTGATCTGTCGCAAATACCAGAACACTTTCTTTTACACTTTGTGCTCGTGACAGGCTGATATTGCGATTCGATTGCTTAATGCGGTTGAGCACCACTCCAGTTTCGCCTTTTTTCTTTGAACGTAGGTATTTAAGCGGATCACTATGTCCTTCCACAGTGATCACTGCGCCACCATAAGTTGAAGCAAGCTCAATCACTCGTAAGAACTCTGACTTATACAGTTGCGGATCAAATTTGTTTTGGTTCGGTTGAAAAGCAACTTCAAAAGAAAATAGCTCGCCATCTTCTAATGAATTTTGTTGCTGTTTTTTAGCAACGACGGAAGCAACACGTTCGCTGTTAAAGCGTGATTTGTTACTGAATGCCACATCAGCCCCTAATTGAGAAAAATCCCAATTGGCTAATAATGGCAGTTGCGTAGCTGATGTAAGTCCAAGCGTTTTTAGTGTGCTTTGTATTTCTTGGCTTACTTTAGTGATATTTCGTGGGTAGGCTTTATCGGTAAAAAGTTGTTTGTTTGCATTAATGCCTAAATGCTCAGCATCTGCGTAAAGACCTTTCACATCCTCATGAGCGTCTGGAGAATCTAATAATAAATCTGCTGAATATGTCAGTAACGGTGTTAACTGCGCACTAGTGTTAGTAGTATTACTAAATAGTGTCTTCACTTCCGCTGTTGCTGTATTTAACGCTTTTACAAAATTCATCACTTCAGTGCGATGACTTTTAAAATAATCAGCACGAACAGCATACACATCTGCAATAACTCTGTTCGCCGTCTTTGTTGACATCAATATTTTAGCGCCTTGCACCGAATCTTCAGCGCCTGTTCCTACTGTGCCGCCAGATGTTAACGCTAATGCATCAGGTAAAATAACAAATACCGCATCAACATCATCTTCATATAAAGCACTAAATGGACTGTTATCCGTACCTGTCAGATCAGGTAACCATTTAATAGTGACATCTGAAGGTGTAAGCCCTGCATCTTTTAATACCGCGCCCATATAATCAACATGCGGCCCATAAGCTTGCAAGGCGATGGTTTTCCCTTTTAGATCAGCAACCGTTCGAATACTTGGCTTCACCACTAACGCATCACCACCCGATGACCATGATAACTGATGAATAATAACAGGCTGTACGGCTGGTTTATTGGCAAGTAGATCCGACGCGGCATTAATCATACCTAAGGTGCCACGTAAATAAGGGGTTTGACCTGATAAGTAATGAGAAAGCTGATCTGAGAATGTGTCATTACGCTTTAACGTATATTTCAAACCATAACTAGCAAAAAGAGAATCAGCAGAGGTTATCGCTTGGCTGCCATTAGCATAAATCGTATTAATATCAGCCCCCCATGTAATTACAGGCAGCGCATGGGGTTGATTTTTTACCGCAGATACAGAAGTAGTGATCAACTGTTCTAGAGGAATAGGATCTATATATTTAGGTTTAGCAACAACAAGTGTTGATGTAGCAAACACCATTATCGCTGCAAAATAGCTAGCATATCTCTTCATCAATCCCATTTTTATCCCTCATAACAACTAATCAAATGCACAACTTCCTTTTGAGTAGCAGATACGATACCGAATAAAAAATAACCTTCAGGTATGTAGCACGAGAGTAATGTTAAATTGCGATTGATTTCATAGTAATTAAATGAACATCTTTATCATTTTCATAAATATTCAAGAAAAGATATAAATACCGCTATTAAAACCATAAAAATAGTCAGCTTATTCAAATTAAATGCAATTTTAGATAGAAATGTAAAAGCAAAGTCCGAACAATGTCAGCTTAACGTCATATCAGACTGATTAATAAAACACCTTACAAAACACTGACATTCACCACCTGAATACATCATATTCTCCTCATCGCAGTCAGTGATACCCAAGAGTTAGAGTTTTAGCTCTTCGGTAAAAACATAAATAATAAAGGAAAATATGATGAAAAAGATTCTATTACCATTAGCACTAGTTCTTGCAGCAGCATCTGGTTCAGCACTAGCAGATCAACCAGGCGCATACATCGGTGCTAGCTTAGGTAATGCAACAACGGATCTTAAAGCAGACAATTGGGATTATAACTACGACGAAAATGTTGTTGCATACGGCCTATACGGTGGTTACAACTTCACTGAAAACCTTGGTCTTGAAGCAACACTAGGGCAAACTGGTGAAAAAGATAATATTAAGAAAGGTTACGCGACTCTGACTCCTCGCGTAATGCTGCCACTTAACGATCAGTTCTCTCTATTTGCTAAAGCAGGTGTTGCTTACGTAGCGGCAGACGGTGACTGGAAAGGCATTGACCAAGTAGACGTAGATGTTGATGGTTGGGGCTGGACAGCTGGCGCAGGTGTTAACTTCGCAGTTGCTGAACACGTAGACCTACGCGCAGGTATCGACTACCTATCTACTGATCTAAAGAACGCTGATAACGATAAAGATCTAAATGTAGATTCAGAGACAACTATGTACTACGTGGGTGTTAACTACAAGTTCTAATCCCCTAGCATAGTCCTCTCTAAAAAAGCCATTAGCGAAAGCTGATGGCTTTTTATTGTATCCATCCCCCCTATCTTGACCACATATCATCCAACAATTTGCTTTCATTGTAATCAAATTCGGCACCACCACTGAACATATGCTCAATCAAAAGATCATATGTTCAACAATGGTAATTTTATTCACTCCATCCAATTGCTAATAATTACTTATAAACTACCAAGATCACACTTTTTATGAGATCTAAACGTGATTTATTCGCATTTTGAATTGACAAGAAAGCTTAAAAAGACAATTATCGATTTATCAAATGCTCTTAGACAAACCATCCGCTCATACAGAGTGTAAAAGGTTCTGTATAAAGACGTTAAGAATAAGTAATAATTCTTTTGAGCATGACAGCATTTCACGTTATAAATAGTGGCTGGCATGGCATAAGCCCTATAAATAAGGTCAATAGATATGAGCACAAAATTAGAACAGCTACGCGCATTAACAACTGTTGTTGCAGATACTGGTGATATTAAAGACATCACAAAATACCAACCAGAAGATGCGACAACGAACCCTTCATTGATCTTAAAAGCAGCACAAATCGCTGAATACGCACCTTTAATCGAAGCTTCAATTGCTTACGCAAAAGCACAAAGCAGTGACAAAGCACAACAAGTTCAAGACACTTGTGACATGCTTGCTGTAAACATCGGTAAAGAAATCCTAAACGTAGTACCTGGTCGTATTTCTACAGAAGTAGACGCACGTCTTTCTTACGACACTGAAGGTAGCGTGGCAAAAGCTCGTCAGCTAATCAAAATGTACAACGATGCAGGTATCAGCAACGATCGTATCCTGATCAAACTAGCTTCTACTTGGGAAGGTATCCGTGCTGCAGAGATCCTAGAGAAAGAAGGCATCAACTGTAACCTAACGCTTCTATTCTCATTTGCTCAAGCACGTGCATGTGCAGAAGCAGGTGTTTACCTAATTTCTCCATTCGTTGGTCGTATTATGGACTGGTACAAGGCGAAAGAAGGCCGTGATTTTGCACCACAAGAAGATCCAGGTGTGATTTCTGTAACGAATATCTATAACTACTACAAAGAACACGGTTACAATACCGTGGTTATGGGCGCAAGTTTCCGTAACACTGGTGAAATTCTTGAATTAGCAGGTTGTGACCGCTTAACCATCAGCCCACAACTACTTCAAGAGCTAGAAGAAGCACAAGGCGACGTTGTTCAAAAACTAAAAGAGGCAACTGAGCTTAAAGCGCGTCCAGCTGCGATGACACATGCTGAGTTCCTATGGGAGCATAACCAAGACGCAATGGCTGTTGAAAAACTAGCTGAAGGTATTCGTAATTTCGCTATTGATCAAGGCAAACTAGAAGCAATGATCGCTGAGCGTCTGTAATTACAGAAATAACTATTTCAGAAAGCGGCAGATAACGCCGCTTTCTTAAGTTTAAAATTCAAATATTTTGGTGGAAACACTATGGAACATAAAATGTTAGCGAATGCTATTCGTGCGCTAAGCATGGATGGTGTACAACAAGCAAATTCTGGTCACCCTGGCGCACCTATGGGTATGGCTGATATCGCTGAAGTACTTTGGCGTGGTCACATGAACCACAACCCACAAAACCCACAGTGGGCTGATCGCGACCGTTTTGTACTATCAAACGGCCACGGTTCAATGCTTATCTATTCGCTACTTCACCTAACAGGTTACGATCTATCTATCGATGATCTGAAGAACTTCCGTCAACTTCACTCTAAAACACCAGGTCACCCGGAATACGGTTACGCACCAGGTGTTGAAACGACAACAGGTCCTCTAGGTCAAGGTATCACTAACGCGGTAGGTATGGCGATTGCAGAAAAAGCAATGGCTGCACAATTTAACCGTGAAGGTCATGACGTTGTTAACCACCACACTTACGCTTTCCTAGGCGACGGCTGTCTAATGGAAGGTATCTCTCACGAAGCATGTTCACTTGCAGGTACTTTAGGTCTTGGCAAACTGATCGCTTTCTGGGATGACAACGGTATTTCTATCGATGGTCACGTTGAAGGTTGGTTCACAGATAACACACCTGAGCGTTTTGAGTCTTACGGCTGGCACGTAATTCCTGCTGTTGATGGTCACGATGCAGCAGCAATCAACGCAGCAATCGAAGCAGCTAAAGCTGAAACAAACAAGCCTACGCTAATTTGTTGTAAAACAATCATCGGTTTTGGTTCTCCTAATAAGTCAGGTTCTCACGACTGTCACGGTGCTCCACTAGGCGCTGATGAAATTAAAGCAGCACGTGAATTCCTAGGTTGGACTTACGGTGCATTTGAAATCCCAGCAGAAATTTACGCTGAATGGGACGCAAAAGAAGCAGGTAAAGTGAAAGAAGCAGCATGGGATGAGAAATTTGCAGCATACGCAGCAGCTCACCCAGAACTAGCCGCTGAATTCAAGCGTCGTATGAACGGCGAACTACCAGCGAACTGGGATCAAGTAACATCTGAAATCATTGCAGATCTTCAAGCTAACCCAGCAAACATCGCTTCTCGTAAAGCATCTCAAAATGCACTAGAAGCGTTTGGTAAGCTACTACCTGAATTCATGGGTGGTTCTGCTGACCTTGCTCCTTCTAACCTAACAATGTGGTCTGGCTCTAAGTCAATCACACCTACTGATGCATCAGGCAACTACATTCACTACGGTGTACGTGAATTTGGTATGACTGCAATCATCAACGGTATCGCACTACACGGTGGTTTCGTACCTTACGGCGCAACATTCCTAATGTTTATGGAATACGCACGTAACGCAATGCGTATGGCTGCACTAATGAAAGTGCAGAACATCCAAGTTTACACTCACGACTCAATCGGTCTTGGTGAAGATGGTCCTACGCACCAACCTGTAGAGCAAATTGCTTCTCTACGCCTAACACCAAACATGAGCACATGGCGTCCATGTGACCAAGTTGAATCAGCAGTAGCTTGGAAATACGCTATCGAGCGTAAAGATGGTCCAACATCGCTAATCTTCTCTCGTCAGAACCTAACACAACAAGATCGTGATGCAGCACAAGTAGCTAACATCGCGAAAGGTGGTTACGTTCTTAAAGATTGTGAAGGCAAGCCAGAGCTAATTCTTATTGCAACAGGCTCTGAAGTAGGTATTGCAGCAGAAGCTTACGCACAGCTAACAGCTGAAGGCCGTAAGGTTCGTCTAGTATCAATGCCAGCAACAGACCTATTCGATAAGCAAGATGCTGCTTACCGTGAAAGCGTACTACCTTCAGACGTAACTGCACGTGTTGCTGTTGAAGCAGGTATTGCAGATTACTGGTACAAGTATGTTGGTTTTGATGGTCGTATCATCGGTATGACAACATTTGGTGAATCAGCACCAGCTGAAGAGCTATTCAAAATGTTTGGTTTTACAACTGAAAACGTTGTAAACACAGCAAAAGAATTGCTAGCGTAATATCGCCTTCAATAATAAAAAGCCGAGCTAAATAGCTCGGCTTTTTCTTTTCTCTCAAAAAATTACCACTTGAAATTTTACATTTTTAATTATTGTTTACATACATTCACGTGAAGTAACTCTTCTCCATTTACTTCAAAACGCAGCTTTAAATGCCCTTCATCAGACAAGTCTTTAATTAATTTAATCCCTTTACCAGCAAAACGCTGACTAATTAAATCGTGTATATCATTGATTAAATTAACTTTATCTTCACTAGATAACACTGATTGTGATGATGATTTATAAGTATTAAAAAACATAAACTAAGCTCTAAATAAACTTTAATTCACCATAGATAAAAAAACTCGTCTATTCCATCTTTAATTTTATAAATTATGTAAATATTGATTACTTTATTAAAATGGTTAGTTAAATATCAAAAATGGAATATTAATCTAAAGGAAATCTTTAATTAATATACCTATTTTTTCATATCAGCAATTACCAAAAATAAAAAGTTTGATCATTAAAAATGTCTATTGTTGATAATAAAAATAAGCGTAAATTAAATCGCATAGACAGACACCAACTTATTTTTTAACGCTGTTTATCAAAGGATTTAGATATGCCACATTTCAATAGCCAAGAGCACAAAGGTTCACAAAAAGGTCACCAACACGGTGCTGAATTTGAACATGAAAAAATGGAACGTCGTTACGATGATGGCGCAGAGCATAAACATAATCGTGACCACCACGAATTCCGTGAACATGAGAAAAGTCATCCACATACACAACATGGCGGTGATCCAGTAGGTCATAAACACCCAGAACAGACTCACCATAATCGCCATGAACATGATGAGCATCGTCACCATAAAACTAAAGAGCATGATCATAAAGAATCATCTCGTGAACATCACAAAACTTCTACTAAATAATAGTTATTAAGTTTTGCTTTCTATCTCTTCGATAAGAGGTGGAAATAAAAAGCCCAATTAATACGTCTTTATGGCTTATTAATTGGGCTTTTTTATTAAGTTACATTAATTTCGGATTAAATACGGCTCTATAAAGTCCAGTACTTCGTTTTCACACAACCCTACTTCTACTTCAACACCTGCTTGCTCTAGCACCGCAATACCTTTTCCACTATTACGCGTATCAGGATCTAAAGTCGCAACTACAACTTTCTTGATGCCTCGTTCAACCAATGTGTGCGCACAAGAAGGTGTTCGCCCAACAAAAGAGCACGGCTCTAGCGTTACATACGCTGTAACGTCATCTAAGCTTTCACCATAATTCGCCAATGCCATTGCTTCTGCGTGATGATGTCCTGGTCGTTGAGTAAAGCCTTCACTAACTATCTGTCCATCTTTCACTAGCACACACCCTACAGGTGGATTTGGACGACAAGCTGGTAATGCCTGATGAGATAATAATAGTGCTCGCATCATAAATGCTTGCTCTTGATGATCACCGCTCATAACTCAATACACCTATATGAAAAAACAATATCTAAATGAGTGAATAAAAATATCATGGCTAAGTTCGACACACTATTTAAAAATTCTATTCAAATTTTATTTTTATTATGAATGAAATATGAATAGTGGAATCACTCTTTATTCAGTCAGAATAACGTTTACTGTCTGCGTCTTAATTCTGAGAGGAAGACAATGAAACGTGTAATCACAGGTCTAATTCTATCGTTAGCACTGCATTCACTATCGGCATTCGCAACAACACAAACATCACCACATTCAATGGAAAAGATGGCGAAAAATACCATTGAATATTTAGACCATACTCATAAGCTAGATCGGATACAACAGCAGCAAAGTCACATGCTAGCAACAATCAATAACAACAATTATTTATTAACAAATGGTCACAAGGAAGGTCATTTAGAACGGGGACGATGGGAAGAGACCCGGACTAATAGAACAAATACTCGTTGCCGTGTAGAACACAAGAATAAATAACAATACAGCTCAAGTATGTACTTAATTTTAATACTTGAGCTAACTTAGATGATAGGTTTTGTAACATTTTGATAGATATAATTAGCAACAATATATAAAACTAATAAATAGTTATTTATTCCTGCAACCTTTACAAATTAGACAATAAAAATAGAAAACATTGTAAAATAATTCATATTTTCAATATTTTATCTCTTTATTGAAAAATACACTGAACAATTAGTCTATGCAGTTTTAATTCATTTACGGTTCAGAAAAGCTATGTTTTCATACAAGCTCACAAAAAAGTTAGTGTATTTAAGCACTCATTAAAAATACAGACGAGCATTAAAGGTTTATGTCTACGTTTAATACGACAATTTTAAGCAAATTGATCAATTCTCGATATATTACTCTGGCAGGGATTTCTCTTATTACTGTCGCTGCTGCGCTATCTATCAATACATCAACGACAACACACAAGCCAACTGAAGTACAGCTACCCATTTCAACCACACCTGAAGTTGTACTCAAAGCACTATCACCAAAAGCAATGAAAAAGACGGTGGATTTACCGCCTAGCTATGAATACAAGATCCAAAAAGGCGACACATTAAGTGAGATTTTCGCTCGTCTATCGATCCCATATTCAGACATCCAAGCAATCATGGAAGCCGATTTAAACACTCTTCAAATCGATAAACTACAGCCGGGTAACATCTTACGTTTTTGGATAAATGAAAGTGATCATCAACTCAATAAGCTAGAACTCGAATTCAGCTTGGCACAACGTATTGATTATATTAGATCTAAAGACGGTAGCTTCGATGTCAAAGAAATCACTTTACCTGGTGTTTGGCATGAATCTGTCGCAACGGGTAGCATTCATGGCAGCTTTAGCACGTCGGCTCGCAAAGCAGGATTAAGCCACAGTGAAGTTCAAGAAATCATGTCGTTGCTTAAAGATAAGCTCAATTTCAATCGAGATCTTAAAGCGGGTGATTTTTTTGAAGTAGTCACTAACCGTAAATATATTCAAAATCACGCTACTGGTGACAGTGAGTTACAAGCGATCCGTATTTATACAGGCAAGAATGTGATTTCTGCTTACCTACACTCTGATGGCAACTTCTATGACCAAAATGGGGAAAGCTTACAACGCGCATTCCTTCGTTACCCATTCCCGGCAGCAGATCATTTTCGTATTAGCTCGCCATTTAACCCGAATCGCGTACACCCAGTAACAGGTCGTCGCCAACCACATAACGGTGTCGATTTTGCGTCGCCATCAGGCACACCAGTACTAGCAACTGGTGATGGTGTCGTCACGCTGGTAACAAACCACCCATATGCAGGGCGATATGTTGTGATCAAACACAGTGCTAACTACAGTACCCGTTATCTTCACAATAGCCGTATCTTAGTCAAGCAAGGACAACACGTTAAACGTGGTCAAGAAATTGCATTATCAGGTCGAACAGGACGTGTAACAGGACCACACATCCATTACGAGTTCTTGATCCGTGGTAAAGCGGTAAATCCGATGACGGCGAAAATTCCACTGGCGGCTTCTGTTCCTCATAAAGAGAAGAAAGAATTTGAGTTGCAAGTCGCGCAATATAACAAGCTTATGAAACAAGCACTGGAAACCGACAAAAACCAAATTGCTATTGTAAAAAAATAGCACTTTAACCACTCCCCCTGTAAAGAAGCACTGTCAGTCAAATGGCAGTGCTTTTTTATTTTCCATAAAAGCGTTTAATCCTATTGTTACCGTTAAAATGCTTTCTGATAACAATCAAGAATACATTTGGAAACATATTGTTTGTTAGATGCTGTAAAAGTGTGATCAAATTATCTATTTATAAATTCGATTTACGCTTATTCTTTTTGCCATTGTATGCGCCATGATTGACCTGCTTGTGTTATCGGCATCCAACACCTTTTCTACCTTTATATAGACTACCGAATACAGGAAATATCTATGGCTAAGAAAACGCCTCCGTTTGAATTTGCAGGCCTTACTATCGAGGCTGGTAAACATGTTAATTGTGAATTAGAAATCGCGCGTCTTTATACGCATTCACCACTTTCAGTTTCTGTTGATGTGCTTCACGGTAAGCACCCAGGTCCAGTGCTATTAATTAACGCTGCTATTCATGGTGATGAATTAAACGGTATCGAAGTGGTTCGCCAAGTGATCGATAAAATCGATTTAAACAAACTGCACGGTACTATTATTGCGGTACCTGTGGTTAATGTTTTTGGCTTTATTCATAAATCACGTTACCTACCCGATCGTCGTGACTTAAACCGTTGTTTCCCAGGTTCAGAGCGAGGCTCAATTGCTGGTCGTATGGCTTACCAATACTTTAACCAAGTGGTACGTCGTGCAACTCATGTTGTTGATTTACATACTGCAGCTATTTACCGCACTAACTTACCACAGATCCGCGCTAACCTTGATAATCCATTAGCAAAAGAGATGGCAATGGCATTTGGATCACCTGTTGTGGTCGATGCAAGTTTGCGCGATGGCTCATTACGAGCAGCTGCTGAAGCATTTAACATACCCGTGATCACATTTGAAGCAGGTGAAGCGTTACGTCTTGACCCACATGCAGTAGGATCTGGTGTTCAGGGCGTACTTAAAGTCATGCGCCACTTGAATATGCTACGTACCAGTCGTAGTAAAAAAGTTATCGAGCCAATGGTGCCAAAAGCAACCCGTTGGATCCGTGCCGACTATGATGGCTTGCTTCGATCCCATGTGGCCTTGGGTGAGAAGGTGTCGAAAGACCAGGTCATCGCCACTATTAGCGATCCAGCAGGCAGCAGCGAAGTGTCTGTTATTGCCCCGCAAGGCGGGATCGTGATTGGTCAACAGACATTACCACTTGTAAATGAAGGTGATGCTATTTTCCATATTGCCTTCTTTGAAGAACCGGATGGTCTTGTTGAAGAGCAAGTGGAAAACTATTTAGACGAAGCCATTGAAGAGCTTGATGATGAGCTAAAATGGGGTATGACAAACTAAAGTTTGACAACGTTATAAAAAGGGAGCTGGTATCAGCTCCCTTTTTATTTAAATGCAAAATCCACCACAAGTAAAAAGGCTAAGTGCGAACACTTAGCCTTTCTTTTGAGCATTGACTCGTTATTAACGCGAATATGCTTAATTACCAGTTAAACAACTTATTAAAGAAACCTTCTACTTTCTTCTGCACTTGTTGTGCCTGTTGTTTAACCTGCTGAACCTGACAGTTTTGCTTCAAGTCACCACTTGGATCCCAAATCGGCATACGAGTTGTACCAGAACAATTCTCAGTGTATGTGCCGTTTGCCGCTACGGTGTATTTCACCGCTTCAAGATTAGCGGGTTGACGCAACACTAGCGGCTCAGGTTTACGACGTTGAATATAATCGGTATACAAGCGAAGTGCACCTGTTGCACCTGTTAAATGGGCAGACTTGTTATCGTCACGCCCCATCCAAACCGTTACCACTTCTCGTCCATCAATACCTACATACCAGCTATCTTTACCATCGTTAGTTGTTCCTGTTTTACCTGCTAGGTGACTATCAGGGAACAACTTATTCAATGAATGAGCAGTACCAAATTTCACCGTATCTTGCATTGCAAACATCGTTAACCACGCCGCTTGACTAGGAACCACAGGTGAAGATTTTGGCCAGTTTTGATAAAGCACTTTACCATTTTCATCAACAACCGCATTCAGCGCTGTTAACGGAGCAAGATAACCATTATTACCAATTGCTTGGTACATTTGCGTTACCTCTAATGGGGATAGTGCAATTGAACCTAAGAACAGTGATGGTACTTGTGGGATCTCTTGATAAGGAATACCCAACTTCGTCAGCGTCGTAGAAACCTTATCCACACCAAGTGCCATACCAAGATTAACTGTCGGTACGTTATATGATTTCGCTAATGCCATGAATAGAGGCACTTCACCACGGTATTTACGATCGTAGTTACGTGGACTCCATGTTGCTCCATCTTTCATCTTAATCGACAATGGCTGATCTTTTAGCGAAGTTGCCAAGGTATATTGCTCAGGCTCTTCCAATGCCGATAAGTAAATAGAAGGTTTCACTACCGAGCCGATTTGACGTTGCGCATTAATTGCACGGTTATAACCTGGGAAGTCAGGGTTACTACCACCAATCATGGCACGAATTTCACCCGTTGTACGATCAGCTATCACCATGGCTGTTTGTAAGTCTTTACCCGAACGTTTCTCAACTAACGGGATCATCTTCTTCACAGCATCTTCTGCTAATTTCTGCGATTGAGGATCCAAAGAGGTAAACAGACGGAAGCCTTTCCCCTCTTCAAATGCATCACCGACCTTTTCTTCCAACTCACGTTTGATCTGATCAAAGTAAGCAGGCTGGCGTTTCGCTAATTGTCCCTTCGCTTGAATATCAAGAGGCAACTTAATCGATGAACGGTACTCTTTTTCTGAGATCAGCTTGTTATCAAACATGATCTTAAGCACCACATTGCGACGATCTTTCGCACGCTCAGGATGGCGCCAAGGGTTGTAATAAGATGGCCCTTTCACCATACCAATCATTAATGCCATTTGATCTGGACGTAATTCAGATAATGGGCGATCAAAATAATAACGTGAAGCGAGTGCAAAGCCATGAATACCACGACCATTGTATTGTGCTAGATACACTTGGTTCATATAGGCATCAAGCACTTCTTCCTTTCCGTATTTGTAGTCGATAATGATCGCCATGTACGCTTCTTTAAACTTACGCCATAAGCTGCGTTCGCTGGATAAGAACATGTTCTTCGCCAACTGCTGCGTTAAGGTACTACCACCTTGAACAGTATGACCCGCTTTTAAGTTTGCTAAAAATGCACGACCAATACCGATTAATGAAATACCATCATGTTCATAGAAATGACGGTCTTCCGTATCAACCAAGCCATCTACCAGTAGTTTCGGCATTTTATCTTGCGGTAAATAGATACGCTGCTGATCGGTATTGCCTTCTAGCATCCCTAACATCTTCGGATCAATGTGAAGGAAGCCCAGCTCTTTATTGGTATCTAAATCCATCATCTTACTGATCCCTTCACTATTGAAAGAAACAGAAACATGACGGGCACCTTCAGCGCCTTCTTTAAAGTTAAATGGGCGACGTACAAACTCTACGCTCCAGCCATTCGCCTTATATTCACCACTTTGATCAGGATGTGCCGCTTTGTGATAACCCAATACTTTTAGCTCATTTACCAATGCGTTATAGCTAATTGGAGAGCCCGGTTGTAACGCCAGTTCACGCGCATAAACAACTGAAGGTAATTGCCACAATTGTCCTGCAAACTTTTCGCTGATGGTTTTATTTAAATTATTACCTAAATAAGCCATACCCACACCGCCGACAATGGCGACGGTAAGCAAACTACGTTTAATGAAGTGACGCGTCGAAGATGGTTGCGCCTTAGTATCCTGCTTTTTATCAGGCTGTTGATTATTTGACGTCATTAATTTATCCAACTTAGCAGCATCAATGATTGAAAAGCACTTTACAATCAATGAAATAGAAATAAAACTCGCTGCTAAATTATTGCCTTATATAGAAATCAATATAGTTGTGGTAAACATAATCTGATTACTCAATGATCATGTCATCCGTATGTCAGTTCTGTATTGTATGATTTTTCCTGTCATGTCGCAGTGATTTTCGCTGTGTACCATCAGCTAGCTTTCATCAAAAACGCTATAACATCACTCCCATTTGCGCTTTTAGTCGCAATTTTCTCTTAAATCATCCAAAATAGTGCCCCTTTACTTTAATCAAGCCAACAGGCGCTCAGAGATGTCTATGCAACGCGATTATACTTTAAACTGCCTATTAACAATGCCTCGCCATGAACTTGAGGAATTTAGCTTACGTGTGATCGGCCGTATGGTGCCTGAAGATGTGATGCAAGAAATCTTTACTTTCGAACAAGAAGAAGTGGACAGTGAAGAACGTCTAAAGTCAGCGCAGTTTGATGCCATGTTACGTATGACGGCAGTCGCACTAGGTGAAGTGAAGGAAGCTTTTTCAGAATCAGAAAATGCAAAGCAAAATACAGAGCGTATGACACGCCTGATCCTATGGCACTTTTACGCTATTTCATTCCAACTAGAAGAAGCAGTAACGCTGGAACAACATTGTGCAGAGGTTGAAAAGATTTTAGCTAACGCACCTGAAAATGCGTTTGGTTGGATCAGTGTGCTGACTGAATTACTGCATCGCTACGCGGCCCTAAGCGAAGAAAAGTAATTGCGATACATTCAGCAGACAAATAAAAAGGCGTATCCATTGGATACGCCTTTTTGATATCTGTTATTGCCGAGAACTAATATGGATTAATAATCGAAATCGCTGTACTCCGGACTCTCAGAACGTGAACGTGAAACACGACGTTTCTTCTTGTTACGAGATTGATTCAAATCATAAAAATCATCATTAAATTCAGAGTTGAATTTTGATTTGCTGCCCTTATGAAACTTTTGGTCTAACTTAGCCATTTGCGATTCCTGAACTACATCCAGAGTAAGTAATTAATAAATAGAACACACGCAATATTAATGCTCTATTGTGACAAAAATACGTAGCTTTTCTTTTAAATCAGTGACAACAACCTTGTTAGCTTTTCGCCTGATTTATTGCTTGAACCGTATTTTTTCTAAGACTAATTCAGAATCTCGCTTTCTGTACAACAAGATTTTTTACTGCTTAAAACAAAAAAAACTTATCAAATGTTTTCGATCACATTCTTAAATGGAACATCGACCAAAGCCTTGATCAAGTCCTCTTTTTCGTTATCTTCTCGCCACACTAAATACAAACTTTGCTCCATGACTGGTGCATCTTCAACCAAGTGTAGTAAGCCTGCTTGTTTAGCATTAGCAACAACAGGTGATGGTAAATAACCAACTCCATCATTTGCCAAAATATAATCAAGTGCCATCTTTACTGAATGGGTATGCATGATAGGTGTGCGTTGCAATTCAGCAATACGACTATGCTCAACAGAGAAACGCGTTCCCCAATCTAAGAACACCAACGGAATATCACGTGTGCTATGTAAGTCGCAGCCTTCTTTATTAGTCACCAACTGCAACTGATAGTCTCGTACTTTACGTACATTCAAGTTTTCAATTTTTGGCGGCTCACTGGTAATAAACAGATCAATGCTCTTATCAAAAAGACGTTTTGCCATTCCTTCACGCTTTACTGATTCTAAACGTAACGCCAATCCGGGAATGTAGGCATAGATCTGATTGATCCAATCCGAGATACCATCAAATTCCCAAAATAAAGGAGAAGCACCGATCGCCAATTGGGTGTTCAAACTATCAGTTAACGCTACATCCTGCTTTGCACGTCCCCAAGTTTGCAAAATTGCTTCCGCATAAGGCTGTAGACGCTCACCAGCTGCCGTTAAGTGCACATTACCACGCTGACGAGAAAACAACGGGTTACCAAGTTGAGACTCTAGTTGTCGAATGCGAAAACTAACGGCTGATTGAGTTAAATATAAGTTGTCAGCTGCTCGTCCAAAATGGCGAGTTTTTGTAACTTCTAAGAATGTTTTTAGTAATTCTGTATCCACAGCGAAATTCTCAAGAATTAGAAGGATAAATAGCGTGATTATCGCGCTATTTAAGCATTATATATCTAATTAGCAAGAGCTTAATCTCGTTGTTAACCAATATGATGATTTAGTGCAGATTTTGATTAAAAAAATTAATCGTAATAATAAAAATAGTTTGATTTACAAATTTTCAAAGCTGGATAAATATCACCGCAAATCACATCAAGGACTTTATGAATGAGAAGTGAAGGTAAATTTTACGACGATAAAAATTTCCCACGTGGCTTTAATCGCTCGGGGGTTTTCACAATTAGTGAGGCCAGCGTCTTAGAGAATTATGGACGTACAATGCGCGCCTTACATGAAGGTACTGCGCAACCTATCGATGAGTCTGAAACTCAATTCCTTGCTGAAATATTAGGCCAGCAAGCAGCAGTGTCTGAATTTGGTAAGTGTTGGTTAAAATACCTAAATCACACCAATCATAAAGCACGCAGTTACACATTATGCGTATCTCAGCGCTCTAGTAATAGCGCATACGGCGACGATGATGATACCGATGGTGATAGTAGTGATAGCGATTTAGACTATTAATCACCCAGAGGAACTCTTTCCTCTGCTTTGATCGAGTAACAATGAAGCCATCCCACATTTGTGTGATGGCTTATTTCTTTTTAATAGCCTGTGAAAAGCAGGCACTTTATTGGTATAGCTATGAAAATTTGTTTTGTTATGTATCCGTGGGACAAAGTTGAAGCAGAAAACGATTCAACTTTACGTCTAATCCATGAAGCAGCTAGTCGTGGACACACGGTTGCAATTACAACACCAAGTAACTTAACTATGCGCGACAGCATGGCAATTGCTTTCTGTAACGTATTAAAGAAAGGTGATGTATCAAACAATATCCCTAGCTTTTACCGTAAAGCGGAATTTAATAAAGCTGAGTTACCACTTGCGGGCTTCGATGTTATCTTCATGCGTGCTAACCCACCGCTAGATACCATGGCATTGAACTTCTTGGATTCAGTTCGTGAACACACCTTTATCATTAACGATATTGATGGCCTACGTGTAGCAAACAACAAGCTATACACAGCATCACTACCTGATCCAAACCATGAGTTTATTCCTGCAACGCACGTATCGAAAAACCGTGAGTACCTTGAGCGTGTATTAGATGAGTCAACCCAAGAGCGCATGATCCTAAAACCATTGAACGGTTACGGCGGTAAAGGCGTTATCTTGGTTGAGAAAAGCGCAAAATCAAGCGTCAAATCACTGCTTGATTTCTACATTGGTGACGACGAGAACTATGTGATCCTACAAGATTACATTGAAGGTGCAGAGCAAGGCGACGTACGTATTCTTGTACTAAACGGTGAGCCAATTGGTGCGATGCGTCGTGTACCTGCTGAAGGTGACGTTCGCTCAAACATCCACGCTGGCGGCCGTGAAGTAAAACACACACTAACTAAGCAAGAGCTTGATCTATGTAAACACATTGGTCCTAAGCTAGTGCGCGACGGTCTGTACTTTGTTGGTCTTGATGTTATCAATGGCAAACTAGTTGAAGTTAACGTATTAAGCCCTGGCGGTATTACACGTATTAACCGTCTAAACCGCGTAAAACTTCAGCGTAACGTGCTTGATTTTGCTGAAAGCGTAGTAATGGCGAAAGAGATCGGCATTGCGCGTAAAAACGATTTTCGTAAGGTAATTGCTGATGCTGCATACTGAGTTAGAGGTTCTGGAGAAAATCCGTAGCCTTACTCCATTTGAAGCTGAGCTTGGTGATGGTAGCTTGAGTATTCGTGTAAGCGAATACCAACCTTATATTGCTACCGCTATTCACCATGGTCATAACCTTCGTGGAGAATTAAAAGAAAAATGTGCGCTATCTGAAGAAGAGCGCTACTTTGAAGAAGATCCATTTACTGGCGATTTTATTTCATCGCTGCCAATCGTTCTTCAAGGTGAAGATTCTCGTTACGAATACGACTTAAACCGCGATCCAAGCAACTGTATTTATGAAGATGCTTGGGGTAAAAATGTATGGCTTGAGCCTTTAACACCCGAAGAACGTGCGATCAGCCATGACAAACATAGCTGTTACTATCGCATTCTTAAGTGTTTAGTAGAAACGTTAGAAAAAGAGTTTGGTCTTTGTCTGGTATATGACATTCACTCGTATAACCACCAGCGTATTGATGCACAAACGCCAACCTTTAACGTGGGCACAAAGCAAGTTAATTGCCGTCGCTGGCGTAAAGAGATCGACGTTTTACTTGAAAGCTTGAATAACGTTGAGTTACCAAACCTTGAAGTGACGGCATTAGAAAATGATGTCTTTAAAGGTATGGGTTACCAAGCAACCTTCATTAAAGAAAACTTCAGCAACACATTAATCTTACCGATTGAAGTGAAGAAGATTTTCATGAATGAGCAAGGTGGCGAAGCCTACCCACTGGTAATTGAAAAGCTGAAAGAGTCGATGAAAACCGTGATCACGGAGCACGCGGCTTTTACAGTAACAAAACGCACGAAAGCAAAAGGCTTAACTGGTAGCGATCTACTAGCATCGAATCTATCAAAAGAAGTGCTTAAACTTGATCGTCAGTTATACCGTATTGCTCGTGGTATCAATACCCTGAGCTACATTAACCCGACGAACTTAAAGCAAGAGAAACGCCGCTTCTTAAGTAAACCGCACACTTATCATCCGCAGTTTACTTACCGTCAGCTGGACTTGGATCCATACAAGTTCCGTGAGCAACTTTACCGTTTACCGGTAGAAGGTATTCGCGATGCTGACGTACAGAAGATGTATCGTAAGGTGATTGACCAGTTAGCAGTACGTATCGATCTACTTTGTAGTATTGGTACTGATGAGTTCCTATATAACTCATTACGTTACTACGGTCAGCCTGATGAGCGTGACATTGCGAATGCGAAGTTTATTCTTCACGCATGTGAGTATAAAGAGCAGCAACCAGCTACCATCAGTGCTAAAGAAGCGATTGAAGCATTTAAAGAAGCAGCACAAGACTACGATATTCCATGTAAGATCGTTTCTTCAAAGCAGCTGATTGCCCGTGCAATGGTTAGCGGTAAAACCATCAAGGTGAACCCTAACAGTCGTTTTAGCCAAGGCGATCTTGATGCCTTGATCCATCATGAACTGGGTGTGCACTTAGTTACGTCGGTGAATGCTGAACGTCAGCCACTAAAGATCTTACAATTAGGTTTACCTGGTAACACCCATACACAAGAAGGCCTTGCGATTCTGTGTGAGCACTTATCAGGTAGCTTCCCACTACACCGCCTCAAAACATTGGCATTACGTGTAGTAGCAGTAGAGATGATGGTAAATGGCGACACCTTTAATGACTGTTTCAACAGCTTGAAACACGAGTACGGTGTAAGCGATGATGAAGCCTTCACAGTAACCGCACGTGTTTACCGTGGTGGTGGCTTCACGAAAGACTTCTTATACCTACGTGGTTTAAAAGATGCGATCCATGCGTATCAAAATGAAGACTTAACATCGCTATTTATTGGTAAAACTGGATTTGAGTTTAAGCCACTCCTTGATGAACTTATCGAGCGTGGGATATTAAAACAACCTGATTACCTGCCAAAAGCATTAACCATGGACGCAGAAATCGATCCTGTGATGGATTTCATGCTGAACTCGATTCGTTAATCGCTATCTAGCCGATACAAAAAAAGCGACCATCTGGTCGCTTTTTTATTCTCTTTACTTCGTGATTTACATTGGTAGGCGTTTGCTATCAACACGGATGATCACACAAGTTAACACCACTAATGTCACAGCAATCGCACCTAATAAGGTAAACACACCACTCCAAGAGTAAGCAGTTTCAATCATTGCAATCGGCGCACCAGCAAGCGCTGCACCAATGTAAGTTACACCACCTTTTAAGCCCGTTGCTGCACCTGCACCATCAGCGTGAGACGCTTCAATGATACCTAACGCAAACAGCATTTGTGGCGCATAAATACCAGCACCGATAATGAAGAAACACAGTGCCACTAGCATGTAATCAATATGGATAGTAAATACCACCCCAACCATACCTGCGATTAACACAAAGCTATAAATTAAAATGGTTTTCCAGCGATCTGCGCCAAAGAATTTGTCTGAGATAATACCCGACGTTAAACCACCTAAAATGCCGCCCGCTTCAAACCAAGCCACTAGCGAGTTAGATTTGACTAAATCCCAACCTAGCTCTTTAACGAAGTAAACACTTACCCAATCGTTCGTCACAGTACGGATCACATAAATACATAAGTCACCGCCAATCGCTAACCAAATAATAGGGTTCGTTAGAATGTAGCGCTTAAACATCACCCACATGCTAAGACCGGCTTCAGAGCGCTGATTGATCTCAAGCTGCTTAGTATCATTACGCCATTCACCAACGTTCGGTAAACCGTAATTTTCTGGCTTACCACGCATAAGAATGGCCGCAATAATAGCTTGAACCGCAGTAATTGCGGCTGGTACATAAAATGCGTAACGCCAGTTACCAGTGTACGCAATCACCGCTGAAGCAATAAGCGGCGCCAGCGCACCACCTACGTTATGAGATGTATTCCAAAGCGAGTACCAACCACCACGCTCTGATTTTGAATACCATTGGCTGATCGCTTTGGCAATCGGCGGGAAACCACAACCTTGAACAACCGCTGTTAAACAATACAGAGCAAGCAGCATGTTAACGCTGTTAGTCATACCAATGCCCACGTTTATAATGGCAATCACCACCAACACTGGAGCAAGAAATAGACGAGGGTTAATTTTATCGGCAAGAAGGCCAGAGCTAAATTTTGATACGCCGTATAAAATGTAGTAAATCGAAGACGCTAAACCAAATTGAACCGTTGTCATACCCAGATCGGTCATCAATAACGGTGCTGCTGCTGCGAAGGCTTTACGTGAAATATACATCACTGTATATGTCAGGAAGGTAGTAATAATAATCTGCCAACGCAGACGTTTATACGTTGCGTCTAGTTTATTGTTGCTCATAGGTTAAATACTTACGGGTTGAAATTTTTAAAGTGCCAGCAAGCCTACTCTTAGACATATTTACTTACAATTTAATTATTCGCCGTAGTTTTAACCATAAGAACAAATATTATGTTTTTATATATCAAAACTGGTATTACCAGGCATATACACCAAGAAGAAAAAATATTACAGATTAATATATGGAGAAAACCACAAAATAAATATAGTATATTGCAGAAATACGCATTAACAGAATAAGAAAAAATTAACCAAATGCCGTACTTTTGTTAATTACTCACCATGTGGAATTTATTTAAGCAATATATAAATAAAATACATTCCCTTGGTAAATATTACCGTTCCCCCACTGTACTTACATTTAAATAACATAAATACATTTAATAACAAATAATGCTCATTAATAGCAATAATAAGTCACATATTTAAATGCAGTATGTAAACATTAATATGCAGTTAAAATAAAAAAGGCAGCGCTCGCTGCCTTTTAACATCACTAACATTGATATTAATTTGCTGGAACAACACGTGTTGTACTACCTTGCTGGTAAATATCTACACGCTGACCAACACGGAAAATCATATTTGGATCAACTTCCTGCACCACTGCAATGGTTCTACCGCTATCTAGCTTAATGACGATATTCACACCATTACGCTGGCTAATGGCATCGCCAGCTTTATTACCTAAAGCTGCACCAGCTAAACCACCACCGATAGCGGCAATATCAGAGCCACTACCACCGCCAATTTTAGAACCCAGAATAGCCCCCACAGCACCACCAGCAATGGTACCAATTGTACTTTCGCCGCCACCGCTCATCGTAACGGCATCTAATTTAGTAATGGTTCCTGTTAATACATTCTGAACTGTACGCGCCTCACCGACATCATAAGCATTACCATATGGGTTTTGAGCACAACCAGACACACCCAGTGCCGCGACAAGACATAAAGATGCTACTGTAAACTTTTTCAATGGAACCTCCGTCAATAAAGCAATCAATTTGCTACAACGCTATAAGTTTGGACTTTAATTTAACATTTTGCTCACAAATCCTGTATCCACACTGAATAGACAAAGCAAAACAATGCATTACCCAATTTTAGTATAAAAAAAAGCCAGCACAAAATGCTGACTTCTTCTTCATGGTGCTTTTTTAACACTCAAATTAGTGGGATTTACCACGAATTTTGTTAATCACAGTTACCACGGCAACGACAACAGCACCAGCAATCACACCAACAATGCCGTTAAACACTGGCGGGATAATCGATGCAGACCCCGGGAAGCTCACTGCATGTGTAATTTGCTCTACGATTTCATGCGAATGTGGCAAAGTATGGACAACAATACCACCACCGACAAGGAACATCGCAATCGTGCCAACGAAAGCAAGTGCCTTCATCAAGTAAGGCGCAAGGTTCACTAATAACGCACCAAAGCGATGTTTTAAGCTCGCCTTTTCGCTGTGATTCACCAGATACAAACCGGCATCATCCAACTTGACAATACCCGCCACCAAACCGTATACACCCGCTGTCATAACGGCAGCGATCACACTCACCACAATCGCTTGCGTTAAGAACGGATGCTCCTGAACGACCCCTAATGCAATCACAATGATTTCTGCTGAAAGAACAAAATCGGTACGCACCGCACCTTTTATCTTCTCTTTTTCAAATTCGGCAATATCAATATTACTATCGGCAAGCGCTGCTACTTGTTGTTGCTCTGGTGTTTCCTCTTTTGAGTGGAAAAACTTCTCAACAATTTTTTCTACCCCTTCAAAACAAAGGAATAAACCACCTAGTAATAACATAGGTTGGATCAACCATGGTGCAATCACACTGATCAGCAATGCTGCTGGCACCAAAATCAACTTATTCTTAAACGAGCCTTTTGCTACGCCCCATACCACAGGGATCTCACGTTCAGCACGAACGCCTGTTACCTGCTGGGCATTCAATGCTAAATCATCGCCGAGTACACCCGCTGTTTTACGTGCTGCCACTTTGGTCATCAAAGCGACATCATCTAATACGGTCGCGATATCATCTAACAAGGTTAATAAACTTGCACCTGCCACAGGTTACTCCTTCCAATAAGAGTGCTTTACTCTTAAATACACAAACTGAATATAAAAATCACATCAAAGTCATCAGAGCCAATAAGCATTTCATCAATGAACTTTGCTATTTATTGTAGTCATCAATAGACAATCATGAGGCTGCCTACTCATAACGAATGCTCTCAATGGCGGACACCACAAGAGATATTTTGCAGCATTATACTGCCTAGATCACAAAAATAAAAATCACCGTTTTTTATCGCTCTGCCATCTACTGACTATTTAAGCTGTTATAAATAAGAATGGCTAATCTTTCTTATGGTTACGATAAGTCTTTTTTGATTGCAGTTAAGGTCATTCAATTGTCTAATCGCCAAGCACCCTCTTTAATGGTTTGAGGTGTAGACTGAGATGGGTTAACCATTCTTTACGTTATGTCATACCGTGCCTGTATCAGCACGACCTGTTCGGAAATGACAATGAAATTATTCGCAGCACTATACCTACAGGCTTTCTCTAGCCTGAATAAAGTATGCGACAACGCAGCCAACAAAATCAGACCACACCAATCTAGACGAACGACACGCATGTTCATTAGTAATAATGATGAAACGAACTCGGATAGTCCCAGTTACGCGTAATTAAACTTAGCTGTGCTTTTTTGCACCTCGCTATTTTTATTACCGTACCTTTTATATCCTGGCATTAAAGCCAGTAGCCATAACCTTTTATTTTATTTGATATTTTCTGCAGTATTGTAGGGCTTTCGCTTGCCTTGAATACACGCAGTAATACCTCACAAGGATTAAGACTATGAGTGAGTGGACAATCAATAACGCACGTGACGTTTACAACACCCCTTACTGGAGCCAAAACTACTTCGATATCGCACAAGATGGTTCAGTTGTTGCGCGCCCTAACGTGAATGCACCAGAGAACACCATTGGTTTATCTCAGCTTGCAGATGAATTGATTGCGGCAGGCGCTTCGTTGCCTGTATTGGTTCGTTTCCCTGAAGTGATGCATCACCGTGTAGATAGCTTATGTAGCGTGTTTAACCAAGCTATCGAAAACTATGGTTACCAAGGTGATTACTTGGCGGTTTACCCAATTAAAGTAAACCAACAAGAAGAAGTAGTGAGTGAGATCCTAAAAAGCCAATACGCTAAACAACAGCGTCAATTAGGCTTGGAAGCTGGCAGTAAGCCAGAGCTAATGGCAGTGTTGGCAATGGCACAAGAAGCCAGCTCAGTGATTGTGTGTAATGGCTATAAAGATAAAGAATACATTCGCTTAGCGTTAATTGGTGAAAAGCTAGGTCATGAAGTTTACATCGTGCTTGAGAAGCTGTCTGAGCTGAAAATCATTCTAGAGCAAGCACAAGAGTTAGGTGTAACGCCTCGCCTTGGTTTACGTGCTCGCCTTGCCTCTCAAGGTAAAGGCAAATGGCAAGCCAGTGGCGGTGAAAAGTCCAAGTTTGGATTATCGGCATCTCAGGTTTTAACTGTGGTAGATGAATTACGCCAGCGTAATATGCTAGGTTGTTTGCAATTACTGCATTTTCATCTGGGCTCACAAATTGCCAACATTCGTGACGTACGTAGCGGCGTCGGTGAAGCAGGTCGCGTTTACGCAGAATTGAAAAAACTCGGTGCAGGTATTACAACTGTAGACGTAGGTGGCGGTTTAGCTGTCGACTATGAAGGTACACGTTGCCAAAGCAGTTGTTCGATGAACTACAGTATCAATGAATACGCCAACAACATCGTCTATGTGCTTGGTGATATTTGTACTGAATACGAAATGCCAATGCCGCGTATTATTTCAGAATCAGGCCGTAACTTAACTGCTCACCACGCAGTGCTTATCACTGATGTGGTTGGTATTGAAAGCTATAAACCAGAAAGTATTAGTGCACCTGCGGAAGATGCACCACAAGTGCTACAAAACATGTGGATGTCGTGGAAAGAGCTCTCTGAGCATTCCGATCAACGCTCGTTAGTTGAGATCTATCACGACAACCAAAGCGATTTAGCCGAAGTGCATGCCCTATTTGGCGTTGGCATGATCAGCTTTATCGACCGCGCATGGGCAGAGCAAGTGAGCCTGCGCCTATGTTACGAATTACAGAAAAAACTCTCAGATAAAAACCGAGCTCACCGCCCGATTTTAGATGAGCTACACGAGCGTTTAGCGGATAAGTTCTTCGTCAACTTCTCGCTATTCCAATCATTGCCAGATGCATGGGGTATTGATCAAATCTTCCCTATTTTGCCGCTGAGCAACTTGGATAAAGCCCCTGAGCGTCGTGCGATTATTTTAGATATCACTTGTGATTCTGACGGTGCTATCGACCAGTACGTAGAAAGCCAAGGTATTGAAACTACGCTGCCGGTTCCAACATGGTCAGCAGAAGAGCCTTACCGCATTGGTTTCTTTATGGTCGGTGCATACCAAGAGATCTTAGGTGATATGCATAACCTATTCGGTGATACCGATACCGCAGTAGTACGTACCCGTGCTGAAGGTGGTTATGAGATTGAAAAAATTGATCGTGGTGACAGTGTTGGTGATGTATTGCGCTATGTACACTTGGATTCAAAAGCGTTCTTACGTCAATACCAAGCAATGGCAGAGCAACACTTAGCTGATCACGAGCGTGATGCGATTTTACAAGAGTTGGCTGAAGGTCTAGAAGGTTACACTTACCTCGAAGATGTTCGTGCTATCTAACTTATTTATAGACTCAATAAGGTTCCTATCACGTCAGTATGCCGTGATAGGACGTCTTAACAGGGCTTTGCCCAAGATTGTTGTTGGAGAGAACCATGGCAACATTAGCTAACTACCCAGATTACTCACTATACGCAAATGCGTTTGGTTTTTTACGTCAACCACTTAACTTCGCCCCAATGGAGTCTGATGCTGATGTGGTGATCACTGGTGTTCCATTTGATATGGCTACCACTGGTCGTTCTGGGAGTCGCATGGGACCTGGCGCTATTCGCCAAATTTCAACCAACCTAGCATGGGAAGGTAAACGCTGGCCGTGGACGTTCAACCTATTCAAAACCATCAAAGTAACTGACTGTGGTGACTTGGTGTTTGATTGTGGTGATGCAGCACAAATGTGTGAGCGCCTAGAAGCACACGCAACAGGCTTATTAGAGCAAGGTAAAGCAATGCTAACTTTTGGTGGCGATCACTTTGTGACGCTACCACTGCTACGTGCTCACGCTAAGCAATTCGGTAAAATGGCATTGATCCACTTTGATGCCCACACTGACACTTATGATCAAGGCAGTAAGTTTGATCACGGTACTATGTTCTACCATGCACCGAAAGAAGGTCTAATTGACCCTCACCACTCAGTACAAATTGGTATTCGTACCGATCACTGTGACAGCCTAGGCTTTAACGTGATTGATGCTGGTAAAGCCAATGATTGGTCAGTTGAGCAAATCGTTTCAACTATCAAAGAAAAAGTGGGCGATATGCCAGTGTACTTAACCTTTGATATTGATTGTTTAGATCCTGCATTTGCACCGGGTACAGGTACCCCTGTATGTGGTGGTATTACGTCAGATAAGGCACTGAAAATTATTCGTGCACTAGAAGGTATTAACCTTGTGGGTATGGATGTGGTTGAAGTAGCACCGTCTTACGATCACGCTGATATGACATCATTAGCGGCTGCAACGATTGCCACTGATATGCTGCATCTATGGGCATTAACCCATAAGAAAGCAGATATTAAATAAGTTGTGATTATCGCTATCATCTACGCTATTCGATAACGATCAATCAACAATAAAAAATGCCAGAGCTTTCACTCTGGCATTGTTTTAGGTGTTCTCTTTTATTATTGAGTATCGTCGCTAGCTAATTAAGATCCCGCCCCACACAACAACAACCAGTGCCATAGCAACAAATACCGCTGCCGAACCAATGTCTTTCGCTCGACCACTCAACTCATGATGCTCAGGACCGATACGATCAACCACCGCCTCAATAGCTGAGTTAATCAACTCAACAATCATGACTAACAACAATGAAGCGATCATGATAGCTCGCTCTACCCCTGTTACGGGTAAGAAAAAACTAATCGCTGTCATTAGCACTAATAGCACTGATTCTTGGCGAAATGCTGCTTCGTTCTTCCATGCAGCTTTCAATCCTTGAACAGAATAGCCTGCGGCATTAATAATTCGAGTTATTCCCGTCGCACCCGGTTTCATTATTATTTTTCTCTCTATTTATCATCGATTAGCTAGCATTGCGTTAATGGGCGCTAATACTACGACATTGTGAAAATATATCTAGTTTAGGTTCATAAACCTTGGTTTTTACATCCATCATGCCAAGTAGCGAATGGAATAAGTAATCTTGTGAATATCCACCAGCTTGTGCTTCTTTTTCTAAACAAGCACGATCAATGTGCTGGCTTTTTTGATATTCAGGCGATAGCCATAAAATCAATGGTACTGTGGTTTGCTCTTTTGGTGCTATCGCATAAGGTAAACCATGAAGGTAGACCCCATCTTCACCTAATGATTCACCGTGATCTGCCATATAGAACATCGCTGTATTGGCATGATGATCATCTTGCTTCAACATATCAATCACTTGGCTCAAGATATAGTCGGTATAGACAATAGTGTTATCGTAAGTATTCTTCACCTGTTGTTGAGTACAGTTTTGTAAATCGCTGGTATCACAGGTTGGTAAAAATACTTTAAATTTAGCAGGATAACGATCGTCATAAGTTGGACCGTGACTACCAATAATATGCAGCACAATAAAGGTATCTTGCTTCGCATCATCAATGTATTGCTGCAGGCCTTTCAATAAGATTTGATCGTAACACGAGCCGTTATGACACAAGCTAGGATCAATTTCAGCACTCATTTCAACATGTTTAATGCGATCACATGCTCCTTTACAACCTCCATCGTTATCTTTCCATAACACATCAATACCCGCATGGTGCATCACATCTAAGACGCCATCTTGGTGACGTGCGGTGATTGGATTGTAGTTCGCTTTAGTCATATCAGAGAACATACAAGGTACTGAAGCCGCCGTTGCTGTACCGCAAGATTTGACATCTTTAAAGCTGATCACATTTAGTTTTGCCAGCTCAGGGTTGGTATCACGATCATAACCATTGAGTGAGTAGTTCATTGAGCGTGACGCTTCACCTAATACCATCACCACCACATTCGGTTTACCTGTTTTTTCAGTGATAGCAGCGTGTTCATTAACCGCATCAGTGCCAATGTGTTTAAACGGCATTTTCGCTTCAATTAACTGGTACTGCGCATAACGATAAGTTGCAGATAAATAGTTAGTTGGGTTAATTAGCGCCTTAATTTCAGAATGGTTACGCACCAATGAGGCGTAATCTTTGTAATAGCCAGCCGCAATTAAACCAATCACCAGCAATGAAATAACAATCGAACCTAATTTTGACAGTAACTCTTTAAAAAACGGCTTAAATTGCACTTTCATCGCGGTAAAGATGATCGCAGGAATGATCCCTATAACCAGTAACCATATTCCACCACCTAACGACAGGTAACTGGTAGCCTCTCCGGTATTGGTCTCAAAGATATTAACGATCATACCGTAATCGAAAAATACGCCGTAACTGTACATACCATAAGTCGCTAGTGCCGACAGAATAATCAGTACAGGGATCAAAACACGATATACCTTAGGCCAAATAAGTAAGGTAAAAATAATATTTAATGCCGCACAAATAAAAATCGGAATAGATATAGCAAATATGAGGCTATTTGGCGGATTGGCTTCAAATAATTCAGTGATATGTTGCCATAACGCAATATTTTGTATCGCCGTAAAAAACAAGGCGATTAAAAGCGTATATAGCACACTCGTTAAGCGAAATTTCATGTATCTATTCCCAAGAGTATTTGTCATCGTTTGGTATGCCGTGAATACTTGTATTTCTATCCACGATAAACGTCATGCCAACCTTGGCGAATAGCTCCTTATTAGCCGCGAATTATATCTACAAATTCATATAATTAATCGATAACTATATAAATTGGTTTGTATTTTAAATGCAAACATAGATTCAACTAATGGACAGTAACGTCTTCATACCACCTTCGTTTTCATCTCTTAGTAAATATAGAAGGGTAACTGTACCTATGTCGAAAAAAGGTCAAAGCGATAAATTCACGCGCCGCATTATGAATGACGAAGCTGTTTTTACCCTGACAGCAAATAGAACAAAATACAGATCGCACCAATTTGATATAAAAAAACGCCAATACTGATGATGTATTGGCGTTGGAGTTATCAGCATTAGGGGAATGAATGCTGAATCAAACTACATGTTCACGAAATAACTTATTTCAAAAAGTCGTTGTATAGCATGTAAAGGTGAGCAGAACTCCATGAGAAGTTATTTGCGCCCTGTACAGCCCCCGTTTCTGGATTGTAGTTTTCCTGAATCGGTAATTGTTTGGTTAGACCTTCCGCATTAGTAAAGAGCTTATTGACCATCTCGTTCGCTTCGGTAGTGTAGCCATAGTTCGCCATGCCTTTTACACCGAAGTAGAACTGATCCACCCATACACGACCACGCCAGTAAATGTCAGCACCATATGCTGGGTTATCTGCTGATGCCGTACCCAGTGGCACTGTCGTATTAAACTTGCTGGTATTCATCATATTTGCCACAACGGCTTTCGCTGTTGCATCAGTTGCAGCGCCATTAAACAGTGGCGACCAACCTTCAGCCCCCATTCCACGCTCAACAATCGGTTTACCCGCACAACCGTTATTTAGTTCTTTCGCTTCTGCGCTATCAATACTGATGTCGTAGTAGAAACCTGTGGCTGTATCAAACATACATTTATTGATGTAGTTCTTGGTTTCTTCGGCTTTTTTCGTGAAATCAGTGGCTGCATTGCTATCACCTAACACCTGTGCAATTTGCGCAAGATACTTGTTATCACTGTACCAGTATGAAGCTTGGTCAACGGACTCTTGTAACAGTGAGTAACCAATCACTTCACCAGAGGCGTCTTTGTTCTCACTAAACTTCACCTGCCAATCTTTTTTCGCCAGATTCAGTTTATCGGTGTTATCAGTATTGTTATTACTGTAAGCAACCTTGCCATCATTAACCACATAGCGATTATCAAAGCCGTACTTGTCTTTTGCATAACGACCTAACTGATCAATGGTTTCAATTTCTTTTACATCAGTTAAGCCTTGCGCATCTGCGATGGTATCGATAAAGCCAAATACCGCAGCATCATCACGACCTGATTCCCAAGACGCTGCCGTTTGTGCTGGGCTGCTAATATCGACATAATCACCTGACTCTAACAGCGCGTTGTAATTATCAATACCATAAGCCACTTGCCATTCAGTATCGCCTTCTAGCTTAAACTTGTAGATCAGCTGACCATCTTTCGTGTGCTCAGGATCCACTGCCGCACCATATTCAGGAATGCCGTTGCTGTTAGTATCACGTGCCGCTAACCACCAGTCATGGTAAGCCACTAACTGCGGATACATTTCTTCAAGCCATGCTTTAGCATCACTTGGACGGTTATATTTGTCTTTTAGCGCAGTGTAGACTTCCCATACCGCCCATGACGCCAGTGATGGTTTGGTATTACGCTCATTCCATGTTTGTGCATCATTAAATTCGGTTAAGCCCAATGCATCACCACGTTGCTGAGACATGTTCATACCTACCACATCAAGCAAATAGCCTTTATCATATGGACGTAGCACATCGTCAGCTTTCACTTGGTGTTCAAACACTGTGCGAATGTTTTCCATTGCCAAATCAGGATTGAAATGCGCCATTGCATACGCTTGTTTCCAAGTATCCCACGGCCACGTTAAGTTACCAGAGAACCAACGTGCAGTGACCGATGGCGTTACCGTATCATGGCTCACCATACCTGCTGGGCTGCGCCAGTTACCGGTTAAGGTTTCAATCGCTTTTACTGCAACACGCTCTTGATCTGCTGTTGCATTATCATTAACCAAACCATGACTTAAGTAATTTTCCCAACGCGCCGTAGTCGCATTCATGTATTTAATTGGATTTTTCAGAATATCGGCAACAATAGGTTGCTCTTTTTTCCACTCATCTGCCGTTAAAGTGTGGCTAAAGACTGTATAGATCTTGGTTTCTTGCTCATCACCAATCTCTGATTCAGATTGATACTCTAAACCTTGTACCGTGGTTTTCGCAGCAACACTACGCTCGATATTAAAGGCTGAATCACCACGGGTTCTTACCCACCATGAATCACGCTCTTTACCGAATGTTAACGTCACATCACCATGATCATCAGTACTTAAATTACGGGTTAAATTAGGTAATTCTTCTGCCACTGTTGCTGCGTAAGATTCAGGTTTTGCTACACCATCTTTAGCGTAGAAGCCTTCAACTAATTTACCGTCCCACAACAACGTCAGATCTTCACCACTGTTATTTGTGATCACAGTTTCAACCAATGATGAGCGAGAAGAGACAAACTGCAGTGTCATCTCAACACGAATATCATCAGCTGTTAGGGTTTGAATCAATGCGCCCGGAATGCTGTAAGCGACCGCTTTGAAATCAACAGGCTTGCCATCTTTTAGGATTGATAACTTATCAAAATACTCCGCCACTGAAGTGTTGTACTCTTCAGCAATCGCAGTCACACCAAAGCCACCTTTATTTTCAGGGTTCACTTTTAGATTTGGTAATAAGTGACCATGCCATGCACCATCATCATGCAATGGTGTGTAAGCCATGTGGTTACCCGCCCCCACTTCGGCAAGGTGTTTTGGCGTACCAGTGCGATCAATAATGTCTTTAAACTGCAGGGCTAATTCTGGTTTCTTTTTCTCTTCAGACGATGAACTAGACGAATCATCACTATTACAGCCAGCGGTAAATAATAAAGAGCCGATCACTGCGGCAAGCAATGTTTTCTTGGTTACTATTGAATTATTCGTCATTGTTACACCCTCAATATAAAGAGACATTCCACGTTGGAATTTAGATAGTTATTGTTTTTTTAGGCGCAGAGTAAATTGGGCATTACTCTGTAAGCGGAGGGAATATTAAGGGCAAAATCCAAGAGTAAAATTGAAGTAAATCACAGTTATTATTTTACTAAAATTCAGCTTGAGCATACGATGTAACAATTAGATACAAAGATAAAAAATAACATCATTTTTATTTTTGAAGTAATTTCACACTATTTAATCACCACTATTGCTTGTCTATTTATCTCTCATCACTCATTAAATATAAAAGTAGATCTTCTCCCCAAATAATAATATGCACAGGGATTAAAATTTAAAAATTATCACTTATTAATAAATTACTTATGTAACATTCGTAACGATATAAAGACGTAACGTAACAGCTTAAAACATCTATTTTTATATGGTTTTATGAGCTATATCACAGTCACTAAAAGGCGTTATTTCCATTTTTATCTTTTGTTTGCTGGTATTGATTGTCTCGCCCTTAAATAAATCTCAACCATCAGTAAAAAACAACTCCTCATAAGTAAAATAAACCGCTATTTTTTCAAAAAATAAAAAAGCCGCTCATATAAAATGAACGGCTTATCTATTTATTTACTTAGCTTATTTAGCGATAAAACTTAGTGCTGTGTTGCGACTGTTGGCTTCTTTTCATCTGCTTTAATAATGCCTTTTTGTTTCTTCTCAAAGCGAGAGATCCACCACCAAGCAAGACCTGAGAATACCGCCGTCATAAAGACGTTAATAAAGAACGCACGCACTAAATCAACACCAGGAGGGAACGCAGAGGCTGTCATACTCACCACGAAAATCACGATAAGAATAGAGACAACAGTCATACCCACTTTTTGCGAGCCCATGCGGAAATCACGAGGCGTATCATCATGCTTCCAGCGGAAAACAAAGTAAGCGATCATGATAAGAATTGGCGGTAACATTGCCGTACCAGCAGTTAGGTTAATCGCTGTGTTCATCATCTGCTGTACAGACTCAGAGCCAAAACCGTTCACTACTAACATCGCAAACACAAACGCAAACTGCCACCATGCTGCACGTACTGGTACACCATGCTCGTTTAGCTCTGTGGTTTTCTCACCGTAAACACCTTTCGGAATTTCAGAAAAGTGGATTTTCACAGGTGCTGCTGTCCACATCATCATTGAGCCAAACATGGCAATGAATAGCACGATACCGACAAAACGACCGACTAATGCTTCCGAAATATTAAAGTAGTTACCCATACCGGTGAAGATCTCAACCATACCACCAGCATAAGTTAAATCTTCACGTGCCACGAATACGTTCACAAGTAATGAGCCAAGGGCATACATACCACCAATCACGATACCCGCAACGATGATCACCTTAATAAATGACTTATGACCACCTTTCACATCGTTAAGGTATGCCGCAGCGGTTTCTGCGCCACCCGCCGCTTGGAAAATCCAACACATGATGCCTAATGTCGCCCAATTAATGGTTGGCTTCATCGCTTCTAATGTGATCGGTTGTGCTGGCTGATGATCGCTACCCAGCGCAAGCAGTGCACCAACGACGTAAATAGCAAACAGTGAGAACACACCATAAGCCACCACTTCGGTGATCTTACCTAACCATGATGCCCCCTTGGTTGAAATATGGGTGGCAGCGGCAAATAACACAATCGAAATTACTGACGTGACGATTGGTGAGAAGCTGTACTCATACCCCATCATGGCGTATGAAGCATAAGCGATCACGTTTGGCAGTAATGAGATAAAGAAAAATAGGTTAACGAACCAGTACAGGAATGAGCCCATGTACGCCATCTTGGTACCTAAAGGCTGTTTTAGCCAATCGTACATGCCTGATTCTGAGTTTTTATTCGCCGATACAAATTCAGCGATAATGAATACGAAAGGAATGAAATAGATCATAGTCGCCAATAAGAAAATTGGCGCAGAGCTTAATCCTAACTCGATATTGTTGTTCACGATATTACGAACGTTAAATACCGCAGCGAATGTCATCGACAATAAGGCAAATTTGCCTATCGTACCTCGTGTTGCTTCCGTCATGTTTACCCCAAAAAAACAAACTATTCATGGGACTAGTTGCCAATCTCATGAATATAAATATCAAAAGATCAGGCCCACACCGTGAGCCTGATTGTTACGCTTGCTTGGAACTATTTATTCAAGAAGTAGCCATCTTCAATGGTCACTTTTAGCACCACTTTTCTTACTGGGTTTTCACCTAAGAAACGGTACGCTTTGTCGTTTTCAAAAATCGCAATTTGCCCTTCTGATAACGCAATGACTTCACCACAACCCACCAAGGTTTCACGGTCTGTTTCATCTTGGTAAGCCACTTCAGTGGTTAATTGTGCTTTCTCCGCCACTTCCACCTGCTCACTGCCTTCAAGGTAGTAATGCACATCAAAGTAGCGACGGTTACCAGTAAACAGACCATTGGTTGGCGTTACTCCGTTTTGCACCATGTACACCAGTGAATCACCAATCGAATGCATCACACCTTCTTGGATGTTTTCAATATTTTCAATGGCTTCTACACAACGGTTCCATTTACGTCCATTGCGGTACACCAATTTAAATTGCGCTAAGCTATCTAATACGATCATGGATTACGCCTTATTCGTTTGTGGAGCCGTTGTTGTGAAAAACGCTGAGTCAAAGTTGTGATTTGCCAATGCTTGTGGTCGGCAATCGCCAGCCGTAAATGGCAGAATCGTTAAACCATAACGGAAGCTATCCATGTACACACGGTATGAATCCAGCACTTCACTACCCCAAGAGTTAGAGCCTAAGCCCATCACTTGGTGATCAAGGTTTAGGGTGATGTAACCACTCTTCTCAAGCTCATGTGTATGCTGTGCTTGGTGAAGGTTTTGGTTAGTGTAGAACCATGCACTGAAGTTAATTTCTTGCTGTGGTTTCACTAGTACACCAGTGCCATGTTTATCAGCCAATGCAGCCCAACGAACGTGCTGGCGGTTACCGTTATTTTGTGGGAACGGGTAGTTTTCGAACATGTCAGCAACTGTGGTGCTGTAAACATCAATCATGTTAGCTTGACGGCTATCTTGGTAGTTCTCTTCAGGACCGCGACCGTAGTATTGCACCTGATCAAACGCGCCATTAATGCCTAAATCCAAACCAATCACAGGGATCACATGTGGGTAATCACCGTAACGCTCACCGCTTAATTCCACATTTAACTGACCTTGTGCATTAACTTGGTAGCGGTAATGACAACGCATACCAAAATCAAACACTGGTGGTGAAATAATGCTAGTGACCGTGATTTCACACTGACCATCGATCATTTCCACATTGAGGCTACGGAAGTGCTCTTGCATGATTTGTAGGTGAGCCGGATGCCATAGACCTTCATATTCTTGCTTGTGGTTATCGATCATTGGTTTAAAGAAATTCAGCTTAGGCGAAGATTGAATCAACTCTTTACCATCAACTAACCATGACGTTAACTTACCGTTCACTCTCGAGAAGTTAAGCGCAAAGTTATAACCTTTCACCACATAATCTAAGCGTGTTTCTTCAATCGCTAATTCAGTCGCATTGTGATTAACAAAGCTTTCCAACTGTGCGGTATTCGCTTTTAGCTCGAACTGGTAAACCGCAATATCATGGTTTGCTGCACTGTAGCGAGTGCGAGAATCTTTACGCACAGTGAAGTTGACAAATACTTCACGCTCATCAAGCTCAGGCCACGCTAAGGTGATCATCTGCTCTGAGTTTTCAGCCAGATCCGTTAGTTTGATCTGCTCAACCAACAAGGTTTCACCTTCAGCACGCACTTCTGCGGTAATGGTGTAATCATCAATGTTCGAGAACCATAATTTGTTCTCAACCATGAATTGACCTTGTTTCGCATCCACTTCACGGATTTTCACTGGCGCAATCACTTGCTTATATTCTTTCAAACCAGGACCTGGTGTTTGATCTGGGTAAATCAAACCATCCATACAGAAGTTGTAGTTGTTCGGGTAATCGTTGTAATCACCGCCGTATTTGTAGAATTCAGTGCCGTGTTCATCACGAGCTAGAATGCCGTGATCACACCATTCCCATACGTAGTGACCTTGAATATGATCGTGCTTGTAGAACACGTTTTGGTATTCCGTTAAACCACCAGGGCCGTTACCCATTGCGTGTGCGTATTCACAGATAATGCGAGGTTTCGCATGTGGGAACTCACCAAAGTGATTCATTAATTGTGCGCGTGAGTACATAGTAGAAATCACATCCACCACTTCAGCGTCACGATCTTCTTCGTAATGCACTAAGCGAGTGTCATCAATCGCTTTGGTTGCTGCATACATAGCACGAATGTTGCAGCCATAGCCTGATTCGTTACCCATTGACCACATGATGATTGACGGATGGTTTTTCTGAGCGTGAACATGACGCACTGCACGATCAACAAACACCGTTTCCCATTCTGCATCATCCGTAATACGGCTTAAATCGCCGACGTTAGCAAAGCCGTGTGTTTCCACATCGGTTTCCGCCATTACAAACAGACCGTAAATGTCACATAACTCGTAGAAACGTGGATCATTTGGATAGTGAGCCGTACGTACAGAGTTGATGTTGTGCTGTTTCATTAGCACTAAATCTTTCTCGACACGATCCATACCTACAGCACGACCTTTAAGATGATCGTTATCGTGGCGGTTCACACCGTGTAGCATCACGTATTTGTTGTTGATATAGAACAGACCATCACGCACTTTAATGTCGCGGAAACCGACACGCTGCGGGATCACTTCCAATACATTGCCTTGGCTGTCTTTTAGCGTCAGTAGTAGTTGGTAAAGGTATGGGTTTTCAGCGTTCCATTGCACTGGCGCTGTCACATCAATAGCAAACTGCGCATTAGCACTATCAGCAACATAAAGATCAGCCACAGCGCCTTCAGCGATAAGTGTTGTGCCATCCATTAATTGATATTCAATCAATGCTGTTTGTGCGCTGGTCGTTAAGTTTTCTAACTCAACATCACAGCTTAATGTGGCGTTGTGGTATGCGCTATCAAAGTCAGTACGTACCGTGAAATCACGCACGTGTAGCTGCTCTTTACCCACAAGGTAAACATCACGGAAAATACCCGCAGTCCACCACATGTCCTGATCTTCAATGTAAGTGGAATCCGCCCACTGCATCACACGAACAGACAGTAAGTTATTGCCTTGCTGCACGAATGCGCTGATATCAAATTCTGCAGTTAAACGGCTACCTTTGCTAAAGCCAACGTATTGACCGTTCACATACACTTCAAAGTAAGTTTCAACACCGTCAAACTTAATAATAGTTTGCTTGTCGTTCCAATCCGCACCTAATGTAAATGTGCGTTGGTAAGCGCCAGTTGGGTTATCAGATGGCACAAACGGTACATCGATTGGGAACGGGAAACCTTCATCTGTGTATTGAAGATCGCCATGACCTTCCATCTGCCACATGTTAGGAACCGTGATTTGTCCCCACTGCGTCATTGGCTGGCTGTAAAATTCTTCAGGTACTAATAATGGATTCGAAAAGTATTCAAATTGCCACTGACCACTAAGCAGCATAAAACGGCTACTTAGTTCACGTTGAAAAGTCGTTGCTTGCTTAACTGAATCGTATGAGAAGAAATAAGCACGTGGTGCCATGCGGTTCTCATGCAGATGTTGGAAGTTTTCCCAGTTGTTCACGTTATGCCTCCCGGCTCAAACCGACGTTTTTTTAATCTGTGATCAATCGTGATAATGACGATGAATCTGTTGGGAATGAGTTTAGTAAAAGTTTTACTAAAATAAATTAGTGAAAACGTTTTACATTAAGCGAGTCACATTTTACGAGGGGATTTAAACCAATCCTGTGATCGGCTTAAAGGAAGTGGCAGAAGGTAAGATAACAGAAAGAAAACAGTGTAAATAACGCAACGCTTTTCACAGAAAATAAAAAGACACTGTAAAAACAGTGCCTTATAAATATTTCATTGATGCTATTTTGTGGTGCCACGCAGCTTTAACTTACTTGGCACATAAACTTGTAAAGGCAGAACTCGCCCATCTCGTGCCTTTTCTACCAGCAAATTCACCCCTTGGATCCCCATCATTTCAGCGTGAATACGCACAGTAGACAGTGAAGGGAAGGTAAATTTAGCCGTCGGTATATCATTGACACTGATCAGCGCAATATCTTCTGGAATAGCCAATCCTTGCTCATGGATCGCTCGTAGGACGCCAATGGCAATAGAATCAGAAGCAATAAATAGAGCACTAGGGTAATCACCATTAGCAAACATCTGCTTAGCGAGCTCATAACCAGAAGCGCTAGAAAAATCACCGCGGTAAATGTCTTTATTATCTACTACGCCTTTTAACTGACCATATTCAGAAAACGCAATTTCACGAATATCAGCGGTATTAGCCTGATCTTGTCCACCTATAAAACCAATACGTGGATAGCCTTGCTCAATAAAGAAATCGACAATTTGTTTACTGATCCTTTCAAGGTCAATATCCACGCTGTCGTAACGTTCTGAATTATCTGAAAAATCAACAAAACAAATATTATCTGTTATCTTTGATAACTCTTTCAATAACTTAGCTGAACATCGTCCAACAATCAGTATCCCTGAAATCGTTGCATCATGGGCATCAAACTTACCGTCGTAACAGTTGATTAAATCAATGCCGAGCTTATCGCATTGGGTCTCAATCCCATGACGAATAGAAAGATAATAAGGATCATTCACTTCTGCTTCTTGCTTATGGCTATAAAGTGCCACAAAGCAATGCTGTTGCTTTTTCTCAACCACGGCTTTTTTTGAGCTGCTGGTTTTGTATTCGAGTTTTTCAGCAATTTCAAAAATACGTTGTTTAGTCTCTTCTTTTACACTTAATGACGGATCGTCGTTGAGCACACGCGATACCGTTGCAAGAGAAACCCCTGCTTCATTAGCTATGTCTTTTAATGTCGCCATACTTACTTTGCTTCCCATCAACTTAGCTCACTATCCTAGTGAGATATTTTGAAAATAACACTTTTTATTATGGTTTTATATTGTGCCTGAAGATTTTAGTAAAAATTGTTACATTACCCTGAAATTTTATATATCTGACATAAAATCAAATATAACCAATAAATTCAAAGATTTATAAATATTCCTTAATTTTCTCTCTCACTGTTATCGCTCACATTCCATGAATTTAAAGTGTAAACGTTTACACATTGCTGAGTTGATCACAGATCGTAAGCTCACTTCATTGGTAGACTTTTTTGCAGAAAGTTGAGACACGCAATATGCGGATCTCCTCTCCCCAAATTAAGCAGAGGCGAAAATAGTGGAAGTTTTAGTCACCGGCGGCATGGGATACATCGGCAGCCACACATGCGTACAAATGATCCAAGCAGGGATCACTCCTGTCATTATCGATAACTTATCCAATGCCAAAATTGGTGTATTGGCACGTATAGAAGCATTAACGGGTGTGATGCCAGTGTTTCACCAAGGTAACGTCCAAGATGAAGCGTTTCTAGATAGCGTCTTTGCCAAACACGATATTAAAGCAGTGATCCACTTTGCTGGCTTAAAAGCCGTGGGTGAGTCGGTCGAAAAACCACTGGAATACTACAACAACAATGTTAATGGCTCTTTAGTGTTAGCTCGCGCGATGCGTAAAGCTGGCGTGAAAAGCATTGTCTTTAGCTCATCCGCTACCGTATATGGCGATCCGGAAATAGTACCTATCACTGAAGACTCACCAACGGGGGCGACTACTAACCCTTATGGTCGCAGCAAATACATGGTGGAAGAGTGCTTTAAAGATCTGTTCCATGCCGAAAATGATTGGAGCATTACCCTACTGCGTTACTTCAACCCAGTAGGCGCACATCCATCTGGCACTATGGGTGAAGATCCACAAGGGATCCCCAATAACCTAATGCCATTTATTGCTCAGGTGGCGATTGGTCGCCGTGATCGGTTATCTATTTTTGGCAACGACTACCCAACCCCGGATGGCACAGGTGTGCGTGACTACATTCACGTCATGGATCTGGCTGATGGTCACATTGCAGCACTTAATGTCCTGCGTGAAAAAGCCGGCTTACATATCTACAACCTCGGCACAGGTAAAGGCTCTAGCGTATTAGAAATGGTCGATGCCTTTGCTAAAGCATGTGGCAATCAAGTGCCTTACGTAATTTGTCCTCGTCGTGCAGGTGATATTGCAGAGTGTTGGGCAAGCACAGACAAAGCTGAACGTGATCTCAATTGGAAAGCGACGCGCAGCGTAAAAGAGATGACAGTCGATACCTGGAACTGGCAATCAAACAACCCTAACGGTTATTAATTAAGAGAGTAAAACACATGTCTGCAGTTGAATTTAACCCTGTTGATCATCCACATCGCCGTTATAACCCACTGACGGGTCAATGGATTTTAGTCTCGCCACACCGTGCCAAACGTCCTTGGAGTGGTCAAGATGAAAAGCCATCGACTGAGCAACTACCAAGCTATGACGGAAAGTGTTTCCTGTGTCCAACGAACGAGCGTATTTCTGGCGATAAAAACCCAGATTACCAAGGCACATACGTATTTAGTAATGATTTTGCCGCGCTTATGGTGGATTCGCCAGAAGCGCCACAATCGACTAATCCGCTATTTAAAACTCAAGGGGTTCGTGGTTTAAGTCGTGTGATCTGTTTCTCTCCCGATCACAGCAAAACCTTACCAGAGCTGCCAGTTGAAAAAATTCGCGGCGTGATTGATACCTGGAACGATCAAATTGAAGAGCTAGGTAAAGATTACATTTGGGTACAAGCTTTTGAGAACAAAGGTGAAACCATGGGCTGCTCGCAACCGCACCCACATGGTCAAATTTGGGCAAATAGCTTTTTACCAAATGAAATCGAACGTAAAGAACACAACCTAAAGGCGTATTACCAAGAAAATGGCCGCAACCTATTGGTCGACTACGTTGAAGCTGAACTGAAAGACGGTTCACGCATTGTGGTTGAAACCGAACATTGGGTAGCGCTAGTGCCTTACTGGGCAGCATGGCCATTTGAAACCATGCTTCTACCTAAAACGCATATTCGTCGTATGAGTGAACTCACCGATGCGCAACGTGATGATTTAGCGGTAGCGATTAAAAAGCTGACAAGCCGTTACGACAATCTATTCCAATGCTCTTTCCCTTACTCTATGGGCTGGCATTACGCACCTTTCTTTGAGCAAGGCACTGACATTGACCATTGGCAATTACATGCGCTGTTTTATCCGCCATTACTCCGTAGTGCCTCTGTACGTAAATTCATGGTCGGCTATGAAATGTTAGCTGAAAGCCAACGTGATTTAACCGCTGAGCAAGCTGCACAACGCCTACGTGATCTCAGTGATGTTCACTACAAAGAACAACAATAAGTTATTGCTTACTTACACTGTGCCGCTATATAACAGCGGCATAAGTTACCCTATTTTGTGAGAGTTTTTTATGTCAGATCTAATTTCAAACGTTAAACACGCCTTTACCACAGTATTAGGCTACCAACCAAGCCATTTAATCCAAGCACCGGGACGTGTAAACCTCATTGGCGAACATACCGACTACAACGATGGCTTCGTTTTACCTTGTGCTATTAACTACCAAACGGTGGTTGCTGCTGCTCCCCGTACTGACAACATCATTCGTGTGGTATCGGTAGATTATGACAATGCTACCGATGAGTTTGATCTCACCCAAGCTATCGAATTTCAACAAGATAAGATGTGGGCAAACTACATTCGTGGCGTAGTGAAATGTTTACTTGAACGTGGCTTCACTTTCACGGGTGCTGATATTGCAGTAACAGGTAACGTTCCTCAAGGTGCAGGATTAAGCTCATCTGCAGCACTAGAAGTGGTGATTGGTCAAACCTTTAAGGTGCTTTATAACCTTGAGATCAGCCAAGCAGAAATCGCCTTAAATGGTCAGCAAGCTGAAAACCAATTCGTAGGCTGTAACTGCGGCATTATGGATCAAATGATCTCTGCCGAAGGTCGTGAAAATCATGCAATGTTATTAGATTGCCGCAGCCTAGAAACCCAAGCGGTATCCATGCCTGAAGACATGGCAGTTGTGATCATCAACTCTAATAAAAAACGTGGCTTAGTGGACAGCGAATACAATACTCGTCGTCAGCAATGTGAAGAGGCTGCACGTATCTTTGGCGTCAAAGCACTGCGTGATGTCACCATTGAGCAATTTAATGCCAAAGCACACGAGCTGGATGAGTTAGTAGCGAAACGTGCTCGCCATGTGATCACTGAAAACGATCGCACCGTTGAAGCGGCTACTGCTCTACGTAATCACGATATGAAGCGTATGGCTGAGCTAATGGCACAATCTCATGCTTCTATGCGCGATGATTTTGAAATCACAGTATTTGAAGTCGATACCCTTGTTGAAATCGTTAAAAACGTGATTGGCGAGCAAGGCGGTGTACGTATGACTGGCGGCGGCTTTGGTGGCTGTATTGTCGCGCTTGTTCCACCAACATTAGTGGATGATGTAAAAGCAGCCGTTGAAGCGAAATACCAAGCTGCAACCGGATTAAAAGAGTCAATTTACGTCTGCCAAGCTAAAGATGGCGCAGGCAAGATTGCTTAATTCATTCAATCGCTAACCAATTAATAGGTAAGGAGCACCAATGCAAAGCCCACTCATGCACGCTATGACTCAGCAGCTCGCCTACGATGGCAAGCCAGCTAATGTCATTGAACTCACCAATAGCCATGGAATGCGTATCGTGCTGATGGACATTGGTGCTACTTGGTTAAGTTGTTGCCTTCCCCTTAGCAGCAGCGAACAACGAGAAGTGTTATTAGGCGTCGATAACCTTGCTGATTTTTATGCCCAACAAAGCTACATGGGTGTAACTGTTGGTCGATATGCTAACCGTATTGCCAATGGTCGCTTCAGTATTGATAGTCAAGCATACCAAGTATCAACCAATCAACATGGTAATTGCCTTCACGGTGGTGAAGATGGCTTTAATCAACGCCGTTGGCAGATAGTAGAGCAAAGCCAAGATAGCGTTTTATTTAGCTTAGTATCTGAAGATGGCGATCAGGGCTTTCCCGGTACACTGAATGTTGCTGTGCGTTATACCTTAACCGATAGCAATGAAGTGACCATTCACTACCTTGCTAATACTGATAAAACCACACCCGTTAATTTAACTAATCACGGTTACTTTAATCTACAAGGGGCGAGCTGGGACGGTGATAATCGCTCACATACAGTACGTATTAATGCTGACTACTATTTGCCGACCAATAGCCTTGGTATACCACTCGACAAGCCACAACCTGTTGAAAATACCAGTTTTGATTTCCGTATCAGCAAAACACTGAGTAAAGACTTACTGACAGATCAACAGCAACAACAAGCTAAAGGTTACGATCATAGCTTTGTGCTAAACCCAGCAAGAAATACTAGTGAGATTATTGCTGAAGTAATTTCCCCTGATAACAAAGTCACCATGACGGTAAAAACCAATAAACCAGCTGTGCAACTGTATGGCGGCAACTGGTTAGCGGGTACCCCTGCTCGTGATGGCAAGCAATATCAAGATTACGCAGGATTGGCGTTAGAAACCCAGTTTTTACCCGATTCCCCTAACCACCCAGAATGGGAGCAACCCAGTTGTTACCTCTCCCCCCAAGAGCAATACAACTACACCACCACCTATCAATTTAGTTATTAACTAAAAAACCTAGACCTTAAAGTTACTTTAAGGTCTTTTTATTATTAGCAACAAAACACAACATATTAAAAACAAAGTCACCACCATCAGTTACATTTGAAATATAATTCATATTTTTTAAATGAAAAATCAAACATGATAAGTGTAATAAAATATTAACGATATCAAAAAACAATCATAACCAATTGATTAATAATAAATTAATTCATTGCAGCATTTAATTACCAGTGATTGATTATTTATTCGATATCCATATAATTCGCAATCCTTTTATTTTATAAATTCATCTTATTAAGTACTCATATTAAATGAAGAAGATTTTAATTCGTTTTTTATTTTTAAATACTTTCTTTACTTTAGCTCTAGTGAGTTACAACTACATCCATATCAACATGATTGAGTATGATATTAAAAACCATTACGATAAAATTATCTCTATCAGTAATGATTTTTATCATCATTATTTAAATGTTAATAAAGAAACGAAAAATGCAGGGCTTTATTCTTTATCAGACAAAGAAATAAACCGTACTGATGAAATGAATAATGGTGGCTTTATTGTAACTAATAAGAGCCAAGTACCTGATGTCGAAAAATATATAATATCAATTAAGAATCGATTATCTATCTTTATAGATGAAGATAAGATAAAAACATTATCAGTATTAACGCCTGAGTCTTTTTTCTTTCTTCCTTTTTACCCTGAATATTCAGCACTTTCTCAGAAAGATAATTTATTTGATATTACTGTCGAAAAGAATAAATTTTCGAAATCATATAGCGAAAGTAAACCTAACATTATGATCACTCGAAGTTATGTTGAAAAGGTATCACTAGATAGATTAAGAAGCATTATTATGCCTATCTATATTGAAAAAAAGTTAGAAGCGATTTTAATGATTGACTTATACTTTGGTCATATGGATAAGTACATTCATGATTTTAATGAAACTAATTTCACCCAATATGAGAGAAGAAATAGACATAACTATTTCACTAAAGAGATAGATATTCCCTATACCAAAGGTGATTTATCTAACCAAGTAATAGGACTCGATTGGTTAAACGTACTATCAATTTCACTTGCTTTTTATATTGTTGTTGAATCTATTTATTTACTCGTTTACTTAACTAAAAATAAATTAGCTTCTTTAATGACCAAAGATTCGATGACAAACTGTTACCGACGCAATGTGTTCGATATTTACTTTAAATATAAATGCAATAATTCTGTAATTTTATTAGATATTGATCATTTTAAAAAAATTAATGATATCTATGGTCATGATATCGGTGATACCGTTATTAAACATATTGCCAAACAGTTAAATTATCTTAGTGAAAGTAATACAAAAGTATTTCGCTGGGGCGGAGAAGAGTTCCTTATCGTTCTACCTAAACTCAGTAAGGTAGAACTGATGAATAAAGCAGAACAAATCAGACAAGGGCTGCAATATCAACTCAATGAGCACAAAATGGTAACCGTATCGTTAGGTGTGACTGAGCAAAAGAAAGATGAGTCAATCTACCAAGCTATTTATCGTGCTGATATTGCATTATATAAAGCAAAATCTGATGGTCGTAACCAGAGTCAATACCTATGATGATATTTAAAAATAGCTCTATTACTTTCAAATTCATTATTACGTTTGTACTGCTGTTTGCTCTCTCGTTTAATTTTATTTATCAATTAAATGAAATTAAACAAAAAGAATTATCTTCTTTTATAAGAAGTAAAATTTATCTGGTCTATGACCAATTACACAGCTTTACTCAACATTATATTAATAGTGAACATGTGTTTATTGAGCAAGGTATACATCATATAAATAATGTTGGTGTTATGAATTCTAAAGCTCGAACTATTAAAAAGTTTTCAACAAAAATGCATCAATTATCTATTAACTTAAAAAAACTGGTTAATGAAGACTATTGGACATTAGCTGTTATTGATGGTGCAGATCAAGACGTGTTATATGCATCACCACTACGTGTACCACATATCAAAGATCTCTATGAAAGCGAGCATGATCTACTTCATAAGTTATCAACAATCAATAATATACCTGAAAATTATACCGATTATTTTGAATCATCAAAATTACAATTAACGCTGCCTTATAAAGAGAAATTTACTCATCAAGAGATCCGTTCAATATTTATGCCGATTTATATTTCGCATAAATTATCCGCACTGCTCGTATTTGATGTAAAAAGCAGTATTTATAACAACTGGGTTGAAGACTTTAATAAAGAGCAGTTTACGCTATATAGCACAGAAAAAAGCCAATTTAGCTTTCCTCTATCTAGCATAAACGTCAATACAACGACGGATAATGAAAGTATCCATTTATATCTAGATTATGATGCTATGACAGTTTGGAGTACTCTCATTTCTCTTTCGATAACAATTGCTATCTTTGCTTTGGTCAAATGCTTTTTAACGATTATGAACTTAATTCAAATTGACAATATGACTAAATGTTATCGACGAGATTATGGTGAGCATAAGTTTAAAAACAAATTACTATCTAATAAATCTATTCTGATTTTTGATATTGATCATTTCAAAAACATCAATGATACCTATGGTCATGATGTAGGTGATCAAGTAATTAGTCAAACAGCGTCAATTATAAAAAGTAATATCCGAAGTACAGAGCAACTCTACCGTTGGGGTGGCGAAGAATTCGTATTAATACTGAATATTGATAATAAAGACATCGCAGAAAGAAAAGCGAATCAATTACGAGAAGCAATTTCTAACCAAAACGAAAGTGACATCAAATTTACTATTTCAATTGGTGGCATGATGGCACATAACTCAACATTAGATGATGCGATAAAAATTGCAGATCAAGCGCTGTACCAAGCAAAAGAAAATGGGCGCAATAAGGTAGTTTTCCAATGAATTTTAAAACCATAAAACCCCTTTCACTCTGCGTCAGCATTGCGCTTTCTATCTTGGTATTCAGTAGCATTACTGCTGTTATGTATAACAGATTTATTGATCATGTCATTGATAAAGAAAGAGAAGTACTGCTTAAAGAATTTGGCTCAATAAAAACAATCAAAAAAACGCTAAAAGAGCAGTTTGCTACGCTAACGGTTCCAACATTAAAAGAGCAAAGCGCATTAAAAACATTGGTTGAGCAAAGTAACTCTATAAGCAGTATTGCCGTCATTCATAAGAACTATTTTGTATTTAGTACATTTGGTCTTCGTGACCGCTATACCGAGCATGTGAATGAGTCAGGTTTTCATGTCAAATTAAAAAGTACTATCTCTAAAAAACCGATTATTTACTATATGCTTGCAGTGAATAACGAGACTTTTATTCGAGTCTATTTTAAACCTTTACAGCTTAATTACCTTAATAAGATCGGTGAAGGAGAAGTGAACTTTAATGGCGTGATCCTTGGTGATGAAAACCAAGTGATGAGTAATGTTAAAAAGTTATGCCACTGTAAATTCACCTTCAACGACATCGAAATTAATGTAAATATGGATCCTAAAAAAGCACTCGTCGTTTTTGTTGATGAAAAATTAGGCTACTTATTAGTTTTGCTATTGCTATCGTGCATTTTTGGCTATTTTTTAGGTAAAACATGTGAACATGAGTTAGTTAAATATCAAATTAAAAACAACAGAATTAAGCCTTATTTACAGCCTATTGTTGATCATAATGGCAACATTATTGGCGCAGAAATTCTTGCTCGCTGGATCACCAATAAAGGGGAACTTGTACCTCCATATTTGTTTATTCCTTACATTGAGAAGGAAAAATTAACGCCGTTACTGACGTGTTCGCTGCTCGCGCAAATACACAATAGCTCTGTGCTCTATAACGCTAAAACGTTCAAACTAAGCTTTAATTTAACTGAACTATGTTTATTTGAGCCTAAGGTCTATGCGTTAAGCAAACGCTTAAGTCAGCATTGCCGCTTAGTGTTGGAGTTTACAGAATCAACCCCGTTTATACGTGAAGATACGCCGCAAAAAATGCAGGCTTATCGCCGACACGGAGTAGAGTTTGCAATCGATGATTATGGGACAGGCTTTTCAGCTCCTCACTATCTCACAGAATATAAATTTGATTACCTGAAGATAGATAAATGCTTTATTGATAATCTTGATAAAGACGAGGAAAAATCAACACACCTTGTTGAAAGTATTGTATTTTTAGCTAAAAAAATGAATTTAGAATTAGTCGCGGAAGGGGTCGAAACAGACTCTCAAGCAGCCATACTAACAACATTAGGGATCCAATATTTCCAAGGGTTTCTGTTCTATAAACCAATGGATTTAATCGCTTTTAGTCAGCTAACCACAGCAAGTTCGACTAAACATCATCACTGAAAACAACAAAGCCGACATGATGTCGGCTTTGTTATATCAATCAGTTAAGCACTACTCAGAGGCTAATCGTTCAACCGAACCTCGACGTACCAAGGTTGGAGAGAAACGCATCGCTTCAGTATCAACCACCTGCTCATCAGCCAACGCTAATGCGAGATTAGCGGCCTTTTCTGCCATCATCTGAATCGGGTAACGCACTGTTGTTAATCCTGGAGTGGTGTAACGGGCAATTAAGCCATCATCAAACCCCACCAGCGACATCTTCTGCGGTGATTGAATACCATTTTCTTGTAACACTGCTAATGCGCCAGCTGCCATGTAGTCGTTATAAGCCACTAATGCCGTCATCGGTAATGATTTAGTGATCAAATTTACCATCGCAGTTTCACCACCATCACTATCAGGAATGGCTTTTTCAATATAACTGCCTGATAACGTAATATTGTTATCCGCTAACGCATCTAAATAACCTTGCACACGTTCACTGGCATCTTCAATATCATGATTAGAAGCAATACATGCAATGTGCGTATGACCATGACGGATCAAATATTCGGTCGCTAAATACGCACCTTTATGGTTATCAAGAGAGATACAACGCTCAGCAATAGCAGGTATATGACGGTTAATGATCACTAAGCCTTTCACTTCGTTGGCATAGTTAATCAGCTCTTCATCAGTTAATGCTTTAGCGTGAATCACTAACGCATCACAACGACTATTGATTAAATGTTCAATGGCACGTCGTTCATCGTCAGCATTGTGATATCCGTTGCCGATCAAAATATGCTTACCATGTTGATGAGCGACAACATCGACAGCTTTAACCAAGGTACCAAAGAAAGGATCTGACACATCCCCCACCAGAACACCTATGGTATCGGTATTTTGTCGCACTAACGCTTTAGCAGCCGCATTGGGGCGATAGCCCAACTGTTTCATTGCGTTAGTCACGGCTTCAATCGATTGTTTACTTGCTTTTGGAGACTTGTTGATCACCCGCGAGACAGTGGCAATCGACACCCCAGCTTCACAAGCGACATCCTTAATGGTTGCCATAATTGCTCTCTTTGTTTAACTGCGCTCATTTAACCGTGTGAACCGGTACAACGCAATGAATTTCCAAGCATTAGTGATATTTCTATTTGCTGATATAAAAAGTGGCTACAAACAGTGGACTCATATCATCTATAGCCACTCAAGCATTAAACAATCTTCACACCCGTAGGCATTAAACGTTCAGGAGTTAACAGTACGCTTTCCGATTCATCGTCGGTTTCAGCACAAAGCAACATACATTCTGAGGTTTCACCACGCATTTTCGCTTTCGCTAAGTTACATAGCACCACCACTTGTTTGCCCATTAACTCTTCTTCTGTGTAATAAGGTACAAGGCTGGTCACGGTTTGTAGTGTTTTCTCACCCACATCAATTTGAACGATGTAAAGCTTATCAGCGTTGCTATGACGTGCCACTTCAATGATCTTACCCACACGAATATCTAATTTTGCGAAGTCACCGTATGAAACTGTTTCCATTTGATTTTCCCTTATATAACAGATTACTAATTAATAGAAACAGTGTAATGGAAACGCTTACACAAACAATCAAATATGCTGCTATTACACTGCTTGATCACACTTTATTTATTGACTTTGTGACATCAGAAAATCTTTAAACAACACCAACGAAAACAGCCACTGATGTTGGTCAGTGGCTGTTTTTAAGTGTTGTTATAACGCGTTATTTTTACACTTATTGTACTGCAGCTTTCGCTTCTAATTGACGCTCTTCAACCGTTAGTGATCTTTCGTATTTGCTGTATTTCCACCATGCGTAACCAAGGAAAATCACAATACCACCCACGTTGTAGAAGATAATCGTCATGATATCTGCACCGGTTGGGAAAGTTGACGCTAAGAAGCCCACAGTGAAGATAGCAATTAACACTGACACCATCGCAATACCCGTCATACGTGAGCCAAACTTAAAGTCGCGCTCTAGGTGATCCAATTTCAAGCGTAGGTTTAGGTAAGCTAGCATGATAAACAGCGGTGGTAGCATTGAAGCGGCTGCTGTCATGTTAATCACAGTACTCATTAGATCTTGAACAGTGTCAGAACCCAGCATAGGCACGATAAGTAGTGGAATAACAATGAAGAACTGCGCCCATGCTGCACGTGCTGGTACACCATTTTCATTCAGCTCGACTGTTTTCTCACCGAAAATGCCTTTTGGAATTTCAGAGAAGAAAATTTTCACCGGTGTTGCTGTCCACATCAGTAATGAACCAAACATTGCAGTAAATGACACAACACCAACAAAGCGGTTAACCCACATTTCAGGTAAACCAAAGTAAGTCGCCATACCTTCAAAGACTTGTACTGAACCGCCGGTAAACTTCAGTGCTTCGCGCTCAACGAACACGTTGATCAAAATTGATGATACTGAATAAAGCACACCGATAAATAGACCTGCGAAAATAATCACTTTCACAAACGACTTATGACCACCTTTCACGTCGTTAACATAAACCGATACCGATTCTGCGCCACCTGCTGCCATAAAGATCCATGCGGTTACACCAAAGAACGCCCAGTTAATTTGTGGTGTTAATGCCTCTACCGTGATTGGATCGGCAGGCTGAATACCGCCCATCACAGCAGCACCTGCAAGACACATGTAAGACAAGGTTAAGAACAACATAAACGATGAAGTCACTGATGTAATTGGACCTAACATCTTCGCACCATTGGTTGAAACGTAAGTGGCGAATGCAAACAGACCAATACTTAAAATTGTCGTTGTGGTTGGAGTAAAGATGTACTCATAACCTAAGAAAGCATAAGACGCATAGGCAATAACGCGTGGTAATAAAGAGGTAAAGAAGAATAAGTTTACAAACCAGTATGTGTACGCTGCCATAAATGCCCAGCGACCACCCAGTGAGCTTTTCACCCACGCATAAACCCCAGCTTCAGAGTTTTTATTAAGAGATACAAATTCTGCAATGATCAAACAGAAAGGGACAAAGTAGAACAGAGTAGCAATAAAGAACATTGGCGATGAAGATAAACCAATTTCAATATTGTTATTGATGACGTTATTAAAGCTATAGACCGCAGCAAAGGTCATCGACAATAAGCCGAATTTACCTATGGTATTACGTTTGGAGTCAGACATAAGAATCTCCGCTATAAAGCACGTTAATAATGGCAACTACAGCGCTTACTTGTGGTGTAGGATACAGAGTAAGGCCTTGATTTATTGGATTTATTTGATTTTTAATTATTGTTTCTCACGCTGTAGTGATGACCCACAAAGTGGAAACGTTTACATTTTTAGCTAAATAAAAAGCGCAGATACCTAACTGAGCTGTCGGAAGCATTCCTTGTTTTACAAAGGTAGCATCGACTTTTCATTGTTTCCTCGCCCCTTAACTGTGACAAAGTATTAGTTAAAGATTTACTAAAAAAAACCAGATAAATCCCTTAACTTTAAGTTGATCACATCAAATAATTCAGTTTGTGAATGTGCTAGCAAATAATGGCATGTTGCGGCTTTATTTAGTGATCTGATTCAAACTAAATCTAAATAACAAAAATAACTACATAAAATCAATAATTTAATACCGAAACAATCAGTCAATGTATACGTCACTTCATACCTTTAAATCGTTCATGAACAAATCATAACGCTTAATACATCACCATATTTATTGCGTGTTTTTTGAAAAAATGGCTTAATATTGCAGCGATAATTTAGTAAAAAATACCTTTTGGTTTTTACAATCTGTAACGATCTCCTGGTGCTTTTTACTCATACAAGTTATTGATTACACGCTATGATCCATCACTAACCTCGACAGCCCATTAGCTAGGAATACTATGTTCTCCGGATTTTTACTGATCTTTTTACCGCTTGTGATTGGTTACCTCATACCCGTTCATAGTAAGAAGATCCTTAACTTTATTAATACCCAAACCAGTCGTTTAGTCTTATTGATCTTGGCATTAATGGGATTAAGCCTTGCAGGACTCGATAATCTCAGCCAAAACCTCAACCAAATTTTGCTCTACACTCTGACCTTTTTTGGCTGCATCAGTACTTGTAACTTGTTCGTTTTGCCAATGATCGATCGCTTTATGCCAACCGCATCGGATCATAAGCAACATAAATTACCTATCCTGCATATGATGGCTGAATCACTTAAATTGGTATTAGTCGTCGCTGGCGGCTTGTTGGTAGGGTTATTACTCAATATCGATCTATCTTGGGTATCACAAGCCAGTGAGATTATTTTATTACTCCTGCTGTTCTTTATTGGTATTCAGCTGCGTAATAGTGGCATGACGCTAAAGCAAATCGTGCTAAATAAGAAAGGGGCAACCATTGCTCTCGTGATGATTGTGACGTCTTTTTGTGGTGGTATTATCGCAGCACTACTGCTCGATTTACCTATCAACCACGGTTTAGCCATGGCATCTGGATTTGGTTGGTATTCACTGGCAGGCATCTTAATTGGTGATAGCTTGGGTAGCGTGTTAGGTGGTGCTGCATTGCTTAATGAATTACTACGAGAGATGTTAGCGCTGGTATTAATACCGCTATTAATACAGCGCTACCCTAACACTGCGATAGGTTATGCTGGCGCAACCGCAATGGACTTTACTTTGCCTGTTATCCAAAGCTCAGGCGGCATTCGTTGTGTGCCTGTCGCCATTGTTAGTGGCTTTATTTTAAGTTTATTAGTCCCAGTGCTGATCTTGTTTTTTGTCTCGCTATAAGCGCTGTACTCAATAACAGACATGCAATAAAAAAGGCAGAGCACAATACGTACTCTGCCTTTTTTGTTGTCACTTATCGCACTAAACTAGCTTGATATTTTTACCGCAGGATCGGGGGCTAACGCATTAAAATCAACCATCTTGGTATAGTTAAACACTTTGATGTTTTTATCGTTAATTTGATCGATAGATAGCGGTGTTAGCTTTTTAGAGCTGATCCCTGTCCAATCTGAAAATAGCGATAAAAAGTGATAAGCACTCACGGGTTTATTGAGCAATGTATGCTGATGGCTATCGCTAGATAAGATAAAAAATGGCACTTCATAATTCGATTTATGATCCGGACCATGGACTAAATAAACCGGCTTACCTTTGCTATGGCTATCACTTAAGCCATGATCAGAAAAATACAACAGCGAATAAGATTGCTGACTATCATTGAGGATCCCTACCATCTTCTTCATTAGCTGATCAAATTCTCGATAAGTCGTTAAATAGCAAGAAAGCTGTTTATCTTTTAAGTTAAATTGATCGTGTTTAATTCGACGACAGAACTTGGCATGTGATCCCATTAAATGCACCACAATTAATTTATGCTCAGACGTTTTCTCTGACAATGCTTGTTTAAATACAGGTAATAAGTCAGAGTCTTGATAATTAATCGAGCCATTAAAACTGCCATTTTTCAAAAAGTGCGTTTCATTGCTTAGAATTGCAAACTTTGAAATTGGCGTATCATAACGCCCCATTTTACCTTGGTTAGATAACCAATAAGTTTTAAACCCTGCGCTGTTAGCCAAATTGATCACATTGATATTTGGCTCAAACGTCAACCCTTGGCTTAACGATAAAGTGCGTGGCAATGAGGTCGTTGTATTCGGCGCAGTAGAAACATAGCCATTCACAAACAATCCATTCGCTTTATCTAAATAAGGTGTTGTTTGCGTTGGGTAACCATAAAGCGACATGTAATCACGACGCATACTCTCGCCAATCACTAACACATAGTTCTGGTATTTCGGGGTTACTTGCTCAATTGCTAAGTTCACTTTATGAGAAAAAGCGGCTTCTAACGCTTTCTCTTGTACAAAATAGTCCGTTACAGACTTATAGCCACGAACAAAGAAATGATGGTATGGCGAGAAGTACAACAGCGCTACAGCAATTAATAATGGGATGTCATGTTTTAATTGGTAAGATGTCTTTTTAAAAGAAAAAATAACAATTAAAACAAATAAACTCACAGACCATGGAATAACATCAGATGGAATATTAGTAATAAATTCCCATGCTTCTTGCTTGTTAGTATCAAATAATGAAGCAACAGAGCCAATATTCGGTGAACCATAAACCATCCCTACCGGTAAATATAGCCAGCTAATAACCAACAGTGGTACAAGCAGCCAGTATTTAACACGCTTATATCCCGCGGCAATCACAAAGCCAACAAAGTAGATCACCAAGGTTAACAGGTTGGTACGATTATCTTCTCCCATTGCAACGGTGGTTAATATAACCAGCAAAAGGGAAATAACGAGATCGAAGAGTAAATGTTTATTTTTTATAAACATTTTTATTTTTTGTTTCACGGTAAACCAATTATTTTATTTAACTGAGCGCGAAATAGTAACACAACAAATATAAAAAAAGGCACGTTAACCGTGCCTTTATATTTATCATAGTGAAGCCTTTTCTAAGCGTTTGTTTTTGCTTCTTCTAACGGTTTCACTTCTTTAATTAATGACACAATCGTCCACCCTGCTTTCACCACAAATTCGTCATTTACCGTATAGGTATAAATGAACCCTTTTGGATCAACAGCAAACATTGGGATCAATTGGCTCGATTTATACTGTGCGTAGTAGTCTTCTAACGTAAAGTTATCACTCAACTTAGTGTGCTTAATTTCACCACCTTGGTTCATCAAGCTCGCTAATTTCTTATAACTGATGTCCTCACCAAACAAAGCTGTACCACTGTGCGCTTGTGATGCTGAATGCTTCTCTAAGCCACTATTATGACGACGACCATTTAAGCGAAATACATTACGACTGCCAAAATCGCTTTCAAAATGCATCGTTGCTACGGCATTAAAGTGTTTATCCGGCGTAATTGCTAATAAGTGACCAATACCAATCACATCAAGATATTCATCTGCATGGCTTGATACTGCATTACCATAATACGTTTCTAATCCAGCCATACGCGCTGCGCGAATGTAGTCCCAGTTAGAATCTGTCAGTACCACACGGCAATCATACTTCTGCAGTGCCAATGCAATTTTTCGCGCTACGTCATTAGCTCCTACTAATAGGAAGCCTTTCGGACATGGCTCTGCAACACCGAGTAATTTAGCCATTGGACGTGCAGTCAAACTTTGCAGTACAACAGTACCAATGATCACCATAAAGGTTAATGGCACCAGAAGATCTGCACCTTCCACTCCGTCTTTCGATAGTTTTAACGCAAATAATGCAGAAATCGCTGCGGCAACAATACCTCTTGGCGCCACCCAAGCGAGGAATAATTTCTCTTTGATTTCCAACTTGCTAAACATAGTTGAAACGAGAATCGACACTGGACGAGAAACCAACTGGATCACGACAAACAGTGTTAATGCTCCCCAACCTAAGGCATGAAAATCCGTCATTTGAATGCGTGAAGCCAAAATCAAAAACAGACCTGAAATTAATAAAATGGTGAGGTTTTCTTTAAAGTGCAAAATATGCTGAATATTCACATCCTTCGCATTGGCTAACCACATACCCATTACTGTTACAGCCAATAAACCCGCTTCAGATTCGAGTGCGTTAGAACCAGCAAACACACCTAATACAAGCGCTAATACCGCAAATGGTTGTAGGTACTCAGGTAATAAATGGCGACGTAAGATATGCGCCAGTAACCAACCGGCAACACCGCCAACAACCAGCCCCACCAGCAACATTAAACCGAAGACTTCTAAACTGTGTACTGTGCTGCTTGAAACAATAAATTCATACACAATCACCACGAAAATCGCACCGATTGGGTCAATTAGAATCCCTTCCCAGCGCAGAATATTCGCCAATTTCGCTTGCGGTCGTACTGTGCGCAATAACGGCACAATTACTGTTGGCCCTGTAACGACTGTCATTGAGCCAAACAGCAATGCCAGTGACCAGCTAAAATCCAATAAATAGTGTGTCGCAGCACTGGTGATCATCCATGTAATGATTGCACCGACCGTCACAATACTTTTTACATTGCGCCTAACATGTTTAATTTCATCAAAATTAAGCGTCAAACTACCTTCAAATAGAATGACCGCAACGGATAATGAAATTAAAGGAAACAGCAAATCACCAAATAAAATATTGGGATTAAATAGTCCTGTCGCAGGACCAATGAGCAGCCCCGCCATCAGTAATAATAAAATCGCTGGCAATTTCATTCGCCATGCTAACCATTGACAACTCAGTCCTAAAACCCCAAGACCCGCAATGGTTAAGCCAATCATTTCTTCATGCATGAAGTCATTCTCTATTGCTTAATACAAATCACACAGTTGCGTGAACTTAAAATAATACGAATATAGATCCCAACATTAGATAATGCCCAATCTAATTAAAAGCTTTTCTTTGCCATCATCAGACTGACAAATAAGCCATGAGTTCAATCATATCGTTTTGTCGTTTATTTTTAGAGCAAAGCGCGAACAATAAATAACCAAGCATAATATGTCTAAATTATTTGCTGTCATTTTTACGCAAATTAGTCACTTAGAAATAAATAACGAAAAGTAAAAAACGAGATCTCGATAACGCTATAGGTATAAATAATTGCTAATAAGCATCTGATTACTATTCTTCTTACACCATAAAATAACAAGGATAAGGATATTAATATGGCTACATTAAATATCACGCTAGGTGCTAACGAAAAATTTATTGCTAAGATTCCACCTGCTCACGAACTGCAACTCTGGAAAATGATTGCAATTTCTTTAAAAGAAGAAGATGAACTAGACGACATCTACAGTTTTTTAAGTATTGATGACCACTCTTTTAAAGTGCCACACTACCTTGGTGAAAATATTTACGCACAATACCAACATTATTTTTTATAACTTTTCTGGCTATGTGCTTTCCCCAAAAAATAACAAAGCCGATATCACTATCGGCTTTCATTTATCTCTGATTGATGAGAGTTGCTCCCTTTCAATCTCTGCTGGTATATGAAAAAAAGTACAGCAAACCTCACTCCCTTGCTTTCTAAAAAGCTCATACTTATTCATTCTGCCCCCCCCTAACAATCGCAATAAATGAGATATTGCTTACATAAAACATCATTTTTTATTGTTAAAAGGAATAATCATGCATATCCTCGCCCACTTTATTCTTGTGCGATGTAGTATGGCTATTCTAACAATCAACTTAAACAGTGATGAAAACCTCATCGCAGATATACCTCGTAATAGTGAATTAGAGTTATGGAAGACAATTGCGGTCGCTTTAAATTCCATTGATGACGATGAGCGAGATTGCACGGTATGTATTGATGAGCACTCATTCAAACTGTCTTACTATTTAAGTGAGTATATTTACTCTCACTACCAACACTACTTCTTATAAAAAGTCTGGTAAAACGTTATCTGTAACGAGCAGAAAAAAAAGCCGATATCGCTATCGGCTTTTATTTATCTTAAAGATTTATCCAAACTTAGCGCAATTGACGAGCACGGAAGTTACGGCCTTTAATACGACCATTTTCTAGCTTCTTCAATGCTGCACGTGCAACTTCACGCTTCACAGCAACATAAGCACAGAAATCAAATACATTGATCTTACCTACATCACTACCCGCAATACCGTTCTCACCAGTAAGCGCACCTAAAATATCACCAGGGCGTACTTTCTGCTTTTTACCACCATCAATCATTAATGTGATCATCGCAGGGCGGAACGTTGGCTGATCAAGCAAATGTTCTGGTGGTAGCATCTCGCCTTCAATTGGGCGATCAAGGTAATCTTCAAGTAACGCGACTTTGTAGTGCTCTTTATCACTGAACAGTGAACAAGCAATACCTTTGCTACCAGCACGACCTGTACGACCAATACGGTGAACATGCACTTCAGTATCACGTGCAAGGTGATAGTTAATCACCGCATCAAGGTTATCAATATCTAAACCACGAGCTGCTACATCGGTTGCCACTAGGATTGAACGGCTCTTGTTAGCAAACAGCACTAATGTACGGTCACGCTCACGCTGCTCTAAATCGCCATGTAAGGCAATTGAACTAAAACCGTAAGCTTCTAAATCATCTGAGATCTCTTGTGCTTCACGCTTGGTGTTACAGAACACAACACAAGATTCCGGACGGTGTTGGCTTAACAATAAACGTACTGCACGCATACGCTCTTCATTATTATCTACTTTATAGAAATGCTGAGAGATGCTGCTGTTATCGTGGTTAGATTCTACTTTTACTTGTACCGGATTGCGCATAATACGCTTCGCAATAGAGGCAATTTGATCTGGGTATGTCGCACTAAAGAGTAGTGTTTGACGATCACGCGGTGCGCCTTCAATGATTGCATCTAATGAATCTTGGAAACCCATTTCAAGCATGCGGTCAGCTTCATCAAGTACAAGCGTGTTTAGCTCATCTAAACATAAGAAGCCTTTACGAATATGCTCTTCAACACGACCCGGTGTACCTACGATAATGTGCGCACCATGCTCAAGTGAGCCAATTTGTGGTCCAAATGGCATACCACCACATAGTGTTAGCACTTTGATGTTATGAATAGCACGTGCAAGACGACGAATTTCTTTCGCTACCTGATCCGCCAGTTCACGAGTAGGACATAGCACTAAGGTTTGCACTCGGAAACGCTTCACACGTAAGTTTTGCAGTAATCCTAAGCCAAATGCCGCTGTTTTACCTGAACCTGTTTTACCTTGTGCGATAACGTCTTTACCTTCAAGGATCAAAGGCAAGCTTTGCGCTTGAATTGGCGTCATTGCGTCATAACCTAATGACGTTAAGTTACTGAGCAAATCAGGATTTAAGTTTAACGTTGAAAAAGCAGTCTGGCTCACAATTATGTCCTGTATACGTCTAACACACTAGACAGCATGTTTTTAGAAGAATCGGCATGTTGAAGTCTCAACATGCGTAAAGGGTGCGACACTATCAGCTAATGGACATGCTGACAATCTACTTCCGCAGATTTACATCGACCACATGTCATAAGCGCTGAGGATTAAACTGATGGCTTTCGCCATTTCTTATGTATTTCTAACAAGTTAAAAAAATAGTTACTCACTATTTATTAACTAAATCATCCTATAATGAATAACAATTCACATTTAAAGTTCTATTTATCAATAAATAACTTGTTAAAATAACTATAACGAATAAAATCCACCCAAAACACAATTAATCTATATCCCATGGGTTTCCTCCTATGAAAAAGAACGGTTTTACTTTAATTGAATTAGTGGTCGTGATTGTCATCTTAGGCATCTTGGCCGTGGTTGCTGCACCTAAGTTTATGAACTTACAAGTTGATGCGAGAAATGCGTCACTGAAGGGACTTGAGGGATCGCTTAAATCAGCTCTTGGCGTTGGTTACTCAAAGCTAACCATGAATGGTTTAGAAAACTCACCTTATGTTACAACAAGAGATAAAGGGAAAGACGAGCCTGATAACTATACCTTCTCTGCTGATGTAGGAATTCCTGGCTGCAGCAAAGATGCAGCTTGTACCTTCTATTATGGTTATCCAGAAGCCACAGAAGAAACATTTAAACGTCTACTTGCAAATATGGATAGTGACTGGGCAATGGTAAGAGACAATGGCAACCTGCTATTCACTTTTAGCCAATTTACCAAAAAAGCAAACGTTGCTGATGCGTCTGGTGATTTCCCATTAGTCATGAATCGTGACAACTGTTTTATTACTTATACTCCACCATCATCTGGTAGCTCTGATTATAAGTTAACGTTCACTCCATGTAAGTAACCCAAATAAAAAATGCCGAGCATATCGCTCGGCATTTTGCTATCTAACAGCTACTAATTATTGTTTCGCTAACTTCGCTGCATCTTTACCTTGTTCTTTGATCTCGCCATTTTTCAAACGTAGTAGATAATCTTTTAAATCACGTTTTACTTCTGGTGCCATAATGTACAGACCTACAATGTTCACCAGTGCCATTGCAAAAATCATCGCATCAGAGAAGTCGATAACAGGACCTAAGTTCATTGATGCGCCAATCACAACGAACGTACAGAACATCAATTTAAACGCCATTTCCGCTTTTTTGCTCTCACCAAATAGGTACGTCCATGCTTTCAAACCGTAGTAAGACCAAGAGATCATAGTTGAGAATGCAAACAGTACAACGGCTACAGCAAGAATTAATGGGAACCAAGAGATGGCGCTTCCGAAGGCTGCAGACGTAAGCTCTACACCAGCAAGACCTGAATTAAGTTGACCTGTAATGATGATAACAAGCGCTGTCATGGTACAAATCACAACCGTATCGATAAACGGTTCTAATAGTGATACGAAACCTTCAGAAATTGGCTCTTTAGTTTTTACTGCTGAGTGCGCAATCGCCGCCGAACCCACACCGGCTTCATTCGAGAATGCGGCACGTTTAAAGCCTTGAATTAGCACACCAATCACACCACCTGTAATACCCTCACCAGTAAATGCACCATTGATGATCTCAGCAAACGCATCATCGATTAAGGTGTAGTTCATGCCAATGATAACAAGTGCAGCACCAACATAGATGATTGCCATGAAAGGCACTACTTTCGCCGTGACTTTTGCAATCGACTTAATACCACCAATGATAACGAATGCCACCAGCACAGCTAACAATAGACCGAACAACCAGCCTTTATCAGCAAAAAACGATAGATCGCCACCAGTAACACCCACAACCTGCTTATAAGCTTGGTTTGCTTGGAACATGTTACCGCCACCTAGCGCACCACCAATGGCAAAGATAGAGAATAGTACTGCAAGCGTACGACCAAATGCGGCATTACCACGCTTCTCTAAGCCTTGACTTAGGTAGTACATTGGACCACCCGAGACTGTACCATCAGGGTTATATGTACGGTATTTAACAGCGAGAGAACACTCTACGAACTTAGTTGACATACCTAGAAGACCTGCAAGGATCATCCAGAATGTTGCACCAGCACCACCAATCGTAATAGCAACAGCCACACCTGCAATATTACCTAGACCAACAGTACCTGACAGCGCAGTAGAAAGGGCTTGGAACGGAGTCACATCACCACTGTCTTTAGGATCGGCATAATCGCCTTTTACAATTTTAACCGCATGCTTAAAACCACGGATATTAATAAAGCCCATATAAGCGGTAAAGAAGACGGCTGCAACCACTAACCAAAGAACAATCCATGGTGCTTGTACATCGGTAAATGGTAAAGGAATAGAAGAGAAAATCATCCCAACAAAAGGGTTAACAATAGGCGCAACGACTTCGTTGATCTTATCGTCAAGCGTACTTGCAAACGCGCTGCTTGATGCTCCAAGCATCGCAGCAGTCATTAAATATTTTTTCATACAACATCCTTGTTCGAATGCATAACACTCGATTTATTATTTATTTTTCACATTGTGTTTACACTTTTAACATAGCAATATCCTGATAATGAATAAACCCCCACTATAAAATTATGAAAGTGGCTTTTCATATAACCAAAACAGCTATAAGCCATTGATAAATGATAATAGCAACAAATGAATAAAGTTTTATAAAACAGATAGATAAACACGTTTTATAAAAGTAAGTTATTACAATTGAATAATGTTCAGGAGAAAGTGGAGAAAAAAGAAAGGCTGGATTAAACGCATATCTCTTAAACAAAACGAACTAAATAATGGGTTATCTCTTACACAAACTAGTGAAATAACCTTCAACAATGAGAGTAATATCAAAAAATGATAAATATCAAATCATGAATAAAAAGATAAAGAATCACAAACCGTGAATATATAGTCACTAATATTCTGTTTTTTGCAGTATATCTGTCTCAATGTTATCTATTAATCGAATCTGTTGTTATTTATGGCTAACAACCATAAGAAGAAGATTTATTAACCATAAAATAGAAAAATAACATTCAATTAAACTGATACAGCTAGTAGTGGAATACCAATCCAAAGCACTGATGCAAAAATTAGAAAAAAGAAATACGTAAACTTAAAAGACATGACCTATACCTCTAATTAATTTTTATTAGTTGCATTTTATACCTTTTGAACGATAACGTATGTTCAATAAATCGGGGCTTAGTTTTCAATTTTAATAAACAAAATTAAGCATAAAATGCTTGATATTAAAATATTAAAGGAATATTGTTTTCATTATGAAATTACGATTAAGTACACTTCACCCCTCATTTTGTTGGTGGCGCTCTTACTAGAGCGGCGCTGAACTAACACATCTTATTCTTATGTTCATACGCTGCCGGAAGGTTTGCCACGAACAGACAAGATTTCGTTTCATCCCTCTCCGGCAGCAACAATTATTTTTTTGGAGAGCACTATGACAACATCGACTCAACATACTAACGTTATTCTTACTGGCGATCGCGCAACAGGTCCACTTCACCTTGGTCACTATGTAGGCTCACTACAACAGCGTATTCAGTTACAACATCAGTACCAACAAACTATCCTTGTCGCTGATATGCAGGGGTTGACTGATAATGGTCATAATCCTCAAAAAGTCGCATCAAATATTTTAAACGTGGTCGCTGATTATCTCGCAGTCGGTATCGATCCCAACTTAACTACCATTTGTTTACAATCATCACTGCCAGCGTTAGCCGAACTCACCATGTACTACTCAAATTTGGTGTCGATTTCTCGTCTTGAGCGTAACCCTACCGTTAAAAATGAGATCCAATCAAAAGCATTTGGTCGTTCCATTCCTGCTGGCTTTTTAACTTACCCAATCTCGCAAGCTGCCGATATAACAGCGTTTAAAGCTAACTTGATCCCTGTAGGTGATGACCAATTACCGATGTTGGAACAAACCAACGAAATCGTTCGTAAAATTAACCATATTGCAGGTAAAGAGATCTTAGTGGAATGCCAAGCACTATTGAGTAATGTGGCACGTCTACCGAGTACTGACGGTAAAAATAAAATGTCTAAATCAATGGGAAATGCCATCACGTTAGGCGCAGACAGTAAGCAAATTAGCCAAGCTGTGAAATCAATGTACACCGACCCTAATCACCTACGCGTTGAAGATCCAGGTACTATTGAAGGGAATGTGGTATTTACTTACCTTGATGCTTTCCACCCAGATCAACACTATGTTGCAGAGCTAAAAGAGCATTACCAACGTGGCGGTTTAGGTGACGGTACCACCAAGAAAATCTTGGAAGCGTGTTTACAAGATTTAATCGCTCCGATCCGTCAGCGTCGTGAGGAATACTTAAGTGATAAAGCATATTTAGTTGAAGTACTAAAAAAAGGCACCGAAAAAGCCAATCAAGAAACGCAACTTGTATTACAAGATGTGAAGGGTGCATTTGGACTTAATCTATTCTAATTACTTTCATATCTCTGCGTCACTTGGGGATAAAGACAGCTATGTTTATACTGACTCGATTTTCAGATAAACATAGCCGTCCAATCACACAGTGCAGTTATATGGCAGCCATTGAACTCGAACAAGATTACTACCTTCACAACTTTAACGCGCTGCTTAAAACCATAGCGCAACACCACTCATCATTATTAAGCGTTGATGAAAAACACTGGTTACAATCTTTCTACCAGCTTTCAACCGATGCACAAATGCTACTGATCCGCTTGCTATCACGTAAAGGAGTATTATTTCGTTTTAATAAACTGAAATACGCTGAAATCACCAATATTGAACAAGCAAAAGATCAGTTGATTCAGCATGGCATGATCAGTAATGACATCTCTCAATTATATAAGCAGCATGCTATTACACTGACTGACATTTTTAGCCTCTATACCAAGCCCGAATTACTCACCTTGTTACCTAAACTTGCCTCAAAAGCAGATAAGAAAAGTGACATTATCAGAAAAATCGAGCAATATAATGATAGCGAATACTTACTTAACATTATTGATGAGCCCATCGTTATGGTGCAACAACAAGCACTACTGACTAAGTTTCTGCTGCTTTTTTTTGGTAATAGTCATCAGGATCTCAGCCAGTTTGTGTTAAGTGATTTAGGGTTACATCAGTTTGAAAACTACCCGATAGATGCCAGCACGCAACTGTTTCACACGACTGAGCAAATCGATCAGTGGTTGGCACTCACAGAGCTTGCTGATCAATATTGGCAAGCGCATGAAATAAAAGACTATGAAGCCATAACCACCCTTGCGCAGGCATTACCGAGTCAATCAACATGGTTGCCGCTAGAAAACAAACGCCAAAAACTGATCAACCATATGGCACGAGATCTAGAGCGAAACCAGCAATATGACGTTGCTCTTGCACTATTTCGTCAAAGCAAACGCACGCCAAGCCGCGAGCGACAAATCCGTATTCTGATGGCGCTGCAGCAATACCAAACAGCTTATGCTCTAACAAAACACATTCAGCATAATCCACAGGATGACGATGAGTTGGAAGTCAGTATCCGACTGGAGAAAAAGCTCGCTAAATCCGTCAATCAACCATTCACTGCCGCCAAAGCCTTTATTCCAAAGGCAATACAGTTACAACTTGCTAATTCTGAGCATCAACGAGTGGAGCACTGTACCGCAAGTTATTTTGCCTCCCAAGGCTGGACAGTGTTCTATCTTGAGAACCACTTTCTCAACAGCCTTTTTGGCTTAGCTATGTGGGACATTATCTTTGCCCCCATCAAAGGTAGCTTTATTAACCCTTATCAATTAGCGCCATTGGATATGTTTAGTGAGGAGTTTTACCGCCAGCGACAAGATTTAATTGATGCGCGGCTACAAGCAATTGAACAAGGTCACTTTAATAGTTGGCAAACACACTTTGAGCAAAAACATGGGATCACTAACTACTGGGTACACTGGGAGCTATTTAGTCAGCAAGCACTTACATTGGCATTAAGCCATATACCACCCATACAATTAGCCGCAATGTTACGTCGATTACTAAAAGACTTACGCCACCACCGCTCAGGAATGCCTGATTTGATCATGTTTAACGATACAGGTTATCAATGGGTAGAAGTCAAAGGTCCTGGCGATAAATTACAAAACCATCAACTTCGCTGGTTGGCATTTTTTGCACAACATCAGATCCCAGCCCAAGTCGCTTATGTTACCTATCTAGATAAATGATAAATATTGTTGCCTATCGCGCATATTTATTGAGATAGCGTAACAAAAGCCGCGAATGAATAAGATAAGATCCCGGCATTCGCAATAACAGGTATTTTTAGAACATGAAAATTACAGTAGACGGCGGCTCTTTCAAAGTATCGATTGAAACGGAATACGAAGGGTTAATCGACGAATCAACAGCGGTATATAACGCAACGTTAGAGCAAGCAAAAACCGCAGATAAAGCTATCTTACGTTTTCTTCAAATCATCTTAGAGCATCGTGACAGCGACGATGCCATTGGTTATGCCGTATTAGGTTTACTCGGTTGGTACAATAAAGTCATTAACCCTGTCGAAGATAAAGACATTGAATTGAATCTACCTAAAATCTTGCCGCATTTGCTCAACCCAGCAGGTGATATCACAGCGACCAGCCAAACTGAAAAATCAACATTTGCGCACTAATATTATTATTAATAATCCATAAAATACGACTTCTCTCTGATCTTAATAAAAGAGAAGTCGCCTTTCATCACTCCTTGTTCTAGTAAATCAAAACTTGACGAATATCGAGTTAACAACTTGATTCTTTCACTTATCTTCATCTCTCACGACATAGCCTCTGCCACTCTTAATGTAAACATGTTACTATGACTCGCTTAGAAAAGAGTTCACAACGGTGAGCGACTCTATTACCTCGTAATAGTACGAACTTATTATTAATACCTGTTCCAACTCGGTACGCGAATGAACCACTCCCAATTATTATTAGACATTAGTACTAACGCCCTATTACACCTAGAGTTCAAAAAGCTAGATCAGCGCCTAAGCCTCGCAGAAAAAAATAATGTACTGGTTCAATATCTAAAGCCGATCGTCAAAGCTAATCAATATCGATTAGTGAAGAAAAATACCAAACAATGGGTTCAAATCGGACGTAAGCTCAATGCCGATTTAGAAGGTACGTTGAATCAAGAACGTGAACGCTTAGTCCACAACAGCTCAACAGATCTGTATCAATTTATTGCTTTGATCCAAGAAATCGAAACAGAGTTAAATACCAAAGCACAATATTCACTTGCTCATGCCATTGATCTCAATGCACGCTTTGGCAACGTTTTGGTCTGTGTGGTGGACGAAGATTTAACCTCAAGTTTTGATGAAGACGGTTTGATGATCAAGTCCACCCAAATCTTGTTTATTGGTGATGAAACACTAAAAGATCGCTTCTCTGCCATTATCGAAAAGAGTGTAGGCTTCCAATCTGTTGTGGCATATGAAGATGAGCAACACTTACGAATTGAGCTCTTCCGACTGTAATTTAAAACCATTAGCTGACTTCATTTTCACTGTGCCATTTTTGAACAGTTAATCGATTACTTTTCAGTCACTCATCTACACAATATATTTCACGTCATTATCCCACGTTTATCGACTCAGAGCCTTTACTGTTATGACTGCTAAAGGCTTATTCTCCAGCTATTTTTCTAAATTTACTGCCATTTTTCTATCTTTCATTACGTGATGACATGCCATTTCACTAGATGCAACATGCTGCATTTGTTTCTATATTAAAGAAAGTATCTAGCTTTATTTTCAATAATGATACCTATAAAGTATTGCCCTTTATTTCTGACAACAAGTTAGCCATGACGATAAAAACTCTAACAGCAACACTCCTTCTATGCTCAACATTGACAGCTTGTTCGGTAATGAATCAGCAAGAATGTGAGACCGCAAATTGGAATGCACTAGGTTATGTTGATGGTTCACAAGGTGCTGCACCATCACAATTTAATGAACGTAGTTCAGCTTGCTCTGAATACAATGTACGCGCTGACTTTGCTCAGTATCAAACAGGTTATCAGAAAGGCTTAATCAGCTACTGTACCGAAAGCCACGGCTTTTTCGTTGGCTCAAATGGCAATAGCTATCAAGGGGTTTGTCCACAAAAAACCGCAGCAGCCTTTTTAAAAGGCTACAACCGAGGACAAGAACTCCACCATATGAAAGAACGCGTAGAAAATGCTGAACGTGATTTACGAATGGAGCAATATGACGTAGATCACCAAAAAGAAAGGTTAAACGATTTAAAAAACAGTCTAATTTACGACAATCTGTCTTCTCGTGAACGCCGTGAAAAGTTAGATGAAATTGATGAAATCAATAACAAACCTAACGATATTAAAAGAAAACAACACGAGCTCAACAAACTAAGACAAGAACTCAATAAACTGCAAGAAAAGCTCAATAAGCAGTACTAACAAGTCAACTTAGAACAACCTGTCAAGCGTGGCTAAACGCTCATATGGCAGGTTGTGCTATTTATAGCACTCACCATCGCCTAGCAAAAAACGGCACTCTCCTATCTGCTAAACACCAAATATAGCTAACGACAGATCACACGTTCTGCTAATGCAACACAATTCCTTCTACGCCATTCAATACCAACAATTTCTTCCTATGTTAGATGCCTAAATAAGCAGACAAATGCGAGGTTCGTTTTTTAACCATATTTTCCCAATATATCGATATTTTTATTAAATTTATTTATATGACGTAAGTGATGTATTTAATCGATACAAAAAAACAAAAAAATTTAGTGCGAAAAATAAACACTGACTTTTTAAAAATCGACTTTTAAAATATTCACCGATTTTTTATTAAAAAAAATAATACCTAATAAAACCGTAGTTATTAATCAAATAAATATATCTTTTTAGATGTTAAATATTGCAAAGTTTCATTTTGAAAAAAATTATGCATTTTAAATACCTCTTTTTTAAAATCTATTTTAGTTGTTGATATTCAATATTTTTAATTAAATTCCAATAGTAAAAATCTGCCGTTATCACAAATAAAAAACATAGCTCAAAAAGATGAATCGAACAGCATCCATTTAAATGACGCATAAAAAGTCAGGTTTTATATACAAAATTAAAATGAATTAAATTATTTACAGAACTTTTCTTAATCCCTACGATGCGTCAAAAAAATGACGACTGTACTGTTAACTATCCAATAACGTGCAATACCCGCAATCGTCATACAAAAAGCGTGGGCAGCTCAACAGCCACGTTTATAAAAAAAGAGCCAGATTCGGCATATAACAATAATTACGCCGAACTGGCTTCTTTATAATAATTAATAAGCTCAATAAGAAATTTCATGCAATTAAAAAGACGTCAATTCATAAAGTCAGGTTTATTTGGTACAGCAGGTTTATTTTTAAGTTCACCTGTTTCTGCTCTCCCTAATTTTTCAATGTCAGAAGACTCAAATGCAATTACTGTTTCATTCTGTGGTACCAGCTGTACCCGTGATGAAGGTGAAGTAACACGTAGTGATAGTGATAAAAATATTTATCTTCCATCAACCGGTTATATCCCAGTACGCATCATTAAAGAACTAGATGGATTCGGTAAAAGTGTACGCGGTGTAGGACAAAACGATTGGGGTACGCAAAACTCAAACTATAGCCGCCTCATGGTGAATGGTCCGTTAAAGGCTCCATCGGGTTTACTGTCAGATATTAGTAGCTACATTTCAGGCGACCAAAAATCGATGGTAGAAGCAGCGAAAGGCAGTTCAATGCCTGCACTTGCTCTTCATGGAGCAAACATTGCTGCTGCAAGTAAAGCCGATACGATTAACCTTATTGGCCACAGCCGTGGTGCTTGTGAAGCTATTATCGCGGCATGGTTCTTATATGCTTATGGCGATGAAAAGGTGCGTAACACACCCGTTAATATCTTTGCTATCGAACCTGTACCTGGACCAGGAGAATGGTACGGCTTGCTCACTCAGCTACCACCAAATGTTGTAAATTATGTCGGTGTGTATGCATGGGATATGTGTAACAACGTCCAATCATACGATCACACTTTCCAAGCCGTTGTTCCTCGTCCAAATGGTCGCATGCGTGGTGAAAGCAACGAAATTACACTTCATGAACAATCTTGGTCAAACTGGATTAAACGTGAACATGGCTGGAGTGTACTGGCGGACGATGCACAACAAAAAGATCCATTAGCACCAGATGATAAAGCTGCTCAACCACAAGGTTACGAGCTTTACGCTTGCCGTGGTCGACATGGCACTGTAGCAGGTAACACAACCTCTGATGGCGCTTATGATCCGAAAAAAGACAGTGCTAACGTTGCGCCTGTGTGTGAACTTATTTACAAAATGGCTCGCGGTTATTTAACCCAATGGGGCTCTAATTTCTCAGTGCCTTGTGCTGTTGAAGAAGACGTTCTTGCATTACGTAAACATATTCATATGTTCCACCGTGAATTTGATTACATGGGTGGCGGTCCAACACGTAACAGCCAATTACCTAATCGCCCATATGTACGTCGTATTTCATCAATCAGCGGCTACAACCCAATGAACTCATATTACATGGAAGATGTTGTCGGTAACCCACCTTATAAGCTGATTTACCCAGTGACGTCAGAACGTCAAGGTAAAGGCTGGGTGGATTGGAAGTTCTTATAAGCTATACCGCAACTCAGACCACTATAAAAATTGAAAATATTAGAGAAGTACTATGAGCAAAATTGATGCTGTAAAAAACGAACTAGTGAAAAACGATCTATTTTTTCACGATAGTGACAACAACTATGTTCGTTTGCTAGATACCCCAAATGTATGGGGCTTACCTTTTGGTCCTGAAATCATGCCACGCGCTTACGAGCGTCAGGCTGAATTTGAACGTGCTGTGGTTGAGATCATCCAAAAAGCCCGTTACCGCTGTGATCTATCATCACTAAACTGTCCAGATCCAGACTGGGGTAAGCCAATTTTGGGTGCGATTGATACCGCGCTATCAACAAAAATGGGACGTACAGAGCCAACGCAGTTCCGCTTCCTGTTTGGTCAAACACCACTTTACCCAATCTATAAACCTGAAAACTTGGTTGATTTCCAAGATGCTTTAAAGCGCCTTGTTGAAGAGCGTTCTAAATATTGGGAGGTTATGCCTGAATTTATCGTTGGTCGTTTTTACGAACGTGTTGCAGGTACTGAGCAATCACTACAGAAGAAGTTCCTACCGCCTGAACTTGTATCAAGCTATGGTACAAAGATGACATGGAACCACTCAAAAATCATTGCCGTTGACGGTATAGAATCACTGTCTGGTGGTCATAACTTGAATATGGACTTATTCAGAAGTTACCCACCTGTTCACGATGTATCAGCGGTATATCATGGCGATGTAAGTTATGGCTCTCAACTGTACTTAAACAAGATGTGGGTGGCTGATACCTTCTTATTAACGAAGGAATCCTTTGACCTTGACACCATGACGTGGGTAAATCGTGATTCAGAACCTGACTTCCCATCAGATCCATTAGATAACGATGATGTACTTGATTACATGCGTGATCAGCAAGACAAGCTGCTACAAGTACATGAAACTCAAACACAACCAGGTATTGATCCTAAGATCCCAAGCTTAGATCCATTACCACCTGTCTTTGCGATTAAAGATTTTGACCTGCGCTCTGTCTCTGATCTCAATACACCCGTGTTTGAAGATCGTATTGTTTACAACAGTTATGAGCAGTTAGAAAAATACAAAAATGCCAGCCGTACCCTAACCGTAGGTAAATACTGGACAGGCCCTAACCGCAGCACCGACTTCAAAATTGGCTCTGAGCTAATGAAGAAGAATTTGATCTTAAACGCTAAGAAAGTGCTTCGTATGTCACAACAAGACATTATCAGCGCATGGAAGAAAGACTGGCGCGATCACTCGGTTGCTCAATGGATCATTGAAGCACTGCTAAAAAATAAAGAGCTTGAAGTGCAATTAGTGGTTTCGCCTCTTGATGCTGGTGCTGGTGCATTAGGTGATCAGTACTCATTTGGCTCAGGTGCTGTACGTACCTATGGTTTATTAGAGTATTACATGACGCACGATGTTGATACTGATGAACTATTTGATGATAGTGACGGTCAACGTGCCGAAGCACTAACACGACTGTATGTTGCACCATTTACTTTCACAGATAAAATCCCAGACGGTGACTTTATTGAAGGTGAAACTTACAAGTGGCCAAAACTACCGCCAGAAGGTCGTACTGCAACCCTAAAACAAAAATCATTAGCGGAAGAGCCGCCACATAACGGCATTATTGGTCACCCATTCTATGCAACGATTAACGCCAGCGGTTACTTCTATGATCGAGTGGGTAGTGCTCCGGGCAACCATGCCAAAATTATGATTGTTGATGATGAAGTGTGCATTGTAGGTTCAGATAACCTTTACCCAGGCAACCTTTCAGAATTCAATAACTTAATGGAAGGTGATTTTGTGGATGAACTATTAACAGAGTACTGGAACCACTTATGGAAATACTCATCTCCACACGCTTATAACGGTAATAAATAATTCAACCAAAGTGGTCAGTTTAACTGGCCACTTGTTTTATCTCTTGTCTTATCTCCCCCAACCATATTAATTAAGAAGGAATTTAATCTAATATGAAAATTCCCACCGAATACCTGAAAAGTAAGATAAGAAAACATAAGAATTATCGTAGAATATCAGAGAAGCAAATTTTTACCTTAGCATTAATTATAACTCTCTCCTTTTTAAACACTTCTATCACCCACTACTTATCTATCAGTGTAGATACAAAAAAAGTATTACATATTGAAGATATAGAATTGATCAATCTTTATATTATCAATACTGACACAATCTTTATCATCATTCGTTACTTAATATTAAAAATCACATATAAAGAATTTAATTATCACTTATTTGTTTTATTTGTGATTCAAATCTTTTTCACCCTAGCAAATATGTATTTGATAACTTAATTTTAAAAGCCATCATTTTTAATTAATAACCAAGCATAAACGATAACCTCTACTAAAAAAGAAGATCTACAGTGACGATGAATAAGCACTGTTAGGTAAAAAAGCACCACCTTCATCAAACCTTCATCAAACCCTCATCAAACCCTCATCAAACCCTCATCAAACCCTCATCAATATATTGATATCGGTCTACCCCTCGTTAATAAGTTCAATAACATAATCAAAAATATTAATTTATTTCATGTAGACGATGAATGTCTATTCATTATCTATTCTACTTTTTATTGGGTTTTAGTTTCGATCTAATTACTTATTCCAAGTAAATATTTTGATACGAGTAGAATAAAAGTCACGCTGCACATCATGTCTACGTATAAAACATAAAATAAAAAAGGCTAAATGCAATGCACTTAGCCTTAATCTTTTTATTTAGAATGTCACTATGGCATATTCTATAACCGTTTAATTATTAATGATGATTAGTGAAAACATCATGGTTAAACAGCTGAGTAACGATTTCTGATGTCGAGGTTCCCAAATCGTGATACACCTCAGTAATATTTTTAAGTTCTACTTGGTGTTTATCATCAAAAGTAATTGTCACATCTTTACCTTCAACATTCGCTGATGAAACATGCTTAAGTAAATCATCAACAGAATTTTTAGAATTAAGAATCGATTCAACATCAATACTGTCACCCTTTTCAAAATCTTTAATAGTAGTAACAGTTTTATCATTCGTTGATAGTACATCAAGCTTGAAAATATCATTACCTTGGCCACCAAATAAAATATCTGAGCCAGAATCAGACACTAAAATATCGTTACCATTTTGCCCGAATAGCAAGTCATCACCAGTACCGCCAGTCAGAATATCATTATTACCGGAGCCGAATAAAATATCTTGGCCTTCATCACCAAACATCTTATCTGAACCATTACTTGAGTTATTACCTTCAGTCACTAATGTATCTTGGTGATTCATCACGAATTGATACACATCTTTGGTTGTTAATTTATCAACATCAACACCCTGATCTTTAGCTGCAACTGAAAATAATACCTCCTCTAACGTTACGCCACTCTTAATAAGATCTTCCATATGATGATACTTAGAACCGTATTGCTCCAATAACCATTGGTTATTCAATGTATCACCAACAATAAAATCATTACCCGCACCACCATGAATGGAGTCATTACCGCCAACAATTTTATCAAATGAGTTGTTTACCGCATCATCAAGATCTGCTGTATTAGTAGATATAATAACTTGGCTTTGACCGCTGTTATCAGCCTTATAATCTTGGCCAAGAGAGGCAATCTCATTCAAAGTATTATGTGCAATTGGTGTATTGTTAATAGTATCGCCAATCGCAACTGGTACGATCAATGGCTTATATTTATCGATACTTGCAGCAGTCTGGCTAATCACCCAATCTTTATTGAAGCTTTTACCATGTGTTTCAATAGTATCCATACCATCGGTTACGAAATACACGATATTTGATATATCACTACTATCATTATTAAATCCATTTAATGCAGCAACAAGAGACGTATCATAGTCTGTTTGACTATTAGGCCCTGTTAATGGATGCACACTAGTTAAATAATCAGCAATTGTTTGTCCATCTTTTGCTACTAATGTGTTCTTATCGAAGTCCCAATGAAATTCTTTAGTCGCATCAACTTGAGACGCAAAAGTAATTAATGAAAACTTAAAGTTACTCAATTGACTATGACTTAATTTCTCACCATAGTTTTCAACTATATGATTAATAGACTCTTTTGCACTATCGATACGAGGTGTGAATGTCACTTCTTTATAAAGATCATCAATTATTTGTTTCGAACCATCTGCAAATTCGAAAGTAAGTTTAGATTCATAAAATGCGCCACCCCAAACATTACCGTATTTACTAAGTAGTAAATCGTTAAGTTGAGTCATCGATGAAAAGTCAAACGTATGCGGCTCACCATTAACATCAGTTAATAACAATTTCCCTGATGTATAACCATTATTTAAATGAATGTTATTTGAACTAATCTCTTTCATGTCCATTGAACCAGAGATATCAAGCACTAGATTTACGCTTACATCTTTAGACTCAATATAAACATCACCAATCATTAAATCGTTATAACCAGTACCATGCAGATCATCGCCAGACGTACCACCAATGATTACCTCACCTAAGGTATCAAAATCCTTTTCATCGTTGGCAGAAGCACTATTACCATAGTTATCATTAATAGTAATATCGGCAGTAACATCACCACTAAATCCATCATTTTTATCAGGTTCAAACATCCCACCAGGAACATCAGTAACGTAGCCCAAATGACCATCATCCAATGTTATCACTTTGGTTTCTACTGTGTGTTCACCAATATGGATCTTAACCGTATCGCCTTCTTTCGCATCACCACCTACAGTACCAGTCACTTTAATCGGTGTATTTGTATCATGCTCTTTAGCTGTGATTGGTTCGCCACTATTAATGGTTTCAATCGTAATAGATACATCCAATTTTGCAGTACTGTATGAGTCTTCAGACTCCGCTGCTGCCGTATTGCCATAGCTATCTGAAATTGAAATCGATGCATGTACGTCTTTTACTGATGCGCCTGCTAAGGTTGATCCATCTACATCTAATGTCCACACTAGTTTTCCATTATGATCAGCAACCACTTTCGCAATACCAAGATCTTTGCCATCTAATGTCACTCGTACGCTATCACCGACTTTTGCATCACCACCAACAGTACCTTTAATAGCAACGGTTGATTTAGATTCCGTCGCGTTTAATACGTTATCACCAGCAATAGAGGTAATATCAACGGCCACATTCAACGTTTTCTCTTGGTAGGTTTGATTATCTGTCGCAGATGCCGTGTTACCAAAGGCATCTTTAATCGATACGCTCGCAGTAACATCATCTTTTGAGGCATTAGCCAATAAATGACCATCGATATCTGTCGCTGTCCACTCTAACTTGCCACCGTTATCTACCACTTTCGCTGTGCCGATTTCTTTACCATCGACCGTTAGTGTCACGGTATCACCCGCTTTCACATCACCACCGACAGTACCTGTGATAGAAACTTTCGCACCTTCTTTTGACTCATCTGCATTTAGCACGTTATCACCTGCTACAGCAGTGATATCTACTTGTGCTGACAATGTCTTTTCTTCATAGGTCTGGTTATCTGTCGCAGATGCGGTGTTACCAAAGGCATCTTTAATCGATACGCTCGCAGTAACATCATCTTTTGAGGCATTAGCCAATAAGTGACCATCGATATCTGTCGCTGTCCACTCTAACTTGCCACCGTTATCTACCACTTTCGCTGTGCCGATTTCTTTACCATCGACCGTTAGTGTCACGGTATCACCCGCTTTCACATCACCACCGACAGTACCTGTGATAGAAACTTTCGCACCTTCTTTTGACTCATCTGCATTTAGCACGTTATCACCTGCTACAGCAGTGATATCTACTTGTGCTGACAATGTCTTTTCTTCATAGGTCTGGTTATCTGTCGCAGATGCTGTGTTACCAAAGGCATCTTTAATAGAAACGCTCGCAGTAACATCATCTTTTGAGGCATTAGCCAATAAGTGGCCATCGATATCTGTCGCTGTCCACTCTAACTTGCCACCGTTATCTACCACTTTCGCTGTGCCGATTTCTTTACCATCGACCGTTAGTGTCACGGTATCACCCGCTTTCACATCACCACCGACAGTACCTGTGATAGAAACTTTCGCACCTTCTTTTGACTCATCTGCATTTAGCACGTTATCACCTGCTACAGCAGTGATATCTACTTGTGCTGACAATGTCTTTTCTTCATAGGTCTGGTTATCTGTCGCAGATGCTGTGTTACCAAAGGCATCTTTAATAGAAACGCTCGCAGTAACATCATCTTTTGAGGCATTAGCCAATAAGTGGCCATCGATATCTGTCGCTGTCCACTCTAACTTGCCACCGTTATCTACCACTTTCGCTGTGCCGATTTCTTTACCATCGACCGTTAGTGTCACGGTATCACCCGCTTTCACATCACCACCGACAGTACCTGTGATAGAAACTTTCGCACCTTCTTTTGACTCATCTGCATTTAGCACGTTATCACCTGCTACAGCAGTGATATCTACTTGTGCTGACAATGTCTTTTCTTCATAGGTCTGGTTATCTGTCGCAGATGCTGTGTTACCAAAGGCATCTTTAATAGAAACGCTCGCAGTAACATCATCTTTTGAGGCATTAGCCAATAAGTGGCCATCGATATCTGTCGCTGTCCACTCTAACTTGCCACCGTTATCTACCACTTTCGCTGTGCCGATTTCTTTACCATCAACCGTTAGTGTCACGGTATCACCCGCTTTCACATCACCACCGACAGTACCTGTGATAGAAACTTTCGCGCCTTCTTTTGACTCATCTGCATTTAGTACGTTATCAGTAGCAACATTATCAATCGTGATAGAAGCATCTAACGTTTTCACGCTATAGTCATGCTCGGCTGTTGCTGTCTCACTATTACCAGCACTATCTGTTGCGGTTACCTGAGCTGTGATGTGATCTTTTGATACATTTGCAAGTACAGAACCTTTAACATCAACAGTCCAGCCGAGTTTGCCATCTTGCTCAACTACTTTAGTTTTGTATTCGTGCCCATCAACATTGATAGTAACTTCATCGCCAGCTTTAACGCCACCGCCCACAGAGCCATGCAATGCAATGGTTTCTTTAGCTTCTTTCTCATTAATTACGTTATCAGCAGTTACGTTATCAATCGTGATAGATGCATCTAAGGTCTTAACACTGTAGTCATGTTCTGCGGTTGCAAAAGCACTATTACCTGCGTCATCTGATGTAAAAACTTCCGCTGTAATATGATCTTTAGGTGCATTAGCAAGCACTGAGCCATCAACATCAACACTCCAACCTAACTTACCATCTTGCTCAACCGCTTCCGTTCTATATTCATGACCATCGATAGTGATGATCACTTGATCTCCAGCTTTAACGCCACCGCCCACTGAACCATGTAGTGCAATGGTTTCTTTAGCTTCTTTCTCATTGATTACGTTATCAGCAGTTACGTTATCAATCGTAATTGACGCGCTTAAGCTTTTCACGCTGTAGTCATGCTCTGCTGTTGCTGTCTCACTATTACCAGCGCTATCTGTTGCGGTTACTTGGGCTGTAATGTGATCTTTTGACGCATTCGCAAGCACTGAACCTTCAACATCAACAGTCCAGCCGAGTTTGCCATCTTGCTCAACCACTTTAGTTTTGTATTCGTGCCCATCAACATTGATAGTAACTTCATCGCCAGCTTTAACGCCACCGCCCACAGAGCCATGAAGAGGAATAACCTCCTTCGATTCTTCATCGTTGATCACGTTATCACAGGTCACATCATCAATAGTGATGGATGCATCTAAGGTCTTAACACTGTAATCATGCTCAGCATTTGCAGTCGCACTGTTACCAGCACTATCCGTTGCAGTTACTTGGGCTGTAATGTGATCTTTTGACGCATTCGCAAGTACTGAACCTTCAACATCAACTGTCCAGCCTAGTTTGCCATCTTGCTCAACGACTTTAGTTTTGTATTCATGGCCATCAACATTGATAGTAACTTCATCACCCACTTTAACATCACCACCAACGGCACCATGAAGTGCGATGGTTTCTTTTGCTTCTTTTTCATTGACCACGTTATCTGCTGTGACGTTATCAATGGTGATTGATGCATTGATCTCGGTATCTACTGTGTATGGCTTGTCGTTAGTAGCAGTTGCTTCGTGACCTGCACCATCGTTCGTAGTCACTGACGCATGTACATCGTGACCTTTATTGTTCACCAATGCGCTGCCATCAACATCCACGGTCCATGTTTTATCAGCTGTTACTGTTGTGGTGTAGTGCTTATCACCAATCGTCACGGTAACCGTATCACCCGGCTGTACGTCTTTACCTACAACACCAGTGACTGGCACTTTGCCTTCTGATTCAGTTTTATTAACAACATCATCGCCAGCAATGGAGGTGATCTGAATACCAGCCTCAATTTGTACTACGTAATCTTCAACATCAGTTGCCGTTGCTTCGTGCGGAATACCGTAATCGGTAGTAACAGTCGCTGTCGCTTTATCAGCATGCAGGATGTCATCGCCAGTGACATTCACTGACCATGTTTTATCTGCAGTAACGGTAGTGTTGTACTCGTGACCATTCACTGTCACTACGACTTTATCACCGACTTGAACGTCATCACCCACTGTACCTGTGATAGGCAAGGTTTTCTCATGACCTTCTACTTGCGTGATGATGTTATCACCCGTGATTGGGTTGATAGTGATGCTCGCTTTAACATCGATACTGTAATCATGTGTCGTATCAGCCGTGACGCTATTACCGGCAGTATCCGTCGCTGTGACGCTTGCTGCGACTTTATCTGTCCCTGATTGCAGTAGCGTTTTACCGTCAACGTCTAACGACCACGTTAGCTTACCGTTATGATTTTCAACAGTGGCAGTGCCGAGTGTTTTACCATCAAGAGTAACAGTCACAATATCACCGGCTTTAACATCATCGCCCACAGTACCTGTGATGGTCTGTTTGCTATGCGATTCAGCCGCTGTCACCACATCATCTTGAGAGATCGAATCAATGGTGATTGATGCTTTTATCTCGGTATCTACGGTGTATGGCTTGTCGTTGGTGGCAGTGGCTTCGTGACCTGCATCATCGCTTGTAGTCACTGACGCATGTACATCGTGATCTTTATTATTTACAAGTGCGCTGCCATCAACATCCACGGTCCATGTTTTATCAGCTGTTACTGTGGTGGTGTAGTGCTTATCACCAATCGTTACGGTCACCGTATCACCTTCGTGAACGTCTTTACCTACCGTACCGGTGACTGGCACTTTACTGCTTGTTGATTCGGCTTTATTAACAACATCATCGCCAGCAATGGCGGTGATCTGAATACCTGCATCAATTTGTACTACGTAGTCTTCAACATCAGTGGCAGTGGCTTCGTGCGGAATACCGTAATCGGTAGTAACAGTCGCTGTCGCTTTATCTGCATGCAGGATGTCATCGCCAGTGACATTCACTGACCATGTTTTATCTGCAGTAACGGTAGTGTTGTACTCGTGACCATTCACTGTCACTACGACTTTATCACCGGCTTGAACGTCATCACCTACCGTACCTGTAATAGGCAAGGTTTTCTCATGACCTTCTGCTTGCGTGATGATGTCATCACCCGTGATTGGGTTGATAGTGATGCTCGCTTTAACATCGATACTGTAATCATGTGTCGTATCAGCCGTTACGCTATTACCAGCAGTATCTGTCGCTGTGACGCTTGCCGCGACTTTATCTGTCCCTGATTGCAGTAGCGTTTTACCGTCAACGTCTAACGACCACGTTAGCTTACCGTTATGATTTTCAACAGTGGCAGTGCCGAGTGTTTTACCATCAAGAGTAACAGTCACAATATCACCGGCTTTAACATCATCGCCCACAGTACCTGTGATGGTCTGTTTGCTATGCGATTCAGCCGCCGTCACCACATCATCTTGAGAGATCGAATCAATGGTGATTGATGCATTGATCTCGGTATCTACTGTGTACGGCTTGTCATCATTCGCTGTTGTACTATGACCTGCACCGTCATTTGCTGTAACAGAGGCATGCACATCGTGACCTTTATTGTTCACAAGAGCGCTGCCATCAACATCGACAGTCCACGTTTTATTTGGCGTTACTGTAGTGGTGTAAGTTTTATCACCAATCGTTACGGTGACTGTGTCACCCGGTTCTACATCCTTACCAACGGTACCCGTTACTGGTACTTTGCCTTCTGATTCAGTTTTATTAACAACGCCATCACCTGCAATAGAGGTGATCTTGATGCTTGCATCAATCTGAACATCATAATGCTCTGAAGCAGTTGCGGTTGCTTCGTGCGGAATACCGTAATCGGTAGTAACTGTCGCTGTCGCTTTATCTGCATGCAGGATGTCATCGCCAGTGACATTCACTGACCATGTTTTATCTGCAGTAACGGTAGTGTTGTACTCGTGACCATTGACCGTCACTACGACTTTATCACCAGCTTGAACGTCATCACCTACCGTACCTGTGATAGGCAAGGTTTTTTCATGACCTTCCGCTTGCGTGATGATGTTATCACCCGTGATTGGGTTGATAGTAATGCTCGCTTTTACATCGATACTGTAATCATGTGTGGTATCAGCAATAGCTGTGTTACCTACATCATCAGTAGTAGTAACACTTGCCGCGACTTTATCTGTCCCGGCTTGTAATAACGTTTTACCGTCAACGTCTAACGACCAAGTTAGCTTACCGTTGTGATTTTCAACAGTGGCAGTACCTAGTGTTTTACCATCAAGGGTAACAGTCACAATATCACCGGCTTTAACATCATCGCCCACAGTACCCGTGATGGTCTGTTTGCTATGAGATTCAGCCGCCGTCACCACATCATCTTGAGAAATAGAATCAATCACGATCGATGCTTTAATACCCTTGTGGGCTTCTTGACCGCTATAGTCTTCTGGGTATTTCACTGAGCTAGGTTGATATGCAGTATCAAAACCCGCTTTTGCCAGCATCTTGTCATTATCATAATCGATAGTAACAACACCCCAATTAGACGAGCTTTCATTACCCGCGGCTGTCGGCTGATGTACTTTGGTTGGATCTGCACCGTCTACAATCGCATCATGAATTTTTTGGACATCGCTATTAGATGCTGTTTTTTGCCCACTGATATTGTGACTATTTTCACTATCATGAATTGCACTGTGATTACGTGTAGAAAAGACATGTTCATAAGTGGTAGGTAAAGGAATATCTTGAACCAACTCGTACGATAATTCAGCAGGCGCTCCTGTTTTATCTATAGCAGAAATGCTTCCATTATCAGTAAGTACGATAATCGTTCCTGAATTAATATTCATACCAACATGAAGTGGAGCTAAACTTCCGTCGCCTTTGAGCATAAAGGCTTCACCACTTATATTTTGTAGAGTAATACTTTCTTTTAGATTTATAGCTTTCATTATATTTTTCTATCAAGGCAAGACTTTTTTAGTGACAGGAAAATAACATAAAAACACAAGACGTCAATTTTTTGGCGTACCACCATAAAAAGGCAACATTAGACAACGATAATGCGCAATTAATTATTAACAATATCTCAAAAAGAACAGCTGTATTATTTTAAATAATAAACAGTCAAATTTCTTAAATAACCATTTATTTTATAAAATGTAAGAATAAAACGATTTGAATTTTTAATTTAAAAAAAATAGAAAAATCGACTTCCATATAAAAAAGGAGAGTATGGAAAAAAATATGTTATTTATCAGAAAAATAGTCCGTTTTTTTTAAATACACTTTAAAATCAAATAGAGATCAAATTCAAAATCTAAGTTTACAAAAAAAGCCACCAATAATAATTGATGGCTTTTTTTAACACAAATTAAACAATATAACCTTTGTTATTGTTATTACTAGCTAATTTCGTTCGATAACGGAGCACCATTAACAGTTTTAACTAAATTAACTTCTGGTTTTGATATAGGCTTTGTTGCTAATGTCTTATCGCCACATACCACTTTTGCATTCACTGGATGATCGGACTCAGCAATATTGACATGAAACTTATTCATATACTTGTCAGATAAACGACGAGCATTTAACCAAAACTTCTTCGTACTACCATCTTCTAATTCAACATCTAAATGGCAACTACTTGAAAGAATATATTTACTATCATCGGCATAAGTATAACCACTAGAACCATGTAATGCCGGATAAATATAGCTTGTTAGTTTCTCTTGTGGGTCGTAATAACCGACTAATGTTGTTACAGGTACCCCAAATTGTTCTGGTTTCTTTGTAATAGATGTCTCATCATGATCAATTTCAACCCAGCTAGAACCATTTGAACGGTACATTTTATGCGTACCATAACCAAGCATAATTCGCTTTCCGTTCATGGTATAGTAAGAATTATAACCAGCCCAAGAAGTTAGACGAATCACACTACCACTAGATACACTAGAGGCATCAGGAATTGGAATATCTTTCATCCAATTTGAATTTCCTGTTGTAATATCAACAACGCCTGCATGATCAAAAAGCTTAGTTAAATACTCTAAACCATCTTGTTGAGACAACAAGCCAATACTCGCCTGAGCAGTATCCGCAATTGGGTGAGAATAACTAAATGGTTCCATTTTATGAGTTGCATTATTCCACTTTAAGTAACCTGTTGGTGATTCTTTAGAAAACACCATACGGCCTTCCATTACTCGCTGCATTTTAGTACTAGAGTATGGGGTGTACATGGTATAACGGTTGTCAGGGTACATACTGCCCTCTCCGCCATACATAGCATCTAAGCCAAATTGGAAACCATGCCATGGCTGAACACAAATAACCTCTTGATTTTTCTTTATATCACCAATGCACGAAGGTCTATTCGAACGATCACTATAGAAATTAGGGATAAATACATTCTTATCACTATCCCATCCCCACGTCGAATCGAGTTGATCAGCTGGGTGATGAATACTCATATCATAGCCTTCACTATGACCAAGTTCTATACCATGACCCGCTTCATGACTCATTTCATTACCAATCGTGCCAGCTAGCGTAACAATACCACCGCCACCAGAAAGACCATGAGGCTGAACACCATTTTTATATTTACCACTCGCTGTATGTGTCGTCAGCATTAAAGCAAGATCTGGATGAGCATCTTGTCCAGGGCCATCACTGTCATTAATACCAAAATTAGCGCTATCAATACCAATTGAAATAAGTGATTTCGCAATACTTCCTCGCATATCACCTTTATAATAGCCACCATCAGTCGCTGATGCATCAGTATACAGCGTACCATCTGGCATCATGACTTCATTGAGGGTTAAATCTTGGTAACGACTTAAAACAAAGCGGCTCACTGGCAAAGTTTGGTAAAATTCACGAGGTAAATTAGGGTCTTTCGCAAAATCCATTCTATCTGGATGCTTAGTCAACATACCAAGATCAATGGTATTCATATATAGAACAGTTGGTGCGCCAACATTAATGTTATCTAACGTACCTGTCTGATCACCATGCATGAAATCTAAACGTAAACCATAATGCATCCATGATGCTGGAATTTTTGCCGTCCAATAGCCATGCCCATACGTAACTTTTGTGATCTCTCCTGTCACATTGCGCATGTCATACCAAACGCCACCATGATTAACAAATGTCAGTGTCTGACCACGATTAAGTGGAACGTTATACTCAGCAAGAACACTTGAAGTATAGCCAGCATCAGACTTGATCTTAACAATTTTACCGTCTAAGGCTTTATCCTTTTTAAGGATAATTTGTGGCGTCCAGTAACCATCCCAAAGACCAATATAAGCACCATGCTTAGCATCCGCTAATTGCTCAGCAAGATAACTACCGTCATCACCAAGTTTATTTGTATCAACTTTCTTGAAATCTGCTTCTTTTAGTGTTGGATCAACTTTTATTTTTTCTCGGATTTTAGGATCAATAACACCTGAAATTGGCGGCAATTGATAAGGACGATTCAGTACCACAGAGCCTAATTTATTGCCATCAGCATCATAACCTTCCACTGTAACAGGTAAGGTTTCATCAAAATCTTTATCTTTAGCCTTAAACATTACTAAAGTCGTACGCTCACCAACTAAATGTTCAGTTGTGTTCGCCTCTGTGTGAACCACATCTTTACCATCAGGATTATGCTTATGCACAATATCTTTTTTGTGATATTTCGATGGAATAATATGGTTTTGAGCAAATAACACCGTACCTTCTAAACTTCCATCCAAATCACTTGGGAAATCATTAGTATTAAAGGCAATAGGAGGAATATAACCTACATCTTCAAAATTCACTTTTACCTGGCAATCAGCAGAAATATCATTAACAAGGTATTTGTTATCCTCTAATGTGCCATTACAGCCCGCAATACTTTTCAGTTTATTTTTAGAATCAAACTTAATCGTAAATGCACCACTGCCCCCTTCAACCATTGTCATCTTTGCAGGCATTATCTGACCGCTACCACTCACTAGCGTAGTAATCTCAATTTTATTCTCTTTAACATGAAGATGAAGTGCTGCGCTAGTTGATGCCTTACCATCACTTACTGTAACCGTTACAGTAAAATCACCTTTAACATTCGCATCAGGCGTCGCGATGATCACACCCGTTTTACTATCAATCATTAACCACTTCGGTGCATTTTCAAGACCGTATGTGAGTACATCTTTATTTGCATCCGTTGCTTTTACAGTAATATCGGTTATATCACCCGCAGTTAACGTTTGTTCTGGCAATGACGTCCAAACAGGTGCTTTATTTTTATTAGCAATAATAATGACCGTTACCCACTTCGATACAACATCTGTACCGTTATAAACACGCACATCTACGCGCATTTGACCAATATCATTAGGTCCTGGTGTACCAGACATCACTCCCGTATCTGGATCAATATCCAGCCAATCTGGGCGATTCGATATACCATAATGTAATGTTTTACCTTGTGGATCTTTCGCAGATACCTGATAAGTCAATGCCTTACCTACTTCGCCAGTTATCGTGACAGGAACAGTAACAATAGGAGTCGTATTGGCTTTAGTCACTTTCACTGTAACCCACTTCGATACAATGTCTGTACCGTTATATACACGCACATCCACGCGCATTTTACCAATATCGTTAGGCCCTGGCGTACCAGAAATCACACCAGTATCTGGATCAATATTCAACCAATCAGGACGGTTCGATAAACCATAATGTAATTTTTTACCTTGTGGATCTTTCGCTGATACCTGATAGCTCAATGCTTTACCTACTTCGCCAGTTAACGTAGTCGGAACGGTAACCGTGGGAGCCATCGTGCTATTAACCACTATTACTGTAACCCACTTAGACGCAACTTCTGTCCCGTTGTATACACGCACATTAACGCGCATTTTACCAAGATCGTCATCGTTTGTAGGGGTACCCGAAATCACACCGGTATCAGGATCAATATGCAACCAATCAGGACGGTTCGATAAACCATAATGTAATGTTTTACCTTTTGGATCTTTAGCAACAACCTGCACACTCAAAGGCTCATTAATACGAGTGGTTAGCTCACTAGCTATTGTCACTAAAGGAGTAGAATCTGTCGCTGTATCACTCTTTTCTGATAAACGAGAAGACGTTGTTGATGGTGTGACATCAATAATAGATTTTTTATTATCAGTATGGGTATCAGACGACTCTGTATTTGGCGATGATGTAGCACCGTATCTATACTTGTATCTGCATGAGCAGAAAGACTTAAGAGAATGAGCGATGAAAGTAGCGTTTTTTTGAATAACATAAATATCTTTTTATTTTTATATTGAACGTATGAAAATACACATAAGCTGAGCCACAAAAGATACGTTAAAAAAACAAACCGTCAATATTTTGACGCACAAAGAAACACAAAAGACCTTATTAAACATAAGGATAAATACTGTGAAATATTTTCATCATTACAATAAAAATATTTAATCAAAAAGTCTAAATTAACAACTAAAAAAATAAAAACTTAAAAATCAAAATCTTAAAATAAAATCTTTTAAAAAACACCATTTAATAGAGTTTTAACTCTAAACGATGAAAATTTAAAAAACTTATTAAAAATCACGTTTTATATTTTTATGGCGTCACAATATAAAAAATAAATATTGATAAAATAGCTATAAATAATCGAAATCAAATAATTTATAAATAAAATTAAAAACATACAATTTTAATTTCATTTATAAATAAGCAGCACTATCAAGCAATATTATATAAATCTATATTTATGATAAAAGTGTGATCTTTGATTGCACTTAACTTTTAATTTTATATTATTAAAAAATAAAGCTACAATATGAAGGAGCTCATCGAAAATACCTTACAAACTATAAAAAAGAATGAATAATAAATATTCACTGGAAGCTCGATTTATTCAACGTCTTAAATATACCAATGCTTTATATGGCTATATCTCACTTGATGCGATCATCAATAGCCAATTAGGAGCAAAGGTTAAATTTAATAAATTGAAATTAAAGAGAGTTTATAATATTAAAAAGATAGAAAAGAAGGCATCTGAAATACCGGAAGCATTCAAAAAAAACCATCAAAAGAAAACTGCCATAAAATAAAAACATATTATATTCCAATAACATTTTAAAAAGAAATATAACTGCAAAATGTAGTCGCTAAAAAAAAGGGATATAAATATCATTTATATCCCTTTTATATTAACTAATTGTCGCTGTTAACGGTGCTCCATTAACAGACTGAACTAACCCAGCTTCAGGCTTCGATATCGATTTACTTACTAATACTTTATCACTACATACCACTGTTGCACTCACAGGGTTATCTGACTCTGCAACATTAACATGAAACTTATTCATGAATTTTTCGGATAAACGATGACCGGGCAACCAAAATTGCTTCATTTGACCACTTGCTAATTCAACATCTAAATGGCAACTATTCGGCTGAATATATTCGCTATCATCTGCATAGGTATAACCTCGGGAGCCGTGCAATGCCGGATATATATAGCTCGTTAGCTTTTCTTCCGGATCGTAATAACCCACTAATGTTGTAACTGGTACTCCGAATTTCTCAGGTTTCTTTTCAATTGTCGTCGAAAAGCTATCATCGCGAACCCAAGTTTTACCATCAGAGCGATAGGTCAAATTTTTCGGGTTAAAAATCGTTTCACCATTAATATGGAAATTGGTATTCCACAGCGCATCGTGATTAATAATAACAATACGACCTGGCGGTACATCTACCGCACTTGGGATAGTTATATCTCCCGACCAATCATTATTTTTCGAAGCAATTGTAATTGCACTCGCAGTTTCAAATTTCTTGGCAATATAAGCAGCATCATCCGCTTCGCCTTCTAAGACATTACCACCAATCACTAGCATATCTCGTACTGTAACTTGATAGCTAAATGGTTCCATTTGATGAGTCGTATTATTCCACTTTAAGTAGCCTGTCGGTGAATCCTCAGAAAATACCATACGATTTTCCATTACTCGCTGCATCTTCGTACTGGAGAATGGGGTATACATGGTATAACGGTTATCAGGGTACATACTGCCTTCACCACCGTACATCGCATCAAAGCCAAATTGGAAACCATGCCATGGCTGAACACAAATCTTCTCTTCTGCTGGGTTTTTCTTCGGATCACCGATACACGATGACTTATTCGACGGGTTCTTATAGAAGTTAGGAATAAATACATTTTTATCGCTATCCCATCCCCATGTCGAATCTTGTTGATCTGCAGGATGGTGGATACTCATATCATAGCCTTCACTATGACTCAGTTCGATACCATGCCCCGCTTCGTGACTCATTTCGTTACCAACAGTTCCCGTTAAGGTAACAATACCACCACCGCCAGAGCCACCATGATCCTGATTCCACGGCCCTTCAACGATTTTATCGCCTTCTCTTTTCTTTAGATAACGACCAATCGATGTATGTGCCGTTAGCATTAGCGCAAGATTTGAATGAGCATCTTGGCCTGGACCATCAGAAGCATTGAAACCAAAGTTAGCACTATCAATACCAATTGAAATCAAAGATTTGGCAATATCACTACGCATGTCACCTTCTTGCCAACCACCAATGCCAGGTGAATAATCTTTATAAAGCTGACCATTTGGCATCATGATTTCATCAAACGTCATATTCTGATAACGGCTTACAACCAAACGACTAATTGGTAATGTTTGGTAATATTCACGAGGTAGCTCAAGATCTTTTGCAAATTCCATCGTATCTTGTCGTTGCGTTAACATGCCGATATCAATGGTGTTCATGTACAGCACCGTAGGTGCTCCTACATTGACATTATCTAGCGTTCCCGTCTTACCATCATGTGAAAAATCCAAACGTAAACCGTAATGCATCCATGATGCAGGAATTTTTGCCGTCCAATAACCGTGTCCATAGGTCACTTTAGAGATAGCTAAATCTCCAGCAGTAAACCACTGACCACCAACGTTATAAAACACAACCGTCTGACCTATATTGATCCCCATATAGGCATTACGTTCACCTTTAGAGATACTATTAGCATATCGCACATCGGTTGTATATGGGCTATCTGCTTTTATAATCAGATATTTACCATCAAACTTTGGATTATAATCAAGCAATAGTTGATGCAGACGCAACCACTGGGTTGAATGCAGAAACACACCGTCTTTACTTTCAATCAACTGTTGATCTAAATATTCTGTATTGCCTTTGTCACCTTCAGCTGCAACTTTTGCAGTATCAATTGCCGTTAGCTTTGAAGGATCCAGATTAAAGTCGGCCTTGGTTAAATCCGCTTTAGGATTAACGCCAGAAATAGACGGTAATTTATATGGGCGATCCAAAACTAATGTACCGAGCTTCGAACCATTGGCATCATAACCTTCCACTTTCACAGGCAAGGTTTCATCAAAGTCAGCATCTTTAGCTTTAAACATCACTAAAGTTGCGCGCTCACCAATAAGATGCTGGGTCGACTCCGCAGGCGTATGAGTAATTTCACTACCATTCACATTATGCAGATGCACAATGTCTTCTTTATGATTTTTTGATGGGATCACATGGTTCTGTGCAAACAACACGGTCGCTTCTAAGTTACCATCAAGATCACTTGGGTAATTATTAGTATTAAAAGCAAGAGGCGGAATATAACCGACATCTTCATAGTTAACTTGGATCTGGCAATCGGCATGAACATCGCTCACAAGGTATTTATTATCAACCAATGAACCATCACAACCAGTAATGCTTTTTAGCTTGTTTTTCGAGTCAAACTTAATGGTAAATTCACCATGACCACCAGCAACAACGGTCATTTTTTCAGGGCTGATCGTACCAATACCCGTCACATGAGTTGTGATCTCAAACTGTCCTTTATTAACATGAATGTTAAGTGGAGTATCAGCAGAAAGCTTGCCATCACTGGCTATCACAGTTGCGGTAAAATCTCCCACCAGCTTAATGTCAGGCGTTGCAGTGATCACACCAGTTTTACTATCAATCATTAACCATGCTGGAGCATTTAAAAGGCTATAAGTTAGCGGATCGCTATCTTCATCACTGGCTGTCGCAGTGATATCCAGCGTATTACCAGCTGTCATGGTTTGAAGTGCAATAGGCGTCCACGTTGGAGCTTTATTCACATCATCAACAACGATCTGAGCGGTCGATGTTACCTGTTGCTGACCATTTGATGCCGTTATCGTGAACGTAAAATCACCGTTATCATCACGACCTGGCGTACCAGATATAACACCTGTTTTAGGGTTAATCTGCATCCAACTTGGCTGTCCTGATAGCGTGAAATGCAATGGCTTACCGTTGGGATCTTTCGCTGAGATTTGTGCAACGAAAGGTTGGCGCGTACGTGCAGCCATCTTAGCTGCAATCGTCATCACAGGGGTTGGATTAACGAGTGTATTAATCATCACTGAGGTAAAAGCTTTAGCTTTGCCATCAGAGACTTCAACTCTCAAAGCATGCTTACCAACAGCCGTTGGCTTACCCGTAATAATACCTGTTACAGCGTCTATTTTAGCCCAAACAGGTGCATTAATAAGGCGATACGTTAAACGGTTATTGTCTTTATCATTTGCTGATACTGCAACAGTAAATGGCGTATTGACCACAATATTCTGAGCAGATACAGGCAAGATAGTTGGTGCGTTATTACTATCACCAATCACAACGCTAACTTGAGTACTATTGGTTTGTTTACCGTTAATTGCCGTTACCGTGATCGTATAATCACCGTTGTCGTTTTGATGTGGCGTACCTGATAGCTCACCCGTATTAGGATCGATCGTTAACCAACTTGGGTTATTTGAAATCGAGTAAGTTATTACGGCACCGTTATTGGCGGACGCCTTAATTTGACCATGTACAGGCTGTCCCGTCATACCCGTTACAATACCCGATAAATCAAAAGTGGGTTTTGACGGCGTAACGTCAACAATAGGTTTTTTATTATCGGTACTAGAATCAGAAGAGTCAGGTTTAGACGGAGTTACATTGAACTCGGCATCTCCGCCACCATCATGACACCCCGATAAGCTGAGCAAGACGATAGAAGAAAGTAGTGTTTTTTTTAGCATAAATATCTTTTTATTTTAATTATTAACGCATAAAAATACGCAAGGCTGAAATGCGAAAGATACTTAAAAAAAACACATCGTCAATATTTTGACGCGAAATAAAAAATAAAAGTATGTTGAAACAACAACATAACAATTACAAAATAATTAAATTGTAACGACAAAAAAATCTTATCGAGACGTGATTTTTAAATTCTCCCTGAAAAACACATTTAAAAACATAAATATAGAAAATAATTCAATTTTTATAGAGTTTAAACTCTAATAAAAAGAAAAAGCCCTTACTCTCGGCACAAAGTAAGGACTTTGATAGTGATGGGTTTACTGGAGATACCATCTAATAAATAGCGTCCCTGTATTTATTATTGCCTTTCACACCACGTTTCCTTGTTATGAAAAAGGCATGCGTCTCCTGTTGGCACAAAACAATATCCGCTTGCTTTTCTATGGTGATGTAGTCCCACAAACGGTTACTGTATTTACTCCATCAGGATCAGCGGCGCATCTGTTTCTGGGTCAGTTCAACCGCACGTAACTGTGCCATTGCTTTTGCCAGATCCATTTCCGCCATAGCGAAGTTAATATCATCAGCATGCTTGTTGATATTCTCTTCTGCGGCGCGTCGAGCTTCGTCTGCGCGGGCTTTATCGATGTCTTTCCCATGCATTGCCGTATCGGCAAGTACAGTTACTACAGTGGGTTGAACTTCAACAAGACCACCTGAGATATAAAGGATTTCTTCAGGATCCTTTAACCCAGTGACAAAACTCGCCACACCCGGTTTTAGTCGGCTCAACAAAGGAGAGTGACCAGGGCGAATACCCAATTCCCCATCGGAGCCAGAAATTGCCAGCGCGTGTGCTGGGCCAGAAAATAACGGACCTTCTGCACTCACGATATTGAGCTGGAATGTATGCTCGGTAACGCCAATAGCCATAATGCCTCCTCAAGCCTTACATGTTTTTCGCTTTTTCAAGTACTTCTTCGATACCACCACAGTACAAGAATGCTTGCTCTGGGATATCGTCATACTCACCGCTTAGTAAGCCTTTAAAGCCCGCAATGGTGTCTTTCAAAGAAACGAACACACCTGGTTGACCGGTAAAGACTTCCGCTACGTGATAAGGCTGAGTAAGGAAACGTTCAATCTTACGAGCGCGAGATACGGTTTGCTTATCTTCTTCAGATAATTCATCCATACCTAGGATTGCAATGATGTCTTTCAGCTCTTTATAGCGCTGAAGTACCGTTTGAACGCCACGAGCAACATCGTAGTGCTCTTGACCAACAACCAATGGATCAAGCTGACGAGAAGTCGAATCCAATGGGTCAATCGCAGGGTAAAGACCAAGTGCTGCAATGTTACGAGACAATACAACTGTCGCATCAAGGTGAGCGAAGGTGGTTGCTGGCGATGGGTCGGTCAAGTCATCCGCTGGTACATATACCGCTTGAATAGAAGTGATAGAACCCGTTTTGGTTGAAGTGATACGCTCTTGCAGCACACCCATTTCTTCAGCAAGTGTTGGCTGGTAACCTACCGCTGACGGCATACGACCTAACAGTGCTGATACCTCAGTACCTGCCAAGGTGTAACGGTAAATGTTATCGATGAACAGTAGTACGTCACGACCTTCATCACGGAAGCTTTCTGCGATGGTTAAGCCTGTTAACGCAACACGAAGACGGTTACCTGGTGGCTCGTTCATCTGACCGTACACCATGGATACTTTATCCAGTACGCCCGCTTCTTTCATTTCGTAGTAGAAGTCGTTACCTTCACGAGTACGTTCACCCACACCGGTAAATACAGATAAACCCGAGTGTGCTTTTGCGATGTTGTTAATAAGCTCCATCATGTTAACGGTCTTACCAACACCCGCACCACCGAACAAACCGATTTTACCACCCTTAGCAAATGGACAGATAAGGTCGATAACCTTAACACCGGTTTCTAGCAGCTCAGAACTGTTAGATTGATCTTCATAAGAAGGCGCGGCACGGTGAATCGCGTATTTTTTCTTCTCACCGATTTCGCCACATTCATCGATAGGCGTACCCAATACGTTCATAATACGGCCTAGGGTTTCTTCACCAACAGGCACTGTAATTGGCGCCTTAGTGTTAACCACTTCTAAACCACGACGTAGACCGTCTGATGAACCCATTGCGATACAGCGAACTACACCGCTACCAATCTGCTGTTGTACTTCTAGAACAAGCTCTGCGTGCTCACTGTCAACAAGGTTAAGCGCATCGTACACACGTGGTACGCTATCTTGGTCAAATTCCACGTCAACGACAGCGCCGATGACTTTGACAATCTTACCAGTACTCATTTGATGTCCTCAGAATTCTATTTAAACGGCTTGTGCCCCAGCTACGATTTCACTTAGCTCTTGGGTAATAGCGGCTTGACGGGCTTTGTTATATACAAGCTGTAAATCATTAATCAGCTCGCCCGCATTATCGGTTGCTGCTTTCATCGCAACCATTCGTGCTGCTTGCTCACAAGCGATACTCTCAACGGTGCCTTGGTAGACCTGTGATTCGATATAGCGAAGCATCAGCTCGTTGAGGATCGGTTTTGGATCAGGCTCGTAGATATAGTCCCAACGGCTTGAAACGTTCGCTTCATCTTGCTCTTCTTGTTCAAGCTCAGGGTTAGGCAATAACTGGATGACCTTTGGCTTTTGCACCATGGTGTTCACAAATTCGTTGTAAACAAGGAACAAGCGGTCAATCTTGCCATCGTCGAAATACTCCAACATGGCATTCACAGGGCCTAAAATATCTTCAAGTTTTGGCTCATCACCAATACCGGATGTTTGTGCAATGACATTGCCGAAACGGTGGAAAAACGAAATGGCTTTTGAACCGATCAAGGTGGTATCAACCGCTACCCCTTGATCTTTCCATTGGCGCATATCTGCCAGTGTTTTCTTAAACAAGTTAATGTTTAAACCACCACATAAACCTCGGTCTGAGGAAATGATGATGTAAGCAACACGTTTTACCTCACGCTCTTCAAGATAGGGATGCTTATACTCCAGCGAACCGGAAGTCACGTGCCCAATCACCTTACGCATGTTCTCGGCGTAAGGACGGGTCGCTTCCATGTTGTGCTGAACTTTACGCATCTTACTTGCGGCAACCATCTGCATTGCACTGGTGATCTTTTGCGTGTTTTGCACGCTGGCGATCTTAGTGCGGATCTCTTTTGCATTTGACATGGTTAGCTCCTATCTTCATTCATACTGCGTCGTGCTTAGACGGATATTGCTCGTCGCTTAGTACGACTGGGTATCAACGAAGGTTTTTAGAAGCTGGTGCAAGCTTGCTTCGATGTCATCGTTGTAATTGCCAGACTCATTAATAGATGCAAGTAGCTCAGCGTACTGGCTCTTGGCAAACGCCATTAATGCTTCTTCAAATGCACCGATTTGAGATAACTCAACGTTATTCAAGTAACCTTTCTCAGCAGAGAAAATAGCCAGTGATTGCTCAGCAACAGACATAGGTGCGTACTGCTTTTGCTTCATTAGCTCGGTGACTTTCTCACCGTGGTCTAGCTGCTTACGAGTAGCATCATCAAGATCCGATGAGAACTGCGCAAACGCTGCCAATTCACGGTACTGTGCAAGTGCGGTACGAATACCACCAGACAGCTTCTTCATGATCTTGGTTTGAGCTGCACCACCAACACGTGATACTGAAATACCAGGGTCAACGGCTGGACGTAAACCTGCGTTAAACAAGTTAGTCTGCAAGAAGATCTGACCATCCGTAATTGAGATAACGTTGGTTGGTACGAACGCTGATACGTCACCCGCTTGGGTTTCAATGATTGGTAACGCTGTTAATGAACCTGTTTTGCCTTTTACTTCACCGTTTGTGAAACGCTCAACATAGTCAGCGTTAACACGTGCTGCACGTTCTAGTAGACGTGAGTGAAGGTAGAACACATCACCAGGGAAAGCTTCACGGCCGGGTGGACGCTTAAGCAATAGTGAAATTTGACGATAAGCAACCGCTTGTTTAGATAAATCATCGTAAACAATCAGAGCATCTTCACCGCGGTCACGGAAATATTCACCCATAGTACAACCAGCATAAGGTGCTAGGTATTGAAGGGCTGCCGCTTCTGATGCTGACGCCACCACTACAATGGTGTTTTTCAGTGCGCCATTTTCTTCAAGTTTGCGTACTACGTTGGCAATCGTTGAGGCTTTTTGACCAATTGCCACATACACAGAATAGATACCAGATTCTTTCTGGTTGATGATGGCATCAATCGCCATCGCTGTTTTACCTGTCTGACGGTCACCGATGATAAGCTCACGCTGACCACGACCGATTGGCACCATGGAGTCAACCGCTTTGTAGCCGGTTTGAATTGGCTGATCGACAGATTTACGATCGATTACACCCGGTGCAATAATTTCTACTGGCGCAAAACCATCGTTATCAATTGCGCCTTTGCCATCAATTGGCTGACCTAGGGTGTTAACCACACGACCCAGTAAACCTTTACCAACTGGCACTTCAAGAATACGGCCTGTACCTGTTACTTTCATGCCTTCAGCAAGATCAGCGTACGGACCCATAACAACGGCACCGACAGAGTGACGTTCTAAGTTAAGTGCCAATGCATAACGGTTGTCTGGAAGTTCAATCATCTCACCCTGCATCACATCAGCAAGACCATTGATAACAATAATACCGTCGCTTACAGAGACGATTGTACCTTCGTTACGTGCCTGACTGGTCACATTGAAGGTGGCGATTCTTTGTCTAATTAGATCGCTAATTTCGTTGGAATTCAGTTGCATATTATTTACCTATTACGCCTGAAGGCTTGTCGCTAAGCGGTGGATAGAGCTCTTTAGCGTGCCATCAATCACCATTTCACCGGCTTTGATTAGCATTCCGCCTACAAGCGATTCATCAATCTGACAATCAAGCTCAACACTGCGATTTAATTTCTTTTGCAGCGCCTGTTTCAGGTTCGCTTTTTGCTCATCAGTTAACGGCTCAGTGGTGGTTACTGTTGCAGTAACCATGCGCTCATGATCTTCTTTCAGTTCATGGAACAACTCTGCCACTTGCGACAACACATTTAGACGTCCATTCTCTGCCATTACTTTGATCAGGTTCTGACCATGTTCGTCCAGCAATCCTTCACAAACGCCTAAGAACATCGCTGTAAATGCTGCCGAGTCGTGCTCGCCAAATTGCTCACTATCTTCGATTTGCTGAGCAATCACAGGTTGGCTAGCCACCGTTGAAGCCACGATTAACATCTGCTCCCATTGCTCCAATGCATTATTGGTAAGGGCAAAATCAAACGCTGCTTTGGCATAAGGCTGAGCAATCGTTAGTGGATCTGACATAATGTGCTCCCCGCTTACATATCCTTGATGAGTTTATTAACAAGATCGCGGTTCGCATCCGTGTCTAAGTTACGAGCAATCAATTTCTGTGCGGTTTCAATTACCATGTCAGACATTTCTGCACGTAGTTCTTGGCGTAGACGATTTCGATCGCTTTCTACTTCCGCTTGACCTTGAGCAATAATGCGCGCTTTTTCTTTCTCACCTTCCGCTTGTGCGTCTTCGATGATTTGAGCGCGGCGTTTATTCCCTTGCTCAACTAATTCATTTGCACTTTTCTTCGCATCATCAAGTAGCTTTTCACCATTAGCTTTCGCTAACTCAAGCTCTTTTGATGCGTTTTCGGTATGAATCAGTCCTTCGGCGATATCACGCTGGCGTTGTTCAATTAACGCCGTTAGCGGTGGCCATACATATTTCATACATAGCCAAACAAAAATCACGAAAGAGATTGCCTGACCAAGCATGGTTGCATTTAAATTCATACCATCCTCACTATTTAAATAACGTTATGATTTATAACGGTAGTTTTGGCTATTACGCCACAGCAAAGATGATGTAAAGACCAATACCCACACCGATCATAGGAACCGCATCCACAAGACCCATCATGATGAAGAATTGAGTACGTAGCATAGGGGTTAGATCAGGTTGGCGAGCAACACCTTCTAGGTATTTACCAGCAAGATTACCGATACCTGATGCCGCACCAGCTGCACCTAAACCAATGAGAAGCGCACCAGCAACGTAAAGAACTGCACTTACGATATCCATGAAAGACTCCAAAAATTACTAAATATATAAACTTAAATTGAAACGAATTTAATTAATGTTCTTCGGTTGCCATTGCGAGGTATACAACTGTCAATACCATGAAAATAAAGGCTTGAAGGAACACAATCAGAATGTGGAATAATGCCCAAGGCACGCTTAGCGCCCACTGGATCCACCACGGCATTAATGCAATCAGGATAAAAATCATTTCACCTGCGTACATATTTCCGAATAGTCGAAGTCCAAGAGAAATTGGTTTTGAAATTAATGTTACCAACTCCAAAACGAAGTTCACCGGATACAACAATGGGTGTTCAAATGGTTGCGTTGTTAACTCTTTAATAAAGCCAACTAACCCTTTATTTTTCAGGGTGTAACCAATAATCAAAATAAACACACCGATCGCCATCGACATCGGCACGTTAACATCGGCAGAAGGCAAATCACGGAAGTGAGTAAAGCCTAATTCACGCGCTAACGTTGGAACAAAATCAACAGGAATTAAGTCGATCATGTTCATTAAGAAAACCCAGACGAAAATCGTTAATGCCAATGGGCCAACAATCTTGCTTTTCGTTTGGAATATTTCCTTAACGAGGTTGTTTACAAATTCATACGTGATTTCAATAAAGCACTGCAATCTACCTGGAACCCCACTGGTTCCGCGTATTGCCACATACCTAAAGAGTCCGATGAACAGTAAACCTAACACCCATACCATAAACATGGAGTCGATATTGAGGCTCCAAAAACCATCGCCTACAGTAAGGAATGTTAAGTGGTGCTCAATATAATCATGAGCAGTAGTTACTGATTCCACCTTACGTCATCCTAAATTGAGGTTTGTTTAGTATCGGGGTTAAAAAGCATCCTAAAAATGTCACGCTGTAAGCCAATAACATAGCTACATGATTAACTGGAATAAAACGAACAACAGCTAACATCATTACTGCGGTATATACCCACTTAATAAAACTATTAAGCTTGGCTAAATATCGAATATTAATGTCTTTATTTGTTTTTATTTTAAAAGCGGCAGTCATTAAACCTAACAAAGATGGAATAACCGCAATAGCGACTCCAATAATGGAAGATTTAATACAAAGCCAATCAGCAGAAATAAAGGAAAAACAGATAAATAGAGAACCTAGGATCGTTTGACCAATTAAAATCTTTTTTGCTGCAGATAAAATATCGCTAAAACCAGAATCCGCATTCATTTTCAATCCTCTTTACATTTGCACTAAGCAGCCAACCCCTCCATATCAACTTATTACGGATTATTTCAACTTATGACACAACCTGCACAACATACAGAATGAATAATCTTGCAAGAGAAATAAAACCATTAGGAGTCGTATCAGTAATAAATACAATGTTACGTATTTATTAATAAACCAAAGCGAAATTTTGCCAATTCTCACGACGTAAAAAACAAATCATGTAAATCAAGCACTTCCGCTCAACCTCCTACCTTTTAAAATCTACGTGATCACCATCACGAGCGCTATAAAAAAAATTGCAATCAATGTTTTTCATTTTTGAGAAGCAACAACAATTGAAGTCACAATGGATTATGTTGTACGCATGATGCATAAATATGTATTCATATTATTAATAAAAATGAGCATTAATCGAAAACGGTTAGGTAATAAGAATTGTTCCCAAAGCAAAATTTCGACCTCTTTTTTATTACTATTTTTCATTTGCTGTCATAAAACGAAATTTGTTGAGCGAACCGCGAAATGGCACTTTTTTACATGGTAAAAAGTTGGAGCAAAGAACCACAGCCAGCACTATTCCACGCAATATAAGTAAGGAAAAAACACCAGAGAAAAGAATGGAAGAAGTAGAAATAAAGAGTAGAAGTTCAAGCAAGAGCACTTCTATCAAGCTGATTTAAAACAATATTTAAGCGTTAAGCATTAACTAACCCATTGTTTATTAATACTTATTATGTCATCTCAGATCTATCAAGCACATATCCTTCAATAATAGCAATCGCTCTCAATTGCGTTCAAACAAGCATCCAAATGAGTAAAATATTACTGCTGAGAAAATGCGCTATTTTTTGTAACAAACATCAAAAAATAAAAGCATAAAAGTACATTTAAAAAATATAAATAATCTGCTAACTAAGCTATCATTACACGATATATCGAAGCGTTTTTTTGTTTAATGCAAATTGACTATATATTGAATACAATAATAAACAGGCGTTTTAAATAATAACCGTTTTCATTATTCCTATTCTTATTTCTTTATATAAAGGGCTTTTGTTAGTATTAATTGTCATTAATGATTTTTATTTATGACATATTTAACGTGCTACAAAGAGCACCATGTAAAATATAAAACATTATAAAGAACAGAGTGAAAACAAAATAAAATTAAAGCTGAACATTTGATTCATTTTAAATTAACATTAACTATTATTTTATAACGGTCAGTGATTGCACTTTTTTACATAGTTAAGAATAGAAGTAGCGTTAAACGGCTTATTTGTTACTAAAAAGTAAACATTATCGGAGCGTGTTGGTAACCATGGACATCAATCATTCCCTGTCACCTTATAAAAATACGGTTTCTTCTGGCTGGAAACGTATCATTCCCTTTGCCAACTTCAATATGGAAGAGAACCACACCTTTGATATGACTCATTTTGAAGGTCTGTGGCTAAAACAGTACCTTTCAACGATCACACCTGAATACCATGCGCTATCGCATCAGCTAACCAAAATCGCGCAATCAATTAATCCGCTGACCTTTAACTTTTACAGCTTAGCGTTATGGACAAGCCCAGATCGATACACTCAGCTTCACACCCTGTGCCAATACAGTGAGTTATTAAACAGCTCAATCCGCTTTTATCTCGATGAAAATAAAGGCGATAATATTAACTTATGGCTATTGAGTAATGAGCCTGTTGCCAAACACTCAACCGAAAGCCTGTCTTTATTAGCATTGCATTTCGCTTTCTTACTCAGCGTGTTCAAACAAACATGGGGCCATAAAGCCATTAAAGGGGATGTGTTTCTGCCCTCTTTAACCAATGCCCGTATAGAGCAACAACTGTTTGATAACTTAATGGCATCGTCTGCGTTAAACCTAAAGTGTCACTATGGTTATCCATTAATTCGCCTGACCTTTAGTAAAAAGTCACTGACAGCACCATTAACGGAAGCCGATCCGATCATAAACCAAAACAGTTTGTGGCAGCTGCAAAGACAGCTAGAGAACTTCCACCAGCACAACGTGATCACCCAAGTCTACCGCGTATTAGACAGCTTATCGGATCTGGAAATCGCCTCTGGTAATCATGTTGCTAGCTTAATGGATATCAGTTTCCGCACTCTAAACCGTCGCTTAGCCTGCCTTTCTACCAGTTATCGTGGCGTGTTAGAGAACTATAAGCTCGAAAAAGCCCTCTCTTTATTAGACGATCCAGAATTAGCATTAACGGATATCGCCCTTAAACTTGGCTTTTCCGATCTCAGCACCTTTTCTCGCGCCTTTAAACGCTGGACTGGGGTATGCCCATCATTATTGGTCAATAGAAATCAAAGCCTAGATACCCATGTCATTTCACATTGGGAGCTAACCTAAACATCAGGCTACAATAAGAATGCGTGAAAGCATCAACATCTCTCATGCATTCTGATACACTCGCCCTCTTTGATCACCGCAGTGTAGGAACACCCATTAAAATGAGCCAAGAACAACCGAATAACCCATTACACGGTTTAACCCTAGAAATGATCCTTGTACGCTTGCAAGAACACTACGGCTGGGAAGGTTTGGATGCGAAAATTCAGATCAACTGTTTCTACAGCAACCCATCAATCAAATCATCATTGAAGTTTTTACGTCGTACCCAATGGGCACGAGACAAAGTAGAAGCGCTTTATATTGAGACTTTCTGTCAGTGATCCGATTGGCATACAGGCTTTAACTCGATAAAAGTAAGGTATGCCATTTCTCTCCTCCACTCCCCTCACAAAACATACCCCTATCATCGAAATATTTGGAGAACGGCATGTTTACTACTCGCCAAGCCAAAAAAACTGACTACAACTTTCTGTTTGAACTGAAAAAAGCCGCAGAATACGAACCAATTAAAACTATCTTTGGTTGGGATGAAACAATTCAACAACGGATTCACCGTGAAGAATGGGAATTAGCCAAACCAACCATCATTGAAATTAATGGCAAACCAGCAGGCAGTTATCTAGTCCAGCGTCATGACGATCATATTTACTTTGGGCGTTTTTTCTTACTGCCACAATATCAAGGGCAAGGGATCGGTAGTCAGATTCTAAATGATGTAATTGAACAAGCCCAAAACGCCTCACTACCCATAAAGCTCATCTATATCAAAACTAATCGAGTAGAAAAACTATATCTAAGATTCGGCTTTGAAGTTACTCATCAAGATGATCAGTTCGTCCATATGATCAAGCAATGCTAATTTAAATGGTTTAGCTCTTCTTTATCGGATTTAATAGCGACGATTTTAAATCCGATTTACATACTTCTCTTTCTATATCCTACGAAAGTTAATTCATATGTAAAATTGCCATCAAGATCATGATATTTATGAGTTTAGTTGAGTATGATTATGGGTCTTTCTTCTGCGTGAAAGTAAGAAGGCTTATTAAGAAGCAGTTCGGCATTTAGAGGTAACTATGAATATTTGGCGCTTAATTGCCCATCATGAAAATGCATTAGAATCGATTGAACTCATGAAAGAGTTAGGCTGTATCGCTATAGGTTGGTCGGATATTAACGACTTAACGCAAATAGCTCCAAACAATCAATCAGAGATAACTAACTTGATTAGCTCCTCTTACCCTAATTTGGATAATGCGCACTTAGGAGGCCCAAGTCTCTGGAATCTCTATAAAAACATAAGAGAGGGCGATTTTGTTATTGTAAACGAAAATGGTCGTAGAAATTGTGTTTTTGAGGTTACTGGACCTTACGTATTTAATAAAGAAAATCCTATTTTGGGGTATATGCATCAGCGCCAAGCTGTGCTAACTGATATCTCAGCAGAAAAATTATGGAAAGACTGCAACTCCACTGTTCAATCTGGTCAAAATATACGTTGGACACTTGCTGGTTGCCAGTTTTCTGAAATAGCTGAAGACACAATTCTTAAAGAAGGTGCAAGATTTTCAATTACTTCAACTGCAATTGAAAGGAATCCTGTAGCTAGGCAAAAGTGCATAGAACACTATGGTTATACCTGTGCGGCATGTGATATCAATATGGAAAGTAAATATGGGCGTATTGGTAAGAGTTTCATACACGTACATCACCGCACAGATCTTGCTTCAATTAAAGGTATCCATAGAGTTGATCCACTTCGAGATTTGATTCCTCTATGTCCGAATTGCCATGCAATGATTCATAAGGAAAAACCAGCAATGCCGTTAGAAAAGTTAAAAGCAATATTGCGAGATAATGCCTAACAAGTTGCTCAAATGGACATGTAACAGTTGGCTCACGCTAGTTCCTTGCAAGTTTAGCCAACTACTTCATGCCGCTTAGCAAGATATTGTAACCTGTTCAGATATTTAACGTTAGTCATTCTAAATGAGATCGCGATACGATTTATATTATTAAGTTAATTGTATATTGATGACTTCTGCTAATGGTCTTATGAGGGAACTAATGGCTAGCCAAACATACGAAGTTGCACATATTAGAGAGCAAGGTCAAGATATGATCATTGTACCTGTGTCTTCTCGAGTTCAATCAATGTCCAGTCAACAGCAAAATAAGTTAAATCAATCTCTTCAGTATTACGCCAATGATGCAGGTTTAGCTGGAGAGGTATGCTTGGTGTGGGAATATGGAAATCGCTTTTACTTTCTTGCCCCACAACCTTGGCACCCGTTCTTCAAAAGTATCGATATGCGCTTTGTAGTCTCAAATATAAATAAGAAACTTACTTGTATGAGTTAGTATCTGGGTTATAACAAACTTTTATCCACTAATAAGTTCTATATCCATCTAAATAAAAAACAGAAAAGAAAAACTAACGCTTATCTTTTCTGTTTCAATTTACTTATTGTTGGCGGATAGATTATTACTTCGCTTCGGCATTTTTTAAATAAGCCAAGATTTCATCTTTAAGTAGTAGCTTTTCTTTCTTTAGCTTATCAATAATATCTTCGTCGTAACCGTCTTTCGCTGTCATTTTTTCAATTTCAGCATTTAGCTCGCTGTGTTTGTCATATAGACGATCAAAACCAACTTCTTTGCCCTTTAAAGAATCGATTAAATCTTTATATTCTGGAAACATCGGTACTTCCTCATAAATAGTGTATGTATTAGTTATACGCCTTCTATCTAATTAAATTAAGACAAAAATCACGCTTTTGCTGCCCTATTTATGAAAACCAATATTACTATTTCAAGCCATTGAACATGGCTTGAAATAGAGGCAATCTGATCAGCTACAAATCTCTGCAAGGGTGCGTAAACGACGCTCAGACTGAGCAACGAACGGGTTCTTCTTATCCCATGCGTAACCTGCCAAAATCGAACACACCATCTGTTTAATTTTAGGATCAGGATCGGTATAGAAAATCACTTTCTGTAATTCACCTGAGTACCAACCTTCAACATACGTGCGGAAAGTATTCACACCTACCATCAGCTTATCAGCGTAATCTTGCTGCCAATTTACTTCATCACCTGCTAATTGCTTTAATAATGCATTAACCGCGAAGTCGGCTGACTGCATCGCAATCGTCACACCTGATGAGAACACAGGATCTAAAAACTCCCCCGCGTTACCAAGCAGTGCATAGTTGTTGGTAGCAAGGTGCTTCACATTGGCAGAATAACCACCAATTTGCGCTGCTGGGTTTGAATATTCTGCCTTGCTCAGCAGTTTATTTAAGGTTGGCTCTTCTGCCACAATTTGTTGTAGGGCTGTTTTTTCATCAGCATCGTATTGGGCTAAGAACGCAGGCTCTGCTACTACACCTAATGAACAAGTGCCATTGCTAAATGGGATCAACCAGAACCAGACATCTTCATTGGTTGGATGTACTGAGATCAGGATTTTTTCACGATCATGCTCAACACCACTATCTTCGATATGATCGACAACATGGGTGAAAATCGCATGGCGTACAGGCAAGCATGATGGTTGTTCTAAATCGAGTAAACGCGGCAGCACACGACCAAAACCGCTGGCATCAAGAATGAAATCGGCTTCTAGCTGATAAACCTGATCGTTCACTTCATCACGTACTGTTAATACCGATGTAGTATCGCCGCAATCCACCGCTTCCACATTGTGTTGGTAGCGAATTTCAACACCTTGCTTTGCTGCTTCATCTGCCAGCACTTTATCAAAGTTGCCACGTTGAACCTGAAATGTTGTGCCTGCACCATCAGTAAACTTGTCACGAAAATCAAATGCAGTGTAGGTGTCACGACGACGAAATGCCGCACCGTTCTTGTATTGGAAATCAGCCGCATTAACAGCATCGACCATATTGGCTTTTTTGATCACTTCCATACACGCAGGCAGTAAGCTTTCACCAATAGAAAAACGAGGAAAGGTGTTTTTCTCTAAAACGACAACATCAACCTTATGTTGATTGAGTAACGCGGCTGCAACAGCTCCTGATGGACCTGCACCAATAATTGCGACTTGTGTGCGTTGTCTGTTATTCAAAATCTTGTTCCTTTGATCACGATAGAATGCGCTTATCTGAAGTATGACTCGATAAGGTTAAATGGTCTGTTAATGCGAACAGGGAGTTTAGCAAAGATCTGTCATCGCGCCACTTCTTGCCTCAAGTCTTTGCTTTAAAAAATGGATATGTGAATCATTGTTTTGATTTCTCATAAACGAGATCACATTTTGTCGCCACGCTGTACACACTTATCAATATGTCGGGTGAGTGGAAGGCAAGATGATGAAATCATTGTTATATCTCATAATCTTACTAACAGTCTTATCACTTAATGGATGCGCTAACCAAGCCTTCTTTTCTCCCTCTAATGACCGCGATCCGAGCGAAAAAGTCTCGCGTGTTTATTCACTATCGGGCAATCATATTGCTTATCGCCTTTTTCCTGCTTCAAACTCACCACAACGCGGTACGATTGTGCATTTTCATGGCAATAGTGGGCAAATGGAGCAAACCCAAGAGAAAGTCATATGGCTGACTCAACATGGATTTAATGTTCTGACCTTTGACTATTCAGGCTTTGGTTATTCTACCGGACGTGCGACAGATAAAGCCGCCTACCTTGATGCTATTTCAATACTGAACTTTATCAGCCAATATAACCACCAGCCATTATTTGTGGTTGCGACTTCAACTGGGAGTAATATTTTTCTACGCGCATGGGCAGATAACCCAGTCGTTATTGATGGCATGATCCTTGATTCACCGTTTAGCAGTTACATCAAAGAAGCCCAGTTTGTATTACGCCAAAGCCCTTTTGGCATCATGTATGATTGGTTAGCACATCTGATCATGCGAGATGATTATGCTGCCGAGCAAAGCCTACATCGCATCCCGTCAAGCCACGCCTTGGTGATCCATTGTCAGCATGATGCGGTCGTGCCTTTTGAGTTTGGTGAGCATGTTTATAGCCATATTAAAGGCACGAAAGCGTTTATGGCGTTAGATGATTGCCGCCATGCCAGAGCAATGACACATGACCATCCACACCACCAGCAACATATTGCCCAATGGTTAAAAACCACTGAGCAATTGGTAAGAAACCAAGCGCCTGCTACACAAGTAGAGATGCTAGCGTATCAAGAATAATGAAACGCCACTTATGCAGCAGCAAGTGTCAGTAAGGTATGGCCTAACCCAATGTTATCTTCTCGCTCAACAACCACAAGCCCTGCTTCTGCGACGATTTCAAGGAAGTCTTCACTGCGGTAAAAACGGCTATTGCCATTTGCTAAACAGGTAAAATATAACGAGGTAGCATTCAAGCTATAGGTGGCAGCTTCATAGCGTTGCGCATCCCAAAATAGCTCCAGAATATACACGGTCGCACCCGGTGACATGGCTTCGCGTACTCGACGTAAAATACTGAGAATTTCCATTGGCGAGAAACAATCTAAGAACTGACTCATCCACCACACATCGGCACCTTGCGGTAGCGCTTGGGTTTTATCCAGCAAGTTGATACCGACACCATCAATGCGATCTGCCAAGCCTTTTTCTTGTGCTTGTGCAAGCGCCATTTCTATTTGTTGTGGCAAGTCGATAATGGTGACATTGACATCAGGATCATAAGCACAGCACTGTTGCGCCCATTTCCCCGTGTTACCACCAATATCAAATAAACGCTTAGGCTTTTTAGCAAAGACACGCTCAAGCAATAACGGGAATGAACGATCGGAATAGAAGTGATCGAAGTTAAACCAACTTTCTTTAGCAGCCGTTGGCAATTGTGATAACCCTTGGTAAATGGTTTCCCAATCACCGAGTTCCACCAAGCCTGCCGGTTTACTTTCTTTGATAGAGTCAGAAAGGTGCATCATCGCGGCATAACAAACATCGGCGGTGAAATCTAAGTTCGCTCGTGTCATACCGTCATGCAATAGATAGTGACCAAGATTCGCTAAACGATAATTGGGAGCCTGCCACGTTACGATATGAGCACTTAACCCCATATCTAATAGTACTTTGACTCCGTATTCACTGATCCCTGTACGCTTTGAAATGGCAGCAGCATCCAGCCCTTCTTTTTTCACTTCGTCTAATGCAGCAAGAATACCAAGATCACGCAGTGACTTAGCGGTTTGAAATACGATAGGAGCAAAAGCGAGTTTTTGCGCTTCTGTTTTTGCATCAAGAGCATTGAAAGGATCAATAGAATAATGGGTCACGCGACACCTACATCAATTATATAGTTAGCGCTTATTCTATCGACCCTTGAGGGGGCATTATTGTTCTAAAACAAATTATTGGTAATTAACCGTGTCACCTTTTCGCTCAATGACTTACCAATAAACACCTCTTTTTTTATTAATAATTTTGAGTACTTACGCCCAATTGCTGCTGAATTGAACGAGAAAGTTTCACTACCCAATTATTATAATTACGATGAATATCAGTACCATCGTAATCTAAGTTTTGGCTGTCTTTATAGTCAATGCTGTAGCTGGTTGATGAATATGGGATCTCAACGGTTGCACTATGGGTTCGCACCGAAATATTCGCCAAAATCAAACCCGGCTTGATCATTCGCGCACTCCAACCGCGCTGCTCTGCAGCCGTTAAAATCGCTTTTTGTACATCTTCTGCCGTGTGCTGTTGTCCCGTCACAGTCGTTGGCACATAAACATTGTTTAAATTCATTACAGGTTTACTAGTACAACCGACAATGAGCAAGCTAGCTAAAGTTGTTAGGAAAAGTTTTTTCATTGTTTAATTATTATCGCTGTTATTAATTAGAATTTTATCAGCTAAGCATTATTTCGCTGTCTATATTAAGCTTGTAATACTTATATGATAACTGACTATACCCAAGCCTCTTGGGTATATCGATATCACTTATTTGATGAAGGGTTTACATTGTAAAACTTAAGCTAAGTTTTATTTATGTCCCAAATACCTTTTTCAATAAGCGACGGATTTTATTATCATAGACAAATTGAAATTATAACAATAAATATTACTCAAACGGTTTAAGAATGAACTCGGTGCACTTTACTATTAATGACTGGAAAGCCCTTTCGCTAGGTCTTTCTTCCTCTTTAGAATGGCAAGAATGGGCAGAAACCCAACGCTGGCCACAAGCACCAGAGCCGATCAAATTCGATAAAATTCCGGCCATGATGCGCCGACGCATGAGCAACTTAACCAAGCTTGCACTACAAAGCGCGCTATCGCTCGCTGATGAAAAAGATATTGATTACATCATTTTTGCTAGCCGCCACGGTGAACTTCATCGCACGGTTGATCTGATTGAATCCATCATTGATGGTGACGACGCCTCACCCATTGCTTTCTCTCAATCTGTTCACAATACCGCAGCGGGTCTTTATACCATCATTACCAAACAGCCGATCCCAGTAACATCGTTATCGGCTGGTGAACACACACTGCATTCAGCCTTGATTGAAGCAGCATGCTACTTAAGCGATAACCCACAACACCAAGTATTGCTGGTTGATTTTGACGAACCACTACCTGAGCAATACCAAGCATTTGAGAATGATGCTCACCAAGGCTATGCCTTCAGTGCCATTCTTTCTGCGGGCGATGACTACACACTGCAATGGAGTGCATTTGATCAGCGAACAAAGGACGTGAACATGGGCTACCCACAAACATTAGATGTGATCAAGCATCTCACATTAGGCAACAAACAATTTGTTATAACCGATCAGCGTCACCACTGGTATTGGGAACATAAGTAATGCCAAATTCAACGCTGACAGTGCCACAACGCTTGAATAAATACTGGCGTATTTTCGCAACCGGTTTCTGCTTCACCATCTTTGGCGTAGGCGCACTGGCATTGACCTTTATTGTCTTCCCACTCATGACACGTACCGCTAAAGACAGCCAGCAGCGTGAATTTAAAGTGCAAAAAATCATTCAACAAGCGTTTGATTTTTTCTGCCGTACCATGCGTTTTTGGGGAGCGATTGATTACCGTTTTGAAAATACTGAGCTATTAGCCAATGATCGTAATTGCCTAATTGTGGCAAACCATCCAAGCTTAATTGACTACGTATTAATTGCATCACGGTTGCCACAATGTGATTGCTTAGTAAAAGCCGCTATTTGGCATAACCCATTTATGAAAGGCATTGTGAAAGCCGCAGGCTACATTCCCAATAAAGATCCTGAAAGTTTATTAGATGGCTGTAGTGAGCGTTTAAATAACGGTAATGTTTTACTGGTTTTCCCTGAAGGTACGCGCACAACACCGGGAAAAAAGTCCAAATTGCAACGTGGTGCAGCACAGATTGCGGTACGCACAGAATCAGATCTACGTGTTATTCATATCACGGTAGAGCCAAGCTTCTTAACGAAAGAGAAGAAGTGGTACCAAGTGCCTGATACCAAGCCTTTCTTCTTAGTTGAAGTAAAGGATAAAATAGAGATCGGATCATTTCTTAAAAGCAGTGATTCAGCAACGACAGCAGCGCGTAAGCTTAATCGTTATCTTGGCGAAGCCATTTTTCCCGCCCAACACACGGTTGAGCAACATAATAACAATCATAAGTAGGTACTATGGAACAACTACAAAACGAATTAAAAGAACTGATCATTGAATCGTTGAACCTTGAAGACATCACGGTTGATGATATTGAAACAGATGCGCCTCTTTTTAATGATGGTTTAGGTCTAGATTCCATCGACGCACTAGAATTGGGCTTAGCGATTAAGAAGAAGTACAATATTGTTATTGATGCAGATGACACTAACACTCGCGAGCATTTCGCGTCGGTAGCAAATCTAGCAAACTATATCTCTAACAATAAAAAATAAATACAGATAAAACAGCGTATTAGAATATGACAGAAGCAAACCGTAACCAAGTATTTGATCAAGTTAAAAACGTGCTTGTAGAGCTATTTGAACTTGATGCCGATGACATTCAACCACAAACCAATCTATACACAGATCTTGATCTAGACAGTATTGATGCGGTTGATTTAGTAGTTCATCTACAAAACCTAACAGGTCAAAAAATCAAACCTGAAGAGTTCAAAACAGTGCGTACCGTTGACGATGTTGTCGATGCTGTGATCGAGCTAATTAAGGAATAACCCATGATGCGTTTGCTGACTGCAGTGTCAGCATTAGCATTACTCGCCTATCCTCTCGCGGTTTACTATGGCTTAAATCGTTGGGGATTAGGCGTAGTGGCTGGGCTACTGGCGATTTTATTTCTTGTTCGGATCATTGCCGCCAAACAAACTCAACTTCGTGAGCTCAAGTACATTGCATGGCTCAGTGGTGGTGCTGGCTTAACCCTTGCTCTACTCGGTAGTGTTTTCCGTGAACATGGCTGGTTTTTATATTATCCAGTGATCGTCAATGTACTTATGCTTGGGTTATTTGGTGCCAGCCTATGGCAAAAACAGAGCTTGATCGAGCGATTAGCACGACTACAAGAATCCGATTTACCGCCTAGCGGTGTCCGTTACACCCGTAATGTAACCAAGATCTGGTGCTTGTTTTTTATTATTAATGGTGCAATCGCCTTAACCACTTGTTTCCTTTCTCTACAAGTGTGGACGTTATACAACGGCCTGATCAGCTACATTTTTGCTGGCAGCTTATTTGCGATTGAATGGGTAGTTCGTCAATTCGTTCAACGTAAATCACAATAAGGTTAAGGGCTTGTCCCTTACTTGCTGCCATTGCCATTCATCTTCACTTCAACACCGGAATTATCATGGAACCATTAACACTGCCGACAACAATGACGTCACTCTCTCAGTTGATGCTGCAGTCTCATCGCCAATCTCCTGTGTCAGTCGATCCTCCAGGTAACACATCTTGGGCACAATTCACTCACGATGTAGCACTGTTGTGCCAAGCTCTTGCTCGCTATGACGCTAAGCAATGGGCGATCTGTTGTGAAGATAGCTACTTTTTTGCCGTGGCATTTATGGCGCTGGCACACAGTAAACACCAACTGGTTTTACCGGGTAATCACCAGCCAGCAGCATTAGCTGAACTTAGCCACCACTTTGATGGCTTGTTGCACGACAACAATATTCAATGTCCAAGTGATTGTATTAGCCTAAAACTCAACGACATTGACTGGCAAACCAGTGTTCACAACGCTACACAATTTACCCCTCTAGCACTTGAAGCTATTGAACTCACACTATTTACTTCAGGCTCTAGTGGTGCACCGAAAGCGATTCATAAAAATCTGGCGTTGCTGAATAATGAAATTGCTCAACTTGAGAACTTATGGGGCAAAAAGCTAGCACAAGCCACCATTAGCAGTACGGTATCACACCAACATATTTACGGCTTACTGTTTCGTATTCTCTGGCCATTATGTTGTGATCGCAGCTTTAGTCGGTTTGATTTGATCTACCCTGAACAAGTAATGGCACAAGCGAGCAATGATCATGTGCTGATCAGTAGCCCTGCTTTGCTAAAGCGCCTCGATAACGAACAGAAAACCGCACAGTATCGTGCCATTTTCTCATCCGGTGGTCCGTTACCCTTAGCAGCGGCTCACCAATGCCAACATTTATTTGAACAACTGCCGTTTGAAGTGTTCGGCAGCACAGAAACAGGCGGTATGGCATATCGTCAACAGCAACAAGCCACAACCCCTTGGCAGCGTTTCCCAGCTATTGAGATTGCACTAAATGCTGAACAGTGTTTGAAGATCCTATCACCGTTTATTGATCCAACTCAGTGGTATCAAACCAGCGATCATTGTGAACTGTTCGATAACGATCGTTTCATGCTAAAAGGTCGTACTGACCGCATTATCAAAATTGAAGAAAAACGAATTTCGCTCACCGATGTTGAACAACGTTTATGTTCGCTACCATGGATTAATGAAGCAGCTGTGTTACCGCTAGAGCAAGATAATCGTCTAATCTTAGGAGCAGTGATCACGCTGACAGAAGAAGGACAAACACAGCTTACATTAATCGGTAAAGGGAAGTTTTGGTTGCTATTACGCCAACAACTACGCCAGTGGATCGAACCTGTCGGCATTCCACGTAGCTACCGACTGGTTGAGAGTATTCCACTCAACACCCAAGGAAAGCGTTTAGTCAGTGATTTAGAGCTGTTATTTAAAGCAGATAACGCCTAGCAAAAAAGAATAATAATGATGACAAATAGAACTCCAACATTACTCGCTCAACATATCGACGACAATAAGGCAGAACTCACCTTACGTCCTGATGGTCAGCTATCAGATTTTCAAGGACATTTTCCGTCTTTTCCACTGCTACCGGGTGTCAGTCAAATTGATTGGGCAGTCCATTTTGCTAAGCAATGCTTTGCTGATATTCCCACTCATTTTAACGGCATGGATGTAATTAAATTCCAAGAGCCAATTTTGCCCGATTCAACCATTATCCTAAAATTGGAATGGCGTGATGATCAGCAGAAGTTGCACTTTAGCTATACCTCTATCGATGAAAATGATGAATTACACAAACACTCATCGGGCAAAATCAAACTAGGACAGCCCGCATGAGTGTGTTTAACCCTTGCTTTCTGATCCCTTGCTATAACCACGGTGCGACAGTCCCAGCGGTGATTGATGCCCTCACATCCTATGGCTTTCCGATCATTATCGTCGATGATGGTAGCGAATTAGCGACTCGAAAGATTTTATCTGAGCAAGCTAAACGCCCAAATATCACCGTTGTCACGCTACCAAAGAACCAAGGTAAAGGCGGTGCAGTGATCGCCGGTATTAAACAAGCTGATGCACTTGGCTTTAGCCACGCACTCCAAATTGATGCCGATGGTCAACATGATTTAGCGGCCTTACCTAAACTGCTCGAAGCGTCTCAAGCCCATCCCGAAGCATTGATTTCTGGTCAACCTATCTATGATGACTCGGTGCCTAAATCTCGCTTATATGGTCGTTATGCCACCCATATTTGGGTATGGATTGAAACCCTGTCGTTTAATATCAAAGACAGTATGTGTGGCTTTCGCTCTTATCCTATTCGTCCGATCATTAATGTGATTAATCACAATAAACTTGGTTTGAGAATGGATTTTGATACTGAAATCATGGTGCGTTTTTACTGGGATAATGGCGATGTTCGCTTCATTGATACCAAGGTAATTTACCCTGAAAACGGGATCTCTCACTTTGATGCGCTATGGGATAACGTCAAAATCAGCTGGATGCATACCAAACTGTTTTTTGGCATGTTGCCACGCATTCCTAAACTAATAAAACGTAAGCCAACCGATCAACAGCATTGGTCTTCACACGCTGAGCGTGGCACGATTTTAGGCATAAAAACCTTATTAGCTGTTTATTCACTACTAGGGCGAAAAGCATTTAACCTGCTGTTAAAAGCCGTGATGGGTTACTACTACTTAACCGGTAAAAAAGCGCGAAAAGCCTCAGAAGATTATCTCGAACAACTCGAAAACTACGCCAGCGACAATCAGTTAGCCTTGCCTACAAAACTTAATAGCTACGATCATCTACTGTCTTTTGGTCACACCATGTTAGATAAACTGGTGGCATGGCAAGGCGACTATTCTGAAAAAAACTTAACCATTCATGGTGACGAACACTTTAATGAGCTAGCAAAGCGCAAACAAGGCATCATTGTGTTGGGCTCACACCTTGGCAACCTAGAACTATGCCGAGCATTAAGCTCTCGCCATCCCGATATTAAGATCAACGCATTAGTCTTTACGGAACACGCTGAACGTTTTAATGCGGTGCTCAAAGCCATTAACCCTGATTCTGATCTCAATCTCATTCAAGTGAATGAATTAGGCGCAGATACCGCGATCATGTTGCAGCAAAAAGTGGAACAAGGTGAATGGGTGGTCATCGTCGGTGATCGCACTTCAGTGACCAAAGAACAACGTGTGGTATGGGCAGACTTTTTAGGCAAACCAGCCCCATTTCCACAAGGGCCTTTTATTCTTGCTTCCGTATTAAAAGTGCCCGTCTACACACTCTTTGGTTTACGTGATGATAGCCAAGCGACACCGCATTTTGATGTGTACTTTGAACCTTTCAGCGAGCAGTTGATTTTGCCTCGTAAGACACGAGAAACAGCGCTGCAAGAAACAGTACAACGTTATGCATCAAGGCTAGAGTCCTACACAATCAAAGCACCATTACAATGGTATAACTTTTTTAATTTTTGGCAGCTTAGTGGAAAGAACAATGACAACCAATAATACCTCTACAACTCAACAAACCATTAAGTTCGGTGCTGATCGCCTCACTATTGAAGACGTTTGTGCTATCGCTAATGGTGCCCATGCTGAAATGAATAATGATGCCTCATTCAACGAAAAAATTGATCGCGGTGTCGCTTTCCTTGAACGCCTACTTAAAGATGAAGGCGTAATTTATGGTGTAACCACTGGCTACGGTGATTCATGTACTGTTGCGATCCCACCAAAACTCGTTGATGAATTACCGCTGCATTTAACCCGTTTCCACGGCTGTGGTTTAGGTGAAGTATTAGCACCGCAACAGGCTCGAGCAGTGCTAGCCACCCGTTTATGCTCGCTATCTCAAGGGGTTTCTGGCGTTAGTCATGAACTACTGAACCAATTAGTAACCTTGATTAATCACGACATCGTGCCACGTATTCCTGAAGAGGGTTCCGTTGGTGCCAGTGGTGATTTAACCCCGCTGTCTTACGTTGCTGCAACCTTAATCGGTGAGCGCGATGTGATTTATCAAGGCGAAGTGCGTCCAACTGCCGAAGTGTTTAGTGAACTTGGTATTACGCCTATTCAGCTAAGACCGAAAGAAGGCTTAGCGCTAATGAATGGCACATCGGTAATGACAGCACTTGCCTGTTTAGCTTACAAGCGCGCGGAATATCTAGCACAAATGGCAACCAAGATCACCGCAATGGTGTCTGTTGCGATGCAAGGTAATGATTTCCACTTTGATGAAGCACTATTTGCAGTAAAACCACATCCTGGTCAGCAACTTATTGCTAGTTGGTTACGTTCAGATCTGCAAGCAGAACGTCCACCTCGTAACAGCGATCGACTGCAAGATCGTTACTCATTACGTTGTGCGCCTCATGTGATTGGTGTGCTGCAAGATAGCCTGCCATGGCTTCGTCAAATGATTGAAAACGAACTCAACAGCGCTAACGACAATCCGATTATTGATGGTGATAACGAACGTGTGCTTCACGGTGGTCACTTCTATGGTGGTCATATTGCAATGGCAATGGATACCCTAAAAACCGCTGTTGCTAACATTGCAGATCTGCTTGATCGCCAAATGGCACAGCTGATGGACTACAAGTTCAACAACGGTTTGCCATTTAACCTAACGGGCGCCGTGGGTGAACGTAAGCCCATCAACCACGGCTTTAAAGCGGTACAAATCGGTATCTCAGCATGGACGGCAGAAGCGTTAAAACACACCATGCCAGCCAGTGTATTCTCACGCTCTACCGAATGTCACAACCAAGATAAAGTCAGTATGGGCACCATTGCTTCTCGTGATTGCTTACGTGTATTGCAGTTAACAGAGCAAGTCACTGCTGCATCATTGCTGGCAGCCACTCAAGCAATTGAGCTAAGAAAGCGTGATGAAGAACTTAATGCATCACATTTAAGTCCTGCACTGACTAAGATGAATGAAGCGGTGTTAGAGCACTTTGAACCTGTTATTGAAGATCGCCCACTAGAGCAAGATTTACGTCTGTTTATCGATATGATCCAGCATCAACATTGGCCACTATATCGCTAACAGTTTCTCTTGCTTGGAAAATTGACCAAATACTCACTCAACATTCAGAGTGAGTATGGCTTTTTCCGCTATTATCTTGATGACTTATACCCAAGTCAGCGCAAGGTACTAAGTTCAGCAAAATCACATGGGTATATATTTTCTTATTTTATGTTTGTAGGAAATCGATAAATGGCAGCAACTAAACCTGAATTCATCAGTGCTGAAATCTCGATCACAACGAATTTTCAAGATGCCGATCCAATGGGCGTTATTTATCACGGTAACTACTTCCGCTACTTTGAAGAAGCACGTCATCAGTTAATGAACAAACTGAACTACAGTTATCGTGAAATGGAAGCATCGGGTTATGTGTGGCCAATCATTGATACCCGCGTGAAGTACGTTAAAGCGATCCCTTACGACCATCCTATCCGCATTACTGCCACCATGACAGAATGGGAAAACCGTCTCCGTGTTGATTATGTTATCTATGATGGTGAAACAGGCGCACGAATGACTAAAGGGCACACCATGCAAGTAGCGGTTGGGATTGCTGATCGTGAAATGTGTTTTGTGTCACCAAAAGTATTTACAGAAAAAGTGGAGGCTTGGTATGCCAACCATGCGTAATAAAACTCATTTTAGCCATGGATTTAAACAAGCGCTAAAAGCAACACTGGCAGTTTCTGTGTTAGCACTTACTAGCTTATCAGCCCATGCTATTACCTTAGAGCAGCTACAAAAGCGCTTATCTTCAGAGCCACTTGTACGTGGTGATTTTACTCAAAAGCGTGAAATGGCCATGTTCGATCAACCCTTGCTATCCAGTGGTCAGTTCTTACTGTCAGCGAAAAACGGCCTATGGTGGCATCAAACTAAGCCTATGCCTGTATCACTGGTGTTAACCCAAGATAAGCTCAGCCAGCAATTTGATAACCAGCCAGCACAGGTGCTTTCGGCCAGTGATAACCCAATGGTGTTCTACTTTAGTCATGTGTTCTTATCACTGTTTAAAGGCGATACTTCACAGCTTACTGAGCAATTTGATCTATCACTTAAAGAGATAAAAGACAGCACAACGCACAATCAATGGCAGTTAGTGCTTACTCCTAAAGCCGCGCCTTTAGATAAAGTCTTTAGTAAGATTGAAATTGAAGGCGGTAAGTTCATTAACGAACTTGAACTGGATGAAATTCGTGGCGATAAAACCATTATCACCTTCAGCCAGCAAAAAACGACACCGTCCACACTAACATCAGAAGAACAACGTGTTTTCCAATTCTAAGTTAGCCAGTTTATGGCTTGCGATTATGTTGATTTTGGTAGCCGCCCTTGGCTACCAACTCACTGCGCGTAAACAGCTCCCGATTGAAACCAACATCTTGGCGTTATTACCTGAAAATCGCCAAGATCCCATAGCGCAACAAGCGTTTGATCATATTGCCACCAGCATGAGCGATAAGGTGGTCTTTGTTGTCGGCAGTAAAGACAGCGATACCATGCTCAAAGCCGCTAAAGACTTTAGCCAAGCCCTGCCTTCCCTTGATATGTTCAGCCATATTGATGCCAAAGTAAGTCAAGATCAGCAGCAAGCATGGGCAAAGCTCTACTATCCGAAACGCTTTCAATTACTGACTCCTGAGCAACAAGCGCGCCTACAACATCACCCAGAACAACAAACCCAAAACGTTATCCATACGCTGTATAACCCGTTCTCAGGCATTACTGGTACTGAACTTAAAAACGACCCTTTCTTGTTGTTTCGTGAATACCTTGCCGATCTCACCGCAAAAACGGGTAAATTCAGCCTAAAGCAAGGCTTTCTGACTACAGAATATCAAGGTAAACATTACGCCCTGATCACCGCCAATCTCAAAGGCTCAGCTTATAACATTGGCTTACAAGGTAAATTGCCTGCATTAACCGCCTTAGAACAACAGATTGAAAGCAAGTATTCACTTACCGATTCACCGCTTGAAATCGAGCAAACAGGGGTGATTTTCTACGCCGCTCACGGTACACAAAGCGCAGAAAATGAAATTAGCACCATAGGCTTTGGCTCATTGCTAGGGATTGTGATTTTATTGATCGCGGTTTACCGCAGCACCTTACCATTAGCCCTTGCCCTGCTTTCCATCACCTGTGGTTTAGTGGCAGCATTTGTTGCCACCGTTGCGATTTTTGGCAAAGTGCATTTGTTTAGCTTGGTCTTTGGTGCCAGCTTGATTGGGGTTTCCATCGACTATGCTTTCCACTACCTCACCGATCGTTTAGCAGCAGGTAAACATTGGAATGCACAACAAGGTTTAAAGCACATCTTTACCGCAATCACGCTTGGTTTGATCACTAGCTTGATTGGTTATTTAGGCATGTTAGTAGCACCCTTCCCTGGTTTGCAGCAACTGTCTTTATTCTCAGCCATTGGTTTAACAGCCGCTTACGCCACTGTGGTCTGTTGGTATCCAACCCTTGCAGCAAAACCAAGTAAACCTCGTGCTATTCCTTTCGCAGGTACATTAGGTCGTTGGCTGCATCTATGGCAGCAACCTAGTGTCCGTTGGGTTACACCAATACTCTTAGCACTGCTATCTATCTATGGTTTAACCAAAGCAACTTACAACGATGATATTCGCCAACTACAAGCCCTACCAGCGTCGTTACAACATCAAGAAGCGACGATTAAAGCCATCACAGGCGTGAGCAGTAGCCAGCAAATGTTGCTAGTAAAAGCTGATAGCCAGCAAGCATTACTTGATAAAATCGCAGCCACCGATCACGCCTTAGATGGATTGATCAAACAAGGCGCATTAAAAAGCTATCAAAGCCTTGGGCAATATATTCCTACACTTGAGCAGCAAAAGACTAACTTCGAGTTAGTTAAACAGCTATATAAAGAGCAAGGTACCGCTCTTAGCCAAAGCTTAAATTTGGCACAACCTGTTAGCTTCACCGCCACATTTGAACCTTTAACCATGGCGCATTTCTTGGCATCACCGATCTCAGCACCACTGCGTTTTATGTGGCTTGATGCACTAAAAGATAAAAATGGTGTCAGTAAATACAGCGCAGTGATTTTGCTTCATGACATTCAACAGCAAAGTGCGATTGAACAGTTAACGCATAATGACAGTGAACTGACGTATTTAAACAAAGCCGATGAGATCTCAACTCTGTTTGGACAATACAGAGAGCATGTCACTTGGCTATTGATCGCAGCGACCTTTGCGATTTATCTGTTACTAGCTTGGCGTTATGGCATCAAGCAAGGGGTGAAAATGATCGCTCCATCTTTGATTGCTGGTATAGCGGGTATTGCGATCACAAGCCTAACAGGGACACCACTTAACTTGTTCAACCTGTTAGCTCTAATATTAATTTTGGGCATCGGGATTGATTACAGCCTGTTTTTTGCCGAGTTAAAGACTGAAACAGCGCACCAGCAAGGGATCACCACCTTATTGGCGATCACCTTATCCGCATTAACCACTGTTTTATCATTTGGCTTACTTGCATTGAGTGAGACTCAGGCTATCCATAGTTTTGGGATCACTGTACTAACAGGCATCATCATCGCTTGGCTATTAGCTCCATTGGCGATGAGCAAAGTAAAACCGTCACAACAACGTCAATAAGGCTATTTGCAATGAAAACCATAAAACAACACGCTAAAGGTATGATTGCCGTATTGATGGCGAGCATGGTGTTAGTCGGATGCGCCAGCAAACCTATGGTGCAACAAAACCAAGTGGAAATTGCGCCCGATACGCTAGTGACCTTACCAACACCAGCTCAACTGGGTTACTCATTAACAGCCAGCCAGCTGATCACCGCTACATGGAAAAAACAAAGCCACCAGCTTCCGGTTCAGCTACAAGTTGATCCGAAGCGCGTAGCATTAGCGGGATTTTCTTCATGGGGAACCCGTATTCTTAGCCTTGATTATCAAGATCAACATATTGATACCTATGTTATGCCGGGGCTAGGTGCAACACTGCCCGATCCTAAGCAGGTCTTATTTAATATTATGATCACGCTGTGGCCGATTGATGCTTGGCAAGCCCCATTAACACAAGTAGGTTGGCAATTAAAACAAACCCATAATCACCGTCAATTAATTGATAATAAAGGTGATATAATTGCAGATATTGATTATAAAAATAGCGATCCGCTAAAAGGTGATATTACCTTTATCAACCATCAACAGCATTACACGATCGGTATTAAAACACTGCAATCAAGCCAACATGAGTCAGGTAAATAATCTCTTACTCATAACGAAAAAGCATTAAATAACCAATATCAAAGAGCCAGATACCAGCACTATGCAAACAATCGCCGACAAACAGTCAATTTATATTCGTGGGTGTGGGTTTAACTCAGCGTTAGGCTGCGAACATGACACCATCCACCAACGATTACGCCAAGGTATTAGCCCAGATATGCTAACCGTACAAGGCTGGCTAAATGACGGCACAGAGACTGTCGTTGGCAAAGTTTCATCTGCACTACCAAATATTGATAGCACGCGTTTCGCGTACCAAGATACGGCTAATAACCGTTTAGCCTTATCTGCACTGCAACAAATTGAACCCGAGATCCATGCCGCCATTAAGCAATACGGCAATGATCGTATTGCGGTAATTATTGGAACAACAACCTCTGGGATCAGTGATGGTGAGCAAGCACTAACGACACGAAAAGAGACTGGCAGTTACCCAAATGGGTATCACTACCACCAGCAAGAGCCGAGTAATACAGGGCAATTTATTGCTGACTATTACCAATTAACAGGCCCTTGCTACACCCTTTCAACTGCATGTTCATCTAGCGGTCGCGTGTTTTTATCGGCAAAGCGCATGCTAAAAGCGGGCTTAGTCGATGCGGTTATTGTCGGTGGGGCTGATAGCCTTTGTCACTTAACCCTTAATGGTTTTCACGGCTTAGATTCTCTTTCAAGCAGTTTGTGTAATCCATTTAGTGATAATCGCAACGGGATCAACATTGGTGAAGGAGCGGCTTTTATGCTGCTTGCTCTAACCCCAGATGAACATCAATCAGCACCGCATATTGCATTGCTTGGTATCGGTGATAGCTCTGATGCTCATCATATTTCAGCGCCACATCCAGAAGGCTCTGGGGCGGAAGAAGCAATGCGTAAAGCCTTAGCCGATGCCAATCTGACGCCTAACGATATTGGTTACATCAACGCCCATGGAACGGCAACGCCTTTAAATGATGCAATGGAAGCAAAAGCCCTTGCCCGAGTGTTTGGCAATCACGTACCCGTGAGTTCAACCAAACCTCTTACAGGGCATACTCTAGGGGCTGCAAGCGCGATTGAAGCTGCCATTTGTTGGCACTTACTTCGCTATAATTTACCCCTGCCAATGCAAATTAATGATGGTGTTGTCGCAGACGATCTTCCAATTCAATTAGCCTCTGCAGAGATGGCATTAGCCAAGCCCGTAGTGCTCAGTAACTCGTTTGCATTTGGTGGCAACAACATCAGCCTTATTATTGGACGTACCGATGACTAATTGCCCCCCATTACATCAACTATTACCTCATGAATCACCAATGATCCTTGTCGATGAGCTCATTGACGTAGGTGAAAAGCACATTCATTGCCGTGTGGTGATCCGCCCTGATTGCCTGTATTTCGATCCACAAACGCAATCTGTTCCCGGCTATGTTGGGATCGAATTTATGGCACAAAGTGTCGCAGGTTGGTCAGGCTATCACGCTTGGAAAAAAGGTGATGATTCACCGATCGGCTTTCTCTTAGGTTGCCGTCGCTACCACAGTGAATTAAGCACCTTCAAAGAGCACGAAATTTTAGACATTCATGCTGAAGAAATTATGGAAAATAACGGCATGGCTGTTTTTGACTGCAAGATCATGGTTAACGACAACATCGTTGCAAGCAGTCAACTCAATGCATTTGTTCCCTCAAAAACACAATTAGAACAAATGCAAACAGACAACAATAACAGGAAGAACGCATGACTCGACACGTCCTCGTAACAGGTGCAAGTAAAGGCATCGGTCGCGCGATAGCGATACAGCTGGCTAAAGATGGTTTTACAATCGCCGTTCACTACATGAGTGATAAACAAGGTGCTGAAGCAACATTGGCTTCAATTACAGAAGCTGGTGGTGAAGGTCGCTTAATTCAATTTGATATCAGCAACCGCGAACAATGCCGCGAAAGACTTAATGCAGACATTGCTGAACATGGTGCTTATTACGGCGTGGTAAGTAATGCCGGGATCACCCGAGATACCGCATTCCCAGCGATGACAGAGCAAGAATGGGACGGTGTGATCCACACTAACCTTGATAGCTTCTATAACGTGTTACATCCTTGCGTAATGCCTATGGTGCAAAAGCGTAAAGGCGGTCGTATTGTTACCTTAGCATCGGTATCAGGGATCACTGGTAACCGAGGACAAACCAATTACAGTGCTGCAAAAGCAGGTGTGATTGGTGCGACCAAATCACTCGCGCTAGAGCTCGCAAAGCGTAAGATCACCGTAAACTGTGTCGCACCGGGACTGATTGACACAGGTATGGTAGACGAGCACGTAAAAGAGCATGCTTTACCGCAAGTACCACTACGTCGTATGGGTGAACCAAAAGAAGTGGCTGGACTGGTTAGCTACTTAATGTCTGACATTGCCGCTTATGTTACTCGTCAGGTTATTTCAGTGAACGGAGGTTTAGTATGAACCGTCGTGTAGTTGTTACAGGCATGTCTGGGGTTACTGCATTTGGTAACGATTGGCAGCAGATTGAGCCAAAACTGCGTGCATGCGAAAATGCAACCATCTACATGCAAGACTATGAATTGTATGATGGATTAAATACCAAACTGGCTGCGCCAATTGAAAACTTCACCCTGCCAAAACACTATACACGTAAGAAAACCCGTGCCATGGGTCGTGTATCTAAGCTATCAACACTGGCAACGGAAAATGCACTGATTCAAGCAGGCTTATTAGACAACGATGTACTGACTAACGGTCAAACCGGTATTGCTTACGGCTCATCAACCGGCAGTACCCCTGCGATCAGTGCTTTTGGTGTGATGCTTAACGAGAAAAGCACCCGCGCAATTACTGCCACCACTTATGTACAAATGATGCCTCACACCACTGCTGTTAACGTGGGCTTATTCTTTGGTCTGCGTGGTCGTGTGATCCCAACTAGCAGTGCATGTACTTCAGGTAGCCAAGCAATTGGTTATGCGTATGAAGCCATTAAACACGGCTATCAAACTGTAATGGTAGCTGGTGGTGCTGAAGAGCTTTGCCCAACAGAGTCTGCCGTTTTTGATACCCTTTTTGCTACCAGCCTTAAAAACGACACACCGAAAGCAACACCTCGCCCCTACGATACCGAGCGTGATGGCTTAGTGATTGGTGAAGGTGCTGGCACATTAGTATTAGAAGAATACGACCATGCCATTGCTCGTGGCGCGAAGATCTATGCTGAAGTGGTTGGCTTTGCTAGCAACTGTGATGCCGCCCACGTAACACAACCACAAAAAGAAACCATGCAGTTATGTATGGAAATGGCACTACAGCAAGCGAACTTATCACCAAGTGCTATCGACTATATCTCAGCTCACGGCACAGCCACTGAGAAAGGTGATATTGCCGAGAGCCAAGCGACAGCGAGTATCTTTGGTAATGACACGCCAATTAGCTCTCTGAAAAGCTATTTAGGTCACACTCTTGGTGCCTGTGGCGCGATTGAAGCATGGTTAAGTCTAGAAATGATGCATAATGGTTGGTTTAACCCAACCCTTAACCTAGACAACGTTGATCCTGAATGTGGCGATTTAGACTACATTCGCGGTGAAGGACGCAACCTTAATTGCCAGTACATTATGAGCAACAACTTTGCGTTTGGTGGGATCAACACGTCAATTATTTTTAAGCGCGTTTAACACCTACATATAGCGCTAAATATACGCTTAAAAACGCAAACCAATAACCATGCACATACTAAGATCAGTTATCGTGCATGGTTATTGTCATTCACATTATTGCTGTTTTAAAAATTCGATCGCCTGATCTTTTTCCTCTGGCTGGAAGAATTGAATATCGATGTTACGAAATAGCTTGTCTTCCACTTTGACAATTTTTTCAATCCACTGCTTATCAGCAACCACTGCAACTTTGGTAATGTGCGAAATACCCGCATGAAACACATAACGTACTTCTTCAAGTAGCGCTGAAAACTCTATCCCTTCAAAATTATCGATCTGCTCGAAAATCACAATCTTGCCATGTACTTCAGTTTTAGCTTGTGCATCATACAAAATACGCTTCATGTCATCTTCATTGATCTTGCCATCAATTGAAAACGCCACTGCATTATCAATATCAACATTGAGCATAGTTAACATTATTGTGTCCTTAATCCTTCAAGAAATGAGTGTTTTACTATGCGCTTTTTGTCAGAAAAGTGCAGTGAGGTAGAGACGATATTTTGGGGAAATGATATTGCATCAAAGCATTGTGATTTGCTCTCCTCTTTATTAAAAAAGAACTCCAACAAAATAAGCACCAATATGCACATATCTATTTACATTTCTAAACAAACAGAACATTGCAAAATAAAATTTAGACCTCTAATCAGTTAAGATTCATTTTCATACATGTAAAAATGAGATAAAACCCACAAAAACAACGTAAATCATGTATAATTATGATTACGCATCATCACAATGCGTAATAATACCTATTAAATTATTTAGAGCTCAAAGGAATAGACTCTTAATATGGACATATCAACACCTTCGGTAAATGCTTCCGAAATAGGTGAAGACATAAAGCAAACGTGGACATTTTTACAACCAACAGCAAAGGATGGTGATGAGATTTTTAATCTGATCGCTGATTGTCCCCCTCTCGATACCAACTCCTCTTATTGTAACTTTCTCCAATCTACCCATTTTCATAAAACCTGCGTTATTGCACGTTGTAATGGCCAGATTGCAGGGTTTATATCAGGTTATAAAAAGCCTGATGAGTCCAGCACTTTATTTGTATGGCAGGTGGCAGTAGCCCACCAATATCGAGGTCATGGGCTTGCCTTTAACATGTTACAAGAGCTAATAACGCGTGATGCATTGCACCCTATCACGGCCATTGAAACCACGATCACAGAAGATAACCGCGCATCGTGGGCATTATTTAGAAAGCTAGACGCACGCCATGGCGAGCAAGGCGAAGTGAGTACTTTTTTAGACGAAGACATTCATTTTAAAGGTAAGCACGATACGGAATTCTTGTATCGCATCCCTTTAACTCATACTCAACAGAAAGGAAAATAAACGGGCATATTATGGATATTTTTAAGAAACAGGAATCAAAAGTTCGTTCTTACTCAAACAGTTTCCCCGTCGTATTTACCAAAGCAAAAGGCAGCTGGCTTGAGACCGAACAAGGCGATCGTTACCTCGATTTTCTCGCTGGTGCTGGTTCTCTAAATTACGGTCATAATAATCCTGTGTTCAAACAGGCTCTACTCGACTATATCGAACAAGATGGGATCACCCACGGTTTAGATATGCACTCCACAGCTAAAGCCAATTTCCTTGAAGTATTAGAGCGCAATATTCTCGCCCCTCGCCAGCTTAACTATGTAACGCAATTTACCGGTCCTACGGGCACAAATGCGGTAGAAGCAGCACTGAAACTGGCACGTAAAGTAAAAAAGCGCAGCTCTATTGTTGCTTTCACCAATGGGTTTCATGGTTGTACTGCAGGTGCATTAGCCGCAACAGGCAATCAACATCACCGTCAAGGTTCAGGAATGAGCCTTAACAATATTACGCGTATTCCTTTTGAAGGTTATGCAGATATTGACGGTCTTAAATTATTTGAAACCATGCTTACCGATAATTCAGCTGGCATGGATAAACCAGCCGCAGTATTGATTGAAACAGTACAAGGTGAAGGCGGTTTGAATGTCGCTTCTAACCAATGGCTGCAACGTTTAGAAGCTATTTGTAAACAACACGATATTTTACTGATTGTGGATGATATTCAAGCAGGCTGTGGACGAACAGGTACTTTCTTTAGCTTTGAACCATCAGGGATCAAGCCTGATATTGTGACCCTATCAAAATCAATTGGTGGCTATGGTTTACCAATGGCGATTGTACTGTTCAAACCTGAGCTTGATATCTGGCAACCGGGTGAGCATAACGGTACTTTCCGTGGTAATAACCATGCATTTGTAACGGCAACCAAAGCCCTTGAAACCTACTGGGCGGATGATTCACTTGAAAAACATGTTGCCGCCAGCTCTGAGATCATTAGTAAGGTATTAGATAAATGTCTTCATGATCATGCCGATCTGTTTGTACAGAAAAAAGGTCGCGGCATGATGATCGGGATTGAATGTAACGATGGCGAGCTTGCCGGACAAATAGCAAAAACGTGTTTTGAAAATGGCTTGGTGATTGAAACTGCAGGCCCTAATGATGAAGTCGTGAAATTCTTTAGTCCACTTACTATCTCACATGATGAGCTAAAACAAGGTTTAGCTATTTTTGAAAATGCGGTAGAGCAAATCGTCGCAGAAGACTTTAAACAAGCATCATAATTTAAGGACAAATCATGATTGTTAGAACATTAGATGAATGTCGTGATAGTGAGCGTCGTGTTGCCTCTGAAACATGGGAAAGCGTTCGTATGTTGCTCAAAGATGACAAGATGGGCTTTTCTTTCCACATCACGACCATCTTTGAAAATACCGAAACCCATATCCACTATAAAAATCACTTAGAGTCAGTGTATTGCATGAGTGGTGAAGGGGAAATTGAAGTCGTGGGTGGCAAAACCTACCCTATAAAACCGGGCACACTGTATATTCTTGATCAGCACGATGAGCACTATTTACGTGCTTACAAAGATAAAGAAATGGTGATGGCGTGTGTGTTTAACCCACCGATCACCGGCAAAGAGACCCACGATGAAAACGGTGTTTATCCACTCGTTGATTAAAAGCGGCATGAACATCTCAATGTTAGTATGCTAAAACAAAAATCCCGCTACAGGCTCAAACTTGTAGCGGGATTTTAATTTGAAAACTTAGCAACAAAAAGCGGCGTTAATCAAACTCAGCCAGATTTTGTTGGTATTGTTGATATTGCTTTTGTACTGCATCAGATGGTGCACCTGTTGCTTTACTTACCACCACAACAGCCAGTGATGCGAAAATAAAGCCTGGGATAATTTCATATAAATCAAAAATACCGCCAGTCAGTTGCTTCCATACCACTACAGTAACAGCTCCCACTAAAATACCAGCAATCGCACCATTACGGTTCATGCCTTTCCAGTACAAGCTAAGCAGTAATACAGGACCAAATGCCGCACCAAATCCTGCCCATGCATAAGAGACTAACGCTAACACTGAGCTTTCAGGATCCAACGCTAAGATAAATGCAACAATAGATAACAAGATCACCGCAATACGTCCGACCATCACAATCTCTTGGCTTGATGCTTGTGGGCGGAATACTTGCTTATAAAAATCTTCCGCTAGTGCAGATGATGAAACCAACAATTGTGAATCAGCGGTACTCATGATCGCAGCTAAAATCGCAGCTAATAAAATACCCGCCATCACAGGGTGGAAAATCGCATTTACTAATAGCATGAACACTTTCTCGCTATCAGCAAGTTCACCACCTAAATTGCCATCAACATACACAATACCTGTTAAGCCCACTAACAATGCACCAATCATAGAAAGGGCTGTCCAGATCACTGCGATGCGACGCGCAGTACCAATGTCTTTGTTAGAACGTGTCGCTTTAAAGCGTGCCAAAATATGCGGCTGACCAAAGTAGCCTAAACCCCAACCGAGTAGTGATAAAATCACCATCCAAGATAGCGGCTGACCTTTAATGTCATTCCAAAATGTCAGTAGCTCTGGATTTTTGCTATGCAACGTTTCCATGAGAGTAACAGGATCCGCATTCATTGCAGTGATCGGCACAATCAATAAAGCTGCAGACATTAACAAACCTTGCACTAAGTCGGTCCAAGATACCGCAAGGAAGCCTCCAAATAAGGTGTATGTCACGACACATACCGTACCGATGAACAGTGCAAGGGTGTAATCAAGCCCAAATACGGTTTCAAACAATTTTCCGCCTGCAACTAAACCGGCACTGGTATAGAAAAGGAAAAACAACAAAATAAAGAAGGCAGAAATGGTTTGGATCAGCTTTGAATTATCATCGAATCGACGTGATAAAAACTCAGGCAGTGTTAATGAGTTATCAGCCGTAATACTATAAGTACGTAAGCGCTTGGCACAAATAAGCCAGTTCAACCAAGTGCCTAATAATAAGCCACCAGCAAGCCATAAAGACTCAAAGCCTGCGATATAGGCGTAACCAGGTAAACCTAATAATAACCAGCCACTCATGTCTGATGCACCAGCAGAGATCGCTGACGGCCAAGGGCCTAGTGAGCGTCCACCTAAAAAGTAATCACTGGAACTTGAGGTGCGTTTATAGGCCATATAACCAATGGCTAACATCGCAAGTAGGTATGCGATAAACGTCGCTGTAATAGCGAAGTTATTTTCAATCATGTTGTACTTCCTTTTGATCGGCCTTTGTTCATGGCAAAGGCCTTTGATCATTTTTAACTACGTCAGGTTAGCTTGCTTCTCCGCAACCCAATTCAAGCAAGGTTGCATTACCGCCAACGGCAGTAATATTTATCGTTCTGGTACGTTCGGTAATAAAACGTAAACAGTAACTTTGGCTACCAATAATCGGTAAATTCACTACATCTGTTTCAGCCACTAATTGTGCTAATTGTCCTTCTCGTGCAGCTAATTGGCGCGCAATTTCTAGTGCACGATCCGCACTGCCACAGTAAGCGACAGCAACCACATCTTCGGATTGAATTAACGATTCAAAATCATGACTCTCGATAATAGTAAGAACATTAGCGATAGCTCCTGCTTGCGCTAATTGGCTGAGAATGGCACCTGCTTTTAAGGGATGATCTGGCGATAGGCATAGCATCACGCTATTCCCACACACCAGTGCGGTAGTAATTTGAGCGATGACCACATGGTTTGCGACATCATCGTTAGCAGTTACAACAACCACACCACGTCCTACACAATAAAGGGTATTGCTCTCTCCTGTAGGCCCTGGCATTACATGGGGTGTCGCAATCATTTCCTGTGCATTGGCGCACTGAAAGTTAACCATCATAGCTGATAGGTTATCTAACGATTTCGCCCAGCGGCGTAGAATAGCGATTCGCGTTTCAAAGTCCAGATCATTCCAGATGGAAGCAGCAAAAATGCTACCTCGTAGCGACTTTTGCACATTCGTTGATAGTGATATTTGTTGTTGAGCATGCATCATTATTCAACTTCCCCCATATCGATATGATTAGTTGTATGAGTTGGAACAACACTAGGTTGCATAAAGCGATATAGGTAATGCGGTCCTCCCGCTTTTGGCCCAGTACCGGATAACCCTCGACCACCAAACGGTTGTACCCCAACCACGGCCCCCACTTGATCGCGATTGATATAGCAATTGCCGACTTTGGCGCGTGATTCAATTTCACTGTACGTCCGTTCATTACGGCTATGTATGCCCATGGTTAATCCATAGCCAGTTTTATTTATTTGATCGATCACCTGATCAAGCTCACTCGCCTTATATCTCACAATATGCAGAATTGGCCCAAAGTGCTCTTGGGTTAACACACTGATATTGCTGATCTCAATCGCTGTTGGTGGAACAAAATCCCCTAACTGACAATCACGGGCTAACGGTGTTTGATATAGCACTTGAGCGTGGTTTTTCATCTCTTCAATATGGGTGAGTAGTTTGGCTTTTGCTGATATATCAATCACAGGACCAACATCCGTCGAATGTAAGCGAGGATCGCCCACACTAAGCTCGACCATCGCACCTTGAATTAACCCTATAACCCGATCGGCAATATCTTGCTGCACAAATAACACCCGCAATGCAGAACAACGTTGTCCTGCTGAGGCAAAAGCAGAGCGCAATACATCTCTAACCACTTGTTCAGGCAAAGCAGTACTATCAACGATCATCGCATTTTGACCGCCCGTTTCAGCAATAAAGGGAACAGGTGCACAATCTCTTGCCATTAACGTACGGTTAATTAATTGCGCAGTCGGTGTGGAGCCTGTAAACGCAACACCCGCTACGCGTTCATCCGATAGAAGTTGCTGACCAATGTCACGCCCTTGTCCTGTCAGTAATTGGATAACGTCTTTTGGTATCCCTGTAAGCTGTAACAATTCAATCGCGCGACAAGCAATTAATGATGTTTGCTCGGCAGGCTTGGCAACCACAGTATTACCTGCTGCTAATGCTGCACAAATTTGACCTAAGAAGATCGCTAAAGGGAAATTCCACGGGCTAATGCAGACAAACACCCCACGACCTTGATAACGCACTAACTGATCGACACCATCAAAGCTTGTACTACGCTGAGGTTGCGAAAAATGTGTTTCCACTTGCTCACTGTAATAACGACAAAAGTCCACAGCTTCTCGAATTTCATCTATCGCATCATGAATGGTTTTACCTGCTTCTCGCTGACATAACGCCACCAATTCTGCTTGATGTAGTTCTAACTTATCGGCTAATAAATTTAAGTAATGAGCACGCTGAGAAGCATCCGTTTGCGACCACATCGCAGAGGCATCGTGTGCTGAACTGATCGCCGTTTCAATTTGTGCCGATGTGCTATAAACCACTTCGCCTACCACTTCACTACGATCATAAGGGGCAGTGATTGTTACTCGCTCTGCCGCTAAAATAGCTTCTAGATTGCCGTTTATGATTGGCGATGCTTTCCATATTATCTGATCAAAAGCGTGAACGGCTTGCTCGAAAGGCTGACATTGAGATTCAATATCAATGTTAACGCCTGCCGAGTTTTGACGGGCAGAGCCAAAAATATCTTTCGGCAATGGGATCAAGCTGTTATGAAGTGTTTTTCGTTGCTTTAATAAATCAACAGGATGTTGAGTTAAAGAATCTATTGGACAGTTGGCATCAACCAATCGATGGACAAATGAACTATTGGCACCATTTTCTAATAATCGACGCACAAGGTAAGGCAATAAATCTTTATGGCTACCGACAGGTGCATAAATCCGTACCAATGTTTGATGCATTGCCATCACATGGTTATAAAGCGCATCGCCCATACCATGCAGACGCTGAAATTCGTAACCTGAATGTGTTGCCATTGCCACTATTGCACTCACTGTATGTGCGTTATGGGTAGCAAATTGTGGGTAGATCAGATTTGAAAAATGTTCCGATAGCAGTAATCGAGCACAAGCTAAATAGGAAGTATCCGTTCCTTCTTTACGAGTAAATACCGGATAACCGCTATACCCTGCTTGCTGACTCAACTTTAATTCACTATCCCAATAAGCCCCTTTTACCAAACGCAAAGGAATAACATCACCCTGTTGTCTTGCTAATGCCGCCAGCCAAGTTAATACCGGTAATGCCCGTTTTGAATAAGCTTGAACTACAAGTCCAAAGCGTCCCCAGCCTTTTAGTTCATCTGAGCGATAGAGTTTTTCAAACAGTTTTAATGATAACTCCAGTCTATCGGCTTCTTCCGCATCAATGGTGATCCCAACGTTATGCTCTCGGGCATGGATTAATAACGCCAATACCGAGCGATACATTTCATCCAGCACACGGGCTTCATTAGCGACCTCATAGCGAGGATGCAATGCTGATAGCTTAATAGATACCGTAGGATCAGATGATGAGCGAGAGGTTTGACTCACATATGCACGGTTTTCATTACCGACAGCCTTAATCGCGGTGAAATAATCGTTATAGTACTTCTTAGCATCTGTTGCGGTTAATGCAGCTTCTCCCAGCATATCGAAAGAATAAGTAAAGCCTTGTTCACGCTTCGGTTTACCATTTTTCATCGCCTCATCAATATTGCGTCCTAACACAAATTGATGCCCCATGATTTTCATCGCTTGGTGCATCGCTTGTCTGATCACGGGCTCAGACATTTTATTGACCAAACGATTAATCACATTTGTTGGCGTACCATCTTGATTGGCATCTAAGGTCACTACTTTGCCAGTGAGCATTAACCCCCATGTTGAGGCATTCACAAACAAAGAATCGGAGTTTTTAAGATGGGACTTCCAATCTGCCACACTGAGTTTATCGCGGATCAAAGCATCCGCTGTTGCAGCATCAGGTATCCGCATTAATGCTTCAGCTAAGCACATTAATAAGATACCTTCTTTGGTATCTAGGCTGTATTCCAGCAACAGTGCATCAATCATTTGCACCGCATTTTTATCGCTACGAACACGGCTTATTAACTCTGAAGCTTTCTCGTTACAAAACGCTTGCTCTTGTGGACTTGGCTTTGCCAATGGTAAGAGTTGTGTAAGCCATGTAGATTCATCGATGGCATATAAAGGTGAGATCAACGACCATAATTGATCAAGTGGTTGCTCAATAAAAGCGGGCTGGAGCACATCAACAGCTTTAAACATCAGGTTCCCTCTATGACATGAACAGTGAGATCATAATGAACGCCACCCTCATGTTACTACTTTGTTATTGCCTGTAGATATTATGGATAATATTTAATGTCGTCTTATGAATTCCTACGCAATATTTTATTTTTCCTCCGATAGTGGATAATCCGAGATCTAGCACATAAAAAAAGCGCTACATAGCAAAATAAACTATGTAACGCTTCTAAGTAGTGCTGCTTATAACTTATTGAATGAAATACTGATAGCGTGTAGGTGAAGTGCCGTATAAACGGCGAAAAGCTTGACTAAAACTACTTTGACTTGAAAACCCGCATAATTGTGCAACTTCCGATAACGGCTTTTGACGTTCTGCAATCAACTGCTTGGCTAACTCTAACCGTTTTTGCAACACATATTGATGTGGCGTTGTCCCCATTTGCGCTTTAAATAAAGCATAAAATTGGCTTTGTGCTAAAAAAGCGATGCTGGATAGCTCTGCCACTGAGATCTTCTTCTGAATATGCTGCTCTATATAGTTATCAATGAGTACCATATTCAATCGTTCTACTTTTTTTTCATCAAAGAGCATCAAGCTACGCTTAATTAAGCACTGCAAGGTGTTACTGATAGATTGTGATAACAAACTATCATCCGAGTGTTCTTTTAATTCAGTCGCCAACAATGAAATAAGCTGATGAGTACGTGCATCTAAGCTGAAATTGCTATTGCCGAACTGTTCAACGTCAGTCATTGAAATAAACGGGGGTAAATTCATCACTAAGACTTGGTTATTAGATGTACCTGAAAAACTATGTTCAACATTGGCATTAATTCGGTACCCCATACCAGGAGAAAGACAAACTGAACTATTCTCGATAGAAAGTTCACTTTTTCCAATTAGTCCTAGAATAATCTGAGGATATTCATGATGATGGTATGTCTTTGATTCATCTAACGTTTCCACACGAAATGACGGCGTTTTTCTTTCCACACATCACCTCCTTTTTACACTCCATAAAGTACAGCATCTATGTACTGCGCCTGATACTTCAAAATAAAACAAACAAGCGCATTAATAATAATGCGCTTATATTTAGCGGCAGCACTTAATCACTACCATTCATTTAAAATTTCAACGTTCACTTTCACATCTTTTGCTAACGATGCGATGTTAGTGTTCGCTAATAAATCACGAGAATAATTCAGTGTGATAAGGCTGTCTGACATATCAGTGATAGGCAAAGAGATCCCATCAATTCCAATATCGTCCTGCACTGTTAAGTTTTCAGCTAACCCTTTAGGGATATCAATCAGTACAGAAAAACCCGCTTCATTTTCTTCTATCGCTGTGACCAGCGCAGTACCTTTAATATTTCCTGTTAATCCACCACGACCAACCACCTCACCAAATTTAGGGTGGATTTCTAGGTTTACCTGATCACCTTCTTTTAATCCATCAAATGTTGTCGTACCCAATGCTTGGTCGATATCAAAGTACACCATATCGCCTAAAATACGGACAACCGTCAATGAACAACCATTTACTAACATTACAGTATCTACATCAACAAGTTGCAACATATCTTCAGGGAATATAATCCCATGCCGCTGACTATCTTCACTTTTTGAAATGGATCGAATAACACCACAACCTTGAACAATACCTCTAAACATTAATGTCTCCTTTTTTAGACTCTATATAATATTTTCAGCCAAATACGACTAGCACATTTATGAGATTCTAGTAATTGAAGAAAGAAATACAAAAAGCGGACAATATTTTTCTATTACCATCACAAATATTTTAATCAAACAATATAAAAATCAATCTTGTGTTAATAATGAAATACCAATAATATTTTAATGGGTAATTGAAACATTATTCATTTTACATTCCAACCGAACACTACATAAACAATTCCAACCAATGCCTATCAAAAATCCCGCCCCAATAAAAATAAACAAAACATTAAAAATCAACAACATAAAAATAAAAACTCCTACAGATACTTGCTAAAACCCACATTTACAAGGTTGAGCAATATTTACCTAATAAAAGTAAAAACTATTATTCAAACTTAAAACATACAAAACAAAATACTGTTTAATTAAATGAAAAACACCGGAGTAAATATAAAATAAAAATATAAAAATAAAGTTCAAAATATAACCAAAAAGCTTAAATTTACATTTATAAAAATTCATAGAAATAATAAATATAAAACATTCCGCACTGCATTCTATATTTTTTTGATCGATTTCTCACCGCTCATAAGTGTAAAAAAAACTGGGCAGGTTAAATATAAAAGACACAAATTAAAAATAATATTATCAACAATGTGAGACAAATCTCAAAACGTAACAAATGTAAAACAATTTACTTACACTAAAAAAAATATTCTCCTAGCCTAATTTTATTCCCTATGCAGCATGTAACTATGCAAACAGGGTATATAAAACTTACGATATGCTAATGGAGATTGCATGATTAAGAAGATCCCACTGATTATTGGAGGCGAAGTTCAAGACACGTCAGAACATGATGTCCGTGAACTTACGCTTAACAATAACACCGTCAATGTACCTATCATTACGGACAAAGATGCTGAGGCTATCACCTCACTAAAAAATGAAAACAAGCTAAATATCAACCAGATAGTTAACTTCTTGTATACTGTTGGGCAAAAATGGAAGAGTGAAAACTACAGCCGTCGCCTTACTTATATCCGTGATCTAGTAAAATTCATGGGCTACTCCCCTGAGATGGCAAAACTAGAGGCGAACTGGATTTCGATGATTCTATGTAGCAAAAGTGCGCTATATGACATTGTTGAAAATGATCTCAGCTCTCGCCATATCGTTGATGAATGGCTACCCCAAGGTGATTGCTATGTTAAGGCGCTACCAAAAGGCAAATCTATCCATTTATTAGCGGGTAACGTTCCGCTATCAGGTGTGACATCGATCCTGCGTGCAATTTTAACTAAAAATGAATGTATTATTAAAACATCATCAGCTGATCCATTTACCGCAACTGCGCTGGCTTCCAGTTTTATTGATACCGATGCCAACCACCCAATTACTCGATCAATGTCAGTTATGTATTGGTCACATAATGAAGATATCACTATCCCACAAAAAATCATGAACTGTGCAGATGTGGTTGTAGCTTGGGGTGGCACCGATGCAATCAAATGGGCGACAAAACATAGCCCTGCGCATGTCGATATTCTTAAATTTGGTCCAAAGAAAAGTATTTCAATAGTTGATAACCCAACAGATATTAAGGCCGCAGCCATTGGTGTTGCTCACGACATCTGTTTTTATGATCAACAAGCATGTTTCTCTACCCAAGATATCTATTACATGGGTGATAAACTCGATGAATTTTTCGATGAACTGACTAAACAGCTCAACATCTATAAAGTTATTTTGCCTAAAGGTGACCAATCTTTCGATGAAAAGGGGGCGTTTTCTTTAACCGAAAGAGAATGTTTATTTGCCAAATATAAAGTGCAAAAAGGTGAAGAGCAGGCTTGGTTATTAACGCAATCTCCAGCGGGTACTTTTGGTAATCAACCGTTATCACGCTCAGCATATATTCATCATGTTAGCGATATTTCAGAAATAACACCGTATCTACAAAATGATATAACCCAAACTGTTTCAATTACCCCATGGGAAGCATCATTTAAATATAGAGATACATTAGCGTCACATGGTGCGGAACGTATTATTGAATCAGGTATGAATAATATATTTCGCGTTGGTGGTGCACATGATGGTATGCGCCCTCTTCAGCGCCTTGTTAAATATATTTCACATGAAAGACCATCAACTTATACCACTAAAGATGTCGCTGTAAAAATAGAACAAACTCGCTATCTAGAAGAAGATAAATTCCTCGTATTCGTACCATAAAGAGAAATATCATGAAAAATACTCAAACCTCTGCACCTATTGATCACATGATCAGCTTAGGTGAGAATCGTCACATCCGAGTATGGGAAACATTACCTAAAAATCAAGAGATTAAGCGTAATAACACGATTGTTATTGCCGCAGGTTTTGCCCGTCGAATGGATCATTTTGCAGGTCTTGCTGAATATTTAGCAAATAATGGTTTCCATGTAATTCGTTATGATTCATTAAATCATGTCGGCTTAAGTAGTGGTGAAATTAATCAATTCTCTATGTCTGTTGGTAAACATAGTTTATTAACCGTCATTGAATGGCTAAAAGGCCGTGGTATTGATCAAATTGGATTAATTGCTTCAAGCCTTTCTGCTCGTATTGCTTATGATGTAGCAGCTGAAATTAACCTATCATTTTTAATTACCGCTGTTGGTGTTGTTAATTTAAGAAGCACGCTTGAGAAAGCACTTAAATATGATTACCTACAAATGGAAATTAACGACATTCCTGAAGATTTAAATTTCGAAGGCTATAACTTAGGCTCAAAAGTCTTTGTGGCTGATTGTTTTGATAATAATTGGGATAGCTTAGATTCAACAATAAATAAAACTAAAGATCTCGATATTCCTTTTATTGCCTTTATTTCTAATGGCGATGATTGGGTCTGCCAACAAGAAGTGAAAAAATTGGTCGGAAATATGAACTCCGATAAAACCAAAATCTATTCACTCATTGGTTCATCACATGATTTAGGTGAAAACCTGATCGTACTTCGTAACTTCTATCAATCGATTACTCGTGCAGCCATTGGCTTAGACAGTGAAGTAATTGATTTAGTTGATGATATTAGTGAGCCAAACTTTGAAGATCTCACCATTATTACAGTTAATGAACGTCGTTTGAAAAATAAAATTGAAAACGAAATGTTCGCTAGCGCTTAAACCAATACCTATTCAAGTCATCAAAAGGAAAAGATAATGAAATTTGGCAATATTTGTTTCTCATACCAGCCACCAGGTGAATCTCATAAAGAAGTCATGGATCGCTTTGTTCGTCTTGGCGTTGCTTCAGAAGAATTAAACTTCGACACCTTCTGGACACTTGAGCACCACTTCACTGAATTCGGCCTAACAGGTAACTTATATGTTGCTTGTGCCAATATTCTTGGTCGCACCAAAAAACTCAACGTCGGCACAATGGGTATCGTACTACCAACAGCTCACCCTGCTCGCCAAATGGAAGATCTACTGCTACTGGATCAAATGTCAAAAGGACGTTTTAACTTTGGTGTAGTACGTGGCCTATACCATAAAGATTTCCGGGTATTTGGTGTTACGATGGAAGATTCTCGTTCGATCACTGAAGATTTCCATAAGATGATCATGGACGGCTCTAAATCAGGCGTTTTACACACTGATGGTAAAAACATTGAATTCCCAGATGTAAATGTCTATCCAGAAGCCTACCTAGACAAGATCCCTACTTGTATGACAGCGGAATCTGCGGCGACAACAACCTGGCTAGCAGAACGTGGTTTGCCAATGGTACTGAGCTGGATCATCACCACCAGCGAGAAAAAAGCACAGATGGAACTGTACAATGAAATTGCAGCTGAGCATGGGCACGATATTCACAATATCGACCACAGCATGACCTTCATCTGTTCCGTTAATGAAGATCCAGAAAAAGCAGAAAGTGTCTGCCGTGACTTCCTATCAAACTGGTACGAGTCCTACACCAATGCGACCAATATCTTTAAAGACAGTAACCAAACTCGTGGTTATGACTATCACAAAGGTCAATGGCGTGACTTTGTACTACAAGGCCATACCGATACCCGTCGTCGTCTTGATTACAGTAATAACCTAAACCCTGTTGGTACACCTGAAAAATGTATTGAAATTATCCAGCGCGATATCGATGCAACAGGGATCAACAACATCACCCTTGGTTTTGAAGCAAACGGTTCTGAGCAAGAAATCATCGCATCGATGGAACGCTTCATGACACAAGTAGCGCCATACCTAAAAGATCCGAAATAAACCTCCACATTCAAGCCATTGAATTAAAATACAAATAAGGAACATAACATGAATTTTGGATTATTCTTTCTAAACTTTCAGCTTAAAGGTATGACATCTGAAGCAGTACTAGACAACATGATCGATACTATTGCTTTGGTTGATAAAGACGAGTACCACTTCAAAACCGCATTTGTGAACGAACACCATTTTTCTAAAAACGGTATCGTTGGTGCACCTATGACAGCTGCAAGTTTTCTACTAGGTTTAACTGAACGCCTTCATATTGGTTCATTGAATCAAGTGATCACCACTCACCACCCAGTCCGTATTGCAGAAGAAGCTAGCTTACTTGATCAAATGTCAGATGGGCGTTTTATTCTTGGGTTAAGTGATTGTGTTAGTGATTTCGAGATGGACTTCTTTAAACGCCAACGAGACAGCCAACAGCAACAATTCGAAGCCTGTTACGAAATTCTAAATGACGGTATCACTACTAACTACTGTTATGCGAATAATGACTTTTATAACTTCCCAAAAATCTCTATCAACCCACACTGTATTAGTAAAGAAAACCTAAAACAGTATATTTTAGCGACCAGCATGGGCGTGGTGGAATGGGCTGCGAAAAAAGGGCTACCACTGACTTACCGCTGGAGTGATACGCTGGCAGAAAAAGAAAATTACTATCAACGTTATTTAACTGTCGCCGCTGAAAATAATGTCGACATTACTCATGTTGATCACCAATTCCCATTACTTGTTAACATTAATCCAGATCGTGATATTGCTAAACAAGAAATGCGTGACTATATCCGTGGTTATATTGCTGAAGCTTACCCAAATACAGATCAAGAAGAAAAAATTGAAGAGCTAATTAAGCAACATGCGGTTGGTACAGAAGATGAATATTATGAATCATCTAAATATGCTTTAGAAAAAACAGGTTCAAAGAATGTATTGCTATCTTTTGAATCAATGAAAAATAAAGCCGCTGTCATCGACCTTATTAATATGGTTAATGAAAAAATCAAGAAAAATCTATAATAATAAATAACAGGATAATAAAAATGACAAAATGGAATTATGGCGTCTTCTTCCTTAATTTTTACCATGTAGGACAGCAAGAGCCATCATTAACCATGAGCAATGCGTTAGAAACATTACGTATTATAGATGAAGATACCTCTATCTATGATGTTGTTGCATTTAGCGAACACCACATAGATAAAAGCTACAATGATGAAACGAAATTAGCGCCATTTGTTAGCCTTGGCAAACAAATTCATGTTTTAGCCACCAGCCCTGAAACGGTTGTAAAAGCGGCGAAATATGGGATGCCACTACTGTTTAAATGGGATGATAGTCAACAAAAGCGTATCGAATTATTAAACCATTACCAAGCAGCTGCGGCTAAATTTAATGTCGATATTACAGGTGTTCGTCATCGATTAATGTTATTTGTCAATGTTAATGACAACCCAACGCAAGCCAAAGCTGAGCTTAGCATTTACTTAGAAGATTACCTCTCTTACACCAAAACAGAGACATCCATTGATGAGATCATCAATAGTAATGCTGCAGGCAACTTCGATACGTGTTTACATCACGTTGCTGAAATAGCTCAAGGTTTAAATAATAAAGTCGATTTCTTATTTTGCTTTGAATCGATGAAGGATCAAGAGAATAAAAAATCACTAATGATTAACTTTGATAAACGCATTATTAATTATAGAAAAGAACACAACCTTAACTAATTAAGTTAAGTCAATTTAAATTAAAACTTCGTCAATCATTGTCATTATTAATGGCAGTGTGGCTTCTTACGCTGCCATTAATTTTTTTATTAAGGTGTAATATGACTACTTTATTAGATATTGATACTAACGATATTATTGTTAGTTCAGAACTCGATGATATTATTTTCTCATCATCACCGCTTACCTTAACCTTTGATGAGCAAGAAAAATTAAAGCAAAAGTTTATAATGGAATCATTCCACTACCATTATAAAAATAATGAAGATTACCGTTATTATTGTAATGTCCAAGGTGTGGATGAAAATATTACATCTATCGATGATATTCCTGTATTTCCAACCTCGATGTTCAAGTACGCCAAGCTACATACTGCCGATGAAACCAATATTGAAAATTGGTTCACCAGCAGCGGCACCAGCGGAATTAAAAGCCATATTGCCCGTGATCGCCAAAGTATCGAACGTTTACTGGGCTCTGTGAATTACGGCATGAAGTACTTAGGTGAGTTTCATGAACACCAACTAGAGTTGGTGAATATGGGACCAGATCGCTTCAGCGCCAAAAACGTTTGGTTCAAATATGTCATGAGTCTCGTTGAGCTGTTATACCCAACGACGTTTACAGTCAACGAAGATGAAATTGATTTTGAGCAAACCATCGCCTCATTAAAAGCGATCCAACGTAAAGGCAAAGGTATTTGTCTTATTGGCCCTCCGTACTTTATTTATCTGTTAGCGCTTTATATGAAAGAGCATAACATTGAATTTAATGCTGGCGCTCACATGTTCATCATCACAGGTGGTGGCTGGAAAACAAAGCAAAAAGAAGCGCTTAATCGTCAAGATTTCAATCAGCTATTAATGGAAACATTCAACCTTTTCCATGAAAGCCAGATTCGTGACACCTTCAACCAAGTAGAGCTAAACACTTGTTTCTTTGAAGATAACCGTCAACGTAAGCATGTTCCGCCTTGGGTATATGCTCGTGCACTTGATCCTGTCACGATGATGCCAGTTGAAGATGGTCAAGAAGGCTTAATGAGTTACATGGATGCCTCCTCGACGAGTTATCCAACCTTTATTGTAACGGACGACATTGGCATTGTGCACAACATCAAAGAGCCGGATCTATTCCAAGGAACAACCGTTGAAATTGTTCGCCGTTTAAATACCCGAGAACAAAAAGGCTGTTCATTATCGATGGCGACCAGCTTGAAATAAGCAACAGGACTGAATGATGATTTTTAATTGCAAAATAATAAAAATTGAAGCATCTGATAGCCATGTTTTTAAGGTGTTTATCAAGCCAGACCAATGCTTTCAATTCAAAGCCGGTCAATACGCTATTGTCTATTTGAATAATAAACAGCTACCTTTTTCTATTGCTAACAGTCCAACCTGTAATGAATTAATTGAATTGCATGTTGGTGGCTCAATCAAAGAATCAGCTATAGAAGCAATTTCGCATTTTATCGATGCGTTTATTCATCAAACCGAGTTTAAGATCGATGCGCCACATGGTGATGCTTGGTTACGTGATGAGAGTGAATCGCCACTATTACTAATCGCTGGCGGCACAGGCCTATCGTACATCAATAGCATTCTTCATCATTGTGTTTATAAGCAGTTATCACAGCCTATTTACCTTTACTGGGGGGTAAATAACCATCAATTGCTTTATGCAGATCAACAACTTAAATCATTAGCTGACCAGTTTCCCAATGTGAAATATGTGCCCGTTGTCGAGCATGAACACACAGAATGGGACGGCAAAATTGGCAATGTCATTGATGCTGTAATGGATGATTTTGCCGACTTATCTGACTTTGATATTTATGTTTGTGGTCCATTCGGTATGAGCCGAAGTGCGAAAGATATTTTTACCACAGAGAAAAAAGCCAATGTCGGAAAAATGTATTCTGATGCGTTTAGTTATATGTAGTTAAAAATCATTCATCTCATTATTTATGGTTTTTATCTCAATCAGTCATTAATCATTATTTTTACTCTATTTATTGGGTAACTGCTGGCTTATGCCTGATAAATAGAGTTTTTTATAGGGATAGTATGTTTACAGGAATAATAGAAGCAGTTGGAAATATCAGCGCCATTATTCGTAATAACGACGATATTTCAATGGTTATCAATACCAATCGGCTTGATATTTCGGATGTAAAACTTGGCGATAGCATTGCTAGCAATGGCGTTTGTTTAACCGTATCTAAATTAACGCCAACTGGATTTGTTGCCGATCTTTCAACAGAGACATTAAAGCGTACTGCTTTTCACAGTTACCACGTTGGACAAAAAATCAATTTAGAAAAAGCCATGTTACCCACCACACGCTTTGGTGGTCATATCGTTTCTGGGCATGTTGATGGTATTGGCGACATTATTGAGTTAAAGCGAAAAGGTCGCACCCTTGATATGTGGATTACCGTGCCAATTCACCTAAAGAAATTCGTTTCCGAGAAAGGTTCAGTCTGCGTTGATGGAACCAGCTTAACCATCAACGCTGTGTATCAAAATGTCATTAAATTAACCATAGTCCCTCATACGTTAGCTAACACGACACTTGCCAATGCCACCGTTGGTCAAAAGGTCAATATTGAAGCCGACATGATGGCACGCTACCTCGAACGATTAATCAGCATTGATAAACAAGAATCTAAAAAAAACACTAACGTCTCTATGTCTATATTAGAGAAGCACGGCTTTATCGTATAACTCACTTACGCTGTTGATAAAAAAGGACCTGTTATGACTTTAAGTAGCGCCCAAGAAATCATTAATGATATCCGTCTGGGTAAAATGGTGATCTTAATGGATGATGAAAATCGCGAAAATGAAGGCGATTTGATCATCGCCGCTGACATGATCACCCCTGAAGCGATTAATTTCATGGCGACTCATGGGCGCGGGTTGATCTGCTTAACGTTAACCAAAGAACGCTGCCAGACCTTAAATTTACCGCTTATGGTGCAAAACAATCACGATAAGTTCTCAACTGCATTTACCGTTTCAATAGAAGCTGCCACCGATGTTACGACCGGGATCTCTGCTTATGATCGTGCGAAAACAGTACAAGCCGCCATTGCTCCTAATGCCAGTGCTAATGATATTGTGATGCCAGGTCATATTTTTCCCTTAATGGCGCAAGATGGTGGCGTATTAATTCGTGCCGGTCACACTGAAGCTGGCTGTGATGTTGCACGTTTAGCTGGGCTTGAAGCCTCTAGTGTTATTGTGGAAATTCTTAATGAAGACGGCACGATGGCACGCCGACCTCAACTCGAAGTCTTTGCTCAAAAACACGGTTTAAAACTGGGAACGATTGCTGATTTAATTGAGTATCGTACCCAACGAGAAAGCCATATTGAACGTTTATCAGAAAGTGAATTATGCACTGAGTATGGTGTTTTTAACTTAATCACCTACCGTGACACCATTGATAACCAACTGCATTACGCATTATGTAAAGGTGATATAAACCCTGATAGTGAGACCTTAGTCCGTGTCCATGTTAAAGATACACTGAAAGATATTTTGCATACTGGCGCAACGCAATGGTCTCTACAAGCGGCCATGCAGCGCATTCAAGCCGACGGTGGCGTATTAGTGATCATCAGCCAAATTGAGCCCTCAGCGATGATCCTAAATCAAATAAACCACTTAGATTCAGAGCATCAAGCAAGTTCACCTTTACCTATCGCACCGCAATCCCGACAAATTGGTTTAGGATCGCAAATTCTGTCTGAATTAGGGCTACGCAAAATTCGTTTACTGTCTTCTCAGAGCCAACAATATCGTTCTTTATCAGGATTTGATCTTGAGGTTGTGGAATATATTTGTAACTAGTAAACACTTAGATATTATTGATTCATCATTCTTTTTTACAAATACACTTAGGAAGCTCCATGAATATTATTGAAGGTGCGATCACAGCACCCCACGCCAATGTCGCGATCATCGTTTCTCGTTTCAATAGTTTTATCAATGACAGTCTATTGTCTGGTGCATTAGATACCCTACAACGCCAAGGTCTTGTTAAAGAAAGTAATATTACCGTTGTTCGTTGCCCAGGAGCATACGAGCTACCTTTACTGGCGCAACAACTGGCAAAAAAAGGCAGTTATGATGCCATTATCGCTTTAGGCTCAGTGATCCGTGGCGGTACTCCACATTTTGAATATGTTGCAGGTGAATGTAATAAAGGTTTAGCGCAAATTGCGTTAGAGCATCAAATTCCAGTCGCGTTCGGTGTCCTTACAGTGGATTCAATCGAACAAGCCATTGAACGTGCAGGAACAAAAATGGGAAATAAAGGTTCAGAAGCGGCATTAAGTGCACTAGAAATGATCAACGTGCTAGCGGAAATCGAGCCTTAATTTCCTTATATTTTCACCCGTCATGATGGCTATGATGCCCTACTTCATCATAGCCATTGCCCTTCTAAAGCAATGAACTCAAATAGAATTACTAGGAATATTATGATCACGGTAAGAGCCCGAGTGCCTTTTAAAATCGGGCAAAAAAGTCAGATCCCAGCGGAGTTATTGTCGTTTCATGGCTTTAATTCAGGTAAAGAGCATGTCGCAATTATTTTTAAACAAGCAGATACCACAACCGCCCCTTTAGTTCGCTTACATTCAGAATGCTTAACTGGTGATGTCTTTCATTCTTCGCGCTGTGATTGTGGCGAGCAGCTCAACGAAACAATAGAAAAAATGCACCAATTCGGTGGGATCATTTTATATCTACGTCAAGAAGGACGTGGAATTGGTTTATACAATAAAATCGATGCCTATCACTTACAAAGCCAAGGCATGAATACCTATGAAGCCAATAACCATTTAGGTTTCGCAGATGATCTACGAGATTTTAGTGAAGCGGCAAAAGCATTAATGGCATTAGGCATAAACAAGATCCGTTTAATCACTAACAATCCAAAGAAAATCAATGAACTTCAACAACATGGCATTGAGATCATGGATGTGGTTAACACTCAGGTACACATCAAACAAGACAACGAAGATTACCTAAAAACAAAAGCGTTACACGGCCATCACAACCTCTCTTTATGATCAGCGCAACACGTATATTGAGCGCCCCTAGACAAGAAATTAACGCCGACTAATATTGCGCCATTTAACAATACGTCACCCCTTATGTTAAATGGCGAAAAAACAACCAACCGCTAAATTCACCGCACAGAGTTACCCACTAAATTTGTGGATAACACAATATTACCTTTACTTTTCAACACATTAAGTTTTTCAATAGAAATACGTAATAATCATTACTATTTTCGAAAATATTAATAAATCCCCAAAACGTAAAAAGCCGCACTATTGCAGTGCGGCTTGGTGTTGCTATCAGTGTACTTACTCGGCACACCAATATTGTTACGCTTCGCCACTCATTACGTTGAGCTTGCCGTGTTCGACATAGAAGGTTCGAACCGCTATTTATTGGCGAAGAAGCAAATTTTTAAAAGGTGTCACTTACCAAATTGTTAACAACTAAGTTTTCACTTAGAAGCTTTTACATGCGTAGCTCTTACGATGTTGCTTTTTACTGTGTTGCTTTGTCTACTTTTCACATGTTGCGCGATGCAACTGAGTGATTACTAACAACGGGTCAAAGAGGTCTATTAATAATCACTGATACCTGTACCCGTGAGTCTATGAAATCAGCTTCAATCCTCCGTAAGCTCGAGTAACTATCTCAATACAGGTTAAATTAAATATGGTCGATAATCGCCAAATAGGCAAATTTATCATCTAAAAAATCAGCATTTTCTAACAATATCATTATTTTCATCTAGTTAAGTTCCGTTTTTCTCGTCATTTATTTCTCTTACTCGCAATAACATAGACACTCTTGATCTATTTATCGATACTGACATCAAATTTTATGTTGCAGATACAACAAAGTGAGAATATCATCACTCTGTATTTTGTTGTATGGGTAACAATAATGAAGAAAAATATTTACGCCATCATGCTATATAGCGTCATTGGTTTTGCACTTGCCTTCTCTGCGTTTTTATTAATTGCAGATAACGTATCGCCATTTACCACACAAGCCACCTTGTATAAATCGGTGGTTAATATTGCCCCTGAAGTCTCTGGCAATATCACGCATGTCGATGTCATTAATGGTCAACACGTTAGCGCCAATCAGCCTTTATTTTCTATTGATGCCAAGCCTTATCAAATTGCCGTTGAACAAGCAAAAGCGGAATTACAGCAAGCCAAAGAAGCCAATGCTGGCACATGGCAACAACTTGCAGCAGCAGAGCAAGTGGTATTGCAGAAAAAAACCTTATGGAAAAATGCGCAGACCAAGCTAAATCGCTATCAAACCTTGAGCCATAAAGGCTTAACCACTCGCCAAGAGTTAGATGATGCCATCAGCGCTGCAGATGTAGCAAAAAGCGCCATTTCAGCAGCACAAGCAGATGTACTTAAAATAAAAGCGACGCTATCAGGTAAGAAAAACACCGCAGCCGTTGAACTAGCACAAGCTAAATTGGCACGTGCTGAGTGGGATTTATCTAATACTACGGTTGTGGCAAAAACAGCGGGAACAGTAAGCAATTTACAATTAGATGCAGGGACTTATGTGAATAAAGGTACCCCTATCCTTTTTCTTGTGAATGAAAAGAACAGCTGGTTAAGCGCTGATTTTAACGAAAAAGGTATTGCCCATTTACAACCTGAAAATCATGTATTGATAAGTTTTGATTCCCAACCTGGACGTGTATTTAAAGGTGAAATAGAAAACCAAGATCGCGCCGTGTTTGATGCTAGCAACCCATTAACGCAATTATCAACGGTCAGTAACGATTCACGTTGGATCCGCGAACAACAAAAAATCCGTACTCGCATCGCAGTCAACGTACCGCAGCAAGACGTGATTTCAGGCTCTCGCGCGAGTGTTATCGTGCTCAATGGTAATCCTATTTTAGATGTGATCAGTAGTGCTTGGATCCATGTCATTGCCCTATTCCGCTACATCTACTAAGCGATAATCTCAGGTGAGTGAAGTATGAAACAGTTAATTAGTACAGATGCACTACGCACTAGCTTGATTGTATGTATCTGTATGATGTTCGGAAAACTTTTCCATGTTAATTCACATGTCTATTTTGCTTTATTTCCGATCATCATCGCGACAAAAGTCAAAGACTACAGTTGGAAAGGATTGAGCAAAACCTTCGCCTTGGTATTGCTATCGGCTTACTGTGCGGTTTTCGTATCTGAGGTTTTTAGTGATCACCCTTTTATTATTTGGACGATCAGTATCGTACTCTTCGATCAACTAAGAAAACGGGCAGATTCTCCAGCCAAAGTGGGCGCACTGTTCATGCCAACCATTAACTGGATTTTAAATGTTGTCTTTGCGCTACATACCACTATGGATATGCCGCAACGTTTACACGAAGTGGGACTCGCAATTGTGGTGAGTATCTGCGTTACCAAGCTGTTTTTATGGCTATTGCCACCTAAACCAAAGGCAGGATTTGGCAAACCAAAATCAACGCCCGTTACTGCTAAACAACGTTTAATATCAGTCAGCTTAATTGGCTTGGGTCTTGGCTTTCTAATGATTGTCGATCTGGTTTCTGGTGCATTTTGTATGGTGCCTGTGATTGCAGCAGCCACACAAACCAGCCGAAAGGCTTATTTAAACGTAGTGAAATCACGCTTTATTACCCAAGTAGGTGGATGTGCCATTGCTGCGGTATTTATGCTATTTATCGCGGGCTATCAAAGTAACATTATTCTTTACGGCTTAGGGCTATTTGCGCTTATCTATGCCATTACCCATAAAATTTACCATGATCAAGGTCCACATCAAGAACTGCACGCCGATATATTACTGGCTACCATGTTGCCCATTCAGCTTTATATGTCGAACAGTGAGTTAGGATTAAGTAGCACTTTTCTTCGTGGATGGGAACTTAGCTGTACTTTAGGTATATTGGCACTGTTTTATTTTCTTACTACAACGAAGCAACGTTATGTCACAGAATTACACTGATATTCCAGCACTCAATGAAAGCCTGTCTTTTACTATGGGACTGGCTTACAAACAGTTTCGCAGCCTTGCTACTTCTGCGTTAGCCACTGAATTTGATATTACGTTAGAAATGTTAGGTGCATTACGTGTACTAGGGCATTTAGGTGAAGTTCCGCAACAAGCGGTTTCTGATGCGCTTCATCGTGAACGCTCAGTCACTAAACGCTTAATCGATAACTGCATTAAACGTGAGTTAATTACGGTTAAGAAATCAGAGCAAAATAAAAAAGCACGCTATCTGGTGATCACTGAAAAAGGTCACGACATCGCACAAAAAGCAACGCAATGTGTCGCCAATATCAATCACGATTTCTTCGCCCCATTAAGCGATGAAGAGCGTGATATTTTATTCAAACTTAACAAAAAATTAATTCGCCACGATATACTCGTTAATTCGTAATTCATTTCAGGGACAAATACGATATGGATATTTTCGTTGTCGATGCTTTTACCAACCAACACTTCAAAGGTAACTCGGCGGCAATCATGCCAGTTACCACTTTTCCAGAAGCCGCATTAATGCAGCGTATAGCGGCAGAGAATAACTTATCAGAAACGGCTTTTATCCTCCGTAACAGCGAGAATAATTACGCTATTCGTTGGTTTTCACCACTAACAGAAATTGATTTTTGTGGTCATGCTACCCTCGCATCGGCATTTGTTTTATACGAGTATTACAACCTCAAAGGCAAGATCACCTTTACCACAGAGCACGTCGGCACACTGACAGTAGAACAAAACCATGATGGCAACATTGAAATGAATTTTCCTTGCCAAGCAGGTCTGGAAGTAACGCCACCGAAAGCATTACTGGATGGTCTGTCGATTGCGCCTATCAAGGTGTTACAAAATCGCCAAGCCTACATAGCAGTATTACCGAATGAGCAAGCAGTACACGATATTGTCTGTGATTCAGAGCGACTTAAACAGTTAGCGCCTCACGATATTGTAGTAACAGCCCAATCATCCCAATACGATTTTGTATCTCGTTACTTCTGGCCCGCTAATGGGGGTTATGAAGATCCTGTAACCGGATCTATTCATACTGCACTTGCTCCTTATTGGGCACAGCAGCTCGATAAACGTGAATTAACCGCTTATCAAGCCTCACAACGTGGTGGTGTTTTACACTGTAAAATGATCGAAGATGATCGAATTATCATTTCTGGATCGGCAGTACTATATCTCCGTGGCAAGGTTTACTTATAAGCCTGAAAAAGTGCCAATATCAACAAAGGAGAGATAACCGTTCTCTCCTTTTTTACCGATACTGTTTTAGATTTACTGGCTGTAATCATTTCTTCGAGCAAGATCACCTGTCAGATATTCAATAAACTCGATCTCTAGATTGTTATCATCAAGAAAATAGACGCTACGACGATAAGGGTGATCGCCGCCCCAATGATCTAATTCATAGCCTGCATTCTTAAGCCTTGCGACGGTTGAATCGACACTTTCTACTACAATACCTAGATGCTTAAAACCAGATTGATCGCCTTTCCAATCTGGCACTTTCCCAACACCACCCGAGCTAATGGCAATATAACTGTGTTGATCACCAATGTGATACCAATGGATCGGTTTACCAAACCAATCATCCAGTTTTCCTTCTCCACGTACCTCCCATTTAGGTAACGCCGTTAATAAAAAGTGGATGGTTTGCTCTGGCTTTTTAAGTTGAATATTGATGTGTTCTACATATCCGTTCATGACGTTATTTCCTTGTTGTTATTAAAGTATGTCGCCACTTTAATTCCTCAAGCTAACTTGAGGTCAAGAAGATCATAAAGTTAAAAACCAGCCACAATTAGCAGCATAAAAACGCATATATAAAACATAGAACCGAATAAACACCTATTATTTAAAAACTTATAAAATTAAAAACCAATCTATTAAATATAAATATGATCAGACGAATTACATCGCAATTTAAAATATATTTAATTAACAAATTAACATTAAATTTCAATATAATAGACACACTTAGAATATATAACCACAAAAAGACAGAATGAAAGAATTAATCAGAAATATAATTATTCTAATTACATCATTTATATTGATAGCAAGCCTACCTTTAATCATCGGCATCTTTATCATTTAACGCTATATATTGTTCTCTAACTTTATACGTAAATGAAATTGCTCTATTACTGATAACTAGAACATCATTTAAATACCGTTCTATTTAGCAAAGGAATAATATGACAGCCAAAAATACTTACGAGCCATTTCAATAAAAAACACAACCTTAATGAAAAGTTCATTAATAGAGTGTTAAAGCGATAAAAGAAATAACTTTTAAAACATTATCCTATTCGCTTTTTATAAAACTTCATCGCTATCTTAATTTCCGTCCAATCAATAATATCAAATGGAAAGGATTGAAATGAAGCATACCCTCCGCCCTAAACTCAAACGTTATAACAATAAAATCATCCTTGCTGGCTCTTTAATGCTGACAGCGATGCCAACCTTGGCAGCTAACGTAAACATTGCACCCTCACAACAATCTCCGATAGCCAAAGAGAAGACCCCCATGTTTGTCAGCTTCGGCTTTGACGATAATGTCACTGAAGATGGACTTGCTTGGGTGGTAGACATGCTGGCGTCTTATAGCAACCCACAAGGTCACGACACTTATGCAGGAAAACCGCTATCAGCCAGTTTCTTTGTTAACTGTGCCACAGCAAGAGGCAATGAGGCGATCACCAACCTGTGGAAACTCATGAAATATCAAGGTCACGATATTGGTAACCACAGTGAAAGCCATCCACATGATGGCGCGGGGACAATGACAGCAGAGCAATGGGACAGTGAAATTGCAACCTGTAACCGCTTTTTAACGGCCTCAGAGCAAGAAGACGGCATAGGTGTTGAGAAAGTATATGGTTATCGCGCCCCATTTTTAACTTATAACGACAACTCACTCACCGCACTTATCAATAATGGTATTAGTTATGATGTTAGCTTCCCTGCTGGTATTTCGGGGGATCAAAATGGCACCAATAACCTTTGGCCCTACACTTTAGATAACGGTAGCCCTGATCATGATGTTGCGGTTAATGGCGGCTGGAAACCTGCCATCAATCATTATCCGGAGCTGTGGGAAATTCCACTACATACACTGATTGTGCCACCGAATGATGTCGTTGCCGATTACGGCTTAAACTATTCATTACGTGACAAAATCGCAGCCCGTGTACCTTGGTTTGATACACAATCAGGAAAAGGCGATAACTTTGACTGGAACCTTTACTCAACACCGACCTACTTTGCCGCAGGTCTCAATGCCAATGATGTGCTCGCCATATATAAGTACAATTTAGATCTACGCCTTGCCGGGAACAAAGCACCTCTCGTGTTAGGACTACACTCTGATTTCTATGGCTACTTAAACGGTGAAGAACACGGTGATAAGCCGGAAACCACCGTAGCATCACGCCGTTCGGTACTCACACAATTCATCGCTTATGCCTTAAGTAAACCGGAAGTCCGTTTCGTTAATCACAAACAGCTGATTGATTGGATGGTAACACCAGAGCCACTCACGCTATGTGCCGATAAGCAATGGCAACCACATGATACCTATCAAAAAGGCGATACCGTTGTATTTAATGATAAAACCTATGTCGCTAAATGGTGGACAAGCCATCAAATCCCCGACTTATACCCATCAGCACCTTGGCAACCCCTGCCACACTGTATCATGCCCAAATAGCAACATAATTAGCTGATATTCAAATAAGGAGGCTCAGTCCTCCTTATTTTATTTTGCGATCTTGAGCGTAAAAACAAACAAAACAACGCAAACGATTGCCATTAATTGCATTAAATCGTGCTCACATCACATTTATTTACCACTAGAAAGTTACTATGCAGCACGGCAATTCCCCACCGTTATTTCTATCAATAATATGGATAATTGAATGAAACTAATTAAAACTCTTGCTGCTGTTGCGATTTCATCTGCTTTATTAACAGGCTGTGTATTTGAAAGCGACAACGATGTGATCCCTGTTCGTGAAGTCTCTGTTGCTACGTTTAACCTGTCATTTGACCGCTTTACGTTTGAACAACTTGTCGATGAGATGCAAACAACACCGTCTGTACAACAAACATTAGTGGATGGTTTTATTGCCAATACGCTAAGTGCTGATGACAAAGCGAAAGCACTAAAGATCATTCAAATCAGAAACGTTGCAGCCATTATTCAAAGCCAACGCCCTGATATTATTTTACTGGCAGAATACAATAACGATGGTACAGGCGATGACTTATCCGCCTTAAAGGGTTTCCAAGATAACTACTTATCAGTAGGACAAAGCCTAAATAGCATTGATGGTGGCAATACCCTATCACCAATTCACTATCCATTTACCGAAAGCTATGCAACAAACACAGGTTTAATGAGTGGCTTGGATCTGAATAACGACGGGAAAGTAAATAGCGGTCCAAATGATGCGTGGGGCTTTGGTCAATATCATGGTCAGTATGCGTTTGCTCTCATGTCTCAATTTAAAATTGATAATAAAAACACTCGTACTTTCCAAACTTTCAAATGGAAAGACTTACCGACAGCAACCATGCCTGTGATCAACAACTGTAATGATGAAAAAAATAAAATTCCAGCAGGCATGAGTTGTGGAGATAACTGGTATAGCGATGCTGAGTGGCAACAATTACGTTTATCATCGAAAAACCATGTTGATGCACCTGTGATTATTCCAACACCTTCTGGTGATCAAGTAGTACATATTCTCATGTCACACCCAACACCACCGGTATTTGATACTGTTACAGAAAATAACAAGCTGAAAAACCGTGATGAAATCCAATTTTGGACTGACTATATCGATGGTGCTGAGTTTATTTACGATGACAACGGTAACAAAGGCGGCCTAGCGGATAACGCCAAGTTTGTGATTGTGGGCGATCTTAATGCCGATCCTGAAGCAGGTGACGGCTTTATCGAAACCATCGATACCCTATTAAAGCATCAGCGTGTGAATCAAGAAGCGACCAATGGCGCTTATGTTCCAACCAGCTTTGGTGCTGAATACTGCTTCCCAAGTGGTGAATGTCGCCAAGATAACCCATACCCTAATCGTTTAACCAGCACCTTTGGTTTACAAGTGGATCACGCAATTCCATCAAGTAATCTAAATATTGTTGATTCTGGTGTGTACTGGCCTGCACCGAACGAAGCTGGCTATTTACTGATGAACGATGAGCGCATAGGTAAAGGCAAGGGTAAAGATATTTCATCGGATCACCGCATGGTATGGCTAAAAGCCCGTTTTAATTAATCCATCACGATAAAAGCCGATCATCAGATCGGCTTTTTTATCTCGTTATCATTTATCCGCAGCAGAGAGTAACTTTTCTTCAAATGATAAAGTGGCGGCATTATGCTCAAACACCACACCTGAATGCGATCGTTCTGCCGTTTTTCCTTCCATATAACGATAACTTAATACTTGATTCTCATTCATCGTATCAAAGCTAACATTGCCTTTAAAATCGCCATCTTTAGCCAATGCCATAGAGTTAAAGAAGAAAATAAAAGCCGCTAAGATTGATGTTTTAAATACAGTTTTCATACTCATTTCCTTTTAACTACAGAGAAAGTAATTTCTTATTGTGTTCAACAACTTGTAAAGATACCGCTAGGAATAAAATATCTTTCACTAAAAAGAATGATGTCGTAGGAACACCATCAACCATTTTCCATGTATCAGGCGTTGTGAATAAAAAGCTTAACGTCACAATTGAAAGGACACTCGCTAGAACACCGAAAAACACCCCAGCTTTTGGATTAAAGAAGCTATAAATCAAACCAACCGCAATGATGATTTCACTGATACCAACTAAATTTGAAACACCCTGAACAGATAAAATGCTATATAGCCAGCCCATAAGCGGGTGGTTTTTCACTAATGGCTCTATTGCTGCTGCTTCTGTGGGAGTAAATTTAAAAATACCGATCCACAGTAAAAGTAAAACAACACCGAAAACGCCAGTTTTATAGCTTAAAGGCGTCCTAACCCAACCCGATGACTGCTGCTTTATATTATTCATATTATTTACCTACCAAAAACAAAATTAAACTAAACGGTTTAGTTTAATTTATGTGCTAATTTATCACCTGTCAAGATTTTTGAACTAAACAGTTTAGTTTGATAAAATAAAAGGCAATGACGATTGAGGTAGCTATTTATGTCCAAACAAGAACAAAAGAAAATAAATATTATCAATAAAACCATTGAGTTATGTTCTAAATATGGTTTTCATGGCACCAGTATGGACAACATCACGTCAGCAACGGGTGTATCGAAAGCAACTATTTATAAGTACTTCAATTCAAAAGAGAATTTAATAGCCGAAGCGCTCGCAATCTTTAGCCAACAAGCGATTGAAAAACTGGAATTACTTTACAGTGATAACACCCTAACGTTAGAGCAAAAGCTGTCTAGCCGATTTGATGGACTATTAGACTTGTTTAATCGACATGCTTTTCATGGCTGCTATTTTCAATTGGCTTACAGTGAATTTAATCAAATTGATCCTAATATCGGCCAAATTTGCAGCGGCTATAAACAAAAACGATTAACAATGTTAGATGAGTTATTGCAGAACGAAGGGATAAAAGACGCAACATACAAGGCGAAACAAGCCGAACTTATTTTCAATGGCTTACTTGCTACTTTGCAAATTACAGAAGATCAGTCCCTGATCCCAATCGCCAAAGACATGTATCTGACTGCGATATTAAAAAGCTAATACTGCGATTATTTTATTTGCATTTTTGAGGTCAAAACAAAATAGCACTCTTGCCATTATCGCGTATATTAAATGATAACGACTATCATTTAATTAGGCGGTATTTATGGACACAAGCGAACTACTTCCACTCTATGTTGTTATATCTCTAGTTTTGTTTCTGTTTTTTGTCGTGTTTTTATACATCCAACTTTCCATTAAAGCGAAAAAAGACAGTATTGGTGGCTGTTGCATAAAACAAGTGAAAGACGAGACAAAAAGTAAAACCGATACGCCATAATTTTTCTAAAGAGTCACACATTATGTGGCTCTTTTTCTTTATGACATCAAACATTTCTCCCTTCTTTATGTTTTCTTTCCCTAACAATGGCATAGTTATTTAAAACCTAATAAGACGAGTAACACATGGAATTGAGTGTAGGACAAGTTGCGAAACGCGCAGGAGTCAGTGTTTCGACATTACATTTTTACGAACAAAAAGAACTGATTATTAGTTATAGAACGGCGAGCAATCAACGTCGCTATAAGCGCTCTGTACTGCGCCGTATTGCTGTAATTAAAGCGGCGCAAAATGTCGGTTTAACGCTGCAAGAAATCAAACAAGCCTTAGCTCATATCCCATTAAATGAGAATGTGAAAAAAGAACAATGGGAACAACTGTCTACGATTTGGCATCAAAAACTTGAAGAAAAAATGCATGAATTAAAGCAACTTCAAACTCAGTTAGGGAGTTGCATTCAGTGTGGCTGTTTATCAATGGAAAGTTGCGCGCTGTATAACAATAACGACAGCAATGGGATCATGACAGCAGGAGCAAAACTCAGCGCTCCAAAATAATAGAACGTGTATTAATAGAGAAAAACTATAGTTCTACCTTACGGAGCATAACTTATCAAAATTAAAACAGTCGCTAAGCATCAATGCCCTACCGCATATATTCCACTCAGTTTTCATGTAACTAGCACTTCGTAACGCGTTGTTGCCCCTTTAGTATTTAGAACAGATACTCATTCTTATAGTTTTCTATTTAATAAGACTAATTAAATACATTTCTTACTTTCTATATTTCAAATAGACACTTTGAAACAAAATAATGCAATCAAGCTCATGATATTTATGAATTAAAGTGATTATGATTGTGATGCTTTAGGGAGCTTATTTTGCGTGAAAGTAAGAAGGCTTATTAATGCACTATTAAGCTTCAAATGCGAGCCTATGTAATTCTTACTTAATGGATTTAAATAGAAACAAGGAGAAACGGCATGACAAACGAAGATCTAAGTGTAAAAGCGTTAGCAGCAGTATTCTATGAATTGAATAAAAAAGGAATAGATATTGGATCAATTAAGCAATCAGCAAAAGCCGGAGTAATGGGAACTGAAAAATATGCTCCAGCAAGTACTGCTCATAAACCAAAGGTTGTAGACGTAATCGAAAAAGCGTATGAAAGTGCTCAGTACTACATTGGACTAGATGCCTAACAATAAATTCATGAAGAGTTAAGTTAGTTGCTGTGTTGCTCACTACTTAACTAAGCTTCATATGAAAATCGAGGAAACAATATGTCTTTTATTTATCATACTCATAAGTTTAGAAACGCTCTGGCGTACTTAATTGAATTTGAGTCGTATAAGTTACTCGATTGTAATGGATGGGCTTGTTTGAATAGTTTTCCAAGCGGAAGCTGTGGAGTCGTATCTGATTTATTAGGTACCTACCTAAAAGAGAAAGGATTTTCTGGTGTTAAAGTCATTCGTGCAAATACACAGAGTGAGATATTCCCGGGTATAAATTCACACGCTTGGGTTGAAGTTAATGGAAAGTATGTAGACATCACTGGTCATCAATTTCCTCAAGTATCTAATTCTCGCATTTCTATTCAGGATAAACATCCGTCGGGTTGGTTGTACCGCTATGCTCAAGAAGCGAAAGGCGACTTTGCCTATGATGAAGGCGAGCCATCAATTGACATTTACACTGAATTGTATCAATTAGTAGCGCAGCGAGCGGAGAGCATGTAACAAATAAGAATATGTGTCACTCTGCCGACACTATCCAAAGTGTTGGACAAGCCCAAATAGAGCTGTATCCATAACACGCTTTTGTCCAAAAATAGGTTAGCTCATGGGTATGTATAGCTTTTAAAAGATAGATAGCATTTTCTGGTAATAATCAAAACGAAAAAACGGCTCGATGCTTAAGCAAAGAGCCGTTTCTCCGTTCCATATACTTTGGGGTTCCAAACCAAAGTATCACCCGAGCCGTTCCACTCGGAAAATCATTGCGTTACTGCAAGTTATGCGTGCAATAATGCCATTGATTCTTTTGCAATTACCCACTCTTCATTAGTTGGGATAACCATTGCAACTGGCGTGTTTGGCTTGGTGATCACACCTTGTGCGCCAAAACGTGCTGCTGCATTTGCTTCTGTATCTTCTTGGTAACCGAAGATCTTCATTAGGCGAAGAATTTCGCTACGGATTGGCATTGCGTTTTCGCCAATACCGCCTGTGAAAATCACAGCGTCTAGCTCATCTAATGCCACCATGTATGAAGCAACGTATTTCGCAACACGGTAAGTAAATAGTTCAAATGCTAGCTTAGCACCGTGGTGATTTGGATGGGTCTCATCTTCCATCGCTGCAATAATGCCACGACAGTCGCTGGTAAAGCCTGACACACCTAGGAAGCCAGAGTTTGTTACTAGCTCTTTCTCTAGACGATCTTGCGTCCAACCTTTCTTCAATAGGTACTCAAGAATACTTGGGTCGATATCACCACAACGGGTACCCATCATCAAACCAGCAAGTGGCGTAAAGCCCATTGATGTATCAACACTTTCACCGTTTTTAACCACACATACTGATGCGCCGTTACCTAGGTGAACAGAAATGAAGCTTGAAGCCTCAACTGGCTTGTTCATCACTTTTGCAGCTTCACGTGTTACGAAGTAGTGGCTAGTACCATGGAAGCCGTAACGACGGATGTTGTACTCTTTGCTAACTTCTTGAGAAATTGCATAAGTATATGCTTTTTCTGGCATTGTCTGGTGGAATGCAGTATCAAATACCGCGTACTGAGACAATGTTGGGAATGCTTTGCTTGCTGCACGCATGCCGATAACATGAGCAGGGTTGTGTAATGGTGCGAGATCGCTTAGTGATTCGATATCAGCGATAACTTGCTCATCAATTTTCACGGTGTGAGCAAATAGGTTACCACCTTGAACAACACGGTGACCAACAGCCACGATGTCTTCTTTCATACCTAGCTCATCAACAAGCGCTACGATACGGTCAACAGCTTGTTGGTGGTGGTTTTCTAAACCGTCTAATTTGTATTCGTGTTTTTCGCCATTTACTTTCCAGCTTACTACTGCTTCAGGGAGGCCAAAGCACTCACCAAGGCCACTTAACGTAGCTTCACCGTTGACAGTATCAATTAAAGCAAATTTAAGTGAAGAACTACCAGAATTGATTACAAGAACTAAAGAATTGCTCATGGTTATCTCATCAGAATTTTTAAGGGCAAATTTCGGATATTGCTATCCACCTTGAAGCCAGCTCACTGAAAATGTCGAAAAATATATCTATCAACAAGCTTGCCTAACCATCTTACTCAATTTTATTTGAAAGTCTCAACTTTTGTTTTAAAAAAGCCTCAAAAATTGATTTTTTACTGGTTTAGATCAATTTTATAACTAGAAATCGATTTCATCCGCATAAAAATGCACCAAGCATTCAAATTTAGTTGAGTATTTACCGTAGAGTAAACCATAAAAAAGCGGTTTCAAGCATCTAATAATTGTAAATCTATGTAATATTGCGCTGTATCAGGAGGTTATAATAACAAAAGAGAATAAGAGAGGTCCTCTACAAGGAAAACATCAATCCCTTAGAGAATATTTGTGGATTTTTTTGCTATATTCAATTTTTTTTGATGTGCGTTAAATAATGTTGATAAAGCGCATCCACTTGCGAGCTACACATCAACGGCATGGCTGCTTTTAACTCGTCTTTTGACCAATGCCACCATTGCATTTCCAATAACATTGCTATGTGGGGCTCTGAAAAACGTTTTTTCACACAGCGTGATGGATTACCGACCATGACGGCATAAGGTTCTACATCTTTCGTTACTACAGCACGAGTCCCAATCACGGCACCATTTCCAATCGTAACGCCAGGCAGAATGACACATTCCGCGCCCAGCCATACATCATTGCCAACGACGGTATCCCCTGCTCGCTTGATCCCTGACTTTACGCCTTCGCCAAATTCCGCAAAATCAAACGGGAAGCTGGAAATCCAATCATGTCGATGACCTTGATTACCTGACAACATAAACACCACGCCTGATGCAACTGAGCAATAACGCCCGATGATCAATTTATCAACGTCACCAAAAATGCCCGATTGCCACACTTCTGCACTGGATTTATCACCGAGTAAATAGTGGACGCATTGATCTTCAAAATGATGTTGGTGGTAATAGCCAGAATAGTAGCTGTAGTCTCCCACATCTATATTAGGATTTGTGATGTGGCGTTTGATCTCATACCCCCCTAACCAAGAGGGAAAAATAGTGGGTTCCATATCAAACCTTCTTTGTTCTTTGTGCAATAAACTATGTATCCCCAAGTGACTTCAATGACATGTACCCATTGCTGCAAGTTATTCTCATTGAATCTAGTACCTTGATGCGACTTAGGTATATTATCTGGTGGTACTCATCAATTGGGATGTAATAACAATGATTGCTCAACTTTATACCGCTTATTTAGGTGAACTTTACGGCATTGTTTTTTTTAAAACCTTTGCTGAAAAGTATAGTGACGATAGCCATAACGACAAATGGCAAACATTAATAAAAGTAGAAGAGCTAACAGCCCAGCAATTAAAAGTCGGGCTTGAAGCACTGGGACATCCTTGCGCTGATTATGATCAAGAGATGGAGCAAAAAGGCTTAGCGGATGCTCAAAAGTGGTTATCACTACCATGGAAAGAGTTAGTCGATACTATGGTGCCGTGGGTTGCTCCCTATCAACAGCGTTACCAACAACAAGCCGATGAAGCGACTAAACACCAAGCCCTCTTTACTCTTGTCGCAGATCATGAGAATGCGATCTATGACTATCTGCTCGCAGAGCAGCGTAATGAAGCTAACAGCCTTGATATATTGACTGCATTTATTAACAAATACGCATAACTCAAATTATGAGCAAGGTTTTACTATTAAACCTTGCTCCATTAACCATCTAATAATTAAAGAAAAATAATTCATCCGCCTTACTTTTACACCTAATTTCTAACAGTTTAATAACTATACTCTTTCATTTCCCTGACAAATGAACACTGTTTTAAATAGAGAATACCCCCAACTTATTCACCCAATGAATAACTCGTTACTGAAACGAAGCCACGGTTTAATTAAGGAATCTGACTTTGAAAAAGAAATTACTATTACTTTCTCTACTTGCTTCAACATCGTTAATCGGCTGTAAAGCACTTCCTATTCCATCAAATGCGAACATGGCGAATCCCGCTGCCACTTACTGTGTGGATCACGGCGGTCAGTTCTTAACGAGAAAAAACATGGATGGTAGTGAAACGGGCTTATGTCGTTTCCACGACGGAAGCCAATGTGATGCATGGGCATTCAAACGTGGTACCTGTAAAGCAGGTGCAGATGCACCCATCGTTTATGGCGCGACGCAATAAATAATCACTCTCATCACTAAAAAATAAACATCGGAAGGTAAAATATGAAAAAGTTACTATTAGTTGTTGGTTTACTACTTTCAAGTTCTGTTTTTGCACACGGTAACCCAGCATCAGATTACTGTGTACACCATGGCGGTCGTGTTGAGCTGCGCACACCTATGGGTGGTAATGGTCAAGTGGGTTACTGTGTATTTAACGACGGTAGCGCATGTGAAGAATTTGCCTTTATGCGTGGTGATTGTAAACCATCAGGTAAAACCCGTGAGCAACGTATGGTTGAGCACTGTATCAACAAAGGTGGTTACGTAACGGGTAATTCTTGTAAGTTCACTAAATGGGGTACCACTTGTGAGCTACACGATTTCTACAACCACAAATGTAGCAAGAAAAAAGGCTACAAAGTTTGGTAATAAGCAAATAAAAAGAGGGAGCACTTCCCCCTAGCTCCCTACTTTTATGATGAACAGCTCAACTACGGTTGGGCTGTTTTTGTTTCTTTCTCTTTGATGGTTTGAGAAGAGCTTGGTATGGCTAATGATGGACTCGACCATTGAGTGCCCCAATCATTGGCATTTAATGGCTCAGATGTCGGCTCATCATCCGCCACTAATTGTTGCGTTTCTTCAACCTCTGTTACTTCGCTCTCTGATAATAAGCTCTCCGTTGGAGGTGTTAATAATGATGCCTCACACAATAGTTCGATATCAGCCAAGGTTGGACGATAACCTTGGCGAGCATAGATATTATCAAGCAGCGCAATGATGGTATGAGGTTGAACTGGTTGCTGTTTTAAAGCCTTATACACTTCTTTCGCTATGTTTTGCACATTGAGAATAGATTCGATGCCAATTAGAGGTGCCGCTTGATCTCTTGCTTGACGAGCTTTTTGATAACCACTGGCATAAGCCATCGAAAACCAAATATAAGCCACCGCAGCATCATTCGCAGTTGCCCCTAAATGCATTTTCCCGACCAAATATTGCGCTTCAGGATGATTATGTTCAGCGGCTCGCTCTAGCCAATATTTCACTTTCTGCGGATCGGCAATGACACCTAGCCCCGTTTGATAACTAAAGGCGGTTTTCATGATGCCTTCGACATCATTTAATTTCGCTGCACGCACTCGCCAGTGAAATGCTTTATATGGCAAATAATGATCGGTATCTTCAACCGCGTACCATTCAGATAGAAACAATAATGCAGGCAAGTGATCAAATTCCGCAGCTTGCAGTATGTTCTCAACACCTAACTCACTGTTCGCCTCTACGCCTTTTCCTTGGATCAATAACAGACCAAAATGAAACAGTGCTTCAGGGGTATTTTGCTTTGCCTCAATCAATGCCTGCCAATAATTAGCTTTTAGTAATGCTTGTTTATCGGTGCTATCACGACGATACAAACGAGCTAAGGCATATTGCGCGATTTCATTACCTTGATCTGCGGCCTTTTCATACCAAGCTATCGCCTCTTTTAAATTGGTGTTCTCATATTCTTTCGCTAACGATAATTGGCTGGGGATATGTCCTGTACTGGCTTTATAGATCTTCTCTTCATGCTCAGCTTGTTTGGCTTTTTCCAATACTTGCTTGTACTTAATATCTTTAGCAACCTGCTGTTGTTTTTCTGTTTGCTGCGTTTTTTGCGTCACAAAATAGCGTGAAATCAACCACCCTAAAATGATAATCGGAATAATAAACAGCCAAATTAGATGAGACATACATCCTCATGCATATGGTGGAATACTATTGATGATTATCGGCTAACAGCCAATAAACTAAAGCATTTGACTGTCAGCATTAGACCTTGATCATTGTTCCGTGACTCGAGCTTTGCGCATTGCATATAGCTAAGCAAGATAAAAGGATATAAAAGCCTGAACTATAGGCTAATTATTGATTTTTACTCGGTAGACTACCAAGCCTGATTCACCACCTAATAAAGAGCCATTGAGCGACCACAAAATATCACCTCGATAACCAATATTATTACTCCCATTTGGGGTCGCGACATTACAGGTAATCGAGGTCGGCAGTAATAATGGATCACAAACAACCACTTGCTGGATCACGGTAAAATCAGGCGTACTATCATGAAGTACCATATCTTCTATTGTTCCAGTTCCGGTATTAGTAAAACGGAGTCGGTATTCAAGAATATCGCCAGGGTTAGCAACATTGCTGATCCCTTCTGGTGTCCCTTGGGTGATATTACGAACTGTTTTAGTGAGTTTTAAGTGTCCACTATCAGTAAATAACACTGAAATGGTGTCGTTATTATTTAGAACCTTAGTCACACCGTGATTTACATTAGCGCTGTCTTCAAACGTCATATCAGCACGAACAAAATAATCGAGCATGGAGTCAACGCTAATTGCGCTGGGTGAGAAGATTTTACTGATCACACAGATCTGCCCATTCGCTCGGCCCTGATACGGATTAGCAATTGGTGTATCATCCGGATCAAGAGTGGCATCACAATTCTTGTCTTCATATAGCATGACATTCCAATCAGGGTTATTCGGTGAGCTTGTTTCATTTTCAAGCGTAATACGAACGATACCTGCGGTATATGTGGTTAAACGGTGAGAAAGAAGTAACGTACTCGCTGTTTTCATCACTTCAGAGTAATTAGGTGAGAAGGTCGGGGCTTTAACTTTACCAAAATTTAAGTTATCAACCTGATCACCAGCTTGAGCGGTGATCGCCATAATATTATCGGTAACATCAGGATTAGTGAGTTGGCTAATACTACTGTCACTTTGCTCACTAATATCAATCCATGGAGATTGAGCCACCACCTTCACCAACAAATTTTTATTGGCGTATTTAACCGGTAGGGTAAATTGATAAGCACCGCTGCCAGCAGAAACCGTTGTCGCAATAATATCGCCAGTGGTAACGCCTGACACACCCGTGTCATTGAAAATCACTTGAACAGTAAAGTTTGCAACCCCCTCTTCACCACTTTCAATCACCCCATTGTGAGCAATACCTGCGATATTTCCGCCGTTATCGTTAAAGATCTTCCCACTTAAAACAATCTGATTAATGATTTCAAATTGATGATCTTCTACCTCACCATCAGAGACATCCGTATTAGCATCTAATGCGCCAATAGCATCAGTGGTGATCCGTAAGCGAACATAACTCATGCCAGAATTGGTTGTTATATCAAGCCCATTCCATGTCAGTAACGCACTACCCTCTAATGTGGTTGAATTATCATTGCATGTCGCTGATGTAAACTCATCGCCATCAAATGTGCCATTACGATCGCTATCTATCCACCCATATACTGTGGCACCTAAATCTGTGCCATCAAAATCATTACACGGCACCGTTAAGCTATACGCAGCCGCATTAGCATTACTGTTAACCAGTATTAACCCCTCAGCTAATGCATCTTCATCATCCGGCGTGATCCCTTCATTATCATCATCTGTGGCATTATTATTGTTATCTATACCGTCAGTAAAACGATCCTCTTCATGATCCGGTGGCACTGCGCCTAAGTAGATATTGACGTTATCTCCTCCGTTTGCCCCTGCCTGTAAACCACCATAACTGCTCGGTGCATCACCATAATCCACTTTGGTTGAACGAAAGACATAGGTACAGTTGTAGTTATTGCCATTAGTCACAGTCAGAGGGTTTGCACATGAAAACGACACCAACTCATAATCTGCAGGTCCAGTCCAAGTAAAACTATAATTACTCGGTGTCATCGCTTTACTGTCACCAGATGTAAAACTAACCGCAATATTGCTGGTATCTGTTGCGATAAGTGAGAAATCAGAAGCTAATGCAGAGCCCGTTTGAACAACAGCATTTAAGGTAATATTGGCTTGAACAAATGAATAAGCACGAAAACGTACCTTGTCTAATGCTGCACCTTGTCGACCATTAAAACCCGCTAAGGCTTGTCCTGCTGGCGCAACAATACGGTTATAGTAAGTCCCCGGATAGTTACGATCTGGACCTATTTTACCTGTAGAAGGTGAAGCTGGTGCTGCTGCAATTTCTAACCGCTTGGAGATTTGATTATAAGTAACTTGCGCGCAGTAGAGTCGAAACCAACCCATTACTGGCCAGTCTGTTGTATCAGCATCGACACCAACAACTGCCTGATTCGCTGGACAAGATCCTGTATATAATGTGCCATTAGGAACGGAGCCACCTCCCCACCCAGTGACACCAACCTCGGTTAATGTTGCGTTATTATTCACGACAGTGATTTGAGAGCAACGACCACGTAGCGCAATACCATCAAGGTTTCCCCCTGTATTTTGATTATAAAAATCAAAGCCAGTCATTAATTGACCTGAAGGACAGAGCTTTTCAGGAAATTCCCCACCACCATTACCACCGATATCAACCAAAGTGCTTTGATAAACCAATCCAACACCTTCTGCAGCGTCTACTGGCTTCATCATTGATAAGAAAGAAAGGAAAAAAACAGTAGCGACTACTCGCATAACGCAACGCATCATAAAAACCACCCTAGCTTTATAATCAATAAGTTAGAACTATCTTCTTTATAGTTATTCTTAATTTGAAAACAGACTTAGCATGGTTGAGTATATTTTATTAACAATATGCACTTATCTCATTAGTGAGATATGTAATGAATCAATAAGACAATTCTCAGAACAATGATCAAGGAAAGGTTGTTCTTAATTAAGATAAAGATCATCGTTTTTAGTATTACTATTTTATTTTAAAGATCCTTTTAAATCTTATAGTTATAAGATATAGCCATTTGAGTACAAAGATCCTTGATCATGCTTCCGATGTGCCAATGAATGATAAGCACCCCATCTTTTCATCGATATCCTAACCACATTGATTTTTAAGTATTTTTTTATCACATTTTTCAATGATCTTGCCTTGATCATCTTTCCAATTGATCTGACAAGTACCGTTAATTAGCCACTCATGATCATCGTTCCGATGTAAAATCAACAAGTTAAGAATCTCGCTCTTTTATTATCAATAAATTCATCATTCGATCGCTTTGATATTCGATAATCAAATATCTTTAACCGATAATAACTGACGCTATTTAACTTCATATCGACCTTAAGGAAAATTAACAACATGGATCAACAAGCGCACATAGCCACATTTATAGAGCAGCATCATCTGCTAACTTTATGTGCTTCTTTTCAGTCAAACTTATGGTGCGCCAATTGTTATTATGCTTTCGATAAACAAACAATGGCGTTATATATTATGACCTCACCTGAAAGTAGACATGGTAAGTTAATGATATGTAATAAATTTATATCAGGAACTATAGCACCAGAGCCTGATGACATTAATGATATCCAAGGAGTTCAATTTTCAGGCGAGGTTAAACTACTTGAAATAGAGGAAGCTAAAAATGCTGAAAATATCTACAATCAGCGTTTTCCAATTGCAAAAAAGATCCCATCAAGTTTATGGAAAATTACGCTAAATGAATTAAAAATGACGGATAATAGGATAAAATTTGGATTTAAGCTTAGTTGGCAAAGATATTAGCTTTGTTTATATTTTAAAAGCATAGATTTCAATTTTACAAGTTTGTCAATAGGTGATTTCCCCCCTATTTTGTTAACAGAAGCTTAGTTATAGTTACTGCCGCTGGTTATTAGGTGTTTTCATCTAAAAAATTAGCATTATCCGAAAGGATTGATCAGAAAAATATAATATGCACCCTCAATTATATTTTCTGATTACCTCTTCTACACGTCGTACAGAATTATGCTCTTTAGAGCCAATTCTTGTTTTGCCGGTCTTTATGACCGGCTTTTTTTTGCTTTTACGTCTAATATATAAGCACCTTGTCACCTATATATTTACAAAATTAATAATCTAATTAGAATATCGGGGTTGGCTGTATTTTTAGGCAATATATGAATTATCAAAATGCTTCCTTTTCACCCCAAATATTCGACCAATTACCCGGTTGTTGGGGATGTAAAGATATAAACTCGACATTTGTTTATGCTAACCCTGAATATGCAAAAATGATTGGTTTCGATAACCATCTGGATTGCATAGGCAAAACAGATCATCAAATGCCAAGTACAACATGCGAGTCGGCCGAACAATATAAAGAACAAGATCTCATGGTTGTCCAAACTGGTAAAACCATTAGAGTGCTAGATATTCATCCTTACCATGACGGTAAGTGGCGAGTTCACCTTTTCACAAAAACACCATGGCGCGATCATAATAATCGTATTATTGGCACTATTTTTTCAGGTATCGAGCTCAAAGATACAGCGGTACTTGAAGTGGGTCATTGGCTTTGTCGAGCAATCGGCCTGGCAAAAGAACAGCAAGATCCAACTCAATTAAAAATTAATGTTAAAAAAGAAGACATCGGATTAAATACACGCGAATCTGAAGTGCTCTTTCTTCTGCTCTATGGTAAAAAACCACAATACATTGCCAAGACGCTCGGAGTAGCGGTAAAAACAATAGAAAATTATGTTTTACGCTTACGTGAAAAGTTTAATGCTAATTCTAAAGGTGAACTTTTGGATTTAGCATTAGAGTTTGGGTATGGCTCTAATATTCCTGAAAGCATGTTAAAAACACAACTTTCTATTGTCTTAAAAGATTAAGCAGCAAATAAAAAGAGCAGACTTTAAATCTGCTCTTTTTATTTTTATGGTGCTAAACGATCAATTTCCCATTGTTCAGTTTTATCATGATATAGAAAACGATCATGTAATCGATGCTCACCACCTTGCCAAAATTCAATTGAATTTACTTTAACTCTAAAACCACCCCAAAATGTCGGTAGTGGCACTTCTCCTGCTAAAAACTTCTGTTTTAATTCAAAGAATTTACCTTCAAGAGCTTGGCGTGCAGTTAAACGCTGGCTTTGTTTACTCGCCCAAGCAGCGATTTGGCTCTCTTTCGGACGAGAAGAGAAATACGTTAGCACTTCACGTTTTGATAAAGGCTCGACAACACCTGTAATATGAACCTGACGCTCAATCATGTGCCATGGAAAATGTAAGCTAATTTTATTATTTTCTTTGAGTTGTTGCGCTTTTCGACTACCTAAATTGGTATAGAAAACAAAACCGTTTTCATCAAAGTGCTTTAATAAAACAATACGTTGAAATGGCTGACCATGCTCATCAACTGTCGCAACTGTCATCGCTGTTGGATCAGGCAATTGAGCATCTACCGCTTGCTTTAACCATGCTTCAAATAGCACAAAAGGATCGGCTGGTAGATCATCACGACGTAAGCCCCCTTTTACATACTCTCTACGGATATCAGCTAATTCCATTTTAATCTCCAGAAGTATAAGTTTTTTATTGCTTAAATCTTAGTCATGCCCTTTTGGAAGCAAACACTATTTTCTTATGAATATAGGGCTTATTTGCAAAAAGAAATAGACTCATCTATCGAATTTCAACAATAAATGACAAAGAGTACAGTGGCATTTAAAGAGATTTGATAAATTAGACTTAACAATAATTATGATTTAGTCAGCATAAGAATCTATTTCTTCTTGCATTTATGTTGGGCTAGTACTCTACCTTGGTGCTCAGACTATGACACTCTTTAAACGACAAATAATAAGTATTACCACACTAATGTGCTCTGTACTTGCACTCTCAGCAGGTTCGCAATTATATACTGGTTATAATGCAGTCAGCGATCAGCATATTTCCAGAACAAGTGAAGATATAAATCGAGCTTTAGATACATTACCCCCAAAATTATCAATACTTGATAATCAAATAATTACTCGCCGTCAAGAAAGTGAACTGGTTGAAGTTTTAAATTATCTTTTTCCAGTACAGCATTACAATCATAGCGCATTATTATTTGCAGATTCGACACCACTGATCCGCATAGATCATGATCGTAGTATCAATAATGTTCCGCAATGGTTTCAATCCTTTTTTACTATCCCAGAACATATTGAAAAACGTACCGTTAATAACAATAACTATGATGTGGGTATTGTTGAAGTCAGTGCTTCACCTCGTTGGGCTTATACAAAATACTGGCAACTCTTTAGTGACACGCTTATTTATCATTTTATTTTAATGCTCGCTGGTGGCGGTCTTATCTATTTGATAAGTAAAAAACATTTTGCTTCATTGCAACGCTTAACCACACGTGCTCAAAACATTGATAATCTTAATCAAGCCCCACTGTCATTACCTGAAGAGTCAGATATCAAAGCCATTGTGCGCGCTTTTAACAAGCTGACTCATCAGTTAGATATGAATTTTAAAAACCAAGCAAATGAAGCGGTTAAACTTCGCGAACAAGCTTATTTAGATCCAATATCTGGATTAGGTAATCGAAGTTTTTTTATTCATCAAATCAGCTCTTGGCTTGATGAATCACATAAAGGTGGTTTAGCACTCATTCAAACAACACTGATCAGTGATTATTATGAACATAAAGGTTATCAAGCCGGTGACAAATTAATTAAACAAATTGCATCACGCTTAAATGATGTGATCACCTACAATGATGCCACAATCTCTCGCCTATCACGTGATGAATTTGCCATTTTGATCCCTAACCTTTCTTCTGAAAAGCTAGCGTTATTGGGCAAGATGGTTTTAAAAATCTTTACTGATGTTGAACGTAATTCAGACATTGATAGCGCAACAACAACCGATATTGGTTTGGTTTATAACGAAGCACGTTTAACCCCTAGTCAGTTACTTACACAACTTGATAATGCACTCACTCAGGCAAAACTCACACCTCATGAATCCATTGCATTAATCAAAGATCCAACCAGCCACGATACTCTAGGTAAACAACAGTGGAAACAACTGCTAGAACAAGCCATTAATGAAGATTTATTCCAATATAAATTTCAGCCTGCAACTCTAGAAAATCGTAGTATCTATCATTATGAAGTCTTTACTGGTATTCAGAAAAATAAAGACTTCTATTCTGCTGGACAATTTCTTGGTGCCATTGAAGATCTTAAAATTGGTAGTTGGTTTGACCGACATGTTATTGTTACCATAATCAACCGCTTAAACGCAGACAGAACCATTGGCCCATTTGCGATTAACGTAACAAATAGCAGTATTACAGATCCCAGTTTTATTCGTTGGTTAGACAAACTATTAGCGAACAATACTCAGGTTGCCTCTCGTTTGTTTTTTGAATTACAGGAAATCAGTTGTATTCGAAATACTGATGCAACCAGCATTTTATGCAGTATGATAAAACGTCACCGTTTTGGTGTGGGTATCGATAATTATGGTCGTCATTTCCAATCTCTTAATTATTTAAAAGAAATCAATCCTGACTACGTTAAAATTGATTACGCTTATACCTATCAGTTAAATGACCAAACAAAATCAGCCGTTCTTTCCTCTATCTGCCGAACTGCACATAGCTTGGACATAAAAGCGATAGCAACTCGTGTAGAAACAGAAACACAGTTAGAACGCTTATCAGATTTATTTGTCAGCGGATATCAAGGATTTATTACAGAGAAATACACTCAACTTGAAAAGGTATAGTATTTACACTGTAAATTAAAAAATAAAACCAGCATGATTGCTGGTTTTTTTATACGTAAAAAACTTACTAATATTAAAACATTCATCATCGACCTGCTCCACCATTCGACTTTACTAAACTGCGTATAACAAGTGAATGAGGACAATTCGAAAAAGCTATACACAATATCGTACAAACCTATCTACTAAGTGTTTTACCATCCCATTAATTATTGAATAGCGTCAACAATAATCACTTCTCCAGATAATCAATGACTATAATCCCAAGCATATGAATCCTTTCCCTCAAACGCTAAACGTAATATCAATTTACACTGTAAACTTACCAGCTCAAATTTAATCGATTCTGTAAAGACTTTTACTCCTCTTAATTTACAGTGTAAATACAGTTAAGCATTTACCCCACAAACAAACCAATATACAAACAACTGCATACAAATAATAAGAGCAAATTTATTAAGCGTTTAAAACCATAGATTGAAAACACCTTCCCTGAGTATTGAGTATTGAGTATTGAGTATTGAGTATTGAGTATTGAGTATTGAGTATTGAGTATTGAGTATTGAGTATTGAGTATTGAGTATTGAGTATTGAGTATTGAGTATTGAGTATTGAGTATTGAGTATTGAGTATTGAGTATTGAGTATTGAGTATTGAGTATTGAGTATTGAGTATTGAGTATTGAGTATTGAGTATTGAGTATTGAGTATTGAGTATTGAGTATTGAGTATTGAGTATTGAGTATTGAGTATTGAGTATTGAGCAGTGAGCAGTGAGCAGTGAGCAGTGAGCAGTGAGCAGTGAGCAGTGAGCAGTGAGCAGTGAGCAGTGAGCAGTGAGCAGTGAGCAGTGAGCAGTGAGCAGTGAGCAGTGAGCAGTGAGCAGTGAGCAGTGAGCAGTGAGCAGTGAGCAGAAATGCTAATGGCAAGATTTACAGTGTAAAGTCATTCATGAATTTACACTGTAAATAAAAAAGTAAACCAATTTACACTGTAAACAGTCTTCTTCTATGGTGATAGTTAAACATTACTATCGCTATCCAATACAAGATAGTGACCTACAAATGTCCGTAATGCCGCTTCAGCCTGCTTTTTACCAGTAAAACTAAACCGACTCACCACATCAGACCAAGATTGTTTTTGTAATACTTTTGCTACAGCCAGCAATAATTCGTCAGAATAACTTTCCTTATTATTCAAAATAAACTTGCTCAACTTCATTTCTAAACTCGCGACGACCGTATCATAACCGAAACTGCCATGAGCAAAACTAGCCAATTGCATCGTAATTAATGACGGAGATAAAGAGTAAGAAACAGAACGTTGGGCACTGTGACGATATAATAAAAGAAACAATAACGGTGATAGTTCTGAAAACTGCTCAACTCGTTGTGCGCTAAATGTCGCAGAGAACAATTGCTTTGCATCATCCAACCACAATGAATGACAACCAGGATTAATGGCTTTGACCATTAACAAAGAATGATGACCACTGGCACTGTCTTTAGTAATACCTAATCGAATCGGTTCAAACTGAGATTGAGTCCAAAACGAAACCAACTCAGGCGTCGAACCAAAACTGGTTCCGATATAATCCATTGCTTGAGCTTTCGCTAATTGCTCTGCGGCCTCAATTAATTGCTTTCCAATCCCTTGTTGTTGCAACGTTGGTAAAACTGCAATACGTAAAATACGATAACAACGTTGCATTGCTGCCGTTTTAAATCCTAAATGAGCGGCAACCGATTGTGCCAGTAAATGCCCTTTGGGACGGCGTTTACCTTGCACAACATCCGTTGCAAGTGCTTCATCAAAACCACCTTCTTTGACCAATAAACAACAGCCAATGATCTCACTACCAACACGAGCAACAATGACTTGCTGACTATCATCATTTAGCAATTGCTGAACATCATTCGGTGATGTTTGATAATGAGCGTTGATCAGTAAACCAACCAGCTGAGACAATAAATCAGGCGTTCGCAACAACTCCGATTTGTCGAGCAAACCGTATTGAGTCTCCCCTTTAGAAAAAACGGACAGCATTGAATGTTCGGCATCAAGCAATAATGCCTTAAATACCCAAGCTTCAAGGGGATCGTTGACAGCCCAACGAATAGGTTGATCAAGGTGCAGCCCACGCCATTGCGGCATTTTCTGATTGAGTGCTTGTTTGAATTTAATTTCAAAACCTCGTCCCGTACCTTCATACCCGTGAATTGTCGTGGCAAAAACAAGACGATTATGGGCATCAAGCAATTGAGATAATGTATCTGCCGCAATAGCTGCCGCTTCATCCACTAAGATAAGATCGAAGTCTCGTGCTGTTTGACAAATCATATCAGCAGCGACAAAAGTCAATTCACTACCCTGGCAAATAATACGATGAGGATGAGAACAATCAGGTGCGACTAGTCGTTGGGTAGCATGTGAAAAGAGAGTCGAAGCACAAGCAAAAGACGGGGCTGTAACGGCAATTTTTATTTTGCGCGATCCCATTAACTCAGCAGCAGCAATACCTAATGCAGAAGATTTTCCTCGGCCTCTATCTGCTGATAACACTAATGGTCGTTTACGATGACCAGTACTGACTTTTAAAATACCCTCAACTGCCAATTCCTGCTGTGTCGTTAAACAATATCTAGGTGCTGTCGATACATAGTCACTTACGGAACGCTCAGCTATCGAAGGGAAAATCAATGGTGGTATTGATATATTTTCAGTTAAGGTGATCACCTCTTCCATCGCAGAAACAGCCGCAATATGTTGAGTAAACGGTAGACATGATTGCATCTCAGACCATGCTGTAGGTAGCAGTAATAACATCACTCCACCACCACGGATCGTGCCGGAAAGCGCACCGAGTACATTGGCATCTATACCATCATGAGCATTAATAATTAAACAATCAGACTCTTGCCCTAACCACTGCTTGGCATTTTTAAAACGGCATGACGGCAAAGCAATTGGTGCTGATTCTCCTGCCCATAATGTGCTTGGATAGTGTTGAGAAAACGCCATAGCGATCTCTGTTGACCAATCTAACGCCCCCTCGACAATCACTAATCGTCGACAATGGCATTGAACAGAATTATCACGTAACTGAGAAATAAAAGGAGGAAGTGAAGACAACATAAAATGATCCAAGCAACACAGATTGGCTGAGATCATAACATGCGAAAGGAAATTACAAGGTAAAAAAAACCACGCTCATTTGCGTGGTTTTTTAAACGGCTTATTTTAAGTAATCATTTAAATAAGCAAGAATGTCGCTAACTTGGCGATCACTCATTTTTTTCAAGCGCAGTTGAAGCTTATCACCATCGCGGGTGTAGCTCACTTTGCCCTTGATCAACTCTTGTGATGATGGCTTCTCTACGACCGCTTTTGGTTGTAATGCATCCCCCATCTCTTCAAGTTTTACCGTTACTTCACGAGTAATACGGCTGATCCCTTGTGCATTAATGGTTTTCCATAATGCCGTTTTATCCGAGCTTAGCTCTTGGATCATGTGCTTTTGCTGCTCAGGCGCTAAACCAAAGAACACACGGTGAAGTTTGACAATTGTTGGGCGGCCTAATTCCCCAACACTAGGGTATGCCATCAACAATTCCATTGGTAAACTTGCCGCTTTTAATGCACCACTCACTAACGCTTCACTACATTGACAGTAACGTGCTAATTCTTTTTGATCAGCCACTTTGCCGCTATCAAGTAAGTGCTGCATCTCTTTACCACGCTCATACAAACTCAGTGGTTTATGGGCGTTAGCAACATCAGAAAGAAACTTAGCATGTTCGCTATTAATGCCTTTCGCCACATAAATAAGAAAATCTTTATGGGCTAAAATACACGACATGCGACGACGACTACCGTCGAGCACTTCAATTCGACCATCGTCTAACCAACGACCTACCGCCGGATACTGCTGTCCGCGATCTTTCAACGTCGATAAAATATCAGCCAGTGCATGCTCGTTTAAAAATGCCTGCTCACGCGCATTTTCTGCAAAAACGATCGTCTTCGTACTAACATCATCAGCATTAATTTTTACTAATTCAAACGCGACTGTTTCTTCACCCGCAACCGCTAATTCAATCACAGCTGCTTTATCACGTGCTGCTGTTTGCGCTTCTGTAACGTTGGTTGCTCGACGTTTGTCAGCTTTACCAAACAGACGAGCATTAAGATCAGTCGTTTTAATTGCCATCTGTTATTACTCCTCGTTAAGATTTGCCCAATGGCTATGCATCACACGCTCAAGCTCTAGACCGACACGTTGAATAGCTTCTTGAGCGGTTGAAAGGGTCTTTTTACCCCCTTCAAACTCAGCTGCCGTTAGATCAAATACTGTGCTGTAAGTATCAGCACAAGTCTCAAATGCACGACTTCTTGGTACTGTTGCCATCATCACTTGATCACGTAATAAATAGTTCATTTCTGTTAACACAGAAACTTGCTTTTTATTATCGTCTTCAAACATAGTTGGCATTAAACGAATAAATTCTAACCCGTGCCACTCTTCCGGGAACATTTCATAAACCGTAGGTAAATGCTGGAAAAAGTTAACAGTAGAAGCCCAGTCAAGACGCTTAGCCGCACATGGAATGATCAGTGCGTTCGATGCATACATTGCATTCCACACTAATGGATCGATGTGAGGACCTGTATCAATCATGATGATGTCAAATTCATCAGCAATAGGATCAATCACTTTTTCTTTTAGTAATCGAACGATATCAAGGTCTTGATTTACAGCTAGATCCTGCCATGCATCAGCGTTAAACATCGCATCTTCTGGGAAAGCAGCAATGGTTTTTAAGTTAGGATATTGGGTTGGCATCACCACATTATCCATCACAAAGTTTTTATCCATCTGCACGCCTTCAGGCACGTTATCCAGCATCACGTCTACGGCTGAGTAAATAGTTTCTTGTTTACCCACACTAATCAAAGGGTTCAAAAACAAGCGTAATGAGCCCTGTGGATCAAGATCGATAAGACAAATACGGTAACGCTTATCTAAATCTAATGCTAAACACGCCGCAAGATGAACCGCAGTCATCGACTTACCCGTACCACCTTTTTGGTTCTGCACATTCACAACCCAAGGTTTACGCCCTGCACCTTCACGCTCATAGAAAGCCGGTTTTTTAGCCGCTTGCATTAATTTATGCGCTTCTTCTAAGGTAATAGAGTAGTGGTTTGCATTGTTCTTGGTAAATTGATGGCCATCTGCTTCCATACGAGAAATCGCATCATCTAATTTACGACGGGTTAAACCTGAACGTGTTTCCATCAATGCTTTAGACATCGGTGGGAATAATTCCTCACGACGCTCTTCTAAAACAATCTCAATTCGGTCCGCTTGTACTTGTTTTGTTTGCTCAGCAATATTGAGCAAATTTTGGATCGTCTGTTCCCTATTCATTATCACTCTTCGCCATGATGATTGACTGGTTAACATTGTACAGCAAATACAAATTACAACAATAAAAAGCTGAACATTCAGTGTGATGTCAATCTCAAGTCAAAAAGCGAAAAAAATATAAAAAGCACAATATTTAGAGGAAATAATGCAGATAGGTTGTCATTTTTTAATGATTAATGACCTTTAAATCACGACAGATTTAAAGTGTTACAGCGTCACTTCTTTACAATGTAAATTGGAATTAGCCAGAAGAATGAGAAATATTGGCTAATTTACGGAGCATGTATTTTCAATTTCAACACCTCTGAAAAATGGATAAAAACACAGCATAATTAAAGATATGATGAAATTGCTTAATTTCATAGCCATTTCAACACTAAAACCAAATCTCTAGCTGAAATCAGTCGATTTTAAGGAGATAGAAGCGCACCAAAACAAATTTGATCATTAACACACTTGATCATTGTTCCGTCGAAATTGTCTTGATCATGAAACGATGATCAAGATAATTGCATCGCATCAGCTCACTGCATTTACAGGGTCAAAAGATCGAGGGGGCTTGGAAAAATGATCAAGATAAATAAGTAAATTTCAGTCCAATCGAATGAAAATACGGAAGCATGATAAATAGGAGATAATTTACGGAGAATGTAGATTCAATAAGGGTTTAACTGACAAAATTCATCATTAGAATAGGCATATTTATTATTCAACAACAAAAATAACGGTAAATTGAAATACACCAACACCGACTTGATCATTTTTCCGTAATAATAGGCCCAGAACTCAATGTAATATGACCGTATCAATAAGTGTATTTTCAATTCAATGCCAACAAAGCCGAATCACAACAAAGAATGATATCGGTTATAAAACCAGCAACCATCATAAATCAGCACTACAAATACAAACACTTGATCATCTTTCCAGACCAAATAAGCCTCATTTGACCACTTACTACGATAAAATTGAGCTTCAAAAAACGAACCCTGTGGATAACTCTGTACATAACCATTGAAAGAATCATGATCATGCTTTCAAACTTGTGATGATCATCGTTTCACATTCATGATGATCATCTTTCCAATGCTATGATGATCATGTTTTCAGGCTTGTTATGATCACGTTTCCGATAATGCGTTGATCATTGTTCCATAACTGTGTTTTACAATCATTTTTTAAAACAATAAGTTAAAGACCGTTTTCAAATCAGATCATAAGATCACTTAATCAATAAGATCAGAAATAAACATAAAGATCAGTATTAAAAATCTTTAAACAAAAAACTTTATTTCTTGATCTTTTTCTATTAATCTTTGCGGAAAGATGATGGATCTACGGTCAATGACAGATGAAACCACCCCGTAATAGTGACAATACCCCCGTTGAAAAGATATTGATCGAAGCACCACGATCACACAAAGATGGCCATTTATTTGCGATCCCAGCAAGCTTGGTTGACTGGCTTCCTCAGTATCAACACTTTAAAGGTGTCACTAAAAGTATTATTGAATTACTCAATATTATTTCGTTACGTGGACTATCAAGCCAAGATGGTTTGGTTTCAACAACTGAACTTGTTGAAGCGACAGAAGGGCAATTAACCCGTGCTGCGATCCAACAACGCTTACGTGCTGCGGTAAATGTTGGTTTATTTAATCAACAGCCAGTGAGATTTGAAGAAGGATTAGCTGGTAAAACCATGCTACACCATTTCATCAATCCAGCATTGCTGATCTCTCAACTCGGCACAGGCAGTTTGCAATCAGATCAGTTCAAAGAGAAAGAAAAACAAAAACGTTCAAAAGCTTTAGCGCAAAATCACGTTAATCGTCGTTTATTGACTGAGCATGGCTTAGGTACACCACCGACGATGCCTGATGAAGCGGATCAAATTGTAGTTTCACCGACCAGTTGGGCAGGGATCATTGATCAAGCATTAGCTCCGCCACGAACCAAAAAAAGTTATCAAAAATCAATGGTCGCGATCAGTGGTACCAAAGCTATCATCGAAACACGATCATCTAAGTCGATCATGACTGTTGACGATCTGATGACACTTTTCGCCTTATTCACGCTGACGGTGCAATATCACGATCACCATATTGCGGATTATGAGATCCAAGCGCGCTCAATGGTGAATAAAACCCCTGTTTATATCACTGATATTTTGGCGTTACGTGGCAAGAAAGACAGCGGTCCTGCACGTGATTCAATTCGTGAAAGTATTGATCGTATTGAATTTACTGACTTTCAGTTACACGAATTAACGGGGCGTTGGTTAAGTGAAAATATGCCGGAAGGATTTAAAAGTGATCGTTTCCGTTTTATTGCTCGTACGATCACAGCCTCTGAAGAAGCGCCACAAGAAGGGGAAGATGGTGAGATCAGGATCAAGCCGAACCTGTATATTTTAGTATGGGAACCCTCGTTTTTTGATGAGCTGCTAACGCGCGATTATTTTTTCCTATTTCCGCCAGAGATCTTACGTCAGCATACATTGGTGTTCCAATTGTATACATTTTTCCGTAGTCGTATGTCTCGTCGGGTCAATGACTCGATGCTGTTAAGTGAGTTAAATCAAAAGCTTGCCAGGAATATTGAATGGCGTCGTTTTTCTTCTGATTTGATCCGAGAACTGAAGAAATTAGCTGAAGGAAAGGTCACAGACAGCATCTTTGCGGTTAATTTATGGGGATATCATCTTACGATCAGTGCCGAGGATCTAGACAAACGCTATACCGATTATCGTATTGATATTAAGTGTGACGCTGATGAAGTGATCCGTTTCTCTCGTGCAAAAACTTACAATGAAGGTAAACGCACCATGGCACCAACCATGCCAAACCCGTTGCGTAATGAGATTTTACCTAAGCAAGAGTTAGAGCAACTGTCAGCTATCATTGATGGTGAGTTTGAGCCGATCCAGCGAAAGCCAGCACGACCAAAAGGGCGTTTAGGACGTCGTATTAAGCTGCGAAAGCACTTGGTAGAAATCAATGCTGATGAATTAACGATAATCTTATCTAAATATACCTCTCCAGAGGCGCTACAACGCAGTATAACAGCCTTATCGGCGATGACTGGACATTCTTCATCTGCAATTACAGAAGAGTGTCAGGGGTATTTAGAGAAGCTTGATTGGCTTTATGTTGCTGGCGAGAAAGTCAGTTACGAAACGCTTAGTAAAACGGTCGAGCTCTACAACAGTCGTCAAGATGAACGTCATTTATCGATTGAGCGTTTAATTTCGGGACTCGCTGTGCGGCGTAAAGTGTGTCAGTTAGTCCATGAAGGCCATATTAATGAGCAGGTACTAAAAGCTCTCGACGATGTCGCCAAAGGCATTTAACTTTATATAAACTTTCAAAAAAGAGCGTAGAAATAACGCTCTTTTTTTCATTTATTTAACGGAACAAGTCGAAGTTAGTGTATCTTATCTAGGGTACTAATAACTTTTGTGAATGTTTTCTTTATACGTTGTTTACGTGTGTAAAACATCACACTGGCGAAGGATTGATAGTGGGAAGATGGGTGTGTTGAAGCATAAATTAATTAAAACGCTATTTTGTTTTACGTTAACTGTTCAGTCGTTAAGTGTTTATGCTGATAATGCCGATCGTCCTCATGTCGATCGTCAACGTATTGGTTTAGTTTTAAGTGGCGGTGGAGCCAAAGGCGCCGCACATATTGGTGTGCTGGAGGTGCTTGAGAAAAACCGTATTCCTGTTGATATTGTCACAGGTACCAGTATGGGGGCTTATGTTGGCGGTATGTATGCAATGGGCTTAACGGCCAAAGAAGTTAAGCGTCGTACGTTCAATGTGGAATGGCAAGATGGTTATCTCGATCGTGCTGAACGAAATGATCTTACGTTACGTCGTAAACAGCAAAGTGATACATATCAATTACATACCGATATTGGTCTTGATCTCAACGGAGAGTTTAAATCAAGACCTGGTGCTTTTCAGGGCCAAGGTTTTGCCAAAATCTTACGTGAAGTCACTGATAATTTACCGTCACTCACTTCTTTCGATCAACTTGCGATCCCTTATCGTAGCGTTGCAACAGATATCGCCTCAGTAACGCCAGTCATTCTAAGCTCCGGTCATTTAGCGACAGCGATGCAAGCGTCGATGACTGTTCCTGGCGCATTAAAACCCGTTCATCTTGACGGCAAGTTATTGGTCGACGGTGGTGTCGTCAACAACATGCCAGTCAATGTTGCACAAGCGCTTGGTGCTGATGTCATTATTGCTGTCGATTTACGCGATAATTTAATGCCAAGTAAAGAGCTTAATAGTGCGTTGAATATTGTCGCTCAGCTTACAACGTTCATGACCAATGCCAGTGCGGATGCTCAAAAAGCATTGATGGATCAGCGTGATGTTTATCTTCAGCCGGATGTCACCTTCATGACGGCAGCTGATTTTGATCAAATGAAAAAAGCGTATCTGGCAGGGAAAAAAATAGCGGAATTGGCCTTACCTAAATTACGTCGTTATCAATTGTCAGAGCAAGACTATCAAGCTTATACCAAAGAAAAACAAAGTCGTCGCAGTCAATTATCTTCTGCTACGGCTTATTATATCGATGATATAAAAATCAAAAATAATACGCGCTTACCTGATAGAACCTTATTGGCACAATTAAAGCTTAAAACGGGACGCGTGATCTCTAATGAAGAATTAGAGCAAGGAGTGAAGCGACTACAAAGTGAAGATATTTATGGTCGTATTACCTATCAAATAGAGCAAGAAGATGGCAAAAATGTTCTGCATATGGACATTAATGAGAAATCATGGGGGCCGGGCTATCTGAACTTCACTCTTGCCTTTGAAGATGATTTCGTTAATCGTTCTAATTTCTCTTTTGGGGCACAGTATATTTATACCGATCTAACGGATAAAGGCGGTGAGTGGTTAACTGAGTTTACCTTGGGCAGTTGGAAAAACCTTAATACTGCGTTTTATTTCCCATTAGATTATGAGCAGAAATACTTTACCGCATTTGGTGGTGGGATCAGTAATGAAGTGCGTAAATTCTCTCGCTTTACTTTTGATAACCAAGATAAAGGGCCTGCAGAGCTTTTCAATATTGAAGCGGAATATAGCCATGTTGAAGGATTTGCAGAGCTGGGTTGGAATTTAAAATCGTCTGCTGAAGTGAAACTTGGCTATAGTGTTCAAAAAGGTAAAATTTCCGTTCAAGCTGCTGATACGCAAGAAAACTATTTCTTACATGGCCCTTATATGAACATGACGTACGATGATTTAGACAATTTCTTCTTCCCATCATCGGGTCTATATGCCAATGCAAAAGTAGGATATAACCATACTCGTAGTGAATTCCATAACCGTGGCAAAGTGGATGGCGAAACTGTCTTTTATGATCTGTCGTTCAAAAAACCGTTGAGCTATGAACGCCATACCGTTGCGTTGACAGCTAAAGTAGCTGGATCAGATTCTGATGAAATGTTACCGATTTATGCACAAGCGTTAGGGGGCTTGTTTAATCTGTCCGGTTATCACCGCTATGAATTAAATGGTCGTTACAGCGCATTTACTAGCATGGTATATCGCTATCGCTTATTAGATAACAATTTTGGTGCATTTAAACTGCCTGTCTATGTTGGTGGTTCATTAGAGCACGGCGGAGTGTGGGATAAATCCTCTGAAGTGTCTTGGGATAGTGCTGTCACTGCGGGTAGCGTCTATGTTGCGGTGGATTCTATTTTAGGGCCTGTATACCTCAGTTACGGTTTAGCGGAAGGTGGACAGAACTCATTTTACTTATCGCTGGGTGGGCGTTGGTAATAGAAATTAAGTAAAAAGCGAAACATTGGTTCCGTTTTTTTAATACATTCTGGTGATGTTATCGATATTTGCATTTCCATGACAAATATATCTGAGGTTATGACAAAATCATTTGCGATATAACCTTTGTCTTTTCGTACAGGTTATTAATAGTTTCAGTAAGGATATTGAATATTAATAACATTCTGTGTCGAATAACTTTTTAGCGAGCTTTATGCTCGCTTTTTTTTATCTAAAAAAGTTTTATTTATTTTGGTTTTTTATTTGATTAAGAATAAATAATTAGGACTTATTTGATAAGAATATTATTTCTTTTAAACAAGACAAATAAATAAATCACCGTTTCTATACTCACAAAGTCAATTTATATCCCTATCAATTGAATAATAATATATTGAGTATATAGAGGCGAACCATGAAAATAATTCGGATATTTATCTGGTTAGCAATGTTAATCAGCATTGTTAGCTGTGGAGGTGGCGGTGGTGGAGAACCACAAACAACGGAGCCGCCGAGTGATGCCGTCACCGTTGATTTTACGCCTGAGTTTAGTGCATTTCGAATGGCGATACCGGTGGCAAACAGTGGCAACGTTGGTAAAAATACCGCGACGCCTATTTTGCTTGAAGGTATTTTACAAGCCACCAATACTGCAACCAATACGACAGAACAGTTTGATTGGAAAGCGTCTTTAGATCTTAATACCTTTACAGTGAGCTCAGAAACTACGATTGGTTTAGAGCCTGGCAATTATGATCTAGTGCTAGATATTGTTCATGATGGTCAGAAATACCATGGTGAAGCTAACGTTGATATTGTCGATGGTAACTCACCTGTTGCGATGAACTTGCACCCTGTGCTTGGTAAGGTGGACACCGATGTTTCCGTCAATCCTGAAATGGCTAAACTGTATTTTAGAGTCGATCCTAATGAACTGAACTTATTAGGCTTAGGTTCACCAGTAGTAGGGATAGGGCTCGATAATAATCAAGAGATGAAGTTCTTGATTAATAAAAACACCTCTCAGTCAGATCTGTTTTTTAATATTCAGTATGGTAGCTATTTAGTTAATATTAATTTTTATGATGATACTGAAAAAGTGGGGCATTTAGAGATCCCAAATCAGACTTTGAATATTGATCAAAATACGGCTGAAGTGAATTATGATGTTGTGCCATTAATGGGTGTGACAGTTATTTCATTTAATGAGCAGGGAGATAGCACTGAAATAATGGTGAAAATTCCAAGCTCCATTATTACTCATGTGAGTCAATTAGCCGATCTGCAAACAGAAATTAAACTGTTAGATCCCGATAATATGATCTTGTTTGATGGCATGATCACCTTTACACCTGTTACTGATGATCCTGATAGCTATGTTGGGGTTGTGCCAGTGAATTTAAATTTTCAGCAGTCACAAACGCATGGTTTATTTATGACATTGAAATTCTTTGATGTTGTTGATAATCCAAATATCGCGTTTGCAACTTGTACATCAGAGAGTTTCCATTTAGAGCACAATGATAAAATGGTTGGCTGTCAGGTGACTTTTAATGATACGACAGTCGATATTGTTACGGCATTAAATGCGTACTTTGTAGTGAATGTTTACGATGTTAATGGTAACCCTGTCAAAGATGCGCAAGTCTTCCTTGATAATGCAACGACCCCAGTAGGGGTAACGGGCTCTGATCCATTTACAACCGATGGTGCTGTCGTCTTTAGTGCATCGGTCGGTGATCATGATATTACCGCGAAAGCGATTGGTTATATTGCCCAAAAAGCGGTAACAGCCAATCCTTTGAGTATTAATAATGTTGATCTCTATTTAATGACACAGGAGTCACCACCAGCAGATACGGTGGAGCCATTTAACTATGATACACGTGTTACGATGACTCAAAATGTGCTTGTTGAGCCAACGACACAACAAATTACCCTTGCCAATGACATGATGGTAAGGATCCCACCGGTTAAGATTGATTTTGAGAAAAATACAGGTGTTGCTCGGGTTATTTATAACCAAACGGGCTATCTAACCGATGCCGATCCAAGTCAGTCCATTGAACAGGTTGTGATGGATTATCTTAATGCAAATAAAGAGTTATTAAATCTATCATCGACTGATATTGCCAACGTTGAACAGCAAGTATATGAAACGGCGGCAACTGGAGCGACACGTTTTTATCTTCAACAAAAACTGCATGGACGCGATGTATTTAATGCTTTACTACAGGTTAATGTGAACCGTGATGGACGCATTTTAAGTGTGAATAATACCTTCTCGCCAAATGTTGATCTGGTGGTGGTTGATAAACATCCTCCAACAGTCACCGTTGCTCAAGCGGTGATCAGCGCAGCAGAGCGAGTTGGGATAAAAGTGCGTCATCAGCCTGTGGTTGAAAGTGAAAATCTGGCTGACGATGAACAACCGACGGTGATTGATGCTGCTAGTGCATCCAGCGAAAAAGTGGAAGCTAAGTTGGTTTATGTACCAGTGAAAAATGATGAACTGCGTTTAGCGTGGTCATTTGTGCTGTTTACGCATGATCAACGTCACGTTTACCAAATGCTGGTGGATGCGAACAGCGGTGCATTGCTTGCGTATTTTGATCAAGTTGATGAAGACAGCTACGAGGTGTTCCCATACCCGGTTGAGTCACCAAACCATGCTGCACCGATCAATACACGCCAAGTGGAAAACAATCCGGCTGCAAGCCCTGGTTCACCATGGGGCTGGCATGATCTCAATGCTACATTAGGCGCTGAGCATACCATTATGCGTGGTAACAATGTTCATGCGTATAACGATTCAGATAATTCTGGCTCACCAACGGGATTAGAACCCGATTGTATGGCTGGGCTTAACTGTTTATTCCCACTGGATTTTGCACTGCCACCAGCTGATAGCAGTGAAGCGGCAACCGCAAATTTATTCCATTGGAATAATATTATTCATGATATTACTTATCTTTATGGTTTCGATCAGGCATCGGGCAACTTCCAAGTTAACCAATATGGTGCACCGGGTTTAGGTGGCGATGATGTGCGAGCAGAAGCGCAAGATGGTGGTGGGATGAATAATGCCAACTTCTGGACGCCTGCTGATGGTACTCGTCCGCGTATGCAGATGTACCTTTGGTCGTACACCACACCTCAACGCGATGGTGATTTTGATAACGCCATTATTGTCCATGAGTATGCTCACGGTATTTCTAATCGTTTAGTCGGTGGTCCCGCAAACATTAATTGCTTAAGTAATTATCAACGCCCATCAGAGGGGATCAGTGATCTGTATGCGCTCATGATGACCCAACCTGCGGGTATGGCTGGCACTGATCCTCGTGGTATCGGGACTTACGTATTAGGGCAACCGATCACAGGTGCGGGTATTCGTCCACAACAATACAGTACCGATCCTGCTATAAACACGTATACCTACGAGAGCATTGCGTCCGGGATGTCAGTGCCACACGGTATTGGTTCGGTCTGGACTCAAGCGGTTTGGGAAGTGTATTGGGCGCTAGTAACAAAACATGGTTTTGATGCCGATCTTTACAACTACACTGGTGGTAAAGGTAATCAACGTGCGATGTTGTATGTGACGGAAGGGCTCAAAAACACTATTTGTTCGCCAAGCTTTATTGATGCCCGTGACGGTATTATCCAAGCCGCGATTGACAATTACTCTGGTGAAGATGTGTGTTTGATCTGGGAAACATTTGCTGACTTTGGTTTGGGGACAGATGCAATATCACCAAGCAATAATAGCCTAAATGTGACCAATGGATTCGGTATTCCAAATTCGTGTGATGATACTGCTGATGTATGGGTTGAAGATACCCATTATGATTACTTTGGTACAGCACCAGATACAGGAAATGAGCCTGATGCCAATATGGTTGGTAAATCCATGTGGCGCAGTAAAGCAATTTGGAATCGCGTCATCGTTGGCAGTCCTGGCCCACATCAGAATCCTGAATTTGGTCAGAAAAATGAAATTTACGTCAATGTGAAAAATCGCGGTGCAGCTACGGCATTTAATACTACGGTTGAAGTGTATTGGGCACATGCATCTACAGGGTTAACTTGGCCAGCTGATTGGACGCTTGCGGGTACAGATACGGTAGCGAGTCTTGCTGTCGGGGCTGATGCTTTTGCAACCGTGGCTTGGGAGCCGCCATCAACAGGACATTACTGTTTAGTGGCGCGTTTGGTGAATCCACAAGATCCGATGACCAACCCTGAAACTACCGATATTAACTATAACACCCGTTATAACAATAATATCGCATGGCGAAACATGAATGTTGTTGATCTCCTACTTAACTATCAAATTGATGTTTCTGTGATCGCAAGAGGTAGTGTTGATCTAAGTAATAAGATCACCCTACAAATAGGGACTCAAGCGCAGCAGAAATATCTTGCTGATGGTGGGCAGATCTTGATTAATCTTGTTGAGTTTACAGGGCAAGATCAATGGGAACACATAACTCAAATCCCATATGTGATCCGTGATTTGTATGCATCATCAAACGCAGGTTCAAATATTAATGAAGGTAATGTGAAACTTCGCTTTATCGCTGATCCTATGCCGATCACAGATAGAGAAAGTGCACTTTACCACATTGATGTGATGCAGCTTGAAAGCTCGACGGGAACCCAAGATGAAGTGGGCGGTGTCTCCTATGAAATTATCACTCGTACTTATTTAACGGATTCAGATAACGATCAGAAACCTGATTTTGAAGACGAGGATGATGATAATGATCAAGTGCCAGATCTGCAGGATGCGTTCCCATTAGATCCAAATCGTTCTTAACGACAACAAAGACCAAATCAAAGCCTCGCTTCATAGCGAGGCTTTTTTGTCGAACGCTGGTGGCTGTCGGTTTAACATCTTAAAAACAGCTGTATCAAAACATGTTGAAACCATGCAAGGCAGTAATGAAGTGTAACAGGGAATAAATGGCACAATGTTATTGATTGCACCTGCTATATGAGCTGCCTACCATGGTTAAAATTATTGTTATGGATAACTGAACATGGCTTTTTTCAAGCTTAAAATCACTCATGGTCTATCACGCCATCCAGATATTATTACCACCACTCGAGATCCTAAAAGAGCACTGCAATTTTTAAAGCATGATGTGTCACCATACTCTCGTGGCTTTACTAAAATTGTGATTGTTGATAATAAACAATATGTTAAAAGCTTAGCTGAAAACCGCACTGCTGATTTTCAGTCAGACTATGTTTATGATGGTGAATGCAGTACAAGCGTGAGTTTATTAAGTAAGTTGTTATTTCTAGGCTGGAATAAATAACGTTTATAGTTTCGGTGGCATAGCCTCATCGCCTAAACGTTGGCGATATTGTTCAGGCGTACTGCCAGATTGTTTTTTAAATGCGGTGATAAAAGGTGAGGCTTGATGATAGCCCAGTGTCAGCGCAATTTCTTTTACTGATAATCCACTGCGTAATAGATGCAACGAGTAAATAAACTTTCGTCGTTGTCGCCACTCAGTAAAACTCATGCCTAATTTATCTTTAAAGTGCCGAGCCAGTGTACGTTCAGTGGTATGCAGCTGCTTTGCCCATTGTGCCAAGCTGCGATTATTGGTCGGGTTCTTCTCTAGCTCAATCAACATCGATTGCAGCAGCTTATCATCCGTGGTCGGTAGATATTGCTCATGCTCCTTACTCATTAAGACTTGATCAAACAGGACTTTCACTAAACGCTTATCTTGTGGTGTTTCTGGATTAACGATGCGTCGTTCACGCAGATCCTGCACCATCGCTTGCATCAAAGGACTGACTTCTAATAAGCAAGAATAGTGGGGTAATGCATTAGCAAGCGGCTTGGTGATGTTCATCGAGCAGTAATTTAAGCTACGGCGTATATAACTTTGGTGCTCAACTTCTGGCGGTACCCATAACGCATATTGAGGTGGTGCAAGAAAATGTTTGTTTTCGGCTTCCAGTTCAATGATACCGCCACTGATCAGCTGCAGTTGTCCCCAAGGATGACGGTGCTTTTCTGTTCCGGTATTAGGTAAGAAAATCGTATGACCAAAGAAAATCTCACTGGGTGGATTATTATCATCAAATAAAGGTTGGTAGACGTTCTTCATAAGCCGTGACTGTATTGCGCTAGGATAAGTTGCAGTATACGCAGTTTTTTATCAGATCGGCTAGATGTGGATCGGCTATTGATGCCAACTGATCCCACACAGCTGTAGTGATTTAAGAAAATTAGCATCTAAAGGATAGCGCCCAGATGTCGCGCCGTGCTGTGTTGTTGCGAAGACTTTATATTCTAAAAAATCACCTGTCAGCATCAGGTTAAAGAGATGCTTAGCAATATTACCCGTAGCAACAGTGTAGGGCGATGTGGTGTTTAATGCCTTTGCGGTAGCGGTACTAAAACTGAGTTGAAGCTGATCTCGCTGCGCCCGTTTACTGTTATTTAAATAAGGGCCATATCCTGCCAATATTCTCGGAGTGATGTCGACTTGCTGTTGTAAGTAATAAGGCATATCGGTTTGCTTGATCAAAAAACGATAATGGTTATCTACTTGTAATTGAATATCGCCCACAGGCAGCGGGTTTTCATCAGGGCTGTGCATCCCTACGCGAACTTCATCATTAGCCATATCGATAATAGGATAGAAACTGCTATGGGTTTGCATTGGCGATAAGGCACGAACTCGACAGGTTTGCTCACCAGTTAATTCATCTATAACGGTAATTGCTTCCCATTTTGCAGGATACATTACCACGCAGCTAGTGCAGCATAAGAGTAGTAGTACAGTGATGATTGGTTTTGGCATATAACATCCTTGTGATTGTTAACGTAATATCGTTGACCTCACTTATTTTCAGTATATGCAAGCTTTAATCCATATGTGGTGAATCAGTCACTATGACTGCTTAGAGCTTTCTTATGGCGTGCGATAATGTGTAAATTATCGCTAACATGTTAAAGAGATAAACACTCTGATCATTTGTTAGTCTAGCGATCGTTTTTTTGCAAATTTAGGCTTTACAGCTTTTCAATGTGTCGGTAATATTCGCCGCACTTACGGAGAGATGGCTGAGTGGTTGAAAGCACCGGTCTTGAAAACCGGCATACGTTAATAGCGTATCTAGGGTTCAAATCCCTATCTCTCCGCCATATTCTAGAGATTCGATAAAATCGGGTTTCATAAAGAATTGGAGCGGTAGTTCAGTTGGTTAGAATACCGGCCTGTCACGCCGGGGGTCGCGGGTTCGAGTCCCGTCCGCTCCGCCAACATTTAGCTTTAACGGTAACGTTAAAGACACGAAATTATGTGCCGACTTAGCTCAGTAGGTAGAGCAACTGACTTGTAATCAGTAGGTCACCAGTTCGACTCCGGTAGTCGGCACCATTATTTCGGTGGGGTTCCCGAGTGGCCAAAGGGAGCAGATTGTAAATCTGCCGGCACTGCCTTCGAAGGTTCGAATCCTTCCCCCACCACCATGACAATTCCTCCTTAGTTCAGTCGGTAGAACGGCGGACTGTTAATCCGTATGTCGCTGGTTCAAGTCCAGCAGGAGGAGCCAAATAGAAAAGCCCGCAAGCAATTGCGGGCTTTTTTATATCTGAAATTCACCTATCCGTTTATTCATCTTTCTTGGCTTTATAATGTAGATAGCATGCCTTAATTTGTATTATTTATACTATTTAAAGTCTCTCTAACCGCTTAATAAATATCAGCTTTGCAATAATTACTAACAAACTGCATATTTGTTAATCGAGCGATCGTTTTTTTGCAAATTTAGGCTTTACAGCTTTTCAATGTGTCGGTAATATTCGCCGCACTTACGGAGAGATGGCTGAGTGGTTGAAAGCACCGGTCTTGAAAACCGGCATACGTTAATAGCGTATCTAGGGTTCAAATCCCTATCTCTCCGCCATATTCTAGAGATTCGATAAAATCGGGTTTCATAAAGAATTGGAGCGGTAGTTCAGTTGGTTAGAATACCGGCCTGTCACGCCGGGGGTCGCGGGTTCGAGTCCCGTCCGCTCCGCCAACATTTAGCTTTAACGGTAACGTTAAAGACACGAAATTATGTGCCGACTTAGCTCAGTAGGTAGAGCAACTGACTTGTAATCAGTAGGTCACCAGTTCGACTCCGGTAGTCGGCACCATTATTTCGGTGGGGTTCCCGAGTGGCCAAAGGGAGCAGATTGTAAATCTGCCGGCACTGCCTTCGAAGGTTCGAATCCTTCCCCCACCACCATGACAATTCCTCCTTAGTTCAGTCGGTAGAACGGCGGACTGTTAATCCGTATGTCGCTGGTTCAAGTCCAGCAGGAGGAGCCAAATAAAAAAGCCCGCAAGCAATTGCGGGCTTTTTTACGTTTGGATTATCTAAAATAGAGTGGAAATGTTGCTGCTTTTTACTCTATCTACCTTCCTTTGAATGTTTTGTTAAAACACATTAACGTATTAAGTGACGGGTCGTGATCTTGCAATAAATACTGTTTGCTATTACAAAGCCCGTGTTTTTCTAATGCAGCTATCCAATAATCAATACTTTGAAAGTTTCTTAATTCTGCTTGATTGTCTAGCCAGCTGACATTGATCCCAGCATTAAACACGGTATGCACTAACGAACAAAACGTGCGTTGCTGTGTTGTTTCCGCATCGTGATCTCGTAAGATAAAATAACCATCGGGTTTAAGTACTCGACAAATAGAAGCAATATAACCGTCGAGTTTATCTGGCGGGCAGTGATGAAGCCCGATGTAGCAGGTGATCAGATCTAAACTATTATCTGCAATGATATTGTCAGGGATAGGATCATAATTATTGAGAGCGAAAAACTCACCAACAGGTTTAATACTGCCACGCTCTGCGATCTCTGCTAGTGAGTGATCGGGCATGACGTCATTAGAGATAAATACCTTGCCAGAGAGCTTCAGTGCTTTTTTCAATCCATGAACATAACGCCCTGTCGAGCCGATTTCTAAATACCCTTCAAGATGATGCTTAGCTGGTAATATCACTTGGGTTTGTTTGATCATTTCCCGTTTTTGCTTCGCTAAAGCGGGTAGCGCATAACGTATATCGCCCAGTGCTGGTTTAATATCAACTAGCGCATATTGAAGCTCTTCATAGATAGCTTCATCGTTATTAAATTGCTGACATGTATCGAGGATCAGCTGGTGGAATTGATGCTCTGGATATAAGTGATAGATGTTTTGCAAAAACAGATAGAAATTATCTCGGCCTGAAATCGTGTTATAGACTTGACGAAATTCAGACTGATTAATCTCGTCTGGGCTAAATAATCGCAGATCGTCACTCTGGCGGTAGTATTTCTCCCATAGGCAATGGCGAAAGCGATAGTTGGGATCCCATTTCTCTTTTAATGTAAACAGTGCAGTTGCATTAGGGTAGGCACGATGAAACTGATCAAACCGAGCATGGGGCTGATAAGGCAGATAATAACAACCACCAGCATGAATAGCGGCTTCGATAAGCTCTCGAGTCCAAATTGCAACACGGGTTTGATCGGCAGGGCTTGCCCCTTGTTTGTAGTAAAGCACAAAGGCAAATACCTCTTCTCTTGCCCAAGCAAGCAGGGTTCCCGGATCTTGTTTAGCATGACGAATTGAAATATTGACTGTGTTTACTGCATAACGCTTTAAGATCTCTGTCATGGCAGGAGTAAACTTTCCAATATTAGCGACGGGAATAAAATACTCTTGTAAGACGTAGGTGGTTTTCTCTCGCGAGATCGGTTCTAACTCTGCCACATCATAATTGGCTTCATCATTTCGAGTTGTGATCTTGTTACGCCAATACAGCAAAGGCTCATAAATGTATTCTCGCAGCCAGTAACCAAAGGGCGCTTCTGTGATGGTCCATAGCATATATTTCTCTGCTAAATACAGCTTGCGGGCTTTTCTTGGGGCTGCATTAACGGCCTTGTCAGTGCTTTCCCATGTGATCGCTTGCACCTTATCAAAATGAGGCGGCAGCATATCAGCGTTATGAAAAACAGCATCCGAGTTGGTTTTAATATTACGATTAAAAAAAGCAGGATATTGAGAAAGCGGCATTTTGGTATGTAATCGCTCAATATGACTATCTGTGGTGAGCGATAACTCGACTTCAACAATGATCCCAATCGCACCGTAACCACCAATAGCACCATAGAATAGCTCACTGTGCTTCGTGGGAGAGGCAACAACGGCTGTGCCATCTTCTAATAACAGTAGGATTTCATTAACCGATAACACCAAAGGTCCTAAACCAACATAGCGACCATGACAATTGACGCTGAGTGAGCCACCGACCGTGAAATTAGCATAGGTCTGCATGATCTTGACTGCCAGCCCATCATCTTTAATTGCTACTTGTATATCTCGCCAACGAGTCCCTGCTTGAACACGGATCGTTTTTGCTTCGACATTAAGATCAAGAATGCGATTTAAACCTCGCATATCAATATGCAAAGAACCTTCATAGGCGATTTGTCCACCCATACTATAACGCCCACCACCAATAGATATAGGCTTAGTGGTGGTGTTTAACATTGTTTGTAATTGCTCTATTGTCCCTGGAATATAAACCTCATCCACCGCAATCGGGTAAAGCCTTGAAACTTCTTTGATGACATTGATATAGCTTGGCTGCTGGCTTGCGTGAGCTTTATCGTCTAAGACATAACGCATTCTCAGCAAGATAGGTAAGCCATGCTGTTGATAGAGTTCTTTAGAGCCTGATTGTGATACTTGGGTAAAGCCGTAATCGTTATAGAAGCGAATAGCACCTTGATTGCACTCTGTCACATCTAATTCGATATAACGGTAACCTTGCTGTTTTAATTGCAGGCAAAGAGCATCAAGGATCGCCGTACCTATCCCTTGCCCACGGGCGGACTCACAAACTGCAATATTATTGATATAAAACGCTCCCTCTGAGGGTAAAGGTACATAGCCTTCTAGCGCTTTACGTACGGTTGTGAGCAGATGAGCTTTTAATGTTAGTGGCATTGCTATTAATAGCTGGATAGCACCCATTAACTCTTGTTGTGTGAGCTGGTGGCGGGAATAACCCAGCACCGCGCCTTTGATTTCGTTGTGTTGTGAATACGTCCAACCAAAGCGATAACTAAACAAGCCACTAGAATGAGAATAGAGTTTTTGTAATACCGCTAAGGCTGTGGCTTTATCGCCAAACATAAACTGCATCAGTTCATGGCTGCTGTCATAGATACAGTGGATAAGAGCGTCGCTATTAGACGGATTAGCGCGCTTGAGTGGGGATAATGAGGCTTGCTGTTGGGTCATAGTGTAATGCTTCCTATGCATGCCAAAGAAATGATTCAGCTTTATAGTGAAAATAAGCCAGATCCAAGTCACTTAATAGCGGTATGTGTTGTTTTGGGATAGATAATTAAGCCTGTTGAAATATCTTGTGTATTTGCAAAGCTTTATAGGTATAAGTCTGGTTCATATTTAGTGTCTTGTTAAATAAAAAGAATGAGACAGTCTTGCTGCTAAACGGATGAACAGATTGGCGCATAGTGGTATGATCATCGGCTGTTTTACCTGTGATACTTGGATAAGTAATGAATTTTGACCGTATTGTGTGTTTCGACCTCGAAATGTGTTGTTGGAATGATGGCCGCACATCCAGAACCGGTGAAATCATCGAGATTGGTGTCGCTGAGCTGGATCTCAACACAGGAAAAATCGTTCGCAGAGCACAGCATTATGTGAGGCCTGCCAAAGATGAAATCTCCCCGTTTTGTACTGAGCTAACTGGCATTAAGCCTGAAATTGTAGAAAAGAACGGTAAACCGCTTTCCGTGATCTTAAAATCGATCGAGCAGAAATTTGGTGGTCGCCATAAAATTTATGCCGCATGGGGACATGATGATCGTATTTTGAAAAAAGAGTGCTTAGCAAAAGATCTGAAGGTGCCGTTTAAAGAGTATTTAAACTTAGCCACCTTATTTAAATTGCAGCGTCATGTCACCAATAAGCGCTTAGGCCAACGTGCTGCGATGGAAATTGCCGGTGTTGAGTGGGAAGGCCGTCAGCATTCAGGTTATGTGGATGCGTATAATTTGGCTCGCCTAGCTGCGACGATGTTTTGTGACAAAGAGTCCGATCAGGCTCAGTAATTGTTTGTTACCATCATTGAATGTGTTTTTGTAAAGCCGACTGATAAAGTCGGCTTTGTTGTTTATATACCCAAGTGACAGCCTTGTTCTTTTATTTATTAAAGAGTATTACCCAATGTCAGAACTTTATTCAAAACATGCCGTTAAGTACGATCAGGTGATCCAAGCGAACATCTACAATGCCATGTATGACTTTCCTACCATGAAAAAACTAATTGGTGAGGTAAAAGGCAAAGATATTATCGATCTTGGTTGTGGCTCAGGGGTTTACGCTAACTACTTTGTTCAACAACAAGCAGGGCAAGTCACCTGTATTGATTATTCTGCTGAGATGATCGAATTAGTGAAAACCAAGTTGGGGGATAAGGTGAATGCTTACTCGCACAATGTAGCAGAAGGATTACCTTTTGTTGCCGATCAAAGTGCAGATTTAGTCGTCAGTGCATTGATGATCCACTACCTTGAAGATTTAGCTGCACTTTGCCAAGAAGTGCACCGAGTACTCAAGCAAGGTGGAGAGTTTGTTTTCTCAACCCATCATCCGTTTGCTGATTTTGAATGTTCACTGTCTGGTAATTACTTTGAACGTGAGTTTATTCGTGAAACATGGGACACCGTAGGCGAGCCTGTCGAAGTGGCGTTTTATCGTCGCTCCCTGGCGGAAATTACTCATGCGTTAACCGCTCACGGTTTTGTGATTGCAGCATTAAGCGAAGGTGAGGTGTTGGAAGAAGCGAAAGCGATTTGTGAAAAGACGTATCAGTATTTAACCACTAAGCCTAACTTCTTGTTTATTCGTGCTGTAAAGGCCTGATGTATTTCTCACCTCTCTACTTATCGAGAGAGGTGAGTACTTTCTACTCTTTGATCACTTGGGTACTTTCACCACGCTCTTGCTTATCTTGTTGCTGGGCAAAATCGGCAAGTTGTTGAAACTGAGTTGGCTGCCAAACGATGACATTTTTAAGTGCTGGTGGTAGCTTGCTAAAGGTTGGTTCGTTGCCAACTTTGTGTAAATACAATTCAGCCCACTGAGTGCTGCTATCGCCGTTACTTAATTGGTTTGATAACGTCAGTGGGGTACCGCCTTTCACTCCATTAGGGTGTAACGTTAAGCCTAACTGATAGTCTCGTTTCATCACGACCCATTTTTGAGGTAAACGAGCTTCGTGATCCCACCATCGTCCATTTAGCTGCTGAATTTGGTGTTTAGTTTCTTGAGTTGAAACACTACCTAATTGTTGTAACTGTGCGGTAAATGCTGTCGTCATCGCTTGAGCAAAGCCTTCTGGTGACAACTTAGGTTGTTGGGTTAACACTTGTTTAGCCGTAATAGCACCTAACATATTGGAATAGAGATCTTCGGGTGAAAAAGCGGAGACCAACTCAGGAAAGCCGATGATAGATTGATAGCCAAACCATTGGGCGATTTCATGCCATTGTGCTAAACGAAAAGCAAGTAATGCGGCAAGCGTTAGGCTGTAATCATGCCTTTCTTGCGCAGTAAGTGTTTGCTTACTTTCTTTAAGGCGAATATGGCGAGCACGTAATTCAGCAGGTAGGATAATACGATGATCTGTACCTAGATACTGGTGGATTTGCTGATATAAGTAGTAGGTAAAATCAGCGGTATCACGGACATGGGCGGTATCAATAAATCCGCCTTTTGTCGTGTAGATCAGTCCGTTAGTTTCATCACCTAGTCCAAGTAAACTGGTGATTACGTTCTGAGAGCCATCATTGTAACGGTGTTTGCCGAGTCCTTTCTTATCAACAATATTCTCAACGGTAAAAAAAGGCACTGGTAGCCCAAGCAACTCTGTTTTGAGATCTTGCCCAAAAGCACAGCAAGGACGCACCCCAACGGGCGCATCTAAAGCATGACTATAAGGGCTCATGAGTAGCGCAATGAGGCTAAATCCTGCAAAAAATGGAGAGGTTATTTTCATTAAAAGGCTTCATTAATGTGAAAATAAAAACCTGAGCTGTCTTTACCAAGGGCATAATCAATACGAACATTGATCCGAGGCTTAAAAGCGAAACGATAACCTACACCAAAGCTAGGCAAGAACTTACTTGATAGTAACTGCTCACTTTTATTTGCAATATTACCGCCACCTAGCCAAGTCACCACACCATGACGATGATTAAAGCGATGTCGCCACTCTATTTGTCCAGATAGTAAATAACGATCACGGTATTGCCCTGTGTAGTAACCACGCATTCGTTCATCGTTACCCATCTCAGCATAGCCATACCAAGGAATATCACCATCTACTCGCTGCCCGTAGACATCCCAAGCCAGAATGTTATTGCTATCAAGTTGAACATATTGGCGGTAGTTCAGGGTCAGGCGTGTGTAATTTTGATCAGAGCCTAATGCGGTTTTGTAATCGACCCATTCCGCAAACCACAATTGTCCACGGTATGGGTTGGGTTCAAAGTCTCGGCTGTCATATTCCAACGCAATGCTTATACCACTGCTTTGTTGATTTGAAAGTTTGTGCTCACCAACCCCATTTGTCTTTTCTAAGGTTTGTTGTGAATAATGTTGATAGTCCCAACCTAAACTCACGTATTGATGAGGTAAAAACTGGTATGACACCTTTGGCGCAAGTTTGATTATCTGACCATTATACTCACGTTTATTGTTGTCGTTTTGCGCCGCAGCTTTTCCTACTCCCCAGTAATGTTGGGGGGAATGGCTGATCCATGCATCCCCAATCAAGCGCAGTTTGTCTTGCTTTAAGTAGCTGCGATTTTCAACCCCTAAACCATAAGAGCCTATTGAGGAGATGTAGGATTTGATTGCCAAGGTGGAATATGGTGTCTCTGGCGTCCAGTCGTTAGGTGAGTAAAGTCCTACTGCCGCCATACCAAACCCTACCCCTTGTTCTGGGTTAGCAAACGGCCCTGGCAATACTCCCCAATCAATACCTTCTGAAGTATCAATTGTTTCACTTGAGCCAAGTTTTTCCAGCAGTTGATCTACCCAGCCGGACTGTGCTGTTTCAGCATGGGCTAGGTAAGAAAAGCTACTAACAATCAATAACGGGGAAAGCTGCCAAGGTTTCATGGTTGATCTCTGACCTAAAAACGAAAATCAATGGAGGTGAAAATACTGGTACGATCGCCAAAGCCGGCTTCAGCCAAAAAGTACAAACTTGGGCTGACTTGATATTGCATACCTACGATTGGGTTCCAAGGTGTCGACAGTTGTTGCTCGATATGGAAAGTGCCATCTTTCACTAAAGGATGTAATGCTGCGGGTAAATCTAAATCGGTGAGTTTTCCTGATAAAGATTGCTCAACGTTTTGATACATAGCGCCACCCCAAACTCGTAGTGGTACGCCTTGTTGATAAAAGTCGTAACCGATACGAGGACTGATCACCCATGCTGATATACTGCCGTCGATGACGGTTAGCTCAGTTTCGGTATAGCTAATATCAACTAAGCCAAAGATTTGCTTATATCCCCCCGCCAGCACTACACCACCACCATATAAATAGCCATCAAGATCAAGTTTGAAGTTATCTATACGACCTTTAATGTGGTGATCTGGACGATTTGGGAATAAAGGCTTAATTGCAACATCGTAGTTTACTGCGGTCTCTGATGTGCCCGTCATCTTGCCACCGAGTACATACAGGTTCAGAAACGGAAATAACCACATATCAGCACGTAGGGTAACGACTTCACTGGTTTGTGAGCCTTGTTCAGCTTGCATATCGATATTTCGCACAAAAGAAGGCAGTTCTAGACCATTAAAGCCAATGCTCGTCACGTCAATGTTTTGCTCTAACGCCATGTAGCTTAAGTTAAAACCAATCGGTTTTGGGAGTTCATAGCCAAGAGCTTCCGCTTTTTCTTTCCAAAGAGGGAGAGTAAAAGATTGAGCGTAAGAGAAAGAAGAAGCTAACGCTAAGCTACCGAGCAGAAGAGAGTGCGTTAATCGCATGTGTGCTATGCCCATAAAAAGAGATAATGGCGCGCATTCTAAAGGGCTATTTTTATCTAGTATACGTAATAGCATGGCTATAACGTAACCAGATGTAACATAACTATACCTTTTTGTTTATAGGGCGGTTTTAAGGCTTTATTGTTTGTCTGGTTTTTATCAGTAATGGGTTATCTCGCTTTAGATTTCACTTTACCCATGTCGCTAATGAGTGCTGGAATAGCTGTAAGAAAGATTGGTAATTTATCACCTGTGAGTGGTTGTTATAACAGAAGGAAATAATGTGATTATTCGTTTAATGGAAGAGGCTGATTTACAGCAAACAGCACAGGTGCATCAACAGACGTTTGTACGTCAGCAACGCTCTTATGAGTGGATCAAATGTAACTTTAACGCTGCTCCACGTTTTTTAAATTTTGTCGCAGAGCTTAATGGGGAAGTGGTGGGTTACATTGTGTGGGGACAGAAAAGCGGCTTTCGCCCTGAAGTGATTTTAGAGTTAGAGCAGCTTGCCGTTTTACCTAGTCATCACAACCAAGGAATAGCGACCCAATTGATCACCCAATCGCTACCCCAAGTGAAACAGTTATTAGCGGAGCAAGGCAGTAAATTAAAGCACATCATGGTCAATACTCGAGCTGATAACTTTGCGCAACAGATTTATCAGAAGTTATTAGGTGCAGAAGTGGAAATGACGATCAAATCGCTCTATTCCGCTGATGAAGTGTTTATGATCGCCCGTAACGTTTGTCCGGATTAATACTGCTTTGTAGTTTATCTCTGCGTCGTATTTGCCCTCATATCTAAACAAGATAGCCGTTAAACTGGCTATCTTGTTTTGTTTTAGGCTTTATTATCAGTAAAGGCGTTTTATCGGTGAGAAAGCATATGTCGCATCAGTTAGAAGAATTGGATCTCAATTTAATACGGTTATTAAAAGCGGTGGTGGAACATCGCAGTATTAAATTGGCAGCGATGCAGTTAGGGATCTCACAGCCAAGTGCAAGCCGTGGCGTGGTGAGGCTTAAACAGTTCTTTAATGATCCGTTGTTTGTGCGCAAAGCCCACGGGGTTGAGCCATCTCCCCTTGCGATCCGTCTTGCTGATGAATTTGACAACATCTTAGCGCCAATAGAAAAAGTGTTACTGGAGTTCTCTGAATTTAAGCCAGAAACTTATCAAGGCTCGATTTCGATTGTGGTTGATCCCTATTTGATGGATGAGCACGGTCAGCACTTATTATCTTGCTGTCACAAAGCGTTTCCACAGGCGTCATTGGTATTTTCGAATTGGGATAGCGTCAGCCAAGATGACATGCTGGAAGGCAAAGTCGATTACTGCATTCTGGATCAAGAAACGGACATTGCGAAAGACATTTACATGCAGCCACTCTTTAAGGAAAAGCGAGTGATCTTGGCGAAAAAAGATCACCCGACACTTCAGCTAGATAGTAATGATTGGGCATCGGTGGCGTCATTACCATTAGTCTCGCTGCCAGCACCTGCCGCTTACAAGCCGTTGTGTACCGTTGAATCTGAATATCAGCGCATGGGTTATGAGCCAAAAGTGTTACTCAAAACCTTCAATTTACGAGTCGCTTGCCAAATGCTGTTAGAAACCAATGCGATCATGTTTGCCAGTGAAAGTACTGCCGATTTAATGTCGGAATTATATGCCTATCCGATGCCTGTGGTGAACCGTAATTTCAGTCATTTTGTGGTCTCAGGTGGCTATCTTCAAACCCATCGTAATTATCCGCTTTACCAACATTTACATCAGGTGATACAGGCTGCCTTCGGTTAAATGTTTTGATCATTTGTGTTTCATTTCCCCACTAAGAGATATTCAAATTTGAATATCTCAATTACCTATTGCGCTTTTGTGCTCTGCGGTAATCTTGCTAGTAGATACATTAACTTTATGTATTTTCACTATGAGAATGCGTGAAATTTGATGCTATCTACCTAAAAAATAGCATAGCGGAGTCAATCATGTGGTTAGCACGGATATTCTTATTATTAGCCATTGCCGCAGAAGTGGCGGGCACCAGTACCATGAGCCTTATTTCCAGTGAAGGGGGAAATTGGGGTTACTGGGTGATGTATGCACTGATTTGTGTGTCGTATTTCTTCTTATCATTGGCAGCGAAAAAGATCGCTATTGGTGTGGCCTATGCGGTTTGGGAAGGGCTAGGTATTGCGCTTATTACAATGGTTTCAGTGTTTGTGTTTGATGCACAGTTAAATACGCAAGAGCTGATTGGTTTAGCGATGGCAACCGTCGGGATCGTATTAGTGACACTCGGTGAAAGCCATAACGATAACAAAAGTCATTCGCCCACCAGCGTGTCGGCATAACAACAGGAGGCAATAAAATGAGTCAATTTTTCACATTATCATTTGGTTTTGTTGTCCTTGCTGCGTTTGTCGATATTTTAGCGAACATGGCATTAACCCGATCAAACGGTTTTAGCCGTAAACGCTGGGGCATTACTGCCATTGTGCTAGTCATGTTGGCATTTACCCTGTTAGCGCAAGCGGTGAAAGAGATCGACTTAGCGGTAGCGTATGCGTCATGGGGAGCGATTGGTATTTTAGGTACGGCGATAGGTGGCTCGCTACTGTTTAAGCAAAAACTTAAGCCTATCGGTTGGGTCGGGATTGCAGTGGTGATCGCTGCGGTGATTGTGATGAAAACAGCGTAATGCGTCTTTCAAAAATATATAAAGAAAGCCCAATGCGATATTTAATCCATTGGGCTTTTTGCTGCCTTTCTCTGCGCTGAATATTGGGAAAAAGCATTACTCGCTGAAATTCAACATGTTCTGCTCGAATGGCTGAAATAGCCTTGCTTTCAGTGCTGATTAATATGTCCGACAAAAGAGTTATGATGTCCGATCAGAGATATATGTATCTTAAAAGACGTGACAGAATAGCCTCGTTAATGATTCAGATGTAGGTATCTGGACTAGAATAATTTGAGAAAGGCAGACAATGTTCTATCTATTACCCTTAATTACCGTTGCAATATGGGCAGGGAACGCCATTGTCAACAAGATGGCATTCAGTGTCATTGATCCCGGCGCAATATCGTTTTATCGCTGGTTCTTCGCATTAGTCATGTTAACTCCTTTTGTTGCTAAATCTGTTTGGCGTGATCGTGCGGTGATTAAACCTTATCTAGCGAAATTAGCATTCCTTGGTTTATTAGGCATGGTGCTAAACCAATCGTTAGGTTACTTCGCAGCAGCGACAACCACGGCAACGAATATTGCGCTGATCATTTCATTAGTGCCTTTGATCAGCATGTTCTTGAGCGTACCGTTATTAGGGCAGCGTTTATCACCGTTTGCCTTAGTTGGTGCAGTGCTATCACTGAGTGGTTTAGTGTTGATGCTAAGTCACGGTCATGTAGAAAGTTTAGTGTCGCAAGGTATCAAGCAAGGTGACTTCTTAATGCTGATCGCAGCGTTAGTTTATGCACTATACTGCGTGCTACTAAAGCGTTGGAAAATGCCGTTCTCGACGTGGAAATCGGTATACGTGCAGTGTCTATTTGCGGTCATCATGCTAACGCCACTACTACTTAGTAGCGATCGTATGGCAATCACCGCACCTGCTGTACCGCTGATCGCTTATGCTGCATTGCTTGCATCAGTGATTGCGCCTTGGTTATGGATGCTATCAATTGAACGTTTAGGTGCCGATCGCACAGCGATGTTCATGAACCTATTGCCAATTATGGCAGCAGGCATTGCGAGTGTAATGCTCAACGAGCAATTAGAGTCTTACCATTACATTGGTGGCATCATGGTGTTAACTGGTGTGGCACTGGCTCAGAAACGCATTAAGGCGAAGAAAGCGAAAGTGGCAATGACCCCTGCTTAAGCTCTAAGTTGATATAAAAACGCCGTTGTACTCAAGCTTATTCAAGCTGTGTACAACGGCGTTTTTTTATGTCTGATTTTTACGTCAGAGAGTTAACTTGAACCATTAAAGGAAAGCTAACAATGGTGAGATACAGAGTAAAATACCAGTAATAATGATCAAGTAGGTCGCTGTGCCTTTGTATTTGTTCAATGTTGGCACCTTGTACACCAAGTATGCTGGGATCAAACAGCCAACGATGCCGAAGATTGGCGAACAAATAGAAGTGAACGATAAGATCGGTAGATTCAATGCCACTGCCGTCCATGCGATCAGAATAATAAATACCGTCGTCAGTTTATTTACTAGCTCTGTATTGATTTCTTCATGGGCATACTTGCGTTCAAGAATGTTCATTGCCAGCCCTTTACACGCTTCTTTAAACGCCAAGAACACCCCAAAGAACGACGTCACGACCGCAAAGATGTTGATCACGATACCCACAATCGTTGCCCAGCTACCCGGGAAGTAGTGAGCAATCATTGCCAATGCCGAGATATTCTCTTTCATGGCATGTTGGGCTTCCGTTTGGCTGATAGCAAAGGTAAACGACACTGCAAAGAAGAACACCACCACAAACAAAATACTAAAGGCAATGGTCATCGCACGTGAGGCTTTATAACGCGCCACTTCAATGGATTTTTCATGTGAACGGTATGAAATCACCATTGGGCTTAATGATTGAATAAACAAAATCGAGGTGAGGGTAAATGGTAAGGTGATGATCGCATCTTTGATCATCTTGCCCCAGTCTCCCATTGAGGTAATGTTGCCAAAATCCCATTGTGGGATCAGCAGTACGCCCATCACAGCGACTAAAGCAATCACGGTAACTGCCATAAAGCCTGAGATCTTAAATAGGAACTTTTCACTTTTCGAGCCGATGTAACTCAGCAAGCAGATCAACGCTAAGCCATAGAAAATATTGTGGTTTAAACGGCTCTCGGTTACCCCAAAGGTATGTAAATAAGAGGCACTGTCATTGGTAATGGCAAGGGAGTACACCAATACCCAAATCACTAGCATGATGAAATATAAAATGCCTAAGGCGATACCCCAGTTTTTACCAAGATAACCACTGATCACCCCAGGGTAGTCGGTACATTTTTTTGATTCAGCAAGAGTATTGATAAAGAGTTTCTGAAACAAATACATGGCAGGGTAGCCAATGACAGAAGACAGCAAAAAGACCCATAGGCCCATTACGCCAACTTGCACAGGGAGAAAAACAATCCCAGCGCCAATTGCCATACCGATGCTCATTACAATCCAACCAATATCAACACTGTCGAACTTAGTGGCAGCTTTCCATTGTTGAGGTGTCATGTTGGCTTGTTGATAGAGAGGACGTTCTTTATCAGAGAGGGTGGTGTCTACTTCAGATTTAGTCATATATCCCAGCTTATAATCATTGTTATGCTGACAGCGAATGATCGGATTATGGATCTGGTGTTATATTTCCTAAATAACTAAAAGTAATAACATATCTCTTAAAAAGATATAGAACAGGTAATTTCCTGCTTTTAATGATTGTTTTGTTTTTAGTAACTAACAAGGAGGAAAACTTACTCTTTTTCAGAAGAAAAAAGAAAAGCTATTTAATTGCAGGAAAGTACCACCAGCGAGCTATCAAACGCTGGTGGTGTGAAGAATGATTACTTATTAACCATGATATCAAGGATTTGAACATCAGTATGGGTCATCGCCCCATTCGCTAGTGCTGACAAGTTACGAATAGTGCTATCAACATCATCCGCCACAATGCCTTCACAGCCTGTAACTCGAATACCATCTAATGCCATTAATGCCGATTTCACCGCCGAGCCTGCTGCAGAAGAGACTTTCATCGCACAGCTTGCTTTTGCACCATCACAAATGATGCCCGTAATATCACCGATCATGCTACAAATCGCGGCACTGATCTGTTCAAAGTTACCACCTAATAGCCATGTAATACCTGATACCGCACCCATTGATGCCGTGGTTGCACCGCACAATGCCGATAACTTGTTTTGATGACTCTTAATATAAATCGCCATTAGATGAGACAGCATCAAGGCTCGAATTAAATGTTCGCGATCAGCGTTAATAAAATCAGCAACCACAACCACAGGCATGGTCGCGGCAATACCTTGGTTACCAGAGCCAGAGTTACTCATCGCAGGCTTCATTGCACCGCCCATACGCGCATCAGAAGCGGCAGCAGTACGGCGTAAAACATCCGTTAATAGACCGCCAGAGAGTAAACCACGATCAACATTGCGCTGGAACGTTGCGCCAATTTCTAACCCGTATTTGCTGTTTAACCCTTCATGCGATAGCGCATCGTTAAGCTCGAAGGCTTGTTCAATAAACGCAATATCGTCAAGCGGTGCTTGGGTGGCAAAATCAAATACATCTTGCGCACACGTATCAATAAAAGGATTGTGATGGTTGTCGTCAGCTTGCTTGGTTTGCGGCTGTGCTCGGAACGTCGTAATGCCATCAAGCTCAATGGCTAATACTTGGGTATGAGTATCAGCAATCGTCACCATAGCGCAGTGATCTTGGCTGTAGATACTCACTTGGGCATAAAGAATGTTGCTGACATCTGCCACACCAACACTTACTTTGTTGGCATTTAATAACGATTTAGCTTGTTCAACATCGCTGTCGGTAATGTCTTTTAATACTTCTAATTGTGCTTGGCTGTTACCTGCTAGGGCACCAATTGCAGCTGCGATGGCTAAACCTGCCATGCCAGTGCCCGGTACCATTACTCCCATGCCGTTTTTCATTAGATTTGGTGATACTTTCACTTCAATGTGAGTGATGGTGCGATCTTGTGATGGAAATTGCTCCATCGCGATAGCTGCGGCAAGCGCCACAGAAACAGGTTCGGTACAACCTAATGCAGGAACCACATCACGTTTGATCACGTTAATAAATGCAGGCCAAAGATCCGTTCTCATCACAACCACCTTTACACTCCAACAGGAGAAAAAATAAGACCAAAAGAAGAAATAGAAAGCAGGTGTTGTCCTTTATCCCTTTTATTAATAAGGGTATGGAAAACGAGGCAAATATACGCTCGATATCGAAGAAAAAAATTGCCAATTTCGGGTCAAATTGAGCTAGAAAGAGAAAGGTTTTCTCCCATTTGAACCTAAAAAAGTGCCTTTGCAAGCGATATCACATATTTTGTAGTGATGGTTTTCGCAAGGAGCTATCTTTAATTTGTATGTTTTTATGTCGAGATTGTAAGAAACATACGTTTTTAAATAAGAAATATGATTTATCGGTAGCGCAAGATAGGGGTTTATAGGTATGATCGCCGCGCAAAAATAAGGTTGATGGAAACATCAGCCTTTTATTTTTGATGAAAAGGAAAACGTTTGCGTTGCATAGCCTCAGACGTTTTTAGCTGAAAAAAGCATCGTTACATAGATTAAATAGGAATTTACCATGTCTGCTGACAGCACACATCAACGCCCATCTCATTCTGAGCCTCAAAGTAAACTGGATCGTTACTTTGAAATTTCTGCTCGTGGTAGCAATGTTAAACAGGAAGTGATTGCAGGTTTAACCACCTTTTTAGCCATGGTGTATTCCGTGATTGTGGTGCCAAGCATGTTAGGTGCGGCAGGGTTTAATCAGGGCGCTGTTTTTATTGCGACCTGTTTGGTAGCAGCATTTGGTTCATTATTAATGGGCTTATGGGCACGTTTACCTATGGCCATTGGCTGTGCGATTTCATTAACGGCCTTTACTGCATTTAGCCTTGTATTAGGGCAAGGGGTGAGCATTCCAGTTGCCTTGGGCGCAGTGTTCTTAATGGGTGTAGTGTTTACCGTGATCACCGTAACAGGTGTACGTACTTGGATCATGAAGAACATGCCAAACGGCATTGCACACGGTACAGGCATTGGTATTGGTCTGTTTTTACTATTGATCGCAGCTAACGGTGTTGGCCTTGTGATCAAAAACCCAGCCGAAGGTTTACCTGTTGCGTTTGGTGATTTCACTGCATTTCCTGTGATCATGTCGATTTTGGGTCTAGCGGCAATTTTAGGTTTAGAAAAGCGTCGTGTACCGGGTGGCATTTTATTGGTGATCATTGCCATTTCTATAATCGGCTTAATCTTCGATCCAAAAGTGACGTTCCACGGTTTCTTCGCACTGCCAACATTCGGTCAAGATGGTGAATCGCTACTGGGCTCAATGGATATCATGGGCGCATTAAACCCAGTGATTTTACCAACGGTACTGGCATTGGTAATGACTGCTATTTTCGATGCAACAGGTACTATTCGCGCCGTTGCAGGACAAGCGAACTTACTTAACGAGCGTGGTCATATCATCAGTGGTGGTAAAGCCCTAACCGCAGACTCAGTAAGTAGCATCTTTGCAGGTTTCGTTGGTGGCTCACCAGCCGCAGTTTATATTGAATCAGCAGCAGGTACAGCAGCTGGCGGTAAAACAGGCTTAACCGCAACAACGGTTGGCGTATTGTTCCTGTTTATGTTGTTCTTAGCACCGCTTAGCTACCTAGTCCCTGCTTACGCAACAGCACCTGCACTTATGTATGTTGGTCTATTGATGCTAAGTAACGTAAGCAAGCTAGATATGGAAGATTCTGTTGATGCGTTATCTGGTCTATTGTGCGCCGTGTTTATCGTGCTTACCTGTAATATCGTAACAGGTATCATGCTTGGCTTTGCTGCACTAGTGGTGGGTCGCCTTATCTCTGGTGAAGTGAAAAAGCTCAATATCGGTACAGTATTAATTGCGATTGCGCTAGTCGTATTCTACGCTGGTGGCTGGGCGATTTAATCGAACCTTAGATATTTCCGTCTATACTGAATAAATAATTAAAAACCCACGCTTTGTGGGTTTTTTTATACATAAAAGCTGAAAAAACATTGTTTTTTATCTGCCAAAATGTACTATCATCGGTTCATATTATTGTATGCGTTTACATTCACAGGCGTATTTATGAAAAAGACTTTATTAACACTGTTGTTCGCATCTTGCTTCAGCACTGCAGCCAATGCATGTACGGGTATTACACTGGGTACAACAGGCAATGATCATATCCAAGCTCGTACTATCGAGTGGGGTCATAGCGATCTAAACAGTAAGCTAATTGTGTCTCCACGCGATTATAGCTACACCGCTACCATGCCAGATCAAAAGCAAGGTCTAACATGGAAGAGCAAATACGGTTTTGCTGGTATTTCAGTAAGTGATGATCGCTTCATTGCGGAAGGTATTAACGAGAAAGGTTTAACAGCAGGTCTGTTCTACTTCCGTGGTTACGGCTCTCTTGCGAAATACGATCCGAAAAACACTGCCAATAACATCACAGATATGGACTTTGTTCGCTGGATGTTAAGCCAATACTCAACAGTGGCAGAAGTTGAAGCGGCACTAAGCAAAATCAAGATTGTAACAGTGTATTTTGATGAGCAAGGTAATCCTTCGCCAACGGCACACTGGCGTGTTTCTGATAAGCAAGGCAACAGCATTGTTATCGAAATTATGGATCACGGCAAAATCAACATTCATAAGAACACCGCTAAAGTGCTAACCAACTCGCCAGACTACAACTGGCAAGTAACGAACCTAAACAACTACATTAATTTGCATCCGGGTATCAGTGCTCCGCAGAAAATTAATGGTGTAGAAGCACAATCGTTTGGTGTGGGTTCTAACTTTGTTGGTCTACCGGGTGACATTTCACCACCATCACGCTTTGTTCGTGCGGCATTCTATGTAAATAGTGCCCCTGTGATGAAAACTTCACAAGAGGCGGTATCGCAAGCGTTCCATATTCTGAACAACTTCGATATTCCAATTGGTAGTGAGTTTAACGATAAGTCGCACATTCCAGATCTACCAAGTGCGACACAGTGGACATCGGTTATAGATCAAGGCAATGGTTTGTTGTTCTACAAAACCATGCACGACAGCACTATCCGCCGTGTGGATTTATCTAAGCTAGATTTCAATGCGAAAACTGAGCACAAGCAGCCGCTAGATAACGGTAAGTTCTCTTACCAAGATGTGGTTGTGAAGTAATTCAGGCACAGGTTGAAATAAACAAAAGGGCAGAGTTTTCTGCCCTTTTTTGTGGCTGGTGGATGAGTGATTTGAATTGCTAACTCATTTTTGGAAAAAATTGGTTAGAGTATTAGTCCTATTTTGACTAACAGATATTAGGAAAAGTAATGATAGTCCTGTTAAGAGTTAACGTTACATTACTTTTTATCTAGGTGCTCGTGGACGATAATAGTTTCAATTGGATTAAGTGGTCGTGTGGAACTCACTTCATTACCATTAGATGTAACAACACCACTGTCGATAAGAAGATTTAAGATATAGTTTTTATCCTCTTTTTTCATCATGTTTACTTGTTCAAAAGGCATTTTTTCATAAGCTGTGACATAACTTTTGAGTCCGTCTTCACCGATAGGAGCCTTGCTAACTTCACATTGTTTGTTTTCAATACTTATAGCTTGAGTTTCAATAAAGGTATTTACATCAGAGCCATCGAGGACGATGATTTTTCCATCTATATAATGGGGAAAGCCATTTAACTTTTCATAGTTTATTGAGTTTTCAAGTTCTTTAAATCCCGCACCCTCAATATTAAGGTTATGATTTACAGCTTCAAAATAGAGGTCTACTGTAAAGTTGAATAAAGCTGGATATATATCTACATATTTCCCATAGTTGATGGTTACTTCTTTCAAATACCTTATCGTCTGTTTCGATTTTAGATTACGTATTGCATAATCGACCACTTCACGAGGCAACAAGCTCATGAGTTGAACTTCAGCATGCACCATTGTTACAGATGCAAGAGAAATAGCTTTAGAAGAATTAAGTAACTCTGATTCGTGAGTAGCAAAATTTCTTAGCGCTTTTAGAGCTCGATAACGTTTGTTTTTGCCAAAATTAACCGCTTTTACTTTTTCTAATTTCTCGCATGCACTGCACATTACAGAGAGTAACTCTTTAAGATCATCTGCATCCGATGAAGCACAGTACTTGAAATATTTGTTGAAGAATCGGGATAATTCTATTTCACAACTTTTTAGAGGGGTCATGATAAAAACTCATTATTAATACTGCTGCGTATTTTAATCGAGTTAGTTCACCTATGGAATGAGTTTCACAATTAACAGTTTATTAATTAGCATTCTTACTTTTACATAAAGGTGCATGCATTAATTACAATATTCATTTCGTTTATAAACATCATGAACTTAAATCGCAGCTTTTATCTTTTAAAGTGTTTTTATGGATAAAGAGTGTAAAAATCGTAACGCAAGATACGAAAAAACCCCGATTGGTAGTCGAGGTTTTTTCTATTACGTACAAAGCGCACGCGATCCAACGAAATCCAATATATGATAATTGACAGGGTAGTGCAATACATATTGAAGTCAGGCGGCGTATTATACTGATATTTCAGCACAGGAATAGTCATAAAATAATTATTTTTTATAGTGTTATCAGTGTATTGTGCGTGCCTAATTTTACAGATATACTCCGCAAACTGGTTGAGCGTATGCAAGTTTAGACTTCCACTTACCTGAATGGTAATTATTATACAAACAGCGAGCAAAAATACGTAATGACCGTAGAAATACCGTCTTAACGAAATTTTCTTAGCAGAGTTTTAGGCAATAAGCCAAGTCTGTTTGCAGCGAGTGGTGTCGGCAAATACGCCCAAATCGGAAGTCGGGCGCACGCGATTCAACAGTCAGCAGGAAACCTACTTGGCGAATCCAAGGGCGAACTAGGCGAGTCCAGTCTTCCTCCTAACCAGAGGAATTGTACAATGAAACCTTACCCTAAGTGGAAAGAAGAAGTTGGCAAATTACTGTGTGGTGCGCTTGCGAAAGCTATCCTCAGTAAGTTGTTCATGATGTTTTAAGCATCATTTGGCGATTTAAGACGATCTAGCCCCGTTGCTTTTGCTTCGGGGCTTTTTTCTATATGTCATTTTAATATTTTCTCATCACAGAACTAAAGAAATGTATTTAGTAATCCTTTTACTCACCCTCTCAGACATTAATAAAGTCAAAAAGTAAAACTAATCCAAAATCACGTTAATTCGATATAAATGAGTATTAGGTCTAACAAGTAATGGGGCAATTACTCTGTAGGACAATAGTGGTTATTTTTTAGCTGATTTTAAGCCGTATTGTTCTAATTAAACCATCTCGCTTTAATTCAAATATTGTCTATTGGTAATGTTGGGTTGAAGTTATTTTAAAATCACTTGTTAGATCGTGTACCTGAAACTAATGTGACTATAGTGATGAGTTTTTTAGTGATAAATGATATGACTATGAGAGTTTTAACGAATATTTCAGTAAGTCTTGCTGAATTTAAAGCAAACCCAATGAATGTTGTAGATAAGTCAAATGGGGAGGCTGTCGCTGTACTTAACGGTAATAAGACTGCATTTTATTGTGTGCCTGTCGAAGAATTTGAAAGGATGATCGACAAGCTTGAAGATCTGGAATTACTTACTGTTGCTAAAGAACGTGAATCTGAAGAGAGTATTTCGGTCAATATTGATGATCTATAAACTTAATTTTCGCAATGTGATGAAACGTCTTGATAATAACTATCATGATCTTAATTAATATTTTCCCCACAAAACAAAAAGCCTCACAGTGAACATTCACCATGAGGCTTTTTTGTCATTTTTAGCTCAGATTACCAAGTGTATTTAATACCTGTGCGGTAACGTGTTTGGCGGTTATCGGTGTAACGGCTTTGGCTTACGTTACCCACTTCAATAAATGGACGCCACATGGTGCCTTCTGCGGTTTTGTAGGTGTACATCAAGCGGAAGTTATGTAGGTAGTTAGTGTCTTTATCATCAAATTGTGGCAGTGCGCCGCTTTCCATTTCTTTCCATACTTGGAATTCGTATTGGAAATCCCAGTCATTGGTGTTGTAGCCAAGCCAGAAGTCAGCTTGTTGAATTTTAGATACATAAGCTTCGCCAGCAGTGTTGTTCATGCTGTAGTCCCAAAGTTTCCACTTGTAACGACCTTGCACACGAATACCGTTATCGAAGCGGTAATTTAAACGTGCGTATGGCACATACACTAAACCATCTGAAGTGAAATCTAGCGACAAGCCACCAATACCGACCAAGTTAGGGTTGAGTTTGGTGTAGTAAAACGCTGAGAATTCAGAGCCGTTCATGGTCATGCCATCGAACATGGTGTCTTTTTGATCGTTGTTATAACGTGCGTCTAATTCAAAGCCGATGTTCTTGCCGGTATCTAAGAAAGCCTTAATGCGATCACCATGTTTTTTTGCACCATCACGGTATTCGTGGCGGTATTCAATAGTGGTTTTATAATCGTTCGCAAAGGTGAAGCCAGAAGCTGAAACTAGGGTAGTTGCTAGCAGTACTTTAGTAATGGTGTTCATGGATTGTCCTTAATTTATATTAATGTGCTTACGCTTGGTTATTGTTGTGATGCGGCGTAAACATGTGTTGTTTAGGGTTTAAAACGCGATGGAACAGGGATCATAAATACGCATTGGCACTGTGTGCGGGAACGGTTGTTGGTCGCCACGGATCGCCAGTGTGCTCAAGCCAAGGGATTAACTCGTCTTGAATTAATTTCTCAATCAGCATTGGGTTTGCTGCGGCAATATTTTCCATTTGATAAGGATCGATCTGGTTATCGTGCAGCACGTAAGTCAAAGGTTTACCGACTTTACGATCGATCATTAAGGTGTAGCGTGAGGTGCGGATACCACGTCGACCATAAGACTGACCGCCATACGGCATAAAGGTGTAGAACTGGGAGCTTGGCTCTTTATCGCCTTTGATACCTTTAATGGTGTTGGCGAAGTTTGTGCCTTCTACGGTATCTGGGATCAGATCTTCCATGCCCATTAAACCTAATAAGGTTGGGTAAATATCAGGGGCAGAGAACAGTAGATCATGTTGTTGTGCGTTGATCTTACCCGGCCAGCGGAAAATCATTGGAATACGCATCGCTTCATCGTAGTGAACGTTTTTGGTTGGCTGACCATTTGAGCCCATACAACAACCGTGATCAGAGAAGAACACCACAAGCGTATCTTCAGTTAGGTTTAAGCGATCTAGCTCATCAATAATGCGTCCGAATTGCTCATCAACGCCGTTAACCATCGCCATGTACTCTTTAAAGTATTTAGGGCCATAGCCTTCTTGATAGGCTTTATCCCATTGTACGTTCGGGCGGTTATTCAGCTGTTGTGAGGTTTTGCCACTAAAACGATCAAGGTATTTTTGTGGTACTTGATCATAAGGAGAATGTGGCGGGTTCATGGAAACCACTAGGGTAAATGGCTGTGAGCTATCACGGTATTGACCGTTTTCATTGCGTAAGTATTTGATCGCAATATCAGCTTCGTGCTCAGGGCTCCATTGATTGATATGTAGTGGCTTATCTCGTGGGGTTTCATTCGTCCAATAGATTGGATTCATGTGTAAGTCATACGTACCGTAGGCATACCAGAAATCAAAGCCATGACGACGATCTGGGGCTGTCCAATCGTTCCAGTAACGTCCTTCCATTGGGTTATTGTAACTTGGTACAAACGGCGTTTCTGGCGCATCTAAGTGCCATTTGCCAATGTAACCCATGCTGTAGCCTTGTTGTTTCAGTAGATCAGACCAAGTGACGGTGCTTTTCTTTAGCTCAATACCAAAGTCTTTACCGCCAAATTGCCCTTCAACACCAGTATGGCTATTGCCTTGAATACCGTTGCGATACGGGTATTGCCCTGTCATTAACATGCCGCGAAATGGGGTACATAACGGGAAGTTAGAAACCGCTTGGCGTAGTACGGTACTTTGACGGGCAAATTTATCTAAATTTGGCGTCATGGATGGGTCTTGTTGCATGAAGCCTAAAGCGTGCGTACGAAATTCATCAGGAAAGATGATGACGAGGTTTGGCTTTTTTTGTGAGCCGCTTGCGCTTGTTTTCGGTGATGTCGCTGCTTGGGTGTAGCCAGCCGACAAAGTTGCAGCAACAGCGCCACTGGCAGCCATTCCTTTTAGTAATCCCCTACGTGATATAGACATTAACAAATCCTTATTAATTGAAAATATATATTGCGAGAGTATTTGTGCTTTGAATTGCTTCGGATCGTAAGGTAATGAAAGTAAATTGACTGCGTTATTGATCACATAAAAGAAAATGAAAGCTAAAAGATGTAATTATTTGCTCTGTTGCACTGATAAATTTCGTTAAGTCTAGGTATTTTATAAATTTAGATGATAGGAGAGTTGGTTTATTGACTTTCGTTCTATATGATAGAAGCACTTCCGTAATGTTACGTAAGATAAAAATGAAACATATCGAAAGATTGTGAAAGGGTTCAAAAGTTTTATCTTTCTGCGTTGTGACATTGTTTTTTAGGTGTAAGCTGAATTCGAAATCAAATGAAAGCTAGTAGTTTGGTTTCACAAGGAGACAAAAGTGAAAAGTGCAATCGAAAGGCGAATGGAAATCGTCACCGTGGTTAATCAAGATGGTAAAGCCCGTGTTGAGGATCTCGCCGAAAAATTTAATGTCTCAAGTGTCACTATTCGCAGTGATCTGAGTTTCTTAGAAAAGAATGGTTATGTGGTGCGTTCTCATGGTGCTGCAATTCCAAACTCAGGTGTGATTGCTGAATTAACGATTCATGAAAAGCGTCGTAATAATGCCGGAGTTAAATCTCTTCTTGGAAAAGCGGCTGCTCAACTGATCCATAGTGGTGACACAGTCATTCTAGATTCTGGGACAACAACAAGAGAAATCGCCGCCAGTTTAAAGGCGATGGATAACGTTGTTGTCATGACTAACGGTCTGGATGTGGCAATGGAGTTATCTTCAGCACCCGGTGTTGAGGTTTTGATGTCAGGTGGTGTTCTTCGTAAAGAAGCACTGTCTTTTTCGGGCTCACAAGCAGAAGCTGGCCTTAAAAATTACCGCTTTGATAAGGTGTTTTTAGGGGTTGATGGTTTCGATTTGCGAGCAGGTATCACCACACACAGCGAACAAGAAGCGAGTTTAAATCGTTTGATGTGTGAAATTTCTGAACAAGTGATTGCGGTGGCGGATTCTTCTAAGTTTGGTAAGCGTAGCTGCCACATGATCCGCGAGTTTGGAAATATTGATATCTTGGTAACAGATTCCGGTATCCCTGAAGATTACCTTGCTGGTCTTCGTGATATGCGCGTTGAAGTTATTATTGTCGAAAAGGAAAACTGACCATTAACTCCATGATCACATTACAGATGTTGATTGTGGAGTTAATTAATGAACACCCTGCAAAGCCTCGTTCAACGTCACAAAGCTGGAAGCCAAGTCGGTATTTATGCGGTGTGTTCTGCACACCCTCTGGTTATTGATGCGGCTATTCTTCAAGCACAAAATGACAATTCTGTCTTGTTGATCGAAGCGACTTCCAACCAAGTTGATCAATTTGGTGGTTATACAGGTATGACGCCTGTGGACTTTCGCAATTTCGTTTTAGCGAAAGCCAAGCATTACGATTTCCCTTCATCTAACGTCATTTTCGGTGGCGATCATTTAGGTCCTAATCGCTGGCAACACCTACCTGCTGAAGAAGCGATGCAAAAATCAGAAGATCTGATCGCCGCTTACGTCAGTGCTGGTTTTAAGAAAATCCATTTAGATTGCAGCATGGCGTGTGCTGATGATGTTAGCCCGTTATCGGATGAGACTGTGGCACAGCGTGCGGCACGTTTAGCTGTGGTTGCGGAAAGCACAGCAATAGCGACTTTCGGTGCAAGCGATTTGGTTTACGTGATTGGTACAGAAGTACCAGTACCGGGCGGTGCTGCTGAAACCTTGAATACGGTCGATGTCACTTCACCGCAAGCCGCAACGAAAACAATCGAAACCCATCGTAACGCATTTGAATCTTTCAATATTGGTCATATTTGGTCAAGAGTGATTGGTTTAGTGGTGCAACCTGGGGTGGAATTTGATCATATTGGGGTTATTGATTATTGCTCAGAAAAAGCAAATTTACTGAGTAAGGTTGTCGATGATTATCCGCAAATGGTGTTTGAAGCCCACTCAACTGATTACCAAACTCAGCAAGCGTATAACGAACTGGTTCGCGATCATTTTGCCATTTTAAAAGTAGGCCCTGCACTGACGTTTGCGATGCGTGAAGCCCTGTTTAATTTGTGCGAAATCGAAGCTGAAATTATTCCCAAAGCCCATTGCTCTAATTTGCGCGAGTTAATCGAAACTCGGATGTGTGAAGCACCAGAGCATTGGCAAAAGTATTACCACGGCAGTGAATCTGAGCAGCGTTTTTCTCGTTGTTTTAGTTTCAGTGATCGGATGCGTTATTACTGGCCTGATGATGTGATTAATCAGGCGCAAGCCACCTTATTTAGAAATTTATCTCGGGTCGATATTCCGTTGCCCCTTCTTAGTCAATATATGCCAATGCAGTTTCAACATGTCCGTGAAGGATTGATCTCGTTAGATCCTAACTCATTGGTATTAGACACAATTTGTCAAGTATTACGTGCTTATTCAAAAGCATGTTCAGAACAAGTAGTCGTAGAGGTTTAAACACATGGAACAGTATTTAGGTTATTCAGAGTCAGATTTAGCGCAGTTATCAGGATATTGGACTGCTAAAGAGATCTCTCAGCAGCCGGAGAGTTGGCTAAGAACCAATGCGATTATTCAAGAGTGCCAAATGCAAATTCGTGACTTTATGGATAAGGCATTTTCACACCCGAATTTACGCATTGTTTTAACTGGCGCAGGGACATCTGCTTTTGCTGGACGTTCATTGGCACTTGGGCTTTCTCAGCATTTAAAGCGTCGTGTTGAAGCGGTATCAACTACCGATATCGTGTCCAATCCTAACCAGTGTTTTGCGGAAGATATTCCAACGCTGCTGGTGTCATTTGCTCGCTCTGGTAATAGCCCAGAAAGTGTGGCGGCAGTTGAGCTTGCTAATCAAACATTGTCGCAGTGTTACCACCTGGTACTGACCTGTAATGGGGAAGGAAAGTTATACAAACGTTGCAAGAATGATGCGCAATCATTTGCACTTCTAATGCCAAGCGAAACAAATGATCAATCTTTTGCCATGACATCAAGTTTTTCATCAATGATGCTGGCGGCTTTTTCGGTTTTAATGTATGACAACGTTTACACGAAAGATATCGAAAGCATTTGTAAGTGTTCTGTGGGTTTGATCAAAGATTTAAATCAACAAATCAAGGATACTGCTAACCATAGCTTCGAAAGGGTTATTTATTTAGGCAGTGGTGGCCTACAAGGACTCGCACAAGAGTCGGCGCTGAAATTACTGGAGCTGACCGCAGGTAAAGTGGTTGCGATGTACGATTCGCCATTAGGCTTCCGCCACGGTCCTAAATCGATTGTGAATGAGAACACCATGATTGTGGTTTTCATCAGTAATGACCCATATACCCGTAAATATGATCTGGATCTGTTAGCTGAAATTTGCCGCGATAACATCGCAGCGCATGTGGTTGCCATTACGGCACAAGCGGATGCACTTGAAACGCAAGCTGAAGTGATTCAAGTACCGAACATGGATGATGTGACAGATATTGAATTGCTTTTCCCTTACATGCTGTATGCGCAAATGTACTCGTTCCACCGTTCACTTGCGCTTGGGAATACACCTGATAACCCATGTCCTACTGGAGAAGTTAACCGTGTAGTACAAGGAGTTACTATCCATTATTTATATGATTATTTGAAATAATTACGAAAGGTAGAACTATCATGACAACGCCAAATATTGTATGGACACGAATTGATGAACGTTTGCTACATGGTCAAATTCGTATTACGTGGGGTAAACATTCTGGTGCAAACCTTATTCTGGTTGCTAATGACGATGCCGCTGAAGGCCCAAATGCTGCTTTCATGCAGGCGGGTATGAAAGCATCAGCAGGTGGTGAATATGCGGTTCGTTTCTTCTCGATTCAAAAAACCATTGATGTGATCCACAAAGCATCAGCACAACAAAAAATCTTCATCCTTTGTAATAACCCAACTGACGTTGCACGTTTAGTGGAAGGTGGTGTGCCAATTACACATTGTAATGTTGGCAACATGCACTACCACGAAGGTAAACGCCAAATTAATAAAACGGTCTCTGTGGATGACAAAGACATCAATGCGTTCGAACGCATGGTGGCAAAAGGGGTAACGTGTACGATTCAAAATACCCCAGATCAAAACCCAATCAATGTACTTGAACTGGCGATGAGCGCGGCATAACAGCGACAGCCTAATCCAAACGTGTAATTAAGGAAAGAATCATGTTTTTAGAAGCTACGTTAGTAGCGGTATGGGCATTTTTCTGTGGTATCGATAAATACGATGTCGCATTAAACATTCACCGTCCGCTGATCACAGGGCCAGTTGTTGGCTTCATTATGGGCGACATGCAAATTGGTTTGATCGCTGGTGCAACACTGGAATTAGCATGGTTAGGTCTCGTGCCTAACGCAGGTGCTCAGCCGCCAGATGTCACCCTAGGTACGATTGCAGCAGTTGCTTTTGCGGTAATGACAGGTCAATCAGCAGAAGTGGCAATGGGTGTCGGTATGCCGATTGCGGTATTGATGCAGATGTTGGTGATTGGTTTCTTCGCAATGACATCATTCACTATGGGTAAAGCGGATCGCTATGCAGAGCGTGGAGATTCTGCTGGTATCGATAAGCTACTTATCACCACCATTTCGTTACGTGCGCTGCTCTATGCCTTAGTTGCCTTCATCACCGTTTACTTTGGTGAGCATGCCGCAACCTGGATTGATGAAAATGCACCAAAAGCGTTACTAACAGGTCTTGGTATTGGCGCGAAAATGGTTCCTGCGATTGGTTTTGCGATGCTACTTAAAATCATGTGGTCAAAAGAAGTGGCAGGTGTGTTCTTCATTGGCTTCGTAATGACAACGTACCTAAAACTACCAATCATGGCTGTCGCAATTATCGGCGCATCCATTGCAGCACTTTACTACTTCTTTAGCGGTTCAAACAACGGTGGCTCAAACAACCAAGTAGAGGAATTTGAAGATGGCATCTGATATCACTGCGGGCACACTTCGCGATAAAAACACGGAACAACATGTCAATTTGGTTGATGATATCGATGCATACCAAGACACCACACCACGTAAAGTGATCACTAAAAAAGATCTGTGGTTATGTTCAATCCGCGGCTTATTCATGGAAGGTAACTTTAACTTCGAACGTATGCAGGCTGGTGGCTTTGCTTACTCGATTATTCCAGCGTTAAAGAAAATCCACGGTAACAATAAAGCGGACTTGGCAAAGGCATTAAAGAACCATCTTCAGTTTTTCAATGCGTCACCGAAATTGTTCACCTTCTTGCTTGGTACTGCCATTGCGATGGAAGAGAACAAAGAAAAGCCATCAACAGTGAACGTAATGAAAGTCGCTGGTATGGGACCAACAGGTGGTATCGGTGATGCTATCGACCACATGACTTTGATGCCATTAACCCTAGCGTTAGGTGCGTCAATTGCAATGGAAGGTTCGATTGCAGGTCCGTTCGTGTTCTTCTTCTTGTACCAAATTGTTCACTTTGCAGTGTACTTCGGTTTGATGTTCATGGGCTATAAAGCAGGTACTGCTGCAATGGTGAACATGAGTGATTCAACCGAGAAGCTGGCAAAAGCGGCCAATATTATGGGTATCTTCGTGATTGGTGCGCTCTCCGCCACCTTTATCAAGGTACAGACCACCGCCTCGGTCGAACTGGGTGGCAAGGTGGTCGAGCTGCAATCGGCACTGTTCGATAAGATCATGCCAAACCTGCTACCACTGGCGTTAGTGTTCTTTATGCTCAAGCTGGTGAAGGGAACAGGTTTCTGGGCTAAACCGCCAGTGCTGATTTTCTCAACCCTAGCTGCCGGTGTTATCGGTCACTTAATCGGTATTTTGTAACATATCCACATCAACGGTGAGTGCATCACCAATACGTTTGAGGGGGAAATGCTCCCCCTCCTTTTTCAAAGGAAAGGATCATGATTGGTATTGTTGTTTCGGGTCATATTCATTTTGCTTCAGGCATGGAAACGGCGGTGCGCGCCATTGCTGGTGAGCAAGAGCAAATGCTGTTTATTGATTTTGTAGAAGGCATGTCGACACAAGAATTAGAGCAGTCATTACGCCAAGCGGTACAAGATGTGGATAGTGGTGATGGTGTGCTGATCTTAACGGATATTCCTGGTGGTTCGCCGGCTAACCGTGCATTAGAAATCATGATGGATACGCCAAATGTTGAGCTGATCGGTGGCGCGAACTTACCGATGATCGCCAATGCTGCTTTTGAGCGTGATGATGCTGAGTTAACTGAGCTTGTCGATACCTTACTGGATATTGGTATGTCATGCATGAAGGACATGCGCCGTGAGCTGAATAACATCATGGAGCAGCCTACTGAACTTGAATGTGAAGATGGACTGTAATGATGCGATTTGCTCTTCATCCACAACGAATTTTTACGTCAACGGGGATTGCTTACAACCAGTACGTCATTGTTAATGATGGGAAAATTGAAGCGATCACCGAAACAAAACCGCTTGATTGTGATGTAACAGAGCTTGAAGGGCAAACCTTAGTGCCGGGCTTTATTGATATTCATATTCACGGTCGAGCTGGGGCGGATGTGATGGATGCAACCCCACAAGCACTACAAACCATTGCTGATGCTTTACCGAAAACCGGTGTGGTGGCATGGGTTGGTACAACGGTGACTGCGCCCTGGCAAGACATCATCAACGCACTGCAACAAGTACGTGAGTTTTGTCAGCAACCAAAGCAAGTGGGCGCCAAGTTATTAGGCAGTTTTCTCGAAGGGCCATATTTCACAGAAGCGTATCGAGGCTCGCATCCAACCCAGTATTTACAAGCGCCAAGCATTGCAGCGTTAGCTGAATTAAAAGAAGTGGCGGGTGATTCGCTGATCCGTGTGGCACTAGCGCCTGAATATCAGGGCTCAGATGAAGCAATTCAGTGGCTAACTGCCGAAGGGATCAAAACATCCATTGCCCATACCAGCGCTAACTTCGAGCAAGTTACCACAGCGCATCAACATGGCGCAGATTGTGGCGTGCATTTATTTAACGGCATGAGTGGTTTACATCATCGTGAGCCGGGTTGTGCAGGGGCGGTGCTGTTTCACGACATGCTGGCAGAGCTGATCGCTGATGGTATTCATGTTCACCCTGTAATGATGCAACTGGCATATCGAATGAAAGGTTATCAACAGCTAGCGTTAATCACCGACTGTATGCGTGCTGGTGGATTAAGTGATGGTAAGTACCAACTTGGTGCGCAGATGATCACCGTTACTAATGGTGAAGCACGTACCGATGATGGTTCGCTGGCAGGCAGTACTTGCAGCTTAGATCAAGCGCTTCGCAACATGATCATGCTGGCGGGTGTCCCTGAATGGGAAGCAGTGCAAATGGCAACGTCAGTGCCAGCCAAATATCTAGGGATTGATGACAAGTTAGGTTTTATCAAACCCGGTTACAACGCCAGTTTTGCGCTATTAGATCCACAATTTCAAATTCAAGCAACCTTGATTGATGGACAGTGGCAATAAGCCACCGCTCAAGGTACGAGATTATCGTCACTCATCACTCAAGAAGCGAGTGAGTGAATAACATGATGTACGAGGTTATACATGGAAATTCGTCAACCAATTCATAGTCAACATGCAAAGCAACTTGATACCGCAGGTTTACGTGAACAGTTTTTAATTGAAAACATGTTCCAAGCAGGTCAAATCAATCTAACTTACAGCCATATTGATCGCATTATCGTGGGTGCGGCTGTGCCGACTGACAGTGCGATTGCTTTTGAAGGCGGTAAAGAGATCGGGGTTGATTTCTTTTTGCAGCGTCGTGAGCTAGGTGTGATCAATATTGGTGAAGCTGGCCTTGTGATTGTCGATGGTGAAACCTTTGAAATTGGTGCACGTGAAGCGATTTATGTCGGTATGGGCGCACAAGATATCCGTTTTGAAAGTGTCATGGCGGATAAACCAGCGCGTTTTTACCTAAACTGTGCGCCTGCACATCACAGCTACCCAACCCGTAAAATCACCCGTGAAGATGCATCACCAGAGCAGATCGGTAGCCAAGAGAACTGTAACGTTCGCACTATCTACAAATACCTTCACCCGTCTGTATTACCGACTTGCCAGCTATTAATGGGCATGACTGAATTAGCGCCGGGTAGCCTATGGAATACTATGCCTTGTCATACCCATGAACGCCGTATGGAAGTGTATTTGTATTTTGATATGAGCCAAGACAACATCGTGTTCCATTACATGGGCGAGCCACAAGAAACACGCCACCTTGTGGTACGCAATGAACAAGCGGTGATCAGCCCAAGCTGGTCTATTCACTCAGGTGTGGGTACTGCAGCTTACACCTTTATTTGGGGCATGGTGGGTGAGAACCAAACTTTCCACGACATGGACCATGTAGCGATGGCTGATTTGAAATAAGTCTGTTTTCGCCACCTTTCTATTACTGATTAAAACGAGATGCAAAGCATAGCTAAGTCATAACGATGGCTTGGTCGGGACTTTGCATCTTCAAAAAGGATTTAACATGAATAATCTATTTGATTTAACAGGTAAAGTTGCCATCGTTACAGGTTGTAATACAGGCTTAGGTCAAGGCATGGCGCTAGGTTTAGCGAAAGCGGGGGCTGACATCGTGGGTATTGGTCATCAAGCAGCGCCTGAAACACAAGCGCAAGTAGAAGCGTTAGGTCGTAAATTTCACTACATCACTGCCAATTTAATGCAGCAAGATCGCCTAGAAGCGATTGTGGCAGAAGCAGTCGAAGTGATGGGTAAAGTAGATATCTTAATTAACAACGCTGGCATTATCCGTCGTGAAGATCTCCTGAAATTCTCAGAAAATGATTGGGATGATGTGATCAACATAAACCAAAAGACATTGTTCTTCTTATCGCAAGCTGTGGCTAAACGCTTTGTAGAGCAAGGTAATGGCGGCAAGATCATCAATATCGCCTCTATGTTGTCGTTCCAAGGCGGGATCCGAGTGCCATCATACACAGCAAGTAAATCAGCGGTGATGGGTTTAACTCGTGCATTGGCGACAGAGCTCGCGCAGTACAACATTAACGTTAATGCAATTGCTCCGGGTTACATGGCGACCGATAACACCGAAGCACTGCGTGCAGATGAAGCACGTAATGCGGCTATTTTAGAGCGTATTCCTGCCAGTCGTTGGGGCTTACCGTCGGATCTTGAAGGTCCTGCGGTGTTCTTAGCATCAAGCGCAAGTGATTACGTTAATGGTTACACCATTGCAGTAGACGGTGGCTGGTTAGCTCGTTAAGGAGAAGCATGATGACAGCATTAGGATCAAAGCAAGATATTTTGATGGCAATGAAACGAGTTTACCGCTACCAAGCACAAAACCAAACTCGTAGCGTGGTACGTCGCAGTGGTAAAACCCGTTTTATTAAAGATACGGATTGGGAACGTGGGGTGTTTTGGTCATGTGTGTCAGCGGCATGGTTGGCAACTGATGACACGGAATACCTTGATGGGGTGATGAACTACACCTTACATACCGGCTTTAGAACTGGCCCTAATGATCGTTTCGCTGATGATCATATTTGCTGTCAGGCTTACCTTGATGTTTACCCTGTGGTGAATCAACCAGAAGCATTAGAGCCAACCATTAAAGCGCTAGATGTAATGGTGAACACGCCAGAGCAAGGACGTAAAGATTGGTGGTGGTGTGATTCTCTGTTTATGGCACCACCAAGTTTTGCTGCACTTTCGCAAGTAACTGGCGAGACGAAATATTTAGATTACATGAATACCGCTTTCTGGGATTCCGTTGAGCACTTAAAAGATCCAGAAACAGGGCTGTTTTATCGTGACTATCGCTATATTCCAGATGGTAAAGACAGTGAATTACGTGAAGTGAATGGTGAAAAAGTCTTTTGGAGCCGTGGCATTGGTTGGGTATTAGCTGCTGTTCCTCGTTTAATGGCACGTATGCCAGAAGATTATGCCGAGCGTGAACGTTACTTAGCGTTATTTACTGACTTAGCCGCTGAAGTGATCAAATACCAACAAACAGACGGTTTTTGGCGTACCAGCTTATTAGATCCACAAAGCTATCCTGCCAAAGAGAGCAGTGCGACTGCCTTGTTTGTTTACGGTTTAGCGTGGGGTATTAAGCAAGGTCTATTAGATGCTGAAACCTATCTCCCTGTGGTTGAAAAAGCATGGGCTGCGCTACAAACCTGTATTCATGACAACGGCATGATCGGTTGGGTACAGTTGCCAGCGTTTAACCCTCGTGATGTACAGTTTGAACACAATATCGATTACGGTGCAGGGGCGTTTTTATTGGCGGGTACTGCTGTTGTTGAATTAGTGAATTAATAAAAAATATAAGTTTTAATGGCTAGGTAAATTGAGCCGATGGTGATAACGCTTTTGTTATGATCATCGGCTTTTCTGTTTTTTAAGAGAGCGTTTTATAAAATTAGGCGGGAATAACATAAAGCGATTTTCGTTTATTTGCTGTCACTATTTTCGTTTGTGATATGTTGTCCGATACCGATTTTTTGTGTTTATGCTAAAAGCAAAATATTGATCTTCGTTGTGTTTCGTTTTCTTTCTTTTGTTATTTTTTATCAACAAAATAAAAACAAAAGGACCTACAATGAAAACGTTATCATTACTCTCTGTTTCTATTGCCCTTGCTATTACCCCAAGTGTTGTTTCGGCAACGGTTAGCGATGTGGCATTGCATCAACCGACTGATCAAATATCAACCTTGCAAAACACGTCATCTGAACAAGAAGCCTTTCATCAACTGCGTTTAAAGTGGTCAGAAAGTTTTTTAGGCGCACCGAGTGCTGCTTTTGATGACAAGCTAAAGCAAATGGTGATCACAACCAATAATGGCGCTCAAAAGCATTGGGATAGTATTAATACTGATGCTGCTCGGGTTTCATTGTGGAATGATTTAGCACTTGATGATCAAACCGAAGCGGGTAAAAAAGTATTAGGGGCAAACTTACGTACTTCCTATCAACGTCTTTTTATTATGGCGAAAGCGTATCAATTACGTGATGGTGCGCTGCAGCATAATCCGCAGTTACTTGAAGCGATCATTGATGGTTTAACCTTCTTAAATCAGCATTACTACAAAGTAGGTGTGAAAGAGTGGGGTAACTGGTGGCATTGGGAGTTAGGGACGCCAAAAGATATTCATAATATTCTTGTGGTGTTATATGAGCAGCTTCCGCCAGCGTTAATTGCCTCTTATCTTGATGCAACTCGCTACTTTACTCCGCTTCCAACTCACTTAGGTGCTGGACCTGGGGCTGATACATCAAGTAATCCTCATTACCGTGAATCAACAGGTGGCAACCGTACCGACAATACCCTAGTGGTGTTATTACGGGGGATTTTAGCGAACGACAGTACCGAAATTACCGCAGCGATCAATGCGCTTTCTCCTGTGGTGAACTATGTCGAACAAAGCGATGGTTTCTATCAAGATGGTAGCTTCTTACAGCATTACGATATTGCCTATAACGGTACTTACGGCAATGTGCTTTTGGGCGGGCTCGGGGCGCAAATGAGCTTGGTTGCCAATACGCCGTGGCAAGTGACCGATCCCAAATTACAAGAGATCTATCCGTTAATCTTTAAGAGTTATGCCCCATTGCTTTACCGTGGCACCATGATGGAATTTGTTAATGGTCGTGCTATTTCTCGCCCTCAAGAGCAAGGACATGGTGTGGGTCATAATGTATTAGCATCGCTACTTCATTATATTGATGGTGCGCCAGCACAGTATGTCACACCGCTTAAACAGTTAATTAAAACTCAGATCAGCCAAGATACGTATATCGATTTTTTTGAATCACTTAACCATGTTGGTAACTATCAAAAAGCACAACAATTAGTCCAAGATGAAACGATTGTTGCAAAAGATAATCAACTGGGCTTTTTCGCTTTCCCTGCGATGGATCGTGTGGTTTATCGTACCGATGATTGGGCATTTAGCCTTGCAATGCATTCAAGTCGTTTAGGTAACTTTGAATGTATGAATAACGAAAACCGCAAAGGTTGGTTTACTGGTGACGGCATGGGTTATTTCTATAACCAGCAGCTCGATCATTACCATAATTACTGGCCTACCATTGATAGCTATCGTTTAGCTGGCACTACGGTTGATGATCAGGTGATGGGTGACTGTGAAGGTCAACGTAACCAAATCAAAGGCGGTCGTAAATCACAGATGGAATGGGTCGGCTCGGTAACATTAGACGATGCTGGTAGTGCTGGTATGGATTTCTCTAACTGGAATGACACCTTAACGGCTAAAAAATCGTGGTTTATGTTTGAAGATATGGTGGTGATGCTGGGTTCTAATATTGAATCGAGCATAGGTGCGAATGTGACGACAACCGTTGCCAATCGTAAGCTTTCGGAACAGGGGCAAACCGATATATTGGTCAATGGCGCTCATTGGCAAGCAGATCAGAATACAACAGTAAAAAGTTTGCTAATTGATAACCCAAGCGTGGAAGACAGTGCATTAGGTTATGTGTTCTTAACCCCGACAGAGTTGGCAGTAAAACGTGATGTTCGCCAAGGTAATTGGAGCGAGATCGGCACTAAAACGGGCGATGTTAGTGCTGAGTTTGTAACGGCAACTATCGATCATTCTCCAGCCTTAAATAGCTACGCTTATGTTGTGCTACCTGATAGCGATCTTGATGATATCGCTGAGTTTGTTGAAGAAAAGCCAATCAAGGTATTAAGACAAGATGACGTTGCGCATATCATTAAAAACAAAGAAGACAACGTGATTGCCGCCAATGTTTGGCAACCACAAGCGGTTGAGATCACATCGCAGATCACCGCTGTGGGGAAAATGGCATTAATGGTGGAGAAAGACGATGGCGAGCATCATATTGCGATCAGCGATCCGCTACAAACCCAAACCTTGCTTGAACTTGAGTTTAAAAAGCCAGTGAAGATTAAGTCAGATCCAGAGCAGCGCTTACAACTAGGTGAGCGCCGCACGCTAGTCATTGACGTGACTGGATTAAAAGGTCGCAGCTATGCCTTTACGGTGAAATAGCAATGAAGGATGGAGCTGGCAAACCAGCTCCATTTTTTATGTTAGAGGGCATAAAAGAAAGACAATAAACCTAAGATCACCAGTAATAGTCCAGATACTAAATCGTTATATTTACCTAGCCATTTGCCGATCACATTGTTACCTAAATGGTTACCGAGATAAGTCAGTAAGATACTGGTAACAAACGTCAGTATTGTGATTAAGTTGATATTAAGTCGAGACACACTCCCTAGTATCCCCACACCAATATTATTGATTGATAGTAATATTCCTAACCCTATTGCCGCTTTGATCCCAAGATCTTTGTTGTCGTCATGGCGTGTTTTTTTATTGTTCGAGAAGCTATTACCAATAGACCAGAGCCCAAGTCCGATAAAAACAATCGAACCAATATCTGATGATTCTTGATGCGAGATCAAATGGGTTAACCATTGCCCCAATACCATTGAAAGGTAAGTCACGATGGCTGTGATCAGCGCAATAATAATATTGGGTACTAAGGCAATACGTTTGTTTTGTACGCCATAAGAAAACCCAATAACAAAGTTATCGAGGTTAGAAGAAAGGCTGAACAGTAAAGCGAGTATGAAGGGCATAACAGTAGAATGAAAAAGTGGTTTTATATGCGATTCTATCGCTGCGTACGAGTGCTTTTGTTGCAGAGTTAAGTTGCATTTTTGTATAGGGGGTTGAGAACTGGAATTACGGATATGCTCTTGGTTTTCTCTATTGGTTTTCAAATTGGAAAAATAAACAGTATTTAACTTTCATTTGTTTTTGTTGTTGTGATCTTAATCTGCTTTATCTTTCGTATTCTTTCGTAATATAGCGGAATTATGAAAGGATAAGAAAGTAAAGGAAAGAACATGACAGCAGCACGCTTTCACATGATGGCAAAACCAACCAGTTATCGCTGTAACTTAAAGTGTGAATATTGCTTTTATCTTGAAAAAGAAGCGATGCTTGATGAGGTGAGTGGATGTGGAAGCACAGGAACTCAACAACCTGATGTGATGCCTGAACCTATTCTAAAACGCTATATTCGTGATTATATTGCCTCGCAAGATAGCGATCAGATCGATTTCTCATGGCAAGGTGGAGAGCCAACCCTTGCAGGGCTTGATTTCTACCGCAATGTGGTGAAATACCAGCGTCAATATGCCAACGGCAAAACCATCACCAATAGTTTTCAAACCAATGCTGTTGCTATCAATAAACAGTGGGCGCAATTTTTTGCCGACAACCAGTTTTTAATTGGGGTATCTATCGATGGTACGCCAGATATTCATGATAAATACCGTATTTCAGTCAATGGTAAACCGACCTTTGAACGGGTGAAACGTGCGATTGAATACCTGATTGAGTATCAAGTGGAATTTAACGTCCTCACGGTGATTAATGATCAGAACTGGGATAAAGGCGTACAGACGTATCAGTTTTTAAAATCATTGGGTGCTCGTCATTTACAGTTTATTCCCATTGTTGAAGTGGAAGGCTCTGCACAGGGCTCATCTCATCATTACGCTACCGCCAAAGATGCACCATTAACTCACTTCTCTGTGCCTTCTCATGGCTATGGTCAGTTCATGACAGAGGTTTTCGATGAATGGCTTAAAGAAGACGTAGGCACTGTTTATGTGCGTATGTTTGATAGCGTATTAGCGACATGGTTAGGTTATCCCGCATCGGTTTGTGTGCAGTCGAAAAACTGTGGTCAGGCGATGGTGATTGAAGCTAATGGCGATGTTTATTCCTGTGATCACTATGTTTATCCGGCTAACCGCTTAGGCAATGTGGCTGAACTGTCACTAACGAAAATGGCAACCAGTAAACAACAGCAACGTTTTGGACAAGCAAAGTCTGCCAAATTAACTGAGCAGTGCCAAAGCTGTGAAGTCCATGGCTTATGTTATGGCGGCTGCCCGAAACACCGTATTGTTCAGCAAGATGGGCAAAAACATAAACACAATTACTTGTGCCCGTCGTATCAAAAGATCTTCCGTCATACTGCACCTGCAATGCACTTAATGAGCCAAGCAATCCGACAAGGGGGAACGGCCGCCGATGCCTTGCCAATGATTGCCCATGCTCGTGGTCAACATGCTTTCTCGTAACATCCTGTTTTTGTAACACCTTATAAATAAACAATTAATCCAATATTAATAACGATTGAGACAAGGAGTGAATCATGGATCTGTCCTCGATGAAGAAGACAGTGGTTGCCAGTTTAGTTGCCACAGCATGTGTTGTCGCACCGGTTACCACCTTTGCCGCTAAACCTGCCGAGCAACCAAACGTGTTGTTAGTGATCATGGATGACTTAGGTACGGGTCAGTTAGATTTTGCGTTAGATAGTTTAGATAAAGCGGAATTAGCGAAACGCCCTGTGCCTGCACGTTATCAAGGCGATCTAGATAAGATGATTGATGCGGCTAAACGAGCCATGCCAAATGTGGCACAGCTGGCGCAAAACGGGGTCAAGATGACCAATGCTTTTGTGGCGCATCCTGTGTGTGGCCCTTCTCGTGCGGGTATTTTCACGGGTCGTTATCCAACCAGCTTTGGTACTTATAGTAATGATGATGCGTTGCAGGGCATTCCGCTTGATATCAAATTATTGCCTGCATTATTTCAAGAAAATGGCTATCGCACAGCCAACATTGGTAAGTGGCACAATGCGAAAATAGCCAGCAAAAATAAAGTCGCAGCAGAAGCGCAAACTCGTGACTATCACGATATTCAAATTCCGGTGGTCGGTGAAGGTTTTGGTCCTGAAGAGCGTGGTTTTGATTATTCCTATAGCTTCTATGCATCGGGTGCTGCGCTGTGGAATTCCCCGGCAATTTATCAAAATGGTAAGAACATTCCTGCACCGGGCTATTTAACCCATAACCTGACCAATGAAACCCTGAAATTCATTGAGCAAAGTGGCGATAAGCCGTTCTTTATTAACCTTGCTTACAGCGTGCCGCACATTCCGCTAGAGCAAGCGTCACCGGCAAAATACATGGATCGCTTTAATACTGGTAACGTTGAAGCGGATAAATATTTTGCTGCGATCAATGCTGCTGATGAAGGTTTAGGTCAGATCATGGATCTGCTTAAACAAAAAGGTGAGCTAGAGAATACCTTGATCTTCTTCTTGTCTGATAACGGTGCGGTACATGAATCGCCAATGCCAATGAATGGCATGGATCGTGGCTATAAAGGACAGATGTATAACGGTGGGGTACGTGTTCCTTTCGTCGCATCTTGGCCGAAACATATTCCTGCTGGTGGCAAGAGCGATACCTTAATTTCAGCACTTGATATTCTGCCTACCGCTTTAAAAGCTGCGGGTATTACGATCCCGCAAGAGATGAAAGTCGATGGTCAAGACATCATGCCTGTGCTTGCTGGTAAAGCTGAGCAATCACCGCATGATTATATCTACTGGGCAGGACCAGGTGCGAAGCACTACAGCGAAGAAAATGATGGTTTTTGGTACGGTTACTGGAAGTGGATCACATACGAAAGCGATACGATCCCGAATAATCCAAACCTTGAAAAACTATCAAAAGGCTCATGGGCGATCCGTGATCAAGACTGGGCATTGTATTTCTACGATGATGGCTCAAATAAGGTGAAACTGTTCAATGACAAGTTAGATCCGTCAGAGTCACAAGATTTAGCGACCAAACACCCAGAGAAAGTCGCTGAAATGAAAAATGCATTTTATGACTGGATCAAAAACAAGCCAAAACCAGTAGCATGGGGGCAAGATCGCTACCATGTGTTAACTGAATCAGCTAAACCTGCGCCAGCATTAGCGCAGAAGTAATGTGAGTTAACCTAACCAAGAAAGTCATGACAAGGTGTATGGCTTTCTTTTTGTTTCGTTTATAAGTGACGGGTTCATCCTTTTTTATTCTTTATTATTTTTTAAGTCGCTTTGATTATATGTCATGGAAGGAAATACAAATGACGACGAAAACACCTGAAAAACAGCCTTCAACCTCTTCTTCTGAGCATATTGAATCTCGAATTAAACACATTGTTGCTACTGAGCGTCCGAAAGTGCCTTATGAACATCCTGATGCGAAGATGTATTGGCATTTGTTTAAGCAGCGTTTGATCCGCCTAAAAATGAAAAAGCCTGCTTATGATAAGCATGATCAACAATTACAGGCATTATTTCAGCAACAAACCGATCTCAAATTGTTATGCGATAACTTAGCCAAGTATGTGACGGAAGCGTTTTGTCACTATAGCGTTTGGGATCATAGCCATGCTTATTACCCAGGTAGACCAAGCCAGCAAAGCGCCAGAACCGATGCAGTGGAAGGCGTAAGCCGAGTATTACCTGTATTGGCTGCATGGCTGCATTTTAGCCATGAATCACAGATGAGTGGGCTAGATGGGCAACGCATTGATGTCGTTAAAGTGCTCTCTCAAGCATTTTTGGCAGGCACTGATCCTAACCATCCCGGTTATTGGGGGGTATTACATGATTGCGATCAGCGGGTGTGTGAATCTGCCGATCTTGCTCTTGCGTTATGGCTGTCAAAAGAGTGGGTGTGGCAGCACTATAGCAAGGCTCAGCAGCAGCAGGTAAGTCTGTGGTTTAAGCAAGTAAATAGCCTAATAACAGTCGATAATAACTGGCACTTATTCCCATTAACGGTGCAATTTGTTCTAAAAGCCCTGACGGGTGAAGATTGTATTGATCACGATAAATATCAACGTATTAAAGTGTTTTTTGTCGGTGATGGTTGGTTCCGTGATGGGGCGAAAGGCAATTATGATTATTACAACGCATGGGGATTTCACTACTCGCTCTATTGGCTTGATCAAATTGACCCTAACTTCGACCCTGAATTTATCCATCAATCACTGAGTGATTTTGTCGAAGGTTATCGTTATTTCTTTACTCCACAAGGGTTGCCTTTCTTTGGTCGTAGCGCTTGTTATCGCTTAGCCGCCGCAGCTCCTTTGTTAGCCGCAGTTGATCAACATAGCTCTGCGATTTCGATGGGTGAAGCGAAAAGGGCTTTTCGTTTAAATCTAAATTACTTCATCGGTAATGGTGCGATGCAGTATGGCGCACCGACTCAAGGTTTATTCCATGATGATGGACGTTTAGTTGATAACTACAGCGGCCCTGCCAGCAGCTTTTGGTCGATGCGTGGATTAATTATTGCGTTATACATGGGTAACCGTTGCCAACTATGGCAAGCAGAAGAAAGCCCACTGATGATAGAGCAACAAAGCTATGACTTTGATATTGAAGCGATCCAAGCCAATGTTAAAGGTATTGCTGAAACTCAAGAAATTGTGGTTACGTTTAAACAGGAATATACCGAGCAGCAAGATCCGCTATCACGTCGGTTAGAGTTTCAGTCTTATGCCAATAAAGCCCTCGAAATGCTATTAGGCCGAGCAGAGCGACCTAAAAACAATTTATTGCGCAAAGGGATCACCAGCTACAGCTCGAAGATGTCACATTTCTTTTAAACCGCATTTTAAAGCATAAATAAAACAACCGAAGTTGAGCGTTGCTCTGCTTCGGTTTTTTAGTGCTTTGTCCTCTTTATCTGCGTTGTCATTTAGTCTTTTTGTTAATTTCGTAAGTTAACGAAAGTCTATTTATCTTTATTTTATTACTTATTTTCGATTTGAAAGTGGTTATGTGATCAAGAACGCTTTATTTGCATTTATTTTCGAATAATATCCTTATCGAAAGTTAACGAAGGATTGAGGTTTTCTATGTTTTTGGTTTCATCTCGCGAAATGCTGCACAAAGCGCAACTGGGTGGCTACGCTGTCCCTGCGTTTAATATTCATAACCTAGAGACGGTGCAAGTAGTTGTCGAAACAGCTGCCGAGATGCGTTCTCCTGTAATTTTGGCTGGGACGCCAGGTACCTACAGTTACGCAGGTACAGACTATCTGGTTGGTATTTGTAAAGAAGCGGCAAAACGTTTTGAAATGCCAATTTCGCTGCATCTTGATCATCATGAATCTTTTTCTGATATTCGCCAAAAAGTAGAGGCGGGTATTAAGTCAGCCATGATCGATGGCTCGCACCATAGCTTTGAAGAAAACATCGCCCTAACTCGCCAAGTGGTTGAGTTTTGTCACCGTTGGGATTGTTCGGTTGAAGCAGAGCTTGGTCGCCTTGGTGGACAAGAAGATGACTTAATCGTGGATGAGAAAGACGCACTTTATACTGATCCTGATGCTGCTGTTGAGTTTATTCGTGCAACGGGTGTAGATTCATTAGCGATTGCGATTGGTACAGCACACGGCATGTACAAAGAAGTGCCTCGCCTTGATTTCGACCGTTTAGGCATGATTCGTAGTAAAACAGATACGCCATTAGTGCTACATGGTGCATCAGGTGTGCCGGATGCCGATGTACGTCGCTGTATCGAATTGGGTATTACTAAAGTGAACGTGGCAACAGAGCTTAAAATTGCGTTCTCTGATGCAGTAAAACAGTACTTTATTGAAAATCCAAAAGCGAATGATCCTCGTCACTACATTATTCCGGGTAAAAATGCGATGAAACAAGTCGTGATGGATAAGATCCGTGTTTGTGGTAGTGAAGGTAAGCTGTAATCACTGAGTCACCTTTCATGGTTATCGAAACCAAATGAAACTCAGACTTAACGTATGCGCTTAGCGTTCGTTATTAGCTATGTTTAACTTCCCCCATAACCCGTTAAACATAGCTTTTTTTATTTTTGCATTGGAGAAAATCATGGAATCACTCCAGTCACTATCTAAAAAAGTCGCCATTATTGGCGAGTGCATGATTGAACTAAGTGGTCAGCCATTCGCCCAACAAGAGCAGCGTTTTGGTGGCGATACATTAAATACCGCTATTTATTTATCTCGCTTATTACCGCAACTCGCTCCGACCTATATCACCGCACTTGGTCTTGATAACTACAGCAATCACATGATCCATGCTTGGCAAAAAGAAGGGATTAATTGTGATTATGTGCTGCGTGAAACTCACAAATTACCGGGCATGTATGCCATTGAGATTGATCCCAATGGTGAGCGCAGTTTCCACTATTGGCGTAATGATTCAGCAGCGCGACAAATGTGCGACCATCCCCAATTTCGTGCCGCTGTTGAGTACATGAAAAGCTGTGATTTAGTGTATTTATCTGGGATCTCACTGGCGATTTTACCTGATCACGGCAAGATGAAGTTACTTGCAGCATTAGCTGAAGTACGTAACGCTGGGGTGAAAATCGCTATCGATTCTAACTACCGTCCTCGTTTATGGCGTAGTCGTCAAAATGCCAAAGAATGGATGTCTCAGCTCTATAACGTGGCTGATATTGCGCTGGTAACAGCAGATGATGAAGACTTACTTCATGGCACAGTTAATAGCTCACCTGATGTGATTGCCAAGCGCTTATCCAATGTTGAACAAGTGGTGGTGAAGTTAGGTAAAGACGGTGCGCAGTGGTTTGAACTCGGACAGTCGGGCATCGTTCAAGGCAATGTGGTTGATAATATTGTTGATACTACCGCTGCAGGAGACTCATTTAATGCTGCGTTCTTAGCAGCTTGGGCATTAGGTATGCCAATGAGTGAATGTTGTCACTGGGGTAACCAGCTTGCAGCACAAGTGATTCAGCATAAAGGGGCGGTGATCCCTGAAACTTTTACACGTTCTTTAACAAAATTGATGGATGAAAACTTATGATGACTCAAGCATGGATAGCAAAATTACGTGATTTAAAAGTAATGCCAGTGATCCAAATTGATAATGCCGATGACGCAGTGCCGTTAGCCAAAGTATTGGTTGAAAATGGCCTACCTGCGGCTGAAATTACGTTTAGAACCGCCGCTGCTGCTGAATCGATTCGTCGTATTCGTGAAGAGTTCCCAGAGATTGTGCTGTGTGCAGGAACGGTATTAACCAAAGAGCAAGTCGATGCTGCCATTGAAGCGGGGGCTGATTTTGTTATTAGCCCTGGGTTTAACCCAACCACAGTGAAATATTGTATTGAAAACAATATTAAGATGATCCCGGGTGTGAATAATCCAAGCCTAGTTGAACAAGCGTTAGAGCTTGGTGTCACTGCGCTAAAGTTTTTCCCAGCAGAAGCTTCTGGTGGTATTAACATGCTTAAATCCTTAACCGGTCCATATGGTCAAATTGAGTTGATGCCAACAGGTGGGGTAAATCCACAAAACCTGTTGGATTACTTAGCCATTCCTCAAGTGGTTGCTTGTGGCGGAACATGGATTGCACCAACGGCAGCGATCAATGCCCATGATTGGGATAGCATTGCTCACAACGTACGTGAAGCGGTGAAGTTGACTCAGCAATAGGAGAGTAAAATGTCTGAAACTAAACGTGTTGCTGTGTTATTGGCTGATGGTTTTGAAGAAGGGGAAGCGGTTGTCTTTATCGATATCATGCGTCGATTAGACATTGAGGTTGACGTGCTATCGTGCATGGAAACTACAGCGCTCAATACTTACTTTAAAACTAAAATCACCGCAGATTTTACTTTAGCTGATAAATTTGATGACACTTACGATGCAGTCATGATGCCGGGCGGCCCGCAAGGAACCGATAATCTGTCAGCAAACCCGAATGTGATTGCGTTCCTAAAACGCCATATTGCAGCCAATAAGTACATTTGCGCTTTGTGCTCATCGGGCGCCAAAGTATTAGCGGCACACTATTTATTGCAAGGTCGTCCGTATACGACAGGTGATAAATTGGCGGATAAATTTGACGATGGGGATTTTCAGCTAAAGAAAGTGGTGGTTGCTGATAACTTCATTACAGGGCGAGGTTTAGGTGTGAGCTTTGAGTTTGCTTTTACTGTTGCCAAATACCTGCTTGCTGATAATCAAGAGAAAGTCGATTGGCAGGCAAACCACATCTACTTTGATCATTGGCCTTTATAACAGCGTTTTGATTGCAATGTTTGAGTATAAGAAAGGGTAACTTAGGTTGCCCTTTTTTGGGTGGAGAGTATTTATCAACAGCTTCAAGATAGAGATTGCATACCTGCATATCAAATATGGATTATTGAAAAGATCATAAATGCAATCTTGCATTTTATTCATCAATAAAAACACCTATTACATACGTGTGAATTGATTATTTACTCTGTTAAACCGTAGTTTTTATAATGCTATTGAGACTATGGGTTTGAGCTTAATTTATTAATATTCAATTGGTTAAGATTGTTTTTTGGAAGTGGAGGATAAGTGACTATATAAACAAGAATTGAAACTAATTAAGCATGATGTTCAGTTTTTCTTAATGCTCCATTTATGAATAACTAACGTTTCATTTTTACCATGATGACAAATAATCGAAAGTTGATAAATTAAAAACATCAACGGGGCGCATGGTTCCGTCGCTATTTAATATTTTGATTTAAGGTGTAGTAATTATGAAAGTAGTAGTAGAAATTTTAGAAGCTGGTAAATACCGTGATGTTGCATGGGAAGGTGAGTTTGTTTCAGCTAAAGGTGAACTACGTGCTGTTACTCCTTCATACGCTGCACAGTTAATTAAACAATCAAAAGCAGCACTTTATACTGATGCTGATGGCGAGATGTCATTTACCTATAAATAACTTAAATATGTTAAACGGTATATTTAAGTTTTTTAGCTAAAAGCAAGGAGACTCAAGTTATGAGTCTCCTTTTTCTTTATTCTTTGGATGATTTTTAATCATTATTTACAATGTAAATTTAAAAATTGATGGTATCAAAATGTGGGTTTGCAGTATTGGCATGCATAGAAGCAAGATGATCTAACACGATGGTCGATACGGTATTATCCACTCTGAGTTCAATACATTCTTCTCTCTGAGCGTTGTAGCAAGTATCTTGCGCAATGCCTGTCACAGTTTCACCATTTCTATAAGTAAGACTGATATTTAGGTGGAGCATGCAGGCAATTTCAATGTAATCGTGTTGGTGACAACTTATCATAATAATTGCTCCTATCTATTTCTTAATAATGGTGATTTTAGATTACTGTGTGTATTAAGACTATTCAAAATCTGCGCGTAATATTTTGTATTTTTACGTGTCGGCTCAATGTTTTTCTTTTATTTACAGGTCATTACTTTGTAAATAACCACTCCGATCGTCTTTCTAAATTAATAATATAATTATTTATAGTCTTATGTGAAAAAAGCGATAGTGATTTTAGCTCATTAAAAAGAGTCGTGGGCTTTATGCTGTATGGTTCTCACCTTGTAATATGAGGCTTGTTTTTATTGTCTTTGTTGTATATCTGTAGATCTTTTTGTTTTGTTTTTTTATTTAAATTTCAATGGCTTGATGGTTTTCTTGTGTTGTTGATATAGAAGGTTTAAATCAATAGTTATGGATATCATTTGCATCACAATGATGTTTTCAATAACTGTGTAGAGTGTGATATTGGTGAGTATTAAAGTAGCCGTATTATTGCAATGTGCATAAAAGTACGCCATATAACACGGTTTTAACATTTTGAAATTGCCGCTAGCAATGTATCGCTTATATATATTGATAACTAAAATGAGTTTTTAAACATTAAAATATATAGCGTTACTCTTATTATGCAGTTTGGTTGGTATTTAAAGCTTATTTTAGTTCTGAAAGATAGCGACATCGTATTCTAAAAGGAATTAATAATGACGAAAATAACTCCAATAGCGTTACTGCTGGCGGGCTTCACTGCATCAAGCAGTTATGCCATGAATCCACAGCCAGATCCTGAAAATCCGGGCGGTTATATTATTGAGCGCTCAGAGATCAAAGCCGCAGAAGATGCAAAAACGGCTGACCCAATGTATGACGTATGGGCTAAAGCCTTAGAGACCCGTCCAAATACCATTGTAGAAGCTATCTACCCAGATGCTGCAACCAACCCTGATAACGTCAAACGTGTTGAGCGCGTGTTCCCTGAAACGGAGTGGAACTTCTTAACGCAAATGGCGGCACCTGAATATACCTATACGCGTTTCTTACGTGCGATTGGTAAATTCCCTGCGTTCTGTGGCGACTATACCGATGGTCGTGATGCTGACAAGATTTGTAAAACTTCTATTGTGACGGCTTTTGCTCACTTTGCACAAGAAACTGGCGGTCATATTAGTAAAGATAACTATTCAGATAACCCATTAGCATTGGAAGAGTGGCAACAAGCATTAGTGCATGTGCGTGAAATGGGGTGGTCTGAAGGTCAAGCGGGTTATACCACGGGATGTGGTCAGAACGATTGGCAAAATCAGCGTTGGCCGTGTTCTGATGGTCAGGGTTATTTCGGACGAGGTGCAAAACAGCTTTCTTACCACTTTAACTATGGTGCTTTCTCTGAAGTGATGTTTGACGGTGACGCTACAGTGTTACTGAATAATCCAGGTTTAGTTGCTGATTCATGGTTAAACCTCGCTTCTGCCATTTGGTTTTTCTTAACGCCGCAAGCGCCAAAACCTGCCATGTTGCATGTGATTGATCGTACATGGAAACCATCACAACGAGAATTAGATGCAGGTATTACCTATGGCTTTGGTACTACGATTAACGTGATCAATGGTGGTATTGAATGTGGTGAGCAAAATAAAGATAAAGGCCAACCGGTTAACCGTATTCGCTACTGGGAAGGCTTAGCAGAGCATTACGAAATTGCTATCGCAGCCGACGAGAAAAATACTTGTTGGCAGCAAACACCTTATGGCAGTTTAAACCTAAATGGTGCAACCGATGTGCTTTATACCAATTGGGATGCGAACTGGAAATATTACTCAGATCGCCCAGGTGGTGTTTCATTTGAGTGTGAGCTAGTGGGTTTCCAAACGGCTTATTCTGCGCTAGTTGAAGGTGACTACGAAAAATGTGTAGAAAACTTCTATGGCTCTCACGCCAATTGGCCTGATGTCCGCGTGGTTGATAAATTACCAGATACCGACAAGCCTGTTGATCCTGTAGACCCTCCTGTTGATGGTGTTGCTGCATGGGAAAGCAATAAAGTGTACGTTGGTGGCGACAAGGTGAGTTATCAAGGTGCTGTCTATAAAGCCAAATGGTGGACACAAGGCGATAACCCTGCAAGCGGTGGCCCTTGGGCACTAGAAAGTGGTACTCCTGTAACACCAGATCCGGTTGACCCTGTAGAGCCACCAGTAGATCCCGTTGACCCGGTTGATCCTGTGGAACCACCTGTCGACCCAGTAGAACCTGTGGATCCGCCTGTAACAGGATCGCCAGCATGGGATGCGAGTGCAATCTATGTTGGTGGTGACAAGGTCAGCTATCAAGGTAGTGAATACCAAGCAAAATGGTGGACGACGGGAAATAAACCTGATGCAGGTGATCCTTGGAAAAAGCTATAAAAACGCGAAGTAAATAAATCAACACCCCGCAGTCAGTGACTTCGGGGTGTTTTTTATAAACTGATATTCTCAAAAGGATAGTTAAAAGGCTGTTGAATAATGATCCTATTGTCGTCGAGCGAAATGACCTCTACCAGTAATTTTGTGATATCGGGAGTGATGAACAATTCTCCTTCATAACTGCCTTCTATGATTGCTGTAGCAACGATGCGATCCTCGTAATTAAGGATGTAATTGTTATCATCATCGACACGGTAATTTCGATAGATATTGACGTATACATCGCTTGCTAATGGATTATTAACGTCCACAGAAATAGTGCGCAGATCACCTGAAAAGTTGACGTCATTTGCGACATCTAAAGTTGGGAAGGTCTCTTTATCTTGTTCATCTGCACGTTCTTCCTCGTTAGAGCCATCACTATTATTTTCAATTTCATCCTCAATCTCATCGAGCAGATTTCCGATTTGGTTGATTGAGTCTTCAACTGTATCGTTAACTTGGTTCACAATCTGATTAGCTTGATCGATGGGACTTTCCGTTAAACAGCCTGATAGAGAAATAGAAGCAATAATCATCCCTCCAACGTAAAAATACTTCATGTTCATTACTCCTCAGGTAGTGAATAGACTTTTGATGCTTCAGGGCGAATAAACCATGTCTTATCGGTTGTCCCATTACTATTGATATAGTCTTCAATTTTAGGGTAAGCAGCTAAAATGCTTTTCCCTTCTATTGGATTATCCCATTGCGATGGAATGAGAATGGCAAAAGGGATCCCTGAGTTATTGCGATAACTGTTGCAGTTATTTTCGACACCACAACTGACACTGGCATTCTCTGATTGATCATTACCGCTTTTAAATAAGCTTGTATTGGCTTTGGTAGTTGGTGAAAAGTCTTTTAAATGTATTTCTAAACTACGAGAAGGTGGGCTAGGGAAGCCATGGCCATCATTCGGTGCAGCAAAGATAAACGGGTTGAGATAGGGATGTAAGTGTTCTGGATAATCAACAGGAGTCGTGAATTTGATTGCCATAGAAGCTTGAACCGTCACTTCTTTATCCAGATCACAATCAGCATAGACACGCAAAAATCCATTTTCACATTCAGAGCTAAAATATTCTTTTATTGCATCGGTAAAGATCAAAACCGCTTCATCATCAGGGCTATCAGGCTCTTCTAAAACGGAAGATTTGTATTCGTTGTTGATAATGACATAGCTACTATTGGCATCAATACTTGAGGCCGAAATCCCATCAAGTTTGATAGCAAAGCCATTGTTATAGCCAGCACCGTAGGCTTGTAATTTAATATCAATGTTAAGTCTTGATAGCTTGCCCGTGACGGTTTCTTGAATGTGACCAACACGGTACTGAATGACAATATCATTAAAATCATAATCATCTTGATTTGGCCAACGATCTTCAAAAGCTAAGGTTGCGTAGGTACCTTGAGATGGGTACCAGAAATAACTTTCTTGAGTGTCGTAACTGGTGATGGTGAGAGGGTAGTCTTCAACTTCACCACGACCGCCAGCACCTTGCACCAAGATATTCGGCGCGTCATTTAATCGAAATCGTGCCCATGTTTGATTTGTTATAGCTGCATCACTTGGGACATTAATCGCCAGTGTATGAGCACCACCAGTAAGAGCAACATCTTGGATAACATTTTCATTTATATCGAAATTACCGTTGTTATCCCAATCGATCCATGCAGATAAATAACCAGTGGCAAAGCCACCAACTTGCGCGGTAATAAATGTATTGGCGCCTTGATGTAAGCTCGGAGTCGTAAACGTTATCCCTTGATCATCATCATCGCTGCCATTGTTATCAAAAAACGGATAAAACTGAGCCAGTAAATCTTGATCGGGTTTCGCCCCAAGATAAAGATGTGTTGATACTTCATGGCGAGCACCATTGACCGATAGTGAAGTGCCGTATGAGTTAGGAGCATCACCAAAATCATACCCCTTAACAGCAAGTACAGCCTCACTGCATCGTGCAATATCGACGGTATTCTCTACATTCGGTAGCGTTTGTAGCACTTCGTAATGGAAACTTTCCTCATTATCAAAAGGTGTTAAATCATCAAAGATAAATGATTCACCTGTTTGCGCATCAATAATGTACAACATGCCATTACTATCAAAGAATTGACCACTAAAAGTACGTAGTCCTTTGAGCCCAGTGGCTGCAGTGATGGCAATATGATTGTTTTCTAGTGATTGAGAAAGATCGAAGCGATGAATATTTTTACTATCATCAAGGGCATAGATTACCCCTTCAGGGTGAACGGCAAGATCAGATAAATTATAAATAGCGTGCTGTGCTAACAATAATTGGGTTGCGATTTGCGTTGATAGATCAACTCGCCATAATCCTTGTGATTTAGCATACAGATAAAGCTGATTGTTATGGATATCGCCCGCGCTATAGTCATGCTGAGGCAGATCTTCTATTCCTATGGTTTCAGCCACAAAACCATTATTTATTCGGACAATATTTTCTCCCATTACCCCATAAATATAATTATCAGTAGCATTAAACCCTAACGCATCGAATGTGTTGCTAATAGCACCTGCGTTACTGGTTTGTCGATCGATATCGACAAAAGAGACATTCGCTGTGTCGTGAAAAAGGTAGCCTATCGTAGGACAAGAAGAAAAAGGGTTAGCGGTACTTGGACTGCTATAGGTGATAAACAAAAAGGGTAAAGCTAAAGCAATAAAATGAGACTTCATTATTACCTCACATCATATTGAGATAAATAAAACAGGGGGACTGTTCTTGTCCATCAACATTAGTGCCACATTTTTATTGTTTACATAACAATAGCTTGAAAAATATACATCTCAATTTTTTTTAGTGTTTGCAAAACGCTATGAATAATAAAAAGCGGACATATTTGTTTTCATCCATCATAAAATAGTCAGAAAACGATCTAGACTTCTTTTTCAAAAGCAAGAGTACTGTTGCTTTTTTGAGTGCTAGTTGCATATTTGGTTGAAAAGTGACTGCTTGAACCTTTTTTCGATTTTTTCCCTTTACAGCAGCAGGTTAGCTAGATATTATTCTTCGCACTTACGGAGAGATGGCTGAGTGGTTGAAAGCACCGGTCTTGAAAACCGGCATACGTTAATAGCGTATCTAGGGTTCAAATCCCTATCTCTCCGCCATATTTCATTGTTAAGCTTCGGCTTGATGATAAAACGAAATTTTTGTGCCGACTTAGCTCAGTAGGTAGAGCAACTGACTTGTAATCAGTAGGTCACCAGTTCGACTCCGGTAGTCGGCACCATTATTTCGGTGGGGTTCCCGAGTGGCCAAAGGGAGCAGATTGTAAATCTGCCGGCACTGCCTTCGAAGGTTCGAATCCTTCCCCCACCACCATTCTTTGCTGTAATGCAAAGCAGGCATCGTATAATGGCTATTACCTCAGCCTTCCAAGCTGATGATGCGGGTTCGATTCCCGCTGCCTGCTCCAAACAATTCCTCCTTAGTTCAGTCGGTAGAACGGCGGACTGTTAATCCGTATGTCGCTGGTTCAAGTCCAGCAGGAGGAGCCAAATAGAAAAGCCCGCAAGCAATTGCGGGCTTTTTTACGTCTGAAATTTGGCGTCATTATTTTAAGCCTGCCTGACGATAACTGTTCATCATTTGTAGACACTACGAGAATACGAACTATCAGCTAAACGCATTATTCATTTCGAATTACATTTTCATACAAGTATCACATTCATATCTTTAAATTATCGCTCACACTTTATTTAAACCGTCGTAAACTTAACAACTAACTGATTTTCATATCGTGAATATCAATGACTTACAGTATGATGAAAACATCTTATTTTCTGAACTATCATCATGTCTAAAACCATTGATTTTTATGACCAAAATGCGCTTATTCTGAGTGAACAGTACCAGTCGTTGAGCTTTGAGCAAGTGCATCAAAATTGGCAAGCACATTGGCCTGCTAGTTCATCAAAAAATGCTTTGAAAGTGCTTGATGTTGGTGCAGGAGCAGGACGTGATGCACTATGGTTTGCGAAGCATCATTGTGATGTTTATGCGATAGAGCCTGCGCAAGCATTGCGTGAACAAGGTGAAAAATATACGCAAGAGTATGCTTATAAAATCGCTTGGCTTGATGATCAATTACCAGAGCTAAACAGCATTGTTGAGCTTGGTATTCGCTTTGATTGTATTTTGTTATCTGCAGTCTGGATGCATCTTTCATCTTCTGTGCGTGAGCGTGCTTTTCGTAAATTATCCAACCTTCTCGCTCCGAGTGGTAAATTAGTGATCTCGCTGCGCTATGGCGACTTTTCTGATGATCGAAAAGCTTATGATGTCAGTGTTGAAGAGCTAGAACAGTTGGCACAGAAACATGCGCTTCAAGTTAACTTGATTTCTGACTTAGACGCTGATGAATTAGGCCGCAATTGCGTGCAATGGCAAACAGTAGTGATGCAGTTGCCTGATGATGGTACAGGCGATCTGATCAAAGTTCGGCAAATCATTGTGAATGATGCCAAATCTGCTACTTATAAATTGGCGTTACTACGTACACTTTTACATATCGCAGATGCACATCCCGGTGCGGTACTTAGCCGTGAAGATAACAAAGTACGTTTACCGCTAGGCTTAGTGGCGCTGTACTGGATACGACAGTTTAAGCGCTTGATAGACATTGATATTGACGGTTTTGGTATTCAGCAAAGTAGTGATAGTAAAAAAGGTATTGGTTTTGTAAAAGAACAAGGCTGGAAAAAGCTGACGCATCTTAGTGCAGATGATTTATCAATAGGAGCTATGTTTGTTGGTGATGAAGCAAAAGCGCTCCAAACTGCAATTCGAGATAGTTTAAAAACGATTCAAGATGGTCCTGTTACCTTTATTTATCAAGGTGATAAAAAGAATACCTTATTTCAAATGGAACGAGAGAAAGCACGTACAACGGATGCTTTTGTGCTTGAACTTGAAGCGTTAGCTGAGTTTGGTAATTTCGTGTTAGACGAAAGTTTATGGGAATGTTTGCGTTTATATAGTAGTTGGATTGAGCCATTAGTCGTTAATCAATGGATAGCGGAAATGCGTCGCTATAAATTAAATGAAGAGCGAGGTATTCCTCTACAAACCTATTACGATTGCTTGAAATGGATTGATGAAAGCCATGATACCCGTGGTGTGCGCCAAAAGATCAAGGCTTTACAGCAAAAAGGTGTTGAGCTGGAAAGTGTTTGGAGTGGTAGACGCTTACAATCTGATTATCAAGTGGATCACTGTCTACCATTTGCTTATTGGCCGAATAACGATAAATGGAATTTATTGCCTGCAAGTAAAACCGAGAATAACCAAAAACGAGCACGTGTGCCGACTCGACGTCGTTTAATTGATTCGAGAGAGCGTATCGTTAATTGGTGGCAAATCGCGTGGCAAACTGAGCAAGAGCAGAAACGTTTTTTCGATGAAGCCGTATTATCTTTGCCTCATTTACCGTTAGCTTGTCGCAGTTTTGATGATGTTTTTGAAGCGATGGGCTTGCAAGTTAATGGTGTTAAAAGTCGCTTGCTTGTTGGTGAGTGGTAAATCTGTGGGTTGAGGTAATAGCTTTGAGCAGGCTATTACCCCAACAAGCAGATCGACGATAGCGAAGCCGGTGATGTGTTGCTGCTTGAAAAGATGGTTCGCCTCAATCGTTTACCTTGGTTGGAAGGAAACCCTTAAAAGCTCGGATTGTGGAAAAAGGGTTAGTGATAGTAGTGGCAGACCAACCTATGACCTATTCTGTGTTCAGTTCGTGTGAACAAAATAGCATTAACTGAGTTTATGCTGGAGTTCGGAGTCTCTATGGCTCGTGATGATTACGAAACCTTCCATAAATGCCAAGCGCAATTACCTAATGTTAGACTCTAATGGAGTTCTTAGAGCTAAGTTAGATAGCGGGCGTGGAGGAAATAGTAAGACTAGCCGAGTTAAAAGATCGACTAGCAATGTCCAGCGAAGCGTCAAAAAAGAAAAGGTAGCGGCTTAGATTGCTATCTTAGAAGCTCGAATATTTTGCATTCTGAGCCGTTCACAATGGTAAAGGCGCTCAAGTATTTGGACTTGAGAATGGTGTTGGTTTTGGAAGTACAGAATTTCATGTGCTTCGAGCTAAGAAAAATATCTGCTCATAATTTATCTATTTTCTTACAAATACATCTGGGTTTATGCTTATGGGGCTGGAAAAGCTTGACGCCTAGCGACACCCCTTAAGCTCTAAGGGATCAGATTACTGAAACCGAAACGGCTTAATACGCTAAGATCCACCGTTCACCCCCTATGTGACATCCTACATCATACAGGGGCATTGTTATCAAATTAGGTCATTATCCATGCTAGTTTTTAACTGCACCAAAGCCGCTGTCGACTTTTTTACCGTCACGCGCAAAGGCGAGAAAGTATCAGATCTTGAACCTGCGCCACATAAAACCATCGCAGAGTCGATTGAAACGCTCGTTTTTCCAAACGATATTGAGGCAGATCAACATGGTGGATTTCAATGGCAATGGGTACTGCATTGCGTCTCCATCAAGCGTAAAAAATACCTCATGGCAATGGACTATCAAAGCCGTTTTTGTATTACCCTTCTAGCTGGTAAAAAAGGCGATATTTATCATTTTCTTAATACCTTCGAGCCGATGCTAAAGGCCTGTTTCCACACTCTAGCTAATGACAATGGTATCGACACGCTCGAGATTGAACACTGTATAGATCATTACGACAGAGCTGTGAGTAGCTGTGCGTTCCATCCTCGTAGTGATCGTAGTGTCCAAGCACACCTCAATGACGTGTTTTGGCACCTTGAACGCCACTGCTATGAAGATGGCATGTTATTTGAAGATGTTGATCTACTTGGTTTTAACTTATTTGCAGGTCAATTTCCTCGTAATAGTAAACACAAGAAGTCGCATTTTTTCTCAAATCAAGAATTGTTGAGTCAATGGCAAGAGTGGGTACAGGAAAGCCAACCGATTGATATGAGTAATGTCATTGTGTTGAACGACGTCAAAAAGAGATAGAAAGCTTGTTTTCAAACTCTTATATCTATATTGATTGTATCGTTATGTACCTATGCTAAAGCAATAACGTTAGAATAATACCAGTAATACCACATGTGACCAGTATAGAAAAAGGCCGGTCTTTTCTTCGTAAGAAGGCGTTTTTTCTGAGGATGACTTATGGTTGTTTTAATGACTTAATGTTTTTGTTTCTATATTTGTCATAGTTGCTTGCGCATTACAATTTGCCACGCGTTTATTGGTTAACCTCTAAAACGATGGTCAGTATTTGTTGAACACTGCAGTACCATTACAACATGAATCCTCACCATAAGCAGAGATGTTTACGGTGAGGAGTTATCTGTTTGATTACAAGGCGCTAGCTTTTCAATTTTAATATTTCGGGTGTTTTGGATGATTCCAGCTCAGCAGAAATAGCACTTTCATGTCGATGACTTTTGCCTAAGTTCACAAAAATGCACAGGATAATACCTGCGGCTAATCCCCAGGCAGCGCCTTTGGTTGCGATAACCGCTGCCATTACTCCTGCAATACCCAAATCATTGACGGTTTTTGATTTTGTGACCCCAACACGAAATGAAACAAACCCTTGAATTAAGAGCGTTGCAGCCAGTGCAATACCTAAAACCGGTTTTACTAAGGTCACGATAGGTAACAAAAAGTAGCCAAGGGTAGTGCCATAGCGATAGGAAATCGCCCCATCGTGGATCGATTTCATGGTTTGTGCACCGAGCTTAAAACGCTCACACACTACCACTTGCATCGCTGCGGCTAGTGGTCCACATAAGGTGATCGTAGGACCGAAAATACCCATTAAGACATTGCGCGTTCCAAAGATGATGTTTGATCGATTGGCATTAAAATCGATGTGTTCATCAGGGCGTTTTTTGCTGGCATCATCGAGTAGGCATTTTGCTTGAATCACATCACCAAAAACAATGATGTAGGTCGAAACTACAGAAGGCAGGCTTAGAATGAACATTTCAAGCGGCGGCATACCAAGACCAAATATTGTCCAGTTATTAAATAACTCCCCAAAAGCTAACGTCGAAAACCCCCATTCAATATTAGGCATTGGCACTTCACCCACTAAAGGGGCAATGACAATGGCAAGCGCGATGATCGGTAATGAGCCTAAATTGGCAAGGACTTTGGTAAAGGTATTGAGGTTACGCTGACTTTTAAAATGGCTTGAAAATAGCAAATAAAACCCGACCCCCGTACACACCACAATCGAAATTGGAGCTTGTTCAAAGCGTCCACCATCAATAAGTACTGAGTTTACCGCTGCAATACCAGCACCAATAATGATCCCTGATTTCATCGCATCGGGAACGATGGTTGCCACTCGCTGACCAAGCCCTGTTATGCCTAGCAAAATAGCTAACGCACCGAGTGACATTTGAAAAGCAATTAAGGCATGGACACGTTCAATGCCAATATCAAATTGGTTGAGATATAAAATGACGAGGGGAATGGCTGGGGTGACCCAACCGGGAATAATGGGATCGCCCAGCATTATGTGCATAAAATACAAGAGACCGTTAATCACAACGATGGTCATCGCAACCTCAAACGGCATACCTAAGTATTCTTGTAAAATGGGGATCATGCCAAGGCATACTGCGCACAGTAGTAATCCTTGCATAAAATCCACTTTCTCAAAGCCAACATGAATACCCGGAATCCGTATTTTGAAGATCCCTGCCCGAATATAAGGCTGCTCTTTGCCAAATTCTCTTTTCATACTTCAACGCCCAAAATCATATAATTCAACCGATAAGGACTTAGGCCTGCGAGGCAAAAGCGAAACAAAATCGCTATCGATTGAATTACATAAAAGCACTCTAAAACGATCAACGATTCAGAGTGCTTATATGATGGATTAGATGGCTTGCTTATAAAGCTCGATCATATCTTCAAGGGTGGTTTCACGAGGGTTACACAATACGTTACCGCTCTTCATGGCATCGATGGCCATTTCTTGAATAAATTCCGCTTTTACGCCAACTTCTGAAAGTGTTCTTGGGATATTCAGATCGTCATTTAATTTCTGAATCTCTTCGATTAGCATCTCAGGGGTGAAGTTTTCTACTTTTTCATTACCTTCACGAATGAAGTTATAAATCACTTCATAGCGACCTTTATCCGCAACGGCATTAAATTTCATCACTGTTGGCAACAAGATGGAGTTTGCAACGCCGTGTGGTACGTGGAAAAAAGCACTGACAGGGTGGCTCATGGCATGTACGTTACCTAATCGTGCCCACGCAAAGGCGATGCCCGCAAAATTACTGCCCACCATCATGGCGCAAGCCGCTTCTTCATCTTCGCGGTTTGCCACGAATTTACGAAGGTTTGCGCCAATCAATTGCATCGCTTTTTCTGCCATGGTGTCGGTAAATGGCGAGGCATTTTTCGAAACATACGCTTCAATCGCATGGATAAGTGCATCGACACCACAAGCGGCGGCAATAGAGGCGGGAGCGGTCATGATAAGCTCAGGATCTAATATCGCGTATTTTGGTAAAGTTTCGTAACTGACCACCGAAAATTTGTAGTTAATGGCTTCGTCGGTAATTACCGAAGAGGCGGTCGCTTCACTGCCTGTCCCTGCAGTGGTTGGAATGGCTATCATTGGCACGATAGGACCTGGGACTTTGTTCAGACCTTCATAGTCTTTAATATCGCCACCAAATTTTGCCAAAATGCCTACGGTTTTCGCTACATCTAAAGGACTGCCGCCACCAAGAGCGACAATACTTGATGCACCACATTGGTTATACAGTGCAGTTGCTTCGTTAACGACGGTGATGGTTGGGTTAGGGATCACATCGAGATACGTCGTGCACTGAATGCCACCTGCTTCGATGATCTCCTGAACTTTTTTCACAACCCCAAGGCTTTCGAGACCGCGATCGGAAATTAAGAAAACATGATCAGAGTGATTGTCTTGTAAAATTGCAGGCAGTTTATTTAAGCTACCAAGACCAAATTCGATGTTTTGTGGAACTTTGAAACTGAAGTCTTTCACGACATATATCCTTTCATAAACAAGCTATTGTTCGAACTTGTTTGATAAGCGTGCCGATCTTATTCATTTACGATCGGCACTGAATGTTTGTTTTTTAGATTAAAGATTTACAAGGTTAAGTTTGCGTTTTTTCATCACATTCATCGCATAACCACCTAGGATCACCACAGAAGACAGTGCGGTTGCAAGTTGCATATTGGCTGTCCATGGAATGTTGCTTAGCAGCATGTTGGCACCGATGATGAGCAGTACGACATACACAATGCGTAGGAACTGTTCGCGGTTGATTTTCTCTAAGAAACGCATACCAAAATAGAAGCCGATCCCCGCCATTGGCAGACCGATCAGAAGCGCACTGTTTAACTCGCTGGTAAACGCGCCATTTTGGTATTGGTTGAACATGTTCCAACTGTTAAGTACCACCCACAGCATGGTCATGGTATTACGGAATTTCTTCTTATCTTGTACGGCTTCTAGGGTGTAAACAGTGATAAGTGGTCCACCGATGTTAAAAGCACCGTGCACAATACCGCCTAAGATCAGACAGCCGTAACGGAACACTTTTTTCAACAGAGTATCGACCGCTTCACCTTCATCAATGTCTTTGATGATCAGCGGTTTAACCACATGTTTATGAAGGTTCATCACCGCAATAACCGTTACCATCGCACCGATTAGGATTTTCGCGGTTTGTGGCGAGATCTGGTAAAATAGATATTGACCAATGAAAATACCCGGTGCACAAAGGGCGACAATTTTCGCGAGATCTTTCCAAGAAATGTCTTCACGGCCTTTAATGGCAAGCCAGCACAGAAATGGAATGGTGATGGCGGTTCCATAAGGGACGCCCATGGTGGTGCCTAATAATCCGTTAGTCACGGCAGCGGCAATCACAGTACAGCCAAAGCCTGTTGTACCTTGCACGAAAAAGCCGACCACTTGCATTAAACCCACAAGCACGTAGTCAAATTTAAAAATAAAGTCCACGATGTTTACTCCAAGAAAGTAGGTAGCCACCAGACTACCTACTAAGGTTTAATGGCAATTAGAAACGAAGCTCTGTGCGAGAGATAAGATCGTCTTGCAGCGGTTTGCCAAGCTCAACAAAGTACGCGCTGTAGCCTGCTACTCGAACTAACATGTCTTTATAAAGCTCTGGATTTTGTTGTGCTGCGCGCATCTTGTCGGCACTAATGACGTTAAATTGCACGTGCATGCCTTTTTTCGCCATGTACTCATCAACAAAACTGATCAAAATGTCACGACCTTCAATACCGCCAACAGCATCTTCAGGGAAACGAAGGTTTAATAAGGTTCCGTTCGTTGCCAAGCTGTGATCGACTTTTGTCACTGAGTTCACGATAGCCGTTGGACCTGAAATATCATGCGAGCCGCCAGAAGTATGAACCGGCCCCATGTTGTCAGAAATCGGCTCTTGCGCTTTACGACCATCAAGAGAGGCGTTCATAAACAGTCCCATACCTACGTTGGCATTGACGGTGTAGACGCCCGGGCTAAAGTGGCCACCACGTAGAGTTGGACGACCTGCGATGTTTTTGCAGTAACATTCGAACATGTACTTGAACAATTCATCAGCTTCATCGATATCGTTGCCGTAGTGCGGGATCTTAGAGCTATTGACTAAAGCAAACAGTCTCTCATGACCTTCCCAGTTATCGCGAAGGGCATCAAGCAGCTGTTTACCGGTGTAAGATTTGTCTTCAAACATCAGTTTTTTGATGGTAGCAAGTGAGTCGGCACAGGTTGCAATGCCTGCCGCTTGTGGACCAATACCGTTGTACTTCACGCCACCTGCGGTCATATCGCGACCCGATTCAATACAACCTTCAAAGAACGCAGAAATGAATGGTGTTGGTTTTAATGCTGCATGCACTTTGTCGGTGATGTTTAAGCAACTGCATAGCTGATCACACCAAAATTCAAATTGCTGATTAACGCTCTCTAATACCTCGTCAAACGACTGATACGTTTCAAGGCTGCCAGTATCTGGACCTAACTGCAGATCGGTATTTGGACCTGACACTAAACGGCCGTGATTTAATACCATTTCCATCATTTTGGCGGTATTGACATAGCCCGCATCTTGCCAGCCGTGCTCTTTACCCGGAATGGTCGGCTCCACACAGCCAACAACAGCGTAATCACGCGCTTCTTCAAGTGTCACGCCTTTTGCCAGCATGGCTTTAATAGCTGGAATGTCGTTGAACAGTTTCGGGTGACCATAGCCTGCACGAATACATTCAATAGCTTTGACTTTTAGTTCATACGGTGTCTTTTCGTGCATACGTAGACAGACCCAAGGGTTCATCATACGAGTGTGAACCGAGGCTTCTAGCATCAACATGGTCAGATCGTTGGTTGCATCATTACCGTGAATATCGACACCACCGATGGTTAAGCTCTCCCCACCAAAACCACGACCATTACGTACACGAACTGTGCCTTTGTCTTTCAGTTTGGTTGGGTTGTTCATCTTCACATACAACACTTCGATAAGCTCAAGAATGAAGTCTTTTGATGTGCCGTTGTTTTGAATGTCAGCTTGGTAAATTGGGTGTAACCATTGATCCATACGACCGTAAGAGATCGAGTGACCATTACCTTCAATTTGCGTCATGGTCACGGCAAAGTTAAACAGCTGAATGGCTTGCCAGAATGTTTGAGGTACGCCGCCAGCGATCTGATAGCAGTTCTCAGCCATAGTCGCGAGCTCTTGTTTTCTTTGCTCATCAGCTTCGTTTGCTGCCATTTCGCTAGCAAGATCAGCATAACGGGTAATGTATTTTTTCGCTGCGTTTTGGGTGATCAGTGTCGCTTTGTAGTAATCGCGCTTGCTGGCGTATTCCACGTCTTTTTTCGATAATTTTGCTAGTGCAGTTTCCGCTTGCTCAATTACACCATCAAAGCCTTGGGTCATTAGTTTGGCAAAATCCATGGCAAAGTGACCGATGCCAGCAAAGTGGTAGTTATTGGTTTGGAAAATTTTCTCACCCATGTGAGAGCCGTTTTTCTGATCTTGATCGAGGGTTGCGGTGATCATTTCGTTAACGGTTTTGCCTTTCCAGTAGGCACAAAGCTCTAGAATTTCAGCGCGCTCTTCATCGTTGCGAATGTAGAATTGATCGTTGCTACGCTCTTCAAACGGCGAGTTAGTAATTTCATCGATGATCCAGTCAACTGAAAACTCTGGATAAATCGGTGATGCTTTAGCTGGTGCTGCAATTTCACCTAAGATCAGATCTTCATCGTAAATGTATAACGATGTGTTTAATAAGATATTTTCAAAAGCGTAAGCGCACTGAAGAATTCGCGGGGCAACTTCATTGTTTTTAAAGGCTTCAGTGACAAGACGCAGACGTTCAACATCGATCTCATACGGACGATCTAGAAACGTTTGACGTAAGCGATTTACACGAGGGTAGGGAGACCAATCTGCGTGACCGACTTCATAGCCCAATCCATAGACTTTATCGAAGGTATCGACACCAATCGCATCCGTGCGATGTTCTTTTGCTAAATTTGCTTCCATGTAGCAATTCCTTATTTTTTAAAATGAAATAGGATAAACATGAGTAAGGACAAACGATTAATACCCATGTTTTTTCTATGTCATCTTGTCTTGTTATTTCTCTTTGGTGCCAACGACACAATGAATACCACGCTCGTTAAAGTAGCGTGCAATGTCATTGACTCGGTCCTGAAACGTTTCACGATCAAAAACCAGTTCACTCATTTTGTAAGGCAGGCCTAATGATTGGTATTTCTCTTCACCAAGGCGCATGAAGCTGAGTAATTGCAGCGTTCTGACTTTATTACCCAGTTCATTGATAATGAAATCGGCGGTCGCTTCGATATTGGTATCGTCGTCATTGATGGTCGGAATGACAGGGATCCTCAAAATGAATGCTTTGTCTGTTTGCGCCAGTTTTTTCAGGTTGTTTAAAATGCGCGTGTTATCGACACCGGTGTGTTTTTTATGGATCTCGGTGTCCATGTGTTTGATGTCAGAAATCACCAAATCTGTGTATGGAAGGATTTGCGCAATCTTGTCCCATTTGCCGTAAAAGCTTGATTCTAAACAGGTGTGAATATGTTCTTGCTGGCATTGTTGAAATAAGGCTGTGACAAACTCACTTTGCAACAGAGGCTCTCCACCTGAAACGGTGATACCACCACCTGAGCGCTCATAAAAGCCAATATCTTTGCGAATGATGGTCATGCACTCATCAATAGATAGCGTTTTTCCCCACGCTTTAATGGCGTCAGATGGGCATTCTTGTTGGCAGGCAAGACAGTTGGTGCAGGCGTTATAGTTAATGCCTGTCAGTTTTCCTTCTTGAAAAAGCAACATGTCACTGTTTGGGCAAATATCTTTACACGCGCCACATTTTTCCTCAGTGATGCATTGACTCTCATAGACGCCCGGTTGGATGTAATGCTTTAAACTTTCAGGGTTGCCGCACCAATCACAGCGTAGCGGACAACCTTTTAAAAACAATTCAGTACGAATGCCCGGACCATCATCGATGGTGAATAATTGAATATTAAATACCTTTCCGTGGTGCTCTGTTTGGACTTCTTGTTGGCACATCATGACTGTAATCTGCTTCCTTGCATACGTATGCAAGGAAATGTAGTCGAATGTTATATAGCATTTATTGACTTACATCAGAATCTTATAAATTCTTGGTGTTAGCTGTCCTTTATCGTGATAACTATCACTATTTATTTGTGACTTTAAAGTTAAAAATGCTATTAAAAAGAAGGAGAGTCGAGTGATGCATTACCTAGAGAAGGGAAGTAGAAGATTATAAGTAACGGGTAGTGAATTAACTTTTCTTTAATTTACCCATTACCATAACGTTAGAATACGATTAACAAGTGATTAGGATTGGCGTTCAATAAGTTTACCTTTATATAAAATATATTGTCCTGTTTTGTTACTCTTGCCATGGATACGGTTAAAAAGATCGTCAACTGCAGAGCTACATATAGTGTTTGTTGGCGGTTGGATTGTTGAAAGCTGATACGATGGCCAAGAAGCCATAGGGATATCATCAACACCAAGAATTTTAGGACCTACGTAATTTTTCATTTTGAAGCTTTCAAGGACACCAATAGCAACAATGTCATTAACGCAGAAAATCGCATCAATATGTGTAAGTGTATTGATAAATGATAGTGCGGCCTTCATACCCGATTCTAAATCAAATGAGGCAGGTATTTGAACTGGCTCGGTTAAGCCTAGCGCTAGTGTTCGCTCTCGAAAACTTGCCCATCTTTGTTCGCATGTGATTGATCCAGATTCATTTCCCACAAAGGCAAAGGAAGAACAGCCTTTTTCAAAAAAATAATCTGCAGCTTGAGTACCTGCTTCATGGTTATCTAAACCAATACAATTAGCTTTAAAGTCACCAATATATCGATTGATAAAAGTGAGGCAAACCCCATGTTGCTCACATTGTTCTATAACATTACTTATTAATCGACTAGTTGCGATGATAAGCCCATCAACTTGATACTCAAAGGCTCTTTGGATGGCAGAGTTTAGATCTCCATTGGATATTGGGCATAAAATCGCTTGTCCACCTTTAGCTTGAATTTCGGAGGCTAAAATACGTGCTTGTAAGTCGTACATGGGGTTTAAGCTACTATCAAGTGCGATAGCAATTAATCCTGAACGGTTTGAAATCAAACTACGAGCCAGTGCATTTGGTTTATAGCCAAGTTTAGCGGCTCCTTCTAGAATATAAGCACGCTTTTCTTCACTGATGCTCGCTTTAGGGCTAAAAGCCCGAGAAACCATCGATTGGGAAACCCCTAAGTGCTTAGCTATGTCATTTGAGGTTAAGTTTGATTTCTTCATCCGTTTTGTATCATCTACTTTATATCGCGTAATTTTATTCTGTATTTTTTACTGCATCAATAGTAATAACTTAAGGAGAGGAGGTTGAGTAGATTTTAGTTAGGTAGGAATCAGGATAAATTATGCTTGAAAATTTTTGAGTAGCTAATTGTTCGGCTATTCAATATGAGTGATTTAAATATGCGTTCAAGAATACTATGGATTTAATCAATAAAAGTAGCGACCATAAAGTTAGTCACTACTTTTATATATTTATTATTCGAACATCTTATTATAAGAATGCTTTGTATGGCAGTTCTGGCTCATCGATAAAGATATCTCTAAAGCCGCGGAAGTGTTGATAGTGCATACGACCTTTATCTGTAGGGTAAGTGTATTTACCACCTACTTGCCAGAAGAAAGGAGAGAATTGATATTGCAGACGTTCTTTTTTCATATTCCACAATACTTCAATTTCACGAGGATCGTTTTGGAAGTTTGCCCAAATGTCATGGTGGAAAGGCACTACAACTTGGCAGTCTAATGCTTCACCGGCACGTAAAATATCAGATGATGTCATTTTATCTGTTACGCCACGAGGGTTTTCACCATAAGAGAGTAGGGCTACATCGATTTGATACTCATTACCATGTTTCGCGTAGTAGTTTGAGTAGTGGGAATCGCCTGAATGGTAAACTGAGCCGCCGGTTGTTTCAATTAAGTAGTTCACGGCGCGATCATCCATACCATCTAGAATATCTTTATCTGTAGATGATGTGCCTTCTGGTAGAGTAACTAGTGCGGTACGGTCAAATGAATCTAATACTTTAATTTTAACGTCACCCACTTCAATACAATCACCTACTTTAGCAATAATACAACGCTCAAGAGGAACCCCCCATTTCGTCCATAAATTTACACATGCTTGCGGACCAATGAATTTAACGTGATCGCCGCAATTTTGAAGTACAGCTGCAGCTACGTTTACATCAATATGATCAGCATGATCATGGCTAGCAAGCACAGCATCGATTTCAGTAATACCAAAGGGATCCATGACGAAAGGTGAAGTACGTAAGTTTGGCTGTAATTCACGCACGCCACCCATACGCATCATTTGGTGTTGGTTATTCATCAATTGGTTTTTCTGTGTTTTTTTACCAGTACCACACCAGAAATCAATTGAAAGGTTGGTGTTTCCTTCCGTTTTTAGCCAAATACCAGTACAGCCTAACCACCACATAGAAAAAGTATTTGGTTCAACGACTGTTTTAGTGATTTCTTCATTTAACCACGTTCCCCACTCAGGAAATGTATTTAAAATCCAAGACTCACGAGTAATTTCATTAACATTAGCCATATAATTATACCTTTAGTTTCAATATTTATTTTTAATAGATGTAGGGGATCTAGAGCACCTTTATTTAAAGGTGCTCAGAGGTTATTTAATTATTATTTGTTTTATACTAAATAGACTTTTGTGCCTTTTTTCTCAATGGCACTAATTACGTTTTTATCTGCATCTTTACCTGTTATTAATATGTCTATTTTTTCTGAAGGACAAAACAACATACCTGTTCGTAATCCTATTTTTGAGCTATCAACAACAACAACTAATTTATCTATTTGCTCTAACATTTGTTGCTCTGTAACAGCTGTTAGCATATTAGTTTTAAATAGTCCGTGTTCAGTAAGCCCTTTACCACTGGTAAACATCCAGTTTCCAGCATAGCCTTCTAACGCATTAGGTGTTGGGTTTAAAAATATATTTTGTGCTTTATTGTATTGGCCACCAATAATAATGACGTCGTTATGATCTTCTGTGATCAAATAGCTCGCTAATGGAAAGTAATTCGTAATAACTTGAATATCTTGTCCTACTAATTCTCTTCCTAATAAAAATGCAGTAGAGCCACAGTTAATAACGACACTATCACCTGGATTGCATAATTCGGCGGCTTTCTCTGCAATCTTGTGCTTTTCTTGATAGTTATCTGCACTGTTTATATTTAGTGGCGTCCATACTTCTTTTGTTGTACTTAAGCGCTCTGCACCATTTCTTATTTTCTTCAGTTTACCAAGTTCATCTAGCTTGGATATGTCTCGTCTAGCTGTGGCAGGCGAGACATCAAATTGATCTGTGATGTTGTTTACACTGATCATCTGTTGCTGTTCTAGCAACGATAATATTTTTTGATGTCGCTGTGATTCATTCATTTCACTGATTACCTATACACATCCATGCGTGATTATTTCGTGATTACTTCTGATTGGTTTTGATTCTATTTGCCAGTTATATTTCTGTCAAACAGTTATTGGCCTTTTTTGTGATCTATATTTGAATTCATATAAGTTGTTGTTTTTATTGATTTTTTATATTTTGATGTGATGGTGGTAACAAAAATAAAAGAAGATTTTGCTGGAAATTGATTTATATCAACATAATCAAAAGTGGTCATTGAATGATTACTTTTGATTACATATCGTCTTATCGTGAGCAAAAGCAGAGCTAAATAAGATCATAAAAACTTATCCGCTCTAATCCTACAAAACAAAAAATCTAAATTAAGAGGTAAATATATGGAAATGGTCTACAACGCCTTCTATATTTTTTACAGCCAAGTAATGACTAAAGCACCATTATTACTTGGTCTAGTCACCTTCCTCGGCTACTGGCTGCTCAGAAGGGATATGACAACTATCTTAAAAGGAACAATAAAAACTATTGTTGGTTTTATGATGGTTCAGGTCGGAGCTAACGTTCTGGTCGCTGGTTTTAAACCTGTAATTACTAAATTATCTGAATATCATGGTTTAACTGGATCTGTTATTGACCCATATACATCGATGATGGCAACGATGGAGACCATGGGAGATGACTACTCTTGGGTGGGTTACACTGTACTATTAGCACTTGCTATTAACATTATTCTAGTTTTATTTCGCCGTTATACGGGTATTCGAACCATTATGCTTACGGGACACATTATGTTCCAACAAGCAGGTTTAATTGCTGTCTTCTATTTTGTATTAGGCGGCAGTATGTGGGAAACCATTGTTTGTTCTGCGGTTCTAATGGCACTGTATTGGGGTATTTCTTCCAATATTATGTTTAAACCTACAGAGGAGGTAACCGGTGGTGCGGGTTTCTCAATAGGTCATCAGCAGCAAGTTGCGTCATGGATTGCGACAAAAATAGCGCCTAAATTAGGTGATAAGAATGAGAGTGTAGATAATCTCAATTTACCTAAATGGCTGCATATTTTTCACGATAGTATTGCTGCAACCGTAATTGTTATGACGGTTTTCTTCGGCATCATCCTTCTTTCCTTCGGCCTACAAAATCTGCAAGAAATGGCAGGCTCTACTCATTGGTCAATATATATACTTGAAACGGGTTTGAAATTTGCTGTTGCAATTCAAGTAATTGTTGCCGGTGTACGTATGTTTGTGGCGGAATTATCGGAAGCATTTAAAGGGATTTCTGAGCGCGTTATTCCAAATGCAGTCCTTGCTATCGACTGTGCTGCAATTTATGCGTTTTCTCCTAACGCAATGGTATTTGGTTTTATGTGGGGTGCATTAGGCCAATTTACCGCGGTTCTTGTCATGCTCGCATTCAATGCTCCTATCATGATCATTCCAGGCTTTGTCCCAATGTTTTTCTCTAATGCGACAATAGGTGTCTTTGCTAACCACTTTGGTGGTTGGCGTGCCGTCATGAAGATTTGTTTCGTAATGGGGATTATCGAAGTACTCGGTTCTGCATGGGCAATTCATTTGTTAAGTAACCAGGGAGCTTCATTTAATGGTTGGATGGGCATGGCTGACTGGGCAATCGTGTTCCCGCCTATTATGCAAGGTCTATCGGCAACTAAGCTGTTCTTCTTTGTCATCATTGCCTTAGCTTGTGTGTACATGTTCTTTGCTTCTAAAAAGCTTCGTGCTGAAGAAGATGCCGTGGGTGTTATTCAAGTTTCTGATGAGCCTGAAGTATTGCAAGTTGTTGAAGAAGCAATCAAGCAGCATGATGGTGTACGTCCAATCCACATTTTAGCTGTTTGCGGTAATGGTCAAGGTTCATCAATGATGATGAAAATGAAAATTGGAAAATACCTCGAAAAGAAAGGTATTCCACACGTTATGGATTCATGTGCAGTTTCTGACTATAAGTCCAAACTGGCTGCGACAGATATTATTGTTTCATCAAAACACCTTTCAGCTGAAATGGATGCCGGTGAAGGAAAGTTTGTACTAGGGGTTCAGAACATGCTTAATCCGAACACCTTTGGCGATGAACTCATTTCTTTAATTAATAAGCGTCTTTCAATTCAATAACTATATTTTATCTCTTACCAAGGTTGGCATTCTTTATTTAAAGAGTGCCAATGGGAGGCTTTATCATGGCTTTTAAACAATCATTAATTGAAAACAACTCTATTGCACTACAAGCATCTGCAACGACATGGGAACAAGCAATAAAAATTGGTACAGATATGTTAATTGCATCTGGTGCAATCCAGCCAAGTTATCACGATGCCATCATTCAAAGTGTTAAAACCCTTGGCCCTTATATTGTTATCGCACCTCAATTAGCGCTACCACATGCCCGCCCTGAAAATGGGGTTAATAGAACAGCATTTGCCCTTGTGACATTGCAGCAACCGATTGTGTTTGATGGTGAAGATGAACCTGTTGATGTGTTGATCACGCTGGCTGGATCTTCATCGGATGAGCATATGGAAGGCTTGTTGGAAGTCACACAAATTATTGATGATGAAGAAAGTGACACTGGTGTTGATCTCGATAAATTACGCCGCTGTCGAAGTGCTGATGATGTTTATCGTGTCATTGATGAAGCACTTGAAGCCGAGATGGCATAAGGGGGCACATTATGTATCAAGAATTAAAACAGCGCGTATTAAAAGCCAATCTCACACTGCCTAAATATGGTCTAGTGACATTCACCTGGGGCAATGTTTCTGAAATTGATCGTGAGCGAGGCGTTATTGCAATTAAGCCTTCAGGCGTTGAATACGACAATATGCAAGTCGATGATATTGTTGTTGTTAACTTACAGGGCGAAATCGTAGAAGGGCACTTAAACCCCTCTAGCGATACGGCTACTCATTTAGAGTTATACAAAGCCTTTCCAAAAATCGGAGGCATTGTTCATACCCATTCACGTAGCGCAACTATTTGGGCACAAGCTGGTATTGATATCCCAGCACTCGGCACCACACACGCTGATTACTTTTATGGTGATATTCCATGTACCCGAAAATTAACTCACCAAGAAATTAGTGGGGAGTATGAACGTAATACAGGTCTGGTCATTATTGAAGAATTTCAGCAAAGAGGGATAGATCCTTTAGCAATACCAAGTGTGATTGTTGCAGGACATGCGCCTTTCTCATGGGGGAATAATGCGATAGATGCAGTGCATAACGCAGTCGTACTCGAAGAAGTATCAGCGATGGCACTAGCGACCCGCAGTTTAAATAGCGGCATTCGCATTCAATCTGAGTTATCTGATAAGCATTATTTACGTAAACATGGCGAGCATGCTTATTACGGTCAACGGTGATAACAATGCATAAAATTTTAGCATTAGATCTTGATGGTACCGTACTTACTGATAGTCATACTATTCATCCGGAAGTAAAGGCATCCATTCAAGAAATTAGTCAAAAGTATCATGTTGTAATTGTGACAGGCCGGCATCATACCGCCGCATACCCTTATTATTTGGAACTTGGTTTAACCACACCAATTATTTGTTGTAACGGGACTTATATTTACGACTACAGCAGTAATACGGTATTAGCGCAGCGCTCAATAGAAAAAAATAAGGCATTAGCATTTATTGAGTTAGCGAAAGAATTTCAAATGAAGTTGGTGATGTATGTAACCAATAAAATGGTGTACTCACGTTCTACACCAATTACTTATATGCAAGCTCTTGAGAAATGGTCGCACCAATATCAGGAATCAGAGCGCCCAAGAATAGAGCAAATCGATGATTTCCAGTCATTAGCAAACAATGAAGAGTATGTGTGGAAGTTTGTAGTAGAAGGCTTACCGAGTTCGATTGAAAAACTAACAGAACACCCATGGATTAAAGAACACTTTAATGGTGAGCGTTCATGGTCAAATCGTATTGATTTTGCAGCGAAAGGTAATAATAAAGGCACGCTTCTCGCTCAATATGTCGAGCAACTCGGGTACCACGCTCATCATGTTATTGCCGTGGGTGATAACCATAACGATATTTCAATGTTGCAGTACGCAGGCTTAGGCGTCGCCATGCTTAATGCTGACGATATTGTAAAAGCTAATGCGCAATATATTTGCAAAACAGATAACAACAATAACGGCTTAGTCCAATTATTTCGTGAAAAATTTAAAGGATGATCTTATGAACAAACCAATGATTCAAATTGCTCTTGACCAAACATGTTTAGATGATGCAATGGCTGTTGCTGAAAAGGTTCAGAGTTATGTTGATGTGATCGAAGTTGGGACTATTCTCGCTTTTGCGGAAGGAATGAATGCGGTTAAAACCTTACGAGTTCAGTATCCTGAACACATCCTTGTTTGTGATATGAAAACGACGGATGGTGGCGCTATTTTATCTAAAATGGCGTTTGAAGCAGGGGCTGATTGGATCACTGTTTCAGCTGCCGCGCACATTGCAACAATCGAAGTATGTAAGAAAGTTGCTGATGAATTTAATGGCGAAATTCAGATTGAGATTTACGGTAATTGGACGATGGATGATGCGAAACGCTGGGTTGAACTTGGCATAACTCAAGCTATTTATCACCGTTCACGAGATGCTGAATTAGCCGGAATTGGTTGGACAGATAACGACATTGAAAAAATGCGTCAACTGTCGGAAATAGGCCTTGAACTTTCAATTACAGGTGGCATTGTGCCTGAGGAATTGCACCTATTTGAAGGTATTAAGGCGAAAACGTTTATTGCCGGACGTGCACTAGCAGGTGAACAGGGGCAACAAACTGCGACAGCTCTTCGTGAACAAATAAATCGCTATTGGGCATAGGGGTTTATTATGTATCAAACACTGACACGTTCCCGTATTGGCCTTTATGAAAAAGCATTACCTAATGATATGGGATGGGAGCAAAAAATAGTAACAACCAAAGAGTTGGGATTTGATTTTCTGGAAATTTCAGTGGATGAATCCGATGAACGTCGTAGTCGTTTAGATTGGGATGATGAAACTATCTATCAAATTAGACGGCTATCAGAGCAAAATCAGTTGCCGTTACATTCAATGTGTTTAAGTGCTCATCGTAAGTTTCCATTTGGTTCAGCAGATCCAGAGATCAGAGAGCAAGCTAAAGTGCATATGGATAAAGCCATTACGTTAGCTTATAAAATGGGGACCCGAACTATTCAGCTAGCAGGATATGATGTTTATTATGAGCCTGCAGATACGAGTACTCACCAACGGTTTATTGAAGGGATGCAATGGGCGGCAAAACAAGCTGAACGAGCAAGTGTGATGCTAGCTGTCGAAATTATGGATACTAAATATTTAAATTCATTGAGTAAGTTTGAAATTTTACGTCGTGAAATTAACTCTCCATTCTTTTGTGCTTATCCTGATGTCGGTAACATTTCGGGTTGGAATTATGATGTGTGTACTGAATTAGCACTAAGTATGCCTCACATAACTCAAATCCACTTAAAAGATACATATAATGTGAAAGAGAATTATAACGGGCAATTTAGAGACTTAGTTATCGGTCAGGGTGATGTTGATTTCAATGCTATTTTTAAAACCATCAAGCAAACGCAGTGTGTAGTGCCTTTTGTTTTAGAAATGTGGGCTCAAGATGATAACTGGAGAGAAAATATTGTTACGGCTAAAAGCCATTTGAATCAATCTTGTATGGCTGTTGGCTTACCACTATTTTTTGAATAAATAGAACAAGAAACAGTATACTTTTGTATGCTGTTTCTTTATTTATTTGATACTTTTCTAAAGATATACTCCCTTCCTTTCTTTATATATAATCGAGTAATTAACGCTAAAAAAGACGTATATAATGAAACGTATCCATTTACAGCTTTTTCTTTATGAGATGACTCATACATTGATTGAGCTTGAGGATTTACCGAGTCTGAGTAGTCGCCAGGCTACTGAGTTCCATGAATGGTACAAGACTAAACGTAAGCTTTTAAACTTTGAAGTACATTCTCAGTTATGGGTAAAAGTGAATGTGGATGGTTTCTCTACGCAGCTACAATTACAACCTAACGGTAAATTAGTTGAAGAAGATCTCTTTACAAAAAAGGAAATTAAAGGATTGTGGCATGTATCTGATGGTTTTTTATTTATGAAAATAATAAGCGGTGAAGTGATAGTTGAATATCAAGTCATTGGAAGTAATATAAATAATATTCACTCTGGATTTGAATATATTAATGGTATATTGAGTGGTTATAGTAAATTTATTCAAATAAAAAACAATTAGAATAAAAGATATTAAACCTCGAGTTTAACTGAGGTTTAATTGAGTTTTTTATAGTCTACTTTTCCCTGATATATTATCTTTTGACTAACGTTGTAATATGTAATTTATTTAATTTTTCATGCTTTTATTCGTTTCTATTTAAAGTGAAAACTTTAATGATATTGATTTAATAAGTCAATGATGTAAATGTTTACATCTATTAAAAGCAAAAATAAAGTTAAATTTTATTATTCGTTATATCAATAATATTATCTTTACTCGTTTTATTAAATATAAGAGAGTTTTAAATGATGATGGATATAGCGCTTATTATATTTTAATAATTGATTAAAATCATATTTGATAGTAAAGGGAGAAAAACTACCACTTTAGGGGTAAAAATAACCTTTTGACCATTAATAAAATACTCAATATTAGTGCTGAAATTTAAGTCGGACGTTATGTATGATCAGCACTAAATGGTTAGAACTCTATCTATATCTACAAAACCAACTTCCTTCACTACCATCACAACAAGACGTTGAGCCAAAGTTTAACGATCGTTTGATGTTTTTAAGTGCCCAATTTGCTCAAGCAGATCGTGAACAAGATAAAAATCAACTCGATTGGCTAGAGCATGAAAGTTTTACTCTAGTAATGAGTGAGTTATTTGAGTCACTTTCAATTACAGAGTCCCAACTGCAATTTTTGTTTGAAACCTTAATGGCTGCGCAGATGTGTCAGTTGGCCATGATCGTTACCAACCTATATAAATCGCTGCTTTCTGAGCATGAATTTAAAAGTAAATGTGGTCTTGTTTATCAGCAATTGGGCGATTACGAGATGGCTAAAGCAATGTTGCAGGAGTCTATTTCTCTCAATGAAAACAGCCCAATGGTGTATTGCCACCTTGGATTTAACTACCTTTATCAAGGTGACAGCTATTTAGCCGCCGAGCAGTTTCAACGCAGTATTGAAATTGATGGAAACTTCGTCGGTGGGTATCAAAATTTGGCGGGTCTACATTATCAAGACAGCAAATTTGAGTTAGCGACTGAGTATGCAGAGAAAGCGTTTATCTGTGATCAGTCATTAGTCTCTACTTATATCACCGCTGTAAGTTCATATCTTGCCCTTGGTCAAAATGATAAAGCTGATCAATGGATCACGATGGCATTAAATCACGATATTTCTTCCATTGAATTGGTGCGTTTAGCTGGGATCACCGCACACCAAAATGGTCGTTTAGACGAAGCGCTTGAAGCACTGGATCATTATCTTTTATTTAAACCAGAAAGCTACGATGTGGTTAGCATTCGTGCTCGTGTTAAAGCGGACTTACGCCTTTATGCTGAGCTAGAGCAAGACATTCGCCAATTACTTATCTTTGAACCACACGATGAATGGTGCTTAGAACATCTCTTCTTGTGCTATTTCCACACCGAAAAATGGGCAGAGGCGCAATTGGTGATGGTTGAGCTTAACAAGCTGGCAGCACACTACAAAATTACCTATCGAGATCAGCTTAATACCATTAACAAAGCGCTGAGTCTTGATGTGATCGAAATATAATTATAAGCCTGGAGTGAATGTGAAAGAGCAAGTTGAATTTGGTGTCGCAGACACCTCTCGCCGTGACTTTTTGAAGCTAGGTGGCGTCACTGCTGCAACGGTAACGGTGGGGGCTGCGGCAGGTGCTGGCTTTGTATTAGGTCGAGATCCTGATGCGAATGTCGGTTGGGGGCGCACTGAATCTGGTCACGATATGTATTTTGATCGTGAACCGTTCCGTGTTGATGTTGCACCCACTCTGGAAGTTGCTGGTGAGCTAACACGCCCAGAGTGGAGTGATTTTTTATTTCATCGCACCCGTGTACTGGGCGCAGAAATGAAAAATGGCTGGGTACCAACCACTGATTGGCGTGAGATCCCCAATGAAAGAGTGCGTGAATACTACTCACGTTACCCTGAACGTTGGGCTGATATGTACCAGTCATTTGAAGAGAAAGCCGAGCATGCACAAAACTTTGAACAGCATCGCTCACGCTTTGCTCTCGGCTGGGCGTATTCTGCAGCCTATATGCGTGGAGTGAAGAGTGACTTTCCACCAAGTCCGAAAGGTCACCCTGATGAAGTCGATTTTCAATGGGTTAAACGTACTAAACAAGAGTTTAAATCACCCAAACATGCCTCTGATTTGATCAAAAAAATGGCATTCAAGTTTGGTATGAGCATTGTCGGCATTACTAAAATGGATCCTAATTTTATGTTTAAAAATACCATGCGTGGTATGCCAGATTGGGATGAGTCGGTGCCTAAACACTGGAAGAACGTAATTGTATTTGGTACCCCAATGAACTGGGATCCAATGTACGCTGCGATTGGCTATTCCACATCTTATGACGGCTATTTCCGTGCGAAAAATGCCTCTGGTTTAATGGCGGCATTTCTTGGTGAATTAGGTTATGCCGCACGACCACAATGGCCGGGTTCTGACTATGAAATCGTAGTTCCACCACTCGCAATTCAAGCAGGAATGGGGGAGGCGGCACGTAATGGTATTTTGTTAACGCCTGAGCTAGGACCAAACATTCGCCTTGCTGCTGTGATCACTGAACTGGATCTTGAGGCTGATAAACCGATTGATACCAAGGTTAAGCACTTCTGTGAAGAGTGTAAGATTTGTGCTGATTCTTGCCCTAGTGAATCAATCAGTAAAGCAGATAAACCCGATGCGATTGTACGTGGTTATCGTAAGTTTGCATTTAACCAAGACAGTTGTTGGACAATGTGGCGTCAGGGTCCAACTGAAACGGCAATGGGCTGTCGTGTGTGTATAGCCGTATGTCCTTATACGCGTAAAAACAACTGGATTCACGCGTTGGTGAAAGAGACCGATCCTCGTGATCCAACGGGTATTACACGTAAAACGCTACTGGCAATGCAACATAACTTTTTCTATTACCCAGAGGCTGAAGCGTATCACGGTGATTGGAATGGTGGCCGTTTTGCAGGTTACCACCAACCACCAGAATGGATGCGTAGTGAAAACTACCTAAAGGTTGAGAAAACTTGGGAATACGATGGTAACTGGGAGGGCTTCTAATGTTTCCACAATCGACGGTACTTGATCCACTCTTTTGGATGGCATTTGGTGCACTCCAAGTGCTGGTTTTCGCAGGCGCTAATCAATGGGCTAAGCAATTTAAACTTGGTATGAATTGGTGGAAATGGACACTTGTTGGAGGTTGGTGGGCTTCTATCGTACTCACTGTTGCTGGCGCATTCACGCTATTAGGTGAAAATGAAGGTTTAGCCGGTTGGTACTTCTTAGGCTTTGCTGGGACAGGTCTTATCATCGGGGGCGCTGTGTTGCTACGCGTACTGATTGCACTGAAACCCAAAAACGCGCATTGATCCTATCCATTGTGATTTAGCACTATTTTAAGGAGCAAGCCACAAGGATTAAATTTAGTGGCTTGTCTATTTCTCTATGACAAGAAAAAAAATACAAACGCCAAATCGAAATAAAAACCTCGAGAAGATCCTCAGCATCTTATCAATATTATTACTGATGGTTGCTTGGTATTTAGGCGGCTTACGCTCGAATAACTCTCAAGCTCAATTTTTTGAACATATCGTATCACCAAGTGTGAGAATGCACGAAGTTGGGCCCAATTTATATCAATTGATTGATAAGGGTGGCGAAACAGATGCTAAATGGATTAGCTTTGGCTCGGGGATCGGCTATGGTGGAGAATTGACGGTTGGTGCAGTGTTTACGGCTTCTGGCGATGTTGAAACTGTCTCATTACTCTCTTCCAAAGAAACATCTTCTTATTTTGAAAAAGTGGTTGAAGAAAAACTCCCCGAAGCGCTGCTTGGTAAAAACATCAAAACGACTCTCCATGTTGATGCAATTACGGGGGCAACGTTAACATCAGGTGCATATGTTCATGCTCTTAATCAAGCGGCAGATCCCGTTCGCAAAACATTATTTGACTATCGTTTGTCAGAGCAGAGCTCTCCGTGGCACTACGTTAAATGGTTAGATGCAGCAGCTTTGATTTTGTTTGTAATTGCTGTTTGGGTAAATCGCACACGCTCAGAACATAAGGTAAAAATGAATCTTGCCTTGTTAACAGTATCAACCCTTTTGTTTGGCTTCCACTCAGCATCGCTTTACTCAGCTTCGACGATGGGGGGATTTGTTTATGGTTCGTGGATTTCTGGAGTTGCAAGCTATACGCCGTTTATCCTGCTAGCGTTAAGTATCATCTATATCTTTTGCTATAACCGTAACATTTATTGTCAGAGCTTGTGTCCATTTGGTGCAGTTCAGCAATGTCTTGCAAAAGTAGGTAACGCAAAACCTTCTCCAGTACGCCATCAGTTTTTTATTTGGTTTCCGCGTGTATTACTACTGATCACATTATGTTTGGGAGCGTATTTCCGTAACCCTGCTGCTTTCGTTTACGAACCTTTTGGTATAGCTTTTGGCATGATCGGTGGAATGTATCTGTTTGTATTAACAGTCATGATCATTTTGACATCTCTGGTCGTGCGTCGCCCTTGGTGTCAGAGTCTTTGTCCTATTAATGCCATGACTGATTTCTTAGTGTTTAACAAAAACTGGTTTAAGCAAGTACTCAATAATAAAGGTAAAAAAGTGCGTCAGACTCAGGTAAGAGAACCAAGAACTGTACGTAATAATCGAGCAAAAAATGAAATAGCGAAGCAGGAAGGAGAGTAACAATGAGGCAATATATCTCGATGGCATTTTACTGTTTAGCTTCAGTGGTGATCGTTCTGCAACTTTCGACTAGTTTCATCAGTTTGACTAACGAGCAAACGAGTCAGCAATTACTACATATTGTGACCAAGCAAACAGAAAAAGAGCCAGTAGTAGTAGAGAGTAAGCCCCAAATTGATTATCAGCAGATGGCTGAAGATATGGCGCAAGAAAGTTACTAGCCATATTCACACAATAACTATATAAACAGTGGCTATAGAGTGAGGAGTTTATCATTGTGTAAGCTCCTTTTTCGTTAATTATGAACAGTAAATGTATTCCACTTGAGCGTATGCGCTCTGAATCAGGTTTAACCACACCTTATCTCTTTCGTATCTCGCAACTATATAGTGAACGCGGTATAGAAGAGGTGTCTCGTCACCATCGACTTAATTTCAGTGCGTTGATCTATATTACTGAAGGCGAAGGGCAACACTACATTGACCACCAATTTCATCGAGTACGAGCTGGAACGTTACTTACATTAGGTAAAAACCAAATTCATGCTTTTGCCAAGAACCGTACGGTTAATGGTTTTGTGATGCCGTTTAACTGTGCATTTTTGGCTGAAAGTAGTCACGATCCTTATTTCGATTCGATCATTGCAGCTTTAGTGCATGTAAATTGCATCTACAATATCACCGAGGATATCGACGCTCTGTTTCGAGTTATGGTGCAAGAGTTCTATTCTGAATCCGAATTTCGCACAGAAATCATTCGCAGTTTACTCCGTAGCGTATTGCTAAAAACCATCGTACCTATCTATAAGGCTAATGCCAAACAAGTGCAGTTAGGCACTAGTGATTTCTACCGTTTAAAAAGCTATATCGATGAACACTTTCGTCAACGCCCTTCAGTCGCAGAGATTGCCTTGTCTATTGGGAAAAGTGTTAAACAGGTAGATAAGTTAGCAAAAGATAACGCAGGGATAAGTGTTAAAGAATTGCTGGATGAACGAGTTTTGATTGAAGCAAAACGTCAGTTAGCTTTTAGCCAATATTCAATCACAGATATAGCTGAACAACTTGGCTTTAATGAAGCAACGAATATGACTAAATTCTTCAAGCGTCATACTGATGTGAGCCCGAAAGACTTTCGTCAGTTATGCCGTATGGGATTAAGGCAAAGCTAGATTTTATCCAAATTGAGATGTGAAAAATTAACTTACTTTCTTAAGTGTTTTGAGTTAGTCAGACTGTTTTTGATATTAGCTTTTATAATGATGTTTCTATCAAAAGAAACAATAGAAGTGAGATTTATGTGTAAAAGATACACATAAATTGGTGACCAAAATGCGACCATAAGTGGTCTAATCACTAAAAAACAGAATAAATATCATACAAAAGTGGTGTTTGTAATACACTGAAATTAAACAACTTAATTTTTCACTTTCTCTTTTTTGTAATTAAATTACGGGTGGGTTTAAGACTTCCAAGCTGATGATTTTAGGCCTTCAACTTCTAGCAGTTTGCTTAGGTCGTTTAGCTTAAAAGTACCAGCTTTGATCAGCGAAATACCTGGCTTTTCAGTTAATGTAGTCATTGGATTTGTCCTTCTTTTTTTATAATAAAGGCTGGGGTTCCCCAGCCTTTTTGTAGGGTGTTGCGTATTACATGCGTGCTTTGAAGATCGCTACGATTTCTTCTAGGCTCGCTTTGCGTGGGTTCGTTAAAGAACACGCATCGTTTAGAGCGTTTTGCGCCATGAACGCTAGCTTATCTTCAGTTACACCCAAATCAGCTAGGCGTTGCTTGGTGCCTACCTTTTCAGATAGTGCATCAATGGCTTCAAGGGCTGCATTTACTGCTTGCTCTTGGGTCATTGCTGCAGTGTCGATACCCATTGCTTTCGCAATATCAACAAAACGCTCTGGTACTTGTTTCGCGTTAAAGCGCGAAACTTCTGCCAATAGGATAGCGTTACATAGGCCGTGAGCCAGGTCGTAAACACCACCTAATTGGTGCGCCATTGAGTGAACGTAACCTAAAGATGCATTAGAGAATGCCATACCAGCAAGGTACTCGCCGTACTGCATTGCATCACGAGCTGCGCGATTTTGACCGTCGTTCACAGCAGTTTCTAGGTTGTTTACAATCAGCTCAATCGCTTTAATCGCTGATGCATCAGTGATTGGTGTCGCTGCAGTTGAAACATACGCTTCAACAGCGTGCGTTAATGCATCCATACCGGTTGCAGCGGTTAGGAACTTAGGCATTGCTACCATTAGCTCTGAATCGTTCACTGCAATAATTGGCGTGAAGTGCTTATCAACCACTGGGTATTTGGTTTCATCTTCTTGGTTAGTGATGATTGCAAACACTGTCATTTCTGAAGCAGTACCTGCTGTTGTGTTCACGGTTACCAATGGAAGTTGTGGTTTTTTAGAAAGGTGTACACCTTTAGAGTAATCACGAATGTGACCACCGTTCGCTGCCACCAATGCGATACCTTTAGCAGTATCGTGTGATGAACCACCACCGAATGAAATCACAAAATCAGAATGGCTGTTTGCAAGTAGCGCTAGGCCATCTTCAATGTTTTTCTCTGTTGGGTTTGGCTGCACGCCATCGTAAATAGTGAAATCAATACCGTGAGCGGTTAGCTCGTCAGTTAGCTTGCTAACTAACCCCACTTCAACTAATACACTGTCTGTCACGATTAGGGCTTTTTTCAGCACTTTTGACGCAAGTTCAGCACCTAAAGATTGAATAGCGTTAGGACCCATTAATGTTACAGGTGGCATGTAGAATACATTGCTCATAATGAAGCTCCGTTAATATTTAAGAATTTATGTTGGCTTATCGCATGTGCCATAAACCGGAATTTTTTACAGAGTGTGAGTAGCAAAGTGAGTGTTACCGGCACCGAATCGTTATGGTTGTTGTTGGTGTCGATGCCGACATCTTCTCATTTGCTGAAATATAAACAATAGAGTTAAAAGTAAATTACTATTACGTACGGGTAATAATAAAAGTGAGCGTATTGTTTGCAGCGCTCAGCGGCTTATTTATCTGTTGCTGATAGTAGTTTTTCAGCAAAGCTTAGGTGCGCTTTAGGTTGAGTGAATACCACACCAGAATGTGAACGCTCTGCAGTGCCTTCTTTTTGGTAGTGCTGTGCATTCATGCTGTTAACAACAGCTTTTTCAAATTGTACGTTACCTGTGAAGTCGCCATCTTTTGCTGAAGCGTTGTAAGACATAGCGATAATAGCGGCTGCGATGGTTGCTTTAATAACTGTTTTCATGAGTAATAAAACCTTGTGTATTTATGTTTGTGAACGCCTTGTGCGTTTCGATGGGTGTATTATTAATAATTACCATAAAAACAACAATACATATAAAACACAAAAGATTATTACCATAATGCAATAATAGATACCAAAGTAAGGTATGTAGAGAAAGAAAGGGAGAACAAAGGAAGAAGGTCAGTATCGTGGGTGCCGTTTGAATGCATCAAGATATACGGGAGCGTAGTCACTCAGAGATAAAGTGTAGAAGTTGGGGGGAGTAGGGCGAGGGTGTTGATGAATAAATTAAGACAGTGGAATATTATTGGAAGTTTTTTAAACGTAGATACAAATTTAAAATTATTTGTTCACGAGTTACAAACTTGAAGGAAGTTGTAGTAAATGTCCCTTTATGTGATGCATGAATCCTCACCATAAGCAGAGATGTTTACGGTGAGGAGTTATCTGTTTGATTACAAGACGCTAGCTTTTCAATTTTAATATTTCGGGTGTTTTGGATGATTCCAGCTAAGCAGAAATAGCACTTTCATGTCGATGACTTTTGCCTAAGTTCACAAAAATGCACAGGATAATACCTGCGGCTAATCCCCATGCAGCGCCTTTGGTTGCGATAACTGCCGCCATCACTCCTGCAATACCCAAATCATTGACGGTTTTTGATTTTGTGACCCCAACACGAAATGAAACAAACCCTTGAATTAAGAGCGTTGCAGCCAGCGCAATACCTAATAAACGTCAAAATATAGGTTGAGACCAAATAGGGGCCATATGTTGCCTTGAACATCTAGGGAAAGTGCTCATCTTTATTGAATTTTGATTCAAAAAACAAATCTTATTCTGAGGGAAATGTTAATTAAGGGGCTCAACATCAACACTGTATTTCCACATATCCGCATCTTCATCCCCAATTTCGACACTCGCAACTTGACCTGAACTGTTTAGAACAAAAAAAGGCAGGTTCATGTAAGAATCACCGTCTTTATAATGACAATGCATTTGCGCTTCTAATCGAATAGCGGCTGCGTCTTCCTGAGTAATCTTTACAGAATATGTACAATCATCAGCTTGAGATGTTACTTTTTGATCGAAAAAAGGCACCTTAAGTGACGGGAAAATTAACTCTTGCTCTGAGTCTTTAACCGACACAGAAACCTGATAGCCACCTGACGTAAGTGCAAAACAGGGAAAGCTACACATTAATAAACCTAATAATTTAATTTTCATATCTCTTAATTTTCATGTTTTTTGAAGAGCGAGTAGATTTGCTTAATTGACAAATCATATTGCCTGTATGTTGATGAGGTTTCGATATTAAATCAATAAGTCAGTTGTATGTTTTGAACTGCTATTTTAGTTATATCCTACCGAACCACTTAATCTCTTATTAAAACCTCTGCAAACTTAACTGCTTACCTTTTGTGTATTGGCCTAATAATGATAAATGGAATTTATTGCCTGCCAGTAAAAATGAAAATAACCAAAAACGAGCACGAGTCCCGACTCGACGTCGTTTAATTGATTCGAGAGAGCGTATCGTTAATTGGTGGCAAGTTGCATGGCAAACCGAGCAAGAGCAGAAACGCTTTTTTGATGAAGCGGTATTATCTTTGCCTCATTTACCATTAGCGTGTCGCAATTTTGATGACGTGTTTGAAGCGATGGGTTTACAAGTGAATGGCGTTAAAAGTCGTTTGCTGGTGGGTGAGTGGTAAATAAAGAAAGCCCGCTATGGTTGCGGGCTTTTTGCATAGGTTATCCGTTATGAAAGTGGTAACTGACGTATAATACGTTGTACATCGTTACCGTACTTCACTCGCTGACGGGTTGCTTCTAAAGAGAACATCTGTGTTTTTCTCGCGGCAGGGTTGGCACTTCTTCCTTCCGTTGCCATGCTCTCAGCTGAAGGTTGACTACTGTCTAATCTTCCCGGGATAGTTTTAACTGTCGACCAGCCAAGGCTGCCGATGGCACGAGCCGTCATAATACCTTGGTAAATTGTGTAGCCTCGAGCACCGACTTTAACTTGTCCAAGCAAGATCTTAGTAAAACCACCGTGAATAGGAGGAGGCGTGTAGGTCATGGTTTTACCGCCTTGCACCATTTTGGTTGCGATTACCTGACCTTCTGAACTACCAATTTTCATTGCAGGATTGGCTTTACTTGCCCATTCAAGTTTATATTCACCTGATGGTCGGATTTTATTCCACAATCGAGAGCCAAGTCCGGGTTGGGTGACATCATCAAATGCGCCACCTGCACGGATCCAACGTAAATTTTGCACAGATTTATATGCTGAATATCCGCCACTGACCACGCCGATGATATCGAATGGAATGGTAGCAATATCTAGATTACGTGAAACCTTACCATCATCAATCACACCTGATGCGATTTGAAGTGCGCCACTAGTCATACCCGCAATACTGCCGATGATGCCAGCTGCAAGCACTAAACTTGAACCGCCTGTTGGAGCGGCAAGGGCAATTCCGACAATGCCTGCGAGGATCCCAAAGACGCCAAATACGATTTTACTGATATTTAAGTGGCCACTTGGATCGGTAAAGTTGATTGGATCGTTATGGCAGTACACGTATGCGTTGTGAACACCCTCGTTGAAAGGTGCCAAGCTATCAGGGGCATTGAAGCGCATTAATTTGGGTTGGTAAACACGGTAACCTTTACCTAAATGATAACCTTGTAGAATGGGATCTAACCACTCACCGTTAAAACCTAAACTTGATGGTGGCGCCGTTATTGATTGGGCGATCGCTAAGCGTACCGAGGTTGGCAATAATGAAATACCACTTGCAACAGCGGTTGTCTTGCCTATTTTAATTAAAAACTCACGTCGATTTAGCGGTGTAATAAATACAGAATCTTTATTGTTCATTGGTATTTTCCATCTGTTCGCGTTGACCGAAAGGAGAGTAGCGATACACAGAGCCAGTTTGATCTGCGGTATTAGAAGCGATGACTGAACCATGCTGATCGGTTGCTAATAGCGATACAACAGCGCCTTGTTCAGACCATTTCGGCATACCATCGTCATAGATGTAGTGAGTCACAGTGCCATTTTCTTCAATTGCAGCGAGATCGCTCCACAGGTATGTAAACGCTCTACTTTCTGAATCAGATTGTTGGCGAATAAGACGATCATTACTGTCGTAGGCGTATAGCCATTCTGTACCGTCAGCGATCACTCTGGTTAATCTGTCGAAATCGTCGTAATTGAGAACTCGGCCTTCACCATCTTGGATCATGTTTCCATTTTGATCGTACGCGAGTACTGTTTGCGGCGGCAGCTCAGGGTGAGTATGGGTAATACGTGTTAGTTGGCAAGGATCATCCGATTCGTAGTAATAGGTGGCGTTATCTTGAGACTTTGTTGTCACACAACGTTGCGTGAGCATATTGCCAAGATCGTCATAGCTCCATTCAAGTGAAAGGGTTGGCTGTCCCCAATCACTCATTGGGCCGCTACCCAAGAATTCGACTTTCGTGAGCTGTGAAAGCGCATCATAGCTATAAGTTTCTATAACATCGCCTAACGCCGCACATTTCTTGGTACGCGTCGCAAGCAAGCCTAGCTTGTTATAGTCTTGATATTGCTCAAAGATATAAACATCATTCAGCGCGACTGAACGATAAATTTCACGGCTATAGTTGTCCCATTCGAGATCAGTGATCTGAATTTGATTGCCTGATGTCAAACGCTCTAGCGTAATGCGATCAAATTGATCGTATTCATACTCTAGCGTGGCATTATCCGTACGTAATGTAACCAGTCGACCTATCTCATCATAGCCATATTGACGATTATCATCTGTGCCTTCGATAGATGCAATCACACCACCGTTGGAGTAACGATAGCGACGAACATTACCGTCGTGCTCTTCAAGTTCAGGTAAGCCTAATGATGAGTAACTGATAGTGCTTCGGCTACCTTGGTTATCATGGCTACCTGTCGCAAGACCTGTGACAGGATCATAGCTATAACTGGTTACTTGCGATCCTGCATCTTTCTCGCTGAGTACGCCTAGTTGATCATTGCGGGTAAATCGTCTTGTTGGCGCAGCTAAACTTGATTCGGTCTCTGGGATATTACTGCTATCAGTGTAAGACCATATTAGAGCTGCTTGACTGTTTGAGCCGCGACGAAGTGTCAGTGGACGACCTAAGCCATCGATATCACGCTGACCGATAGTTTGCGTACCAATCTGTAGCTTGGTTACTTGCGTTTGATCTGTATGGTTCGCGTAAGTGATATGTTGGGTCGCACGATTCGTTTGGGTTATTTGGATCACCCGATCAAACGGGTCGTATTGATAGCTTTTAGCTTGGTTTAATGGATCTGTTTCTTTTTCTAAACGTCCCCAAGCATCGTATTCATAATGCCAAATACGATCACCGTGCTGTTTCTTCTCTTCTAATCCCCAGCTATTAAGATCACTGACGGTGAGAGCGAGGCCGTCAATCCCTTGCGTTTTTTGGCGAGTCGCAAGATTGTTAAACGAAAGGTGGCGACTACCATTTGCTAAAATAGTTGCCTGAACTTGTCCCCAATCATCGTATTCATATTGCTCGGTTTGTGTAACAGCAATGGTACGGGCATATTTATCTGGTAGTTCATCAAAATCACTTTTACAGATTAAACGACCAAATGCGTCATACTCTTTTTTCCAAATGGTTCTGTTGTCTAGTTTCGCTTCTAATTCTCGCCCCTGACCATCCCAACTTTGCTCACATAGATTGCCTTTACAGTCAGTTAACACCATGGTTTGTCTAGCTCGGCTAGAATCAATCAGATACTCATATGAGCGTGATGCGCTGCCTTCAATACGTTCAGTTGTTGTTCGGCGCAGTGAATCGTACTCGAAACTACAATGTACGCCATCGCTATCGATGTGATGGGCGAGTTCCCCAATATCGACATAGTGTCCAACAACCAGATTGGTTTTTGTATTATCGTGGCATATGAGCTCTTCATGCTCTTCAATGGTGTCATTATTGAGCATGTACTGATAGTTTGATGTTTTCGAATAGGTGCGATCAGAGTGAATAAGATCGTTTCTGATAGAGGCCAATCGACCTAATGTAAAGCGCTCATTTGCATTTTGGTGGTAGCTATAGTGGCTTAGGTAGCGACCATGGGCATTTTCTAATTGTAATACGACGTCACGGTGATCGTTTTGAGCTGTAATTTCTGTATATTCATATGAAATCTTACGTTCTTCCAAACCATTACTAAGAGTACGTGATTTGACAAAGTTCACCATGCCAGACGGTGAGGCTGGACAGCCTAAATCACCAGTCAGAGGGTAATATTCATAGCGTTCAGTAATGTTATTCTCATCTTTAAATAACAGCATATTGCCATATTTATCGTACTCCCAAACACGTGTTTGTTGATGACTATCGCTGCCTGATAACCATGTCTGCTCCTCTTTGTTGATCAACGCATATTGTGCAGGTTGGTCAGAGAAAGGTGTATTGTTACGAGCAGGATAGCTAAGGTTTTTGCGATGAACTAAACGACCATTAACCAGACGTGCTTCTTCAACGAGTAAATGGAATTGGTTGTAGATTTGAATGGTTTTAGTGTAATTGTTTTCAACTTTTTGTACTTGATAAGTGTACTCAATTCCTCTTTCAAGTAGGTTATCAATGCCTTCACTAAGACTTGTACCTGGTACGCCATAACCCATAAAGTTGCGGCTATCCGTGTTCACACTGCTATATTCAGTGGAAATGATCGGTGAGTTTCGAGTTAGGACACGGTGCAATGTGACAGCTGGGAGATAAGTATTGCTGTTTACTTTGATCCCATTCGTGTCATAAGTGAGTTGCTCAATCATGCCGCAAGGATGGGTCACGTTTTGGATCAAGGTATAAGCACCGATGGCGGTGTAGCCAAAGTCAAAACTCCCTGCATTCTCAGACAAGTTGCATTGCACCAGTTTATCATTGGTCAGAATAAGGCTGAAATAGGCTTCATGCACACTGCCAATATTCGTGAAAATGTTTACTCTTCCTTGACTTACATACGCAATAAGTAATAAAGGCTGGCTTTCTGAGGTGCGATCATCCCACACTTTACTAAGGCGTCTTTCTGAGCCAATATCAAGCCAAGAGAAATACAGAGCATGACCATCACTTTGGACGATCTTTATCAGGTTTCCGTACTCATCTAAGATATCTTTACGACCATTTCGATACGTGATTTCATAGCCTTTTGCATTGCTGCTTATTGAGAAATCAAGCAGCTTTTTATAACGGATATCTAGCTTATAGTTAGCGCTTAATTCCGCCCGGTATGATTGCCCATTGGCAAGATAAAGCTGCTTATTTTTAATATCGTATCTTGGGATATTTAATTTCCAGCCTTTGCCAAATCCAAGGTTCTTTGTTGAATAGGGAGAAAACTGCAGGGCAATATCAAGGTTGGGACCTTTTAGCCAGTTACCCATTAATGATCCCAGTAGAATTTGATATGAATAGCTTCTGGTTCTTTGATCGACACCACCAGAGCAAAAACTATCGAAGTTAAATGCATTAGAAGTCCAATTAGGCATAGTGCCTCCTTTAAGGCGAAGTTAGCCCAATAAGTGGGCTAACTTGTTTTATGAAGTCTGAAAATTACTGGTTAGTGAGTTGCCATTTGGTGTAATCCCATTTTTGATTACCATTTGAGGAATCATTTAGAGGGTATGTGAGTTTTAGACGTGCGGGATTGCCGTATTGGTCAAATGCGGTAAAGCGATACTCTTTTTGTGAGTCATTGATGGAGGTATTTCCAGAAAACAGCAATTGGCTCAAGGTCACAGAGCGCAGTCTTTGATTAATACGCCACGTTGCAGTGCGGCCTTCACCTGCTGCTGTATTCCACACGTATTCATCTGAAACAGTACGTTCTCTACCCGGTTCAAAAATATAGCCTTTTACTGAGCGGAAACCGTTTGGACAATCACCGTAGCAGCCAAGCCATTGGTCGTTTAAGAATACGTAGTTGTTGTCTGATTCATGGTTGTTGTCCATCGCCACTTTGGTCATCGTGACAGAAGTATCTAAAGGTGTAATATAGAAATTGCGTACTTCTGCTTTTTCAAAGTAGAAACCATCTCCAGCGTCTTCCCAGACTTTTTCACCTTGTCCAATATCTGCAAATTCAGCAGCGCCATAAACTTTAGGTTGTATACTTTGGTAGAGCGCATTTTCATCGCGTGGATGTTCACAACTATCGAAGGCAGTGCCATCAGTGAATCTAACTTTTGCACAGATTTGGCGATATTGTGCGGTTTCGTTACTGTACACCCATGCCGTTAGCTTATTTGACGCATTTGAGAGAATACGAGAGTTGGGTAAGTTGTCAGCACTGCGATGTACACTGTTGATTTGATGGGCATAACTATTTTCGTTGTAGCTGAAACCCCAGCAGTTGCTGCCATAAGTACAGTCTTTATCCCGACCTAATTGGGTATCGTTGTTCTTGATGTAAAACGATAGCGCATTTTTTACTTCATCGTTACTGACTGATACGGGAGTGCCATATTTGTCGGCGAAAGCAATATTAATATTTAGCTTAGATTGCATGCGGCCATTGGCGTAAAACATCATAGGCACACCAAGGCTTTCATTATGATCAGCAGAAAGTGTGATGGATGAAACAATATAGTTACTATTGATATCAGCAAAGCTTGATGCTGATAACAAAGTGAATGGCAAGGTGAGAAGTAGATGTCGCTTAAGAAGGCTCATTTTTATTTCCTTATGATTGTAGATAATTTTAATAGCAGTCTGATAATCTGTATTTTTAAGTTAAAGTAGTGCTTCTCCTTTTTATTTAAAATCAGTCAATTAGTTTTAATTAACGCTTGTTTATATAGTTAAAATCACTCATTACATTTGCGATATATTGAGATGTCAAAGCGTGAAAGAGCCGAGTGAATAGGCAATTGGCGATAAACGTCAATCGTATTTTTCTACTCTTTCATGTGATAGATAATATAGTTTCTTACTTTTTTATTTCTTTAACTTGTTATTTTATAGATATTTCTTATATGCCTAAATAGACAAAAAATAAAGAACATATCAAAATTCAGATATATTTATAAAAGGGGTTTAGATTAATATATAAGGTTTATTATTATTCGAGAGCAACATTTTCAATAGCTAATTATTTATTGTGTTTAATTTGTTTGTTAATCAGAACTATTGTTTGCTTAAGTTTTATTAATATTATTCATTTTATCTTTCCTATATAACGTACAATAAACAGTCTTTTTGTGTATATAGCTATTCTTTGTAAGCATGATAATGATCGCAAAAATACAATAGTGGATTTTTTGTATGGTTTTTTAGGCAGGGTAATTGCTTTGTTGTTAATTTTGTCAATTTTAAAATATTAAAAGAATAGCGATTACTATTTATATATTTACGTTTGTTTTGTAAATATAAACTTTAAGAGGGAATATTAATATATAAAAATACAAATAATTGATGTTTTTGATGATTGTATTTCTTTTATGTATATTTATTTTTCTCACACTACAAATATCAGTGATTTTTTATCTTTTTTGATAGTTTTTAAATGTTTTTATATTGACTTTAATTTTTTCAATTGTGCTTATAATAAAAAACCTCAACGTTTATCACGTTGAGGTTTGGGTTTTAAATGTAGGCAGAGTGTCATCAACATGGTGTTGATAGTCTCTATCTTTTAATTATTGTTAATAAGTGGCTCATACCGAGCCACTTAAACTTCTGTTATAGATTCAGCACTACAGGTTAGCTTGTGCGATTTTGACAGCTGCTTGTAAATCAGGGATGGTAGTTAGCTCAGGAACACGTTGAGTGTAAATCACTTTATTATTCTTATCTGTCACGATAATACTACGAGTTAATAAACCCAACTCTTCAATTTGAGAGCCTGTTTTCATACCAAATTGATGCTTTGATGAATCAGAAAGGTATGTGATGTTTGTTAGTTTGTGATTTTTTTGAAAACGCTGCTGAGCAAAAGGTGTGTCTGCACTAATAGCTAAAAACTCAATACCTTTTAACTCTGCTTTGTTGTCAGCAACAAATTTTGATAGATCAATGGCTTGTTGAATACAAACTGGAGTATCAACAGACGTTAATACATTATAAATTTTAACGCTGTTTGTTTCTGTACTGGTATCAAATGGCTTAAGATCAGATGTAACCAGCTGCATTGATGGCATGTAGTCACCAACGTTAAGCGCTTTACCTGATAAGTTAAACGTTGTGGTCTTTTCCAGCGTTACCACTTGCTTTTGACCGAAATTGGCATTTGCGTCCGTTGTCGCAAATTGTGCAAATGCGCTTCCTGATAGTAATAAGGCTGTAAGAAGTGTTAGCTTTTTCATTTATTTTTCCAGTACAGCAATAGCAGCATCGTAGTTGGGTTCATCCGTGATTTCTGCAACTAGCTCTGCATGGATCACTGTGCCTTCTTCATTTAATACAATTACTGCACGAGTTGCTAAATCGCGTAGTGCACCTTCAGCCAGTTTTACACCGTATGCTTGTGTAAATTCAGGGCTGCGGAAAAATGATGCCATTTGTACATTTTCAATACCTTCAGCTGCGCAGAAACGACCTGTTGCAAAAGGGAGATCTGCAGAGATACACAGGACAACAGTATTGTCGATGCTTGCTGCTTTTTGGTTAAAAGCTTTTACGCCAAGCGCACAAACAGGTGTGTCGATACTTGGGAAAATGTTTAATACAACATTTTTGCCTTTTAGTGATGATAATGAAATATCACCTAGATCAGAGCCACATAATGTGAACTCTGGTGCTTGTGTACCTACTTGAGGGAAAAAGCCTGACAGTTTAATTGTTGAGCCTTGGAAGGTTACTTCTGACATATTATATACCTTTGTTTTATATGGTTATATTTCATTCAATAGAATAAAGGTCGCTTATAATATCGCTAAAAAGCATAATGTAAACATATTAATAACAATGTTTTTACTGTTGGTTTTCTTTCATTTAATTATTTTAAATAAGCAGTTTGTTTCTTTGTTATGGTTTTGCCTAACTTTAATATGCTTACTAAAAAGTTATTTAATATCAATTGTTTGTTAGCTTTATTTTGCTTTGTGTTAAATCGCTAAGTGAGTGATGGTTTTTTATTTTGAACGTGTATTTTTTGTCTTGTTTCGATACTTCTGATGACGCTTTGAACGTTCAAAAAATAGCCATATCAAGTGGTTGCTGTGATGTGGTTGTTCTTAATGCGGCTGAGTTAGGCAGTAAATGATAAGAATGATTGAGACTCAATCACACCTTGGTCACATCAGGTTCAAGTGTTTTGGTGTCGAAAATGTTTACTGATAAGCGAAGGGGGCGCAGACAACGATCTCAGTATTGATTATTAGCAATAACGAGATCGTTGATGTTTATGCATGAATGGGAAAGGCGAGGCTAACTTACAATGCCAAGCATTTCTTTTAGGGGTTTGAGGTAACGTCTACTAATAGGTACTTCAAACCCTGTTGTGGTGATGATTTCTGCTAGTCCATTTTCCAGTAATTTAATCTCGCTGATCGCTTTAATATTGATGAGATATTGGCGATGACAACGCACCAGTGGCGTTTTTTCTTCTAAGGTTTTTAGGGTCAGTTGCGTGCTTGCGGTTTGCTCACTGGCACGAACATGAACACCACTGATATCGCTGTAAGCACATTCAACATTGTTAGTTGCGATGATCACAATACGGTTATGACCAACACAAGGGATTTGCTCTAGCTTTTCTGGTGCAAGGGCTGACACTGTTTGTGGTTGGGCTGATTGCGTGATCGCTTTATGACAGCGGTGAACGGTTTTGGTTAAACGCTTAGGATCAACTGGCTTGAGTAAATAATCAAAAGCGTTATCTTCAAAGGCTTGAATCGCATATTGATCGTAAGCGGTCACAAACACCACATATGGCATGGTGTCGGGATCTAACATACCGAGTAATTCAATGCCTGTGACTTGTGGCATTTGAATATCTAAAAACACCACATCCGGTTTTAGCTCATTGATTTTCTTGAGCCCCATAATGGCGTTAGCTGCTTCTCCAATCACTTCAATGTGACCTGTTTCTTCTAATAACTCTGCCAGCTCTTCACGGGCAAATTGTTCATCATCAATGACCAGCGCAGTTAACATCCAATACGACCTTTTATATGTGTTGATTGTACTTATTGTGCGTGGGGGATAATAAAGCTTATTCGGGTAAATTGGTGCTGCTCACAGGCAATTTTTAGCGCTGAATCACGACCAAATTGATTGGATAGTCGTTTACCGACGATCTCCATACCTAAACCAACATGGTTATCTGCTGGTGGCTGATAATTACCGGCATTATCTTCAACGATGATTTCATTGCCTTGTGGGTGAGGCTGGCTATAAATTTTCACTGTGCCGCCTTCTAACATCTCGGAAATACCGTGTTTAATGGCATTCTCAACCAGAGGTTGCAGGGTAAAACTTGGCAATATTGTATCGAGTAATGGATCTTGAATATCAATATCGACGGTTAAGCGATCAGTAAAACGGGCTTTCTCAATTGTGAGGTAGGCATTCACATGGGCTAACTCTTCGCGTAGCGTCACGGTATTAATATTTTGCTTTAAGTTACTGCGGAAAAACTGCGATAAGTTTTGAATAAGCTTACGGGCTTTATCAGGATCGCGTCTGGTGATCGCACTGATGGTATTAAGCGCATTAAACAAGAAGTGAGGGTTCACTTGCGCATGTAACAGCTTAATTTCCGCTTGTGATAATAAGGTTTGTTGCTGTAAGTAATCACCGTAGAGAATTTGGCTCGACAATAGCTGCGCAATCCCTTCTGCCATCGACATATTGACGGTAGAAAAGAGCTTACGTTTTGGCTCATAAAGTTTAATCGTACCGACTACCTTATTACCTGCGCGTAGCGGAATGATCAGAGCCGATCCCAGCTTACACTCAGATGCTAATGAGCATTGATAAGGATGTTCACGCCCATCGAGGTAGATGATGTCGTTTTGCGCCATCGAATCTAAGGTACTTTGCGATGAAATAGGGGTGTTAGGTTGATGGTGATCGTCTCCAATACCGACAAAAGCCAAGATTTTTTCCTGATCGGTAATGGCTACAGCCCCGACTTTGGTTTCTTCGTAAATAATACGCGCGATCTTATTGGCGTTTTTACTGTTAAAGCCTGTGCTTAGAATCCCCACCGAGCGATCAGCAATGGTTAAAGCGCGACGTGAAAACGTGGCTGAATACTTTTCAAATATCGTTTTACGATCTTGCAGAATACTCATAAACAATGCGGCACCCACGGAATTGGCTATGATCATCGGAACGGCAATGGTAGAAACCAGCTCATAGGCTTGCTCGAAAGGTTTGGCGACTGTGATCAAGATGAGCATTTGCACCACTTCAGCGACAAAGGTGACACCAAATACCATGCAAGGGTTAAATAACAATGCGCCTTTGTTACGCTTAAGCAGGTAAACATGGAGTAAACCGCCGATCAAGCCTTCGGCAGTGGTTGAAATAGTACAGGCAAGATCGGTAAAGCCACCGAGCGTATAACGATGAATACCGCCCGTTAAACCTACCGCAAAACCCACCACAGGACCGCCAAATAAGCCGCCCATGACAGCACCAATAGCACGGGTGTTCGCAATTGCATCGTTGATATGTAAGCCAAAGTAAGTGCCAAGAATGCAGAAACTTGAAAACAGTAAGTAGCAAATCACTTTGTGGCTAAGGCGTGAAGAAATACTCAGTAGGGGTAAGAAGATCGGGGTTTTACTCAGCATATACGCCAGCACTAAGTAAACACACAATTGTTGTAATAGGGAGAGAACCAGTTCCATGGTGAACCTAACCTTGAAAAGAATGCCGAGATTGTAAGGTAAACAAAAAGAGCCTGCATTGAGCAGGCTCTTACTATTACATCATGATCATATCAATGACGGAGGGATTGAGGTTACTGATTGTTAAGCTGTTTCAGAGGTTGTTGGTGCTTGCTCTTCATCTGCTAAATCCGTTTCACCTTTGCCTTTCGATGTTTTGATCACATAACCTGTCACGAAGAGTGAGAAAGCGATACCCGCAATGGTTGAGATCTGCATTGGTAGACCAAAACCAAGTGTGCTGTTGTTTAAAATGAAAGTCACACACACAGTGGTCATAAAGATAGCTGGAACTGTGGTGATCCAGTGCAGCTTGTTATGACGCAATAGGTAAGCTGAAGCCGTCCACAACATCATTACCGCCGTGGTTTGGTTAGCAAAGCCGAAGTAACGCCAGATAATACCGAAATCAACCTGAGTTAAGATACCACCAAGGACAAACAGTGGCACAGCCATTAGTAGACGATTACGCAGTGTTTTTTGCTCAACATTGAAGTATTCAGCCAAGATCAAACGGCTTGAACGAAACGCTGTGTCACCAGAGGTAATTGGCAGAATCACCACCCCAAGGAAAGCCAAGATACCACCGAATGTGCCTAATAAACCAAAGGATGCGCTATAAACTACGTTACCAGGGCCACCACTTTTCACCGCTTCTGATAGTGATTCAAGCGAGCCGAAGAAAGACAGCGCAATAGCACACCAAATCAGTGCAATCACACCTTCACCGATCATCGCACCGTAGAATACGAAACGGCCGTTTTTCTCGTTGTGCATACAACGCGCCATCAGTGGAGATTGCGTTGCATGGAAGCCAGAAATTGCACCACAGGCAATGGTAATAAACAGTGCAGGCCATAGCGGCATGTCATTTGGGTTTAGGTTAGTAAGCATATCACTGACTTTGAAATCACCCATTACGGTGTGTTCGCTAGAGAACGCAATCGCAGTCATTAGGCCAACCGACATGAAAATAAGCAGTGCGCCAAACAGTGGGTAGAATCGACCAATGATTTTATCAACAGGCACAATCGTCGCGAGAATGTAGTAGCCGAAGATCAGCACAACCATGGTAGTAACGTTAACCGTTAGGCTTGTTTGCTCGTTGATCAGATTTGTGATCATATCGGCAGGAGCAGAAACAAACACCACACCCACAAGCAGCAATAGGACAATGGCAAAGATGTTCATAAAATGTTTTGCGCCATTACCTAAGTAGCGACCTGTAATGCTTGGCACTGAAGCACCGCCATTACGGATAGATAACATACCTGAGAAATAATCGTGTACTGCACCTGCGAAAATACAGCCAACCACAATCCAAAGCATAGCGGCAGGACCATATAGCGCACCCATGATCGGGCCAAAGATAGGGCCAACACCGGCAATGTTGAGCAGCTGAACAAGGTAAACACGTTTGGTCGACATCGGAACAAAGTCGACACCGTCAGTTTTGGTATGAGCAGGGGTTTTACGTTGTTCATTGATGCCGAATACTTTCTCTACGAAAGCACCGTAAATGAAGTAGCCGCCAATGAGGGCTGCGACACAGGTGAGAAACCACATCATAGCAATTGTCCTTAATTGAGTGTTTGGGGAAGCTTAGGACGTATGATATTCGCCTCTTATATTTACTGCATGCGCTCAATGTGTGAGTGGCAGAATAGTGTGATGAGTGGTCGTTATGAAGGATGAGTGGTTTGGGTTTTGAGTTATAAAGCCGTACTTAACTTAATAACAGCCAGTGAAGATAAAAATTAGATTACGACACCGCACCAATATAACAGCTCGATAGGCATTCTCCGCAGCCATTACAATCGTCATTTAGTATTGGTGTGCTGTTAGCAATCAGGCTGAGTGCTTGTTTCGGGCAATCATCGACACATTCTTGGCAATTATCAAAGATCTTAGCGTTACAGCTTTTACTAAAAGTTGGACGCCAGCCTGTATCTGTGGTGTTTAGAGTATTCAGTGCTTGCGTTGGGCAAGCATTAATACAAGCTTGGCAAAAGGTGCAATGGTTGCAACTGAGATCCATCACAGGCCCATTGTTACCCATGGTTAAGATATTCTGTGGGCACGCACTCACACATGCCGAACAGCTATCACAAAGATGCGTAAATAGACTTTCTTCAACAGCGCCAAGTGGTCTTCCTGCATTTATCTTTCCTGCCTCTGGTGTTTCAACCGATTGTGAAACACCACGAGATAGCGCGCGAAATAAACCACGACGACTGTGGTTCACTTCGCTCTCTTGCTGCATTAAATCGGCGCTATCGTGTTTCATCATTACGCCTCTTGCCAGTAGTTATGACGTGTCACGATTTCCAATTGTTGCTCTTCACAATAGATGGTTAACCACGCCAGTGTATAAGCGGCAAGTTGTTGGTAAAAATCCGTTTTTGCGTGTTGCTGCATGCTTTCTAGCATGAAAGGGGCAAAGGGCATTAAGTGCTCACAGAGTAATTCATTCGCCGCTGTTTGATTCTCTTGTTCCAGCAATATTGAAACCAACATCAGCATTAAACCAATGTGATCTTCAGGCTCTCGCATACCGGTATCGCAGGTGAAACCTTGCTGGCGAGTAAACTCTCGGTATTGCAAAGTTGATGAGCCAAACAGGGCATTTTCTTTATCTAAATACGCCGATCCCCAAGGTGGACACGGCATATCACCACTACCTTGCAGCAAATGGAAGTGATCGGATTCAAGCTCGTCACTGTTAACAGCGTGCGCAAGTGCTGCAATATTTTTTAATAAATCATCATCTTGTTCAGCAAAGGCTTGCAGAATGGTGGAGCCGTTGTTTGAGCGTGGTGAGTAGAACAATAAGCCACCAAGAAGGCGAAAAAGTGTAGATTCGTAATGCATTAATTCAACTTTATAAATTTTTGGCGGAGCATACCCAGTTAATACGAGGAAAAAATTGCGCTAAATCAAAAAAGTCAGGGTGCTGATATATTTATTTATATGATTAATAACTTGTTAAATATTCTAGATAATTTAAATTTATAAAATTTTGTGACTAACTTCTCAGTTGTAACTTAACAATGATGGAATTTTATATTGCGAATACGCTTTATTGATTGAGCGCAATATTTCACCCTCCGCTTTGAGTGTAAAAGGACGCCCAGAAAAAGACCGCGAGAGTCTTTTCGCATTTTTGATGAGTAGTTGTCCTATGAAAAACACACTGAAAGCAATGATTTCCGGTGGTCTCTCAAGACGTGATTTTATGAAAACGTCGAGTGCTGTCGGTGGATTGGCTGCGACTGCCAGCGCCATGACCCTGCCATTTAAATCTAGCCCTGTTGCTGCTGCCACCGAGCAAGCAGTGAACGAGAAAATCGTCTGGAGTGCGTGTACCGTAAACTGTGGTAGCCGTTGTCCATTACGTATGCACGTGGTTGATGGTGAAATCAAATGGGTAGAAACCGATAACACAGGTGATGACGAATACGGCAATCACCAAGTGCGCGCGTGTTTACGTGGTCGTTCAATGCGTCGTCGTGTTTACAATCCAGATCGCTTGAAGTACCCAATGAAGCGTGTCGGTAATCGTGGTGAAGGTAAATTCAAACGTATTACTTGGGATGAGGCTTACGATGAAATCGCTAATAACATGAAGCGAATCATCAAAGATCATGGCAACGAAGCGATCTACCTTAACTACGGTACAGGTACGCTGGGTGGCACCGTGACTAAATCATGGCCGCCAGCGGGATCGCTTGTGGCACGTATGATGAACCTATGTGGTGGTTACTTAAATCACTACGGCGACTACTCAACAGCACAAATCAAAGAAGGTCTTAACTACACCTACGGTGGTTGGGGTGCAGGTAACTCGTTCTCTGATCTTGAAAACACCAAGCTGATTGTTCAATTTGGTAATAACCCTGCTGAAACCCGTATGTCGGGCGGCGGTTTGATCCATCACTTAATGGAATCAAAAGAGCGTTCAAAAGCGCGCATGATCATGATTGACCCTCGCTACACCGACACTGCTGGTGGTCGTGAAGATGAGTGGATCCCAATTCGTCCAGGTACAGATGCTGCGTTCGTTGCTGCGATGGCGTATGTGATGATCAAAGAAGATTTGGTCGATCAGCCATTTTTGGATAAATACTGTGTCGGTTACGATGAGAAAACCCTACCAGCATCAGCACCAGCTAAGAGTGACTACAAGTCATATATCTTAGGTGAAGGCACAGACGGTATTGTGAAAACCCCAGAGTGGGCAGCACAAATTACGGGTATTCCAGTTGATACCATTATTAAAACAGCCCGTGAAATTGGCTCAACAAAACCTTGTGCAGTATTGCAAGGCTGGGGTTTACAACGTACAGCAAACGGTGAAATTGCTTGTCGTGCGATCGCAATGTTGGCACTGCTAACGGGTAACGTGGGCATTAACGGTGGTGGTACTGGTGCACGTGAATCTGACTACAACATTCCGTTTGTCCGTTTCCCAACCTTAACTAACCCGATTGAAGCGTCGATCCCAATGTTCCTATGGACAGATGCGATTGTACGCGGCACAGAGATGACTGATCTACGTGATGGTGTTCGTGGCGTTAAACAGCTTAAATCACCAATTAAGATGATCTGGAACTATGCTGGTAACTGTTTGATCAACCAGCACTCTGACATCAATAAAACTCACGATATTTTACAAGATGACAAAGCCTGTGAGCTGATTGTGGTGATTGATAACCATATGACGTCATCAGCGAAATATGCCGATATCTTACTGCCGGATCTAACAACCTCAGAGCAATCTGATTTCTGTATGGATACTAAAGCGGCCAACATGCCGTACTTCATTTTTGCTGATAAAGCGATTGAACCGCAATTTGAAGCCAAAGGTATTTACGAGATCTGCGCTGAGATTTCAAAACGCATGGGTGTGGGCGAGCAATTTACCGAAGGTCGCGATCAAGAAGGGTGGCTACGTCACTTGTATGCGTTAACCCGTGAGCAAGATCCATCACTGCCTGATTTTGAAACCATGCGTAAGCTAGGTATTTACAAGCGTCGTGATCCAAACGGTCACTTTGTTGCTTACAAAGACTTCCGTGAAGATCCAGAAAAGAACCCACTAACTACGCCATCGGGCAAGATCGAGATCTACTCTGAGCGTTTAGCACACCTTGCGGCAACGTGGGAGCTACAAGACGATGAAGTGATCCATCCATTGCCGATTTATGTGTCGACGTTTGATGGTTGGGACTCGAAGAAACGTGAGCAATTCCCATTGCAGCTAACAGGTTTCCACTACAAAGCCCGTTGTCACTCAACCTACGGCAACGTTGATGTGATCAAAGAAGCGGCACGTCAAGAAATGTGGATCAACCCGATTGATGCTCAGCAACGCGGTATCGCAAATGGCGATTTGATCCGTATCTTCAACGAACGTGGTGAAACCCAAATTCCAGCTAAAGTGACGCCGCGTATTCTGCCGGGTGTGGTCGCGTTGGGTGAAGGCGCATGGTACGCACCGGATAAACGCAAAGTCGATAAAGGTGGCTGTATCAACGTATTAACGTCACAGCGTCCAAGTCCGCTAGCGAAAGGTAACCCACAGCACACTAACTTAGTGGAAGTTCAACTGGTGAAAAAGGCATAAGGTTAAAGCATGAAACAATACGGCTTTTATATTGATTCAAGTAAGTGCACCGGTTGTAAAACGTGTCAGCTTTCTTGTAAAGACAACAAAGACTTAGATGTGGGTGTTAACTTCCGTCGTGTGTATGAATACGCAGGTGGTAATTGGGTAGAAGATAACGGCACTTGGCGTCAAGACGTGTTCTCTTACTACGTATCTATTGCGTGTAACCACTGTACGAAACCTGCTTGTACCAAGGTGTGTCCAAGTGGCGCAATGCACAAGCGTAAAGAAGACGGTTTTGTGGTGGTTGATACTGAAAAATGTATCGGTTGTCAGTACTGCGGTATGGCATGTCCTTATGGCGCACCACAATACAATGCTGAAAAAGGTCACATGACCAAGTGCGATGGTTGTTACGAGCGTGTGGGTCAAGGGTTACAGCCGATTTGTGTGGATTCTTGTCCACTACGTGCATTGGAGTTTGGCCCTATTGCTGAGCTGCGTGCTAAATACGGCAGCCATGCAGAAGTAGCACCGCTACCAAAAGCATCACTAACCCAACCAAACATCATCATTAAACCGAACCGCCATGCGCGTCCATGTGGAGATACCACAGGTCACTTGGCTAACCCGAAGGAAGTGTAATATGGCATGGCATGAATGGCCGCTTATCGTTTTTACGGTATTGGCACAAACATCGGTTGGTGCATTTTTAGTGTTAGCCACCATGATGTTAACAAAACAGTTATCGCTGGCAGCGGAAAAGCGTCTACATCAAGCGATGTTCGGTTTATGGGCGATCATGGGCGTGGGCTTCTTAGCTTCTATCATGCACCTTGGTAGCCCACTGCGTGCAATGAATGCGTTGAACATGTTGGGTAGCTCTTGGCTATCAAATGAAATTGCAACGGGCAGTGCGTTCTTTGCTTTAGGTGGCATGTTCTGGCTATTGTCAGTATTAAAGCTTGGCAGTGTGGCAATTCGCAAAGCCTTTATGGTGGGTGCAATGCTGGTGGGTGTTGCCTTTATGTATGCCATGACCATGGTTTACATGATTGATACCGTACCAACATGGTACACACCATTAACACCTGCGGCATTTATGATCACCATGCTGATCAGCGGTACGGCATTAGCACAACTATTGTTATCAGTAGCAAAACATGACAGCACAGCGGCGAATAAGCTGTTACCTATCATGGGTCTGGTTGGCATGTTCGCAGTCGTGATGGTTGTGATGTTGCTTTCATCGCACCTTGCAAGCATTGAAACCAGTGTGACTAGCGCATTAGCCGTCGTACCTGAGCACACAAGCTTACAGCTAACCCGTATCGTTTTAACGGTAGTTGCAATGGTGTTGTGGTTATTGCCAGTGGTTCAGCGTAAGAAAGTGGCAGTACTTCCGATGGCAATGGCGTTTACCATGATAGTAGTAGCAGAGCTAATCGGTCGTGGCATGTTTTACGGCATGCACTTAAGCGCAGGTATGTAAGGCTCTGAAATCATAAGAGCATATAAGTTTAAGTGATAAGCTGAAAATACAATGGATAGGGGCGAGAGCTTCTATCCATTTTTTTATTCACGACTTTCAATAATACCCAAGCAACCTCAAGATGCAGTGTTCAGCGAGACGACCTTAGTTCTCAGGCGCGGCAACGATTCGAAGATATAGTGGTTCTACATTGAGAATCGTTAACAAAGCCTGAGAGCTAAGGACGCTCGCCCTTTGGGAGCGTGTCACTGAGCCGACTTCTTGCGTCAGACAACTTGGAAAGAGCCCGCTATTCCGCTTCGTTGTCTTCCTTGAATTCAACTCAGTGACTTTGCTCTGAATCAGGCATCTTGAAGTCGCTTGGGTATAACTTATCGTCTTGATAACGCTGCTGACCAATTTGCTCACCTTGCTTGTTATAGATCTTTACCACCCCGTTCTTTTTGCCATCGACATAAAATTCTTCAATTTTTACCTTGCCATTTCTAAAGTAACTTTTAGCTGTGCCGTGGAGTTTGCCTTTTAGGTAGTTTTCTTCAAACTCTAAAGTGCCATCATCATAATAGCCTTTTAAACTGCCTTGTGGCTTGCCATAAACGTAGTTCTCTTCAAGCTTAATCACACCGTTCTCATAGTAAGCTTTCAGTAGCCCATGAGTTTGTCCGTTGACATAGTTCTCCTCGTATTTTAATGCGCCGCTTTTGTAATAAATTTTGCTGATCCCTTGAGGATTACCGTTACGAAAATAGCCGACAAGCTGTAATGCACCATTCTCGTAATAGCTTTTTACCACTCCCTCAGGTTTGCCTTTTTTGAAATAACCTTTGGTTCTGACTGCACCACTTTTGTAAAACCCGATACGAGGTCCTTCGAGTCGACCATTGACGTAATTATCTATACTTCTTAGCTCACCAGTGGGGTAGTAGTTCTTTTGGGTTGCAGCAGACGATAAAATTGGTAACAGCAGCAAATACATTGCGATCAGCATGGGGGTAAGTTTCATCGTGCTACTCCATATTACGGCAGTGATAAACTGAGTATATGCCTATCTATTTGCTGTAATGACACAATGAAACAGTGGTATCAAAAGTTAGTCACATCGTGAGAGATAAGATCTTACTCACTGCGTGCTAAAAATATTTCAAAATGTTTCAGTTAAATATATTTATATAGAATATAAAATCTTCCACTTATCGTTAATTATAATTTTATTTTTGATGGTTTATAAAAATTAGCGTCAAAAAAGTATCGTCGGTGATTAAAAAATAGGGTTTCTATGAAAGCAGATCTCAAATCTATTTTCTGGATGTTTCATGTTTTGCGTTATTTCGCCAAATAAATAACAAGCGAATGTCATAAATTTGAATCGGGATGATTACCTAAAAAGAGTAATAAAAACGTTCTGTTACATCTCGCAACTTTGGATTTTTATTAGCTCCGTTATGCTTTGCTCATCTAGGGTGAGCTGAGTAAAGCCTGCCTACTTGTGAATGTAATTTAATGAGAGTAATAAAATGAAAAAAACATCTCTATTTGCATTGAGTGCAGTTGCACTGTCTTGCGCAATTAGCTTTACCGCTCACGCTGGCGATGAAATGGTTAACCCAGAAGGTGGCGTTGTTGTAGGTTACTGGCATAACTGGGCTGATGGCCAAGGTTATAAAATGGGTAACGCACCAGCAATGACACTAAAAGACATTAACCCAATGTATAACGTGGTTGATGTGTCTTTCATGAAAGTTTATGACGTTGCAGCAGGGCGTATTCCTACTTTCCATTTAGATCCAGCGACAGGTCTAACAGAGCAACAATTCATCGAGCAAATCAAACAGCTTAACGATCAAGGTCGTGCAGTGCTGCTTGCGCTAGGTGGTGCAGACGCGCACGTTGAAATGAAAAAAGGCGACGAGCAAGCTTTTGCTGATGAAATCATTCGTCTAACGGATCTATACGGTTTCGATGGTCTAGATATCGATCTAGAGCAAGCTGCCATTGATGCGGCTGATAACCAAACCGTTATTCCAGCAGCATTGCGTATGGTTAAAGATCACTACCGTGCACAAGGTAAAAACTTCTTAATTACCATGGCACCAGAGTTCCCATACTTAACCACATCAGGTAAATACATTCCTTACATCACAGGTCTTGAAGGTTACTACGACTGGATCAACCCACAGTTTTACAACCAAGGCGGTGACGGTGTTTACGTTGAAGGCATTGGCTGGATTGCACAAAGTAAAGATGAGCTAAAAGAAGAGTTCATCTACTACATGTCTGATTCATTGATTAATGGTACTCGTGGTTTCACTAAGATCCCACACGACAAACTTGTATTTGGTATTCCAACCAACATCGATGCGGCAGCAACAGGTTACGTGCAAGATCCACAAGACTTGTTCGATGCATTCAAACGCCTTGAAGCACAATCTCAGCCATTACGTGGTGTAATGACATGGTCAATCAACTGGGATATCGGCACTAACGCTGCGGGTCAAGCGTACAACAGCAGCTTCATTAACACTTACGGCCCGTTCATTCACAGCCAAGTGCCACCTGTTGTTCTACCGGGTAAACCTGTGATCACGGGCTTAACCGATGCGCGTGTTCAACACCGTTCTAACTTTGATCCAATGGCTGGTGTAACCGCAACCGATAAAGAAGACGGCACATTAACATCAGCTATTAACGTGTCAGGTTCGGTAGATACACAACGTGTAGGCGAGTATGTACTAACTTACTCTGTAACAGATTCTGATAACAACGAAACCGTATCACCACGTAAAGTCACCGTATTTAGCGCATTACCAACGTTTTCTGGTGTCGCCAATGCAGTCGTGAAAATTGGTGAAAGCTTCGATCCAATGGCTGGCGTATCAGCATCGGATGCAGAAGATGGCGATCTAACCGCAAACATTACGGTATCTGGCACAGTAAACACCGCAGTTGCTGGTCAATATGAGCTTGTTTACTCAATTACAGACAGCGCAAACCAAACAGTAACAGTGAAGCGTACCGTGGTGGTTAATGATGGTTCTATCGTGTGTACTAACCCGTGGAAAGCCGATGCAACTTATGTTGAAGGTGATGTAGTAAGCCACAACGGTAAGAACTGGCAAGCTGGCTGGTGGACACAAGGTGACGAACCAGGCACAACAGGTGAATGGGGCGTGTGGCGTGAAGCGGGCGATAGCGACTGTGGCGGCGTTGTACCACCACAACCAGAAGCGGATTTCACCGCATCGCTAGCTGGCGTAAACAGCACGTATAAGATCACTAACGGTACAGCGACACTGAACCTGAATTACACAGCGAACAAAGCAAGTTCTGTTCAGATTGATGTGATTGACGCTATGGGCTACCCAGTTAATGGCGGTAACTTCAGTGCTGATTTTACAGGTAACAGCGCCATTCAATTAGTGCTAGATAACGTAGCGGAAGGTAAACACTCACTACGCATGATTGCTCAGTCAAAAGGTGAGCAAGTGGAATCTCGCCACCACTTCACACTAGAAGAGCAAGGTACAGTTGAGCCGCCAGTTACCGATGTTCCTGCTTATGAAGCAGGTAAAGCGTACCAAGCAGGCGATCAAGTATTAGGCACAGACGGTAACGTATACCAATGTAAACCATGGCCTTACACAGGCTGGTGTGCAAGTGCTTCATACGCACCGGGTGCAAGCCAACACTGGGCTGATGCATGGGATAAGCTATAAGCGACCATTAGCTAAATAAACGAAAGCCAGCATGTTAAGTGCTGGCTTTTTTGTTTAATTTTTATGGGTATCTCTTATTAACGGGTGCATCTTCACGGTCAAGAAGATGAATCGCAATAAATATATCGACATCGTTTGAATAATAAAAATCGTAGTTTTATTTCTATTGATACAATATAAATATGGTTAATTTATTTTTAATCTATCGAATGCTTTTCTATTTTATAATTTTTTATAAAACATCTTGGTTTTATTGTAATTTTATTTCCATCAATACTTGAATAATGAGAACTACATCAATTCCTTGAAGGTATAATACTTTCGTCTAATAGTCTTTTTGATAATCTTAATGTTAACTTTTAGTTGCAAATAGAGCTCTAGATTGAGCGTATTTGGAAATGATAAAAATTAAATAATTAAGGACTAAAAAATGAAAGATAAATTACAAGCAGCCATGTCAGTGAAGCTAAAAGGTTTAAACATTGAAGATCAACCGCCACGATTAGTGCGCTCTAATGCTGCTTTTGAGTCAAATCCAGATGTAGAAAGCAAAAAGAAATAACGAATAACCTCATAAAAGCACTCATCATTTAATGAGTGCTTTTCAGATATTAGGCGCATAAATATGAATAATATTCAAAATGAATTATATGCAATGCTTGAAAGCTTTAATGTGAATCCATCGGATGAATATAAAGAATGCATTGAGAAATATTTAACGGCGGATCTTTCTTTTACTTCTGAATTAATGGAAGGGTTGGCGAAAACAATCTTTAGAAGTAAAAAGATGATGGCTTATTACTTACTTCATAATTCAATAGATGAAGCAAAAGGCGCAGCAAGACTTCGTTTAATGGCAAATCGTTATGCAGATGAAGAATTAAAACAAAAAATGCTAAGGCATTATAACGATGAGATGAATCACTCAACAATGTTTGCCAGCCTTATTCCTTTGACGGGCTATGAAGCCGAAGTTGATGACACCGGTGTCGAAGGCGAATTAACAAAAATATTAGACTTTGATGATAATATTAAAACGTTTATTTTTAGAGTTCATTCCATCGAAGTGCGCTCTTGGCGATTGTTATTACTCCATTTGAAAATCATCGAAGGAAGTAATGAGCAATATATGAAAGACATGCAGCCAACCATACAAAATATCCTTGAAGATGAAATGAGGCATGTTTCTTATACCGCACAATATGTTAGCCAATGGCTACATCAAGATCCTTATCTCTCTCAATCCTTTATAAACTGTATTACGCATACGAACAGAGAAACATGGGAAGATCTCTCTGCGATGTCTAACTTTATGCGTGATAACGTTGTTCAATTAATGCAAGAAGCCGAGGTATAAAATGAACGCTTGGAGGCACCATTTATTTTCACGCTCACCAATATCTATGCTCATCATTATTGGTATTGCATCGGTGATTGCTAATACTGGATGGCGAGTGGTGATGAACAACTTTGCTGTCGATACGGTGGGTATGACGGGGGCAAATATTGGTGTCCTTCAAAGTATCCGAGAAATTCCCGGTTTGCTGTCATTCACTGTCATGTTCTTACTGATGTTAATGTCAGAGCAGCGCGTCGCCATTCTATCACTTTGTGTACTGGGGATCGGGGTGGCGATAACAGGCTATTTACCCTCGATTTATGGCTTTTATTTCACGACGGTTCTAATGTCTATCGGCTTTCATTATTTAGAGGCAGTTAATCGCTCTCTTTCAACTCAAGTGTTAGAAACGGAAAGCTTCGGACAATCAATGGGAATGATACGGGAAGCCTCTTCATTCATTGGTCTCGCCACCTTTATTGCTATTATTCTTGCGATCCAGTTTTTTGATGCCTCAGCCAAAACTATCTTCTTTTTCTGTGGACTCACTTGTGCAGCCTTAGCGGTATATTTACTTTCTTTTACCCATTTTAAAGAACATAAAGTTGAGCAGAAAAATAACATCATTTTAAGAAAAGAGTATTCGGTCTATTACCTGCTAACGTTTCTTGGTGGGGCAAGAAGACAGATCTTTGTTGCCTTTGCTGGTTTATTAATGGTGCAAAAGTTTCATTATTCCATCACCATGATGGCAGTGCTATTTATGATCTCTAGTTTAGCGACGACCCTTACTGTTGCCTCCATAGGGCGGTTTATTGATCGCATCGGAGAGAAAAGGGCATTGATGATTGAATATGTGGCATTGGCGGTGGTTTTTACCTCGTATGCCTTTGTTGACAATCATTATCTTGCTGGTGGGTTATATATTCTCGATAGCATTTTATTTAGCTTCACCATTGCACTTGCTACCTACTTTAAGAAAACCATTCGCAGTGATGAAATTGCCTCATCTTCCAGTGTCTCTTTTACGATTAACCATATTGCAGCGGTGTTTTTACCGTTCTTATTAGGTTTATTGTGGGTATCCAATTATCAAATCGTGTTTTTCTGCGGTGCTGTTATTTCTTGCATGAGCTTAATGGTGGCGTTCACCATTAAATCTGAGCCATTAAAGGGACAAACAATAAAACAGGTTTGAGGTGTGTTTAGCTGAGTATGAATGAAACAAAGCCAGCATGTGCTGGCTTTGGGGGGATTTAACAATAATTCTATTTATGCGTACTAAACACCACCTATGTATGGCAAATTTATACTTAGGTCAGGTTATATCGAACAGAAAGTAAGAATATTAAAATACTACATCCATTTTTGATATCCTTAACGTTAAGTTCATTTACCTCTTCGTCCATCAATACATGTCTCATTGCATTGATTAAAGAATATATAGTAATTGGCTGTTTCTCTAGCGCTTCCTTTTCACATACATATTTTTTAGACGGGCTGTAGAATGCGCAGTTCTCAATAATCATTCCCAGAGTTAACCGCTTATGGTTGTAATATTCAAAGCCAACTCTTGTTGTATGGTTTTTAAAGTTTTCAGCATGATCATTAAGTAATTGATATGCAACTATTCTAGAGATTGCGAGCAATAATTTTCCCGCAATCTCTTTGTACATATCGTCATCCCCTACCTTCAATTGTTGAGCACAATTAAGTTCCTCTATCGCTTTTATTCGATTTTCAGTTTCAATTTTGTACTCTTCTCGTTTCATTGCTGCATTGAGTGATTCTTCCTGTCTTCTATCCAAAGAAATAAAACCTTGTAATATAAGAAGGTTAGAGCAAAATGCCCCACCCAAAACCAAAGATTCTTTTTCAAAAGAAGGATTATAAACAGATAAGAAAAACAACCCCAAAAAAAGCAGAAAAGCTAGATAAGCAACTACATATCTCTTTACGTGCTGAAACATTACCACCCTCTTTTAGCTAAAATCACACTGATAAGACATTTAAATGAAATGTAAACTTGTTATCAACACCTTCAGTTTTTTCTGCAACTTCAGAAATTAACGGACATGGATTATTTGAAGCGACTCAAATATTCATAAAATAGGCCTAAAACGATTTTTAGGCCTCGAATACTAATTACTCGACACCCTGTGTGACTTTTATCTAAAAACGGCTGTATTTAACATATGGCATCTTCCACGCACCTCATCATTACTGTTCCTACTAAAAATGCGCTAAACGCATTATTTTTAATAGAAAACCGATGAATAAATCACCCTTTTAAAGCGTTAAAACTGTGTTACCAGAATGAACAATTTAGCTTATGGGTGATTGCTGCTACTTTTAACTGATAAGTTTCATATCTCAAAGTTTTATGTCTAGAAAATTAGATATACATCTAATTTTATAAAGTGTTTTTCTACATTGCTTTTGTGTTGGTGAATGTCTGCGTATAAATTACTGTTATTAAAGTTAATACCACCTGATAACGGGTTATGAGAGAGCCTTGTATGACAGCTAAAATTTCAACCTCGCAGCTTGCGAAAGCACGAGGTATTGCAGCAAAAGCGCTATTTAATCAATTAGCCGATGCGGGCTATATCACCCGAGATAACGACGAATGGCATTTAACAGAAGTGGGTAAAAACGCCCAAGGTGAATACAAACAATCACCTAAGTTTGGGCAATACATTGTCTGGCCTGATTCGTTAGAGATCGTTGAACAACCTGAGTTTGATGGTAAGAAGTTATCAGCGACTCAAATAAGCACTCATTTCAAGTTAACCTCCCAGAAAATAAATCAAATTTTAGATGAGCTAGGTTGGATCAATAAAGCGGTTAAAGGCTGGAAAGTCAGTAACTCAGGGCTTCGTCTTGGTGGGGTACAAAAAGAAGACTTTAGAACTGGCGTACCTTATGTGGTGTGGGATGAAAGCGTGTTAAAAAATAGCAGCTTAATTCACTCGGTTAATGAGATCACAGGGGCAAATGCTGAAGCGAAAAGTACTGATAATTCAGTTTCTAATTTCCGCCAGAAGTTTGAAGCCAAACACCGCGCCGCAGACGGGCATTATGTTCGCTCGAAAGCTGAAATGCTGATTGATAATTGGCTGTATATGGCTGGTATCGTTCATGCCTATGAGCGTAAGTTGCCGATTGAAGAAGATCTGTACTGTGATTTCTATTTACCGACAGGCAAGGTGTATATCGAATTTTGGGGCTTGGAAGATGATCCTAAATACGCCGATAGAAAGAAAGTGAAGCAAGATCTGTATGCTAAATACGGTTTTAATTTGATTGAATTAAACGATGACGATGTGCAGAACCTTGATGATGTGTTGCCTCGTATGTTGCTCAAATTCGACATTAAGGCGTATTAATCGCTTATTGTCTTGAAAAACACTGTTTTGAAATAAATCCTGAAATGAAAAAGCGATAGTGCCTTAAGCTATTTCTAGTTAAGTGCTATCGCTTTTTCATGTTTGATGATTTTGTGCGTCGATATCAATAGCGGTTGGGCTATTCATTGGTGCAAAAGAGATCGTATAAGGTTTCGATTAAGGTTTTGATTTCAGGGGATTTGAGCGAGTAGTAAATGGTTTGCGCATCACGACGGGTTTCAACACAACCATGTTGACGTAATACCGCTAAATTCTGCGATAGCGAGGATTGTGGAATACCCAGCATTTCGTGTAATTCTGAAACCGAACGCTCTTGCTCTTTGAGTAAACAAAGCACCATGAGTCGTGTTCTATTTGAAATGACTTTCAGTAACGCAACGGCTTGGTCTGCGTTTTGCGCCATAACATCCTGATCCATAATATTTTCTTATGTTTAGTTAGCTGATCAAAGGATAACATGTTTTTTCTTGCAAGAGGTAATGAAGGTAACTTGTATATCGTATTTTACTAATATACGATATTTATCATAGAGTCGGTGAGTGATTACATTCACATAAGAGAAAACAGGGGAGCAAGATGGATAACTTTACGCCAATATCGGCCTTGATAGGCGGTGGTTTGATTGGGGTTTCTGCACTGATCTTGATGATATTTAACGGCAGAATTGCTGGTATTTCGGGGATCTTTGCTCGAAGTTTATTTCAGCCAACACAAAATCAGTGGCAACTGTTGTTCCTTGTGGGGCTGATGCTTGGGCCGTGGTTAGCGTTTGGCTATCACTTACCAAGCAGTATCGATCTTACTTGGTGGCAGGTGATTATTGGTGGTTTCTTGGTGGGGTTGGGTAGCCAATTAGGTTCGGGTTGTACCAGTGGTCATGGTGTGTGTGGTATTGGGCGGTTATCTGTTCGCTCTATTGTCGCCACCTGTATTTTTATGGCGAGCGCATTGATCACGGTAGGAGTGTTGTACTAATGAAAAACCTTATCGCATTACTCTCTGGTTTGATTTTTGGTATTGGCTTAACTGTATCGCAAATGGTTGATCCCAATAAAATTATCGGATTTTTATCTATCACTACCTCGAAATGGGATGCCAGTTTGTTGTTTGTAATGGGCGGTGCGCTATTGGTGTTTGGGGTGGGCTTTGCTCTGTGGCAGCGTTATCGATCTGCTCCTGTTTTTGAATCGCAGTTTTATCTCCCACTGAAACAGCATGTGGATCGCCCATTAGTTATTGGTGCCATGTTGTTTGGTATTGGTTGGGGGATTGGCGGTTTATGTCCCGGTCCTGCGTTAGCTAATTTATTAGCAGGTAATGAAAAGATCATCGTGTTTGTACTGATGATGAGTCTCGGTATGTGGGTAGGAAAGAAACTGTCAACAACCAAGATATTTTAAAATTTATCAGTTATTTAACTGATTTATATATGCTTTGAATAGACTCGAAATTTTCTTCATCTCATTTGTGAGATGCCCGTGAGCTAGATGTAACGATAGCATTTTATTGTTTACTGCGTTACGGGCTGCTTTCCATTTCTCAAAAACGCAGCTTAGTCTCTTTGGCTTGGTTGTTTTATGAGCGTTACCTTTCTTATTAATAAAAATGTCATGATTACCTTATATGTTTAAAGCGTGATTTTGTTCTTATTAAGTATATTTGGTTGGTCGAATATTCCATTTATTAACACTAATTAAACGTTAGTCACAGAAATTTAAATTGACATCCATACAATTCAACGAGTTTCGTTTATGAGCGAAAATGCTCGTTTTAATAATGTATGGATAACAATGAGGCTCTGATGTTTGGAATATTCAAACCGAAGGCGCATCTCGCACCTTTATCAAGCGGTAAGGTCGATAGCACCTATTCTCGCCTACGATGGCAATTATTTTTCGGTATTTTCGTGGGCTACGCCGGTTATTACCTGGTACGTAAGAATTTCAGTTTGGCGATGCCATATTTAATTGATGAAGGCTTCACTCGCGGTGAGTTAGGTATTGCTTTAGCTGCGGTTTCTATTGCGTATGGTTTATCAAAATTTTTAATGGGGAATGTGTCAGACCGTTCTAACCCAAGATACTTTTTAAGCGCTGGTTTAGTGATGTCTTCGCTGGTCATGCTCTGCTTTGGCTTTATGCCGTGGGCGACAGGTAGTGTGGCAGCCATGTTTATCCTGTTGTTTTTAAATGGTTGGTTCCAAGGAATGGGATGGCCAGCCTGTGGGCGAACCATGGTGCATTGGTGGTCTCGCAAAGAGCGTGGCGAAATTGTCTCGGTGTGGAACGTGGCACATAACGTAGGTGGTGGCTTAATTGGCCCACTGTTTATTCTTGGTCTTTGGGCATTTAATGACGACTGGCGTACCGCTTTTTATGTACCCGCTTTCTTTGCTTTGCTAGTCGCATTTTTTGTTTGGTTAACAGTGCGTGATACACCGCAATCATGTGGTTTGCCGCCGATTGAAGAATACAAAGATGATTACCCTGATGGGTACGATAAGTCGTTTGAAACGGAAATGACGGCGAAAGAAATCTTCTTTAAATATATTTTTAACAACAAGTTACTGTGGTCAATTGCGATTGCCAATGCCTTTGTTTATCTGATCCGTTATGGGGTTTTAGATTGGGCTCCAGTGTATCTAAAAGAAGCGAAAGATTTCTCTGTTGATAAAACATCATGGGCTTATTTCCTATACGAGTGGGCAGGTATTCCTGGCACCTTATTGTGTGGCTGGATCTCCGATAAGTTATTTAAAGGACGTCGTGCTCCTGCTGGCATTTTATTTATGGTGTTGGTAACGCTGGCGGTGTTGGTTTACTGGTTTAACCCGGCAGGTAATCCAACCATTGATATGTTAGCGCTGATCGCTATTGGCTTCTTAATTTATGGTCCTGTTATGTTAATCGGTTTGTATGCGTTAGAGCTGGCACCGAAGAAAGCAGCAGGGACAGCAGCAGGTTTAACGGGGCTATTTGGTTACCTTGGTGGCGCAGTTGCCGCCAATGCCATTCTTGGTTACACCGTTGATCTTTATGGCTGGGATGGTGGTTTCATTATCTTAGTGGGTTCATGTGTGACATCTATTGTGTGTTTTGTTTATGCACTATTAGGTGAGCGTGCCATTCATGAACGTAAAGCGAGAGAAAAAGCAGCATTAGCACAATAAAGCGTGTTGAGGGGTGAATGAGCCCCTCACTTTTATCAAGGATATAGGATGAAAAAAATCTCAGTAGGCTTAACTTTTTTGGCCCTTAGCATCTCGGCAGGCGCTATCGCTAAACCGCTTGTTATTGCGCATCGTGGCGCATCGGGTTATTTACCGGAACACACGCTTGAAGCGAAAACGCTCGCTTATGCCATGAAACCTGATTTTATTGAGCAGGATGTGGTGATGACGAAAGATGATCAATTAGTGGTATTGCATGATCACTATTTAGATCGCGTCACTGATGTGGCTGAACGTTTTCCTGATCGTGCGCGTAAAGATGGACGTTATTACGCAATAGATTTTACGCTTGCTGAAATTAAATCGCTCAAGGTAACGGAAGGGTTTAATGTCAATGATAAAGGCGAGAAAGTCGCTGGTTTCCCGCAACGATTCCCAATGTGGAAGTCACAATTTACGGTTCCTACTTTTGCGGAAGAAATTGAATTAATCCAAGGTTTGAATAAGACGCTAGGCTACGATATTGGTATTTACCCTGAGATCAAAGCGCCTTGGTTCCACCGTCATGAAGGCAAAGACATTTCGAAAGCGGTACTGAAAGTGCTGAAACAATACGGCTATACCACTAAAAACGATAAGGTATATCTGCAATGTTTTGATGCCAATGAGCTAAAACGTATCAATGATATCTTAATGCCTGAAATGGTAATGGATTTAAAATTGATCCAATTGATGGCTTACACGGATTGGAACGAAACCATGGTATATAACGGTGATAAAGCAACACCGTATAACTATGATTGGATGTTTAAACCTGATGGTATGGCGAAAGTTGCGCAATATGCGGAAGGGATCGGCCCTTGGAAGCCAATGTTAGTGGATGATAAATCGACCAAAACGAACATCATTATTAAACCATTAATGGCACAAGCGAAAGCGGCTGGTTTAAAAGTGCATCCTTATACTTTCCGTGCTGATGAAGGCCGTATTCCGTCATACGCAGAGAGCTTCGATGGCATGTTAGATGTTTTCTATAATCAGGTAAAAGTTGATGGTGTCTTTACTGATTTCCCTGATAAAGCGGTAACGTTTCTTAACAAAGATCATAAGCACTAGTTAACTATTCAGCCCTCTCGGTAACGATAGATCACCGAGAGGGCTTGTTATTACCGCACTTCAATTCCACTTTTTTGTTATCGTATTGCCTTTGTTTTTCTCTCGCCATCGAAACGTTTCGCTAGTTGAACTGTGAGCCACATGTCATTTTTCTTCCGATCTTTACGTCCAAAAACGATCACTCTCACATCTTGTTGAACAGGGGATAGTCAAAAAATCTTGTCGGATTATTATGCTGTCGAAACGTTTCGATGGTGTTTTCTAAAACGGTAATTTTCTACCTATTAGCCGATGCCTTTAGTAAGAAAACGTATAACCGAAAGGTCAATAACATGAAAAAAAGTACCCTTATTCACTCTGAACTGTCTTACTTAGTTGCCACCTTAGGGCATACCGATGAAATCACTATTTGTGATGCAGGTTTGCCTATTCCTGATCAGGTTCAACGTATTGATTTAGCGTTAACTCATGGCGTACCGAGCTTTTTAGATACGGTGCGTGTGATGCTCTCTGAAATGCAAATTGAAGGGGTGATCATGGCAGAGGAATTTGCCCAAGTGAGCCCTGAACATCATCAAGCGCTACTGGCTGAACTTGAGCAAGAACAAGCGCTAACAGGTAAAACCATCAACATTGGTTATATCAGCCATGAGCAATTTAAACAGCGTACTAAGCAAAGCCGAGCTGTGGTGAGAACCGGTGAATGTACCCCTTACGCCAATGTGATTTTCCAATCGGGCGTGGTGTTTTAAGCCGTTGTCGATGTTGTAAAAGCGTTATGTAAATTCCCCCTAATTTTGCAATACAGAGTATCACTCAGCGATGGGTGATCGGTTATGGAAGATAGATCAATGTTTATTAAAAATAACACCATCCAACATCCGGATGGTTACTTAAATAAAACACCGTTATTCCAGTTCTTGTTATTGTCATCGGTTTTTGCGTTGTGGTCTGCTGCCGCTGCGCTGAATGATGTGTTGATCACCCAATTTAAATCGATTTTCGATTTGTCTAATTTTGCATCGGCACTAGTTCAATCTGCGTTTTATGGCGCGTACTTTTTAGTGGCGATCCCAGCCTCTATGGTGGTAAAGAAAACATCGTATAAGTTAGCGATTTTATTAGGTTTAGCCCTGTATATTTTCGGTTGTTTGATGTTCTTCCCTGCATCACATGCCGGCACTTATACCATGTTCCTTGCGGCCATTTTCTGTATTGCGATTGGTTTGTCTTTCCTTGAAACCTCTTGTAATACCTATTCAGCAATGATCGGTGAGCCTGATCGCGCAACGCTGCGTTTGAACGTGTCGCACACCATTAATGCGATGGGTTACATCATTGGTTTGTTATTAGGTAAGCACTTAATTTTCCAAGAAGGCGTCGATGTTGGGCACATGATGGACACCTTAACAGGACCAGAGCTAGCTGCATTTAAAGAGCAAGTGCTACAACAAACGCTTGAGCCGTACAAATGGTTAGTAGGCATTATTGCAACTGTTGCGATTTTAATTGCCATTACTGAATACCCGAACTGTAAAGCTGAAAGCGATAGTAAAGATAATCAACCATCATTTGGCGAAACCTTGTCTTACCTTGCTGGCAACGTGCGTTTCTTCAAAGGTATTGCGACTCAGTTTGCTTATGTAGGTATGCAAGTGGCGGTGTGGTCGTTCACTATTCGTCTTGCACTAGAGCTTGATCCAAACATGGTTGAGCACGATGCAGCTAACTACCTACTGTATTCTTTCATTATGTACTTCCTTGGTAAGTTATTAGCTAACTACTTGTTTACTAAAACATCGCAAGAAAACGTGCTAATGGGTTACTCAGCGATTGGTTTTGCTTGCTTAATGTACGTGACCTTTATTCCTAGCTTTACCGCAGTATGGGTAGCTGTCGGTACTTCAGCATTGTTCGCACCTTGTTGGGCGACGATTTTCGCTTCAACATTGCAATCGGTTGATACTCGCTACACAGAAACAGCAGGTGGTTTTGTGGTGATGTCTATCATCGGTGGTGCAGCTATTCCGGTATTACAAGGTTTAGTGGCAGATAACATTGGTATGCAAAGCTCGTTCATCGTAAGCGCAGTGTGTTTTGCGGTGGTGTTCTTCTACTTCTTTAGTGAGAAGAAAGCAAAGCAAGCATTTACTTACTCTGTGGCTAAGGCGTAATAGGATTGTATGACCATTCTTTCATGATGTGAGTTATCTAAGAATGGTCATATTTCATCGAGGTGACTATGTTTACTCTTCCTCTTTATAAAGAGCAATTTTCTAAAACCAAAACCCGTATTGCCCAATCTGAGCATTTCGATATTCATACGTTTATTTATAACTCAGGTGTTCATGCGGTTGAAATTCAGAACAGTAAAGGTCGTTTAGTGATTTTGCCGTTTATGGGGCAAATGATTTGGGATGCGGAGTTCTTAGGTACAGATCTTTGCATGAAGAATATGTTCTCAGAACCGAAACCGGCCAAAACCATTGTTGAAACTTACGGCTGTTTTGCTTTTCATGCTGGTATGTTGCGCATGGGTTGTCCAACCCCACAAGATGATCATGTTCTACACGGTGAAATGCCATGTGCTGCAATGGACTCAGCATGGCTTGAAATCAGTGAAGAGATGGTTGTGGTAAAGGGCAGTTATGAATACGTGATGGGCTTTGGCGATCACTATTTGGCAACGCCATCGGTGACGTTAGCCAAAGATGCCAGCGTGTTTGATATTCAAATGGTGGTGGAGAATTTAGCCACGGTAGCCATGCCGCTGCAATACATGTGTCATATCAATGCGGCTTACATCGAAAATGCGCAAATGAGCCAGAATATCCCTGATAATGCATTCATTTTACGTGAAAGTATCCCAGCGCACGTTCAGCCGAATGCACAGTGGCTCGCTTATAATGAGCAACTAAAAGCCTCGCCACCGATTTCGGTATTAGATAAACCCGCCATGCACGATCCTGAAATCGTCTACTTGATGGATGATGTTGACCAATATACCGATCGTGCAGTGTTTAAGATGGCGTGTGAAGATAAGTGCTTTATTACTGAGTTTGATACCAAAGACTTTAATCATGCTACGCGCTGGATTTTATGTAATGGCGATCAGCAAGTGAACGCTTACGCACTGCCTGCAACTTGTCGTCCGGAAGGTTTCTTAGCGGCAAAAGAAAAAGGCACGTTGCAATATTTAGCGCCGAATGAAACTCGCACCTTTACGGTTCGTACGGGCATTAGCCAAGCTTAAAAATTTTGTCTGCGTGTTAATTTCCCCTATGGTTAGTGCGCAGACGAGATGCCTTTGACGTTTTCTAACTGAAGAAATCAAAGTCATCTTATTTATCACAATGAATGTAAAAGGCTCGATAGAGCTGAGGATAACGATATGAGCAAGTTAGTGGTTTTAGGTAGTGTGAATGCGGATCATGTGCTTCAAGTGCCTTCATTTCCTCGTCCGGGGGAAACATTGCATGGTCGCAACTACCAAGTTATCCCTGGTGGTAAAGGGGCAAACCAAGCTGTGGCTGCGGCACGCTTAAATGCTGATATCGGTTTTATTGCCTGCGTGGGTGATGATGCGTTTGGTATATTTATGCGTGGCAATTTCGTCAAAGATGGTATTGATACCCGTGGCTTAAAAACCGAGAAAGGTTGCCCAACGGGTATTGCGATGATCCAAGTTTCTGACAGTGGTGAAAATAGCATTTGTTTATCTCCTGAAGCTAACGAGCGTTTAACCGCAGAAGCCATTGAAGCTGATCTTGATATGATCCGTGATGCTGAATACTTGTTAATGCAGCTTGAAACGCCAATGTGTGGTATCGAAAAAGCAGCAAAAGTTGCGAAATCAGCCAATACCAAGGTGATTTTAAATCCAGCCCCAGCCCGTGAACTTTCAGATGCGTTATTAGCTTGTGTTGATGTGATCACCCCAAATGAAACTGAAGCTGAAGTGCTAACAGGCGTGACAGTAACAGATGATAAATCGGCACAAAAAGCGGCAGATATTCTTCATGTGAAAGGTATTGATACCGTGATGATCACCTTAGGTGCAAAAGGTGTGTGGTTAAGCCGTATGGGCAAGGGCGATATTATTTCAGGCTTTCGTGTTGAAGTGACAGATACTACAGCTGCTGGCGATACCTTCAATGGCGCGTTAGTGACTGGTTTATTAGAAGGATTGGCTTTAGAATCAGCGATTAAGTTTGCTCATGCTGCTGCTGCAATTTCAGTGACTCGCTTTGGTGCGCAAACGTCTATCCCAACGCGTGAAGAAGTGGATGCTTTTTTAGCGCAACACGCTTAGTTCAGGAGAAATAACATGGCTACGATGAAAGATGTCGCAAAACTGGCAGGGGTTTCTACCTCAACAGTGAGCCATGTTATTAATAAAACTCGTTTTGTCAGTGAAGAGATTTCAGAGCGGGTCAATAACGCTGCCAAAGAACTTAACTACTATGCGCCCTCAGCCTTGGCGCGTAGCTTCAAAGTTAACCGTACTAAAACCATTGGTATGTTAGTGACAACCTCTACCAACCCTTTCTTTGGTGAAGTAGTGAAAGGTGTTGAACGCAGTTGTTACCAACAGGGTTATAGCTTGATTTTGTGTAATACCGAAGGTGATCACCAGCGTATGCATGAATCAATCAATACCTTGTTGCAAAAGCGGGTCGATGGTTTGATCTTAATGTGTGCCACGCTTGAAGGTGAGCATTTCGATATTTTCGAGCACTATGCTGATATTCCCGTCGTCGTTATGGACTGGGGACCAATGCAGTTCACTAGCGATAAAATTCAAGATAATTCGCTACGTGGTGGCTATATGGCGGCAAAATACTTAATTGACGCAGGACATAGCGAGATTGGCTGTATCACAGGTCCATTAGATCGAATTCAAGCCGAGATGCGTTATAACGGTTATTTACAAGCTATGGATGAAGCAGGCTTTAGCGTGGAACCATCATGGGTAGTGGAAGCGGATTTTGAATGTGAAGGTGGCTATAACGCTTTTACCCAGCTGCATGCTAATGGAACATTACCGAGTGCTTTAGTGGTTGCTAATGACATGATGGCTATGGGGGTGATCAATGCTGCAAATGAGCTAGGCATTCAGATCCCTGAGCAGCTTTCTATTATTGGTTACGATGATATTCATATTGCCAAGTTTATGTCGCCATCGCTAACGACTATTCACCAGCCTAAATACCGTTTAGGGCAAGCCGCGGTTGAGACGTTATTAACGCGTTTAGACGAGCCAGAAACCGCCCCTCAAATCATTGAACTAGAACCAACCTTAGTTGAGCGCAACAGTGTGAAATCATTTAAGCAATAGAATAGTGTTGATAGGTTTAGTAAGAGTAAAAGGTACGCACGATATCAAGTAAATCCTCTTAGCGAATTTTTGAGATATTATCGATAACTATAATCGTAAATATCAACTATACCTTATTGTTAAAAGCATATTTAATGCTTGTTGGAAATAAAAACAATAAGGATAAAACATGAACAAGACAAAGACCTTACTCTTCACCGCTCTAGCTTTTGGTTTATCTCACCAAGTGCTAGCACAAGATCTCACAGTTAAAATGACCGATCTACAAACAGGTAAGCCCGTTGGTACGATTGAATTGAGCCAAAACAAATACGGAGTAGTATTTACGCCTGAACTGGCTGATTTAACACCGGGGATGCATGGTTTCCATATTCATCAAAATGGTAGCTGTGCTTCATCAGAAAAAGACGGCAAAGTTGTTTTAGGTGGCGCTGCTGGTGGACATTACGATCCGGAGCACACTAATAAACATGGCTTCCCATGGACTGATGATAATCATAAAGGTGATCTGCCAGCACTGTTTGTTAGTGCAAATGGTTTAGCAACGAACCCTGTTTTAGCGCCACGTTTAACGTTGAAAGAACTCAAAGGTCACGCAATTATGATCCATGCTGGTGGTGATAATCACTCTGATATGCCAAAAGCATTAGGTGGCGGCGGCGCACGTGTGGCGTGTGGTGTGATCCAATAAGTTAGTGAAAACCAACAGCGAGTTTGTCGCTGTTGGTTTTATTTTAATTAGGTTAAGGTTTTTAGAAACAGCCAGTTAATTGTAAAATATGTAAAAATGTGAAACTCAAGGTAAATTTGAAATCTTCTTTTAATAACCTTTCATAAACTGTGGCTTTAATCAAATTTATAAAGTTAACAATAGCGTAATTTCTCGCTCGCATTCGGTCTTTGAGTGTCTATTGCTTATATGGATATGCGAGTATCATGAAACTAAATAAAACAACCCTTGCCGTAATTGTGGCATCTAGCATCGGTATTGGCTGGCTGACGCTAGGGGGCACACAAGTCATCCTTGATAAAACATCTAGCACTGAGTTCTGCCTTTCTTGTCATTCAATGGAAACCCCATATAAAGAGTATTTAGGCTCTGTTCACTTTAGTAATGCTAAAGGGATCCGTGCTGAATGTTCTGACTGTCATATTCCACAAGAACCAATGGAATATTTGTGGACTAAGATCCGCGCTACCAAAGATGTTTATCATGAGTTTGTGACTGGTAAGATTGATACCGACGAGAAGTATGAGCAGCATCGTGCAGCCATGGCGGAAACCGTGTGGGAACAAATGCGCGGTAATGATTCTGCCACTTGCCGTAGCTGTCATGATGAAGATGCGATGGAAACTTATGAGCAGTCGGAAGAAGCGCAGAAAATGCACTTATATGCGGCTGAAAATGATCAAACCTGTATTGATTGTCATAAGGGCGTTGCCCACCTTCCTCCTGAAGCCAAAATGGATTCAACCGCGCTTGAACACTTGCTAGATGAAGCGAAAACAACCCCAGCAGATGCAAAACTGGTGTACCCAGTACAAACCATTGCTATGGGGGACTTCGGCTCTATTAACCCAGCGACACCACTGAAAAACCTAAAAGATGAAGGCGGAAAACGCCAAGTCGAATTATCCGGTTATCAAATGCAAGGTGCCGAGCAAGTGCTGTACATGGGCGAAGGTCAACGTGCCATTATTGCAACTTTAACTAAAGACGGTGAATCTGCACTGAAAGCTGGCGAATTTAAAGCAGATGCTTATGGCAACCAATGGCGTCCAGTATCGCTTGTGGCAACCATTGAAGCGCCAGTACTTGATAGCCAACAACCGCTTTGGAATTACGCAGAGCAACTAGATAACGTGTTCTGTTCAACCTGTCACGCTAAGATCCCTGCCAACCACTTTACCGTAAATGCATGGCCTTCCATTGCGAAAGGTATGGGCGATCGTACGTCTATTTCAGCAGAAGATCTTGAGATCTTAACGAAGTTCTTCCAGTACAACGCGAAAGATGTGGTAGGTCACTAAGCATGAATAAGGAAATTACCATGATGTCATTATCACGCCGCCACTTTTTAAAAGGCGCGACTGCTTCTGTTGGGGCATTGACGATTGCTAAGGCGATGCCTGTTTGTGCAACCACCACTGAGCTACAAGGAAAAGCGGTGCTCTCGGCTGCTCACTGGGGCGCAATGCTGATTGAAGTGCAAGATGGCAAGATTGTGTCATCGAAAGGCGCATTACCAGCAACGGTTGAAAACAGCTTACAAACCACAGCGAAAGATTATGTGCACACTAAAGCTCGTGTGAAATACCCAATGGTACGTAAAGGGTATTTAGACAACCCAACAGCGCCACAAGGTAAACGTGGCAGTGATGAGTTTGTGCGTGTGAGTTGGGATCAAGCGTTAGATTTGATCCACAACCAACATATGCGTATTCGTCAAACTTATGGTCCCGAATCCGTTTTTGCTGGTGCTTATGGTTGGCGTTCAAGTGGCGTATTACATAAAGCACAAACCTTATTGCAGCGTTATATGAGTATGGCGGGTGGTTACTCGGGTCATATGGGTGACTATTCAACTGGTGCAGCACAGGTGATCATGCCGCACGTGGTGGGCTCGATTGAAGTGTATGAGCAGCAAACCACGTATCCTGTGGTGTTAGAAACCAGTGATGTTGTGGTGCTATGGGGCTTGAATCCGCTTAATACCTTAAAGATCGCGTGGAGTGCGACTGATGGGGCGGGTCTTGAGTTTTTCCATCAACTGAAAAAATCGAACAAGACCATTATTGCTATCGATCCGATGCGCTCGGAAACCATTGAGTTCTTTGGTGATCGCGCAGAGTGGATTGCACCACACCCTAGTACCGATGTGGCAATGATGCTAGGTATTGCTCACGCATTGGTTGAAAGCGGTCAGTACGATAAAGCTTTCTTGGATAAATACACCACAGGCTATGACAAGTTTGAAGATTACTTGTTAGGTAAATCAGACGGTATTGCTAAAACGCCACAATGGGCATCGGCTATCTGTGGTGTTCCAGCTAAGCAGCTAACAATTTTAGCCAATATCTTTAGTAAAAATCGCACCATGTTAATGGCGGGCTGGGGTATTCAACGTCAGCAATATGGTGAACAACGTCACTGGATGCTGGTGACGTTAGCTGCAATGTTGGGGCAAATCGGTTTACCGGGTGGTGGTTTTGGCTTCTCTTATCACTATTCAAACGGTGGTAACCCAACCCGTGATGCTGGCGTATTACCAGCGATTTCTGCTGCTATTGATGGTGCTTCTTCTGCCGGTAATGACTGGGCAGTATCTGGCGCAATGAATAGTTTCCCAGTGGCGCGTATTGTTGAAGCGTTAGAAAATCCGGGGCAAACCTATCAGCATAATGGTCATGAAAAAGTCTTTCCTGAGATCAAAATGATCTGGTGGGCTGGCGGTGCGAACTTTACTCACCACCAAGATACCAACCGCTTAATTAATGCGTGGCAGAAACCTGAATTAATTGTGATTTCAGAGCCATATTGGACAGCAGCAGCAAAACACGCAGATATCGTGTTGCCGATCACTACCTCGTTTGAGCGTAATGATTTAACCATGACAGGTGACTACAGTAATCAACACTTGGTGCCAATGAAGCAAGTGGTTGAACCACAGTTTGAAGCACGCAATGACTTTGATGTATTCGCCGATATGGCAGAGCGCCTAAAAGCAGGTGGTCGTGGGGTTTATACCGAAAATAAAACCGAGATGGAATGGCTAAACGGTTTCTACAAAGAAGCTCAAGCGATTGGTCGTCAAAACCGTGTTGCAATGCCGAACTTTGCTTATTTCTGGAAACAAAACCAACTGCTTGAAATGAAATACAACGCGCAAAACGCCAAGTTTGTTCGTTATCAAGCGTTCCGTGAAAATCCAATTATGAATCCACTAGGTACACCAAGTGGTAAAATTGAGATCTTCTCGAAAACCATTGAAGGTTATAACTATGCGGATTGTCCCCCTCATCCAACGTGGTTAGCGCCAACGGAGTGGGTAGGTAATGCCAAAGATGGTGAATTACAGCTAATGACATCCCATGCAGCGCACCGTCTTCATAGCCAGTTGAACTATGCTGAACTTCGTAAAGAATATGCGATTGCAGATCGTGAGCCGATCTCTATTCACCCTGAAGATGCTAAGCAACGCGGTATCAAGCAAGGTGACTTAGTACGTGCTTATAACCATCGTGGTCAAGTGCTAGTTGGTGCTTACATTACTGATGGTATAAAGCAAGGTTCAGTGTGTATTCACGAAGGCGCATGGCCTGATTTAGATCCAGCAACAGGGATTTGTAAAAACGGTGGTTGTAATGTGCTGACTGGCGATATTCCGACTTCTCGTTTAGCCAATGGTTGTGCAGGTAATTCGTCAGTAGTGAAAATTGAAAAATACACAGGTCCGGTATTGCCACTCACCGCATTCGATGAACCGGCCATTGCGTAAGCTATTTAAATCATCAAAATAATCATAAGCCGCAATGAACTATTGCGGCTTAATTATTTAGAAAAACAGTCGATATCTTTAGATAATGAGTTAAGAATGATCTTTGATAAGACTTGTTTGATCAAGATCGTGAAAACATCGATAAAATGTAACTGAAAGCAAAACTACACTATAATCGTACAAAAGAATTTTTAATAAATAAGGATATTGAGTATGTTCAAACTGTGGAAGACTAAAGAAACAGACAGGCCTGCGTTAGGTTCCGCCTCCATTGCTAAGCAACGCCTATTAGGTGAACTTCGTACTAACCGTATTCCTTACAATATTCAGATGATGAAAGATGAGTTAGCTAAGCTTTTATCTCAATGGTCAGATGTTAAAGAAAATAAGATCGAGATCGTTAAAACGTCTGAATCGACGTCTCTATTAAAAATAAAGTGTCGCTGTTCATAGTTTAATCGTTTGATTGAATGTAAAAGCTCCTTCTTTTCTGCTTTTGCCTAAAGCAATACATCTTTACGTCTAAATTTCTTTCATTTTCATCTTATTTTCTGAATTCCCCGTCTTTCCTTTAGTGCCGCTACGCTTCTTTTATCAATAAATTTCATCGTTTTAGCTTTTTTGTTTGTTCCTTGACATAACTTTGTTATCTCTATCTGAAATGTATTCAATAATTATTATTGATATAGTTAATAGTTTGTATTATTCGTGTAGCTATAAATCGTAATGGGATCGCGGAAAGTATGTTAGGAAGGACTCTGTTTAAACATCGGCGAATTAGTATAAAGTCGATTGTTATTTCTCTTTTTGTATTGGTGTCGGTAATTACGTCGTCTATTGCGATAGGTCTTCAGTATTATCACAGTAAAGAGATGGCACGAGAGCAAGCTAGAAGTAAGTATCAGATGATGGCTGAATCGGTATCTGATGCGGTTACTCGCGTGAACGATAATGCGGTAAGTACCATTAAGTTATTATCTCACTTGGGTACGGTTTTGAAGTCGCCATCACAAGAAGATATCCGTGGGATTTTTACCAAAGTATTAAAAGATAACCCGAGCTTTTATAGTGTTTTTCTCGGTGATGAAAATAACTATACGTACATCGTGATTAACCTGGATGCAATGCCAGAGGTTAGGCATAAAAATAATGCATTAAAAGAAGATCGTTGGTTGGTAATTGAGCGTTTATCCGATGATGACGGGGGAGCTCAATATGATCACTATTATGATAAAGACTTTAATTTACGCAAAAAAGTAAAACGTAAAAATGTCATCACGCCGACGCTACGTTCATGGTACAAGCATGCTCATGATGATGTTATTTATCGTAGTGCCCCGTATTTATTTTTACCCGAGGAAATTACGGGCATTACCTATTCTGCGGTGGTGCCGAGTAATGATAAAAAAATTGTTGTCGGTATTGATCTCACGCTGTCTCATTTTAATACTATTTTAAAAGATAAAAACTTTAATAATGAAAGTAATATCTTCTTGTATTTAAATTCAGGTGAGTTAATTGCCAGCAGCGAATCATCGTATTCTCGCTTGCCTATTCCTGCTTCTATTCCACTGATTCTAACGTCAGAAGAGCAAGCATTGGTGGATGAAAGCCCTGTTCTACGTGTATCGAACAAAGAAAACTGGGCGCCGATTGATTTTACTATTTCTGGTCGTCCTGCAGGTCTTATCCCTGATTTGCTTTATATGGTGGGGCAAGCAACGGGATTGGAGTTCGATTTCTTTAATGGCATGACAGGCACTTCGCTACGTGAAGCGTATGAAAATGGAACGCTAGATATTTTAACGTCAGTACCAAATGTACCTAATAATCAGGAATTGGGTATTTTTAGTCGTTCTTTATTTGAGTCACCGTTTGCTATCGCAGTGTCGAATAAAAATAATTATCAAAACCTGCAAGATCTCTCTGGTAAGCGGTTAGCACTGTTAAATAACTTATCTATTATCAATTTAGTGCATGAGAAGTTTCCTCTAATTGAAGTCGTTACTTATGACCATGTTCATGACGCGTTAAATGCTGTAAATGATGGTGAAGTCGATGCCTTTATTGATGCTAAAGCGGTACTGAACTATGTTTCTGAGCAGTTCATGATTGATGATTTGAATTACTATGATCTGAATATTGAAAACTCTCTGACGCTGTCTTTAGTGTTATCACCTGAAAAGGCGGGGCTATTAAAAGTCATTAACCGAGCGATTGAGGCATTAACCCCAGCACAACAATATTACTTAAATCAAAAATGGCTAAATCCTAATGCAGAAGTCAATCGGTCAGGTATTGTACCGTACTCTGAGCTTATCGAGTTCACTGACGATATAACTATGCAAAATAAGCTGATTGAAAGTTATAAAGACAGTGATGAAGTTTTTTACTATGTGCGTGATGTACGCCGTGGTGGTCATGATCAGATCTTTTTTGCCGCGATGGTGCCAAAAATATCCGTGTATGGCATGAGTGAAGAGAAGATCCGCACATCTATTTATGTTTCAGCGATACTACTGCTTTTATTACTGCCATTAGCAGCGTTATGTGCCAAACCTATTGTGAAGCCGATTTTGTTGCTGCGTGCTGAGAATAAGAAGGTTAAACAGCATCGTTATAATGATGTCACAGTGATCCCAACCAATATTAAAGAAATTCATGAGCTTTCAACCTCGACATATCAGGTTTCGGAATCATTGAAAGAACATGAAAAACGTCAGGATGAATTTGTTGAATCCTTTATTCAGCTGATCGCCCAAGCTATCGATGATAAATCCCCTTATACCGCAGGGCATTGTAACCGCGTTCCTGAAATAGCTCTAATGTTTGCTGATGAAGTGGAGAAATCACAGCAAGGGCAATTTGCTGAGTTCCGTTTTAATAATGATGCTGAGCGTCGAGAATTTAGAATTGCAGCGTGGCTTCATGATTGCGGTAAGATCACCACGCCAGAGCATATCGTTGATAAAGGCACCAAGCTTGAAGCTAATTACAACCGTATTCATGAAGTCAGAATGCGTTTTGAAGTGTTGTGGCGTGATGCGGAAGTCGATTATTACCAACACATTATTGATAACCCTGAAGATCAAAAGCAAGCGATTGAAACTTTAAATAAAACTCAAAAGCAGCTTCAGGAAGATTTTGCATTTATTGCAAATGCCAATGTTGGTAGCGAATTCATGAGTGATGAGCATATTGCGCGTATTCGTGAAATTGCAGATAAAACTTGGCTGCGTCATTTTGATGATCATCTTGGTTTATCACCATTAGAAGAGCTAAAAGTCTCGGATAAGTCTGAAACTTTACCCGTTGAAGAGCATTTATTGTCAGATAAGCCAGAGCACCGTATTGAACGTATTAATGAACTCCATTTTGATCCAGCGTTTGGGATCAAAATGCAAGTACCAGAACTACAATACAATCTGGGAGAGATTTATAACCTAACGATTAAACGAGGCACATTAACCCCAGAAGATCGCTTTAAGATCAATGAGCATATGATCAGTACGATTAAGATGTTGGAAAGTTTGCCATTCCCAGAAGATTTAGCTCGCGTGCCACGTTATGCTTCAACACACCATGAAACCATGAAAGGGACGGGTTATCCACGTCGATTATCAGCCGATGATTTAAGTGTTCCTGAGCGTATTTTGGTGATTGCCGATATTTTTGAAGCGCTCACAGCCGCAGATCGCCCGTATAAGAAAGCCAAGCCGTTAAGTGTAGCGATTGATATCTTGTATAAAATGGCGCTGGATGAGCATATTGACTTAGAGCTGTTTAAGCTGTTTTTATCCAGTGGTGTGTATAAGCGCTATGCTGAAAAGTATCTTCCTCAACAGCAGATAGATGCGGTGAATATCGAACAGTATCTTCACCCTAAAGAGCGCGAAACATCACACGCATAACTGGCGTCGTTAGTCATATTTTTTCACATAATCCCGCAGTAAAAATGGCGGGATTATTTTTTCTGGTAGATTATGTTTCGCACTAATGTCTATTTTTTGTGTGATGTTGCGCAATAATTCGAAGATAGTTTTTTTAAAATATAAAAGTTAGTTTTTACTTTTGATGCTTCGCTGTGGTTGCAATTTAAATATGGGATGTTTTTATTTAACCTCAATTCAAAATAACCACTTTAACTATATGATTATTATATTATTAACAATCATAACTACTCTTTAATTAGTCATAATTATATATATTCTTTTTTATATGTTTTGATTCATTGAACAGCCAATTAAAAATATCTTTTATATTTTTACTCCGGTCTGTGTTTATATAGCCGCACCTTTAATACTTATATCCAAGTCTCTTGGGTATTTATTGGTCGACAGACTATAAGCATTGTTGATTTTAACATGAATCAAAATTTAGATATTCAATGTCAAAAGACTATCCAAAACTATATTGATGACACCTCAATATGGAAAGAAGGAACAAGCCGTTTTTGCTTATCAATGACAAAGGTTCAGTGGCGAATTTGGTTGTTGGCAACGTTTGGAAAGTTTTTTGAAGGAATGATTGTGTTCATGATGGGGCTAACGTTACCCCTGATCACGCTACAGTTTCATTTAACGGAATTTCAAAAAGGTACATTAAGCTCTTCAATACTCTTTGGTATTTTAATTGGTGCTAGTGCGCTGGGTGGCTTGTCAGATCTATATGGTCGTAAGAAGATGTTCATTGTTGAGATGGCATTACTCTCTATCTGCCTCGTAGGGATGGCATCTAGCCAGTCTTATGCCATGATCCTATTGTTTAACTTTGGTATAGGTTTGGCATTAGGGTGTGATTACCCAACCGCACACTTGATGATATCGGAGAGCATTCCGACTAAAAATCGAGGCAAACTGGTACTCGGCGCATTTGCGTTTCAATCTATTGGTGTGCTAATGGGCATACTAACAGGCATCGTGGTGCTGAGTTATGTTGATGATATTAACGCTTGGCGTTTAATGTACATTTTGGCATTGGTACCGTCTTTAGCGATCACTGTTGCACGTTTCTTTATTCCAGAAAGTGCGCATTGGCTAATGTCGAAAAGACGTGAGAAAGAGGCTGAAACGTCACTGAAACGTCTGTTAAATCGCGATCCGAAGTCGACAATGTCATTAACAGCAGTACCGTGTCCTGAAGGGGAAGAAGCGCACACTTGGGTTGGCGGTTATAAGAAACTGTTTAAAGAAAAGTACCGTGCAAAAACGATCTTAGCTTCTGTTCCTTGGTTTATTCAGGACTTAGGCACGTATGGTATCGGCATTTTTACCCCGGTAATTTTAGCCTCAGTGTTGGATCCGCATGTTGCAGTGGCGGGTCAAGATGCACTACACAGCACGATTGCTCATATTATTTATTCGGCAAAAGGGACGGCGTTAATTGATTCATTACTGATTGTTGGTGTGATTTGCGCCATCATTTACTCTGAATCGATTGGTCGTATGAAGCTGCAAATCTACGGTTTTATTGGCTGTGCGGTAGGTTTAGCCTTTGCTGCGGTATCGATTAAGTTGCAGGGTGACTATCAAATATATGTGTTGTTCTTAGGTTTTATGCTGTTTAACTTTATGAACAACTTAGGTCCGAATGCACAGACTTATTTGATTTCAGGTGAAGTATTCCCCGTTAAAATTCGTGCGAAAGGGGCAGGTTTTGCAGCATCTATTGCTAAGTTAGGTGCAATTTTAACGGCCTTTTTATTCCCGATCTTAATGCATGAAATCGGCGTATTTAACTTGCTGCTGAGTTTAGTGGTGACATCAGTACTCGGTGCATGGGTAACATACAAATACCGTTTTGAAACATCAGGTAAGAATATTGAGAATATTTAATTCGTTTCTTAACGAGTAAGAATATTGAAAATATAACTATTGAAAAAAGAGCGTAAGTATTTCACTTACGCTCTTTTTTTATTTCTAGAAAATCCATTTGAACATTGTATAATATATTTAGTGCTGGAAAATTGGCACGAAATTTATTGCATTTCAACTATTCAGTTTGTTTTTTAAATAAACAAAATTTATATTTTCTTTATATCACTGACTTCAATTATTACCCTTTCTTTATATTTGCCTTGTTACCCTGCGTGCTTCTATTTCTTACGAGGTACTGTGCCACCCAATAATGGGATGTACATAAAATTAGTAATGCAAAATCAAAAGCAGTCTTTATTGGTACTCACGTGCCTGTCTATTGGGATTGTGTATGGTGATATTGGAACCAGCCCACTGTATGCCTTCAAAGCAATGTTTGAAGGGCCACACTCAATAGCCATTAACCAAGCGAACGTTTTTGGCATTCTTTCACTCGTTTTCTGGACCTTTATTATTACGGTCTCTATTAAATATCTAGCGTTAGTGACACGGGCTTCCAATAAAGGTGAAGGTGGGGTACTGACACTGACATCATTAGCTCATAATGTCGCTCCACTTCACTTAAAGAAAGGCATTTTATTTTTAGGTATGTTGGCGGCAGGCTTCTTCTTTGGTGAGGCTATTATTACGCCAGCGATGTCGGTGTTATCTGCCGTCGAGGGGATCACGGTGATTAATAGTCACTTTTCTCCCATGATCTTACCGATTGCGATCACCATTATCTGTGGCTTATTTGCGATTCAAAAATATGGCTCAGGTAAAATTGGACGCTTATTTGCTCCTGTGATGTTGCTGTGGTTTGCCACTATTGGCTTACTGGGTTTATTGAGCATCATTAAACACCCTACTGTGCTCTATGCACTTAATCCTAAATACGCTTGTGCTTTTATTGCTCATCATGGTGCTGCCACCTTATTTACCTTAGGGGTAGTGGTATTGGCAGTGACGGGAGTAGAGGCGTTATATGCTGATATGGGGCACTTTGGGATCAAGCCAATCCGATTAGCATGGTTCTTTATTGTGATGCCGTGTTTGGTGCTCAACTATTATGGGCAAGGCGCACTGGTATTATCACAAACCGGCGATATTGATAATCCGTTCTTTATGCTGGCACCTGAGATGTTGCGCTTACCATTAGTGATTTTAGCGACACTTGCCACCATTATCGCTTCGCAAGCGGTGATCTCTGGGATTTTCTCGCTGACTCGCCAAGCGGTAAATTTAGGCTTTTTACCACCAGTACAAATCCACCATACCTCGCATCAAGAGCAAGGTCAGATCTATGTGCCACTGGCTAACTTTTTATTGTTTGTATTGGTGATCACAGTAGTGATCACTTTTGGTAGTTCAGCACGATTAGCAGCAGCGTATGGGATAGCGGTAACTGCAACCATGTTAATTTCCTCACTGTTTATTATCGTAGTAGCACGTTACTTGTGGCAATGGACGTTGGCTTTGGTGATCCAGTATGCGGTGTTGATGCTGCTTTATGATTCTTTGTTGTTTGTCTCAACTTCATTGAAGTTTTCTGATGGTGGTTGGCTACCTTTAACCATAGGTTCGATTGTATTTCTATTAATGGTGACATGGTTTTTAGAGCGAGAGCGAATAGCACAATTAACCAAACAGCCATTATCTGCTGAGGCGATGATCAACGAGCTTGAGCAAAAAGATTGGCCGAGAGCTTCAGGTACGGCAGTGTATTTCACCCGCAATGAAGATCATGTGCCAGCATCGTTAGTTAATAACTTGAAATACAACGAAACCTTACACGAACGTAATGTATTGCTGACGTTTAAATACCCAGATCAGCCAAGGGTGCATCCGTTAAAACGGTTGGAAGTCCAGCAGATCTCGCCATCGTTTTGGCAGATGATTGCGTATGTGGGTTATCAAGAATCGTTAGATATTGAGCAGATCTTTACTGCCTGTAATTGCAAAGGGTTCACGCTACATGAAGTTGACACGGTGTTCTTTATGTCATCGGAGCGAATGAAGTTAAAACCCAGTACCTTGTGGCATGATTTAAAGGCTCGATTGTTTATTTTATTGAGCCGTAATGCACTACGTACTTCTGAGCGATTACATGTACCACAAGATCGTTTAATTGAGATTGGGGTACATATGGAGATTTGAGCTTGTATTGAGTCTAAGCTCTAAATCTAAGCGACAAATCAAAAGGGCTTCACGGTTATCTTCATCTTAACGAGGATAACGGTAGAAGCTCTTTTTTCTTTATTGGGGTATACCTAAAGCGTATTATCTCGGTTTGATTGTTATACAAAAAATGAATGACATGTTTAGCCGCATAAATTGGAATGATCTGAATAAAACCGCCGTGTTATTGGTGCTTTATATCTTAGTGACTTATCTGGGGGTGACGTTTCGTGATGTGATCATTGAAACCGATACTGCCATGTTGTTGCTGTTACTCAATATCGTCAGTGGTTTCTGGCTTAGACAAAAGTTGGCGTATGTGATCACCGCCATCAGTATTGTGGCGTTTCATTTTTTTGTATTACCCGAGCATAACTCGTTTAAGTTCCAAAATTATCAGCACATCATTACTTTTGCCGTGATGGCGTTCAGTGGTGTATTTGCGGTGAAAATCACCCAATCGCAACAGCGTGAAATCAATAAAAACAAACTGCTAAAGTCAGAGTTAAAAAGTAACTATCAATTAGCCTCTGAGTTAGCCTCACTTAATGAAAGCCAAGCCATTGCTCAATCGGCGATTGCTCATTTAGAGCGTAATGGACAGTTTAAAGCTCAGATCTGGCTATTCTCACCGACGCTATTTTGTTTAGCCTCTCATCGTGATCTGCAAGATAACGATATTTTCTCAGCTGTTGAGCATTTCAAACAAACAGGGCAGCCGTTAAGCCAAATGTTATCAGCCAAGGTAACCTTGCACTCGTTAAATGGTGAGTCAGGCTTATTTGGTGTGTTAGTGATTGAAAGTAAGCAAGGGCAGTTGTTCAACCCGATCCTAACGACTTTGATCAGTTTATCGTTAGCCCGATCAGAGGCGAACAATGCATTAACCCAAGTTAAAGAAGCCAATCAATTAGAGCAAATGCGAAACACTTTATTAGCGGCAGTTTCTCATGATTTGAAAACCCCGTTAGGCTCGATTATTGGCACTGCTACGACTTTGACTGATCCTAATATTCATTTGCCAGCAGATACGCAAAAAGAGCTATTACAGTCGATTGCTGAAGAAGGGTATAGCTTAAATCGCAGTTTAACTAAATTGCTAGATATTAGCCGTTATAGCATTAAAACCTTAGTGCCTAAGCGTGATTGGGTGGAGCCTGAAGAGATCATTGGTAGTGCGACTAAACGGGTAGAGCAGTTAGTTAAGGGGCATCCAATTAAACTGACAGGGGAAACTATGTTGGTTTCGCTTGATTACACCTTGATTGAACAGATCATGGCAAACCTGATAGAAAACGCCGCCAAATATAGCCCTGTAGGTGCGGTGATTGAGATTGCTACGGGTTATATCAATGGTTGTTTTGTGTTTGATATTGCCGATCGAGGCTGTGGTGTTGCCCCAGAAGAGACCCAACGTATTTTTGAACGTTTCTATCGTTCAGAGCACACCAAAGTTAAGGGAACCGGTTTAGGTTTGGCGATTTGTAAGCTGATTGTTTCAGCCCATAACGGCACGATTGCAGTGAGTCCTCGTGCTGGTGGTGGGAGTATTTTTAGTGTTGCGATTCCTTGTGATAAATATGATTTAGCAGACATTTATGAATAGTGATATCAAGATCTTAGTGATTGAAGATGAAGCGCCGATACGTCGTTTCTTAGATATTCTTACAACCGGACATGGCTACAGTGTCAAAACCGTTGAGACAGCCCAAGAGGGATTAAAGCAAATAGTCAGTTGGTCGCCACATTTGGTGTTGTTAGATTTAGGTTTGCCTGATGCTGACGGGTTAGATTTCACCAAAGAGTTAAGGGCATGGACTGATACTCCCATTATTGTGATCTCTGCCCGTGATAAAGAAGCGGATAAAGTCCAAGCGTTAGATGCTGGTGCAAATGATTATTTAACCAAGCCATTTGGTAGTGAAGAGTTGCTAGCACGTATTCGTGTGGCGTTGCGTTTACATTCTCATAATACCGCGAGTGACGTGATCCAATATCGCTTTGGCGAGGTGGTGTTAGATCTGGCAATGCAAACAGTGACGCATCATGGTGAAAGCATCAAGTTAACACCTAAAGAATATAAGATCCTTACGCTACTGGCGAAGAACATGGGTAAGGTATTAACACACAAGCAGATCTTAAAAGAAGTGTGGGGTGGTAACTATACTGAGCATGCCCATTATGTGCGTATTCACATTGCCCAGCTGCGCCATAAAATTGAATCGTCACCAGCACAGCCTCAATACATTATTACCGAAAATGGGGTGGGATATCGTTTAATTGCTGATGATTAAACTCAGTGATACGCCATAACAAATCGCAGTTGAGAAGCGGTCTTTATAAAAATTTTATACTGCAGATGGCATTTCTTACATAAACCTTAGATCAAACTTTATACCATCGGAGAAGGTTAAGGTTAAGGTTAAGGTTATAAGGAATATGTATGTTACTGAGTATCGAAATGCTACTTGCTGTTGCCTTTTTTGTTGTGATGGTCACGCGTAATGGGTTTTTAAAACCTGCGTGGCAGCAGTGGGGGATATTAGGCCTGCAAATTGTGTCAGTGTGGTGTTTGATCCATTTATTTATCTCGCATGTTTACCCAGAGTTTATGTTTGCTAAAGATGTGATCAGTGTGTTCTTCTCGGCAGTTTTTGTTTTTGCGGCACTGAAAGATCGTCATGAATCAGATGTGTACCGTAGTCATCATCAACAAGCATCAACAAAATAACAGGGGGGATATCATGGGTGAGATCAGCATTGGTAAACTGCTTATTGTCGGTTTAATTTTCGTTTTATTGTTTGGTACTAAGAAGTTAAGAACACTTGGTAGCGATTTAGGTTATGCGTTAAAAGGCTTTCAGAATGCAGTAAAAGATGAGCCAACCAAGGCGACAGCGGCTATTGAGAAAGATACTGAAGAAATAACACGTTAATAAATGATTTGCAAAAAACACAATATTATTTTGCCACTCTATTTATCTTGCTGAAATGCGCTAAGGTGAACTTAGTATCAGTTTGGAGGCATGGATTATGAAACGTGGATTAGTGATTGATAATAATCTTACTGTGAATAAAGCCGCGATTTTACGGGTAGAGTTTGATAGCGCATTTATTATGTTGTTTTTTGCTGATCAAAGCGTGATAAACATTTGCTTGAAGCAAGATGATTTACACTTTTCATCAGATAATTCTTACTATCTTGATGAGGCTGAATTTAGCCGTGTTCAAACCGAAATTCAGGCTTTTCTTGATAGTGAAATATAAGCTATAAAGTCATTATGTTAGTCGTGACGATGTGATTTTGTACAACAAATGATATTGATAACAGAATATTGCTGTTGCTTATATCGAATAATTGTGTGGTGATTAAAACTTGAACATACAGTTTTTGTAGGGCTTTACATTTTAAACTGTGATCGCTATCATACGCCGCACTTACGGAGAGATGGCTGAGTGGTTGAAAGCACCGGTCTTGAAAACCGGCATACGTTAATAGCGTATCTAGGGTTCAAATCCCTATCTCTCCGCCATATTTCATTGTTGAGCTTAGACTTGGCAATATCACGAATTAATGTGCCGACTTAGCTCAGTAGGTAGAGCAACTGACTTGTAATCAGTAGGTCACCAGTTCGACTCCGGTAGTCGGCACCATTATTTCGGTGGGGTTCCCGAGTGGCCAAAGGGAGCAGATTGTAAATCTGCCGGCACTGCCTTCGAAGGTTCGAATCCTTCCCCCACCACCATGACAATTCCTCCTTAGTTCAGTCGGTAGAACGGCGGACTGTTAATCCGTATGTCGCTGGTTCAAGTCCAGCAGGAGGAGCCAAATAAAAAAGCCCGCAAGCAATTGCGGGCTTTTTTTGTAGATCAGCAACTAAAATCATCGAATAGAAAATAAAAATCACTATTCAGCCCATTCCATGGGACTATTCCTATTTGGGGAATAAGACGGTTGGTTCGTCCTGAACAAATCCTTTCAACAACCTGCGGAAGCTGTGCCATCCATAGTTATGTGGCTACCATCCCTATATCAGCCTACTGAGGTTGTCCCCTCCGTGGGGAATTCCGTTGTCTTCAACCGTGGAAACATCATAACGTAGCAAATCTATTACTGCCGTTGCATAAAGGCAGAATTTAGAGGATTTTCAATATCTTTTTGTTTTTTCATTTATTGATGAGTTGTTTTTGTCTTATTTAAATCGAAAAACTCTATTCTTATTAAAATAAATGTGATTTAAATCATATGGTTATGGATTTGTTTTTATTTTGAAACGGTATTGATATTTGTTTGCTTTAAGGATGAATTGCTACTTTTCTGTGGTGTTTGTGTTGATTAAATATCTTAGATATTAATAAGTTGTTTTATTTTATTGATATATGTTTTGCTAATTTTCTATTATTAAATAGTATACCCAAGCAACCTCAAGATGCAGTGTTCAGCGAGACGACCTTAGTTCTCAGGCGCGGCGACGATTCGAAGATATAGTGGTTCTACATTGAGAATCGTTAACAAAGTCTGAGAGCTAAGGACGCTCGCCCTTTGGGAGCGTGTCACAGAGCCGACTTCTCGCGTCAGACAACTTGGAAAGAGCTCGCTATTCCGCTTCGTTGTCTTCCTTGAATTCAACTCAGTGACTTCGTTCTGAATCAGGCATCTTGAAGTCGCTTGGGTATATTCATCGAATCGTATTTGATTGGATTAAAAATCATTAATTAATAGAGAGGTAACATGCACGACTTAATGACAGTCGCAGTCACTGTGTTTATGGGTTTTTTCGCCATGATGAATCCGTTTGCAAATACAGCAGTATTTGTCGGAATGACGGGGGGAATGCCAGCGAAACAAGTGCGAGCGATTGCCTTTAAAGCCCTTGTTACGGCATTTTGTATTATTACGGCCTTTTGTTTTTTAGGAAAAGGGATCTTTAGTGTCTTCGGTATTACCTTACCGGCATTACGTTTAGCAGGTGGTATCTTAGTGTTTCTAGTGGGTTATCATATGTTGCAAGGTAACACTTCTAAAATGCATTCAAATCAAGAAGACAGTGACGCTGAAGGTAATACTGATATTGCGATATCACCGTTAGCGCTGCCTATTCTGGCAGGCCCTGGTACCATAGCAACAGCCATGAACTACTCAGCAGCCGGCGGTATGCTTCACATTTTAATTACCGTTTCCGCATTCGCCCTGCTGTGTGTGATCACTTTCTTTTGTTTTATTTACGGCCCTAAAATGATTGAAAAAATTGGTGAGAGTGGCATCAGTATTATCACCCGTTTAATGGGTTTGATTTTAACCGTGATAGGGATGCAGATGGGGATCCAAGGCGTTCACGATACGATCGTGCTATTTGGTACTAAGTGATCTTCTTTTCTAGCTCGCGATACCGATCTTTATTTAAGATTGACGTTTGTTATTACCATTAGATAAAAAAGCTGAGGCATGACGTCCTCGGCTTTTTTATTGCCTCTGTGACGACATTGTTGTTGACCTTCCTCTTGGTGTAACCTTTATGCTTGCCAACCTTGATTAGCACCAATAGAGAAAACGCGATGAGTTGTTGTAATAAAGCCCCTAAAGGTGGCGCTTCACTGGGAATTTTAATTAAGTTTATTGCTGCGATATTTTTGTTATTATTTGTGATTTCATTGTTTCAGTAATACTTAGCCGTTGCGATGATTGTGTGCATGGGCGTAAATTGATCCACCTTCTTTGAGCAATTCGACCACTTCAGAGGTGATTTCCCGAGAAATAGCAGGACATCCCCAACTGCGACCTAACATTCCAATTTCATTGATCACATTTGGTTCTGCGTAGCTGGCACCATGTAAGACGATGGCGCGTCTACGTGCATTGGAGTTACTTGGGCTCATGCCGTCTAAACGTAGGGAAATACCGTATTTTCCGTAATAGGCTTCTCCAACACGATAGGTGCCTAAACTGGTTTGGCGGCTATTGATCGTATTTGAAAACTCAGTGGCATATAACGTGCCGCTGTTAATACCATGAGTAACAAAAGTGCGATGGAGTAGTGCGCGTTTCTCGATATCAATGATTAAAAATCGCCGAGCATCGGAGGGTTGAGAGTAGTCGATAATCGACATGATGGGCTTGTTGGCAACGCGAAGATGTTCACGGTAAGCACTGAGGAAAATATCAAAATCAACGTAATTTTGTAGCTTGGCATGATCATAGACTTTCCACGCGTGTGTTGCCCTAAGTGCGAGTGCATCGTGGCAACTAAATAGCAGCAGCGTGATGATTACATATCTGATTTTAAGAAGGAAAAAAGGTGAGAACGTCATAACTCCCTCCTGTATGTATCGTGTCTATCTACTCTGTGATGATCTATAGGAAGTAAGGTATGAATATTTTGTGCCAATTATCTAAAAGTTAAGGCAATGGTAATACGTCGCCCTTAGAGGAGTAAGGCTGGCTTGTGTTAGCGAAAAGATTGTAATGCATTGGATAAAGTAAAAAGGCAACTCACATTGTAATGCGAGTTGCCTTGATTGCGTTTTGCGAATGATTTAGCAAATTAGCTTCTTGCGTGGGCATAAATAGAACCGCCTTCTTTTAATAAATGTACGACCTTATCTGCTAATTTCATTGGAATCGCAGGACAGCCCCAACTCCTTCCTAACATACCTATTTTTTTGATTGTGGCAGGTTCAGCGTATTTTGCACCGTGTAAAACAATGGCGCGTTTTCTGGCGTTTGAGTTAGATGGGCTCATGCCATCAAGACGAAGTGAAATACCATATTTACCGTGATATGCCTCTGCGACACGGAAAGTACCTAAGCTGGTTTGTTTACTATCAACAATGTTTGAAAATTCAGTGGCGTAGAGATCACCACTGTTGATACCGTGAGAAACAAAAGTGTGATAAAGCAGTTTTTTCTTTTCAGTATCTATGATGAAGAATCGGCGGCGATCGGAGGGTTGGCTATAGTCGATGATTGACATAATTGGTTTATCTGCTACGCGGATATGCTCCTTAAAAGCGGTGAGAAAAACATCGTATTTTAAGTGCTTTCCTAATTTAGTCTTATCAAAAATAATCTTGGCTTGTTGATGGAGAGTGGTGGCGGCATAACTCGCGTGGCTCACGCTGAGTAGCGCAATAATAAATAGCGCAGTCCATATCTTCATTTGTTTGCTTCCTGCAAAAATTAGAGTGTTAGAGTTAGTCTGCGGTGTTGTGAGATTTGAAATAAACTAAGTCTTATTGTTTTTGGACTCAATAACGTAAAAAAACGCTATTGTTAATTAATTTTGATTCAATTGTGAATCAAATGTTTATTTTATTTGGTTTGATAGTGTGTTTTTTAACCAGTGATGTTGAAAATGGTGGCGATCATGGTTTTCATTTGTCGGATTGTGGCATGCTGACTGTGCAAAGCTTGGGTTGTTAGATTGAAATAGAGGAAGCAGTAATGGTGATTAAACCAGAAATTCAAGGTGTTGTAGCGCGAACGGCACATCCTTATGGTTGCCAGCAAGCCGTACAAGCACAAATTGCGTTTGTAGAATCGGCAGCACCTATAACACAGGGACCTAAACGTGTGTTGATTTTAGGTGCTTCCTCAGGTTTTGGTTTAGCTTCTCGTATTGCACTGACATTTGGTGGCGCTCAGGCGGCAACATTAGGTGTCTCTTTTGAGCGCGGCCCAAGTGTGAAAGGTGTCGGCACAGCTGGCTGGTATAATAATATTTACTTTAAACAAGCAGCCGAACAACAAGGCTATATTGCAAAAAATATTGTTGGTGATGCGTTTTCGCCTCAAATACGTCAACAAGTAGCTCAGATGATCCGTGATGAGTTTGATGGGCAAGTGGATTTGGTGATTTATAGCTTAGCAACGGGGGTAAGGCCGAACCCTGAAAATGGTGATATGTGGCGTTCTTGCTTAAAAACCGTGGGTGAAAATTTTTCTGGCTTTAGTGTTGATTTAGAAAAAGATAGCTTAGTACCAGCTGAGTTAACTGCGGCAAATGAAGAGGAGATTCTGGCAACGATCAAAGTTATGGGTGGTGAAGATTGGCAAGAGTGGATCGATTTTCTCTTAGCCGAAGAGTTGCTGGCAACAGGAGCCAAAACCTTAGCTTATTCGTATATTGGACCAGAGTCGACGTATCCTATCTATCATCATGGCACTTTAGGTATTGCTAAACAGCATCTCCATCACACAGCAACAGTGCTAAATCAGCAGTTATCTCAATGTGTCGAAGGGCAAGCGAATGTCGTGGTATGTAAAGCGCTGGTAACCAAAGCCAGTGTGTTTATTCCGACATTTTCGCCTTATATTCTGTGTTTATTTAAAGTCATGAAGCAGCTTGGCTTGCATGAAGAATGCATTGAACAAATGCAGCGTTTATTCGCCGATAAGGTGTATGCAGAACATGATGAGCAATCATCACTTACGGATGAGAACGGCTTGATAAGAATGGATGATTGGGAGCTAAAACCTGAAGTCCAACAGCAAGTAGATGGATTAATGGCACAAATGAATGTCGATAATTTCAAACAAGTGGGAGATTATGCGGGATACAAATCTGCTTTTTTAGCTCTCAATGGTTTTGGATTCTCGACAGTTGATTATACTCAATCTGTTGATCTTGATGCTTTGTCTCGTCTGACTCCCTAGTAACGACTATAGGGCTTTTATTACTTGGTCTATTAAGGATGTAATATGCGCCAGTTAACTGCCTCGTTAGCACAATGGTTAAAGACGTTTAATTTGTTGATGGATGATGTGATTGCCAGCGGCATGCCATTGACAGTGGCATCTGTACGTGAAGGATTAGCAGCCATTACCCGTGAGTTGGTAACAGACATTCCTGACATGACGTTGATTAACGATACCGTGATAGCTGATCGTGTGCCTGTGCGTATTTACCACCCACAGCCAGAGCAAGCCTTACCTGTATTATTGTTCTTTCATGGTGGTGGGCATATGTCTGGCAGCGTGGAGGTTTATGATCCTATTTGTCGTAAATTAGCCTGTCATAGTGAGCATATTGTGGTGTCGGTTGAATACCGTTTAGCACCTGAGCATCCTTATCCTGCCGCCATTGATGATGGTTATCTGGTGTTACAATCATTGCTGCAAACCTTGGTTCGCAGTGAGCTTAACTTTATTCCTCAACTCTCGATTGCCGGTGATTCAGCTGGTGGCGCATTATGTGCCACATTAGCCCGTATGGCACAGTTTGATGATGGTATTGAGATCGCAAAGCAAGTGCTAATATACCCAAGCCTTGATTACACATTAAGTTTTCCTTCTGTGAATCAAAATGGAGTCGGTTATTTACTCCAACAATCACGGATTGAGTGGTATTTCTCGAATTATTTCCAACATAACGAAGATCGTCGTCAAGCCTCACCTGTTTGGGGGCCTTATAGTATGGCATTACCTGAAACCTTGATGATCACGGCTGAGTTTTGTCCGTTAAAAGATGAAGGCAAAGCGTATGTAGATGCGCTGAGAAAGCATGAGGTTAATGTGGAGCATATCCACTTTGAGCAGATGATCCATGCATTTTTGAATATGGAAAACTTAGCGAAAAAAGAGTGTGAACAGGCGTATAAAGCGATTGCTGCATTTCTAAAAAAATAAAAGCCGTAACGGTGAATTACGGCTGTCGACTAGAAATATGTGTGTTAATCAGTTTATTCAAAGAAAGACTCAAGTAGTGCATATAAACCGCTTAGTAAATCCATCTAACACCTTCCATTAATAAAAATAGGCAACAGTAATATGGGCGAAATGCCTCTCTGTTGCTTATATCCAGAATAGATTTATTCGCTTCTTAGTCAATCTTTGTTAGCGGGAATATCTCCGATTGTGAACATTGATCACGATATTCTTTAACTTTGCGTTATAACCGATACTTGCCCAGATCTAACCTTCGCTACACTTATCATTAGGACGTACTTAATCGTTGTTAGGTGGGTAAGTGGCGGTGTTGAAAACAGTTTCTGACAATGGATTTGCTTTGTTTTATTCGCTGTCTTTATGTTTGCTATTAACGGCATGTAATGAAGATAGCCACCAAAGCATTGCTGCAGATGCGGAAGGATTACCTGATCTCAGCGCTGTGACGGCTTATTCAGTAAACGCTAATGGTGAGCATTTGGCTTGTGCGAAAAATTACCGTGAAAGTTGTTTGCTTGCGCAGTTCCCACCATTGGGAGTTGAGAAAACGGTGCCACTGACGATAAGCGATATTGAGTCACGCTTGTTTGTATCCCATCCTTGGATGGCTGAGAGTTTCTTATCTGCGCTATCAACACTGCCATCGGTATTGTTACCGCTATTTCGTTCAGTGAGTGCAATTGTCATTGCCGATGATGTACGTCCATCGTTTTATAGTGCTAATACTGCCACGATTTATATCGATCCTCGATATTTGTGGCGAGATGAACAAGAGTGGCTCACTATTGTTGCTAAAGATGACTTTCGTGATCAGTTCCAAGCCAATGTTTCTTTTCTTGCTGTCCGGCAACACGTAGACAGTGCTGGTGTCCCTGCGCAGTGGAGCAGTGATACTTTTTCCGCTAGTAATAGCACGCGTACCATAGATCAATTACGACCTGCACTGTTTCGTTTATTAGTGCATGAACTAGCCCATGCGAATGATCTTTTGCCACCGTCGGTGCTGTCATCGTTATCACCAAACCGCACTATTTATCAAAATATCACTGCGACAACACCGTTACATCAAACGCTTTATGAGCAATTACCGTTGCAAGATACATTGTTGTTCGATGTGGCAGATGTGCTGTATCAAGGCGCACCTCCCAGTGAGACTGTTCATGACCTCACCGCTTTACAAGTAGGTGCACATTTTGAAGCTGAAGGTGCAAGTGATCTCTATAGCTATACCAACAAAAAAGAAGATCTGGCGATGTTATTTCAGTCGTACATGATGCTTGAACATTGGGGATTGCAAGATAGGTTTATGTTGCTGTCGCAAAATGAGCAAGTGCTTGAGGGATGTGAGCGCTATAGCATCGCGTGGGGGCAAACAGGGCGGATGTTTGATCCTCTCGTTTATGATCGGATGATTTTAGCTGCTGAAGCGTTATTAGAGATAGAATTACCCGTCAGATTTACTGTTGTGCTTGAAGCTATGCCTATTCCGTCAGGCACATCATGGTGTGAGATCATCAATACTCAGAGTAATTAAAAGCGAATACTGCATGGTTATATAGGAGTGACAGTATTCGCTATTATTGGCAGAGATAAGAAAAATTTAATGAATGGCTGTATTGCCTAGTAAAAGGGGGAAGCGAATTCCGCTTTTTAGTTATTCCCAATCCCAAAAGCTACTTTCATGTTGCTGCGTAAATAACATGCGATAACCACTGATTGTATGGTGGCTAATGTTTTTCATGACTTTATGAAATTGATCGGTTGTTAGGTGGATTAAGTTTTCATGATCGCCTGCTTCCAAATAAATATCATCAATATCAAAGAGCATGTCATCGACGATCATATCTAAATGATAAACCTGCCCTAAGTTTGGAATGGCACCGGGGCTGCAGTCTTGAAATAGCGTGGATAGTTCATGCTCACCAACTAGGCAGTATTGTTTCCCCGTGATCTGATTGACCTTATCTAACATAACGCGGCGATTTGCGGGGATCACTGCCATTAGATAGTTACTTTGTTGATCCTTTAAAATAACAGACTTAGCAACATTGGTTGTCGGCACATGGGCAGACATTGCTGAGTTAAAGGATGAATCGGTAGGGCGATGATGGGTTAGTTCAAGTTCAATATTATGATGTGATAAATATTGCTCGACAGAGATTGCTGTGGCCATGATTGCCTCCTGATATCTTCGCCTTGGTTTATTACAAAATAAGCCAAGATATAAAGTTCGATTCTCTGTTTGTTTACTCCCAAAGTATGGCAGGTATTTACCGTTTTAGGTGAATATCAGCATCGTCTGCTGTTTGATAAAGGGAAAAGACGTTATTTAAACTGACGTTCTAAATCGAGCAGCTTTTGCTTAATGTCACTGCCGCCAGCGTAACCACCTAAATCGCCATTTTTAGTGATCACTCGGTGGCAAGGCACAATAATCGATAAGCTATTTTTGCCATTTGCAGTTCCCACGGCACGACAGGCTTTTGGGGTTTCAATAGCATCAGCTAATTGCTGGTAATGCCATGTTTCCCCATAAGGTATCGTGGTTAATGCTTGCCATACTCGCTGTTGAAAGTCGGTGCCTTGAAAAGCTATTGGCAACGAGAATTGTTGTCGCTGCCCGTTGAAATATTCCGTTAATTGTTGCTCACACAATTTTAAGATTGGGTGCTCAGGGCTAAGTGTTGCTTGAGCAAGAGAGGGAATGCGGTGACTTTCAAACCATACCGCTAATAGTGCAGTATTGTTTGCGGTAAGAGTAATTTTCCCTAAAGGGCTATCGAGGTGCTTAAAATAGATATCCATATCGCTAGATTGAATCATAGTGTGGATGATGTTGCTATTATGAGCAAAATAGATGAGCGATTCAAACTTATGAGAGAGCAGGAGAAAGCCGCTAACCTAACAGATATAACTACAAGGTTAGCGGAAGAAAGCCTTACTTAGCGTGTTGTTTTAAGTAATCTAATGCGCCTTTAATTGCTGCCACTTGTGCCATATTACATTCATCTTCAGTAACACGTGGGCTATCTGGGTAGACCTCTGTTGTCGATGTGTAAGCGGCATCTGTTACGCTTGCACACAGACCTAATGCTTTTAGCGGGTAGTTGATCACACCTTCTTGAGTGATAGGTTCACCAATAATGTTGCCGTTATCATCTGGTGGTGCAATGTGAGTGACATGACGAACTTCATCAATGATTGCAGTTTGGAATGCATCTTGTGGATTTTCAGTATCACCTACCACGTAGAAACCGTCTGGCACACTGTCTTCAATGTATGCTTTACCATCACGGGCAGCTAAAGCTGGGCGGAACTCTGATTCATCCGTATCTGTGGTTTCATGCAGATCAATGTGTGCCAAGAAATCGGTTTTTTGATCTTGTACTAATTGCATTAATGCTGCTGATTCTTCTGCTGGGCTATTAGGAATAAAAGAGCGGTTTGGATCAACAGCGTTAGGGTTCCAACGGTTGATGGTTTCATAACCCCAAGGGCTTACGCAAGGTGCCACTAAGATATTGAAATCATTGCTGTAGTTTTCAGCTTCTAATGCTACAAAAGCTAATGCGCCATGAACACCACTGGTCTCGTAACCGTGAATACCACCCGTGATTAATACTGTGGGTTTATTTGTATCCCAGTTGCGAGTTTTAATGGAAAAAAGTGGGTATTTTTCAGGAGAGTAGGACAGAGCACCATACTGAGCAATATCAAATTTATCTTTTAAGGCATCAATTTTAGTTACGACTTGCTCAAGGTAAGAGCGCTTAATGGTTGTTTCTGCTAACCATTGTGCTTTTTCTTCACTTCCCCAAGGTTTGCCTGTTTCGCCGATATGATAAGTAGATGATTGCATTATAGTGCTTCCTGTTTTTAGTATATTGATGATCTTTTTACATGATGCTTTATTGTTTAGCAAATTTGGTGCGATTTTGTAAAAACTGACTGTATTTTAGAAGGTTTAATAAATCATATTGAAATGATAAGTGGAAAATATAGTTGTTAATGATAGCGAATAAACTGCGTTTATAAGATGCAATGGAGAAGGTGACAATTTCATTTATATAACGAGATTGTATGCTAAAACAGAACAAGATTTTGATTAAATGTTTCAATGTTAGGTTGCAATTTCACTGTATATAATACTATTGTCATACAAAATTAGAGGCATATAGTAACTCTCGTTGTCACAAATTATCTATTTTGGAGAAGACGATGAGTACTATCTTGAATGAATCACAAATTGAAGATGCGAAACAACACCTTACTCGTCCTCTAGCCACACCTACAGATTTAAGTGTAGACGCGACTAAAGAGATCAGTGGTGCACTAACAGCGATCCTTGCTGATGTTTTTGCGATGTATATAAAGACCAAAAATTTCCATTGGCACATGAGTGGTGCACATTTCCGCGATTACCACTTAATGTTAGATGAGCAAAGTGCGCAATTATTCGCGATGACGGATGATATTGCTGAGCGTGTACGTAAAATTGGTGGCAAAACACTGCGTTCTATTGGTGAAATTTCCCGGATGCAGCGTATTTTAGATAATGATGCTGAATACGTTGAACCTGCTGATATGCTTGCTGAGCTTTGTGAAGATAATAAACAATTAGCCGCAGAGCTTCGTGCTGCACATACTTTATGTGATGACTGTGGTGATTATTCTTCAGTGAGTATGATCGATGATTGGATTGATCAAACTGAACGTCGTGTTTGGTTCCTTTATGAGTCTTATCGTCATTGATAGTAACAACTGACAGTCTATCTGTGTTGTGATTAAAGCTTCTCTTGATTAGAGAAGCTTTTTTTATGGCTATTTTTAGCAAGATGCATGTGAGCGTCGCTATAAATTCACGATAACTTAGAAAAAATCACTATAAATCATAGGGCTAATTTTTAATAAAAGTTGGTTTAGTTATTGCTAATAGTCATTTATCACCGTGGGAGAGATAAATGAGTATTGTTGCTGGGGTCATTTCAGATTGCTGGAGCCAAGACTTTTTACTCATCAAAAAAGAGATCGCTCAGCACTTATCACGCAATCCAACCGATGTTCGTCATGAATATTTCGATAACCATTTGTATCTATGCCGAGTTGCAATTGATTGTTATCGTGAGGCGAATTGGGCTGAAAATCATTTACGTTTTACGATGGTGTTAGGACATACCTTGATGTCGCCATCACTCACTCAAGATGTAAATAGTTTACTGCAACACAACATGCAGGATTACCCTAAATTATTGGCTGATGCGCAAGGGACGTATTGCGTTTTAAATTATGATAAACGTCAGCATACTCTCAGTATCTTTGCTGATTCGTTGGCGATTCGACCGCTATATTATATGCAGTATAAAGGGGCGGTTATTTTTAGTTCGTGCTTACGTTTATTTGATAAGTTAAGTGTGAAATTAACCACTAATTTGGTTGGAGTCACCGAGTATGCTGTTGTTGGTTACACCTTAGGAAATAAAACACACTATAACGAAGTGCGATCATTATTACCTGGAGAAAGGTTAATAATGACGACGAATGAATTACAGCAACAGCGCTATTTTCGTTGGGCTGATATGCCTTTTGATTGTTTGCGTGATAGTGATGGTATTTCTCAATTTGATCGTGCTTTTAAACAAGCGGTTAATCTCTGTTTAGGTGATGATTTTCACGCGATAAGCACGTTATCTGGTGGGTTAGATTCACGAGTGATCGTTACTGAATTATTAAAGCGAGGCGTACAACTAGAATGCTTAAATTTTTCGTATCAACGTTCGCAAGATGAAGTGTATGCCGAAGCCTTTGCAAAGTATCACGATTTTCCACTTCATATTGTTAATGTCAGAGATACCCAAGAGCAAAGTATTGAACAACGACTAGGATGTTATTGGCGAGCCACTCAATATAATTTTTACCAACAGGTTGAGCACCCAAGACTAGTGTGGTCTGGCAATGGTGGTAGTGTATGCGTAGGTATGGTGTTTTGTGATGATGAAATACTGGCAGCCTGTGCAACCGGTGAGCCGTTAGCTGTGGCAAAAGCTTATTTACAACATCAACATGCATTTATTCCCAAACGGATGGTGAAAGATGGTGCGATGCTCCAAGCGCAATTAGAGCAAAACATTGTAGCCTGCTTAGAGCAATATTCACATTTGCCGCTGGAAAAAGCCTTTCAGCTGTTTTTATGGGAAAACGATCAACATCAGCATATTGCACCAGCTTTAGAAGACATGGATAAGTTTAGGCTTGATTTTCATCTCCCTTTTTATAGTAAATCAGTGCTAAGTGTGATTTTTGCGTTACCGACAGCTTCAGCGGTTAAGCATCAGTTTTATATGAAGTGGCTTAATCATGCTTATCCTGAGGCATTACTGACGCCATGGCAAACTTACCCGGGGCATTTGACTTGCCCATTAAAAGATCATCGATTATCAGCGCTAAGCCAATGGCAATTAACTGAAAATGTAAAAAACAGAGTGAATTTGATCACCATTGGTCTTAAAACCTTATTTGATGCTAAAGGTGAGTTTTATCATTTACATTATTTAGGGGCTAATTGTCTCTTAACGGCACTTGGCTTATACAGTGGGGAATCTACACTCAATGTTGTTAAGCGAATGAATCGGGTGTTAAAGCCTCATCATTAGTAATCTGGATCAGACTTGGCTAGAATACGCAGCCTTGTTATTGATGGTTATGAGTTCTGCGTAATATGCGATTTTTAAAATTATCTGTTCATCCTGATCTGGAAAATATTGATTTTGATACCACTGAACTAAGTATTTTCCAACGAGATGCGGCACGTGCCATTGTCTTAAATGGTGAAGATATTTTGATGCTTTACACTGCTCGTTACCATGATTACACCTTGCCTGGTGGTGGTATTGATGCTGGTGAAGATAAAGTTCAAGGATTGATCCGTGAGCTTGAAGAAGAAACTGGCGCAAAGAACATTCGTGATATTAAGCCATTTGGTCAATACGATGAATATCGTCCTTGGTATAAATCTGAGCATGATATTGTTTATATGAAATCGTACTGCTACGTCTGCACCATAGATAAACAGCTGGGTGAGACTCGTTTTGAAGATTACGAAATTAAAAATGGCATGAAGCCAGTGTGGATCAACATTTTTGATGCTATTGCGCACAATGAAGCAACCATCAAACATTCTGAGAAAAAAGGGATGTCGATTGAGCGAGAAACCTTTTTACTTAAGTTGATTGCAGCTGAATTACTACCAGTGAATGCATAAAAAACGGAGGCAAATAGCCTCCGTTTTTTATTAAATAATACTTTGATTTATTTTACTTTTTTGAAAGTAACTGTATGACGATCAGAGCTAATGATTAAAGTGTTTTGGTTAACAAGGTAATCAGAAGGGCCTGTTAGCATTTTCTTCACAAAGCCATCAACGGTTGCTTGTTCGTTCTGAATACACATCTTACGTGTTGATGCTAAGTTCTTAGTCAGTAAATCGTTACCTGTTAACGTAAGCTTACCCGTTAAAGTGTTACAGCCTTGATAAGTCACATTGAAGTTCTGATCAATTACTAATTCAGGTTTAGCTGGTAGCGCATCAACAGGCTGAGTGTGACCGTCAATTGCACTTACTGCCCAAGTGCTAGGTAGTGCGGCAACGTCTTTAGGGGTTGTGCTACAGCCAGTTAATAGTGATGCCAGTAAAAAAGTACCAAAAAAAATCTTTTTCATTATATTTCTCGTGTCGTACAGCAAGAAAAGTGCGTTAGATATAGATTATGACAACGATGAAACAGACAACGGTCAATGGTCTGATATGTATAAAGTAACGCAGTGATGTTTTGTGTCTTGCTAACTTAAGTAGTCATATGAACAGTAAAGCTCAGCAGGGTGTGAAGTGTGACAAATAACCGTAAAAATGTAAACGGCATCCTTTTTTTATTTGTATATTTTTGTGTATTCATAAAAATGTTAATACGTGTAGTAAGAAGGATGAAAATTAATGCAGCACATCACATTGAGTTCACTTGCTGGAGAGCAATAGATAACACTGTCAAAAGTTGTATGCGTGGACGTAACTGCGTCGAACACATACAAGAACTGAGCAATTAAATCCTTCTCATTTAGTATTGTTTGTAAAACCAAACTCTGCAATATCTCTCTCCTTTTAGATTAATTATGCTTACGTTCTTCTTTAACAAAAAACTCGCATATTTTCAGCCAAGCATTGCTACAATGTTTGGCTGTTTTTCAAAGTGAATAGAATCATGTTTCAACAAGAGCACGTGATCAAATTGGCTAATATGAAAATGCCATTTGGTAAGTATGCAGGTCGGGTGTTGATTGACTTACCTGAAGAATATTTATTGTGGTTTCAGAAAAAAGGTTTTCCAGAAGGAGAGCTAGGCACATTAATGGCATTGGCTTTAGAATTTAAAATTGAAGGGTTAGAAAGCGTTATTCGTCCATTACGACGTGATTAATGCTTACCTTTAGACGTAAAAGAAATCGATATGAAAAAAATATTATTATCCGTTATGGCAGTGTTAGGTTTTTCTACTCTTTCAGGTTGTGCGCAGCACTATGCCAATATCAGCGATATTCCTTTTGTTGATCCTAATTTTAAACGTTGCGTGATCCTGCAAGGTAAAGCTTATAGTGAGCAAATTACCGAGTTGAAATGTGAAGGTCTGCATATCACCCAAATTAAAGAGCTGAGTAACTTTAGAAATCTAAAACAGTTAGATTTATCTCATAACCAACTAACCAAACTTGATGTAAGTGATAACCCACATTTAGAAGTGTTGAGCCTTGAGCATAACTTATTGAATAAGTTGAAAGTGAAAAGTAATAGCCAGTTAAAAGTGCTAAATGTCAGTTTTAATCGCTTAACGGATCTGAATATTAAAAAAAATAAACAACTGACGTATTTAAACTATGAAGGTAATCCATTGAAAAATGTCGATATTAGTCAAAACCCTCAACTGGTAGAGCCATATTCTGAAGTTTACATTAGTAATGGACCAAGCCAATAAGCAATGCAATAAGGAAAATCATCATGTTAAAAGGTATTCATCATGTTGCGATCATTTGCTCTGACTATGCGCGTTCGAAGCACTTTTATACACAAGTCTTGAAACTGCCAGTGATCAATGAAACCTATCGAGAGCAGCGCCAATCGTACAAGTTGGATTTGCGTTTACCTGATAATAGTCAATTAGAATTGTTCTCTTTTCCTGATGCACCAACGAGGCCAAGTTACCCTGAAGCGCAAGGGTTACGACATTTGGCTTTTGTGGTTGAAGATATCCATAGTGTGGTTGCGGATTTAGAAGCGCAAGGTGTTGAGGTGGAAGCCATTCGTATTGATAAGCTGACAGGTAAAGCGTTTACCTTTTTCAGTGATCCAGATGGGTTGCCGTTAGAGTTGTACTCTCAATCATAGTGTAAATCTCCGTCTTATCTTTAAGAAGTGTTTGATTTTAACTAACAAATATATGCTTATGAGTGTATATTGTGTTGGTTGATAATTAAACACAACGGGAAGGGAAGGATGCGCAGAATTATATTTAATCAAAAAGGCGGTGTGGGAAAATCAAGTATTACCGTGAACTTAGCTGCGATCAGCGCGGCTCAAGGTCATAAGACATTGGTGATTGATCTTGATGTGCAAGGGAACAGTAGTCATTACTTAGGTTATGACATTAACCAGAAAAGTGACAAAACCATAGCTGATCTTTTAAATCAAACTGCATCTTGGTTCTCAATGGCATCGCCTACATTGGATTACCCCCAACCTACCCGTTATGACAATCTGTTCATCATTCCTTCTAGCCCCAAATTGGATAAATTAGAGTCAGAATTAGAGCGTCGCTATAAAATCTATAAGCTTCGTGAAGCCTTAGATGAATTAGAAAAAGAGTATGATCATATTTATATTGATACGCCGCCTAACTTAAATTTCTATACCAAGTCTGGCTTAATTGCTGCTCATAAATTATTAATACCTTTTGACTGTGACAGTTTCTCCCAACAAGCGTTAATTAACTTAATGGATAATTTAGCTGAGCTTCGAGATGATCATAATCGTGATTTGTCGTTGGAAGGTATTGTGGTGAATATGTTTAATTCTCAAGCTAACTTTCCTCGCCAAATAATTGAAAGTGTTAAAGAATTAGGTTTCCCCGTATTAGAGCCATATTTATCTCAGTCAATCAAAATGAAAGAATCGCACTTTCAGCAAATCCCCCTTATTCATTTTCAACCTAAGCATAAATTAACTGAGCAATTCTCAGCTTTATATCAGCAGTTAAATACAGCAGAGCAAGCAGTCAAAAGTTAATTGCAATGCTTTCTACCTAAGCCTCTTGGGTAGAAATACCAAAAGGGCAGAGTGTCAATCTCTGCCCTGGTTGTTTTTTATTCTGCGTTTTGAGGAAAACGTTTTTCGTATTCTTCCATAAAGTCTTTTCGAATTTCTTGCTCTAAATGTGTAGCTTGATCGGTTGGGCAAAATAGCATGAAGTGAACGACTTGCTCGCCATTCGCACCGCTACCAATGTGAATATGAGGCTCAGAGCCTGGCAGATCCACACCAGCATGTTTTTCGATAACGCTATTATAGCGACGAGCCACTTCGATAAACTCTTCACAGTGGTGTTCAATCTTTTTCTCAAGAACGGGAAACATCGGATAAAGGTTTACGAAGTTAGCCACCACAATAGAAAAGTTATGGTAAACATAGCGTTTCATAAAGTTGAGATTCTTTACTGGGTAGGTAAAGAACATGCTATTAGGCAGTGTGGCTGTTTTTCCTGTGTAGTGATATTGCCCATGGTGAAGATCGATTTCTTGGATCACGGTTGCCATCATATTGTGCTCGATCACTTCACCGCACAATTTGCCGACTTCAATCCAATCGCCAATCCGAAATGAACGTGAACTTGCTCGTTGGATTGAGCCTGTAAAACATAAAATGATCTCTTTTGATGCGACCACAATAGCAACAGCAATTGCGGTCACAGATAGGGCAAACTCACTGATTTCGGATTGCCACAGTAAAAATAAGATCACAACAAGCAGTGTGAAGGTGCCGTTTTTTGTTCGTGACATCCATTTACGTTGCTCTTCTGACAAGAACAAAGCATCACCACGGATCGTTTTTAGCGTTAAGCTGCGGATCAGAGTAATCGTTGCAATAATTAATAGGCTTAAGATCAGTTTGTGATTAATTAAGAAACTGACAATGTCCATTATTTTGTTCATTTACTTCCCTTTGGTTGCATACATCAAACTTGCTCTATTCAAGTAACCTCAATCAAAGTGTTAGGTTCAGCGAAGCTAACTGCGTTGCTGATGTTAAAACGGTCGAGGTTATAAACAGTTATATCAAAAATCGAGCTTAGATATGTGAGAGAAAAGAAACTTTATGGGAGATAGATGAAAAAGGTAGAGCTCAAAAACGAAAAAAGGAGCAGTAATGCTCCTTTTTAAAATAGGGGGAATAGCGATTATTTATTATCACGCTTGTACAGTTCAGTGAAAGAACGTTGGTAAGCTACGGCGATTTTGTTGATGATTTTCTTAGTCATAGTCACAACCTGATACTGGATATAGTGGCGTAAAAGTAATAAATAAATTCGGTTTTAGAGGCGCTGTGCTCTCTTGTTGATGCGCATTATACGTATACCCTAAATCTTGAAAAATGAAAAAAAATAGATATAAGCATTAGTTTTTCTAATGGTTGTTTTGTTGTTACTGTTTCTTGTTTTAAGTTATTTAAAATCAAAAGGATAAAGTTATTGCTCCATGTTTTATTAGCGACTTTTTAGTGCTTATATATATGAAAATAACGCTTTTTGATAAAATTTATTTGGATTCAAAGCATTGCTGTATGCAGAAAGTTTTAGAAAAAGTCGTTGTTAGAGAGGAAATAGATGCTGAGATGGGAAAAAGACCTTATTAATTGCTCCTATTTAGCTCTCATTATCCATGTTAGTGTTTTTGGGTGGCTATTTTTTACACGGAGGTAAAGGATGAACAAACAAGTATGGATACTCTCGCTATGTCAGGCACTACTGACAACGGGAAATATAGTGTTGATATCTGTCACAGCGCTTATTGGTCAATCTCTTGCACCAATGCCTTCATTAGTCACCTTACCTGTTGCAATACAATTTATCGGTATGATGTGCGCGACTATTCCTGCTTCTTTGATCATGGCACGTATAGGGCGTAAACGAGGATTTACCTTAGGTAATATGATCGGTATTGCTGGTGCGGCATGCTGTATTTATGCCTTGTGGCTAGCAAATTTTTATTTGTTTTCTGTCGGTACATTTTTACTGGGGATCGGAATAGGTTTCGGTACGCTTTATCGTTTTGCTGCAATGGAATTATGTGATGCTAAATATCATAGCCGTGCTATTTCTATCTCTATGGCTGGGGGCGTTCTAGCGGCAATATTAGGACCATTTCTCGCCGTTCAAAGTCGAGAATGGTTATCTGATCTGAGTTTTATTGGTCCTTTCATTGGTGTGTTATTGCTTTATGTTTTGTCGCTATGCCTACTGCAAGTCGTTGCTCTTCCGAAAGCGCCTGCTTGTGCTACAACTAATACAGGACAACGATTATCACAATTGTTAACACAGCCGAATTATCTTTTAGCGGTGGCTTCTGGTGCTGTTGCTTATTCGGTGATGATCCTACTTATGACAGTGACACCACTCGCTATGATGGGCTGTGGTTATAGTTTTGAGCAATCTACTCAAGTGATTCAATGGCATGTGTTAGGAATGTTTGTGCCATCTTTCTTTACTGGGCACCTCATTGATCGAATTGGGGCTAAAAATACGATTTTATTGGGGGCGGTATTCATGCTGATGTGCTGCATTGTTAATTTGACCGGCACAACATTAATACAGTTTAATATCGCCTTGATTTTATTAGGTGTTGGGTGGAACTTTATGTTCATTGCAGCCACGCGCTTTTTAACCATGACCTATCAACCAAAAGATAAGCCGAAAGCCCAAGCCTGTAACGAGTTTGTGGTATTTAGCTCTGTCACCATAGCATCGCTATTAGCGGGTTGGTTAAACACCGCAATTGGTTGGTACCAACTCAATTTAGTTACTATTCCATTCATGTTCGTGATTATTGCGGCTTTATTTATATTCAAACCACAGTTGAATCCATCGTTACAGCATAAATAATGGTGCTATGTTTATGATTATTTATCGTATTTTAACTTAACAGCGTCTAAGTTTGGTTAGGATGGAACAATAATATTTTGATAATGGGCTGAGTATGAAAAGTGACATGATCCTTATCGGTAAGGGTGAAAATAAAATCGGTATCCACCCTAAATACGCTAACCGTCATGGTTTTATTGCTGGTGCAACGGGAACGGGTAAAACGGTGACACTTCAGTGTTTAGCTGAAGGCTTTTCATCACTTGGTGTGCCAGTGTTTCTTGCCGATGTAAAAGGCGATTTATCAGGCATGGCAAATGCAGGTACTGATAACGCAGTTGTGCAAAAACGCTGTGCCGAGATTGGTATCGAGGGCTTTGAATTTACGCCTTTTCCCGTTGAATTTTGGGATCTGTTTGGCTTAAAAGGGGCAAAAATCCGTGCCACGCTAGAGGACATGGGGCCTCTATTGTTAAGTCGCTTGCTTGATTGTAATGATGTACAAGAAGGGTTGATCAATCTTGCATTTGAATATGCGGAAGAAAACCAAATGCCAATGCTGGATTTGGATGATTTCTCAACAGCATTAAATTACCTTGGTGATAACTCTAAACAACTCGGTGGTATGTACGGACGTATCAGTAAGTCCTCTATTGCTGCCATTGAACGTCGTTTGTTGGGCTTTAAACGCCAAGGAGGCAGTGAGTTCTTCGGCGAGCCCGCATTAGATTATCATGACTTCATGAAAACAGCCGCTGATGGTCGAGGTATCGTCAATATCCTTGATGCTAGCACCTTGATCCAATCACCCAAGTTGTACTCAACTTTCTTATTATGGTTATTGTCTGAGTTATACGAGAACCTACCTGAAGTGGGTGATCTCGATAAGCCGAAGTTTGTGTTCTTCTTTGATGAAGCGCATCTGCTATTTGATGATGTGCCTAAAGTCTTTTTAGATGAAATCGAGCAAGTGGTACGTTTGATCCGTTCAAAAGGCGTGGGTATTTACTTTATCACGCAAAATCCAACCGATATTCCTGATTCAGTATTAGGGCAGTTAGGTAACCGTATTCAACATGCGTTACGTGCTTATACCCCTAAAGAGCGTAAAGCCGTTAAAGTCGCAGCGGAGTCTTTTCGTGATAATCCCAATTTAGATGTTGAAACCTTGTTGGGGGAATTAGGTGTTGGGGAAGCATTAGTCTCTGTGCTTGGAGAGGGTGGTGTACCATCTGTGGTTGAGCACGTCACTATTCGTCCACCAGAATCGCAAATTGGACCTATCAGTACAGAAAAACGCACCGAGATGCTCAATACCAGTCAGTATTATCAGCAATATAAACAAGCGGTGAATCGTGAATCTGCCCATGAGATGTTACATAAACGCATGGAGCAGCAAAAGCAGGCGCAATTGCAACAAGCACAACAAGCTGAGCAAGAAAAACAAGATCGAGCGAGTATCCGTAAGCCTAGACGCTCTCAACGCCAAACTTATACCGAATCTTTTATTAAGACGCTGCTACGGCAATTAGCCAATGCCATTGTAAAAGTATTATTTAAACGTCGTTAATGGGTAAACCTCTTGTTATCTACTGATAATAAGAGGTTTTTTATAGTCTTCATTTCTAAATTTACGCTTTCAATCATAGGAAATAGCGTAATAAAAGCGTAAGGTTTACCAGACTGATTAAAAAGGATGGTATAGCTGTGCATATTTTCACTGATAGAAAAGACATTATCATTGATACCCGTAGTTCCGAAGAGTTTATTGCTGGGCACATTGAAGGTAGCGTGTTTGTTGGCTTTGGCGGTAAGCAATTTAAATGGTGGCTAGAACTAATTGTTCCTGATAAAACAGTGCATCTTGAGGTGATTGCAGCAGATAAAGATCAAGCCAGTGTGATTAAAACACTTCATGAGCTTGGTTATATACATGCAGAGTTAAAGCCGCTTGATACTTCGCTATCTCATATTGAGCATATCTCTGCAGATAAATTACCAGATATAGCTGAAACGCATCATATTTTAGATGTACGAGAAACTGATGAAACTGAAAAAGGCAAGTTAGCCAGTGCAGAAGCATTGCCATTGACGGCGTTAATCCAAGGCAAAATGCCAGCCCACCATGATGACTATGTTGTGCATTGTGCTGGTGGTTACCGTTCACTAATCGCGATATCTTTATTAAAAGTTTTAAATAAATGCCATTTAATTCAATTGGATGGTGGTTATTCAGCAATTCAACGTACTCAATAATTTATAAATTTAAAAGCCATAGAGAAATTATTGGTTAGATGTTTATTATTTAATAAATGTTTTCTCTGTGGCTTTGTGCTTTTTTCTTTTCTGATCTTATTTCCCTTCAAAAAAATACTGCGAGAAGCACAAAAAATACGCGCTCAAATGTTATCAAAATGTTGTTGATTATTTGTTTGCCGTTGCAAAACTCATGAAAAATGAAAAATCTTGTACGAATATTTGTGCAAAAGAATTGATCCCTGAGTTATTTTTTTTGAATTCTCGTCAGTCTCTGAAATGCTGAATACATGTTTCTACTTATAAAAAAAGTCATACCCTGTACCGTTGTAGAAGCATGATGTGCTTATTGTTGAGTATAAATTCAAGGATTGAGAGATAGATTATGATTCGATTTAACCTTTGTGCAGCAGGAATATCCCTTGCACTGTCAGGCGCGGCTTTTGCTGCACCTACGGCACCAAGCATCGATATGTACGGCTCTAACAACCTTCAGTTCTCTAAAATTGAACTGGCGATGGAAACAACATCTGGCTACAACGACATGGTTAAGTACCATGACAAAGCTAAGATCAATGTGAAATTTAACCAGTGGAGTGGAAATTCAGGTGATACCTACAACATCTACTTCGATGGTAAAAAAGTAGCATCAGGTCCAATTAATGGCAGCCAAACAACCGCTTCTTTTGAGTATGAACAAGGTGGTTTGTACCAAATGGAAATTGAAGCGTGTGATGCAACAGGTTGTGCGAAAAGTGCTCCTGCACAAATCACTATTGCTGATACCGACGGCTCACACTTACCGCCACTACCAATGAATGTTGACCCAAATAACAAATCGTTTGATACCGATCCAAGCGTTGTTATGGGTACGTACTTTGTTGAGTGGGGTATTTACGGTCGTGATTACACAGTAGATAACATTCCAGCAGACAACTTGACTCACATTCTTTACGGCTTTATTCCAATTTGTGGTCCAAACGAGTCGGTGAAATCTGTTGGTGGTAATAGCTTCAATGCGCTACAAACAGCGTGTCGTGGCGTTAATGACTATGAAGTCGTTATCCATGATCCATGGGCAGCATTCCAAAAGAGCTTTAAGCAAGCTGGTCATGAATATAGCACTCCAATTAAGGGTAACTACGCAATGCTAATGGCATTAAAACAGCGTAACCCTGATCTGAAAATCATCCCATCAATTGGTGGTTGGACACTGTCTGATCCGTTCTTTGATTTCGTAGATAAAGCAAACCGTGACACATTCGTTGCATCGGTAGAAAAATTCCTGAAAACATGGAAATTCTACGATGGTGTAGATATTGACTGGGAATTCCCAGGTGGCGGCGGTGCAGCAGCTGATCGTGGTGACCCAGTTAAAGATGGCCCTGCATACGTAGCCCTAATGCGCGAACTACGTGCGATGCTTGATAAGCTAGAAGCAGAAACAGGCCGTACTTACGAGCTAACATCAGCAATCGGTGTGGGTTACGATAAGATTGAAGACGTTGATTATGCAGATGCAGTTCAATACATGGATTACATCTTTGCGATGACTTACGACTTCTACGGTGGTTGGAACAACGTTCCAGGTCATCAAACAGCACTATACTGTGGTAACTTCATGCGCCCTGGTCAGTGTGATGGTACTGGTCTAGATGAAAATGGCGAACAGTTTAAAGGTCCTGCTTACACTTCTGATAACGGTATTCAATTACTGTTAAAACAAGGTGTTCCAGCTAACAAACTGGTACTGGGTGCTGCAATGTACGGTCGTGGTTGGACGGGTGTAATGCCAAATACGCTCACTGATCCAACCGATCCTATGACAGGTACAGGTACAGGTAAACTGACGGGTACGAAAGAGCAAGGTGTGTGGGAAGACGGTGTTATTGACTACAAAGGCATTAAGTCTCACATGCTAGGCGCTGATGGCAAAGGTATCAACGGCTTTGAATACGGTTATGACGATCAAGCTGAAGCACCGTATGTATGGAACCGCTCAACGGGTGATTTAATCACGTTTGATGATAAGCGTTCGGTACTGGCTAAAGGTAACTACGTTAAGTCACTTGGCCTTGCGGGTCTATTCTCATGGGAAATCGATGCAGATAATGGTGACATCCTAAATGCAATGCATGAAGGTGTAGCTGGTACTGTTATTGAGAAGCCAAACAAAGCACCAACGGCAGCAGCGGGTGCGGATCAATCAGTGACAGGTCCTGCATCTGTAACACTTGATGGTTCAAGCTCGAAAGACGCTGATGGCAGCATCGTGACTTACGCTTGGGAACAAGTATCAGGTACTGCGGTAGCACTGACTGGTGCTGATTCTGCAACAGCAAGTTTTGATGTGGCAGAAGTGGCTGAAACTGTGCAGCTAACGTTTAAACTCACCGTTACAGATAACAAAGGTGCAACGGCAACCGATACTGTTGTTGTGACAGTGAAGGCGAAAGATGACGTTGTTATCCCAGAAAATAACGCACCAGTGGCAAGCGTAACAGCACCTCAAACGGCGAATGCTGGTGATGTTATTGTTGTTGATGCATCTGCGTCTTCTGATGCTGATGCTGGTGATACGTTAACGTTTAACTGGACATTACCTGCTGGTATTAATGCGACAGTAAACGGTTCACAAGTGCTATTTACTGCTGCAGAGTACACACAAGATACAAGCCTTGTATTTACAGTAGTAGTAAGTGATGGCAAAGCAACATCGACAGCGTCAACAACCGTGGTTGTTGCTAAGCACTCACCAGTTGTTGATACCTGTGATAACGCATGGGATGCAACAACCGTTTACCTAGGTGGCGACCAAGCGACCAAAGATGGCAAGCTATGGGAAGCTAAGTGGTGGACACGTGGTGAAGACCCTGCGAAATCTGGTCAATGGGGTGTGTGGAAAGAAGTGGGTGTTGTTGACTGTAAGTAATCGTTGATTGGAAATAACGATGAATACAATGTGCTGGTGGTTGAACTTGAATTAATCACCAGACATTTACAACACACTTAAGTATCAATCCCTTGGTATTTTATAATGCCAAGGGATTTTTTATTTATCAGTGATAAAAAGGCAATAAAAAACGCCCAGTATAATACTGAGCGTTGAGTCTTTTTGTACGAGTTATTAGCGGCTAAGGAAAGCGTATCCTGTTGTAAATGCCGCTTCTTGGAACTGGCGTAAGCCAGTATCACGGAAGTCGATACCCATAGGGTTACGCTTCAGCTTTTGTTTGATGTCTGCGTTAGACATGAAATTCACATCAAGATCTGGAATCAGCTGGATCGCTGATTCTAGTTTGAAGCCTACAGCGCTGCCTGCGAATTTACCGCGTGTTTCGCGGTTACGGATAACCACTTTATCTACTTTGTAGTCATCAAGTAGTTTTTTAAATGCGAATTGGAAATCACGCATTTGTTGGTTATCTAGAGAATCTTCCATGATGAACTTTTGTGTACGACATTGAGGAATATCGAACATGCCATTTTGAAGTGAAAGAAGACAAATCACAGCTTCGTTACTACGTAGTTCAACAGCACAAATTTTCATGTTAACACCTGAATCATAATATTTTGCCGCATATTGTAGGCGAAAAAGCGGCGTGCTGTTAGTAGCGATTGTATTTTATTTTCGCTTTCGATGCTTTGGGTGTGTGAGGTGAATTTTTAGTAGAGGAAAGGGGGAAGAAGAAGTGTTACGAAAAACAATAAAGCCAATCTAATAAATCTCTTTCTAGTTAAAAATAAATAGGATTGGCTTTATTTTATCACTTAGCTTTTTTTCGCTGGTGTGTATGAACGACCCGCAGCTTGGTAAGTGTCTTTATCGTTAATTTCAAACGTGGTGTAGAAGAACCAAGCGATAAAGCGCATTAGTTCATCATCTGCATTCATTACCCACTCAGCAAGCTCTTCTTCTTCGCCTTGCTCATTGGTTTGGGTAAACACGTGATAAATACGTTGCTTACCATCAATTTCAGCAATGCTGAAGTGACCGATCATTGCCGCTGCAGCTTCTGAAATTTCAGTTTCTTCGTTATCTTTTAGCGCATTTAGGATTGCAGGTACGCTTTCTAGTTGTGCTAATTCTTTGACTAAGATTTCAAATTCTTCTTGTTGCATCTTTTACATATCTCTGTGAAGTTTCGCACTATTGTAATAGCAATTAAGTGATGGGATCTAATTTTTCAGCAGCAAGATCTTCGCTGGGATCATTTATTCTCGCTTGCTTGATATACCGGACCCAATAATTCAACCTGAGTCAGGTACATACGCATATCAAACTCCAGTTGGTGGTAACGAGGCTCCATATGTTGGCATAAGGCATAGAAGGCTTTGTTATGCTCTTTTTCACGTAAGTGTGCCAATTCATGGACAACTATCATACGTAGAAACTCAATTGGTGCGGTTTTAAAGACAGAGGCGATACGGATCTCATGTTTGGCTTTCAGTTTATTACCATGCACTCGTGAAATAAAAGTATGTAAGCCTAATGCATGGTTGATCACGTTAATTTTATTATCGTATGCCACTTTACTGATAGGGGCAGATTTTTTTAAATATTCGTTCTTTAACGCAATAACATAGTCGTAAAGCGCCTTTTCAGTTTTTATATTATGCGGTGTCGGATAGCGCTTAAGTAACAGATCTTTGAGCTTATTATTATCAATAAGTTGTTGAACTTGCTCTGTTAAGTGAGTGGGATAACCCTGAAGATATTTAAGTTGCTGCATCACGTCATACTAAGAGATTAAAGCGAAAGGAGCATGCTATAAGGTGACGATGAAAGAGGCAATGTCTAATTTGATCACATAGAATGAAGTCTATAATTTTAATGTGAGTTATCAGCGGCTAAAAAGAAGGATTTGTTATGTCGTTACGTGTCCCACCACCAATATTGTTATTATTATCCATACTGGGAATGTACTTATTGTCTCGGTTCTATCCGATCATGACGTTTGATTTTTCAGGCAAGAGTGTACTGATCTCTGTGTTGTGTTTTATCGGTGTGATCCCAGGTTTTACAGCTATTATTGCGTTTGCTAAAGCCAATACCACCATTGATCCGCGTTATCCGCAAAAAACATCGCGTTTAGTCACCACTGGAATTTATCGATTTACTCGTAACCCAATGTATTTGGGGTTAGTGTTCTTTTTATTTGCTGCGGCATTTTATTTTTCAGCGTTAAGCTGTTTTGTGGTGATCCCTGTGTTTATTTGGGTAATGACTAATTTTCAAATAGAGCCAGAAGAAGCGGTGTTATTAGCCATGTTTGGGGAAGATTATCAGCACTATTGCAATACTGTCCGCCGTTGGTGCTAAGTAATTCTTAATGAACCAAAGATCAAATGAAAATAACGGTTTACCTGCACGTGATTTTCCTTACACTGACCAGCACGTGACTTTGTTACTCCTAAGTGACAAATAAACATCCGAAACTGAGGGAAAATAAATGAGCAAAGCGAAAATTGGTATTGTTACAGTCAGTGATCGTGCAAGTGCTGGCGTTTACGAAGATATTTCAGGCCAAGCGATTATCGACACTTTGAATGACTATTTAACCTCAGAATGGGAGCCAGTATATAAAGTGATCCCAGACGAGAAAGATGTCATTGAAGCAACATTGATTGAGATGGCTGATGTGCAAAATTGTAGCTTGATCGTCACAACAGGCGGTACTGGCCCTGCTAAGCGTGATGTGACGCCTGAAGCGACGGAAGCTGTGTGTGATCGTATGATGCCTGGTTTTGGTGAGCTAATGCGTGCTGAATCGCTAAAGTTCGTACCAACGGCTATTTTGTCTCGTCAAACCGCTGGTCTACGTGGTGATAGCTTAATTGTTAACTTACCAGGTAAGCCAAAATCTATTCGTGAATGTTTAGATGCGGTATTCCCTGCGATCCCATACTGTATTGATCTGATGGAAGGTCCATTCCTTGAATGTGATGAGTCGGTGATCAAGCCATTTAGACCAAAGCAAAAATAAGAAATTGATACAAAAAGGGCAATAACCTCAAATGTTATTGCCCTTTTTCTTTGTTAGCTCTTTAGCAACTGCCAGTATTTTTGGTAAATATTGACTGCATCACCTACATCATTGGTAAACTCACCTTTATTTACTTCCTCATCTGTTGGGAAGATCATCGGATCATTTTGTAATGCTTTTGGTAAGAAAGATTTCGCTTGCTTATTAGGAGCCGGGAAACCTAACTCTTCAACCAATTTCGCTTGGTTTTCTGGACGCATAAAGAAATCAATGAACTTAAATGCTAAGTCTTTTTTCTCACTGCCTTTCGGTACAATAAAGTTGTCCATCCATAGGATAGAACCTTCTTTAGGGTACACAAATTGCAGCTCAGGCATTTCTTGCTTGGCTAAGTAAGCATTGCCGTTCCATTGCATACCGAGCATTGCTTCACCTGTCACGTATGGTACGTGTGGTGCATCTGAGTTATAGACAACTACGTTAGGACGTAGTGTTAGCAATTTTTCATAAGCTTGTTTAATTTCAGCTTCGTTGGTGCTGTTAATGCTATGGCCCTGTGCTTTTAATGCCATACCAAATACATCACGTACATCATCTAATAGCATGACTTGACGTTGGAAATCACTATTCCACAAATCGTTCCAGCCAGTTACCTGATCATTTTTGATGCTATCAGAGTTGTAAGAAATGCCAGTGACACCCCAAACGTAAGGTAGTGAGTAATCATTATTAGGATCAAATTGTTGACCTAATAAACCAGGATAGACATCTTTTAAATGATGCATTTTTGTTTTGTCTATCTTGGCAAGCATGCCTTCACGTGCCATCTTCTCGATAAAATAGGTCGAAGCAAAAACCACATCGTAACCTTTGTTATCCAGTAGTTTTAATTTGGTGTACATCGCTTCGTTATTATCGAAAGTCGAGTAGTTAACGGTGACATTATATTCTTTCTCAAATGCTTGAATTACATCTGTTGGCATATATTCAGCCCAGTTGTAAATATTAAGCACAACATTTTCTGCCGAAGCATTTAATGCTGTAAGTGCGAATGTTAGTGTAGTCACCCCTTTTAATACTTTTTTCATTTTTTAATTCCCTAAATGACCAGGTAAGTCAGTGAAGAGCGGATGATAGAGTTAAGCTTAATCATGTCAAAAGTAATTGGGGCTTTTTTTGAGCAATATCACAGTAATAAATTACTTGTTGTTCTTGAAATGTTCTGACATTATCCGCGCGATTTTTTACCTGTTTCATATATATAGGCAATTGGAATGTCAATGCGTAATCAGTATATTGATAGTTATTACCAAGCAACAATTAATGCGTTACCAGAACAACCTGAACTTGATCAAACTATCGAGGCAGATGTTTGTATTATTGGCGGTGGTATGACGGGCTTGAATGCTGCCATCGAATTACGTCAGAAAGGTTTTTCGGTTGTAGTTTTAGAATCTCAGCGTTTAGCATGGGGTGGTTCAGGGCGTAACGGTGGCCAATGTTTAGTGGGTTACTGTTTAGGCTTACGTGAAGTTGATGAAACTTACGGTCCTGAGTGGGGCAAACAACTGTGGGATCTGTCTTGCGAAGCGGTAGATATTGCTCGTGAGCGTATTCAAGAATTCAATATCGATTGTGACTTCCAACAAGGCTATATCGAACTTGCATTGAAAAAGAGCCAAGAAGAAGAATTAAAATCTTGGTATGACTTAAAGCAAACGCGCTACGATTACCCAACCGCAAGTTGGTGGGAAAAAGAACAAATTCAACAAGTAGCGAATACTGAGCGCTACCTTGGTGGTTTGTTTGATTCAAACAGCGCACACATGCACCCTCTTAATTACACATTAGGTCTAGCCAGTGCTGCAATGTCGCTAGGCGCAGCGGTATTTGAAAATACGCCAGCAACAAAGATTGAGAAAGGTAATCCACACATTATTCATACGCCAAAAGGTCGTGTGAAAGCCAAACAAGTACTCTTAGCATGTAATGCGTATTTAGATGGCTTGAATCGTAAAGCGCAAAGTGTGGTACTGCCAGTTGCATCATATATTGCAGTAACAGAGCAGCTTGGTGATCGCCAGCCAATCTCAAATATGATGGCAATGTCAGACTTAAATAACAGTCTTGATTATTACCGTCCAACACCTGATGGTCGTATTTTATTTGGTGGTGTTAACCATCCTTTTAATGGTGAATACAGCGATTCAGCTGAGCGTTTACGCCAACGTATGATCACCGTGTTCCCACAATTGGCTGATGTAAAAATGGAATACCATTGGGGCGGTTTATTTGCGGTAACACGCTCTTATATGCCGCAAATCGATCATCTTGGTGATGATATTTATGTATCCCATGGTTATACCGGCCACGGTGTAGGTTTAACGAACATTGCGGGTAAAGTAGTCGCAGAAGCAATGGCGGGAACGGCAGAGCGTTTTGATGTGTTTGCCAAGATCAAACATGGCTGGATCCCAACGCCTGAAATTTTACGTAAACCTGCACTTGCGATGGCAATTTGGAAAGCACGTTTAGAAGATTCATTAGGTCGCTAATAAAATTTACGGTGTAAATTGTCATTTATTGCAAATAATTTTTAACTTTACCGTGTTTTGACTGATTTTTTGCTAAAAAAGTTATATTCTTATTAAACTTAATTAGCGAACAGGAAATATCATGATTGAACGTTTAGAAACAGGTGCTCGCATGAGCCGCATTGTTAAACATAACGGTACGATTTACTTATGTGGTCAAGTTTGTGCAGATGCTACGAAAGGTATCACAGAGCAAACTCAAACCATGTTAGATAAAGTAGAGGCGTTATTACTGCAGGCGGGGAGTGATAAAGAACACATGCTTTCAGCAACGATTTATATTAAAGATATGAGCATGTTCGCTGAGATGAATGCGGTATGGGATAACTGGGTACCACAAGGTCATGCACCTGCTCGTGCTTGTGTTGAAGCAAGCATGGCCCGTGATGCTTTATTAGTTGAAATTTCAGTGATTGCAGCAGAAAAATAGCAGTTAATGGCAACAGGCTATTAATATAAAGGCTTAATATCAGCTCTGATGAGCGACGATATTAAGCCTTTTTAAATTTAATTGAGCAGTTGCTCAAGTGTCATTGGGGCTGAAGCCAAACCTAAACGTTGTGCTGGCGTTAATGAGAATTTATCTTGACGACATAAATTATGCCAAGCGCGATATATATCGAGTAACGGTAATAGACCAGCAGGGCGTAGCTTTCGGCGCGGCTCATTGATCAGCTGGCTAAATTGCTCTTGAAAGCGATGTTGATAGCTTGATACGGCTCGATAGGTGGCATGTTTTAGCCATTTTTTATCATCATTGGTTTCACCGCCTAAATGGCATATTCCTTTACTGGCATTTTCTAGATGAGTGAATGCCCATCGATCTTGCCACCATCCTAATAATACAATATCAACCTTTCCGGCATCTTCGCCATGCAGCCATTGTTCGTCTTCTATCACGTAGAGAGGATCAATGCGCTTTTGTTTTATATGTTCAATAAACACCGAGATACATGCTGAACGTAACAAGGTTTCTTGTGGCATAAAGATAGCGAGGTACTCGTTATTCTGAAACATTTCTTTTAAGTAGAGGTAATGGCTATATACCGTGTACTGTGGGTAGATCAATGTCCCCTTGGTGGGATAATTAATTTTAGCGCCACCTGATAATGGGTTCTCCATGTTAGAGCGAGAGAATATCTTACGATACGTCGCATCTACTTTGGCTAATATACCTTTAGGAATAAAAGGATCTGATACTGTTTCGTGATGCTTTGGAGCCGACATGAAAAGGGATGAATCTTGATAGGCATCATGATAGAGGTGGGATAATTCGATATCGTCAGCTTGGTAATTAACATGCTGAGCAACAACATAACCCGATTGTGATTCTGCACTGGCGACCCACATGACACCATTGTGGCTTTGAGGTTGCAGGTCTTTAATATTAGATGCAAGTTCAACATGATGTTGATGTTTAAATAATCGCTCATCAAAAAGGGCGAGCTGACGACGGCAACGTGCAGCGATATGATTAAGCTGATCGTAAAAGGTCTTTGGGTTGATCTCTAGGCGTCGGCAAATATCTCGTACAGGATAACCAGTAAATAATAGACCTAATAACTTTTGCTGCATGGCATGTTTGTTATTGGCACCAGACCATCGATCGACAAAGGTGTGTTCACATGATTTACAGCGATAACGTTGCCTGTCTCCGCTAAAACCGAATGCATGGTAAAGGTGACGATGAGTCAATACTGAGTAATGTTTATTATCACACTCACTATTAGTACAGGTCGGTAAATCATTGCTTTGTAGTCTATGATAACGCTGTGCTTCTTCTGCGACATCTTGATTATTTAGCAAAGGGGGAAAAGCACCGCATTCTCGGCATACGAGAGTTGGGCGGTGTATATCATTGTTTTGGAGCACGTAGTTATTTGGGTTATGTGAACCAAAGTTCTTACAACTCAGTGTCTTACAGTGATTGAATTGGTAGCCATTGAAAGCCAACGGTAACTGCTCGATGGGATTTGGCGTTGTAAGAAATGTAGACATATCTAACCTTATCTTTGCGCGATCTTTAGATGCAGTATAATAATATTTTTAAGATTGTTACTAAACGGTTACGGGATTTGTGAGAAGGGGCTGAGTAAAATTTTACTCAGCATTGTCAGAGAACAATACGTTTCAAGAATATGTTACCTATGATTGTGTAAGACGCCACATTTTACATTATCGAGCTGGTTTTATATTAATAAAGCGTATTTATTAAACTAACATCCCTTTAGTTTTCGTTACTGAATTTGGAAAATAAGCGGGAAACCGTCGGGGAGGCATGTTTCCCGCTTATGGGTAAATTAAAGGCTGACGGCAGTTTCTAGCGCGATATTCATCATTTCATTGAATGATTTTTGGCGATCTTCTGCGCTTAGTTTTTCACCGCGTTTGATATGATCAGAAACAGTAAGAATTGTCAGTGCTTTCGCTCCTAGCTCTGCGGCTACACCGTAGATACCCGCTGCTTCCATATCAACACCAAGAATGCCAAGTTTTTCCATCTTGTCGAATAGATCAGCTTCTGGACTATAGAAAAGATCAGCAGAGAATACGTTACCTACGCGAACGGGTACTTGTTGCGCTCGAGCCTGATTTACTGCTGTTTCTAATAGATGGTAATCAGCAATGGCTGCAAAATCATGGTTAGCAAAGCGGATACGGTTCACTTTTGAATCGGTAGATGCACCCATACCAATGATCACATCCATTAATTTCACATCATCGTGTACTGCGCCACAGCTACCAATACGGATAATGTTTTTAACACCGAAATCTTTGATCAGTTCATGTACGTAGATAGAACATGATGGAATACCCATACCATGACCCATCACAGAAATACGTTGACCTTTATAAGTACCAGTAAAGCCATACATGCTGCGCACATCACAGACACGCTTTACATCATCTAGGTAAGTTTCCGCAATAAACTGAGCGCGAAGCGGATCGCCAGGCATAAGTACCGTTTCTGCAAAATCACCAAACTCAGCGTTAATATGTGGAGTAGCCATAAAGAGCTCCTAGATAAAAATAGTTAATCAACATTATTGTTGTGCTTCGATAGACTCAGTTTATGAAACCGCAAAACTCTAACTAGTGATGTATATCACATAATTTAGGCTGTTTTTGATAAAAATCCATGCTGTTAACTAAATCTGTTGAAAAGGAGAGGGCGGTTTTGTTTTTGTGATGAATAAACAACCGGATTTAGTCATGCTCTAATACAGGCATAGATAAGATGCATGAGGTTATTCTGATCAGACGTTTTTTTGGGTAAAATTAGTGCGAGTTATAACAAAGAGAAAAGAACATATGCATAACCTTACATTATTGTCTGATGGTGAAAGAACACGCATTGAATTAGATAAGCAGGCCGCTTATACCGTATGGAAAGTGAAGAACGGTAAGGTCGGTTATGAAGCTTTTGTTGAGTTAGTTAATAATATTACAGATGATGATGAACGAGATTTTTGTGAGAAATCATTATCAAAATATAAGATGCAAATGGGCGTAAATTAATTGCTTTTTTATCTTTTCGCTTATGAACGGCTACCATCTCGGTAGTCGTTTTGTTTAAATTTCGCGAAAATTCTCTTTTTTAAGAAAAAAGCTAAATAATCTCGCATATGCTTAAAAGAATCTCTTTTAATCGCGAGATGAGCCATGAAAAAAATCGTCTTAATTTGCGACATTGATGTAAAAAAAGGGAGTAGTTATTTTGATTTTTTAATGCAGCTAGAATCACCGCGATTTCAGCTTGTTTTACTGGCTCGATCGATTACTGATGATGCTTATAACGATTTATATTCAAAAGGGTATCGTTATGATTCGTTTACCAGTATGTGGCAACTCATTGCTTTACTTCACTATCATCATCCTCACTTAGTACACCTTCATTTTTACGGGATAGGGCATCCTTATACTTTTATTGCTCGATGCTTTTGCTCTCATGTAGTTCTCACTATGCATAATTCACCTCCGCAAGGTTATCAAATCACACCATGGCGACGAATTAAGCAAAAATTATTAGGTCTGCCTCTTGCTCGACTTTGTGCTATTTCACCTTTTATTCAACAATGGTTAAGTCAATTTATGGCGCAAGAAAAAATAGCATTAATTAATAATGGTATTAATTTATCGCGTTTTAAGTATGAAAAAATACCACCAATGACAGCCAAACTACGCTGTTTTTATGTCGGTAGTTTAAGTGCAGAAAAAGGGTTGCATTATCTATTAGCATTATTTTTAGACCCAAGACTTTCGCGTATCGCACAGTTAGATATTTTTGGTGATGGAGAGTTAAAAGAGCAAGTCAAGTTAGCTGCAAATCAAACACAATCGATTAATTTTCACGGTCGTTCAACCCAAATAGAGCAAGATTTAAAACAAGCGCATATCGTGTTAATGCCATCTTGTTGGCAAGAAGCGTTTGGCTATGTCGCAATAGAAGCGATGGCGGTAGGCAGACCTGTGGTTGCTGAACCCATTGGTGGGCTGGCAGATCTGTTTGTCGATCAACAGCAAGGCTGGTACGTCCATTTTGAGCAATCAGATCAGGTACAGAATTTGCTAAGATTATTGTATAGCCAAAGTGACACGCTCGAAGCGATTAGCATAGCTGCAAGAAAAAGGGTGGAGCAAGAATACGATATCCAACGACAAATTACGCAAACCCATAAGATGTATACATCTTTATTGGGTTCGTAGCTTGTTCAGGCATAAGCAATGGGGTGGCGAGCATGCTAATAACACATCGCATTCGTGCTTATATTAAACAGCAAAATACACCATTAAGTCGGATATTATATCGCGTTGCAAAATGGTTTATTTATGGGCAACTTCCCGATCTTGCATGGATATATCGACCGATCTACGTTGTGTATCGTTTAATGAGTTTTGCTCTGCAACGTTTGCTTAATATCTTCTTATATTTACCAATGTTACAAGCAAGGTTAGAGCATTATTGCCCTGGGTTAAGTTTAGAAAATGGCTTTCCACTGATACAAGGTCCGATCAAAATTTATATTGGTAACAATACTTGCCTAAATGGTGCATTGAGCATTCATGGTCATCCAGATAGTGGAAGCTGCGAAATTCGTATTGGTGAAAATTGTTATATTGGCTGGCAGACAGGTATTTCCGTTGGTAAGAAAGTATTGATTGGGGATAACGTGATGATCGCAGGCAGAACCAGTATTAATGCTCACAGTGGGCACAGCCCGGGGTTAGATAAATATCAACCTCCGACAATGGCAGATCTGGTCATTGAAGATGATGTGTGGATCTGTACAGGGGTACATATTGTTAAACCAGTCACTATTGGTCGAGGCTCGGTTGTTGCTTCGGGGTGCGTGGTCACTAAAGATGTGCCACCCAATGTGCTGTTTGCAGGTAATCCTGGAAAAGTGATCCGACCGCTTCGAGGAAATGAATGAATATATTTTATTTCAGTTATTTTTCTCCTCCTTTATTAAACGTCGGTGCAAATCGTAGTCGACGTTTTTGTCAATATTTAGCCGAGCATGACCACCATGTAGTGATTTTTCGCGAAGGGCGGGCGCATCGCTTTGCTCATATCGATGATGATAATAATACCGTGCCATTGGTCGATTCCCTTGCTGTTGCTTCATGGAATATCGATTGGTGTTGGAAGTGGCCAACCATTATTCATAAGCAATGCTATCGGCTACGACATTGGCGCTCCCCCGAACGAGATGGTGATATTGCTAAACGTTATTGGCTTATTGATTTACATTGGGGCTGGATAATTCCTACGCTTAAAATGGCATGGAAAAAAAGCCGAATAGTGAAACCTGATGTGATAGTGGTTTCTTGTCCACCATTTAGTAGCGCATTGATCGGTGTCTATTTGTCACAATGGTTGAAAATCCCGTTAGTGTTAGATTTTAGAGATGCATGGTCACAAGCGAGCTACTTTGTTGATAGCAATGCATTAAATTGGGAAAGGCGTGTGTTACAGCAAGCTGATGCGCTGGTGGTAACCTCAACGGCGGATCATGATGCCTATCAAAGGTTATATCCCGATAAGCTGATCCGTTATGTACCCAATAGCTATGATTATATCCTTGATCATGTTTCCGACAATCATGATGTTTTAACGATAGGTTACAGTGGGACATGGGATGGTTTTCGTCGCAGTGCCACAGGAATATTTTCTCAATTGGCACAATGTGATTTTCCTATTCGTTTTATCAATGTTGGTGATATTCAGTCTGAAATGATGAGCTTGATCCATGAGTATCAATTAGATGATGTAGTAAAGATGATCGCCAGCCAACCTAAAGCGAAACTGAATGAAATATTAGCACAGTGTGATGTGCTATTTATTCAAAAGGGGATGGCAGATCAAGGGAAAACAGATACCCATTTAGCGACCAAAGCCATTGATTATGTGGCGAGTGGTAAGCCTATCTTAGCGGAATTACCTGAGGGGGAGACCTTATCATTCTTACGTAAATATGCGACGCAATTGTTTGAAGTCTCTGTAAGTCAACCATTGCAATATCAACAACAGCTACAATCCCTTTATCGACAATGGCAACAGAATAAATTGTTGGTAATGAAACCTTCTAGTGAGTTTTATGCTTGTTATTCAAGTGAAAAATTGGCTTATGATTTTACTCAGGTGCTAAAAGATGTCACAACTTACAAGTTTGCTGAAAGCATTAAGACATGATGGTGTTGTGGTATTGCCTGCATGTATTACGCCTGATGAATTATCGATCATGCAACGACATTTTCGAAGCCAATTAGTACGTCCAGCATTTAACTCATGGCAAGGTTATTCTCAAACGGATCGTAAACGTTTGATGGTTGATCAAGTCTTAACGCTCGATCGTGTGTTTTGCCAGCTTCCACTGATGCCATTGATCCATGATCTAGTTGTGAGCTATTTAGATAGTTCTGTTTGTTTACAAGAAGCAAAAGGTTGGCAAAGTTTGCCTTTTTCCGACAACTTTCACCCACTACATCGTGATGAGTGGTATTGCCCGTTGCATTATCAAGCGCAAGCGATACCTCGCTCTTTAAAGTTAGGCTGTTATTTAGATGATGTAGAATCAGGAGCATTTGCTTATGTAAAAGGTTCTCATCACCATTGCTCGCAAGGTGAAGTTGGTGAACACTATCACCAACAAACAGAAAGTCATCAAATCACGACCATTACTGGTAAAGCGGGGACGTTATTTTTATTTGATCCTGAAGGGCTGCATCAACAAAGTTACCCTAACCTATCAGCACGGAATGCACTGTTCTACCATTTCTTCTCGCCATTAGTTGTGCTGTCAAAAAACTTTACCCAATGGGGGCGTTTTCAACGTTTATTGATTGATACCAGTTTTCTTTCTGGATTAAGTGAGCAGCAACTCGCTTTCTTAGGTACAAGCCGATTACCTAGCCGTGATATACCATCAGTTCAACATTATCGAGCATTATCAATGCCAATAAATATAGCAGTGCGCTCGTTAAACGAAGCGCACTATTGGTTTGAGAAAATAAAAGCAAAAGTGTTTAGACAATAGTTAGCGTTTAGTGGTGATGCATATGTGTGTTCTCAGTTTCGGTTGATGTTGGTGCTTGGAAAGTGGCAGGTTCGACTTTGACATTTACCGTTATTCTTCCTGCGTTTTTAAATGTTAATGTCATTGGAAATATTTCACCCAGCTCTGGTACTTGTTTTAAGTCGAAAAACATAATGTGAAAACCACCGGGTTTGAGCAATGTTTCGCTATTGGCTGTGATGGGTATAGCGCTGACTTGACGCATTTTCATCATACCATCTTGATGTAAATGTTCGTGTAGCTCTGTCTTATTTGCTATTGGAGAGCTTGCTGATAATAGTTCATCGTCCGTTGATGTGTGATTGTTAATAGTGATAAATGCTGCTGCAACCTGTGAGGTTGGAGGTACTTCTTTTGACCAAGCCTGAGTGAGTTCAAGATTCTGTTTAGGGTGATGTTCTGCAAGTACTGGCGTGACAAATAATGCGAGAGCAACAAAGATAAAATGTTTAAATGTGTACTTTCTCATATCTATTCCTTTAGAAGTTGATAGCTATGCTACTGAGTATGGCAAGATATGTCGGCTTTTGCTTATGGTTAGTACTATCGAGAGAGTGAATATCACAGTTAGTCTTGATGAGTGATTGTTATATTTGCAATAAATCGTGTTATGTGACGATAAATACTGCCGTGTTAAATGAAACTTGAGTAAAGATTTTGCCAATAGGTAGGCGAATGAGTCTTGAATTTAGTATTATTAGGCGCAGAGATTGACTGAATGGTGAATAAAGTGAAAACAACTGATTTTTCAGCACTAGATGATGATAATAGTGATGTAATGATTTCGATGCGTGCGGAGCAGCGCCCACACTCGGTAAAAACTACAAAATCATCAGCTAAAGCAGGCACAACTGCACGTTCAAAGCGTTTAACGGATTGTCCTGCTTGTGAAGGTGTTGTATCACGTCGTGCGCATTTTTGCCCTCATTGTGGTGAACCAGATCCTTCTCGTCATATTCAACGTTCTCAGTGGGTATCACGTCTTGTTTGGACGGCGATCATTGCAGCGGGCTGTTGGTATGCATACGTAGAATTAATGCCTTGGGTTATAGAGCGCATGAAGTAAGTCCCTTGCAAGGTTCAATAAAAAACCGACGATATACGTCGGTTTTTTTGTTGATGGGAATACTCGATCAGTTAAAACCAAATGTCATACCTGCTGCAACACCAACATTGTGGTTTGAGTTATAAGAGGTATCAAGAGTGACTATACTGTCTGGAGAGGTATTGATCTTCGCAGCCAATGCGATGGCATCTTGATCGCCATAATAGCCTAATCCCATACCTATATTATATTTACGGTTAGGTTTTACCGTAATAGCAGCCATTGCCATAGCTGATGCGATACCAGCATCTTCTCTATTTTGTAAGTTCTTTAGTTTTTCATTAAAGACATTAGAGAGTTGGTTGACTCTTTGATCTGTATAATTATTCGCTTTCTGTAATGTTTGTTGCGCTTTTTCATCTGTATATTGTTTTGATTTATTGTAATACGCCATTACATGATTATTCGTGTAGTTAATTGATTCGTTATGTAAATGACTAATGTTATAAGCATTGGTGTTAACTCCTGCTGTATTCTTTTCGATACTTTGGCTGTTATTGCTAATACGCTGTGAGTTTTTATTCGCTATTGTTGTGTTATTAAGAATATCTTTTCTGTTTTTTTGAATATCATTGCCATTATTAATGATCACGCTTTTATTATCATTAATATCTGATGTGTTTTGACTGATCTGTTTTGAGTTAGTTGTAATATTCTGCGTGTTATTCTCAATATTTTTTATATTCTTGTTAATGCTTTCTTTGTTTATACCAATATTAGTGGCATTGTTAGCGATGATGTTTTTATTGATATCAATAGCTTTATTATTTTGCTCAATATTTACCGCATTGTTTTTTATATCATTGGTATTGCGCGTGATCGCATTCGAGTTATTGGTAATACTCTGGCTGTTATTTGTGATCTCACCTTGTAAGGCTTTTTTAGCATCGGTTAACTGACTGACGTTAACGGCATCCGTTGCATTAATACCAGCGTGAACATTGGTCAATCGACGGGTTACATCTGTTGTTGTTACCTGTAATTTACCATCAACAAAATCTTGTTTATAAACCTTACCACCAAAACTTACAGTGTCTTTTTCATCTGCACGGCTGTTATTACCAATCGCAATACTATCGTTTGTTGCTGACGCATGACTACCAATGGCAAGGCCATCGTTGGCATAGGATTGAACACCAATTGCCACACCACTATTTTCAGCTTTTGAGCTAGTGCCAAATGCAGTGGAATGATCTTTTGCATCACTAGTATTACCAATGGCTATAGAGTCATTATCAACTGTTAATGCTGAGCCCATGGCTACATTGTGCGAACCTTTAATAATAGCAGCGCTACCCACTACGGTATTTTGATATTGTTTATTAGGTAAAGCCGCAGTATCTGAACGATTAATAATAATATTACCGCCCATCTGATTGTTGGTATTAGTTGTATTTAATTCTGTTGGTTGATTTGCTGAAATACCCTGTTCTGACTGAGTGTTGTTATTAATGATAGCCGCGTGAACGTTACATGCGAGAAGTAATGGTGCTGAGCAAATTAGCTGCTTTGTTATCCGATTCATAATTATTTTTAGTGTCTAGTGATCGTTAAGTATACAGTAACGTCAAAAAAATGGCAGGTAAACATAAGATATTGCAATAATAGAAATCAGCAATAATGTTATAGAAGAGTAGTTATGAGATCATCGTCACTAATATTATTATTAATGACGATGAAAGATAGGAAATAATTAATGTGTATTTTGCATACCGCGCGTTTGATTCATTGTGCGTGAACCTGCGGTACCATAAGTATTAATATCGTATCGGTTTGGTGAATATCCGATACGTGAACGATAACGGCGATCAAGATCTGATAAATTAATACCGTAATTTTCACTTAATTGTTTAATTACTACGTTAATTTCTTTTTGAGAACTATTTTGTTGACGTAAGTAGTAATATAAATTTTCTGCTCGTTGCTGATTCATAATAAACCCCGTATATATGGGACGTTTAGTGGTGGTGTGCAGCGCCTGATAAATTCATAACTGCAAGACCCACTGCAACAATTATCATCCCAATCCAAACTTTAGTATCGATATGTTGGTTATAAATAACGCTTGAAAGCGTGGTAACGAGAATAATGGCAAGCCCAGCCCAAGAGGCATGAACAATTCCTACTGGAATACTTTTCATTGCTTGTGATAGAAACAGAAAGGCTGTGATATGCCCAAGAACGACAACAGCTGTTGGTAATGGGTTGGTAAAACCATTGGCAGATTTAAGTGCAACGTGTGATGTCGCCTCTGCTAATACACCTAATAAAAGAAATAACCAACTCACAACCAAACTCCAATCTAATTTCTAACGATGAAATGATTATAATTATTTCTATTAAGATGATAATTGCATGTTTTGTGAAATTACTTTTGCCAGTGGGTAATAATTGATATCTGTTATAGGAATAATGACAAGTTAGTATGTGTTCTACAGTACACTAGCAGAGAGAACGGGATAGATAAGTAATAGGTGGTAGCAGTAGTGCTTCAAGATCGTGCCGGACGAATGGCAATTTTTCATACTTTGGTTAATAGCGGCAATTTTACAACAGCTGCGCATAAACTCGGAGTATCAACATCGCATGTCAGTAAGCAATTGAGCTTATTAGAGGCAGAGCTTCAGGTAAAACTCGTGCAACGAACAACGCGCAGCTTTACCTTAACCGATGAAGGTGTTGAATATGCCAAATTTTGTGAGCAAGTGGTCTCCGCGGTATTAGATGCGGATGCCATGATGGCTGACATCCGTGATGAGGTATCAGGTACACTTCGTTTGGGATTATCACAGTCATTCGGCACTATGCATATTATCCCCGCCATTGAACATTTTCGTCGTCAGTTCCCAGATCTTCATGTGGAAGTCAGCCTATTTGATCATCGCGCGAATATGGTCGAAGAGGGACTAGATCTGTGGATCACCAATGTTGAAAACATCCCTGAAGGTTATGTTGCCCAGCGTCTAGCTGATACTCGCTTTATTGTTGCCGCATCGCCTGAATATCTAATGCATCATTCTGCGCCTACTCATCCTCGTGATTTGCAGGAACACAATTGCCTTGTATATCAAAATAGACAGGTTAACCATGGCACTTGGTCGTTTATACGCGATCAAGAAGGTCTGTGTGTCACGGTATCAGGTAACTACCGGGTTGATTTAGCTGAAGCGGTGCGTGACGCCTGTGTCTCAGGGTGGGGCATTGCCTACCTTGCTACTTATCTTTTAACCGATGAGTTTAAAACTGGAAAGCTAATTCAATTGCTTAATGATTGGGAAGCCAATCAGGGAATGCACTTTTATGCGGTATATCCTAGCCGCAAGCATTTACCGAAAAAAATAGTGGCTGCGATTAGTTTCTTTAAACAGTATATCGGTGAGACACCCTACTGGGACAAAAACCTTTCACATTATGTCAACCTGTAACGATGTAGAGTCATTTTTCATCAATATTGCTATCGAAAAATTGGGAGAGTTGTAAGTTCTATACTAGAACAATCAATAACTTTTATCTAAATATAGCTAGCAAGTGAACAAGGAGATGATGACATGACAAAGTCTCACGGTATTCAAATTGAAATTGATAATAACGATGGCAAATTTTTTGTTGAGATAAAGGCAACAGGTAAATTAACTCACCATGATTATCAGATGATCACACCTGAAATTGATACGGCACTTGAAGGTGTCGATAAGCCGGTAGTTGATGTGTATTTTGATGGTACTGCTTGCGACGGCTGGGATCTCCATGCTGCTTGGGATGATCTTAAACTGGGTTTAAAGCACGGTAAGAGTTTCCGCAAAGTCGCGCTTTATGGCAATAAACATTGGCAAGAACTCGGTGCTAAAATTGGCAATTGGTTTATGTCAGGTGAAGTGCGTTATTTTGACGATGCTATTGATGCCTTGAATTGGTTAAAAGAGGCGTAATGCTATCAATATTAAGTGGTGTCGTTGGCTTTTCTACACCACTTAAATCACTTGTTTTATATTTCTTCTTCAAATCATCTCCTTGCCTACAAACCAAGATATTCTCGCTGAACCTAGTAACTTGAAATGGCTTGGGTATAATCAGCACCTTGATTGGAATAAAGACAGGCTTGAGCACAAACAGTCGCTTGAAGCTTCATTACAATAAAACAGGATGAGATGGATCGTTTTATGAACAAGACATTGCTTGCGACTCTACTGCTGAGTGCTATTTTCTCTTCAACCTCTTTTGCAGCAGAACAATCAACATCAGAAACAGCGGCATATACCCCAAGTGAGCCTTTGGTATTAACGCCTGTTGTGACAGAAGAAAATGATGCTTCATTGGCTGAAGAAGCACCTAAATTTGACGATACCATGCATTACTTCGTTGGTATCACTGGCGGTATGGCTGACTTAAGCCTTGATGTGAATGCTGGAGCAGACAAACTACAATCACCTGACGCAAGTGGTTTATTTGGCGCTGATATTGGTTTTTATACCGCAGGTGGAACAGGTCGTATTTACTATAGCTACCAGAAAATGAGTGGTGAGTCTGATCATAATGACAAAAAAGCCATTGATACCGATGTATCGCTTCATTTAGTCAGTGCGGATTATATTTTCTGTGCAGATAAAACCATTAATCCATTTATTGGTGCGCATGTAGGTTACATGATCGCAGACAGTAAAGGTGATGGTTACGGTAGCTATAAGCAATCGGGTGAGCTACTAGGTGTGCAAGCTGGTGTGGCATGGCGCATGTCAGATCACTTCACTGCAGAAATGGGAGCACGTCACTCGGCTACTCAAAGTAAAGAGCAAGAAGTGTGGTCTGGAAGCAATACTAAATCAGATCTAAAGAGCATCACGACGTTCTACATGTCTGCAAATTACCGTTTTTAACCATATTTAACGGGCAGACATTGATGAAAGCAGCTATTAAAGTAATAGCTGCTTTTTTATTGCTTAATGTCAAACAATCTTGATTGTTTACTCAACGCCTCAGCAGCGTATAATGCATTCCCCTAGAAACGACAACCATTATCACTAAGGACTTCACTTTGAAGCTATTTGTCAGAGATCTCACTGTAATTGATGCGTCTTACCTATGTACTGAGCGCGGTATGGTAGGCGAAAGTTGGATTCTTGATGTGGTGATGTCGGGCGAGTTAAATGAAATGAGCATGGTGCTCGATTTCAGTCGTGTTAAGAAACAGATTAAGCAATTAGTGGATCAATATGTTGATCACCGCCTAATTGTGCCAGCTAAATCTCCAGCGATTAACACTGCCGCGACAACGACCGGTTATGCGACGGTTGATCTTTTGCGAGAGAAAAAAAGCATTCATCTTCATTGCCCAGAGCAAGCGTTCTGCTTTATTGATGCGGAAACCGTCACTATCGAGAGCGTAACTGAGCATGTATACCAAGTACTAAAAGGTAACTTACCTGAAAACGTACAAGGTTTAGATATCACGCTACGCCATGAAACGATCAATGGTGCGTTTTACCATTACAGCCATGGTTTGAAAAAGCATGATGGTAACTGTCAGCGTATTGCCCATGGTCATCGCTCTCCAATTGAGCTGATTGTTAACGGCGAACGTAATGCTGAGCTTGAAAAGCAGTGGGCAAAGCGTTGGCAAGATATCTACCTTGGCTCGCAAGAAGATCTATTGAGCGTGACAGAACTTAATTTAAGTGAATGCGCTAAACAAGTTACTGATGAAACGCACTATGGTTTCCGATACACCGCACCACAAGGTGAATTTGAATTAGCGATTGCATGCTCAGAAACTGAAATGCTAGATACTGATACCACGGTTGAACTGCTTGCGGGTTACATCGCAGAGAAAGTCAAACCGAGTTTATCTGACAGCGACACACTTGAAGTTGTTGCTTATGAAGGTGTCGGTAAAGGTGCTATGGCAACCTTATAATTAAGGAACCGTCGCATAACAAAACAGCCCAGCATGCTGATGTTCACTATAGTTAAAGTGACAGAAGCAACGTTGGGCTTTTTTATGTTTAAAATTTCAGCAATAAACATTAAAAAGTGAGACATAAAGCGATGTTTGTTGCTTAACTCTCTAAAAATTCAATATTTTATGAGTAGACTGAAAGGAAGACGTCGTAACGAGAGGGATCGATTATGTCAGTTAAATCTCTATCAAGTGACAAGCTGTATCGCGTATCAGCATTGAATGGATTGAGTGATGAGTGTAAGTCAACTAAACACCTTACACCATTAGATGAAATTGTAGGACAAGAGCGAGCGCAACAAGCGGTTGAGTTTGCGATGTCGATTAAAGAAAAAGGCTATAACATTTATGCTATAGGCCGTAATGGTTTGGGGAAACGCACCATGGTGATGCGCTACCTGAATCGTCATGATCCAAATGGTAATGCCAATACACTTTATGATTGGTGTTATGTCTCTAATTTCGATGATACCCGCTGTCCAAAGGTACTGAAGCTACCAGCAGGGCAAGGTACTGCCTTTAAAAAAGATATCGAACAATTGATGAAGCGTTTGGTTAAAGCGTTTCCAATGGCGTTTGATAACGAACTCTATATTAGCCGTGCTGAAAAGCTGAAAACCCAGTTAGCGCAGAAACAAGAAAATGCGTTAATGGCAATGAAAAAAGGTGCAGAAGAGCGCGGTGTCGCTTTAACTATTACGACGCAAGGTGATTATCAACTTGTGGCGATGAATGGTGAAGAGCCACATACAGAAGCATCATTTGCTGAGCTTTCAGAGCAAGAACAGCAGCAATTTGAAGATACTATCAATGAGCTAGAAGTTGAGTTACGTAATATTGTTCGTCAGCTAACAGAATGGGAAGAAAAGTATTCTGATAAGCAACAAAAGTTGGATGAAGATATTGCTAAAGATGTCACTGCACACTGTATTAAAGATCTGAAAACCAAATACAGTAAATTGCCAGAAGTGAAAGCATATCTATCAGCGATGTATAACGATATTCTTGAAAATATTGATATTTTCTTGGAAGAAAGCGAAGAGCAAGTGGCGCTTGCTTACGCCTCGTTAGATAAGAAAATGCCTCGTCGTTATCAAGTAAACGTATTGGTGCATCAAGACGTTGAGCGTAAATTCCCAATTGAAGTGGAAGAGAGTCCGAATTACCACTCTATTTTTGGTTACGTGGAAAACGCGACGTTCAAAGGTACGGTATTTACCGATTTCTCACTGATCCGCCCGGGTAGCTTACACCGTGCCAATGGTGGTGTATTAATGATGGATGCGGTGAAAGTGTTAGAGCGTCCTTATGTATGGGATGGTCTAAAGCGTGCATTGCGTGCTCAGAAGCTGAATTTAAGCTCGCTTGAACGTGAAGTGACGCTATCTGGTACTATCTCTCTTGAACCAGAGCCAATTCCGTTGAACGTTAAATTGATCCTATTTGGTGATTATCAAACTTATCAATTACTACAACACTACGATCCAGAGTTTAAAGAGTTGTTCCGTGTCACGGCAGATTTTGAAGATGATATGCCGCGTACAGACACCTCTGAAGAGCAGTATGCACGTTTTATTGCCAGCATTGTTCATGATGGCGATATGCTGCATTGTGATCGTAAAGCCATTGCTCGGATCATTGAGTACAGCTCGCGTCAGGCAGATGATCAAAACAAACTGTCACTGCACTCTGCAGACATTGCTAATTTATTGCGTGAAACCAACTATGTAGCGAAATCATCTAATGCCACGATGATCCGTAGCAATCACGTTGAACAAGCATTACAAAATCAAGAACAGCGTGTTAGCCGTTTAAAAGATCATGTAATGCAGAACTTCGTTACTGGCACCACCTTGATTGATGTTGATAAACAAGCGGTAGGGCAAGTGAATGCACTGTCAGTTATTTCAACATCAGATTATCAATTTGGTGCACCAAGTCGAATTACAGCAACCACGGCTTATGGCTCTGGTGAAGTGTTTGATATTGAGCGCAGCGCAGAGCTTGGCGGGAGTATTCACTCAAAAGGGGTGATGATCCTATCGGCTTATTTAGCGTCAGTCTTTGGTAAAACTGCCAAGATCCCACTTACTACGCACCTGACTTTTGAGCAATCTTACGGTGGCGTTGATGGTGACAGTGCTTCAATGGCAGAGGTCTGTGCGATTGTTTCGGCGTTCTCTGGTTTGCCATTGCGTCAGGATGTAGCGATCACCGGTTCCATGAACCAATTTGGTGAAGCACAGCCAATTGGTGGTGTGAATGAGAAGATTGAAGGTTTCTTTGATGTATGTGCAATCAAAGGCCGCACCGCAACACAAGGTGTGATCATTCCGCAATCTAACGTACATAACCTAATGCTGCGTAAAGATATTGTTGAAGCGGTTGAAAAAGGCGAGTTCCATATCTGGGCGATTGACCATGTCTCTCAAGCCATTGAGATCTTTACTGGCAAACCGACAGGTGTGGAGGCTGAGCAAGGTATGTATCCCAATGATACGGTGTTTGGCATTGCGCAAATGAAGCTAAACTCTCTGCGTCGCTAATCATTTGTCTTAATTGAAAAAAGCTACCTACGGGTAGCTTTTCTTTATCCCAATGAAATTTCACTATCACTGATAATCTGTGAAGAACAGGCAAGAATATAGCCTTGTTCGATTTCATCTGCTGTGAGTGTCGCTTGGCTGGTGGAGCGAGTGCTATTGGGTGTCGCTTTGCACTTACATGAGCCACAAATGCCACTGCGACAAGCAATGATAAGTGGCACACCTTGTGCTTCTAATACATCGGCAATATTACTGCCGGATTCAATGGCTACTGCTGTATTGAAACTTGGTACCGTTAACGTCACTGTTTGCGGTTGCTCTGTATCTCTTTGGGCGTGCTGAGTGTACGTGGTTGGTGTAAAACTTTCAGCATGGAATTGCGACATATCAAAATCGAGATGGGTCAGATAGCCTTTTACATCTTCCATAAATTGAGTTGGCCCACAGAGATAGACGGTTCGGTCATGCAGATCGGGAACAAGTGTTTCTAACCACGCTTGATCTAAACGCCCTTGAGGATACGACGTATGCTGCTTGTCTTTTAATAAAAGGCTTAACGAAAAACGCTCATGTTTTCGGTTAAGTTGTTCGAGTTCATTAAAGAAAATCGTGTGTGCTGGTGATCTTGCAATATGAAGAAAATGAACATCACAGTGCGGATTATGATTTAGCCAGGTTGTTGCCATGGAATATACAGGTGTTATGCCGCAACCCGCACTAATGCATAAGGCTTTATTGTGCTGAGGTGGATGATCGACACTATTAAATTCACCTGCTGGTGGAAGCACCATGACAGAATCACCGATCTGAAATTGATCGATAAAAAAATTCGATACTCGTCCACCTTCTACTCGCTTAATGGTGAGTTGTAAATCGGTGTCAAAAGGCGTAGAGCTTAATGAGTAAGCGCGATACTCCATTTTCCCATCGAGATTTACACCGATATTAACGAACTGACCGGGTTTAAATTTCGCTAAGTGATTCTCATCGATACAGGCAAGTTTAATACTGATGGTATCTTCGGTTTCATGCCATTTATCACAACAGGTTAGTTTCACTGCTTGATTATTTAGCCATGGCGCCAACAAAGTACTTAACATGGAAGACTCTTTGAGTGGTAGCTCTCCTCTTTCACTTGCTTTTTAGGTGAAAGAGGAGAGACGAGGTGGAAATTAAGCGGCAAGGATCGTTTTTAGATCTGCTTCAACCGTCGTGATCGGACGCATATCAAACTTCTCTTGGATAATTGCTAGTAAGTTATCTGTTAAGAATGCAGGCGCAGTAGGACCTGTGTAGATCCCTTTTACGCCAAGTGCGAACAACGTCAGTAAGATCACAATGGCTTTTTGTTCAAACCAAGATAGTACTAATGTTAGCGGCAGTTCATTGATGTCACAGTCGAACTCTTTTGCCAGTGCTAAAGCCAGTTGAATTGCAGAATAGGCATCGTTACATTGACCAACATCGAGCAGACGAGGAATACCGTTAATGTCGCCAAATTGATTCTTGTTAAAGCGATATTTACCGCAAGCAAGGGTTAAGATCACTGAGTCTTCAGGTGCTTGTGCGGTGAAGTCGGTGTAGTAACTACGCTCAGATTTATCACCATCACAGCCACCAACAAGGAAGAAGTGGCTAATATTGCCTTTCTTCACTTCATCAATCACGGCAGGTGCTGCGCTCATGAGTGCGTTACGACCAAAACCAATCGTGATCATTTGCTCAATTTCATTATGTTGAAAACCATCTAACGCCAAGGCACATTCAATCACTTGGCTAAAATCATCACCGTCAATGTGTGCCACGCCAGGCCAACCAACGATACTACGCGTAAAAATACGATCAGCATATTGACCAACGTTCGGGTTCAATAAGCAGTTAGAGGTCATCACAATGGCACCAGGGAAGTTAGCAAATTCTTTTTGCTGGTTTTGCCATGCACTACCAAAGTTACCCACAAGGTGCGGGTATTTTTTCAATTCAGGATAACTGTGAGCTGGTAGCATTTCACCGTTGGTGTAGACGTTGATGCCAGTGCCTTCGGTTTGTTGCAGGATTTTTTCCAGATCATGTAAATCGTGACCAGAAACAAGAATACATTTTCCTTTTACTGGCTTTACATTAACTTGGGTAGGTTCTGGGTGACCAAAAGTTGTTGTCTCGCCCGTATCTAGCATTTCCATAATGGTGTAGTTCATTAAACCAATGCGCATTGAACAGTCGAGAAGCTCATTGAGTGCTGTTGGATCGGTACCTAGCCACGCCATGATTTGGTGATATTGGGCGTATACGTCATTGTTAGTTTGCGCAAGGACACGAGCATGCTCCAAATAAGCGGCTGCACCTTTTAAACCATATAAACATAATAAGCGTAAGCCGATAACGTCTTCATCTAACAAGTCATAGCCACGATTTACAGCAACTTGTGGTGCGAAAGCTAAAATAGCGTCGGCAGATTGCGGTAATTCAAACAGTGCGACAGCAGGTAGATCGGGTAATGTTTTATCAGATAGGGTATATGCATCAACAACTTGTTCTTGTAAACGTGATTTATAGTGTTGTGCTTGCTCGGCAAGTTCAATGATACGAGCAGGATCGAAGTTAACATTGGTTAATGTCGAGAAGAATGCTCGTGGTGCCCATTGGTTGATTTCATCATCAATGATATCAACATTAGCCGCTAATTCTGCCCAGTAAGAAACCCCTTGTAGGGCATAAACAAGTACATCTTGAAGATCTGAGACTTCAGCGGTTTTTCCACACATGCCAGCGGCAAATGAGCAGCCTTTTACTTGTGGGGTTTGAATTGTTTGCTCACATTGAATACAAAACATGAAAATCTCCAGTATCTATTTATTCTGTTATTTGTAACGAATCTTCTTCGTTTTTTGATACTAGATTGCACTATGCGTGCCAGTTTTAATTTGTTGATATTTAAGGTTTTTATTTGATGTTGGTTATGTTTGATGTCATTAATACAACAAGTTGTGTTGTGTTAATGACATCGAATTCAATTTTAAGAGATTAATGGATCTGAAATTTTTTCCCCATTCGGTACAAATTGCCACGATCCATTTGTAAAAACTGTGCTGCCTTTGACCAGTTTTTATCCATTTTTTCATAGCTATGGTGAATTAACTGCTTTTGATAGCTTTCTACAAGTTCACGCATCGATTGAGATTGTTCAGGAAATAGGTTTGATGTGTTTTTTACATCAACAGAGCTAAATTCGTTGTCAAAGTGCGCTAAAGTAATGGTTTGTTGTCCTTCTTGAATAGCACGAAGTGCGGCACGCGTAAGGCTGTGTTCTAACTCTCGAATATTACCGAGCCACGGCTTTTTTTCTAGCGATCGTAATGCCTTAGGGTTGATGTGAAGGTTGGGCACATTAAATTGCAAGCGGACTTTTTCCAATAAGTAGCCTGCGAGTACTGGAATATCACTGAGTCGTTGGCGAAGCGGTGGCACGGCGATAGGAAAAACATTAAGACGATGATAAAGATCGGCTCGAAAGATACCGAGTGTGATTTCTTGCTCTAAATTACGGTTAGTGGCTGCGATGATCCGTACATCGACACGGTGATGTTTATCACTACCGACCCGTTGAACATCACCTTGTTGTAGCACACGCAATAACTTTGCTTGTAGTAGTAGAGGCAGCTCACCGATTTCATCTAAAAACAGTGTGCCACCATCGGCAAGTTCAAACTTACCGGCTCGATGACTATTAGCACCAGTAAATGCTCCTTTGACATGACCGAATAATTCACTTTCTGCTAAGTTTTCAGGCAGAGCAGCACAATTTACATAAATCATCGCTTTATCAGCACGGTGTGATTGTGCGTGAATCGCATGGGCAACCAATTCTTTACCTGTACCGGTTTCGCCGCTTATTAATACGGCATAATCAGATTGAGCAACAGTTGATATATTGGTTTTAAGCTGTGCCATTTCAGGGCTAAAACCAATCATTTCGTTTTGTTGGGAACGTGCTTGTTGGATCAAGGTTTCATTGAGTGATTGCTGTTTTTTGTTTTGTAATTTTAATGCATTAAATTGCGCGATATTACGAACGGTCGCGGCAGCAAGAGCGGCAAACGTCTCAATGGCGACGGTATCAATATTATCAAAAGCACCAACAGTTAATGAATCTAAGGTCAGCACACCAACTAATTGTTCATCAACATATAAGCTACAGCCTAAGCAGTCATGAACATCAATACTGACTTCTTCATTTAATAACAAACCGTCAAAAGGATCGGGGAGTTCTGAATGGGCATCAAAGCGAACCGGTTTTTTGCTTGCCATTATGGTTGCTAAGCGAGGGTGTGCTTTAGGAAAGAAGCGACGACCTAAAACGGCTGCTGATAACCCTTTTACTGCCACAGGTGTGAGAAATCCATGATGATCGAGTACGAACAATGCACTGGCGTCACAGGGAAAGACAGCTTCGACGCCATCGATGAGGGTTTGATAATGCTCATCACTAGCGAGATGAGCACTTAGGTTTAAGGCGATATTGAGAAGAACCTTATCGATATTTACTCGCATTGCGATCACTTATGTTGTCGTGTTTGATGTATTAATAACAACATAAATTGGTGCAATGAGAGTTAATCTAGAACAAAGAAAATAAATTTAATGTATTTTAAATGCATCTTTTGTATTCATTAAGTTCATTTCTTATTTTGCGTTTGGTTTTTCGCTATAAACGTAACGTTCGCCGTCTTTTTTATAGTAGGTATTATTGATAATGGCGTAAGTTGCGCCAGCTATTACAGCAAAGGTAGCAATTTCAGGCAAATGGTGTTTTTCATACCAAGGTTCATGATTATCATCATAATGTTCACTATAGTGCTCTTTGTAATATCTATCGCAGTCATGTTTGTGGTGATGACCTTTTTTACAGTGTTTCCAAGGGGGATCACAATGATGTTTAGGACCATGTGCCCATGAAAGTGAAGGTGCTAACAAAGCAATGATAAGAAAACTATATTTAAACACACTATATTCCAATAATCGGGGGAGTTTGGATAAATAGCTTAAAAAGAGAAGCGTTATTTATTGTCAGTGCATTGTTATTTTAAAATCAGATAATAAACTGCATGAAACGTCAAAAAAATAACGATTTTGTACTATTGATGATTTAAAAATGACGCAATATTTGAATAGTCATCAAAAAAATATATTTGTTTACATGTTGAGCAAAAAAACGCTTATCTTTCTAGGGGGAATTTTTTACAATTAGATTATCTTACTGATGATTAATGTTTTTTTGAGTTTACTATGATTCGCGCATATGCACGTTTGTCAAAGAGTTATCCGTTAGTACATAAGCTTAACATTTTATTAGTTTTATCTATTTTTATTTTATGTACGTATCAATTGCTACAAAATAGCAAAGTTGAATACGCAGTAGGTTTAATTTTTATCTTATTTCCATTGTTTTTATTTGCAAAAGCATCGACGTATAAGAATAAATACCTTGGTGATAGATAGCTTAACTACTCATTCAATAAAACGCCCCGATAACATTATGCTATCGGGGCGTTTTATTTTTTTTTATGCCTAATTTAATAACATAAAATTACGACTCACCTTGCCAAATACGCTGACATTCAGCAGAGCCATTGGCTGCAATCGGCTTTTCAAATAGCCATTGCAGTGGGGCGACTACTGGGCTGGTAGTAAAGCGTACTGAGGTTTCGAGGATTGCTGACAGCGGCACACCAAAATGGAATTTTTCAAAACTACCATTTACCTCAACAGGGGTTTGTAGGCTGAAAATTTGTGCTCGTTTTGATTTTGGCGATAAGTACAGGCTGAAATCACGATTTTTATAGCTAGCATCAAATGCACCATGAACTTGGATTCGTGAGGTATCGAGCAGTAGATCACGCTGGGTCATATTGCCATTTTTGACGTTAAAGCCACCGGCAACACAGTTCAATACCGAGTTATCTTTGTTCATAAACTTAGGTAACACCGCATCAGCTAAGCTCACCGCCCATAGATCAATTAAGTTAGCTTGGAAAGCTTTTGGCCATGCTGCAAAACCAATAAAGCCATTAGCGTTATTCATTAAACTATCTGGCGTATTTGCTAGGCTGTTTAAATCAAACTTAAAGCTAATTTTGCCATGCATATCTGTTTTAGGATCAATACGGCGAGCAATAATGCCGTAATCGAAGTTTTTCACTAAGCCTTCTAAATGAATATCAAACAACTCTTTTTGTGCTTTCACTGAGCCTTTAATATCAATATTGCCGCCAGGTAGCTTGATATGGAGCGGATTTAAACTCAGTAAACCGTTATGCAATGTCCAATCGAGTTGTCCAGCTCCAAGCCAGTCTTTACCTGAACGAACCTCTCCAACATTAAGTTTAAAATTAGCATTAAGCTTATTTAAACCTTCTGGGCTAAGCACGGGTACTGGTTTGTCTGTTGTTGCTTTAGTTGGCGCAGTCTTTTCTTTGCTGTCTTTAGGTAACCAGGCTTGCCAATTTTTAACTTTAAAATCGTTAATTTGAATAAATGGCGCACGAAGATCTAATGAAACAGTCGGGCGGTCTTGGCCTTTCATTGGCGGTAAGAAATCACCTTTACCTTGTAATTTACTGCTGCCTACTTGAACCAGCATATTACGCAAGTGGTAGCCCACTTTATCGGTTGACAGTGAAGCTGCGACAGTTACCGGACCATAAGGGGGTAGCTCTAGCCCAGTAAAAGCATTGAAGCGATCTAGGTTAGGTGTTGTTGCCTTAAAGGTTAAGTTGAGCTTTTGTGGGTTAATTGGAAGTGATACATCGGATTCCGCATTGAGGGCAATATCACCTACATTAGCCGTTAATGTCACTGGCACGGATTTGCGTCCATCATTGGCTTGTTTCAGTGAGACTGAATCAATCACAATGTTCACCGGTTTATCAGCAGCTTTCCCTGAAATGGTTAAGTGAGTGGCTGTATCAGGGCCTGTAATAAACTTACCTTGGCGAAGTGCAACATTAAACGCTTTGCCAGTATAGGTATCGGCAACACGCAGCTTACCACCGTTTAATTGAGCTTCGACTTTAGCTTGTTCCATCAACTCAAGCACAGTACGACCTGATAATGACAAAGATAACTTAGCGCTATCGAGTGTCATACCAAGATCATTGGTGACATTGAATTGCTTTAAGATCTGACCAATATTAGGCTTGTTTACGCCTAGATGTAGCTGCGATTGGATAGCATTATTATTGATATCCAGTGAAATATCACCTTTATACAAGCTACCAGCATAACGAGCACTAAATGGGGTGGGAGCTAACTTTCCGCCGCGAAGTTGACCACTAAATTGGGTATCATTAATTTGCTGATTAGCCCATAGCATCTTATTCACGCCAAGTTTTACATCAGCATCAGCAATCACTACTTTGTTGCTCAGTAATGGCATATCAAGGTTTACGCCTTGTGTTGGCACGGTTTGCTCAACTGTCGGTACATTTCCTCGATCAACAAATTGTCCAAGTTGATTGAAATTTAAAGTATCAAACTGCGCATTGAGCTTTAAGAATGGCGTTTTAGTGTTTTGTTTCCACTTAAAATCGACTTTACCTTGGCTTTGCATTAATGCCATGGTCGGAATATCTAATGCTAGCCAATCGCCTGTATTGGTCAGTTTGCCTTTAAAATCGATTTTTCCATGCATAGACGCACGCGTGCCGAGCCACGGACTTAGCTTACCAGCATCATCACTGTGCACTGTTAAATCTAACCAACTGCCTTTTTGCCAGTTAGTTTTTACAAATTCACCTTTTGCTTTAATATCGATAACTGGGCTAGCAAAGTGTAGCGATGGGCTCCAATTACGATGATTAATAATATCGGACAATGTGCCAGCTTTGGCGGTGATCTGAACTGGAATCGCCATGATCTGACCTTGAATGTCAGAGCTAAATGGCTGCTCCATTCCTGAGGTTAATACCGCTTTATCGATGGCAAATGATGCTTTTGCTCCCCAATCAAGATGAGCCTTATCGATATTAAGCGCGAGCTGGCTGTTATCAATCCAGTCTTGAAGTTTGGTTCCTTGGGTTGTCAGCTGTAACTGGGCATTTTCAAGGTGACCTTTAGCGTGTGGAATTCCTGAAATCCAACCTGCCATTTCACCTAACTGAGAATCTTTCGCCCCTAATTTTACATCAACGGTTGATGTCCATTGAGTGGCATCAATATCGGCTGCACCACGAAACGGTACATTGGCAATATTGGCAGTCATTGGGGCATGAAGTTTACCTTTATCACCTTCAACTTTAAGCGAGATGTTATTGACTGGTGTGCCTAAGCCTTTGATCTCATCAATAGATAAATCAAGATGGGTTTCGGTTTTCACTAACCATTGGTCAAGGGCTTTTTGCAGTGGGGATTGTTGTGGTGCTGCGGCTGCGTAACCCACACCGTACATCACAGGCGGCTGAGGTTGTAACCATGGACGCAGATCAATCAACGGAATGTTGAGTTTGCCGTTAATGTGGTTAAGCGCTTTGTCGTTTTGTGCCAGAGAAATATCAAGGAAGCCTTTCGCAGAGGTAATCGGGCTAGTTAGCGCAATATCTGCCAGTGATATCCCTTTGCTCGATGCGGTGATCTGCGTTGTCAGTGACATCGGCGCTGCATGACGTAAATCAATATCAAGTAGAGATTCAAGCTCTGATGTATCAACCCAATCGAGTTTTACCTTGGCTTTTGAAGGTGTGTTACTACGAAACGGATGAATATCGGCATCAATATTGAGCTTTGCCCCAGCAAAACTGCCTGTTGCATCAAGTTTACCTTGCTGCTCATTGATCAGCGATTCTAAATCTCCCGCTAGAGAAACATCATAGTCATTCCCCATTGCATTACCTTTGGCTTGTAATAGCCATTTATCAGGTTTGGTTAATGCTAATTGCTCTAAATACACATTAGCGTATTGTCCTGTTTGTTGATCTACGTAATCAACGGCAACTTTATCTGCCTGAATATTATTACTGAGCGCTAACTTAAATGGGGTAGAGCTGTTTGATTGCTTAGGTTTAGCTTTCGGATCGTTGCCAAACATCCAGTTTGGCTTGCCTTGGTTATCTTTAACCAAATGTAGGGAAGTATCTTTTAGATCAAGATAATCGATTTTTAGCGTGTGAGAGAGCAGCGGTAATACCGAAACCTTCGCGCCAATATATCCCGATTTCAGCATCGGTTCCCATTTCATGGCTTCGGTATTAGCAATGGTGACATCGCTAAGCTCAATTTCAGGGCTAAACGATAAGGTCAGTGACATGTCACCACCAATGGTTGTTTCACGATCTAGCGTAGAGCTTAACCATTGGTTGATATCATGTCGGTGCTTGGTTAAATCGATCTTAACGCCATAAGCAAGCACACCTGTTGCGGCAATAATTGGTGTGAGTATGGCGATGGATGTCCACTTAGCGACCTTTTTTAATTTATTTTTCTTCGGCTGGCTGGCTTGCTTGCTCACTGTTGGCTGGTGAAGCAGGATCAGATGGAATGTGTGATGAACTCATAATACGTCAGACTTCTTTTTCGGTAATGAGTGTAGCAGCTAGTGATAGTTACTTTCGAAACGTCAATCTTATACAGTGCTGCAAATAACTAGCAAAATAATGTTTTATGCCAAATGTTTATAGTCTGACAGTATATCAAAAACAGGGTTCCCTGAACGTTGTGAATAATGGTAACAAAAAGTAAATGCTTGGTGGTGTTACTCTTGGATGGCGAGGCACAAGATATCGGTCAGAGTTTGCTGCGCTGCAAGGTGGAGAGTAAAAGGCTGATTGGCAATCCTATGTAGCGATGGCTCGCAATGCATCAACAAGGTGAAATCAGCAAGACTGGTTAATGGCAAATCATCAGGTGTGGTGATCACAACGATAGTAGCACCGTGAAGTTTAGCGGCATGGGAAGCTAACTGTAATGTTTGATGTTCAGTATTATTGCTAAGGATAAAAAGCACGTCTTGCTCTGTTAACGTGTTAGCAATAGTGCTTTGTAGTGATGGATCTGCACTGTGGATCACAGGTCGCCCTAACGAAAGTAATTTGTTATTAAAATCATGAGCCACTAATGCATTAGAGCTCAGTCCAATTAACTGAATGCGGGTGGCTGATTTTAATGTCGTTGCGATTTGTTCGAGTAAATCAACATCTATCGCTTTAGTAGTATCGATGATCGCATTGGCTTTTTGCTGTGCCATTTTGCTTAAACTACTCGCAAGCGCATTATTAGTCTCTGGTTGAGTGGGCAACTGGTTAAGTACGTTACCACCAATGGTATTGTGGCGCGCTAACTCCTCGCTGATTGCCATTTTGAAAGCGGGAAAGCCTTTAAATCCAATTCGCTGGGTAAACTTTACAATACTTGATTGACTGACATTCGCTGCCGTTGCTAATTCCTGAGAAGAAAGCGACACCACCAATTCAGGTTGCGCTAATACCAAGGTCGCAATCTTTTGACCATTAGGGGAGAATTGTGATTGTAGGCTGGCGATTTTATCAAGTGCAGTCATGGTAATAACAGTTCAGACATTTGCTCTGATAATAGCCTGAATCATGCTTAATTACCGTGATATTTATTGTGTTATGTTAATTGTATGCAAGAAGCTAGAGCCTGATATGCTTGTTGATTATGATTGATAAAGAATGAATAAAAACTAGGACGAAACCTTGAAGATTGATCTTACCCAATTAGTCACTGAAAGCCGCAATACGGCTAGCCAAAATATCGATATGTTATCGACAGTCGATATGCTGCAGGTGATCAATAATGAAGATAAAAAAGTCGCGCTCGCGGTAGAGCAGGTGTTACCTGAAATTGCTCAAGTAGTTGATGCGATTGCGATAGCATTTCAGCAAGGTGGGCGTTTAATTTATGCAGGCGCTGGTACATCAGGTCGTTTAGGTATTTTAGATGCAAGTGAGTGTCCACCTACTTACGGTAGCAAGCCAGAGCAAGTGGTCGGCTTAATTGCTGGTGGTCATCAAGCAATTTTAAAAGCGGTTGAAAACGCAGAAGATAATCGTGAAATGGGTGCGCAAGATCTCATTGATCTTAATTTTACCGAAAAAGATGTGTTAGTCGGTATTGCTGCCAGTGGTCGTACACCTTATGTCATAGGGGCAATGGAATACGCAAAATCACAAAACGCGATGGTCGCTTGCATTAGCTGTAATCCACAAAGCCCAATGGCAGCACTGGCTGATGTGGCAATCACACCAGTGGTGGGGGCTGAAGTGGTAACGGGCTCTTCGCGCATGAAAGCCGGTACAGCGCAAAAGTTAGTGCTAAATATGCTGACAACGGGAGCCATGATCCGTGTTGGTAAAGTGTATGGCAATTTAATGGTGGATGTTGAAGCGACCAACGCTAAATTGGTTGAACGCCAGAAAAACATTGTGATGCAAGCTACCGAATGTAGCCGTGAAGAAGCAGAGCAAGCACTTACTCAATGTAATGGTCACTGTAAAACAGCAATTGTCATGCTCCTTGCAGGTGTCGATGCTCAAACTGCCACAGACTTATTAGCAAAAAATAACGGCTTTACACGCCAAGCGATCCAAGCTTAACGATACAAAACAGAAAGCCCTATCTCGATGGTCGATGATAGGGCTTTGTTTTATAACCTACTAACTTGAAGTGGCTTGGGTATATAGAGATTAAAGCGACTGAAATTCTTTTTGGAAATTCAGTACTTTTTCAAGATAACGACGAGCTTCAAGTTTTGGATGCTTATTCGTGAGCGCCCAATAGGCTTGATTCGGTTGCAATTGATTGAGCTTATCCATTGCTCGTTGCCTATCTGAATCAAAGGTTGATAACACGCCACCTGTACCACTGTTATAAGCGGAAATCATACTGTAATGCTTAGTGGTTGGATTTCTCACATCCCTTAAGTAACGGGTTTGTAAAATGTGCAAATACGCTGTCCCCGTATCAATATTGTTAGCCGGATTAAACAGGTAATCTTTGGTCGGTATCCCCGGTTTGTTTTTCACCAGTTTAAAGACATCAGCACCTGCGGTTTTCGGAATAACTTGCATTAAGCCATAAGCCCCAGCGTGGCTGACAGCAAACGGGTTAAAGCTGCTTTCTGTTTTTACCACCGCATAGATCAGATCTTCTGAAATACCGTATTGGCGAGAAGCACGCTTAATTAAATCAGCATATTGGTATTCACGTTGCTCAAGGTGATCGCTCACCATATCTATTTCAACGTAGTAAGCGGTGCCACGTTTGAGTGGTTTGGTGCGTAGCTTATTTTCAATCAGAAAATCTGCGAAACGCCCAGCACGCCACGGCCATTGAATATCTTGGTTATCATGATCTTTAACTTGCCCAAGTAAGAAAGGCTTACCGTTCAGTGGAATGGACTTATCACTGAATAAATCAACCTGAGAAGGATCGGCTGGCATCAGCAAAGTTTCTTCAATCGCTTTTTTCAGTGTGGCTTCTGGTGCGTATTGAGCAACAGTGGAAACGTAAATTTTGCCGCTATCAAAATCAATGTGTGCACGCGTACGATAGCCATCGAAATACTTCACATAACGGTGTTTACCTGCTTGAAGGAATTCATCATCACCCCATTGCTTTTTCGCTTGGGTTGCAAGGTAAGCCATTAATGCTTTGATCGCTTGCTCATTAGTCATATTACCAGTATTGATGCCACCGCCATGATTGTTATTACCGTTATTAGGGTAAGTGGGAGTGCAGTTATAGATACACTCGGGTTGGCTTGAGGATGAACATCCTGTGGCAATTAAACCAGCGATCATAATGAGCCAAGCTTTTTTCATGATTTTCCTTTATGCGGCAATATGCGATTAGTGAGTATTGGTAGCATCCCGAATAGCGCTATTAAGATCTGACGTTAATTTATCGACAAATCGGCGTTTACGTTGTTCAGCACGTTGCTTACGTTCACGTGCTTGTTGATCGACATAATTATCCCAACGCTTTTCAACATAATCGTCGTCTTTTAAATTGTCCCACGCATTTTCGATGCGCTCACGACGCTCTTTTCTTTCTCTAATTTGACGCTTAGATTCTCGAATACTGTTTTGCAGTTTCTGAAGACCATTATCTACAGAATTTAAAGTATCTACGAGATCTTTTGCTTGGATCGAGGTTGAAAATACGCTTACTAAAACAGCAAATAAAAGAGATTTGTTTTTCATTATTCTTATTAATGTAGTCTAAAGTAAAACTTTGAGTTTACATTTTGAGAGGTGTATTTCAATATTATTCATTTATTTGATGATTTACTTGAAAAATATATTCAAAGGTGATTGGTGTGATAATTAATATGTTACATCTGGTTACATAATCTTGATTGTGATTATTAAGCGTTATGATTGAATAGCGCTACTTAAATTACATGAGGTATAAAATACATATGGACGACCCCTCGAGTTGTTCTCTATTCCTGAGCTCCTTAAATAAGGAGTCTATTCAATGTTAGATCTTTTCCTTCAACCTGAAGCGATGATGATATTTGCCACCCTATTTGCCCTAGAAGTGGTATTAGGCGTGGATAATATTGTTTTCATCTCAGTGCTTTGTGAACGACTACCTGAACATCAACGTAAGATGGCGCGAAACCTCGGTATTGCATTAGCTGTTGCTGCACGTATCGGTCTGGTATTCTCGATTAGTTGGGTAATGTCACTAACGCAACCATTATTCTCTATCGCCAGCGCTCCGTTCTCGGGCCGTGATTTGATCATGATTGGTGGTGGTGCATTCTTGTTAGCGAAAAGCTTAAAAGAACTATGGATGTGTTTCTCTGGTGAACATCATCAAGAAGCAAGTAAAGTTCGCGCAGGTATTGCCTTAGTCTTATTGCAGATTGTTGCCGTTGATGCGGTATTCTCGATGGACTCGGTGATCACAGCGGTAGGTATGACAAGTGAAGTACCATTGATGGTTGCGGCGATTTTGGCATCAGCTGTTGTGATGGTGCTATGTGCTGAGAAGATCAACGATTATGTTTCTCGTTACCCTGGCTTTAAAACCTTAGCATTGCTATTCCTTGTAATGTTAGGTGCAATGTTAATGGCAGAAGGTTTTGAGATCCATTTCAATAAGGGATATGTGTATTTTGCCATGGCGTTTGGTTTATTAATTGAAACCTGCCACATCTTATTGAAGAAGCGCAATAAAAAAGTGTTTCGTCGAATCTACCCACAACAATGTGGTTGGGCTGTGAAAGTGAAATAATCAACGTTAATATCAACAGTTCAAATACAAAAAAGCAGAGCTTACTAGGCTCTGCTTTTTGTTTATACCCAAGTAACTTCAAGATGCAGTGTTCAGCGAGACGACCTTAGTTCTCTGGTGCGGCAACGATTCGAAGATATAGTGGTTCTACATTGAGAATCGTTAACAAAGTCTGAGAGCTAAGGACGCTCGCCCTTTGGTCGCGTGTCACTGAGCCGACTTCTTACGTCAGACAACCTGGAAAGAGCTCGCTATTCCGCTTCGTTGCCTTCCTTGAATTCAACTCAGTGACTTCGCTCTGAATCAGTCATCTTGAAGTCGCTTGGGTATATACGGGTATTTAAAATTAAGCGAATTTCTTACGTTCAATAAAGAAGTGAAGTAGTGCCATACCACCATGGCCAATCAAATACACTTCAATCAAACCTGTTAGCGATTTATGGATTTCTCGCACATCGTTGGCATAAGGTGAGTGGCTTAACCATAGTACAAGCCATACTAATGCAGCGGCTTCAATTAAGATCAACGCACCAATACCTAAACCTTGAATAATGTTACCTAAGCCTTTTTCTCGAGGCTCTGGTAATTTGCCGTAACGTAGCTGTTTTAAATCATCAAGCAAAATTGCGTTGTCACCAAATAGGTAAGGGAAGAATTGGCGAAATGATTGTTTAGTTAACATGTAGCCGATCATAGCCAATGTCACCACAACGGTTAGCACACCTAAAACAATATGTACCCATAAGAAAAAGGTAGAGAGTGGGCCACCTTTGATCTCACCCGTGTGGGTCATGTGCATAAAGTTACTGTTTAAGATTTGCAGGATTACTAAGGTAGCAAGTGAAGTATGAATATGGCGTAAACCAGTGTTTGGGAAGTAATGTTTGATGTAGCGCCAAAATGAATGAAGAAGTGGCATAGTAAATCCTTAGTAATCAAGTGCCAAAAACAGTGAGTTAAGAAATACCGCAGTGACCTAGAGGTAACTTATGTTAAAGCCTGCAATTTTAGGCTCATAGGGTATATAAGCGGAATTTAGCACACGAGAAAAAAATAGACAGATTTCAGAATGATAAAATCACGTAATTTAAATATGCATTTTTAGTGTTTAAAAATATTAATGTAGTAAATGCGTTATTTGTTCTTCATACCTGTTAATCATAAGTTAAACTGGTGCAGCTAAAACAAATATAATGGAGAATGTTGTGAGCTCATCAGGAACACCTAAATTATCCCAATTGAATGTTTTTCCAGTTAAATCTATCGCTGGTGTTAGTCAATCTCAAGCATGGGTTGAAAAGCAAGGTATGGCATTCGATCGCCGATTTATGGTTGCCAAGCCTTCCGGCGATATGGTTACTGCACGCAAATATCCGCAGATGGTGAAAGTGAAAGCGGCATTACTCGCAGACGGTTTAGTATTAAGTTACGGTGATAAATCACATCTATCATTGAAATATAAAGATTTTTTAATGCAGGATGCATCCTCAACGGTGTGGGCAGATACATTTATCGCTTATACCACCACAGAGCAAGCCAATGCATGGTTTAGTGATATTATCGGTGAGTCGGTACAGTTGTTATTTACTGGTGAGCAATCCAACCGTGTACGTCCTAAAATCCAACAGAATGTCAGTTTCGCTGATGGTTATCCATTATTAGTGATCAGTGAAGCCTCGCTACAGGCGCTTAATGAGCGAAGTAGTGAACATCACACCATGGATCAGTTTAGAACCAACTTAGTGGTTAGCAATACGGAAGCTTTTGCCGAAGATGGTTGGAAGCGCATCCGTATTGGTGAGGTTGAATTTGAAGCAGTAAAACCTTGTGCTCGCTGTATTCTAACGACTGTCGATCCTCAAACTGCCTCGTTTAATCAAGCGAAAGAGCCATTAGTAACAATGGCAAAATTTCGTGCTGATGCATCGGGTAATGTTTATTTCGGACAAAATCTTGTCGCCCTTAATGAAGGGATCATCACAGTGGGTGATGAAATTGAAGTGTTAGAGACCAAGCCGAAAGAGATTTATATCGATAACAGCGATGTGAAGCTACAACTAACTTGTGTTGAGCGTGAAGATATAGCACAAGATTTCACTACGTTCTGGCTTGAATCGCATCAAGAAAACCAAGCGTTACCGACTTATTTGCCGGGGCAACACCTACCGATTCAATTAGAAGTCAATGGCGAATATATTTCTCGTCGTTATACCTTATCTTCTAGCCCGTCACGTCCTGGGCGTTATGGGATTTCAGTAAAACGTGTTGATGATGGACGGGTGTCTAACTGGTTGCATGAGCATTTTCAAGTTGGTGATACGCTGGTGGCGGATTCGCCAAGTGGTGATTTTTACCTCGGCGTGCATACCGACAAACTGCTGTTGTTATCAGCCGGTAGTGGTGTCACGCCAATGCTCTCAATGCTCCGTTATTTATCAGACAACGACCGTGTGCGTGATGTGGTGTTTTACCACCAATGCCGTACCGAAGCAGATATTCCATGCTTAGAAGAGTTATATGCGCTAGAGGAAAAACACCCATCGTTAGACTTACGCATTGTACTCAGTCAGCCTAAACGTGATTGGCAAGGCGAATCAGGACGATTGAGCATTGGGCATTTAGCCATGATCAGCGATCTAGATAAGCGTCAGGTCTTTGTGTGTGGTCCGGATGCCTTTATGGATTCAGCAAAGACATTATTACTCAATATGGGTATGTCGGCATCACGTTATCATCAAGAAGCGTTTGGTCCTGTGCGTCATGCTCAGCAAGAAAAGAAAGCAGTGGAATTGTCGATTGATGGGCAAGTATTTCAAGGTAATAACCAAGCAACCTTGTTAGAGCAAGCAGAGAATGTGGGCATTACAATGGATTACAGTTGCCGAGCAGGTTTTTGCGGTGCCTGTAAAGTAACGCTTGTGTCAGGGGACGTTGAACAACCCGATGTACCTGCGTTGTCACAACAAGACCGTGAGCAAGGAAAAGTATTAGCGTGTTGTTGTGTACCTAAAAATGATTTAACCATTATAAAATAACGACAGAGATGAGATATAAGGCCATGTGGTAGTTCACATGGCCTTTTTTATTGATAACGCTAATATATTGTTATTGATGGTTATATTTATAAATTATGTAATATTTAACCTGTTAGATTAAAAAGAATAAAAAAGCGTAGAATATAAACAATTTCATTTATTGATCTAAAACAATAAAACAAGAGGTTAATATTTGGTGTGTTTTTAATTTTTTATTAACAAATTACTTTATTATTATGATATTAAAGAGAAATCTACAATAAATATTGTTTTAAAAATGTTTTATCGGATTAGTCTATGACAATATCCACTTTTTCCGTTTGGATATATTAATTAGGAGCGACTATTTTTCTTTGTAAATATTTCTCTTAGGTCTATTTATGAAAAAATCATCGTTGATTGCATGCGCAATCGGTGCAGGTGTCGTTGGTTATTTAGCCACGGTATATGCTGTTGATCAGGGCGATAAAACCCTTCATCAACAATATCTTTCTCAAGCTAATTTGGTTAAAGCAGATCCTCTTTCTCAGCAAGCTTTTAAGATTTTTAACCAAAAAGGCTGTCAGTACTGTCACACCACAAATAGTGAAATGCCGTTTTACGCTAATATGCCAGTGGCGAAACAGCTGATGGAGCATGATGTTAAACAGGCACTTCGCCAATTTAATATTTCAGCGTTAATGGAGCAGGTTCAACAAAATAAACCTATTTCTGAAGTTGAATTAGCGAAATTAGAGTCAGTATTGAACGATGGCGCAATGCCACCTAAACAATATTTACTAATGCACTGGCGTTCGGATTTATCGCAGCAAGAAACAGATATATTGCTAAATTGGGTTAAGCAAGAACGCAGTAAATATTATGCTGACTCTGAAGTTGTACCAGAATTTAAATATGATGCGGTGCAGCCTATTTCAACGACTTTCAAAGTCAATGACGCTAAAGTTAAATTAGGTGAAGAGCTCTACCACGATAAGCGTTTATCAGGCAATAACACAGTGGCGTGTTCAACCTGTCATAGTTTAACCAAAGGTGGTGTTGATCATTTAGATACATCAACGGGTATTAATGGTGCGAAAGGTCCAATTAACGCACCAACAGTATTTAATGCGGTGTTTAATATTCACCAGTTCTGGGATGGTCGAGCGAAAGATCTGCAAGAGCAAGCGGGTGGTCCACCAATGAATCCTAAAGAGATGGGGGCTGGGTCTTGGCAGCATATTATCGACAAGTTAGATAAAGATTCTGCATTAAAAGCACAGTTTGATGCGCTTTATCCTAAGCAGGGTATCAGTGAGTACAGCATTACTAATGCGATTGCTGAGTTTGAAAAAACCTTAGTAACGCCAAATAGCCGCTTTGATAAATTCCTAAAAGGCGATAAAACAGCCTTAACACAGGAAGAGCAAGAAGGTTATGCGTTATTTAAAGCGAATAAGTGTCAAACTTGTCATACCGGTCAATCTATGGGCGGCTTGTCATATGAAGTAATGGGCCTAAAAGGTGATTACTTCGGTAATCGTGGTAACGTCACTGATGTTGATAACGGTCGTTTTAACGTCACAAAAGATCAAAACGACATGCACCGTTTTAAAGTACCAACGTTACGTAACGTGGCATTAACTGCTCCTTATTTCCATGATGCAAGTGCGAAAACGCTTGAGCAAGCAGTCGATGATATGGCGTTATACCAAGTAGGTGTGAAGTTAAGTCAAAGCGATATTAATAAGATCACCGCTTACTTGAAAACCCTAACAGGTGAATATCAAGGTAAACTACTGAAATAAAAAGTGAAGAATAAGAACGGCTTCTGTCTCTATATTGTTAAAGAGCAGAAGCCGTTTTTTATTGTATTGATAAATTAAATAGAATGATTTGATAGGAGAATAAAAAATCGAAAGTCAATAATGAAATAGAATTAAATAAGGAGTATCCTCTTCGCGCAAACGATTACATCACAAAGTTGTAAGGATTCAGAATGTCTACTAAGCCACTCATCGCAATATCTGTTGCTATCGCTCTCGCTGGTTGTGCAACAGCACCTAGTGTTCAGCACCAACCTTTTTCACTGACTGTCGCGCATATAAACGATACCCATTCTAATTTTGATCCTGTTAAATCGAGTTTTAAGGCCGACGGTACTAAAGTTTATAACGAATTTGGTGGTTATCCTCGCTTACAAACCATGGCAAAAGAATATAAAGCTGAAGCGAAAAAAAATAATCAAAGTTTATTATTCTTACATGGTGGCGATGCGTGGCAAGGCAGTGCTTATTTCAAATTGAATCAAGGTGCAATGAATGCCGACCTGCTAAGTAAAATGGGCTTAGATGCAATGGCTCTCGGTAATCATGAATTTGATTTAAATAATAAAAAACTTAATGCTTTTATCAGTAGTGTTAATTTTCCTGTCCTCGCTGCTAACGTCGATGTTAGCCAAGATGCTGATTTAAAAAATCAAACTAATCTTCATCCTTATCAAATCTTTGCTTTTGATGGCAATCAGAAAACATTGGTTAAAGATATTAACCACTTACCTAAAGATAAAAACCTTGTTGCTGTATTTGGTCTAGCATTAGATAACATGCCAAACATTGCGCCAAATACCGGTGATGTGAAGTTTAACGATATGGTTAAAACCGCACAGGCAACAGTTGATATGCTGCAAAGTAAAGGCATTGATAACATCATCGCACTGACTCACATTGGTAATGCCGTTGATCTTGATGTGGCTTCGAAAGTTAACGGTATTGATTTAATTGTTGGTGGTCACTCCCACACATTACTGGGCGATTTTACCGATCTAGGTTTAAACAATAACGGTATTTATGCCCAAATGGTGAAGAACCCGAACGGCCAAACAGAAACCTGTGTGGTACAGGCTGGTGAATATGCGCAAGCTATTGGTCGCGTTAACGTGAAGTTTGATGCTAAAGGCGATGTAGTGACGTGTGCGGGTCATAATACGCTACTAAGTAATGATGAGTTTTATCATCATGCAGATCGTAAAAAAAGTGACATGTTTAGCCCTGTAGAAACAGCGACAGTGGAAAAGTTCATCGATAATCATGACAAGATCACCATTGCTGATGAAGATGCGTTACTACGTCAACGTATTGATACTAAATACAAGCCAGCGGTTGATAAAGCTTACGGAAAAACCATTGCTCAGGTTCCGGTCGAAATTAAACATGAGCGTCGTCCAGGCGATCGTGGTACCGATAAACATGGTTCAGATGTGGCGCCGATTGTCGCTGAAGGACAGTACTACTGGGCAAATGAACCACAAGTACAGAAAGTGACAGGCATGAAAGTGGACTTTTCGCTGATTGGTGCTGGCGGTATTCGTACGAACATTGAAGCTGGTGAGTACCGTGAAGGTAATGTATCGCTAGAATTGCTACCATTTGCTAACTTTATGTCAGTGGTACCGGTAAAAGGTTCTGTGATTAAAGATTTATTGCAAGAAGCGGTTACCGCAACCTTACCTGAAGGATCTCACGCCGGTAAGTTCCCATATGGTGGTCATATTCGCTATAGCTACACTGAAACGACACCGCATAAAGCAGGTAAGTTAGGTAAAGTGGAAGTGATGACAGGAACCGAAAAGCACCCTGTATGGACGCCAATTCAAGACAATAAAACTTACAATGTTGCGATTAATAACTATAACGCAACGGGTAATGACAATTGGACACCACTTTACTACGCACAAAAAGATCATTCAGGTCGTGTTGATGTGGTTTATGTTGACGGTAAGTTAACTGGCTTTAAAGTGAAGAATATTGATAAAGTTGGTGATAAATACAAGGTCAACTACCAAGGTGGTAAAGCACCGAATTGTAAGGCTGCTAACACCCGTTGCAATACCGATGCGCAAGCGGTGATTGATTACATCGATCAAAGCCGTCAGCACTTAGTGCCATTAGGCTATGAAGTGGTGACATTAAACCGTACTCAGTCATAATTTTTATCGTCAGTAAAAAATAAATTGGGCGCTTTTTATGATTTGTATGACCATAAAGAGCGCTTATTTACATTTACAAATAAAATTGGTCTTTTTCAACAATCGTTAATTTTCTAAATTTTGGCTCAAAGTCATATATTAATAGAATATTAATGATATAACGTATTTATTAACCTGTTGATTAAATAGGCTTTTATTGGTTTGTAATATAAAATATTAATTATTTGAAAAATAAAGCTATACAATCGGCTCAATTTCATTACTATAGACCCCGGCCTGTAAGTCAGACCTATTTATATGTAACATTATGTTTTAGAAAACCTTCGCTGTAACGCTTTACCAGTGTCATGAAGCTTTCCACTCATAAGCTATAACGTAAATAATTCTTTTTCTGGCTACATACGCAATTTTGCGAATTATTTAAAAAATTTTGGAGACTATCATGTCTAAAGCAACTGGTATCGTTAAGTGGTTTAACGAAGAGAAAGGTTTCGGTTTCATCACTCAAGACAACGGCGGCGCTGACGTATTCGTTCACTTCCGTGCTATCACTGGTGAAGGCTTCAAGACTCTAGCTGAAGGTCAAAAAGTTTCTTTTGACATCGAGCAAGGTCAAAAAGGTCCTCAAGCTGCTAACGTTGAAAAAGCTTAATTCTTTTTTACGTTAAAAGTTTAAAAAATGCCGACATTATGTCGGCATTTTTGTATCTGCGATTCCCTATTTTCTTTAATCACGTCATTTCTTCCTTTCCATTATCTCGTATATCGGCATTTTATTTTGTGCGAAAACTGTTTGAGTCAGCTATCTTGCTTCAATACACTTAATGTTTATTTTCAGTATTTTGGGTGCAATGGATGCAATCAGAATCATCTCAAGATCAAATCGATACGTTAGTCTTTAATCAATTGCGTTCAGGCTTTGAAGCACAGAGTGATACTTCGCTTTCTGCTTGTATAAAGCAAGGGCAGCATCTTGCGATATCTGGCGTCTCTGGTTGTGGTAAGAGTAGCTTGCTACAAGTGATTGCTGGGCTTAAGGCGCCTCAGTCGGGCTCCGTTATTTTTAACAATCAATTGATTGATGTAAAAGCATTGGACCTTTGGCGGCAAAGTATTTGTTACTTTCCACAACAAGCCGTGATGGGCGGAGAATGCGTACGTGATGTTCTTCACCTTCCTTGGCGTTTAAAAGCGATAACATATTTGCCACTGCCTAGCGATGATTTGTGCTTATCTGCTTTATCACAAGCGGGTATTACGGTGTTATTAGATAAGCCGATTGATACCCTTTCTGGTGGTGAAAAGCAGCGTGTTGCTATTGCTAGGGGCATATTAATGCAGCGAAAGGTGTGGTTAATGGATGAGCCAACATCGGCCCTTGATCCTGCTGGGCGAGATAAAATCATTCAACTGCTTGTCGAGTTATCGATAATTTGTATATCCGTTTCGCATGATCCTGTTTGGCTTAAAGGGGCAACTCAGGTACATACCATGCATTTGGATAAGGAAAGGATGTGATGTCCGAGTCAATGAATAGCACTTTAGATATTCAGTGGGTAGCGATGGCAGGTTTCTATTTGTTGCTGTTGATCCCGATATTTTTATTCCAGCGTTGGCAACTCGGATTAAACCGAACCTTGATAAATTCCGTATTACGGATGACCTTGCAGCTTTCCGTTGTCGGTATTTATCTGCACACTTTGTTTGGTTTGCAAAGCGTGGTGCTCAATATCGTTTGGCTTTCTATCATGGCGTTAGTGGCGAGCTATACCATTTGTAAACGTGCTGAGGTGAATGTAAAGCGAGTGCTACCTGCGGTGATCATCGGTCAATTTACTGCGCTAATTGTTGCGTTGCCTGTGATGTTGATGGGGGTGATCCAAGTTGAACCTTGGTGGCAAGCGCAATACATGATCCCGATTGCAGGTATGTTATTAGGCAATAGCTTAATGGCGAATGTACTGGCCTTGTCTCGTTGGGGGAGTTTACTGAAAGAGAACCATAACGAATACCAGTATTACGTCTCTCTTGGTGCTCCAGATCCTGCATTGCCTTTTATTCAAACAGCGGTAAAAGCGGCATTAACACCACAGCTGGCAGCGATGACAACCTTAGGCATTGTTAGTTTGCCGGGGATGATGACAGGTCAGATCTTAGGAGGGGCTGCGCCATTAGTTGCAGTGAAGTACCAGTTAGTGATCATGGTGGCGATCTTTATTTCAGGGGTGATTTCAGTGGCAACAACGTTAAGTATTGTAAGGCGAGTAACCTTTAATGCGTATGGAGAAGTGCGTTAAATCTTTTCTTAAGTAACAGACAATAAAAAAGCAGCAATGATGCTGCTTTTTTTGTTTGTTCTTTTATCAGAGCAAGGCTTATTCGTTGATTGCACTGATTGGGAATATTTCGCTAGGTGCAACAATCTCATCTTGTGCTGCGATGGTTTGTAGTTCCCACTCACCACGACGCGAGGTCTCTTTTAATACCGCGTAACACGCATTATGTGCATGTTCAAAAGCCTGCTCTGGTGCCCAGCCTTTTAATAGACCAGCAGTAAAGAGTGATGAAATAAGATCGCCTACGCCCACAGGTTGTTTGTCAAATTTTAGGTGTGGGCGCTGTGCTAGGAAACAACCTTCAGCTGTTGCTAGCATCATCGTGAACTTTTCATCAGAGATACTGTGTAGGTGTTTTACCAGTACCATTTTAGGACCCATTGTTAGTGCTTTTTTACAAGCGGCAACGGCATCGTTCAGATTATGGATTTCCATGCCAACAAATTGGCTGAGTTCAAATTGGTTAGGAACGATAGCATCAGCAATTGGCATAACATCGTTGATCAGGTATTCCGCAATACCATCAGCAACAATACAGCCTTTCTCTGGATCACCCATCACAGGATCACAGATATAAATAGCGTTAGGATTGTGTTGTTTTACTTTTTTCACGGTGTCGATAATTGCAAGACACTGGCTTGCGCTGCCTTGATAGCCCGTTAATACCGCTTCGCAGTTCTTTAATTGGTCAATACCTTCAATACCAGCAACTAATTCACTAATGTCATCACCGGAGAATGCTTTACCAGTCCAGCCTTCTTTATATTGAGTGTGGTTAGAAAACTGTACGGTATGTAGTGGCCATACTTCAAAGCCCATACGTTGCATTGGAAAAACTGCAGAGCTGTTTCCAGCATGACCGTAAACAACATGTGATTGAATAGATAGAATGCCTTTCATTGAGGTTCCTTATTAACCTTAGGTCTTTTAAGCATACTTTACTCTTGCTTATATCAGAATTCTAATCATTTTATATCGTAATTATTCCTTGCATTTATGCAGATTAAAAAGTGACCGACAATGTCTCTCTATTATTGTCTATAACGTGAAATAATTTGTATCAATCCTAATTGAAAGTTGTTTTATTAGCGTTTTTTGCTGCTTTTTTGAACGTTTATTGAATTTTTTGGTGAAAATATTTTTAAAATAAAATTCTTTAAAAACAATGGTTAAAAATCTTTCTCAGTGGTTATCCACAGTTTTTTACAAAATTCTGTCATAAAAATATTTACAGAATTAAAAATAGTGTTTAATGTCTGTCTCGTCTGTTACTCAGACCTCAAGTGTTTTTAAAATCAAAACTTCATTTCTAACATTGTGATTCGTTATTGTTGCAAACGAAGGGCGCAATGCTCGGCTAAAAGAAGGGTGAACTTTTAGCTCAGAAGTAGTAGGTCAATGAGTAAAACGATAATTACCGTAATTAATATTTAATTTACGGGTTTAACTATTCGAACTCAAATTGATAGCCACAAACAAAAATGCTAATTGAAAGCGATGTTTGGGCATAAAGGAAATATAACTATGACTTCACAAACAGGTATTATTCGTAGCTTTAACCCAGTAGAAAAGATCGGTCTAATTACAAGCGATCTTGGTGGTGATATTCGTTTTGACGCATCTCAAGTATGCGGTCAAGCACAGCCATCTTCTGGTAGCATGGTTGAATTTTCTCTTGATGATTCAAGCAATAAGCTAAAAGCAGTTAAAATTCGTTTTATCTAAAAACGATAAATTATTAATTTATATTTCGTTGTAAGTATAAAGTTAACATTCAGCCTGATTAATACATAATTTATTTATTGTCGGGCTGTTTTGTTTTATTGGATAGAAAAACTATTTTCGATATAAAATAAATTTGGAAAATATGATTTTGTATTAAAAAGCCCTTGTTAATATATTAGCAAGGGCTTTTTAGTTGTTTAAGAATTAAGCGCCACGTGGCACCGCATGTGCGGTATTTTCAGGTGCTTTTCCTTGATATTTTTCAATTTCAAGTTGAGCCATATGGCCACAGTTACCTTGTGCTAACTGCGAGCTGCCAACATCAAAGGTTAGAACGTTAATACAACCGTTTCGACATAAACCACCTTCTTTACCAGGGGTTGCCGAGTCATACCAAGCACCTTCACTTACGCGAATAACACCAGGACGAATAGCATCTGATATTTTTGCACCAACAAGGATCTGTCCACGATCGTTAAATGCACGGACTAAATCGCCATCAGCAATACCTCTTGCTTTCGCATCGCTAGCATTGATTAAAATTGCTTCGCGGTTAGCAACAGCATATTTATCACGCAGAGGAGTATTGTCTAATTGTGAGTGTAATCGGTTTGTTGGGTGCGCAGTATTTAATGATAGAGGATATTTCTTCGCAATATCAGCTTTGTACCACTCTTTTGGCTCATACCATTTAGCATGGGGGGCACAGTCTGCATAGCCCATTTTTTCTACTGTATCAGAGTAAATCTCAATACGACCTGATGGTGTCCCCAGTGGGTTTAACAGTGGGTTCTCTCTGAAGTCTGCATGGCGTATCCACTTTTGATTCGCATCAGGAATAGGGAAAGTAATGTAATCATTGGCTTCCCAGAACATACTAAACGGCGGAAGAGGGACACGATTTGCACGTGCTTGTTTCGCCATTTCATCGTACATACCCTTGATCCACTGCATCTCGGTTTTATTTTCAGTAAATGCAGCTTTAACACCTAGCTTTTCGGCAATACCACTGAAAATATCAAAATCGCTTTTTGATTCAAACTGTGGTTCTACCGCTTTATGCATTGGGAATACATAACGTTGAGAGTAATCACCACCCATATCGATATCATTACGTTCGTAACTTGTAGTCGTAGGTAACACAATATCGGCATGTTTTGCTGACGCTGTCCAGTACGGTTCATTAACGACGATGGTATCTAATGTTTGCCATGCCTTTAGCAAGTTATTAGTATCTTGGTGTTGGTGGAAAGGGTTACCGCCAGCCACATATACCATTTTAATTTCAGGGTAAGTAACACTCTTACCATTAAATTGAATGGTTTTCCCAGGCTCTAAGATCGCTTCAGCAATACGTGCTACTGGAATTGGGGCAGGACTACCTTTTGGTGCTTTACCTGCGTTAATACCAGAAATAATGCCGCCTTTTGCTGTTGGGCTACCACCTGAAGAGTAGTGATAACTAAAGCCAAAACCACCGCCAGGTAGTCCGATTTGACCAAGCATTGCGGCTAGAGTCACCATCATCCAGTGTGGCTGCTCACCATGTTGTTGACGCTGCATTCCCCAGCCAGCCATTAACATAGTGCGGTTTTTAGCAAATTCATGGGCAAGCATTTTGATCGTTTTGGCATCAATACCACTGATCTCTGCTGCCCATTCGGCAGTTTTTGGCGTGCCGTCACTTTCACCTGTCAGGTAAGGTACAAATTTATCAAAGCCTTTAGTGTAATGCTCAAGGAACTCCTTATCGTACAGGTTTTCCGTATATAAGGTATAAGCAATACCAAACATCATCGCCACATCAGTATAAGGGCGAGGTGCAATCCATTCAGCATCCATGAAGTCGACGGTTTCATTTCTGACTGGATCGATAGCAATAACACGAGTCCCTTTTTCTTTTAGGGCTTGTAGGCCTACTTGTCCTTCGTGATCTGGCACGTTCCATGCGTTTTTCAGGGTGACCATGGCATTAAAGCCCCAAAGCACAACCAGCTCGCTGCTTTCGATAATTACAGGCCATGTGGTTTGTTGCTCATAAACTTCCATTGAGCCCATCACATGGGGCATGATCATTTGAGCCGCACCCGTTGAGTAGTCTCCTGCATAACCAAGGAAACCACCATTTAGGTTCATTAAACGCTGGAGTAGGGTACGGCTGTTGTGGAACATGCCAGTACTTTTCCAGCCATATGAACCCGCATAAATAGATGATGGGCCGTATTGTGTTTGCAATCGCGTGATTTCATTGGCAACAAGCTGATTAGCTTTATCCCAGCTAACACGAACCCATTCATCATTTCCGCGTTTTTCTTTCCCTGCGCCCGGACCGCCTTCAAGATAGCTTTTTCGTACCATTGGGTATTTGATACGGTTTTTAGCATGCACTTGATGTGGTGCCATTTTGATCAGTTCGTTAGGGTATGGATCATCAGCAACAGGAACTACATCAACCATTTTTCCATCTTTAACGACTGCTTGAAATGCTCCCCAGTGCGCTGATGTTAAGATACCGTCCTGCGCTGTTTTGGTATAAATAAATTGCGGTAATGCTTGTTCAATTGCTTTTGCCAATGCTGTTTTTGGTAGCAATGTCGACATTAAAGAAACACCACCAATTGCAGCCGCTCCTTTTAAAAAACGTCGACGGCTCCATGCTGGTTCGTTAATTTTTTGGTTATCTTTGATCATTATTTTTCGCTCCCAGCCATATCACTAGCGTGTTTCTGAACATATTGAGTAAGCATACGGCTTTGCTCTTTGGTTAAAGAGGTGCGCGTTTCCATTGCTTTAATAACTCCAATCCATTGGTTGGCGTTGTAGTGATCAAGTGCGGTCAAGCCATGACAGCCTGTACAATTTGAATTCATCAAATTAGATGAATATGCCCAAAGAGGTGCTTCATTATCGACAAAGCTCTTATTATCAGCCCAAACATCTAAACTCACTTTGTGCCATACCAATCCTGTTGCTGGATCTGTCTCAGTCCCGTTTTCTTTTAGGGCTTTTTTAGAATCGTCACTGAGTAACGCAGAAATAATGCGTTTACCTTTCGCAGCATAAATGACGGAGTCTACGCCATCTTGTTGCCAGCCAGATATTGTTGCTTGAACGCGATCGCCTTCACGAGAAATTACGTCAACCTTGGTACTTGGCATTAAGTTGCCTTGGTTGTATTCGTCATCTTTGGTCATAAAGAATGGTTGAGTAGCAATGCTATATAGTACGGTTGCAGAAGGTGAGCTAGATGCTGCAGCTTTTGACAATTCATCAGCACCTGCTTGTGCTTTATCGGATGTGTCAGGAAGTAAATGGGCAATACCCTTATGGCAATCAATACATGTGCTACCGTCAGACATCGCTTGTGTATGCATTTTCTGAGCTGCTGGGCGTTGCTCTAAAATACTCATAGCAGTAAATTCATGACAACTACGACAAGCCGATGAATCTGTTTCTTTCATCTGATCCCAAACTGTTTGTGCCATTTCACCACGGTGCTGTTCGAATTTTTCATCGCTATCAATCTTGCCCGTAATGAATTCATGATAGATATCTTTACTGGCACGGATCTTAGTAATTAAGTAGTCAACTTTTCCTGTCGGTATATGACAGTCAGCACATTCTGCACGTACGCCATGCTCATTTTGAAAGTGGATTGTTCCTTGATATTCAGCTAAAGGTTTTTGCATAGAATGGCAGGAAATACAAAATTCTGTATCTGATGTTTTATGAAGTACGGTTTGAGTTGTTGCTAGAGTTAGCCAGCCGACTCCCACGCCTATGGCGAGTAGAAGTACAGCGGTACGTTTTTTAAATTTCATTGAACCTCACATTGCAAACTGTTTGTTTAAGTTGTCTGTGCAACTTTTATATAAGAAGTTGCATCTTAGCGAAAATTAAGTCGCTTTATAAATATTTTTATAAATAAGCTCAAAATATTTAATAATTTCTGGCTTTATATGAATGGGTTGCTTAAAAAGCGACTAAATATGACTAGATTGCTTGTTGTTAACTATTTGTCGATATCTAGTTGTGGCCCGTTTTTTAGAAAAAAATCCTGAGCAAATTATTAATAAGCTCAAGATTTTTGAACTGAAATAAAAGTGGTGACTTTATTACGCCATGAAATGCGCTAGGAACTGAGTAATTGGTTCTAGATAATTTTGGAAGATTACCAATGAAACTAAACCACTAATTACCACCCATATAAGCCCAAAACGTAGGCTCACAATCGTACAAACAATCGCAGCAAGCACTTTTGGATTTTCAAGGTTAAAGGCAAAGTTAGAGCCTTTACCAAGAATTTCTACAGCAATGATAGCGGGTAATACTGTGACCGGAACAAAGCGTAGTGTTTTCTTAAAACGCTCTGACATATTAAAGCGACCAGCCATGCCGATAACAGAGAAACGGATCAGGAAAGTAGCGACTACCATTGCTAAAGATAAGTAAATTACAAATTCGTTACTTAAAGCGATATGTGCGTGAGAATCCATAATAGTACCCCTTATTATTCAGCGATTGCGTTAATTAGTTGAGAGTCGTTTTGTTCTTGTTTGATTTCTTTACGCACTTCTTCTTTTAGTTCGGCTTCCATACGCTCAGTTGATAAATCCATACGGTAACCTGCATATACACCAACAATAGCGGCAACCACTAAACCTAAAGAATAAGGAAGACCTGAAAGTAAGATACCGGTGACGGTAGCAACTACCGCAGCCACGATACATTCACGGCTTTTTACTTGTGGGATCACAATAGCAATAAAGGCAGCAACCATGGCGAAATCTAAACCATAATCAGCAATGTGTGGGAAAGATGAGCCAATAACCGCACCGAAGAAATCAGCGACCACCCAGTTTATCCAAAAGCCAAACATCGCCGCTAGGTAGAACCAATGACGCCCCGGCTTTTCTTGTTTCATTTCACCAACCGTCGCAGCATAGACTTCATCCGTTAGGCCATACGCCATCAATGCACGAGTCGGCATTGAGTACTCTTTTACATACTCTGATAGTGATGCGCTGTACAACACATGGCGCAAATTGATCACGAAAGTGGTCAAGGCAATCACAATCAACTCAGTCGATGATTGGACTAGACCCAAAGCGACCATTTGTGCCGAGCCTGCAAATACAGTCATCGACCATAAGGTGCTTTGTAGTACTGACATACCAGCATTGATACTGATAGCCCCTACGATAAACGAGAAAGGAAATGCCCCTACACAGAGAGGGAATATAGCTTTTAAACCGGCTTGGATAAGTTGTTTCTTCATGCGGCGCCTTTTTATGGGTCGTGTCGTAAATGAAAGAAAAGTTGCATTTTTCACAGTAGTTACTGTTTTGTACTGCGCTATTTTCTGCAAATATATTTTAACCTGTGTTTTTATTCAATCATTTTTGCTATTAATTTGTTCACATATGCTAGCATAATTGTATTTTATTGCAGCCAGTTTTGTGTTTTATAGCTGGTTTTTCATAATGTTATCGGTTTTTTACTATTTATGGAAAGATTGATTTTATTTTTAATTGCAAAAATAGTTGCAAATTTTGAGTTTGCAAGGTTAAACTAAATTTGAATTTTCGATAGCGAGATAAAGAATCATGACAAAAGTAATTACTTCTCAATCAGCTCCTGATGCCATTGGCCCATATTCACATGGCAACGCATTTGGCGATTTAATTTTTACATCAGGTCAGCTGCCTGTATGTAAAGAGCAAGGCGGTATTGTTGAAGGTGGTATTAGCGCTCAGTCTCGCCAATCACTAGAAAATCTTCGCTCAGTGATTGAAGCTGGCGGTGGTGAGATGGAAACAGTGTTAAAAACAACTTGTTACCTAGCTAATATTGAAGACTTTGCTGCATTTAATGCGGTATATGCAGAGTTCTTTAAAACAGATTGTCCTGCACGTAGCTGCTTTGCTGTGAAAGATCTTCCTATGGGTGCATTGGTTGAAATTGAAGCGATTGCACACCGTAAATAATAAAGACAGCAATAAATAATAAGAAATTAGTAGGGGAACCACTCATGAATACACAATGGCAGCAATACAAGAACATCATTAATGCAGTAGTTAAACCTGCGTTTGGTTGTACTGAGCCAATTTCAGCCGCTTATGCATCAGCTGTTGCCGCTGAATTGTTGGGTCAAATGCCAGAAGAATTAGATGTTAAGGTCTCTGATAATCTTTTCAAAAATTCAATGGGTGTATTCGTACCGGGCACAGGACGTATTGGTTTAGCCATTGCGTCAGCGGCGGGTGCTGTGGGTGGTAACCCTAATGGTGGCTTGGAAGTACTGGTTGATATTAAACCTGAGCACGTAGAACTAGCACAACAACTGATTGATGCTGGCAAAGTGAGTGCTGGGCGTAAAGATGTTGAAGAGTTTATTTACTGTGAAGTGACGGCAAAAGCAGGTAATGATGTCGCTATTGTTGAAATTAGCGGTGGTCATACTCAAGTGATCAAGAAAACGCACAATGGCAAGATTGTGTTTGATGCTAGCTCCGATCTCAATACAGATAAGAAGCCAGCATCAACGGCATCAGTGTGTGAAGGCGTAGATATCTCGATTAAAGGGATTTATGACTATGCCACAAACGTTGATTTTGACGAGATCAAATTTATTCTCGATGCGCGTAATCTAAATAGTGCGTTATCGGATGAAGGATTAAAGAATGCGTATGGCTTGGAAGTCGGTCGTACCATTCAAAAAAGCATGGCCAATGGTTTATTTGGTGAAGGTTTAATTAATAAAGTAGTGATGCGAACGGCTGCAGCATCTGATGCACGTATGGGCGGTGCAACACTACCTGCAATGAGTAACTTCGGTAGTGGCAATCAAGGTATTGCAGCCACCATGCCTGTTGTAGAAACTGCACAGCATTTTGGTTCTTCAGAAGAGCAATTAGCACGTGCCTTGATCATGAGCCATCTTGGTGCGATTTACATGAAATCTTTCTACCCACCATTATCACCATTCTGTGGTAATGCGGTAACCAGTTCCGCTGCTGCGATGGGGATGGTGTATCTAGCAGGTGGTTCGTTTGAGCAAATGTGTTTTGCTATTCAAAACACCTTAAGTGATACCACGGGTATGTACTGTGACGGTGCAAAATCAACCTGTGCTATGAAAGTGAAAAGCTCAACAAACTCTGCGGTAATGAGCTTCTTAATGGCAATTGAAAATAATGAAGCACGATCACAAGGTATTGTGGCTGACGAAGTTGAGAAGACAATTCGTAACGTAGGTAAAATGGTGAAACAAGGTATGTCTAATACCGATGCCACTATCATTGAAATTATGTCAGCATAATTTTCCAAGATTAAAGAAAGCCATTGTTTTTATTCTGTTATACGACAGAGTAAAACAATGGCTTTTTTGTATATGTTGTCGGCAATTTTTGATTTAGCACCACTAGCTCTTCAAATCGTCTTCTTGTCTATAAACCAAGATATTCTCACTGAACCTAGTATCTTGAGGTGATTTGGTGATAAACCATAGATTGATTATATCAATGGCATTGGTGAGTGTATTTTCATCTTAGATAGTCGTTACCTATGATTAACATTTGATGTGCGGTAACTTTTGGGGATGTTGCAAATCTATACAATTGTCCCGATTACGCTTTATTAATTGTATAAATACTGTATTTTACCTTGCATAAAACCGTTCATTGTTATTCTAGGAACGTTACTTTTAGTAGAATATACTCAAGGCATTCTCACTAGATTAAGCGCCTTATAGTCAGTTGGGTATAGCATCAAATATTGCAGCACTGCGTTCCAAGTGGAGGTGAAAAGTGCATGAATTAACAGAAAGTGATTACGATATCCTTCACGCTATGGAGAATATTGTTGATGGTATTGCCGCTATGTGGGGAGAGCACACAGAAGTTCTCTTACATTGTTTAGATGCAAAAAATCCATCAATAATGAAAATTGCAAATGGTCACATCACAGGAAGAGAAGTGGGTGCACCTATTACCAATATTGCGTTGGTAAAGCTAAATGAAGGTAAAGATGTCTCTGATGCCTACATTACCAAAAGTCCTGATGGAAAAACGCTGCGTTCAATTACGACGATTATTCGCAATAAGCAGCACCAGGCGATTGGCATGTTATGTGTGAACTCAAACTTAGATGCACCATTTCAATCAATGATGCAGAGTTTGCTGCCAAATATGTATTCTCATGTTGATCATAGTGTGACAGCAGAAACGTTTGCTCGAAATAATGATGAAATGATGCACAGCTCGATTGAGAATGTGCGCGAGCAGGTCGTGAATGATACAACGATCCCACCATCGAAAAAGAGCCGTGAAATTGTGACGCGTTTGCATGATCTTGGAATATTTGACTTAAAAGATAGCGCACAAATTGCGGCTAAAGGTTTAGATATTTCGATTCATACGATTTATCGTTATTTACGTGAAATTCGCGCTCACGAAGCCTAAAAAGTGTATATCGCATATTTGTGGGGAATAAAAAAAATAAGAACTAAATAACGACGCAAAATAAAAATAAAGTCTTAAACACTTTAAAGTAAGTTGAGTAATTGACTTATTTTAAAGTGTTTTTTTTTGGCTTAACACTTGCACTAGCCATATGTCTTTTATTTTTATTATGGTGATAGGCTGTGAATATGAAAATAAGAACAGGGATTCTTCTTTTAATATCGCTTGTCATAACGAGTATATTATTTACATATCTATTGCTGAAATTAAATAAAAGCGAACCACAGAAATTAACGGTGGTTGATAGTCAACTCGCTGATAAGTCTTATTTTCAAGAATACGGTATACCTATTGTTGAATTTAATAGTATTCACAACATCGCACTAAAAATACAAGAGAATAAAAATATCCATGTTCTTGATATATTCTCTCATGGTGAAGATGGGAAGATATTTTTAGGAAAAGAATCTCTCACTCTTGCCAACATAGATGCTTATCAAGAGATCCTCCAGCAAATCGGTCATCACCTTGGTGCAGAAGGCCACATTAATGTTTTAGGCTGTGATGTTGCGCAATCTGAACAAGGCAAACAACTGATCGAAAAAATCGCTGAATATACAGGCGTGTCTGTTGCGGCTTCTACAGACTTAACGGGTAACCCACAAAAAGGTGGTGATTGGGATTTAGAGTATCAAAGTTCTAAAAAAGTCATGTCTGCTCAGAACACAGATCTTTATTCCTTTAATACGTATTTAAATTACCCACAAGTATTAGCTTGTTCTACTGCATTAAGAGCAACGACGGGCGCTGATATTAAATCACTGCCAGGTTATAACGAAGATCCTGCGGATGGATTTCCAGCAGGAAAAGTAACCATTGTTGGTGATGAATTATTTTCGAGTGCATTGAAAGTAGGGGGAGGAAATGAAAAGCGTTTTGAAATCGAAATTCTAGCACCAGGTGATGCTGCAACAGCAACATTTCCAATGATAGTGAAATATAAATTTCGTATTCGTTGTGAAGATAGTGGTGATTGTGATGCATTATTTGGTTTAACTGACCATATTGATGTGAATGTGGGGGGATTTGGTAATAACCCATTTATTTGGGCTGCAATGGATGGGCAATGGAATGGTACAAATACGCAAATATTAGGTGCTGCAGATTGGTCTGGATACAGTAGTACTGTTGTTGGATTATCGACCACGCCAAGAGACTTTACACTTGAATACACCGTTCAAAGTGATGGCTCAATGACATCTATTATGTCTGTACATGAAATAGATGGTACTGAACTTCATGTAACACCGGTACAAACAGAGCCGAATGCTTTGGATTTATCTCAAGGGCTCTATTTTGTTCATTTTACGCACTCGAATGATCCTGGCGATCAAAATTATGTTTTTATGGGGTTTGAGTCTGTCGCAGTGACAGAGCATTGTGATTATGGTGATCATAATGTCCGTTACTTAGATGCAGCACATGATACTTCGTCAGACTCAACATTATATATGGGAGCTGCTATAGCTGATATTGAGCAGCTTAGCCAGAATACGGCAAATGGCGGCACGGATGTGACTGGTGATGATAGCGATGCTAATGGTGATGATGAAGATGGTGTTTTCGTCGGCTCTATTGCTAACAATATCGCTATTCAGGGACAAGTTTTTAATGTTGGGGATATCGTTAGTTTAAATATCCCAACAAATGGTACCGGTGTGCTTAATGCCTGGGTTGATTGGAATGATGATGGTGATTTTGATGATGTCGATGAACAAATTGCGACAAATCTCAGTCCTGCGGCCAATGTGATATCACTCTCTTTACCTATATCGCTAAATTCGATTGTTGGCACTGTTAATAGTCGCTTTCGTTATGGTTCAGAATCAAATATAGATTGGCATGGTGAAGCCGTTGATGGTGAGGTAGAGGATCATAGTTTTATTGTTAATGGTGATCTTGATTATGGTGATGCGCCTGATACGGGCATAGGGATGGGATCTGATAATTTTGAAACCTTAGCCAGTAATGGCGGTCCTTATCAAACTATTAATAGTAATTTATATATTGGTTATAGCGCCCCAGACTTGGATTCGGGAAATTTACAAAATGCGACCGCTACTGCTGATGATACGGATAATAATCCTGATGAAAGCGATCTCAATCTACTACCGATCCAATCTTCTTCAACAGATTATAAAATATATATTCCCGTGACTAATAATGTTGGTTCGACAGCAACTTTAGTGGGTTGGATTGATTTTAATCGTAATGGTCAATTTGAAGAAAGCGAAGGACAAATTGTTCAAATTCCAAATGGTGTGACGCAAGTAAATACTGAGCTTGAATGGAACAATATCACGCCCAGTAATGCCAGTGCGCTTTTTTTACGCTTACGATTGATTAGCCGTGCTGTTACAAATATAACCGAAGTCTCTTCGCTTGGAGGGGATGGAAGTGGTGAGATTGAAGATCACCAAATCGTGATGAATGATATCGATTTAGGTGATGCGCCAAGCAGTTATGGCATCGATCCCTCTTTAGGTGGTGCTTACCATGTCATCAAAGATAATACGACCTTGTATTTAGGCTCCTCGACCATTGATACTGATGTCAGTGGGCAGGCATCCAGTGATGCTCTTGGTGATGATAATGCAAACAGTGACGATGAAAATGGGATAACGTCAGTATTAATGCCACTTCCACTAGGCGCATTGACTTATCCTGTTGAACTGACAGTGCGTAATACCACGGGTAGTGATGCGTATCTCGCAGGGTGGATTGATGCCAACCGTAATGGTGTGTTCGATGCCATTGAAGGGCAAGTAGTGACCATTGCAGATGGACAAAATGGTGCCTATACGTTCACCTTTAATGCCACACAATTACAGTATTTAACTTCGGGTAGTAGCTATATTCGTTTTCGCTTTTCATCCGATCCCTTGACTGTATCGGACTCTAATGGTGCGGCGAGTAATGGTGAAGTCGAAGATTACGCCGTGTTATTGGGGGGCGGGGATTTTGGTGACTTGCCAGATACGTCGGCAACCACTGCCGCCAATAATTACCAAACCGATTTAGCCAATAATGGCCCGTATCACAGTATTGATGGTTTATCGTCGTTGTATTTAGGGAACGTAGCACCGGATGCGGATACGGTTTCATTGCAATCAACGAATGCCGATGGTGATAACCTCGATGGCACGAATGATGAGGAGGGGCTATTAACGCAAGCGCTCCCAGTGCTGACCAATGGCGCAGGGTATCAAGCCAATGTGTCGGTAACCAATCATTCAGCGCAAGATGCGTATTTATATGCGTGGATTGATTGGGATCGCGATGGCAGCTTTGAGCCCGATGAACTCATTCAACAAGCGGTAACAGTACCGTATGGCGTGCAACTGATCCCTGCCAGTAGTGGGACTCAAACCTATTCATTAAGTTGGCTTAATGATGTTGCCACCGTGAATAATCAGACTTATGGCGTACGATTACGTGTCACAACAGAAATCCTTGAAGATGATACCAATACTGCCACCATTGATGAGCGTTCATTGGGGTTTGCAGCTAACGGTGAAGTGGAAGACTATTTCTTAACTGCGAATAACCTCGATTTAGGGGATGCCCCCGATAGTTACCAAACCTTGATTTTAAGCGATGGCCCAGCCCATGCGTATGTCAGTAACCTCTATTTAGGGGCAGCAACCATTGATAGTGATGTTACCGTTACCCCTTCCATCAATAGTGACAGTGATGATAACACCAGCACCGATGATGAAACGGGGATAGATCAACCTTTGCCATTAGTCTCTGCCAGTGCGACGTCATTCAGTGTGGAATTGTCTGCGTATAATGCGTCAGGTTCGATGGCAACACTGGTGGCATGGCTCGATAAAAACCAAGACGGTAGATTCAGTGCCGATGAAGTGGTTGATGATCTCAATGTTGCCGCCAATGGCACGCCTTTCACTAACGCAACATTCAGCCCTGATAATTACCCTACCGGCAGTGATAACCGCACCAATAAAGTCACCCTGACATGGAACGGGCTAAGTGGTTTAAGCCAAGGCACCATGGGGCTACGGATTCGGATTGCCAATACCAGCTTAAACACCAACGATTGGGGCGGCTTTGCTAACGGCGGCGAAGTCGAAGATTATACCGTGTCGATTGGTGAGTTTGACTTTGGTGATGCAGAAGATGGTGCCAGTGGTACCGCCTCTGGTGCAGGCGATTACCGTAGTACCCTCAGTGATAATGGCCCATACCATGGCTTAAATAGTACTCTCTTTATGGGCGCTGCCATGCCGGATGCTGAAAACGATGCCAATGCCAGCTCTGCCACCATGGCCGATGGCGATGATACTAACAGCAGTGATGATGAAGATGGCGTGGTTCTGCCTGCGATAGATAACAGCCCCGTTCCGAGCAGTCACACCGCCACCGTGAATGTCACCAATAATACCGGCAGTGATGCCACCCTATATGGCTGGATTGATTTTGATCGTAATGGACGCTTTGATGCTGATGAAATGGCAAGTGTTACCGTCCCAACAGGCACAACAAGCAGTGATATTGCCGTTACATGGTCGAGTTTCCCTGGCATTACAACGGGGTATACATTAAGTCGATTCCGCTTAACCACCGATACCTTAACCCATTTAGGAGCCGCCACCGCAGAAGATGAACGAGCACTCGGGGGGGCAACCAACGGTGAGGTTGAAGATCACCGCCTTTACATTGGTGATCATGATTTCGGTGATGCCCCTGACAGTTACCAAACCACCTCAGCGGCACAAGGTGCAGCGCATGGTCTTGGTAGCAAAACGACGTTGTATTTAGGGACAACTAATATTGATGCTGAAGTTGATGGGTATGCCAGCAGTAGTGCAACTGGGGATGATACCAATGGCAGTGATGATGAAGATGGGTTACAGCTCTCTGTTGCTAATGATGGCGATACGAATTATCAATTAATCGCAAATGTGTATAACAATACGGGTGCTGATGCGAAATTAGTGGTCTGGATTGATTGGGATCGCAGTGGTAGTTTTGATGCAGATGAAGCGGTGGTGACCGATAATCTTGCCAGTAATGCAACACTGACCTCAGTCAATGTCATGTGGAGTGCCATTTCACCGACGATTTCTTCGGGGGATTATTTTGTCCGCGCAAGGTTAATGGCAAGCAGTGAGCCGATAGATGCAACCACTCCCGGTGGTGCAACCTCAACAGGTGAAGTGGAAGATCATGTATTTAATGTGCTCAATCCCATTATTGTGACAGCAAATACCTGTAGCCAGAGTGCGAATGAATCTTTTGCAGCGCAGGGTGGCTTTTTTGTAGAACAGTTTGAATGGGTCGGTCCAAGAGAATCAGATGTTTTTGCTGAATATAACTATCAAGATTCTGAGCGTATTTTATCGGCAAATTCGGTATTAAACGATGGCTCATTAGCTATTGATTTTGGTGGTGTCAATTCTGATACGCACATTGAATTAGGGACAAATCAATTAACGCCAAGCATTTATACCAATGTTCAATTTTATAATGGGTACACGGCGGCAAATAATCCGAGTGAGCAGGTGACTAGGTACCGTTTGGTGATGCCTTATGATGGCACCATTTCAGTCAGTCGATTGACATCAGGTGATGAAGATGCGGTTTTAGTGGTTAATGGTGTTACAGCGCTTGGTCCTGTTCTTTATTATGGTGCAACTTTTAATCAAGTTTTCAGTGGCGATGTGTCATTCAATCAAAATGATACCGTTGATTTTCTTTTCAGAAATTCAACGCCTGTAAATTACGATGGTGAAGCCTTCTTTGAGATTTATTATGACTGTGATCTTGATTACGGTGATGCACCTACAGGTTACGCAACGCTTAAAGCGGATGATGCGCCTCGTCATTTAATCCAAGCATTTGGTGGTACTGTCGATACCCTTGCTCTTGGCTCAGGTAAAGATATTGATTCAGACGGTCAGCCTGACGCCAATGCGCTAGGGGATGACAATGATATAGAGGGCGACGATGAAACCCTCACGATCCCGGCTATCATTACGATGGATGTGGCGGAATCCATTGATTTTGTGGTGTCCGGTGGCACTGGGTACATCAATGTTTGGGTAGATTCGGATTTTGATAATGATTTTACCACCAATGGCGAACATATTTTACAAGATGTGGCTGTGGTAACGGGGTCAAATTCACTGGATGTTACCGTCCCGGCATTAACTTTAAGTTCCGGTAATACCGTGATGCGAGTGCGTTTATGCTCAATAGAAAATCATTGTAATGTTCTGACTGGGTTAGCTGGGGATGGTGAGATTGAAGATTATCAAGTTAACCTAATACAAGAAAATAAAGATTTTGCTGATGCGCCAGACATAGGTGTTGGCGTTGGTGTAGGCAATTACCGCACTTTACTCAATGACGATGGCCCGCGTCATAGTATTTCAACTGATCTTTACCTTGGTACGAATGCAACCGATGTGGAATCAGATGCCATATCGCCAGACACCACAGCGCTTGGGGATGACAACGATGCCACCGATGATGAAGATGGTGTGGCTTATGGCGTATTGTCGACAACACAAACGACTTATGAAGCCACAGCAACCGTTACCAATAATACGACCAATCCTGCTTATTTATACGCTTGGGTAGATTTCGATCGCAATGGTCGTTTTGATCGAGACGAAAGTATTGATACAGGCATGCTTACCATTGCACCGAACAGCGGCACGACGACAAGAATTTTGCTCTGGAGCACCATGAATGGTCGCGTGAATGAGACCAGTACCTACATTCGAGTGCGTTTAACAGATGAATTACTTGATGATACAGCAACGGGCTCCAATGAAGACACCCGCAGTTATGGTACAACCACATCAGGGGAAGTGGAAGATTATCGATTAGAGATCAATAACAGTGTTGATAAAGGCGATTTACCTGACACCTATAAAACATCGATGGCCTTAGGGGGGCCTTGGCATGTGGTAGAGGGTCATCATCATATTGGTGCGGTTGTGCCTGATACAGAGCTTATTGATCAAATGAACGGTGCCGCCACCGGTGATGATTTAGTGGGTGATGATGAAGACGCAAACATTGTGGATGCAACGGAAGGTGATACCAGTTATAGCACAACGATTGCCGTCACCAATGGAGAAGGGGTAGATATTTACCTCAATGCGTGGGTTGATTGGGATCTCAATGGTAGCTTTGAACCCTCAGAGCATTTTGGCGCAACCGTTGCTCCAGCGGACACCAGCAAAACACTGACATGGACAGGATTAACGCCACTGAATGTGGGGTATTATCCAATTCGTATTCGTTTAGGTGATCTGAATTTAACCAGTAATGATGTTGGTGGTTATGGTGGCAGTGGTGAAGTGGAAGATCATTTGATTGAGGTGGGCTTTAGTACAACAGGACCAACTACAACATGTAATGCCGTCAATATAGGTAGCTTTGGTGTTTATTCTTTACGTACTGATTTCATGGGAACACAGGTATTAGATCCAACGAATTATGGGACTACGGGGATTTATAATAGTGTTTCTAGCATTAACATAATGCATACGAATACTGCTTTGATCAGTCAAACCGCAGAAGAATTGAGAGCCCAATATCAAATTGTTACGGCAGCAGATGATGGTGGAGTTAATGCGGCTGTTTTAAAAGCATATGTTGATTTAGGCGGTGTCCTAATATATGACTATCATCAACATGGTTGGGCAACACTCCAAGAATTTGGCGTGACAGTCGATGAAATACCGATGTTGAGTGATAATACACAAAGAACGATTGATGTGAAAAATTTCCCGATAAATAACGGGGTATTTGGTAACATGATTGGTCAACCAAATATTATCAATACAAGACCGAATGCGGTACTTAAAGGGACATTGCCTGCGGGTAGCCAACTTTTTGCTACTTTCATTGATGGTGAAGCGATTGAACGTCCAGCTTTATTCACTCTCGGAGCGGGTAATCGTGCCATTATGATGTTTGATGAAATGTTCATTGAAGGTCCAGGACAGATCTGGGAATACTCGGGTGCGATAGACACCAACCAAGAACGTTTCATGCATAACGTCATGGCATATGCTTTAGATCAAACGACCTGTTATGGCAATTTTTATGACTACGGTGATGCGCCAGCAAGTTACGGTACTTATAGTGCTGATAACGGTGCGCACCATACTGCGACTTCTGTGTTATATATTGGTGCTACACAAGCAGATGCTGAAGTTAATGGTCAGCCGTCCATGAATGCGGATGGTGATGATACAAACAATATTGCCGATGAAGACACGCTTACTATTCCAGTTCTTTCGCCTTCAATGACAAATTGGTCGTTGGATGTTCCTGTCACTAATACTACAGGCAGTGCAGCAACCTTATACGGATGGGTGGATCATGATGCTGATGGGCAATTTCAAGCCGATGAAATGACGTCAGTTGCGGTACCAGATGGTACCAATAATGCCAATGTGACTTTAAATTGGACAAACTTATCAAATGGGAATGGCGGTGACGTTGGTGCAAGTGCAATTCGTTTACGTTTAACCACGGATGATTTAGACGCCACCCAACCTGACAATATAGGTACAACAGATGTTGATGAGAGAGCATTAGGCGCAGCAACAGACGGTGAAGTGGAAGATCATGGACATAGAGTTACTTTCCATTGGCTACAAATATTAAGGTATACGGGAACTGAAGATCAGCCAGCTCATGTTAACGCGTCATTAGAGGCGCAATATGGCGCTGGTAATGTTACCTATGAACAACTCACCATGACGACGGCAGCTGATCTAGTACTCAATGATTTATTTGATTATCAAATGGTCGTATTTAGTGCGAATTTTGGAAATAATTTGCCTGTTGAGTCAGCTGCAGACTTGAATGTGTTGGTGGATTATCATCAAGCCGGTGGTGTATTGATAACAAAATCTGAGCGAGGACAGACAGATAGTGGTGTTTTCCTAAATGCATATCTAGCGCATCAATTTGGATATTTAGGTGCGACTGAATCACCATTTAGTGGGCCAACGTATATGCCTCGTTTCCATCCATCAACATCAGCTGGCGGATTATCATTACAAGAAACAATCCAAACAACAGCAACGATGAACATATTAAGAGGTCTCGATAATCGGAGTATTTTATATACGACACCAATAGTTGATGGGTCTTGTAATGATGTCCCAGCTGTAAATTGGTTAGTGCCGTGGAATCCACAAAGTGATGGTGGTTATACTTACCCAAGAACACAGCCTGGTTTCTGGTTAGGGTCGGGTGAAAATCAAGAATTTTTCACAAATATATATGCTTCTGGTAATGCTGTGAACCGAGAAGGATATGGTCGATATATTTACGAGTATTATAAGCAACCAACGGCGTTTGAGGCTCGTAATGATTGGGTAAGTGATCCGAATAATGTTCATCCAAGTTGTAATGATGTTGAACTGGACTTTGGTGATGCGCCTGATACATCCAGTGCTCAAGCTGTTAATGATTATACGACAAGTTATCAATTTGATGGTCCTCGCCATATTAACAATGGCGAAGTGTATCTTGGCACTGCCCCTACTCTTGAAACTGATGCGTATGTATATACCGATGCCAACGGCGATGTTGATGATGGTGTTGCACTCAGTCCTGCCTTTAGTGGGGATAACACCTTCACAGTTACCGTCAATGCCACGAACGATAAAACAATCGATGCAAATTTGGTTGCTTGGTTTGACTTTAATCGCAATGGACAATTTGAAGCGTCAGAAGGCGTGACACAAGTGGTGCCTGCCAATACTACTGCGCAAGATTATGTGCTTGCCTTCAACCTAACGGGCACGATTGCCAATGGTGCGACTTATTATGCCCGTTTCCGTATTACTACCGATGCCATTGATACGACCAGTGAAACAGGGCAGGCCAGTGACGGTGAAGTCGAAGATTATCAAATTGTTGGCGTACTTGGCGGTATCTTTGATGGCGGTGATGCGCCAGATTCTTACATGACATCCTTAGGCAGCGGTGGTCCTTACCATGTGCAAACCAATAACCTATTGATGGGTCAGCCTGGTAATCTTGGTTTGATATACCCAGATACAGAGTCTCCAGTACCAAGTGTGGGTGCAAACAGTGATGATAGCAGTGGCGTAGATGATGAAGATGGCTTGCAATTGCCTCCGCTTTACGTTGGTGATACCACATACACTCTTCAAGTGTTAGGGCGCAGTGTGATTGGTACTGGATTGACCGCCAAAATAGTCGTGTGGGTAGACTGGGATCGCAATGGTACTTTTGATGCGGATGAAGGGCAGACTTACGATGGTGTGCCACATAGCGGTAATTATACCTATGCCGATTTTACGTGGACAGGATTGAATATCACTGCGGGTGATTATTATGTTCGAGCCCGAATTATGCCAAGTACGGATGCGATAGATGAAACTACCCCAGGGGGCTATGCCTCATTGGGTGAGGTGGAAGATCATGTCATAACGGTAACGCCGTCATCGCTCACGTCTAGCGGGTGTAACAGTGAAACTTTCTTTGAACATGATTTCAGAGACTTCAATAATGAAGGCTGGTTAATCAATGGATTAGAACAGAATGATCCGTATACCGCCAATAATGCGTCTGCACGCTCCCGTGGTTTTTATGTGATTGCTGATACGAATTGGGATGTGACGTTAAAACGTCGAATTGAAACCCGTGTAGGTGATACCATCAAAGTCAATGTGTGGGTTGGACGTTTGTCAGCCAATGCCAATGATTACTTTGAAGTCTTCCTTGATAGCACTTCTATAGGCACCATACCTGCAACCAGCATGACGGCAGGCCATGACAGCCCTCAGCAGTTATTTGTTCAGGGTATTGCACCAAGCAATAACATGGAATTGACCTTGTTGATGCACCACAATCACGCGTTGGGTAATAATGACTATAACGTCACAGACATTACTGTTGAGCGCATCGGTGCAGGTGGATGTACTTATGATTATGGTGATGCACCTGATAGCTATTTGACCTTAGATGCCAGCGTAGGAGCGCGACACGTTATCACGGGGACGAGTGGTTACGTCAGTAACATGGTGCTGGGGGCAGAGCGTGACGCAGAGTTTGATGGCATCCCGAATGCAACGGCGGATGGTGACGATCTTGACGGCACAACCGATGATGAAGATACGGTATTACCTACCGCTATCACCGCCTTATCGTCCACCAGTATTGATTATTTGGTCGCAGGCAGTGATGGTTATTTGAATGTATGGGTAGATGCTGATATCGACAACACCTTTAATACTGCCGGTGAGCACGTCATTCAAGATCAAGCGGTCAGTATTGGTTCAAATTCACTAGAGACAGTCGTGCCCTATTTAGGTTTAACGGGGGCAACGTATTTACGTGTTCGAGTCTGTGAATCTGAAGGTGAATGTAATACCCCTAGTGGTTATGCCGAGAGTGGTGAGGTGGAAGATCATGTCATTACCTTAAATCCGCCAAGCCTTGATTTTGGTGATGCACCCGATACAGGAGCTGGAATTGGTACTGGCAATTATCGTACTCGTTTTAATTTAGATACGACCGATTTAGGGCCTTATCACGTCCCTGATGCAGATCTGTATTTAGGGGAAGAGAGTGCCGATGCTGAAGGTGATGCAACACCAAATAGTTCCGCGTCTGGCGATAATCTCACAGGGGCGAATGATGAAGATGGCTTTATGCTATCCCCGATAACCACTACCGATACCAGTTATACCAGTGCTGCGATCGTCACCAATAATACCGGCAGTGATGCGTATTTATATGCATGGATAGATTGGGATAACAGTGGCTCGTTTGATAAAGACGAACTGGTTGATACGGGTGTCATCACGGTATCAAATGGCACAACCAGCCAAATGGAATCTTTAACCTGGTCGACGATCCCTGCGTTGGCAAATGGTGATGTGTACTACGTACGACTACGACTCACCAACGATGTATTCGCCGATACCGCCACAGGCAGTGATGAAGATCCCCGCTCCTTCGGGGCCGCCACCAATGGGGAAATCGAAGATCACCGTATCGTGGTCGGCGATAGGGACTATGGTGATGCACCTGAAACCTATAACACCTCTTCAGCCAATAATGGGGCGTATCACATTGCAACCAGCACCTTGTATTTAGGTGATCAAGTGGGGGATACCGAACAAGATGCTACACCTGATTTACTGGCGCGCAGTGATGACAGTAATACCAGCCCTGATGATGAAGATGGGGTGAATATTCTGTTGCCAATTTCACTTGATGCAACCGAGTACAGCACGATCGTGGAAGCCACCAATACCACAGGGACTGATGCTACGTTATGGGGCTGGATTGATTTCAATCAAGATGGCTTGTTTGATGCCTCAGAAGCCCAGTCGATTAGCGTACCAACGGGCACCAATCAAGATCCATTTACCTTAACCTGGACAGGGCTCGACAGCATTGGTTTAACTTATGGCATGACGTACTTGCGCTTGCGTGTAAGCACCGATGGCTTATCTGCCAATACTTGGGATGGGGGCGCAAATGACGGTGAAGTCGAAGATTTCTTATTGGCGATTGGTTTAGGGGATTTAGGCGATGCGCCAGATACCTATGGCACCGACAGAGTGGATGTGAGTGGTGAAGGTTCAGGGGCGATGCACATCGTTGAAGACACGCCATTAGTGTATCTCGGTGCAATTGCGCCAGATAAAGAAGCGGATGGTTTTGTTGATGGTATTGATAATACCGGTGATGCGACCGACGATGATGTTATTGGGGCTGATGAAGATGGCGTCACAATTCCTGTAATAGTTAATGCACAACCGGTAGTGCCAGTACAATTTACGACACGTGTACATACCGATGCTAATGCAACGTTATACGGCTGGCTGGATTTTGACCGAGATGGTGTCTTTGATGTAGCAACAGAAGCAGCAACGCCAATCACATTAACCGCAGCAGATGAAGATACAGATCAAACGCTGAGCTTTAATGTACCGAGCGATGTGTTAACAGGTATTAGTTACTTACGTGTTCGTATCTGTCGTGATACCACCGACTGTTCAACCCCACATGGCCTAGCTGATGATGGTGAAGTGGAAGATTATCAAATCACACTGGATGTTGAATATGATTACGGTGATGCGCCAGAAAGTGCGGGCTTCAATACGTTAGAATCGAGTATGGGTACACGTCATGCTACAGGTAGTCCATATATCTACCTAGGTACTGTCCCTGGTGATGCTGATACCGATGGTTTTGGTGATGGTATCGATGATAACGGTAATGCCACTGATGATGATTTGGATGGTGTACCTGATGATGAAGATGCATTTGCTGTGTTGCCAACTTACTTACGCGGTTCGGGTTCGTTAGCGCTGACGGTTGTTTGTAATGATCATGATGGTACTAGTGACTTAGGTGCCATGGTTTATGGTTGGATTGACTTTAATGTGAATGGCGATTTGTCAGACATAGGAGAATTTGCTCAAGCGCCATGTAATGACGTTGATGCGATATCTGATGGCTCTGCGACATTAAACTTCACGGTTGCAGATGATAGTGGGCTCGACATTATTTATCTCCGCTTACGAACAACCACCGATACCTTAACCCAAGCTGATATTGATTTGTCTGCTGGTGATGGTGAAGTGGAAGATTATGAATTATCAACCCGTGATTATGGTGATGCACCTACGTCATTTACCGCAGGTGGTGTAGCAAGTCACCATGTTGGTAGCAATTATATTGGTACAGGTGTGGATGTCGATACTGGACATTATGCCGTTGCTGATGGGGATAACCTTCCTGCAGGGGCTACAGGTAATGGTGATGACGAAACGGGCACCACTATTGTGCTTTATAACACTATTGCTAATACTGGCGTCAAGATGGCGGGCTCCTATATTGAAGTCGATGCGACTAATGATGGCTTTATTTCAGTATGGGTAGATTGGGATAACAGTGGTGACTGGGGACAAGCTGGCGAGCAATCGATCAATGATATGGCTGTCACTGCGGGTAATAATATTCTGCCTATACCAACAGCGGCATCATTTACCGGAACACAATTCTGGACTCGCGTGCGTTACTGTTCAACGGCGGGTAACTGTAACACCATAACGGGCATTTCAAATGATGGTGAAGTAGAAGATCACTTTGTGACCTTAACTGACGTGAGCTGTTTACCATTAGGCTCACAATTTACCATGGTTTCAGGTGCAAATTCATTTGTTGATAACAGCACGAATGAAATCATTATTACACCTAATGCAGGTAATCAACGTGGAGCATTCTGGACCACAGATAAGTTTAATTTAGAAGAACCATTTAGATTACGCTTTGGTATTTATCTTGGTAATAACGATGCGGGTGCGGATGGTGTGACTTTCACCTTACAAAATACCGCCGCTGGTAACCAAGCGATTGGTTTATCTGGTGGTGGCTTAGGTTCTCAGGGGCTAGATCCTGCGATTACAATTGATTTTGATACCTACGCAAATGGAGCTAGTTTTCTTGATATAGCCAATGATCACACTGCGATTTATGATCCTGCATCTGTGCCATTTACGCTAATTGGTGCTGAGACCCATGACCTAGGAAACATTGAAGATAATCAATACCATGAAGTCGTGTTTGATTGGGATCCAACGACTACAACCTTTGATTACTACTTTGATGGTTTACTGAAAGAGTCATTAGTCCGTGACTTTATTGCCGATGATTTCAATGGTAATAACAACCTGCATTACGGCTTTACAGGGGCAACAGGTGGGGCTACGAACTTACAGAAGGTCTGTATCATAGAACAAACGATTACCTTTACTGAATATGATTTTGGTGATGCTCCTGATACCACTGCAGGCACAGCGAATGTTGATTACACCACCACTAAATCGAATAACGGTGCGATGCATGTGCTCTACGATTTTGATGCAGATGATCAGAACGATATTGTTCTCGGTAGTGAAATCGATGCTGATGATGGCGCATTACAAAACTTGTCTGCAACCGCTGATGATGTGACTAATACGCCTGATGATGAAGATGGTGTGGTCTATAGCACAACTATGAGACCGGGTGATCCTGAAACACTTCAAATCACGACCTTAGTCGATCCGGACACCGATTTAACGGGGCTGGAAGTGTATGCATGGATTGACTGGAACCGTAATGGTGATTGGTCAGATGCTGGAGAGCAAGTAGTAGCCGATAACGCTGCTATTGCGAATGCACAAACACCGTACAATCTCACAGTACCTGCGAATGCTAGCCTCGGTTATACCTATATGCGAGTACGTATATGTTCTGACTCTGGCTGTAATAGCCCAGTAGGAGCCGCCAGTGATGGTGAGGTGGAAGATTACCGTATCTTCATTTCCAACCTTAATTTAGTGAATACCTGTGATCAGCTCTATGTGACAGAGTCGACGACGGAAGGCGGGAACTACAGCTATTCTGCTGTAACACCAGTGCAACCACTCACCTTTGAGTTTAATAACATTGTGACGGGTGTTAACTACAACTTATTGAACTCATTAGCTTTTGACCGTGATAGCGGATTAATGTACTCCACCTTTAATAACCAAGCGGGTAATACATCGGGTAATATTGAGTTAGTGGTGACAGATACTTCGGGTACTAGCTTTATATCGCTTGGTGAAATCATCTCTGATGGTACTTATACCATCAATGACCTTGCTGGTGGTGGTGTAACGGTAAATGCTGGGGATCCACTGCCGTCCAATATTGGTGGTAAATATCCTGCCAATATGGGGACCATTTCACGAGATAATCAATTCTATTACATCACTAATAATCGTTGGGATAGTTTGATCACGATTAATCTGTTCGAAATGACATACAGTGCGAAACCTATTCCAGCCGCATTAATCAATAACAATGCACTCCGGATTGGCTCTGATTGGGCGGTATCAGAAGTGGATGGTTTAATCTATGGTGTAGATTTAACGGGGAATGGTTTCCAAGCCAGTGGTGCGGAAACGGAGCCAACGACACCAACCTTATATGCTTATGATCCGGTCGCAAATACCGTAACAAGTCAGCCGCTTAACTTTAATGGTGCGAAGGCTCCAAATTATTGGACTGGTGCGGTAGCGACGGATGATTTGAATCATTTGTATGCCATCACGCTAACAGGGGATCATGATACTGATGGCGATGGTAGCTACGATTTAAATGATCGTGTTGCAATGTACCGTATTAACACCATTAATGGTGATGCTTCTTACATTATCCCAAGTAGCTATTCAGGTGTTGGTTTCCATGACATGGCAGGTTGTATAGCCAGTATTGATAAGGGTGATGCGCCGCAAAGCTATGGTGAAGCGGGTCACCGCAATGTCGATGTTGATATTTCAGGTACACCAGATCTGATCTTAGGTAGTGTGTGGGATCCTGACTTATATGACTTCTACAGTGCAGATGCCACGGGTGATAATACAACAGGTGAAGATGATGAAGATGGCGTTAATATGCCAGCCGATATCATTGTTTCAACCTTAACCACATTACCTATCACCGTGTTTGAGAAAGACGGTAACAGTTCATATCTCAATATCTTCGTTGACTTAAATGGTGATGGTGACTTTACCGATACTGGTGAAGCAGTACTGTCCGATTACACCGTGAGTAGTGGACTCAATAATGTTCCAGTCACATTAGATGCGGCTTACACATCAGGGTATAACGGTGACACCTTCATCCGATTCCGTGTGTGTGATGCGCCATCGCTGTGTGATTCACCGCTAGGTACGGTTGATAACGGTGAAGTTGAAGACTACATGTTCAACTTGATCAACCAAATTGTATTAGAAGGTACTGTATTTGAAGATAACGGTGTCGGTGGTGTGACTGCACATAATGGTATTCAAGAAGGTACTGAACGCGGGATTGCTAATTACGTAGTTAGGGCGATTTATAACGATGTGGCTATTCCTGGTTATGTGGCAGGACAAGAAATTATGCGTACATTAACGGCTGGTGATGGTAGTTATACATTAGTGCTAGGGGTGGAATTTGCTGATAAAGATATTATTGTTGAAGTGGTGTCGCAAGCAGCGTGGATAGATATATCAGAAGCGGATGTGACAGATCCAGCCTTAGGTTTAGTGGGTAAAGTGACGAATAGCTTATTGACTGATAGCCTAATGATTGTCAATGCTAGTGCGGGTGATTATTTAGCCAATATCGACTTTGGTAAAGTGACGATGCCAACGCTAGAGCCTGATAACTACACCGAAACTGAGCCGGGCGTTCCTGTATTCTTTAGCCATAAATACAATGTGAACACTTCAGGTGATGTGAGCTTTACTATTGCTAATCAACAAGCAGCACCAAGTGGTTATGGCTGGAGTGAAGTATTGTACTTTGATGCTAACTGTAACGGTGAATTGGATGCTGGCGTGGATGGTGTCGTTACCAATCCGACAGCAATGAGTGTTGATACAACATCTCAAATTTGTCTGATTGTCAAAGTCAATGTGCCAGCCAATGTGCCACTGCATGGCGTATATAACTATCAACTCATTGCGGATATTGATTTTGCTAATACCACAGAAACGAATCAAGTTAGTGATGTTGACACCGTTAGGGTCAGTTTCAGTGGTGCGGGTGAATTGGAAATAGAGAAGACAGTGAAAAATATCACCCAAAATGATGTGGAAAGCCGTAGTAATCAAGCCAGACCCGGAGATGTACTGGAGTACACTATTTACTTCACTAATAACGGTGGTGGTGATATTGATACTATTAAATTATTTGACAGTGTGCCTGAATTTACCGAGTTAACGGAAATGGTGAGTTGTACTGCTCCTGCAACATCACTACCAGCGAGTATCGTGTCATGTAATGTGCTTACTGCTGATGGAACGAATGATGCGGGTTATGACGGCGGTATTGAATGGCAACTTGGTGGTATTTTAGCACCGTCAGAACGTGGTTATGTGACGTACCGTGTGACTGTTAAATAAAATAATTGCTAATAAATAAGAATTAAATAGCAATGCAAAATAAAAAAAATGCTAAACACTTTAAAGTAAGTTGAGTAATTGACTTATTTTAAAGTGTTTTTTTTGGCTTAACACTTGCGTAAACGATGTGTCATTTATTTCTACAATGGTGATAAATTGTGGTCATGAAAATAAGAACAGGGATTTGGATATTAATATTACTTTTCATTGGTAGTATTTTATTTACATATCTATTATCGAAATTAAATAAAGGTGAACCACAGAAGTTAACGGTGGTTGATAGCCAAGTAACCAATAAGTCTTATTTTCAAGAATATGGTATTCCCATTGTTGAGTTTAATAATCTTGAACAATTGGTATTCAGTTTAGAAAGCAAAAAAGGGATCCAGATCCTTGATATTTTTTCTCATGGTGAGGTTGGAAAAATCACCATAGGTCAAGATGATATTACGCTAAAAAATATTCAGCAATATAAGCCATTATTAATGGCATTGGGTAAACAGCTCGATAAGAATGGACACATTAATATATTGGGCTGTGATATTGCGAAAACAGATGAAGGCAAAATATTAGTTCGTAAGTTTGCTGAATATACTGGCGTGTCTGTGGCAGCCTCTATTGATCCGACAGGAAGTCATTTCAAAGGTGGTGACTGGGAGTTAGAGTATTTAACACACCCTGCACAGTTTAAACTTTCGTTTCTTTCTAATCGCTATTATGCCTATTCTGAAATACTTTACGATCCTGCTACCTATGATCCCGTAACCACTGATACGGATGATGATGGTGTGATGGATGCTGTCGATATCGATGATGATGGTGATGGGATCATCGATGAAGTTGAGGCCGCATTTTGTGTTCCTGCTGGAACAAATTATATGGGACCAACGTATTTTTCCAGTGTAGGCATTGAAGGTGTCGCTGCGAGCCCAGTTCCAGCCCCTGAAGAATGGATAGATGGTGATGATTCTGGAACAGGAGGAAATGGTTGGGAGCCTTTTACATGGGCTGATATCAATATACCTATTCGTTTGACATTTAACTTACAGGCTCCATTGACTGCTGGTGGTTTTGCATTAGCGAATGACTATGGCGTTCAGGGGGATGGTATTCGTGCGGCAGATGTTATTTTATATGATAGTGATAATAATATTATAGCGACAGAATCGTTTACAGGGTTATCAACCAACAGCACTATTACCGTGCAATATGCATTCAGCCAACAATATGAAGATATTGCTTATTTTGTGATTGAAGCACCTTGGACAGGCCCTGGGGCAGGTGGGGCGGCACCTAATTTCCAAATTCGAGAAGTGGGTTTGTACACATCGAGTGACTATTGTGGCTACTACGAAACTGACAGTGATGTTAATCCTGATCACCTAGATTTAGACAGTGATAACGATGGGATTCCCGATAATATCGAAGCGCAATCGACAACGGGATACATACCTCCAAGCGGTGATGATATTGATGGTGATGGTTTAGACGATGCTTATGATGCCAATATTGGGAGTACCGATCCGACATTAAGTGCGGGGTTAACACCTGAAAATACTGATGGTACTGATAACCCTGATCACCGAGATCTGGATTCTGACGATGAAGGTGGCAATGATACTTATGAAGCGGGTTTAATTTTATCAGGTACAGTGGGTCTCAATGGCTTAGATAGCAATTATGAAGCTGCTGATGACTATACGGATGTTAATGGTACTTTTGATAATACCCAAACTGACAATTTTCCTGATTTAGACAGTGATGTATTTACTGGTGGTGATGTAGATTGGCGAGATGCAAGTAATCCTGATTCCGATTATGGCGATGCACCAGATGCCGGCGTAGGTAGCGGTATTGGCAATTACCGAACCTTATCCAGTGATATTGGTGCTTTTCATTACAACCCCGTTCCAACCTCTATTTTCCTTGGTGAAACTGCCCCAGATGATGAAAGTGATGCAACACAATCAGCAACCGCTGATGGGGACGACACTACAGGTACTGACGATGAAGATGCTTTAGGTGTCACTCAACTTTACGAAACCAGTACTTCCTTTACTTATAATCAGCTAGTTAATAATAACTCAGGCGCAGATGCTTATGTCTATTCGTGGATTGACTGGGATAACAGCGGTACATTTGATCGAGATGAATTTGTTGAAGGTGGTACGGGCACTGGAGATGTCATTGTTGTTCCAACAGGTAGCACGAATCTTGATACGATCATGCAATGGACGAATTTGCCAAGCCTGAGTTCAGGTGAAAATTATTACATTCGCACACGTATTAGTGATCAAGTTTTATCTGATTCAGCCACTGGTTCGCAGGAAGATTCCCGTTCTTATGGTTACGGCGGCTTTGGTGAAATAGAAGATCAGATTCTTACTGTTCAGATTGAACCGTCATTACCTCAATTTTTGTGTAGTGTTTCTTCTCAAGCTTCAACAGGGGAAGAGATCACTCAATTACCTAATTATAACGACGATCCTGCCGATGGCTTTAATGGTACGAGTGTGGTTGGCGATGAATTGTATTCCCAAACAAACGATGGAGCACCGGCTAAGCGATTTGAATTGGAAGTTCTGGCTCCGGGGGAAAGCTTTACCTACCCGATTAACATTGATGTTGAATTCCGTATCCGAAATTTGAATGGCGGTCCGGCAAATGGTGCAGGTGATGGTGACTCACTTTTCTGGTTGACTGACCACGTTAATATGAATGGCGTGTTGACGGGAGACAATGCTTTATACGTTGGTGTTCATGCGCTGTGGAATGGCACTAGCCCAACCATAGCTTCTTATAATCAATCGTCTGTGACGACCATGTCGTCTTCCGCTGGATATGTGAAAACAACGTACAATCGTTATCGCATTAAAATGGCGGTGCAGAGTGATAATAGTGTAACTATGCAGTTGATTGCATTGGACGATAATGGTGTCTTTATTGAATCATCGCCTGTGATATCAGGGAATTACACGTTAGACCCCAATAATGGCATTTATTTTGCTCATACTACCCATTGGAGCGATCCTGTTGCGCAAGCTTATATTTTCGGTGGTGCCAGTTTTGCCGCGACCAATGGTAATGAATGTGATTATGGTGATGCGCCAGATGCAACAGTCAGCGTCACAATGGGGGATTACCGTACCCGTGCCGCCTCAAATGGTCCGGCTCATTCCATTGATAATAGTATTTATTTAGGCAGCATTGCCCCAGATTCTGACACAGATGCTTTCGGTAATGGCACTGATGCTAACGATAATGCCAGTGATGATGACAGCGAAGGTGCAGTCCCAGATGATGAAGATGCTTTCAGTACAACCTTATTGTTATATGAAACCTCTTATTCAACAACCATCGCATGTAATGATTTCAGTGCGGGCAGTGGTGATCATGGCGCAACGGTGCATGGGTGGATAGATGCGAATGCGAATGGTGATTTTGAAGTCACCGAATATGCATCTGCAGCTTGTAATGATACATCGTCATTTGCTGATGGTAGTGCTGCTTTGTCATGGACAGGACTTACCTTAGTCACGGCTGATAGTTATATGCGTTTTCGTATATCAGACACCGCACTAACAGATGCTGATGGATTAGGCAGTGATGATCGAGCTTACGGCATTGTCATGAATGGGGAAGTAGAAGATCATCTGATTCAAATCCTTCATCCCGATGATATGGACGGTGGTGATGCGCCTGATAGTTATTTAGTCGAGTTTGCCGAAGGTGGACCTAAGCACATTCAATCTTCCACTTTGTATTTAGGAGCAGATGATGTGGATGGGGAAGCCTCAACGGCCAGCGATTTAGCCAATTTGGATGATACAACAGGTGCAGATGAGTTAGGGATTTCATTGCCTGATTTATTATTGGGAGAAACAAGCTACACGGCAACGGCAAAAGTCTTTAATAACACAGGCGCAGATGCCACCTTGGTTGCTTGGCTTGATCATAATCAAAACGGCACTTTTGAAGCATCTGAAGCACAACTCCAAACTGTACCATCAAATAACACCTTGACGGATTATCCGATCACTTGGTCTGGTCTATCACCTATTGGTTATGGCGTATATAACCTGCGTTTTCGTTTAGCACCTGCAAGTGATGGTTTGACGACGGCAAGCGTTGGAGGAATTGCCACCAATGGTGAAGTGGAAGATCATCAACTGTCAGTGTTGGAGTGCTCACAAGGCACAGGCAACGAATGGGGTATCTATGATCAAGTTGGCGCAGGAGGCACGACCTTCCCTGGAACTTTCCAAGGTGTCGGTTTTACGGTGACATCTGAGATTGCTCCGAACCTAGTAACGGCTAATGGGAATATTTGGAATTACCCAAATTATTTTTTACACCCGACGACAGACGATGCTGCTGAATACACGCCAAGATTTGAGTATGCAGGCACACATACCGTCACCTTCGACCAGCCAATGACTAACCTCATTATGAATCTCTACTCATTCGGTGCTGGGACGACAAGACCAACCATGACATTTGATACGGATGTCCGTGTAATCTATAGCCCAGATACCTTGCAACATTCTCCACGGGTTATTCAAGCCGCTGAGTTTCCTCGTGGTGGTTCGGGTGCCAACGGTACAATCTTAATTGAAGGCACGGTCCAATCCTTCTCATTTGACGTTGATATTCCAGAATATTGGTGGACGATTAACTTCAGTGCGGGTGACTGTAAAATAGCGCAGCCGAAAGACATTGGTGATGCTCCAGACATGACCTCAGGTATTGCAGTACAAGATTATCAGACATTATTAAGTAACCAAGGCGCGGCACATATTCTTGCGGATACCGATGCTGATACACAGGTAGATATCACTTTAGGTACAGCGTGGGATGAAGAAACCCAATATTGGAATACCGCGACTGTGATGCAAAACCTCACCGCGAACGCAGATGATGTGAATAATATCGACGATGAAGATGGGGTTACTTTCCCAGCCAATTGGACGCCGGGAGAATCTGTCAATGTTGATGTTACCCTCACCAAAGATCCCGATACGACCTTAAATGGTCTTCAGGTGTACGCATGGGTTGATTGGAATTTAGATGGTGACTGGGATGATGCGGGCGAGCAGATCATCAATAATGCTACCGCAGCAGAGGGAATAAATACGGCTGCGATAACCGTACCTGCCGGTGCAAGCCTTGGTTATTCTTACGTTCGGGTTCGTGCCTGTTCAACTGACACCAGTTGTAACTCACCAATAGGTGAAGCCAACGATGGTGAAGTCGAAGATTACCGTATCTTTATTTCTGAC